>CAVUHY010000013.1:0-71734 GCA_963741365.1 Candidatus Acidiferrales bacterium | reverse complement strand
AAGTGTGAGGCAGATGCGGCGCGACTTTCGCGGATCGGCTTGCTGTTGTGCTCTGAAATGCCTCAGGCCTGAAGGCCGAGCGCTAGGAATGGCCTCGCGCTTGGCAGGTTATTTTGCGGATTCCTGGCTGGCGCGGATTTCCTGCCAGCGACGAGGGCGCTTGTTGTACTGGAGAACTTTTTTGCGCAGGCGGATGGACTTGGGCGTCACTTCCACGCACTCGTCGTCAGCGATGAATTCGATGGCCTGCTCCAGGTTGAGGACGCGATGTGGAACGAGGCGGATGGCTTCGTCGGCTGGAGGCACGCATGTTGGTGAGCTTCTTTTCCTTGGCGACGTTCACGTCCATGATCCTGCTCGCGGGCGTTCTCGCCGATGATCATGCCTTCGTAGACTTCGATGCCCGGGCCCGATGAAAAGTTCGCCGCGCTCCTGCATGTTGCAGAGCGCGTAGGCCGTGGTGTCGCCCGGGCGATCGGCGACGAGAGCGCCGGTGGGGCGGAGGGCCATGTCGCCGCCATATCGATCCAGCCATCGAACATGGAGTGCATCAGGGCGGTGCCGCGCGTGTCGGTGAGCAACTGGCTGCGCAGGCCGATCAAGCCGCGCGAAGGAATTTTGAATTCGAGGCGCACGCGGCCAGAGCCGTGATTGCCCATCTTGATCATCTCGCCGCGGCGGCTGCCGAGGGTTTCCATGACGATGCCGATGAAATTGTCGGGGATGTCGACGACCAGGCGCTCGAGCGGCTCCATCTGTCTTGCCGTCTTTCGTGCTTGACGACGATTTCAGGTTTGCCGACCGACGAGCTCGAAACCTTCGCGGCGCATCGTTTCGATCAGGATGGCGAGTTGGAGTTCGCCGCGGCCGAGAACTCGGAAGGATTCCGGAGTGTCGGTGTCTTCGACGCGGATGGAAACGTTGGTGAGCAGTTCGCTGCCAGACGATCGCGCAGGTTGCGCGAAGTGAGGTAAGCTGCCTTCACGGCCGGAAAGAGGGCGGAGTTTGACGCTGAAAATCATGGCGAGGGTGGGCTCGTCGATGGTGAGCGGCTCGAGCGGCGCGGGATTCTCGAGGCTGGTGATGGTTTCGCCGATCTTGATGCCTTCGACGCCGGCGATGGCGACGATGTCGCCGGCCGCGACGGTTTCGGCTTCATCGCGTTCGAGGCCGCGGAATGTGTAAAGCTTGGTGATCTTGGTGGTGATGCAGCTTGCCGTCGAGCTTGGTGATGCCGACTTCTTCGCCGCGGTGCAGCGTGCCGTTGAAGACGCGAGCGATGGCGATGCGGCCGAGGAACTCGCTGTAATCGAGATTGGTGACCTGCAATCTGCAGAACGCCGTCGGGATCGCCGGTAGGGCGGCGGGATCTTGTTGACGATGGCTTCAAAGAGCGGAAGCAGATCTTTGGATCTCGTCGCCAAGTTTGCTGTGGCCACGCCGGCTTGCGCGTTGGTGTAGACGACGGGAAAATCGAGTTGATCTTCGGTGGCATCGAGATCGATGAACAGATCGTAGATTTCGTTGAGCACTTCTTCGCATGCGGGCATCGGGGCGGTCGATCTTGTTGAGGACGACGATGGGAGGGAGCTTGGCTTCAAGCGCCTTCTGCAGCACGTAGCGGGTCTGCGGAAGCGGGCCTTCGCTGGCGTCGACGAGGAGCATGACGCCGTCGACCATGCGCAAGGCGCGCTCGACTTCGCCGCCGAAATCGCTGTGGCCGGGGGTATCGACAATGTTGATCTTGATGTCGTGATAAAAGAGGGCGGTGTTCTTGGCGAGAATGGTGATGCCGCGTTCGCGCTCGAGGTCGTTGGAGTCCATGACGCGCTCGACGACTTCCTCGTTGGCGCGGAAAATGCCGCTCTGATGGAGCATGGTGTCGACCAGGGTGGTCTTGCCGTGGTCAACGTGAGCGATGATGGCGATGTTGCGAATATCGGTAGTCATGATAGTGAATGCGCCTTCAGACAAAAATAGCTGCTGAGACACCAGCAGCCCGGAAGAACCCCTTCTTCAATGAATTCAGGTGCGGTCCAACGAACCATAGTTTACCAGAGGTGACCAGTGAGGACTACAGAAACCGTGAATACCCATGTAAATAGGGTCGGTGGAGTCGGTGTGGTATTCTCACGGCACTTTTGGAGTGCCGAAGCAAAAAGGGGGAATCGTGAAGGTTTTCGGGCGACATCGTAGAGCATGCGCGGGATTTTTGCTGGGCTTGGGGCTCTGCGGGTGCGTAGCTGGAGCACAGGAAGCAAAGCCAGCGCCGCCTGATCTGACGAAAATATTTGCCAAGCACGATGTGATGATTCCCATGCGAGACGGCGTAAAACTACACACGGAAATCTACACCCCCAAGGATGCGAATGCACCGCTGCCGATTTTTATCGAACGCTCACCCTATGGAATTTCCGCGAGGGACAAAGGACACAGCCCGATTCTGTATCGCTATTCGGAGTTGTGGCCGGATGGGTACGTATTTGTGTTTCAGGATATTCGCGGCCGCTACCGTTCGGAGGGAAAATTCGAGATGAACCGGCCCGTACACGAGGCTCGCGATCCTAAAGGCGTGGATGAGAGCACAGACACCTACGACACCATCGATTGGCTGGTGAAAAATGTGCCGAATAACAATGGACGGGCAGGGATTGCCGGGATTTCGTATGGGGGATTTCTGGCGGCGATGGCCATCGTGAATCCGCACCCGGCGTTGAAAGCGGTTTCAGAACAAGCGTGCATGGGCGACGCGTGGCTAGGAGACGATTTTTTTCACAACGGCGCATTCCGGCTGAGTTATGGATTTGAATATTCAGCGATTGATGGAGACGACGAGTGAAAATTACAGCTTTTCGTTCGACCGGTTCGATCTCTACGACTGGTATCTGAAACTGGGACCACTGTCGAATGTAAATGCAAAATACTTTCACGGAAAAATTCCGACGTGGAACAATTTCGTGACGCATCCCACGTACGACGATTTCTGGAAAAGACATGCCCTTGCGTCGGCGTTGAAGCAGGCGGCGGTGCCGAATCTGAATGTGGCCGGCTGGTGGGATCAGGAGGATTTTTTTGGGCCTACGGCGACGTATGCAAATCTGGAAAAGGCGGATGCGAAACATCTGAACTACCTTGTTGTGGGGCCGTGGAATCATGGCGGGTGGGCACACGGGCCCGGGACCACACTGGGTGAAATTCCCTTTGACACGGAGACAGGGACTTATTACAGGCAAAAGGTAGAGGCAGCCTGGTTCGCGTACTGGTTGCACGACAAAGGGGTTTTGCCGGTGAAAGAGGCGCTGACGTTTCAGACGGGTACCAATGTATGGACCAGTTTTGACGGCTGGCCGCCGACGGAAGCGCAAAAAAAGAATCTGTATTTTGGAGAGAACGGGAAATTGGGATGGGACGCGCCAAAGGTTGCAGGGAATGAGGCCTTTGATGCCTATGTGAGCGATCCCGCGCATCCGGTTCCCTACCGCCACAGGCCCGTGGATATGACGTACCCTCCCGATCATCCGGGTAGTTGGTACACGTGGCTGGTACAGGATCAGCGTTTCGTAGACGGGCGGCCGGACGTGTTGACCTGGGAAACGGAAGAGTTGCAAGATGATGTGACGGTGGCCGGGCAAGTGACGGCAAAATTGTTTACGTCGACAACGGGAACAGATAGCGACTGGGTGGTGAAACTGATCGATGTGTACCCGCAAAAAGTGGAAAAGAACTGGATGCTGTCGGGATACGAATTGATGGTGGCGGATGAAATATTTCGCGGGCGGTACCGGAATTCGTATGAGACGCCGGAAGCGGTCGAGGCGGGAGCGGTGACGCCGTATTCGATCGATCTACACACCACGAACCACGTATTTAAGAAGGGTCACCGGATCATGGTGCAGGTGCAGAGCACGTGGTTCCCGTTGTACGACCGCAACCCACAAAAATTTGTACCAAATATATTCGACGCAAAGGAATCGGATTATCAGAAGGCGACGGAGAAGGTGTACAGGACGAGCGAACATCCTTCGAGCGTGGAGGTGTCGGTGGTGCCGAACGGCAGCGGCGCGATGAATTGATATAGTTGGGAACGGCGCACACGCAAAGCGGCGTGAGGGCAACCGCGAGCGTTTACCAACTTGATTTGGCGATTGGAAAAGGATGCTGATGACCCACCAGCCGCGCGTCGCATTATTTTGTGAAACATTTCACGAAATCATGGACCCGTTTGTATTTCCTTCGAGGACAGAAACGCGTTCGGGAACGTAATTCCGGAATCGGCTGCTTCGCAAGTCGCCGCGGTGGTGACGAATGACGGGGGGCCGCGGCATCTGGTTGCACACGGAACCACGGGACTAATCGCGGGAACGGATGAGGAATTTGTCAGGAGCGTCGTGGAGTTGTGCGGAGCTCGGCGACGGCTGAGGAAGACGAGGGGAAAGGCAAAGAAGGAAAGACCTGCGCCAGGAATAAGAAGAAGCCGGCCGCTACACGATCGCGAGTGGCATCCAAATTGTAGCGTTGTTTCCGGAGGATACATCACCGCGTGCAGACGGCTGATGTTGAGGTCCTTCACTAGCTAGGCTCAGGATGACACCGGTTACGCAGGTGTGTGTCACGTGCTTAGAATCGGCGCAACTCAATTGCGGATTCGCAAATCAAACGATCGTCACGACGCTTACTTTCTGGATATAGGCACTTCACCGGAAGCGAAGGTGGTCCAGGGGCCGGCCTTCATGTCGCGAAGATAGGGTTCCTGATACGCATATTCAGGGTGGGCCGCGAGAAAGGGCTTCGCCAGAAAATCTTCGCCGCAAGGATGGCCCATGCGGGCGACGAGACGCATGTTTTGGGCCATCGTGGAATCCGAGGCTTTAGCCTGCACAGCACCGCCTGGATACGACGGATTCCAGGACCAGATGGCGACGCCGCGTGGGGAAGCATCGACGTGGCCGCAGAGGGTACGCTCGTTGGCTTCTGCTTTCTTCTGAAACGTGTCGAGGTGATCGCCGAGCATCTGCTGGGCCAGGGTCACGTCAATCTTCCCTTTATTTTCATTGAGTAATTGTTCCCAGCGAACGCGGCGCGCGTTGGGCGAGGTTTCGAGGTTGTTGGGTTCAAACTGCGGCGTGTCTTGCTTGAGGACCTTCGGATCGCGCGCCCAGTTGGAACCGGAAAGAACACCATCCTTGGTGCGCCAAAGTTTGTAGGCTTTCAGGCCAAGTTCAAGTTGCGCGATTTCGCCTGTCTTGCGGTCGCCGAGGAGCCAATCGTTGGCGTAACCGCCGTTATTTCCATCGAGCATGATTTTGGTGTACTCATCGATGGAGGCGGCGTATTGCAGGGCTTTTCTGGCGCGCATGAATTCAGGCTTGCCGTTGGAATCCCAACCTTCGAATTGCGTAATGGTTGTTTCCGTAACCATCAGACCGTCGCCGTTGATGCCAAAATCATCGTCGCTGGCGATCACGCCGGGAAAACCGTCCATGAGGATGCGATAGCCGTGGGTGGGTTGGATGTCGAAGATAATACGCCAGCGTTCGCCGTTTACGTAATTCGTCCAATTGTTGTGGGCGATGACGATCCGGCGGTCTTTGGTCCAGCTTCCGGTGGCGACAAACGCGCTGCAATTGCCCGGACTCTTGAGCTTCGGCGCATTCTGAACTTTTTCACGCTTGTTCAGCCAGGGAACGTAGTAGTCGGGGACTTCTTCGAAGGAGTTCATCGCGACGATGTCGTAGACGTCGAGAGCGGAGCCGGTGCGCGCGTTCAGGCCCTCGGCAATACCCTGCAACTCCTGTTGGTATTCGGCGTCGATGTTTGGCCAAAGAATTTCGCGCGCCACCTGGCGAAAGAACGGCCAATCGCGGTTGGTGGTGTACATCATGTGGGCGCCGATGGCAGGAAAGGCATCTTCGATCTCGGGAGCGAGGAGGTAACCATGCTGGAAGCCGACCGCGGCAGGATCGCCTTCGAGGTGCACGTAGACCCAGCCACCACGTTCGAATCGATAAGTGCCCTTCAAACGGGGATCGTTGGAGGCGGCGCGTTCACGGGCGAAGGCCGCGGTGGCGTCCAACTCTGACTTTGCGGCTTGGGCATCGCCGCTGGAGCGCCCCGCCAACCAAAGAAGAGCCGCACCTAAAAGCAAGATGACAATCGCGATGACTCTGCGAAATCCATTCGACATTAAGAAGCACCTCGATATCCAATAATGTAATAACAAAACCTTAGGCGGACAGCGGTCAGGGCTACGGCGTACCCGAAGACCGTTTGAAGATCATACCTTTAGAGCGGCCCACGTCGAAGGTGAATGAAGTGGGCAGACTGGCCGCGTCGCGTTGAAAATGGAACGTGCCACCCGCGTCATGGGCATCGAAATTCATCTTTGGCCACGGGAACAAGACAGCTTACTGTCGCGAGCCACGGCCACAGCACAGCCGGGCGAACCAGGGCCGGCGACATCGACCAAAATTTCATCCACTGCCGTGGAGGCGCGTTCCGGGGATCGCTGTGAATTGGCGATACTCGAAAGAAACACTAAAAACGAGAAAGCGAAAAGAGTGGGGAGAAAAATATGCGCTCGACGCATGACCCTCCCTGAGATGAAGTCCGAGTCTACTTAGAAATGGAAAGGCTCACAAGATGCCCAATTCCGGAGTAGGAATGCAAACGTTTGCGGTTGTTTGATACAGTCAAAATATGCTGACCGCAATAACACGAGCCCTAAGCTCCGCACTGGTTCGCTGCGAACTGAGTTTTATCGAGCGCCGGCCAATCGACATGGAAAAGGCCCGGACGCAGCACCACGGCTATGAATCCCAGTTGGCAAAATTAGGGGCGAATGTGGTTTCGCTGCCAGAGCAGGCGGAGTTGCCGGACTCCATGTTCGTGGAAGATCCGGCAGTCGTGCTGGACGAAGTGGCGATCATCTGCACCCTTGGAACGGAAACACGGAGGAAAGAGGCACCAACAATTGCCGCGGCGCTGGAGAAATTTCGCAAGCTCGCGCACATCAAGTTGCCAGGAACGCTGGAGGGAGGCGATGTCTTGCGCGTTGGCAGAAAGATTTTTGTCGGTCTGTCGCGGCGGTCAAATCCGGAAGGCATACGGCAGTTGGCGGTGATTGCCGGCGCGTATGGCTATGAATTGATGGCGGTGCCCGTGACCGGGTGCCTGCACCTGAAATCGGCGGTGACTTCTCTGGGAAAGAATACGCTGCTTGCGAATCGCGAGTGGTTTGATTGGAAGCGAATGGAAGGATGCGAATGGGTTGACGTGCATGACTCGGAACCGCACGCCGGCAATGCCCTGCTGGTTGGCGAAACAGTGGTGTTCCCTGCTGCCTTCCCGTGCACAGCGGAAGTGATCAAGCAAAAAGGGTTTACCGTGGAGTTGCTGGATATCTCTGAATTGCAGAAAGCGGAGTCGGGATTGACCTGCTCCAGCTTGTTGTTCGACGGGTAACGTGGAAATCCCACTTTTTCCCGTGAATTGTGGCGGCGTATGCTATGCTTTTGACATGTTGCACGTCGCCAGCAAGAGCACCGTTCGAGCGATCGCCGTGTCGCCGACCACGGTTACGCGCTCCATTACGCACATTACAAGCGCTTCGGGCGACGGGATAAACGGCTAGCCGGCAACAAAAAGTTTCCAACCCACCGCCAGAAGCGAACCTGGCGGTGGGTTTTTCAGTTTAATCCCCCTCCAGAACAATTCCGGCGGAATTCAAAGGAGTGAAGGTTATGGATCGGGACGAGAAGAAATTTACGGAGCGAGTTGAAGAATTTGGGGGGTCCGGCATGAGCGGTTTGGCGAACGCAAATCAAAAGTGGCGTGCGGGCGTTCTGGGTGCGACGGGCATGGTTGGCCAGCGCCTTGTGAAAATGTTGTCCGGGCACCCATGGTTTGAATTGACGGAAGTAGTGGCGTCGGAGCGTTCGTCTGGGAAGCGCTATGCGGACGCGATGCGCTGGCACCTGGAAGGGCCGGTGCCGGAAGCAGCGCGATCGCTGGTGGTGAAAGATCTGGAAGCGGCATTGGATTGCGATTTTCTGTTTTCGGCGCTGGATTCGTCGATGGCCGGATCCGCGGAGGAAGCTTACGCGCGTGCTGGATATCCGGTGGTCAGCAATTCCAAGAATCACCGAATGGATGCAGATGTGCCGCTGCTGATCCCGGAAGTGAATGCATCGCATGTAAATTCGATACCGATGCAGCAAAAGAATCGCGGATACGATTCCGGATTTATCGTGACGAATCCCAATTGTTCGACGGCGGGACTGGTGGTGGTGCTGAAGCCACTGGCCGATGCGTTTGGCATCGAGAAGTTGTTCGTAGTGACGCTGCAGGCGATTTCCGGGGCAGGTTATCCGGGAGTTCCCGCGATGGATATCGTCGGCAACGTGGTGCCGTTTATCAGCGGCGAAGAAGAAAAGATGGAAGAGGAACCGCAGAAACTACTGGGAAAGTGGGACGGTTCGAGATTTATCGGCGCGGGACTGGGGATCAGCGCGCATTGCAATCGCGTGCCAGTAACTCACGGGCATCTGGAATGCGTTTCCGTGCGATTGAAGAAGACGGCCACACTTGACGAGGTTCGCGAAGCGCTGCGGAATTTTCAGGTGTCGCAAGAACTTGCGGCACTGCCTACAGCGGTGAAGAATCCGGTGGTGGTGCTGGACGAGCCGGACCGGCCGCAGCCGCGGAAAGATTCCAACGCGGGAAATGGAATGGCGGCGGTGGTTGGGCGGGTGCGGGAGTGTCCACTGCTGGATGTGAAGTTAACGCTACTTTCCCATAACCTGGTGCGTGGCGCTGCCGGTGCGGCGTTGCTGAACGCGGAATTGTTGGCTTCACAGGGATTCCTGAAATCCCGTAGCTTTGCCACCAATCGAATCAGTGAACCGGTTGTTCGTTAACGAGTTCTAAACAATTGCGAACGGCACAGCTTCCCAGAGTTTGCAAGATTGATTCACTTCAGCTCATCCAGTTTGAAGTTTCCATAGAATGCCGCCTGGTCGTCGGCATCAGGCTTGCGAGGGCCTAATAGAAGAGGTCGAATGCTGCTGCGTCACCTCGACAGATAACCTCCCAGAGTTCTTGGTCGTAAGCCAATTGGTTTCTCCGTCTTGTTATTCGGGTTTCGAGGAGAAAAAGTTCATGGTTTCTTCAAGAGCAGACGCGTCGGCCTGCAGCAGGCTATTCCCTATCACGAGACGAAGAAGTAGCGCGCCACATGGAAGAACACCGGGGCGGCGAAGCAGAGAGAATCGATACGATCGAGGATGCCGCCGTGGCCTTCGATGACAACGCCGAAATCCTTGATGCCTATATCGCGCTTGATGGCGCTCATCACCAGGCCGCCGGCGAAACCTAAATTACAGATCAGGAACGACATGCCAGCGGACTGCAGCGGCCTGAACGGGGTGGCCCACCAGAGCGCGGTGCCAAGCGCAGTAGCGGTGAGCACCCCACCTACGTAGCCTTCCCAGGTTTTGTTTGGGCTGACGCGCCAGGCAATTTTGTGTCTGCCGATGAGCTTTCCCCAGACGTATTGAAGGACGTCGCTCATCTGATCGACGATCACCAAATAGAGAAGCAACCGCGCGTCGTGCCCCTCAAACCCGGGAATGCGCAAAATCAGCAGAGCCGGGGCATGGCTCAGGCAATACGCGCAGATGGTGATGCCAAACTGAATTTTTGCGCCGCGATCCAGGAAATTGGCGGTATCGCCATCGATGGCGATGCTGGTAGGCACAAAAATAAAAGCAAAAACGGGAATCATGATAGCGAAGAGGCCGTACCACTGAATGCCGATCAGGTAGTATTGCAGCGGCATGATGACAAAAAAGCTCCAGAAAAGCGTGTGGTGATCGCCGCGGTGCGTCGGGACCAGGGTCATGTACTCGCGCATGGCCAGAAACGAGATCAAACCAAACAAAACCAGGGTGCCGGTGCGGCCGATTATCAAGCAGAAGGCGAAAATAGCGCACATCTTCCACCAGGCGCGAATGCGGGCATTGAGGTTGTCGATGGTGGTGCGGCGGGCTTCGGTCTTGCGTGTGGCTTTCAGAATGTTGCCAATGACGGTGGAGACGAGCAGCAGTCCAAGGACGCCGCTGAAGAGGTACATGAGTTTTGGATCATGAATAGCTTCAAACATCAGACAGATCCAATCCGGCGCAAGGAACTGACCGCTTCTCGCGCACGTTCGAGAAAAACTTCTTTTTCTTCATGGGGCTCGAGTTGAATGGGCTTTCCAAAGGTCAGGAGGCTCAACATCGGGACGGGCAAGAATTCACCTTTAGGAAGAATGCGATTGAGATTTTCAAGGTAGGTAGGAACAAGTTCAGCGTCGGGCCGGCGGTGGGCGAGATGATAGAGGCCGGAGCGAAAGTGCGCTACTTTTTCACCGGTGCCGCGGGTTCCTTCAGGAAAAAGTATAAGAGAGTTCGTCTTTCCCAGCGCCCCGGCGAGATCTTCAATCAGGGTGCGGCTCGCCAGGTGAGATTCTTCGGCGTGTTTCGTTTTGGATGTTCCTCCACGTTCGACCAGAACGGCCTTAAATACCCTTTCACTGAGATAGCGGCGTAGTGGTGTTTCCTCCCAGTAGTCCTTTGCGGCGACAGGTCGCGTGCGGGCGCGGAGTTCCGAAGGTAGCGCAGACCAGAGAACGATGAAATCGAGATGGCTGCTGTGATTCGCAAAATAAATCCTTTGGTTATCATTGGGTTGGCAACCGGCCCACTGAACCTGAATGCCGCTGATGCCGCGGGCTACAGCGGCAAGCAAGCTGGCAATGGGATGAATGCCGTCGCTCATGATGGGACGCGGTCTCTAATTTCCGTCAGCGCTCCGCGGACGCGGTTCAGGATGGTGAGGACGAGTAAGAACAAAACAATCCAGAGAACGGGTCGGACTAGGGGAAAAATCGGCAACTCGAGGCCTAGAAGCAAGCCAAGTGCGCCGAAGACGAACGCTCTGTCGCTTTTGCCCATTGGGCCGTCGTAGCGGCGAGAGGCGGCAATCTGAATTCCGAGTACGCCGGTCATTTCGCTAATCACCGCCAGGAGAACGATCAAAACGACCAGCACGGGTTCGAAGGGCAAAATGATGGCAAGAGGCAGGTAAAGCGCCACGTCGGAAAGGACGTCGCCCAGCTCATTTAGTATGGCGCCCAACGGGGTTTTCTGGTTGTGTTCGCGCGCAAGCATGCCGTCGATGGCATTCAATGCCATACGCACGAAAAGGACCACGGGCAAAAAAAGGAGGATGCGGAAGCTGCGGAAATAGAGGATCACGCCGCCGCTGAGAAACGACAGTGCCAGCGCGAAGAGTGTGACGTCGTTCGCCGAAATACCAGCGCGGGCCAATAAATTTGCCAGCGGCCCTAGCAGCGCCTGAAATTTAGGCTTTAGGTTGTAGATGCTGGCCACGGAATCTTTCCATCCAAGCGGCAAAGTATTAGCGGTGCAAGAGCTTTCCCCAATAGACCGCGTATGTGAATATCCAGATCAAAGCGTAAACCTGTGTGCCTTCTGGAGCGAACCTGCCTTGGCACCGAAGCTCGCCCAAACGAGTACCAGGCGCGCGGGCGGGGTGGCCAGAAGGAACGGAAGTTCTCGGCAGAACTGGGGAGACTCACAGCATAGAGCTTATAAGGAATTCCTGAGACCGAACCTAGAAAAATGCGTCTTAGCTCCATGATTCTGTCAATCCGTGAACAGCAACGTGAAAATGTCACCCTACGAGACAGCAGACATTCACGATTGGCGGGAAGGCCGTGGCCTGCGTCTCAGCGCTCTCGGCATGCAAGACGACGCTTCCGACAAAATCCTCGCAGCACCGTTCTCCCCTCGGAATCCGCCGCAGGTATTTTTTTCCCCTGCTCCAGAGCCTGCTCCGCCGCTTCGGCGTGCCCACCGCCTTATACGTTGATTGCAGCGGCATCTTTCTCCGCAATGACCACCACTGGAGCATCGAGGAAGAACTCGCTGGCCGAGTTCGCCGTCAGCTTCATTGCCGTGCGATCGCCGCAAGCCAAAGGCCGCGTCGATGGTCGAGTCGCGCTCTACTCCGGCGACACCCGCCTCGAACACACCAACTACCCAGGGGGGCGACATTTTTACGTTGCTATCACACCGAACCTAGAAAAATGGCCAGCAAGCCGTGGGTGCGATGTAAACCCATTCTCGTTCGTGAGGGCCTTCGGATGCCCCACAAGCGAGGCATTGGCGCTCACGTGACAATCTCGAAGGCGATGTTCTGCCCGCCGGCGTATTGAGAGAGAAGGGCGGCCATTTTCTGGCAGGAACTTTCCAGACCGTCGGTGCCGCCGAAAGAAACCACGATGGCGACGATGTTCTGCGTCGTAGGCGTGACCATGGTGCGCTCGGAATCGCTTGTGGGGCTGCCGTGGGGACCGATTTCGTCGCAGAAAACGGGCAGGCCTTCGAGATTTAGATCGTATTTGCCGATGCCCTTGTAGGATTCCGCGGCGCGGCCCACGCGGAAGACGACGGCGCCTTTTACGGTATCGAGATCATAGAGTCCGACGGGCAAACGGCTTTGTACGGAGATGAGATTGATGATGTCGACAACAGAATTGATTTGCGGGAATGATTTTCCACTGATGATGCGGCGGAGAAGCGCTTCCGCAGAACCACGGTAACGGGCGGGATCTTTACCTAATGCTTTGTAGCCGGAACGCGTCGCGAGAATTTTGGAAGATTCCAGGACAGCCCGCGGCTCAGGAAGTTTCAGGATTTCTGCTTCACAAGCTTTCATCTCGTCGAGCACCGCCTGAGGCGGTTCCGCCGTGACAACGTGAGCGGAAACAACGCCCAAAGCGATGCGTGGAGCTTTTTTCTTGAGTTCGGGATCGATCGTAATTTGCATAATGTTTTAGGCGGAGATTGGCCTGAGGCGTGCGCTGAAATGGCGCAGGAATGGCGCTTGCTGGGTGACCTCGTAGCCACGAATTTTGTCGCGATTGCGCCAGACTTCCAGGATCACTTCGACGACATATTCGATGTGACTCTGCGTGTAGACCCGACGGGGAATGGCCAGCCGAACCAGATCCATCGTGGCATGTTCACCGAACATCAGTGAACCAATTTCCACCGACCGGATGCCGCCTTCAAGATACAACTCTACGGCCAGGGCGACGCCGGGAAATTTCGGCGTGGGAATGTGCGGAAGAAATGCGCGGGCATCGAGATAGATGGCGTGTCCGCCGGGCGGTTGAACGATGGGGACGCCCTCCTTGGCAATGCGATCGCCTAGAAAAGCTGTGGACGCGATGCGGTAACGAAGGTAATCCTCGTCGAGGGCTTCATTCAGTCCGACGGCGATTGCTTCGAGATCGCGGCCGGCGAGACCTCCATACGTTGGGAAGCCTTCGGTGAGGATCAGCAGATCCTTTTCCTGCTGCGCCAGAAGGTCGTCGTTGGTGCAGAGAAAACCGCCGATATTGGCGAGACCATCTTTCTTTGCAGACATGGTGCAGCCATCCGCATGAGAGAAAATTTCCTGGGCTATGGCGCGAGGGGATTTATTGGCGTAGCCGGGTTCACGCAACTTGATGAAGTAGGCGTTCTCCGCAAAACGGCAGGCATCAATGTAGAGCGGGATGCCGTGAGTTTTGCAGACTTGCTTCACTTCGCGGATGTTGGCGAGGGAGACGGGCTGGCCGCCTCCGGAATTATTGGTGATGGTCAACATCACAAGAGGAACGTTCTTGGCACCTTCGCGCTGAATGATTGCTTCGAGGCGCGCCACATCCATGTTCCCCTTGAACGGATGCATCTGCGCGGGTTCCCTGGCTTCGGGAATGGGAAGGTCCAGAGCGGTCGCACCCACAAATTCGCAATTGGCCCGGGTGGTGTCAAAGTGCGCATTGTTTGGAACGGTGTGGCCCTTCTTGCATATAACATTGAAGAGGATGCGTTCCGCGGCGCGGCCCTGATGCGTGGGGATTACGTGGCGAAATCCGAAAATGCCTTGAATGGAATCGCGGAAGCGGGTGAAGCTGGGCGAACCGGCATAAGATTCGTCGCCGCGCATCATGGCGGCCCACTGTTCGGTAGACATCGCGGAAGTCCCGGAGTCGGTAAGCAGGTCGATCAAAATCGCTTCGGAAGCGATGAGGAACAAATTGTAGCCTGCGGCTTCGAGTAACTTTTGGCGCTCTTCACGAGTGGTGGTGCGGATCGGCTCGACACTCTTAATGCGGAACGGTTCGATGATGGTGCGGATCGGCATGGCCTGCGTGGAGTCTCCTTGCAGACACTACCACAGATTCGGAGGAGGTCTTTCCAGCGATCGGAGCGTGCGTGAAACGTAAATTGAAAGGTTCATGACTGTCAGTCCGGCTCGCTGCGAAGGCCGCCGCTAGCAAATCCAGAGAGGGCCTCGGCTCGCGCTGGAGCTGACAAGAAATGAGCGTCAAGCTGCTAGCCGGGCTTTTTAGTCGTCTCCGTTCGCTGGTTGCGGAGGGGGCGCCGCAACAGGGAGTTCCTCGGGATTCTCGACCAGGCCGGCGCGATCGAGTTGACGATAGTAGGCTGGCCGGGTGTGGCGGTAGTGGTCGGCGGAGATTTTTCCGCCTAGCCACGCCGTGTCCATGGGATAGACCATGGGATCGAAGATCACCAGATAGAAATGCCAAATAAGGATAGAGAAGGTGGCCAGCAGCGCTTCGTACCAGTGGACGGCGGTGGCCGCGTCGCTCACCCACTTCGGAAAATGGCGCAGGGTGAAATTGTTGAACCAGAGCAGAAATCCGGACAGCGCCATCACCATGGTTCCCCACATAAAGGCCCAATACTCCATTTTTTCGGCGTAGTTGAACTTAGCGAACTGCGGTTCTTCTTTTGTGAAGCCGAGATTGAAGCGAAAGACATGAAGCATGTCGCTAGCGTCTTCGATGGTCGGGATCATGGCCCACACAAACGAACGATCTTTCCGTCTCAGGGCCAAATGAACGAAATGAAACAGGATTGCAGCGATCATCGCGATGGCGGCGGTTCGATGCAATCCACCTCTCACGCCGGTGCTCGATTCCCACATCAACAACGGTTTAGCCCACCAGCTCTCGGGGTATTTCAGTGCGAAGCCGGTGACGACCAGCGTCGGGAAGCTGGCCATGATTCCCCAGTGAGCTATGCGAAACCACAAATTCATGCGCAGAACGACTTGCCCTGTCTCGCGGCGCGGACGGCGACGGATGAGTTTGCTGAAGAGATCAAGCAGGTTGTGAAGCAGCATGAATCCCAAAGTCGCTGGGATCAAAACCAAGTAGGTCCAACGAATCCACTTCACGACGGGATGGTTGGGCCCGCTACTGGTTTGCACGTGGATTGGCCCGATGACGTAGCGGGCTTCAAAGGCGCCTTGGTGACACTGGCCGCAAGTTTTGCCGAGATTGGCGGGGCTCACGGTGGAGCGTGCGTCGGAAGACTTAAATATGTTGTGAACGCCGTGGCAGGAGGCGCAGTTCGCCGCGGTCAGTTTTCCGCCCTTCATTGCCAGGCCGTGATAACTGTCGGCATAGGAAGGAACGCGATCCGCGGGCAAGTCGTAAAGTTTCGCCATGCGAGCGCTGCTATGGCAACGGCCGCACGTTTCCGCAGAAATGTTGGCAACATTGACGGGAGAATCGGGATTCTGGTGCGCCAGGATGAGGTGCTCACCGTGACAATCGATGCAGACGGGAGCGTCTTTGACGCCGGATTTTACGGCGTCGCCATGCACGCTTTCGTTGTAGACCTTGGCAATTTCCTTGTGGCATTCGCTGCAAGTGTCCGAGACTTTCCAGTGATTGACCAGGGAACGAGCGTCGCGGGCCGGGAAAATGGCGTGATTGCCGTGGCAATTGTTGCAACTAGCCGCTTTTTCACTGCCTGCGGCGACCGCGCGGCCATGAACGCTCTGCTTATAGGAATCGACCGGATGAGCGACAGGAATTTTGTGACGAGAAAGAAAACCCGAATCGCTATGACACTTCGCGCAAGTGTCCGCCAGTTTCTTGCCGGCAACGAGCGAAGTGAATTCCGTAGCGGCTTTTATGTCATGAATTGAGCCGTGGCAGGACGTGCATTTTGGGGCATCTGCGTCGCCATCTTTGGCGGCGGCGCCGTGAATGCTGGAGTCGAACTCCTTAATTTCCTTTGCGTGGCATTCGGCGCATTTTTTCGGCAACAGATTTGCTGGGCTGGACAGCTCGTGTGCGCTTTCGTGGCACGTCGAGCAGGCTGCGTCTCCAAGAAGTGCGTGAACGCTGTTATTTAAGGATTTGACGACATCTTCGTGACAGGATTTGCACTGGACTTTGGCGATGCGCGCCGGGTGCGGAAAATCCTTGATGTCCGAATGGCAGTCTGTGCAACCAAGAATTCCGTGAGAACTGGCCGCATGTTTCGCGGGATCGACGGCGATGTCCGCGCCTTTGTCGGATTTCATGCCGGGTGTGCCGTGGCACGTCAGACAAGCTTCATCCTGTTTTTGCGGCTGAATCTTTTTGGCTTGTGCGGCAGCGAGAGTGGGAGCGAGCACCCACGCCAGCGCGATCAGCAATCCGCAAAGAGAGCGGCTTTGCCTTTGCGCTCGTTTGGAGCTCATGAGGCGCTACCTCCGGGGTCCGCGAAGACCCACGAATTTTCGACTTCTACTTCAGCCCAAGATCCGTAAGGACCTTGGGATTTTCCTCCTGGACCGCTAACAAATTGTGACAAGCGGAACAATCATTGGAAATTGTCTGGCCGTCCGCGCTGGTGTGTGAACCGTCGTGGCAGCGGAAGCACCCTGGGAAATCGTTGTGGCCGATGTTGTTCGGATGAACGCCCCAGGAAACTTTCATCGCCGGGAAAATATTGCGCGCGTAAATGGCTGCCACGCCGTCCGCGGCCTGCTCCACCAGGGCACGTTTGGTGTTGTAGATGTCGGGATAATTTGTGCGATAGAAACTGGTGATGGCTTCCTCGATTCGCGACTTTGCCGCATCGCGATCGGGATAATCGACTTTGAGCACTTCCACGGCTTTTTTTCGAAGAAACGGCAATTCTGGACTGATTACCTTGCGGGAAATGCGCAGATCGACGGCGTTTTCCGGCAGCTCAAACGCGTGGGTGGGCCGGTTATGGCAATCGATGCAATCCATGCTTCTGTGCTCACCCTTTGCCAACTGTTCTTTGGTTGCTTTGATATCGGTGGAAACATATTCGACGGCCTTGCCCTTGTCATCGGTGTAGTACACCACGGGGATGACCTGACGGCGATCGTCTGTCGAGATGTATCGAATCCGCGAACCATCATCGAGATGGCGGCCGTGGATGCCTACGGAGCCGGACCGGTTGTGACCGCCAACCTTTAGGATCAAAGCGGTGGTGAGAGGAGTGTTCTTTTCGTCTTCTTTGTAATTCGTTTTCAAGACGAACTTATCGCCAGAGAAGCGCTGGGGCCAGTGGCACTGTTCGCAGGTGTCGCGCGCGGGACGAAGATATTTTACGGGAGAAGGAATGGGATGAGAGTAGGTCTTGAACGTGACCGCGTAGACTTGCCGCAATCCCGACAATTTTGACTTAACGAACCATCCGGCGCCCGGACCGATGTGGCATTGAACGCATTCCACCCGCGAGTGTGGTGAATTCTGATACGCGGAGAATTCCGGCTGCATGACGGTGTGACAAGTCTGGCCGCAAAAGGTGGTTGAGTCCATATAGGAAACGCCACGGTAGGAAGCAAAGCTGAAAATCAAAATATTCAAGAAGGTTGCTAGTGCCACGAACAGCAGGCTGCTACGGACGGCGGGAATCTTCAAAGCAATTTCCGGATATTCCTTGGGGATTTCTCCGGCAGCGAGCAATTTGCGGCGGCGGAGCCAGATTCCAAGCGGGATCAGAAGGAGGCCGAGAACGAAAACTCCCGGTAAGAGCAGGAACAGCAAAATACCAACATAGGGGTGTGGGGGCCCGGTCAGGATGAAATCGTAGACCCAAAAGGCGATCAGGGTGATGGCGCTGCTGGTAGTAAGAACTACGCCCAATAAACTAATGGAGTTTTGGCTGAAAAAATAAATCAGCCTCGCCCAGTTACGCGCTGTGCTTCTCTCGGTCATAGGCCAATATCCACACTTCCCCGAAGGATTTAAAACAAAGCCCCGGCGGACGACCGCCGGGGCCCGTGATCTTGCTCAGAATTCGTGAGCCTGTGGAGACAGGCGCACCGGCGACATTACTTACAAAGACTCCGCATATAGGCGATGACGTCCTTCACCTCGGCATCGGTAATCTTCTTGTCGTAGGAAGGCATCTTGTTCTTGCCCTTGGTTATGATCTCAGTCCACGCGGTGTCTGATTCTGCTTTCACTTCGGCGGAACAAAGATCCCGTGCCTTAGTGGCTTTGCCGGCGGCCGTTTCACCCTTACCGTCCGGGCCATGGCAGCTGGCGCATTTTGCCTTATAGACTTTCTCGCCGCTGGCGACATCCTGCGCACACGCGCCAGAAGCCACGAGGCACAGAACTGCAAGCACTGCAAACGCTGTTAGCAACTTCTTCATTACAATCCTCCTGTTTTGTTTCTAATTGGCACGGAGCGCGAAGGAGCTCACGCGCTCCGTGCCGGAACTTCCACCAACTCCGAAGCGTGACTACTTCTTCAAAGAGCGGATGTAGGCAACCATATCCTTTACCTGTTCCGGCGTCATTGCCTTGTAGGGAGGCATTTTCCCTTTACCGTTGGTGATGATTCCGGACAGATCTGCGTCGCTTTGCTTTTGCACGTCCGCGGACGACAGGTCGCGCGTCTTCATCGCTTCCTTGCCCTTACCGTCGGCGCCATGGCAGCCAGCGCACTTGGCTTTGTAAGTCGCCTCCGCGGCAGCAACATCAGCCTTCGCGGGAGTGCTGAACAGGCAGGTACCTGCCAGCATCGCGGTAATCACTGTCGCGGTACTGAGGTGCTTCATTGTCATCTTCATGTTTTACTCTCCCTGACTAAGTTTCGGTTCGAAGACCGTCGACTGTCTCCTCCCCGCCAAGCTACGAAGCGTATCCTATCGAATGCCGCCCCAAATTACCTTGAAAATCTAAAACGCGCGTCGGACTGGCGATGCCGCCAGGACCTCACCCCCCTTTCGCACTGGCCTACTTGATTCAACACTAGCCAAACTCAACAGTTCCTTGGCAATTGCGTATGCGCATGAACCTACCTGCGTTCTGTGTTCAGGCGATTTCATGTGGCGACACGGAGAGGGGATACGAAGGGTGTGAAGCTCCCCTGATGCAAACGTGTCAGGGCTAAGCTCGAAAGGGTAGCTTAAAATTACAACAATGTCGCGCGGAGTCCAAGAACAATCTGAAGAAATTGTTAATTTATTCCGCACTTGAAATAGGACTGAAAAGGTCCGCGTTGGGCGAGTGTGGAGATACTCATTGGTCCGCATAGTTTCATCACGATAGACAATTGCTGCGAGCATGCCTGTGCCTCGAGAACACACTTGTTTTCGGCAGCCAATGGCTGCGGACGAGCGAAGACAACTTGCACAGGTTCGTAAGCTCGCCCGATTAAGTTGAATTTATTGAAGTTAGATGAAGGAGCAGAGCGAGCTTCGCATCAGTAGTGGAGTCCGGTGAATATGACCGCGTGCTCCAAGGGGACGAAGAAAGGGGGACAACCGTCGAGAATGCCGAGGAACGTCAGAATGACCGCCCGAGAGTGTCGATGGCGATCCCTCTTCCGGCGAGTTCCGAGAGCAGATCGAGAAGTGCGGAAGATGCTTGACGATCGCCGGGGATGACGAGCGCCCATTGCAGGTTTTCACGAAATTCCTTTTCGCGGATCTGCCATTTTTCCTAGGCGAGCGCTGTTGGCGGGCCGATCTGGATGAGCGAGAAATGACGAACCAAGGCGAGAGCCTCCTGTTCATCGGGTCGAGGCCCATTCAGAATGAAATGATTATTTCCGTGAACGAGAATGCCGACCATTTTTCGGCTGGGCTCCAAATTCCTGGCACGTTACAACACTCAGGAAAAATCCTTTAAGAACCGTTATTCCATCTCGGTTACAACGGCGATGGACCGCGCACCGGTTTTTCCAACGGCGCGCACGGCGAAGAAATGATTGTCTGTGGAGACACCTTTCAGAGTTGTTTCGCCCGCGGCGGGGACGAAGTCGTAGATTTGCCAGCGAGGCTCGGTGGTTTTCGCGCCAGAGAATCTCAAAACCGGCGCGATCAGAATCCTCATCGGCGGACCAGGAGACTCTTGCATCCGGAGTGACAGCGCCCTTTAGCTTAGGTTTGGCCGGCGGAGCAGGAGCCATTGCCAATTGCCGCAAGGCTTCGGCGTTGTCGCGCGCGACGTCTCCCAGGAACGTAAAGTTGAGATATTGTTCGAGATCTCCGTATTGAACCCCATTTTCCGTGCGGAGCGTCTGGTGCTGATGATTGTAATCCTCCAGCGGTTCGGTGAATCGCACCGCGGGCAATCCTGCTTTGTAAAATGGATAGTGATCGCCGCCCCGGCCGTAGCGGTCTACGCGAAAAATCAGGCGAATGGCGTTGCGGCCATCGATCTCTTCGATCGCGCGAGCCAATTCCCAGACGGCGAATCGCAATCCTCGAGTTCGCCATTGCCCGAAAAAACCCGCACGCGATGAGGCGCGCCAGGGGCGGTGTCGGCGCCAACGATGTCGTCGTCCAACATTCCGCCAACGGTGTAGCCCTGCTGCCTGGTCCACTCCAGAAGATGTTCGCTGCCGAGGAGTCCCTGTTCCTCGCCAGAAACAGCGGCAAACAGAATTGTTGCTCGGAAGGAAGCGGGGCTGTTTGCCGCAAGCTTGCTGATTAAACGTGCGCATTCAACGCTGACGGCCACGCCAGAAGCGTCGTCATCCGCACCCGGGGCGTCGAGAGTCGTATCCATCATATCGGTGGGGCGAGAATCCATGTGGCCGGAAACGATGAACACGGTTTTCGAAAGCTTTGGATCAGAGCCGGGAAGAATAACGTAAACATTTTCCATCGGAACGGGCTTTCCACCCGTGCGTTTCGAAGTGGCTTCAAATTTGTCCACGATCACCTGTAATTTGCCGCCGGAGGTTTTAGCAATTTCATGGAAGCGGACGACGACATGATCTCTTGCGCATCCAATTCCCCGATTCGGATCGGTCCAGGAGGAGATTGAGAGCCGAGTTCCGCAGGCGACAAGTTCGTGGATTAAACTTCGCATCGATTTTTCGTCGATGGTAGTTCTCTCAATGGCAGGAGCGGGTTTCGGCGGCAACTTAGGATGGGGGCGAGACTGGAGCGGCACTTCCGGGTCGCGAGGAACGGTTCGCTGCGCGAACGCTGGTGGCACCAGGATCGCTGTAGTCAAAATCGCCGCGAGGCAGCATATAACAGAGAGATTAGTGACGACCTTGAATATGTTCATTCGTTTCCCCAAAGGTTCTCGAATGCAGGCTCTGCCGAATTTTAGCGCAGCCGAGGGTCCCCACCTAAAAACCCTTCGCTCGATACGCTTCCAAACATTTTTTGGCAGTTTCCAGCTCAGAAAAGCGGCTGCCTTCCTGCTCGATCAAATAATATTCAGCGCCGCCGACGGTTTGCGCCGCGGTAAAAATCGCTTTCCAGTCCGCGACACCTTCAGCGAACAAAACGCTGTAGCCTTTATCTGCTTGCGGCGACCAGTCTTTGCAGTGCAGCGAACGAACACGTCCCGGATTTGCCCGAATCCACGCCACCGGATCGGAGCCGGCTTCGAGGCAGGTTCCAACGTCTAGCTGGAGCATTACGGAAGGCTTGGTATTTTTCGCGAGAAGTTCCATGGGCCGGACGCCGTTGACCGGAGTGAACTCCAACTGATGATTGTGATAGCCGGTTTTGAGGCCGGAAGTTTGCAGATTGTCCGCGGCCAAGTTCAGCGCGGCAGCAATTTCCTTCCAGCCATCCACACCTAGCTTTGGCTGCGAACTCGCCATCACCACGTATTTGCTTCCGAGTATTGAATTCAGATCGGCGGCTTTTTGAATATTTTCCTTGTTCAGGTAAGCGGCATCATTGTGGGTAGAGAAACAACGGATGCCAAGATCATCCAGAAGTTTTTTCATCTCCTTGGCTTGAGAAGTGGTCCACTGAAAATAGGGAGCGTAGAATTCAAGTCCCTGGTAGCCCATACCGGCAATCGCGCGAACGGTTCCCTGCCGATCCTTACCGAGTGCGTCGCGCACGGAATACATTTCGATGCCAACGGGAATTGTTGAAGACGCGGCAGCGCGCCAGGCCCAAGGCAGAGCTGCAGCGGCCGCGACGAAAGCTCTTCGAGAAAGTCTATAGTTTTCCATACGTCCATCCTAGCCGGCGATCGTAGCCAGCTGCTCCGAATCTTAATTCTTCAAAACAGGCTTCCGCAAATCGAAGTCCGTATTGACAAAGGCAGCTCCGCGACATCGGGAGTTGCCTTCCCAGGGGGGAGCGAAAACACCAGTATTTCCCTTGTGATTTGCACTTTTGGAGCACCATGACTTCCTAACCTATCTGCCAGCATGCAAGAAGCACAGAATGATAAGCACGTTTTAACGAGGAGACAACTGTATGGATATTTTTGGCAAAGGCGGAGGGCGCGACGACCGGAAGTTTGAAATGAGAAGAGCCGGTCCTCGCAAAAATTAAGTGCTTTCGGAATTGGAGCATTTGTTGTCGTATGCGATCGAGCCCTCGAAAGAATTTTACTTTGTGGCTTGGTCCCATTCCTGCTCGCCACGTTGCAGCAGCGCTGCGCGGTCTTCGACGAGAATCCAGCGTTGCTGGACGAGACCGTCCAGCGCGGCGGTGTAGCGGGTCATGTAGTCTTCGCGGCTGGAGGAGTAGCGCTCCGCAATGGATTTGCGCGGATCGCGCGATTTCTGGCGGTCGGCGACAGTGTTAGGGAACGGCAGGAAAGACACCTCGAAGGCCACACGCTGATCGGGCGCTCCAATGGAAGGATCGCGCAGATTCCAGCCGGCGATGGTCGCTAAGGGGACAGTTATTTCGGGAAGACGGACGCCGTCGCGTTCGTTGCCGTCGACATCGACCTGAGGCACGAGCACCGGGAACGGTTTCCCGACACGAGGAGGTTGGATGGTGAGTATTCCATCGCGCCACTTTGGGCCGAAATAGAGACGAGTTCCTGCGTTCGCTTCGTGAGGCTTGTTGACGCCTGGAATCGAAGGAAACGCGTATCGCCGCAGAGGTACGAGGGTTCCATCGGAGATTTTGGGATAACTGCTATCGGGCGGAGGTGTATTGCTGCGCACCCACGCGTCCATGTTGGCGATCATCGCCCGCCAGAAATACTTAACAGGCAAAGGTGATTGCGGTTGCTGGCCGAAGAGGTCGCCTGTTCCTTTCTCAGGAGGAAAGGGACCAGAGAAATGCTGCAAGCCCGTGAAGTGATAAATGCGAACGTTGCGCGAGATGGGCACATCTTTTTTTCCATCGGCAGAGGTGTGAATCAAAGAAGCGGCGCGACCCCAATACTCATAGGAAGTGTTGGAGAAAAATATTTTGGGCAGAACGTTTTCGGCGGTGGCACTTTCGAGTAGGCCTCCAATATCTCCGGTGATGGAATCCTTCTCGGATTGATCCGTAAACGGAAAAACATCCGTGGGAAAGAAAACTGACGAAGTCGGCTGAGCGTCGCGCGAAGGCTGAGCGAAGCGATAGTTGAAACTTCCGCGGCCCGCTCCCGCGACGTGGGCGAGCACGCCATCGAGCGCGATTCTGCCTTCTTCGTCCGCGTTGAAACCCTGGTATAGAAAGTCGCGCAGAAAACGGCCATTTTGCGAAATGCCTTCGCCATAGACGCGGACTGCAGGAGTAATGCCATTTGGATCGTGTTTGGAATACGACGCGAAATCGCGGATGGCAGCGAAGCCACCGCCAGCGATTATCGGATCGGCGACAACATAAACGTATTCATATATTTTCCCTGGTTGAAAGCCGCGGTTGAGATGGATATGCCGCTCGCTCGGCGTGAGTTTGCCGTCGACGGTGCGGGCAAATTGCCATTCGTTTCGGGGAATGAGCTTTCGCCGCGCGCCACGTGAATCCCGAACCGTGAGTACGTTTCGCGGATCATCTGGGGCGGCGACGGGATATTCGATTCCACCGATATTGCCGAGGATGAGGTGGCCGAGCGGAATTTCTTCCATCACCTGAGAGGGCATCAGATCGCCGCGCAGTAAACCGGTGATGGTTTTTCCGTGGTCTTTTGCGATCGGGGCGAAAAATCGAAGTGCGTCCTTGCCCTCCGCGTCCCATTGCCAGCCAAGACTGACAATCGTAAAACCGTTGCGCAGCATCCATCCGTCGCCAGCATCGTTCGCGACGTCCCAGTCGCCACCGTCAACCAGGCCGAGAATGCGGCCGCGTCCCCGGTTGGGAACTTCCAGCAGCATGGAGCCGTTGCCCTTGCTCGCGTCCTTGGGGCGCACGGCCACAAAATCGGCTGAAAACTCGACCTTCCCGTCTTCTAGGTTCACAGCTTTGTCGAGATCGACGATGTGGAGATTGTGCGGGTTGGCGACGGGCAACGAGAGATAGATACGCCCGGCAATTCGCTCATATACGCCCACTTCGCCGAATTGTTTGCCGTTCAGAACATCGACTCGGGACGAGATCTCCACGCGAGTGACACGGGCCTGGAGCGGCAAAACCACGACCACAAAAATCAGAAGCAGCGAGGCAAATCTGCGATGAAGGAACATGCGCGGCAGAATAGCACGGGACCCAGGTGTCGCGAGTACTGCCAGCCGGGAAGCAGGCCGCCAGCAGGGACGATTTCGTTCAGCCTTCACTCGATATCTGAAGTGGTGCCGCTACTGGCCAGCATGACTGCTCCTCGGCTTAGGGCGCCTGGATTGCGCGATTCGCGCCACTGCATGGTGGCGAAACCGATAAGGAGGGATACCAGAAAAAGGTAGGGTGTGATGTTGTAGGGCCAGGAGGGTTCCGGGTAGACGGTGACGAAGAGGACGGGCAGCAGAGCAAGAGTCGCGACCCAGGGGGCTACGAGGTGTTGCCAAATTGTGAATTTGGCTCGCTGCTCGCGGCGCATATAGCGCGTCAAGGCGAGGTTCGCCATAACATAGAGGACAATGACGGCGAGTGTGGCAATTGTTTCGAGAAAGCCAAAGATGAATTCGGGCTTGAGTAGGAGGCCTACCAACAGGATTGAAGACATGCCCAACAGCTGAACGAAAGCGATCGCGAATGCAGGCGTTCGGTGCGCGGCATGAATTCGCCCGAACTTTTCGGGAAGCGTACCGGCTCGACCCATCGTGTACATCACGCGTGACGCCGAGTTGGTGCATGCGAGACCGACGCCAACAGCGCTGTTGATGATCGCGAGGACCACGAACCACCAGCCAGCGCCCCACAGAGAATGACCAAGAACATAGTACGGATTCGGATTGGAAGCGAAAGCAGCCATGTCGCCAGTTCCCCAACCGATCGAACTGGCGTAAGAAGTGAAAATGTAGAAGACACCGATTGCTGCCAGCGAGAGGGTGATGGCCTGGCTGATGAATTTTGCGGGCCGGCGAGCTTCCTGCGCGAGTGGCGCTGGCGCCTCGAATCCGCTGAGCGCGAGGATCGAGAAAACCATTCCCGCCAGGATGCCGCGGAAGTGATGCGGTGATGCCGAGGGGGTGAGCGGGGCCGTGTATGTAGACCCCGGACCGGGATGAATCAGGAAAGTGATTCCAAGCGCCAGCATGATGAGCACTTCGAGCCCACCCAACAGTGCAGTGACCCGCGCCGATATTTGAATACCGCGATGCGTGAGGGACCAGATCAAGGCCGAAGTGGCCAAGGCAATGGACCACCACGGGATGTTCACATGAAATTGTGTCTGGAGCATATCCGAAACAAGGTAGCCAAGGAAACCCGTGCATCCGGCGGTGCCAAGAATCTCGTAAACCAGATAGTTCCAGGTGGCCATGAAGCCGGTGTGCGTTCCGAGTCCGCGAGTGGCGAACGAGTAGTAGCCGCCGCTCGATGGAATGTAGCGGGAAAACTGGGAAACGGTGTTGCCGATAAAAAAACAGACGATGGTAGCCAGAAGAAAGGACAAAGGCATGACCGGTCCGGCTTTGAGGGCGATGATCGGCAACGTGAAGACGATGTTGGTCGCCGGCGCGATGTGCGTGACGCCCTGAAAAACCAGCTCGGAAAGACCAAGTGAATTGTGGCGAAGCTGAGGATTCACGTTTGCGTTGGATGCGCTCACCCGTACGCTCCTTAGTTAGGACAACGATAATAGGAGAAGGGTGGGGCTTGGTCCACTTGGCATCTGGGTTTTATTTCGCTTGGACGCCACAAAACTGGAGTAAAGTGAATTGCGATTCGCGGAAACATCACGAACTTAGCGATAGCGCCGGATCATCAGGTTGTGACGGTCGGACCGGTACATGCCCAATACATAGAGGATGACCGTGCCCTTAGTGGAATAGATGACTTGCCGGATTCGCAACAGTGGTTCACGTTTGGGAACACCTAATAATTCCCCGGTGCGTGGATCGGCAGCAGTGGCGTCCACCTCTTCGTCGGCATAGGCAATTTCCACATTGTAATTTTTTTCGAGTGTCGCAAACAGTGATTCCCGTTCCAATGGTGCTGTACGAAGCCCGGCGAATTGGGCCGCAGCCAAGTAGCAGCTTTCCATCGCGAAAGGTTCGCCCGTGGCATAGCGCAGACGCTCCAGTTTTAACACCGGGCTTTTCGGCGAAATCGAGAGGCGCGCCGTGGCCTCCTCTTCATTGGTGACAATTTCGGCGAAGAGTATTTTGGAGGTCGCCGTCAGGCTGCGACTCCCCATCTGTTCGGTGTAGCTCATCAACTTGTGGAAATGAATTTTTGGCGTGGATACGAAAGTGCCCGCGCCCCATCGCCGTTCCACCATGCCCTCCCGTTCCAAGGTCGCCAGGGCGTGGCGGGCAGTCATGAGGCTTACTTCATGGAGTTTGGCAAGTTCGCGCTCGGAGGGCACTGCGTCGCCGGGGCGAAGCCCGCCGGACTCGATGGTCTTCCGGATCTGGCTTTGGATCCTCTGGTAAGCCGGAATGCTCCGGCGAATTCTTACATCCATTTTATAGTCCTCGACACGGGCGTAGGCATGCACAGAATTTGAAATATCGTTATTTTATTGAGTAACCCTTCCGAGTTAACGAGTTCGAGCGGCTCGAAGTTCCCCGTAGCTCCCAACATCGCGGCAGTGGCAACTCTACCGCCGGGAAGGGAGCACCCCCGTCCCCGGCAAGTCGATGGTCAGAATCGGTAGAAATTCCGAGCTGCTATAGTGCAGCAACCCCTGATAGCTTATAAAGTAAGAATTTCCGCTTGACAAGTTTTTCTTTGTGCTATATAGCTTCTGACACGGATTTTTTTGGGTTTGTCGAGGGTGCTGTTTATTTCTCAAGTCGTTTGGAGCCGGGGAGAGCTGTTCGTTGGGGACAGCGAGTATGGGAGGATTCTGATGAGAAATTTGCTGTCAGTGGCGTCGGCATTTATTTGCATGACGCTGGTTTTGTTGTTGTGCGCAGGGCACCCTATTTCCGCCCAGGAAGTGACCGCTACCATCTCGGGCACGGTTACTGACCCAAGCGGTGCAGCCGTTGTCGGAGCAAAGATCGCCGCCAAGTCGGTAGAACGCGGGCTGACTTATGCGGCTGAGTCCAATGACTCGGGAATTTTCCGCATCGCCCAGCTGCCGGTCGGTAGCTATGAACTTCGCGTGGAGAAGGAAGGATTCCAGACTTATCATTATCCGGCGTTCACGTTGACCTTGAACCAGGTGGCGCGAATCGATGTGGAGATGAAGGTTGGCCAGGTCAGCCAGACGATTGAAGTTAGCGGGGCTGCTCCAGTCCTCAAGACGGAAGCGACCCAGGTCGATACGATTATCAATGCGGCGACCAACGATAACCTTCCTCTGGCTTCCCGCAACTACGTCCAGTTGACGCTGCTTGCGCCAGGTGCGGTTACGACTAATCCCGAAAGTTTTAACAACGGCAACAACACTAGCGTTTCTAGCGGCCGGCCGTTGATCAACGGCAACCGTGAGCAATCAAACAATTTCTTGCTCGACGGCATGGATAACAATCAGGTATCAGACAACGTGCTAGGTTACACGCCCGCCCCGGACGCCATCCAGGAATTCAACCTGATTACCAACAACGCCTCGGCGGAGTTCGGCAATTTCGAAGGCGGCATCGTCAGCGCGACGATTAAATCCGGCACCAACGGCTTCCATGGCGATATTTGGGAATTCTTCCGGAATGACGTCCTGAATGCCAATAGTTGGTCAAATAACTTCAATGATCTTCCCAAAGCCAAATTGCGCTGGAATATGTTTGGCGGTACCTTAGGCGGTCCGATCCTCAAGAATAAACTGTTCTTCTTTGTGGATTACCAGGGCCAGCGTTTTGATATCCCCAGTTCAGCCGGCGCAATCAGTGTCTTTACAACTGCTGAGCGCGGTGGAGACTTTGGCGCGCTTTGTACGGCAGGATTTGACGCGGTCACCGGCATTTGTAAATCAGCTGGCTCCGGAAACATCCAGTTGTACAACCCATGCGTATCGTTTACCGCCCCATGCACTCCTGGTTCGCCCGCGGCGACGACTCGCCAGCCATTTAGGAACAACGTGATTCCCGTCGCGATGATCAGCCCCGTGGCGGCCAGTCTATATTCCTCCTCCTCGCTCTATCCTGGAGCGACCGGCACCGGCCTGCAACAAAACGCCGTCAATACGACTGCCTCTGCGCAAAACGTGAACCAGGGCGACATTAAGATAGACTACAGGGCCACAGATAACGACAACATTTCATACCGCTTTACCCGCAGCTACCAGAACAATCCGTCCGCGAATTCGCAGGTGTTGCTCGCTAACTCCTATGCGACTGTGCCAATTTGGAACACCGTAGGAGATTGGACCCGCACCATCAACAGTAATCTTGTGAACGATGTTCGCTTTGGGTGGAGCCATGTTACGACGAGTGATGGCCCAAGCTTTGCTTCGAATGTCGGGGCATACGGGGATACCCTCGGCATTGGGAATGGTAACCCTGCGGGCATCGACGGACTGTTGGCCCTCCGGTTTAACAGCTTCCCCAACGACATCGGAAGCGCGGTAAACACCGAGTTTTTCGACGACCACGTCTGGCAGGCCGAAGATTCGGTAACTTGGACGCGAGGGCGGCACACTCTCAAGTTCGGCGGCCAATACTGGCATCGAGATTATCAAGACCTTTTATGCCGGAAACAATGGTGAGCTTGGTCTTATGGACTTGACGGCAGCTTCACGAACGCCTCCTACACCGCTCCGGTCACTAACACTGGGGACGGTGGCGCAGACTTCTTCCTCGGGCTCCCCGATAGTATGGTCGCGGTGTCAGCACCGGCAAAACCTGGGAGCAGTCGACGAATGTCTATCGGCATTTACGCCCAAGATACATGGCGCCTCTCGGAGAGGTTGACCTTGAATCTCGGTCTGCGCTACGAGGCGCACACTCCTTGGGTTGAGACCAACGACCAGCAGGCCAACTACAACATGAAGACCGGCAATATTGACCTTGCCAACCAGAACGGAGCCAGCAGAGCCCTCTACAATGGCTTTTACGGCGGCAGGGATTTCCAGCCACGTATCGGTTTTGCCTTGACTCCCGGAGGACGATTGGGCGCCCACACGGTTGTGCGCGGTGCGTTCACCGTCTCATCGTATTTGGAAGGGACGGGCACGAACCTGCGCTTGACCTTGAACGCTCCTTTTACTCCTGCCGAAATCAATCTGGACTATCCAAACGCCGCGTTGCCCGGGAGCAGTTCTTCAGACGGCATCGTGGGCTCAGCGTCGGGCGCATCCTGCGCGGCTCCTGCCTACGCCTGCTACGCCGGAGCCTTTCTCCGTGTCTGGGATCCGAATGTGCAGCCGGCGATTTCGGATCAGTGGAACCTGACGATCCAACACCAATTCGGGGAAATACCACCTTCCAGATTGGCTACGTAGGGCAGAAGGGAAACTCACTTGATGGTGCCGTTCTCCTATGCGCAGAGAGAACTGCTTTCAAATACGGCTTGCGCCACTCCTCCGTGTACAGCCCCCAGCCCTTTCTTTGCCGCGAACCCGACGCTTTACAATGTCCTTGGGCAACCCCGCTCTGCGAAGACGTTCGGGCACGCAAGTCGAACGGCACGATGATGTACAACTCGTTGCAGGCTGTCCTGCAGAAAGCAGATGTCGCACGGTTGCAGTATCAAGTCTCCTATACCTTCTCCAAGTGCATGTCCGACAGCACGGGCTACTACGGAGCTTGGAACAACGCCTCCAGCGCCTCAGCATACTGGCAAAACATTTACGATCCGCAAGGCGGAATGGGCGCCATGCTATTACGATGCAACCAATGTTATTTCGGCCTATGCGGTTTATGAGCTTGCCGTTTGGCCGTGGCAAGAAATTCGCTAGGGACGTGGATAAGGTCGTCGAATGCGGTCATCGGAGGCTGGGACGGTTAGCCCCATCGTCTCCTTCCGTACCGGATTCCCCCTGCCCGTCTACGGACCCGGATGAGTCCGGAACCTTTTCTCGCGGATCGCGCCCCAACTGCAATGGCAATACCGAGTGTTATCAATACGCCGATCGCACGGAGCAGGTGGCATTACAGTGGTTCACCAATGATGAATAACTTCACCATACCGGCAGTTGGAACTTTCGGAAATTGCGCGGCATCGACTCGGATGGCTGCGGTCACCGCATTTCACCACGTCGACCTCAGTCTGCATAAGGACTTCCAGCTTACCGAACGGTTCAAGCTGCAATTCCGGACCGACTTCATCAACGCTTTCAACCACGTGCAGCTCAACACACCGAACATGAGCCGTTGATAGTGCCACGATGGGGCAGATCACCAGCGCCCAGCCCCCGAGAAACATTCAGTTTGCGTTGAAACTCTACTATTAACAACAGACCACGTATAATGAGGCAGGCGCACACCCCCGCCTGCCTCATTTTCATTTTGAGGTGACTTTTTCCGGAGGAGCACCTTTCGCACAACAGCGCCCAATATCAAATGTCCAGCAGACTCGGGTACGGCCGTATTTTTTCTCCTGTGCGCTCAGTTTCTGTCTATCTCCTTCGCGCCCTAGCGAGCGACAGCAGGCCGCCCAACTCCTAAGAATGCCGGGCCCGGGATAACCACGGACAAGGCACTCACCTTGGCCGAAGCAAGGGCACTGCCAGGAGAGCCTATCGCTGCACTTAAGCACGCGATGAATGGCCAGGTCCCGGCGGAAACCCGAGAAAAAGGCGGGGGTAGCTGGTTTGCGCTGTTCTTTGGACTTGGACGATCGTGATTCCGCCCTTGATTTTCTTCGACTGCTCAACAAACAGTTTCCTCAGGACCCGGACGTGCTGTTCATCCTGGTTCATGCCTATTCGGATCTATCGACACGAACAGCCCAAGACCTCGGCCGCACGGCCCCACAATCAATTGCCGCACATAAGCTGAATGCCGAAGCACTCGAGATGCAAGGGAAGTGGGATCCCGCTGAGCTCGAATATGAAGGCATTATCGAGAAGGAACCTAATGCGCGCGGCATCCACTTTTTACTGGGCAGGATGCTGCTCTCGCGACCTGATGCCGGCCCGGACGCCGCGGAACGCGCGAAGCAAGAATTTCTAAAGGAACTCGAGATTGACCCGACGAATGCGGCCGCCGAGTACATTTTGGGAGAACTTGCCCGGAGAGACGAGAAATGGGATGAGGCCATCTCCCGGTTCTCCCAGGCCACAAAGCTCGATCCCAATTTCGCGGAAGCTTACTTGGGTTGGGGATCCTGTCTTGTCGCTGAAAAGCGCTACGAGGAAGCAATTGCGCCGTTGCGCATGGCCGAGCGCTTCATGCCGGGCAATCCCATGGTGCACTTTAATCTGGCCACCGCGCTCAGTCGCTCGGGACAAAAAGAAGAGGCGGAAAAGGAATTTGCGATTCACCGCCGATTGACGTCATCCGCGCCCACAGCCCCGGCGCCAACGAAACCGCGATAAGAGCCTTTCCAGTTGCTTGAAATTGCAAAGGCCAGGAAAATCGTAGCGTGCAACCGCTAAGATCAAGCAAAATGCGAAATAATGGGCGCGGGCTGCGAATCAGCCGGCGCAAGTTTGTGTCCGGAATGGCGGCTGGAGCATTGTTACTGCCGCGTTGGCCCGGGCTTTCTTCTCCGGATGCGCCTCGCTGTCCTTTTGAAGAAATTCCCCCGGAAAAGAGCGGCATCCGCTGGGTGCATTTCAACGCAAAATCTGAAGATAAATACCTGCCTGAAACCACCGGACGCAGGCTGCGCATTTCTCGACTATGACAACGACGGCTGGATGGATATTTATCTGGTGAACAGCGGCAAATGTGATTTCTTTTCGCCGAACCCACCCCTTCGCAACGCGCTGTATAAAAACAACCGCGACGGGACGTTTACCGAAGTCACCGAAAAAGCAGGCGTAGCGGCAGGCGGTTTTGGGCAAGGCATCGCTGTGGGAGACTACGATGGCGATGGTTTCCCCGACCTATACGTGACGCAATATGGCCGGAGCATTCTGTACCACAACAATGGCGACGGGACGTTTACCGACGTCACGGAAAAAGCTGGGGTGGCGGCACCGGGTTGGGCTTCGAGCGCCGTCTGGTTCGACTTCGACAACGATGGACGACTAGACCTATTCGTCTGCCACTTCGTTGATTTCAGCAAAGGGTTGAACAAACCCTGCGGCCTGCATGATGACGGGCGCCGCCATTACTGCATTCCCAAAATTTATTCGGCAATGCCGAGCTGGCTTTTCCGTAACAACGGAGACGGAACCTTCACAGACGTCAGCAAGGAATCGGGAATCGCGAGCCATCTAGGCAAGGCTTGGGGAGTGGTGGCCACCGACGTCAACAACGATGGACTGATGGATCTCTGGGTGAGCAATGATACTGTACAGGATTTCCTGTTCATCAATCGCGGGAAAGGAAGATTTGAAGATATTGCGACCTCGGCCGGTGTTGCTTATAGTTCAGGCGGCCGAGCGCGTTCCGGGATGGGCGTGGACTCCGCCGACTTCAACGATGACGGCTGGATGGACCTTTTCGTCGCCAACCTCGATCGCGAGATGTTCGCGATTTATCAGAACAACCACGACGAAACTTTTGACGATATGGCCCTTCCGACAGGTGTGGGTAAAGCCACGAAATTCATGAGCGGCTGGGGGCTGAAGTTCTTCGACTATGATAATGACGGTAACCTGGACCTGCTGCTGGCCAACGGCAATCCGGACGACCTGATTAATTTGCTCCACGGCGAAGTAACGTACGAAGAGCCACTAATCCTTTTCCATAACGACGGAAAAGGCCTTAGGGACGTCAGCGCGTCGAGCGGTCCGTTATTTGCCCGCAGAATCTCAGCCCGCGGGCTGGCGGTGGGCGATTTCGATAACGACGGAGCCGTGGATGTTCTCGTCTCCGTGAATAATGGAGCTCCGTTATTGATAAAGAATACGGCGACGGCTGGTAACCACTGGCTGGGCGTGCGCCTCATAGGTAAGAAGTGCAACCCCGATGCCCTGGGCGCGCGCGTTACCTACCAGGCGGGAGATCTGAAGCGCAGCCGCATGAAAGTTGGCGGGGGCAGCTATCTTTCGGCCCACGATCCGCGAATGGTTCTGGGTCTCGGTAAGCGCGAGAAACTAGATTGGCTGGAAATAAAATGGCCGTTGCCGAGTGGCAAGATTGAGAGATTCACAGATCTGCCCGTGGATCGCTACATTACCATCGTAGAGGGCGAAGGTAAGTGGAAGTAGATATGCTTCGCAGGGCGATTTAGAGGCGGCCGAATTTTTTCACCGCTTCCACAATCGATTTTAGCTTTTCGATGTCTGCGTACATGGAATGTTCCTTGAAGTCTAATTCCTGCGCGCGAGCCAGAACCTTTTCCGCGCTAGCTCGGGGAACGACCGCCACGCCATCGGCATCGGCGGCGACGATGTCTCCAGGATTGACCTCGACTCCATCGCAGAGCACGGGAATCTGCGCGCCATCAAAGCGGTAGTGATGTACTGAAGTGGAAGGAACAATGCCGAGCGCGTACACCGGGAAGCCGATCTTTTGCAGGTAGGCGACGTCGCGCACGCCGCCGTCGATCACCGCACCAGAAAAATCCCGGGCGGACATGGCTGTACCCATCAGGCCGCCCATTCCGGCAATGTCCGCGCCGTCCTCGACCACCATGACGTAAACCGAGTCGCGAGAGCCGCTGTCAATTGCGGCGAGCATGCCGTTTAGCGCCGCAGGATCGTCGTTGGCTTCTTTTTTCAGGCGCACCGTCAGGGCATAGCCGGCAAACTTGCTCGGAAAAATCGGCCGCATCTTGTGCGTCATGTACATCTTTCGTCCGAGCAATTGTTCGAGCGCGTCAGAGACAGAGGAGACTTCGACGTGACGATAGGCTTCAAGCAAAGACGAGCCATTTACGGAGGCAGTTGCCTGCGGTGGGGCGCTCCTGATGGGACGGCCAGCAAATGCAAGCAAACCGACGACGAAGAACACCAAACAAGCCAGTGCACTTAAGATAGACCGCGCCGGAAGCCGAAATGGATTGTTCATAAATCCTCCCCGAATTCAACGCAGAGGACTTTACCACTGCCAAGGCTCAGGGCAAAATGTTTCTGAATCGATTTAATGTGGAGAAAATACATGGCCAGAGGCAACAAAAGCGGTTGACATAGCCCAGCCGATAAGATATTTGGAATTATCACGATTTCGTCACGAAAGTAAGATCATGAAAAAACTCCGGATTGGTGTCGGCGCCCTAGTTCTGTTGATTTTGATTTCTCCCGCAGCTCCGCAACCCGACAAGCCCAAACGCCCGTTCGCTCTGAAATCGGAGTCTGCAAAGTTCTGGGGACTTGTGTCCGCTGACGCGAAGCTCGAAGTGGTTGCGCGAGGATTTGGTTTTACCGAAGGGCCTGTATGGGATCCCGGGGGATTTCTTTACGTAAGCGACGAAGAGACGAACAAGATACTTCGCGTTTACCCGGACGGGAGGAAGGAGGATCTCCTCTCGCTCGGCGATCCAGATGGAAATACCTACGACCAGCAGCGCCAGTTGATCGATTGCGCTAGCGTGTTGCGTGCCATCATTCGCATTAGTTCTGATGGTAAGTACACGGTGCTCGCCGATCGATTCAATGGGAAAAAATTTAATAGTCCCAATGATGTGGTAATGGGACCCGACGGCGCAATTTATTTCACCGATCCAACGCTCGATCTGGTCAAGGGAGAAAAACAGGAGATTCCCTATCAGGGCGTCTACAGGCTGGATGCCGCAGGCAACGTTATGCTGCTTACCAAGGAACTAACGCAACCGAACGGCTTGGCGTTTTCCGCTGATGGAAAGCTTTTCTATGTAGACGACAGCGAGCAGCGAAACATTCGTGTTTATAGTTTTCGGCGTGATGGAACGATAACCAATGGCCACATCTTTGGAGAAGAACCTGGCGGCAAAGGAGATGGTGTTCCAGATGGCATGAAAGTGGACCACGAAGGAAATGTTTACGTCACGGGCCCAGGGGGCATCTGGATCTGGGATTCCGGTGGACATCACCTGGGGACGATTCTGCTGCCAGAGCAACCCGCGAATTTAACGTGGGGCGACGCGGATCTCGGCACTCTGTACATCACGGCGATAACTTCTGTCTACAAACTGCGCACCAAAGCACACGGTTTTGTGTCGTACGATCAATCGCATTAGTCGCATTAGTGGCGCCAAGCGCTGCTGGAGTTACTGCTTTGTTGCTTTAGGCTGGGCCGTATTTGCCGAGGGCAACAGATGCACGCGCCCGCCGATCACCAGATCCGGAACCACAAATTCGGTGAAGCCATCGACTTGAGCTGCCTTCAGTGTTTGGCAGCAGCCGATTTCTGGCGTCTCGTAACGCACCGAACTGAATTGTCCTTTTACCTGGACCTGCACTTGAGAAAGTTCCTCGTCGTAGTTGACGAGTTCAACGATCCGCTCGCCCGGTTTTTCCCCCGCGTAGGACACTACCAGTGTCGTCAGAGAATTCCACAAGCTTACCGAAACGCGCTCTTTGATCATGAGCCGCCGGATATCCTGCGAAAAAGTTGTGGGATCCGTCACTGCTCCTCCGAACTCGATAACGCGTCCCTTGCCAGCGGAGTAGGTGGTCGAAAGCCCGTTGGATTTTCCGGCGGCCCCCTGCCATGGATAGGCTCCGTGAAGATTCACGAGCACGGCGACGCCACCCTTAGCAGCGAACTCCGCGATTTCAGACACCAACCGGTTGCCCAGAGCCGCGAACGCTATCACCACGTCGAAGTCCTCGAGCGCATGGGCCTTAAGTTCGGCCGAGTGCATTATGCGAAATGGAATGTTGTGCCGAGCCATCAAGTTGGTGGCTTCATAGGAAGACTCGTAATCATCGGTCAGCACGGCGACACGCGGTTCCGCTTCCCTGGTTCCGCGGTTTCCGGTTTTATAGAATTCCAGATAGCGGCTCGCCTGACGCCATTCCGCAATCGCGTCTTTGTCGCCGTTGGCCAGCCCGGCTTGAAGCTTTTCGTGCAAATCCAGGATCAGGTCGGCGTGAAACGCGCCAGCTTCCGCGATCGCGAGCGAGTAATCTTCTGCCTTCAAGCCGTGAAGTTGCACCAGCGGGTCGGAGAGATCCCAGGCGAAGCTGTAAAGAGGCTCTTGTGAAGTATCGAAGGCCCGCGCAAAACGAACGAGGGCCAGGTTTCCATCCAGCCAAGGTTGCGATGTTGGGCTCGACACCTGCAGAATTCCATCTTTCTTGAAAACCAGCCATCCGCGAATCTCCGGCTGTTTGCCCTTCGAACTCTCTACCAGCACCGCGAGTGTTGGGTGAGCAGCATGAACGGCCTTCACTAGCTCATCCACTTGTCGAGATTCTTCGGAGGCCTTTTGTTTCAGAACAATGCCCGCCAGGCCGTCCTTGGCGACTTCCTTCGCGGCTTCACTCGCTGCTTCCAGGCCCATTTCCGCATACACTTGATAGCCCTGCTTGCGTGCCTCCAGCAGCTGGGCTCGCCCTACATTGTTCCAAGGGATGACGAGGTCGTTTACGCCGAGAGTTTTGACCGTGGGAAGAGCCGATTGCGTCCATCGCAACAGTACTTTGCCGGTGTTCACCGATGGAGTCAGCAGTAACAGCAAAGCGAACAAACCTGTTCGTTTCATCCGCAAAATCATTCGATCACCATTCGAAACGCCGGTCCGTTCGACACTGTCTCTGTTTTTCCGTCTGGCGAAACCCAGATGGCAGCGGCGTCAGTGACTTCCTGCACGATGGCTTTGCCCTGCACCGGGCCAACGAGCAGCAAGGTCGTCGACAAGGCGTCCGAGGCGGTTCCGGTTTTTGCGACGATACTCACGGCATCGTGGGTGTCCAGAGGCTTCCCCGTATCTGGATCGATGATGTGGCCGGCGGTGTTATTTCCCAGCAGGCTCGTGGGGGTCTGCTCTGAAGTGGAGACACTGTTCTCACGCAATAGAACTTGAGGATCCACTTTGTTCGAGGGATCGCGCAAATGCACGAGCCAAGCCGATTGCTCCGGTGGCGAACCCATCCCATAAATCGTGCTCTCGCCGGCATCGATCAGAGCGTTCTTAATTCCAGCGGCGCGCAGGACGTCCACCGCACGATCGACGGCGTAACCCTTTCCAATGGATCCCAGGTCAATGCGCATGCATGGGGAATGAAACTCAATTCGGTCCGGCGGAAGCAGTTCAATCTTTTCGAAGCCGACACATTCGCGTTGTCTTTCGAGTTCTTCCGCACCTGGAGTGCGGCCGCCGAGCAACGCCGCTTTCCATAGATCCACAACCGGGGCCACGGTAATATCAAATTTGCCGTTCGATAACCGCGAATAGAGCAAGGTCTCCTGCACAACACGATACAAGTCGGGCGAGACGGTTATTGCGTGAAAATGAGCGTTGCGGTTCAAGCGGCTCAATTCGCTTTCCGGCATGTAATTGCTCATCACCGCATCGAGCCGCACAATTTCCGCGAACGCTTTGTCGATCGCGGCAGACGCATGGTCGGGCGAATCGTCGTAGGCTGCAATTTCGTACACCGTACCCATGATGTATTTTGTCTTGTGAATCAGTTGGGTGGAGTGTGTTTCTGGCGTGCGGGCGAGTGCCGCGGAAAAAAATGCCAGGACCAAGCCTGCAGACAAGCGTCTACTCCAGCGCATAGACATCCCCGTCATTACTTGCCAGATAGATCACGCGCCCGGCAATTACGGGAGCCGATTGCACCGAGCCGCCGAGACCCGCGCGCCAAAGGGTGTTCCCGGTTGCCCCATCCAGGGCCTTAAATCCACCCGATTGCAGATAGATCACGGAGTTGCTGAAAACCGCCGGCGCTGTAATCACCTGCCCTTCGCGCGATTTCCAACGCAACTTGCCGGTTGCAATCTCCAGAGCGTAGAGGTTGCCATCCTTGCTTCCAATTACAACCTGGTCGCCGGAAACCGCGGGCGATGAGGCAATCCCCAGCCCGGTTTCGTATTTCCATCGAACCGCTCCTGTGTTTGCATCCATGGCGTAGACGAAAAAATCTTCGGAGCCGACCAGCACTGTATCGCCCACCAAGGCGGGTGAGGAATCGATTCCGTTTCCAGTTGTCGTGCTCCAAAGAATCTTGCCGGTCGCGGAATCGATGCTGTGCATGTTTCCGTCGCCACAACCGACATAAAGGCATTTCTCCACGACATAAGCCGTTGAATAGATCCGCCCGCCGAGCGGTTGTGCCCACTTTGTCTTCCCGTTGTCTGCGTCGACCGCGTATATCTTCCCGTCGGCGCTACCTAAATACGCGATTCCATTCCGTATCACAGGCGATGTCCAGACTTCGCCTTGTGTAGTCGCGCTCCACTCTTTTGCGCCGGTTCCGCGGTTTAGCGCGTACACCAAGCCGTCGTCGCAGCCGAATAACAGTTTGTCGTTATAAATTGCAGGGGTGGAATGAATGGGAGCAGGTGCCTTGAACTTCCACTCCAGCCTTCCGGTTTCGGCGCGGATGGCAATAAGGTTGCTGTTCAAGGAAGCGACAAATAAAAGGCCATCGCGCAGTACTGGCGCCGAACGAACCGAACCGCCGACGCGCATTTGCCAGCGAGCGCGTGCCGGTGCAGGCAAGGCTGCGACGTCCAGTCCACCGGTGCGACTATTGTTTTGGAGGAGCGTTATCCAATCGCTCTCCGTGGTCCCCATCCGGCTCACTTCCTCAGAACTCTTTGTCGTGTCCATTAACCGATTTTCACTTGCCGATGATCGATCTGTTTGAGATCGGAAACTCCCAAGCCTAGTTTCCCTGCCGCCGCGATGTGCCCCGGTTGGCGATAGAAAAGATTCTTGCTTGCATCGGTGTAGAAGATATTTCCGTCGCGGGTGATGCTGCTGGCGTTATGTTCCCACACCGATGGCGCACCCTCTTCGCGCCGTTTTTTCTCGATCATTTCGAGCTCGATCGTGTCGATGGCAACCGGATCGGTTCCGAGCATCAGAAGCCCAGCAGGAAAAATGAAGTCTTGGTTTTGCGTCAGCGGTCCGCCGTGCCACACCATTCTCATCCCATCCATGATGTGCAGGACGGCTTTCGAGCGCAACGGCTCCACCGAGCACATCACGCCGATTAGCGGGTTCGTGAATGAGTATGGCGCCTGGTGTGAACGCGCGACGTTATTGAACGTTCCATACCCCAGATTTTTCAGGCATCCGGTCACACCAGCGGCGGAATGATCCTTGAGTGTCGGGACATCGATGATTTTGTCCACGCCATGAGCCACGATGCTTGACATATACGAGCGCGTTTCCCATTCACCGAAAAACGAGGCCTGGCAGTATACATTGGCCTCGTAGCCCGAGGCGTCCAGCACTCCGTCTTGCACTCCGAATATTCGTACGCCCGGTGGCATCAGCAACTGATAGCTGCCGAGGTCCATTTCGTAACCAAACCGGTCGTATACAACAATATTCTTGGCCGGAACGCCCACAGACTGAAGACCGCTGATGATTTCTCGCACGAGTTCAGGTGAGGAGCAACAAGCGGGAGCGCCCGAAGGGTTGATCTTGATGCCCACCACATCCGTCGGTTCGATGAATTTGCTCCACGCTGATTGCAGCGATGGCTCGCCACTCAATTCCTTCATGCCGCGTTCCAACATCTGGCGCAGGACGCGCTGTGATACCCGATTCGCGGTAATGGAGCGCTGGTCTATGACCTCTACAACGCGCCCCGGATACAAGCCTGGCATCCCCAAGGGCGATCGTTTTCCGAGCGGCATTTCGCGAACGTCAATCGGCGGCGGATTCGGCAGTTCTACCTGGTCGCTCGGTAAGGTTGACATGCCTCCTAACAAGAGCCCCGCGCTTCCGACACAGGTGCGCTTCACGAAGGTCCGACGATCTATACTCACGCCCGTTCCTGCCTTTCGTTCCGTGCACCAAAGCGTACTATCACCTTCTCTTCTATTGGAAGTGGATTCTACGGCCGGCTTTCGTCTGGGATGACAACGGGCCGTTCCCTGAGTAGACTGGCGGTGGTCCTTTTGTTCAGGGAAGGGATTGCTCATGAACCGATTTAAACATGTGTTTTGCTGTGCTGCTTTTTTGTTTGCCGTCGCGCTACTTGCCGCTTCCTCTGCTCATTCTCAGTCACCTCATTACGACTTGCTGATCAAGGGAGGGCATGTTATCGATCCCGCGAATCAGCTGGATACGGTGATGGATGTTGCGGTCGCGGGAGGGAAAATAGCAGCCGTTGCCAAGGACATCCCTGCGACCGAGGCCGGAAAAGTTGTCGACGCCAAGGGCCTTTATGTCACTCCAGGGCTGATTGATATTCATGTGCACGTTGGAACCGGCGGCGCGCCGCTCAACTGGTTTGACCCGGAGGCGCGTTCCCATGAAGCGCCTTATGGCATCCCTGCGGATCTAGCCCTGGTATCCGGCGTAACCACGATCGTCGACGCCGGCACCTCCGGTGCGGAGACATTCCTTCAGCAAAAGGAATGGGTCATGGACCACGCCAAGGTGCGGGTTCTGGCGTTTCTCAACATCGTTGCGAATGGAATGAGTGGCGGGCTCGAGCAGAGCGTGTTTCAGATGAATGTGAAGCGGTGCGTTGAGACTATCAATAAATATCCGGACTTGATTGTGGGCATTAAAACTGCACACTACTGGACCGAAGCGTCCTGGGATGGCGAGCACACTCCGTGGGCCGCCGTCGATCGAGCGATCGAGTGCGGGCAAGCCACCAATCGTCCGGTGATGTACGATTTCTGGCCGCGTCCCGATCGGAGTTACGCTGACCTGATACTTAAGAAGGCGCGCCCCGGGGACATACACACGCACGTCTTTGCGCAACAATTTCCGATTCTGCTTGAAGATGGGAAGCTCAATCCGATATTGGCGGAAGCCCACCAGCGTGGGGTGTACTTCGACGTGGGGCACGGCGGGGGCAGTTTTTGGTTTCGCAACGCGGTTCCGGCCGTAAAGCAAGGATTCCTCCCCGATTCCATCTCCACGGACGAGCACACCGGCAATTTCATGATTCTCAACCTGAACGAAGTCATGTCTAAGTTCCTGTCCATGGGAGTGCCACTCAACGAGCTGATTCGGCGCTCCACGGTTAATCCCGCGAATGAAATTCATCGCCCGGAGCTTGGTACACTCTCCGTGGGAAGAGATGCGGATATCGCGGTTCTCGAGGAACTTCATGGGCATTTCGGTTTTGTGGATTGCGGATTCGCGCGAATGGACGGCGATGCCCGGATTGTTGCACGGATGACGGTGCGCGCCGGGCGAATTGTCTTCGATCCTTCGGGCCTCAGCATGGTGCAGTGGGAGAAAGCCCGGAAGCAATATTTCACAGCGCCGGGTCTAGGCAACGATTTGCCGTCTACAGCCGATGATTTTCCACGGCATTGAATTTTGGGGAGGGGATCCGGATCGTTTCTATAAGCAAATAAAGGGAGGATTGCATGTCCAATAAAATAAGTCGTCGAAAGCTATTGCGCAAGGGTGGCCGTGCGATTCTCGCAGGCGGTGTAGGCATCTGCGCCAGTCCCGTTTTGTCGGCGCGTGAATTTGCTGCGCCCCCGGCACCGGCTGCGGGTGTCGACTATTACCAAAAACTCGGCGTCACGCCGTTTATCAACGCGGCGGGCACCTATACAGTTCTATCCGGATCACTTATGCCGGAAGAAGTGCAAGCCTCGGTAGCCCTGGCTGCACTGCAGCCCGTTAACATACTCGAGCTTCATGAGGCAGCCGGCGTTTACCTAGCGAAACGACTTCGGTGCGAAGGCGCTCTCGTGACTTCGGGTGCCGCGGCCGGACTCACGCTCGGCGTTGCCGCTTGCGTCACAGCCGGGAATAAGAACGCCATCGTGAACATACCGACAGATATGACCGGCCTGAAAAATGAGGTGATCGTCCAGAAAGCGCATCGTTACGATTACGATCACGCCATTCGCAATTGCGGCGCTCGTTTCGTGGAAGTCGAAACCCTGCAGCAGTACGAAGAGGCTTTCAACGATAAGACGGTCATGACCCAGTTTTTCAATGCGGCGGAAGGTGGGAAAATCTCGCGCGAAGACTGGATTCGTGTCGCCCACAAACACGGCGTACCCTGTTTCAACGATGCCGCCGCCGACGTGCCTCCCATTTCCAATCTTTGGAACTATACGCAGATGGGGTTTGACCTCGTCACATTTTCCGGTGGCAAAGGAATGCGAGGGCCGCAGTGTAGCGGCCTGCTGCTGGGACGCAAGGACCTGATTGAAGCCGCCAAACTGAACAATTCTCCAAACTCCAACACCGTCGGACGTGGAATGAAGGTGGCCAAAGAAGAAATCGTGGGGCTGGTTGCGGCCGTGGACTGGTTCCTGAGTCAGGACGATGCGGCCATGCAGGCGGAATTTCAGAAGCGAGCTGAACTGATCGCGGCCAAGGTCAAGACGCTTCCGACCGTTCAAACGAACATATTTATGCCGGCGGTGGCGAATCACGTCCCCCATTTGTTGATCAGCTATGATCCAGCCCGAATCAAAGTTACCGGACCAGAGGTGATGGTGAAGTTGCGGCAAGGCAATCCGCGCATTGAATTGAATCCGTCAACAGGTGGAAGCCCGGCCAGCGCTGGATTGCCCGGCGGGCCGAACACCATCGTCGTCGGCGTGTGGATGATGAAACCTGGCGAAGATGCAGTGGTTGCGCAACGGCTGTACGAGGTTTTGCAGAGCGCAACACACCCTTAACTATTCTTACTTTCGAAAATATTCGCGCTAGTGGCAGAGTTGCCGGATATCTTGCGCGGAACGTTGTGATGTCTCCGAAGAGATAATCGAAGCGAGACCCTGCTGTGTGAAGGGAAGGTTCGCCACGGGTTCCCCAAGACGATCCAGGATTTGTAACGCGGGCGCGCATTGGGCCTTAGCCGCGAGGGTCTTGCTCTGCCTGAGTTTCAGGTTTACGTACACTTCGCGTATGTTCGCGCCGCCTTCTTCGCGGGCGAAAAACCGGTTCATCAACAAGTTCTCTGCTTGGTCGAACTCCCCGAGTTCTTCCAGAAGCTGCACAAGTTGAAATACAAGAACACCGGGCGCGCCCTGCAAGTCTGGAAACTGTTGCAGTGCTCTAACCCTTTCGCTGGCTGGGCGGCCAGCCTTTTGCATGGCTTCGTCCAGTCCAAGATAAATGTCCACATTGGAAGAGTCGTATTTTATTCCTTCACGGAACAATTCGATGGCGCGTTCCGGAGAACCTCCCGAGTAGAGCACGGTATACCCCATATTTCGCTGGAGTCCGGGTGTAGCCGGTTTCAATCGCTGGGTAATCTCCCACTCATCCATCGCGCGCCCCGTCATGTCACCCGAGAGATAGAGCGACCCAAGAAGAAAGTGCGCGGTTGCATCGGTTGGATTCACTTCGACAGCGCGGCGCAGCACGTTCAGAGATTCCGGCCGCGCGGGGAATATGTAACGAGTGGACATACTGCTGGCGGCGTCCAACGCCGGACGCCCATCCCGGCCTAGCGCATAGAGACAATAGCCGCGATAGTAGGCGATCAGTGGATCGGAATTCGGATGGGGCGTTCCGGGTTCACTCATGACTTCAGGGCCGGTTGGATATTTCTGGGAAATCACGTTGAGGGCATCTTTGAACAAATTCATCTGCATATAATTGGAGGCAATTTCCAGGATTCGCTCGGGGTCCGCGGCCAAATGGCTCATCAGCGTGGCGTCGGCTGCGCCAAGCAATGTTGATTCATAACGGAGGTATGAATTTGTTGGATCTTTTTGCTTCCAGTAAGCCACTCTTTCCTTCGCCTCTGGCGAATGACCGAGAGTACGCAGCAGCGAAACCTCCATTTCGCCTGCCTGGATCAGATCGGGTTCCGTGCGCAGAACTTCCTGAACGGTTTCCAGCGCCCGATTGCGATTTTCTTGGCGCGAATCAAGGGCAGCCAATTCCAGAAGTGCCGGCGCGTGAAACACTTTTGCTTGTTGCGCGAATTCGAAGTGCTGACGAGCAGTCTTATCATTCTCTTCCTTCGCCAGCGCGAGGCCCAGGTAATAAGCGGTTTCGTGATCGCTGCTTACGCCAGCCAGAGCTTTTGACAAATGCTGCACGGCACTAGTGTATTGTTTCAGGCTGACTTCCAGACGGCCCGCCGCTCGATTCAGCGCTAGGCTTTCCGGATATTTCGCGAGACCCTGTTGATAAGTGCTTATCGCGACTGGCAACTCGCCATTGCTCTCCAGGTCCGTGCCCTGCGCCACATAATCATCCGCGCCCCTTGCCGATTCCGCTGGATAAACGTGACGCGTCTGCTTGCCCGTGTGAATCTTTGAAGGATCGTAGAAGTCGTATTCGTTTTCGATGTGCAGAAGTAATGTCTTCCCGGACATGTCGCGCAACTCGACGCTGTACGCCGGCTTGGAGGCCAGCCCCGGAAAGGATTTTCGGAACGTCTCTTTCGGTGAAAGCGACGTACGCTCAGTGGAGACAATTTGTTTGCCGCTCAAAATTCGCAATTCACAATTGTCTAAGTTGCGGGTTACGTTGAGTGCAACTTCGAGCGAGGTCGTATCGGCGTCCGTACCTTGGCGGGTCAGATTCACGACCGCGTTGCGGTTCGCCCGAGATACGCCGCCCAATCCACGGATCGGAATCCAGTACTCGCTGAACGTGCGCGACTCTTGCGGCTCGATGAAACCGTAGGTCTCCTGATCGCGGAACAATCCCGACTGAATCTCTATGTAGGCACTGTCGTTGTCGGAAAGCGCAGTGCGCCAGTCCAGGCCATCTTCATCACTACTCCACGACCAGATTTTTTTCGCCGGCATGTCGAGCGGTAATGAATAGTGGACAATGCCGCTTTGTGTGCGCGGATGGTAGACTGCCATGTAGGGTTCGCGGCTTCCATAACTGAAGCGGGAAACCGGACCAAACTTATGATTTCCGACAATGCTTTGATCAACTCCTGCCAGATTCACGGGCCAGGTATCGATGTCGGCGAAACCGTGTCCCGCGGTAAATTGCATGGGATACAAAATTCGGCTGTCGTCCCACACTTGAACGCCAGCGTTTGTCCACCAGTAGAAACGGTGTCGCGTGGCTGTGGGGTTGTAGATGCTATTCTTTTGTTCCAAGAAAGCTTGCCCCGGCCGGAGCGTTAGCTCAACGCGCCATTGCATGCCGTAGACGCGGTCGATATTGCCAACCCACACCGAGGCACTTCCATCCGCTTCGGAGCGCATGGCGAAATCCACGGGCGACACCGTCATCCAGTTGTGCGAGACAGGAAAATTGAATTCGACACCGAGGGCGGCCCACATGCCGCGATACGCGATACGCGCAAATTTGATGCTGGGGTTGGCGTAAAACATCGAGGAGCCATTGATTTTGTCCGTGCACGTGTAGAGATGACCTCCCAAGTCCGGAAGAACAATACATTTCAAGTACTCATTTTCCAGGTTGAGTGTCCGCCAGGCGCGAGGCGTTCTAACATCTTTCAAATTGTGGCGCAGCGTATACGGGTAGTTGTGAAATTTCTCCGGGTTGAACAGATCGAAGGGGGGATTGGGATCGGGAAGCCCCTCTTCCGATGTTGGTATCACTCTCGTATCTTCCCAGACCCGAACGGGTGGTGATTGACGAGATGCGTTCTGTGCCGCGATCTCCCCGCTGCACAGGAATAGAGCGAGTGTCGCGAGGTAAGCAACAAAGCCAAATCGCCGTTTGATCAGCGGGAAGATCATGGAAGCTCCTTGGGCCACGCGAACCGGGCACGATGCACGACTCGCCATAATCGAATCAATGGTGCGAAATTCGTGAGCTGACAAAAACTGCGCGTAAACTGCCTGAAAGTTTACTCCCAGGGCCGTTAGTGCAGAAGCCCTCGCCACGTTATCTCGGCCGATTCGGACTCGAATACCTTATCCCTAGCACTCCCTTCCTTTCTGAAGGAGAATTCCCGCCGGTTACTGTCCCTCCTGTGGTTGTGATTCATACCTTAGCGCTGGCGGCGAGGAGCATCGGTGCGAAAGCCATCTATCGGCGCGATACTGTTAGCTCCTGTCTTCGTCGGCGTAGCGATCCCCTACATATATTCTGGCAGCATCGGCCCGATGTTCGTTAAGCTCGTGCTCGCTAAGCCTGCGCACCTGGTTATGGCGGGAGCCGCCACGAATCTCGGACACTCCTGGTATGTCTCAACAGTTCTATTGGTGGCGGTCGGGTTTTACACTTGGCCACGGTTCTTCGGTGAGTTTTTCTGCGAAAAGTAGCAATACCTTGCTTGCGTCGCAATGCCGTCGTGATGCCCTTCTACAGCATCACTATGCTATTGATGTTCTTCGTCGGCCTAGCGGCAACTCTAGTTTTGCCCGGTCTCCCCAATGGCGACCTCTCGATTAACCATAGTGCGCAAGACTTTTCCTGCCTGGCTCCTCGGCTTGATCGGCGGGGCAGGTGCTCTCACGGCAATGGTTCCAGCAGGGGTCATGATTCTCACTGCAGCTACGTTGTTCGCGAAGAACATGTGCCGTCCCGTTCTCTGGCCGCGCATGACCGATCAACAAGTCGTGAAATTAGCAAAAATGAGCGTCCTGGTAATCACCGTCGCAGCCCTGTGCTCCGCGATTTACAGCTCAACTACTCTCGTCTATCTTCTCCTGATGGGCTACGGAGAGGTGTGGGCCAGTTTTTTCCCGGTGTAATCTTCTTGGGGCTGTATTCCAAGCGAGTGAGCACGCTCGGCGTGTTTGCCGGAATGGCCACGGGCGTATTCGTCTTTATTCCGCTGATGGTCAGCAGGCACGATCCGATCATGGGACTCAATGCCGGCTTCATAGCGTTGTGCTGTAACGTCGCTGTTATCGCAGCGGTTAGTGTCATCAGACCTCCGAAGTACGGTGGGTTTGACGAGCAACCTGATTAACACCGTCATCGGAAAGGTGACTTCTAGCAGGAAGGATGCACGGGTCCTTGAGAAAAAAGAACGGCAAACAAGAGTATGCGCTGGGGAGTACTGACGCGGAGCATGCGCGGCTGATCCGGGCAAGCGACCGGGCTCGCTCCTGCGACCGAGCGATTGTTCCGTGAGGCTGGAATTGCGGCCGGGCACCGAGTGCTGGATCTAGGCTCGGGCGTTGGTGATGTGGCGATGCTGGCGGCGCGACTGGTTGGACGGACTGGCGAAGTGGTTGGCATCGAGCGCGACGCGCGATCAATCGCACGGGCGCGAAAGCGGGCAGGGGAAGCCGGACTTCACAATGTCAGATTTCTGCAAGTGGACGCGACGGAAGTGGAAAGTACGCAACCGTTCGATGCAGTGGTTGGGCGATTTATTTTGCAGTTTCTGCCAGACCCACCCGGCGTGGTGCGATCGCTAGCAAATCTTTTACGGCCAGGTGGCGTTGTGGCGTTTCACGAGCCAAGCTGGCCGCCATTTCTTCTGCTTTCCGCACATGTGCCGTTGTGGTCAGCGGCGGGTGCCATCATCTACGAGACATTTCTAAAATCCGGAGTGAGCGCCGACATGGGAACGAATCTTCACCGCGTTTTCAAGGAAGCGGGATTGCCAGCGCCGATCATGCGGTTGGAGATGCTGCTGGGTAATGATGTGGAATATACGCGCTGGGTACCGGATTTGCTGTCCAGCTTAGTACCAATGATTCGGAAGCATGAAATTTCGATCGAGAATCTAGGGGATTTGAGCACGCTGGCAGAAAGAACAAGAGCAGAAATTGTAGCGGCAGACGCCGTGGTGCCTTGGATTGCGCTGGTCGGTGCGTGGAGCCGGAAGCCCGATTAACCTACAGATCCGGGACACATACAGGCAAGTACGCAGGCCAGGTTTAATTTCTAACCCACATGATTGCATAACAATGTCGGCTCCACGACCCGAGTAAACTTTGCTTGCTTGACGACCAAGACTCGGGAGGAAGAAGTCGATATGATCATTAGTAATTTTTTGTGGAAGAGACCGGTGAGTGTGGTGCTGAACTCATTCGCAGAGATTCGAGAACCGACAAGAAGTTGACTTCTCCGTGACAACCCTCAAACGGCCCGCTGCTATCCTGACTTGGACGTTGAAGATCATTGCATCACACGGAAAAAAAGGGGTTACTCCTAGAGACCCGCCGGGTTCCCTTCAAATCGCATAGCCACCTCCAGGCAGTGTATTGGCACGAACCACACATAAACCTAAAGTGAGTTAAGGAGAGAAAATAAGACATGTCAACGATCGGAGACAAGTACCTGCTGGGTTCTGGGCGAAGTGACCACGACCGGTTGCGCGTCATCAGTGCAATTCACGATGGCCGAACTCGCGAATTGCTGCGGAAGGCCGGATTCGATTCGGGGCATCGTTTTGTAGAGTTTGGCTGTGGGCTGGGCTACGTCACTCGATGGGCCGCAAGCGAAGGAGCGCATGCCATGGGGATCGACCTGAATGAAGATCACTTGGCGGTAGCCGCGGAAATGGCGGACGAAGCTGGACTGAAGACCGCGCAGTTTCGCTCCGCCAATATTTACGAACCCGGACTAGAGCCGGAGAGCGTAGATGTGTCTTATTCGCGGTGGCTGATGGTCCATCTGAATAGGCCCGTAGATGCGATGCGCGTCATCCATGCGGCTTTGAAGCCGGGCGGAGTCATGGTGTGCGAGGAGGCGGATGTGAGTGCGGTGTATGCTGAACCGGCCTCGGCCGCTTATACGGAACTGCGCGAGATTTGCATGGAAGGCGCTCGCCAGCGGGGCGTGGATTATTCGGGCGGACGCCGCGCCCATTTGTGGGCGAAGGAAGCGGGCTTTGAGATCGTCCACGTAGACGCCTATCACCCGCACCACGTTACTGGTGAACACAAGGGATTCTGGAACTGGACGTTGCGTGCCGTCGGTCTTGGGATGGTGAAAGAGGGAAGCTTGACCGCGACGCGGCTGGAAGAGCTGGTTGCAGGAATGAACGAGGCCGATGCTTCGCCCGACACACTGGTTGCGCATTGCCGGATGCATCAGTTGATCGCGAAGAAACCTGACATGAGGGTCTAAGTTCCGATTTCCCACCCGGTCGCGCAGGATCTACAAACTCTCGATTTGGCCCGCGCAGCGTGCGTGAATCAGGGGTTAGCGAGGATGCCGTTGACGCCCAACAGGAGTCGGTGGAATGGGCTCGAAATCAACTTAACTAGACGCGCAGAACCACCGAAGATGCTGACCTAAAATGCGATCATCGGGGGAGTTCTGTGCACCGAATGTACAAAGGAAAAGATATTCAAATTCGCCAAATCATTGGTGAGCGACCCGACACATAGGTAACAGATCGTACCGGACACATAGGTTACACTCTTTCCCTTTTTTTGGGAGGGATGGTGTGCCCTTCGCATCCGCTCACGCGTTGTTTAACTTGAGCAAACCCGCGTCTGGTGGTTACGGTTCGGCATGGTACGGACTTTTCTGCGTTGTTCTCGGATTTGGCCTTAGGATAATCGGACGGCGGCGGTCATGTGCTTCTGGCGCTCCCCCCGCTAGGAGTGCCATCTCATCGACTGATGCGCTACAATTCGCTCGCGCAAAGTGTTTGCTTAGATAATTGGGCCACCTGCCTATCAGTGAAGGAGATCGTATTGAAGACGCGCCCTGAATTTCTTTCGTGCTTGATTTCTACCTTGGTGCTCCTGATCGTGCCATTTTCAGTCTCTGCGCAAACCTCGCCGAAAGCTTCGCAGGATCTTCCCATCCTTGGATTTTCGCCGGCGAATGCCGCAGCCGAACACAATCTAGAGGCAATATTTCAAACGCTGCCTTCCCCCGAGAAGGCACGCGATTGGCATCGCCTCTTCACGGCGGAGCCGCACCCGGCTGCGTCCGAGCAGAACAATAAGCTCGCCGAATTCTTAGCACTGGAATGGCGCAAGCAAGGCTGGGAGGACGTCACACTGCGGCGGTACGACGTGCTGCATTCCAGCCCGCGTAGCGTGTCCCTGGAAATGATTGCACCCACCTACTTCAAAACTTCACTTCGGGAGGACCCCTATGCGATTGATCCGGATACCAAGAATCCAGCCATTTCGGGTTCCTACTTTGGCTATTCCGCTTCTGGCGAGCTCACGGCTGAACTTGTCTATGCGCACAGTGGGAATCCCGAAGACTATGAACTGCTGAGGAAGAACAGCATCAGCGTCAAAGGCAAGATCGTCATCGTTCGGTATTCGAATCCGTACAGCTATCGAGGATTCAAAGCGCTCACTGCCGAGCGGGAAGGCGCTGCAGCCTTGCTGATTTATTCCGATCCAGCGGAAGATGGCTACCCACTCGGCAAAGTCTTTCCGGATGGCCCGTGGGGCCCAGAGAGCCACATTCAGCGTGGCGCAATTACCTACGACTATATCGTTCCCGGCGACCCCACCACGCCCGGTTGGGCCTCTGTTGCAGGCGCGAAACGGATTGCGCCGGAAGAAGCGCGATCACTTCCCAAGATTCTCGCGTTGCCACTCTCCTGGCGTGACGCGAAGCCATTGCTGGAGAACATGAACGGTCCTGAAGTTCCAAGAGAATGGCGTGGGGCGTTGCCCATTACCTACCGCTTTACGGGCGCCGTAAAAGTCCACATGAATGTGGACATGGACACGAGCGTGAAGCCCTACACGGTCGTCGAAGCACGCATTCACGGCAGCGATCTGCCGGATGAATGGGTGCTTGTTGGCAATCATCGGGACGCGTGGGTGTATGGCGGCGTGGATCCAGTGAGCGGCACAGCTTCGATGATGGAACTGACGCGCTCATTAGGCGAGCTGAAGCAGCGGGGCATCCGTCCGCGGCGCACGATTATCGTCTGCAGCTGGGATGGCGAAGAGTATGCGCTTACAGGTTCGACCGAATGGGGCGAGCAATTCGCGGAGGACTTGAAGAAGAAACTCGTTGCGTATTTGAATGTTGATGAATCCGTTGGTGGTGCGGCTACCACAGCAGGACCGGATGGATTGAGTTTCAAGCCATCGGCGGTTGCCTCTTTGGCGCCCATGTTGGTCGAAGCCTCAAAGGACGTTCGCGCTCCATCAGGGAAGTCTTTATACGAAGCGTGGCGAGCTACCACAATGCGCGATAAGAAATTGGCTGGGCCTCCAGCTGATTCAGCGCTAGTCGAAACGCGCATCGGAAGTGGTTCCGATCACACCGTATTTCTAAATCATCTTGGCCGGCCGGTGATTAATTTGGGATTTACGGGGAACTATGGCGTCTATCATTCCGCCTATGACGATCATTTCTGGATGTCCCGGATTGGTGACCCCACGTTTGAATATCACACGGCCTTGACCCACATTTGGGGGCTGACTGCACTGCGTCTGGCCAATTCGGATATATTGCCATTCGATTTTGCGACCAACGCCGCGGCACTCCGGGAGTTTCTAGGCGAACTCGAGAGCCACAACAAGATAACTCCACAGCAATTGCCGCTGAAACAGCTCTACGAGCGCATTGCGGGTTTTGAGACGGCGGGCAATCAGCTGCGCGAAGTCACGATGCACGATCTTGCCTCCGGACACGTCAATCCGGAAAAGGTCCAACACTTGAACGAACGGCTTCTTCAGGTTGAGTCGAACTGGCTCGATCCCGCCGGAATTCCCGGCCGCCCCTGGTTCCAACACATTCTCTATTCGGCCCGATACACATACGCCCATCTGGAATTCCCAGGCATTACGGAAGCAGTCGAAGGAGCGAATTGGAAATTAGCCGCTGAACAGGTCAACCTGGTGGATGCCGCCCTCGTGAAGAACACGGAATTATTACGATCCGCGAAATCCTCTTGGGAGGAGAAACAATAAATGGGCGGCGGCGATTGCCCCATATGGTCTGAGGAATGGCACTCAGCAGGGATTTCGCACCTGACACTGCCACCAGACCCTCAGTCTGCGTCCTGGGCCAGAGGCTGGATCTGTGGCGGCAAAAATCACTGCTGAAGATCTAGCTTGTTCAGCACCTCGCCCACGACGCAAAGCTCACGCTTGAAGAGTTCATCGTCAGACTTCCACAGTTTCGTCGTGCTCATTTCTCGTGCGCCTCCCTGATTATGGCAAAAATTTCGGTGCATCCTACCATACCACCGCAATGCAATGCGGAGATTTACCCTCACTCAAAAAATGGTTCACCTTTTCGCGCGTAGCGTCGCGCGACTTCCTCATTTAACTTCACGCCGAGTCCCGGTTTCTCAGGAAGTTGAATGAATCCATGGTGCACGATGGGTTTTGGCAGCCCATCCACCAGATCATTCCAAAACGGCACGTCGGAAGCGTGAAACTCAAGCGCAAGAAAATTTGGGATCGACCCGCAGAAGTGGGCCGCAGCCAAAGTGCCTACCGGACTGCTGATGTTGTGCGGGGCAACGGGCATGGAGTGTACATCTGCAAATTGGGCAATGCTTTGGGCCACAGCCAAACCGCCAACCTTCTGCAGGTCGGGAGTCACGACACTCAGCGCGTGCTGCGCGATGATTTCCTGAAATCCTTCAAATAGGAAAAGATTTTCGCCGGTCGCGATCGGCACGCGCACTTTCGAACTCACTTCCTTTAGCGCAGCGACATTGTCCGGCGGAACTGGATCCTCCAGCCACAATAGTCGGAAAGGCTCGAGTTCACGCGCCACCTTTATGATGTCGCTCGCGTTATAGCGCCAGTGGCAATCCACGGCGATATCGGTATCGACGCCAACGGCTTCGCGGACGGCGGCGATTAAACTTACCACGTGATCGATGGCCCGGTTGCCGAGCACTCGGTTGTAGGGATCGGCGCCTTGTGTGCCCGGCACATCCAGATCAAACTTCAGGGCGGTGAATCCTTCGGCTTTCTTTTCCAAAGCGCGATGGCGATATTCCTCTGGCGTAGAAGTTGCGTCATCGCTAGCCTCCCCAAAATAATCCTTCGCTACGTGTGGAGACGCGTTCGCTGCCCACCGCGCTGGGCGAGAGCGTAAAGTCTCATCCAGGCATTCCAGGGATTCTCCGCCGTGGCAATCGGCATAGATGCGGACTTTGTCGCGAAACTTTCCTCCGAGCAGGCGATGGATCGGTACGCCGAGCGATTGCCCCAGCACATCCCAGAGAGCGGCTTCAATGCCGGTGATCGCGTTGTAGATGATGCCGGCTACCGAACCCGCGCCTGAACTTGCCAGGCGAAGCTTGCGGAACAACCGATGAATGTCCCGTGGATCTTCGCCAACGACCAGCGGTTCAAGTGAGCACAGTATCGCGGTTAGCCCAGGGGCGAAAAAACATTCGCCGAGGCCGCTGATGCCTTCATCGGTTTCGATGCGGACAAAGGTCCAGTCAAAATTACCTTCTACCACCGCCGTCCTCAGCCGAATGATTTTCAATTCTCTAACCTCGGTATTTCTTATCGGTCGCAACCGCACCGGATCAAAAGCAGCCGTCACATTAATTTCTCCCGGCGAACTCTACAATGAAGAACATTATTTGTTGGCGGCGACGCTTCAATGTCGCTTAGAGTATCGATTAACTTTTTGCATTACAATCATTTTGCTGTTAGTCGAAATTAATCGCGTCGAGACGCATCGGGAGAAGGTTGCAACTTCGCGCATCTCGGCGAACGGGGTTCAGGCGGAAACTTCAGCAGGGAAGGGATAGAGAAAACAATGACGAGCGTGACGTTTGGGGAAGTAAGTTGCCAGTGGCGCCGGCCGGTTTGGAGCGCTTCTTGCAGACTCCAAGATTTGAAGCGACTTTTTAGTGGCGCGTACTGCGCTTGATCGAGTTTGCCAGAGCCGGGATCCGCATCCACGGTGATGCCGAGCGGCAGCTGCACAGCTTCTTCGCTGGCCATCGCAATGTCGAACATACTTCAGCAATTCACGCGTTACTGTCGAAGCAGGCTTTCCTCTGGGGTTCGCCCATTGTTTCCACGACCATGGAGGAATAGGATGCTCCCGGAGCAAGTTTTATTCATAATTTCTAGGCAAGGAGCGTCCTTGAACAGGAATAAGGATCAGCAACCTTCCAAACCACAAACTTCACACACGACCTCGACTCCTCTTACTCGCCGCAGCTTACTGAAATCCGCCGTCGCGGTCGCTCCCGCCGCTATCCTGCCTTGTGGGTTAGCGAACATTGACTTCCGCGGTACGAGCAGTCCAGAGACCGGTTTGAGTCTCCCGCAATCGGGCTCACCCGCCAAAAATCCGCGTTGGTATGGCTTCAATCTGCTTGAGTATTTCTCCACCGATTCAGACTGGATGAAATATTTTCCTTACAAAGACGATGGCATGTTTCTGGAAAGCGATTTCCAATGGATTCGGGAATGGGGCTTCAATTGGGTGCGTTTGCCAATGGATTACCGCTTCTGGACCGCACCCGATCTATTCACGATCGACCTAAAAAAGGTCGAACCGATCGACCGGGCGATACGGCTCGGCGAAAAATATGGAGTTCACGTAAACGTCTGCCTTCACCGGGCACCGGGTTTGTGCATCCTAGACACCATGGACGAAAAGCTGACTGGCATCCGGATCACCAAGGAAAAGACCAGCGTATTTTACGATCCGCATACCCTCGATGCCTTCGTTCATCAATGGACCTTCTTCGCCGATCGTTACAAAGGTATTCCCAGCACACGGCTCAGTTTCAACCTGGTGAATGAGCCGATCGTCACGCCGGACGCGGCTGAGGTGGCAGAGATTGAAAAGCACGGTCGTCTGAAAACGGCTGACTACTTCAACCCGGAAATGCTGCAACGTCATGCCAAGGACTATACGCGCGTAGCGAACGTGACCGTCGACGCGATTCGCGCGCACGATCCGCAGCGCCTCGCGGTCACCGACGGGTATCCGGGCGGTGGCGGGATCATTCCGGATCTCTTTCTTACCGGCATGCTGCAAAGCGCGCACACTTATAATCCGATGCAGGTAACGCATCATCAGTGCGAGTGGGTGCGTGGGGCCGTTGTCGAGTCAGATGCGATCCCTGCACCGACTTGGCCGGCGAAGGATGAAAAAGGAATCATCACTTGCGACCGCGCGAAACTCGCGAAAGATTTCCATCCCTGGGCCGGTTTGGCCGCCCAAGGTGTCCCGATCCACTTTGGCGAAATGGGTTGCTACAAGCACACTCCGCCGGAAGTTGTGTTGGCGTGGTTTAACGACACGCTCGACGTCATAGGCGAAATGAATTCCGGCTGGGCCTTGTGGAACTTTCGGGGGCCCTTTGGTGTTGTCGACACCGAGCGCCCGGGAACTGAGTTCGAGGACTGGCAGGGGCATAAACTCGATCGCACCCTGCTCACGCTCTTGCAGAAGAAGATGAAAGCGTAGGCAAATGCGGACAGGGCCCTGCTGTCACGGGGGCGGCACCGCGAAGGAGTATGGCTCATGAGGATGTTTTCTCGCACCTGCATCTTTTCCTTATTGTTGTGCTCGGTTGCCTTGGCACAAATTCCCGGGAACGATGGATTCCGCTCCTTAGAAGTGGATGCGGGAAAAGTGATTGGCGAAATCCATTCGTTTCAAGGGCTGAACGGTCAACCCACACCAGTCATGGAGGGACTTCCAGATCTTGTCCAGCAATACAAAGACCTGCGCGTAGATCAAGTTCGTACGCACGATTTTATGGGCCCTACCGAGATCGATTCTAGATTCGAATACAAAAACGGAAACCTCACCTGGCTGATTCCCGATTCCGCTCAGCGCGCTGGAGTGGTCAAGGTGGGCAACGCCAGCATTATTTTTCCGGACGCGAGTGCCGACGCCGAAAAGCCCGAAAGCTACAATTTTGGCCCTACCGATAAAGTGCTCGCCGCGATTCACGCCACGGGCGCCGAAGTCTATTACCGCGTGGGGCGCAGTTGGGGCGCCAACATCGATCCGCCGGCGGATTTCGACAAATACGCCAACGTCGTGAAGCACATCGCCATGCATTACAACCAGGGTTGGGCAAACGGGTTCCACTACAAAATCCGTTATTGGGAATTTTGGAATGAGCCGGAAGGTTTCTGGTCTGGCACGCCAGAACAGTTTTATTCGCTGTATGAGAAAACGGTACTGGCATTGAAGTCCGTTGATCCCACGCTCAAAGTGGGCGGTGATGCCCGGGCAATGCCTTTCGACGACGGTCCATACCGCGAAGGATTTTTCGATTACTGCGCCGCGCACAAGTTGCCACTTGATTTTTATTCCTGGCACACCTATGCCATCTCATCTGCCGACCCTTATGATGTCGTTCGCCTTGCTAGGCAAATTCGTGGCGTCCTCGATTTACATGGCTTCCCGAAAGCCGAAAGCATTCTCTCGGAATGGAATTTGACCCGGACTTTACCGAAGCAGAGAAAACTGAACTTCAAGGGATACACAACACGGCTTTCATCGGTGCAGTACTCAGCTATTTACAAGATGCCCCGATTGACCACGCCCACTTCTATCGCGGTGACGCGGCCTGGATGGGACTGTTCGACTTAGAAGGGAAGTATTTCAAGACTGCCTACGCGTTCAAGGCCATGGGGAAAATGCTGGACACTCCCGAACGCTTTGCTATCCGGGGCCCTGACACGTTCGGTTTTGCCGCGCTCGCAGGCCGTTCCGTCGATGGCAAGGCCGTTCACATCATGATCAGCAATTACGTGATTCCTGCGGGGTACAAACCGAAGGACATGCAAATGCCGGCGGAATTGCGGGAGACGGGCACTCCCTCATTTGACCTCAACAAGTACAAGCTGCTGCCGAATCGTACGGACGTCGTTTATCGCGATAATGCCGGGTATCATCTCACGATTATCCATTTACCCTGGGGCAAAAAGCAATTCACTGTGAAGCGTTACCGAATCAGCCATACCCAGAATCTCGAGTTGGTCGAGGAAAAATTCGGTGCCGGAGGCAGTTTCCAACTGTCCAGCTCCCTGGCGCCCGATGACCTGGAATTGATCGTTCTTCACCTCAAATAATCGGGCTTACGTTGCTCGGCTTACAATTACTTCACCCGGTCTGGATCGGCCAGGCCGGTTGCTGCGGCGGGCGTTGCCACCTGTGGCGGAAGTGTCCGGTGTGGAAGCACTCTCCAAGGCGGCCGAGTAGCTAGCCGATCCTTCATCACGGAGAGGACGTGCCTTCTGTATCGAGCGATTCCGCACTCCAGTTGCTCGACCGCGGCTCCGGCCAGTTGCATGACGCGTTGCCACACAATAAGCTCCATACTCGCAGATCCAAGTCTTCCACCTCAATCTTCTGAACGACGTCGACAGCCAACAGAGTCGCTCCAGAGGTTTTTATCATTCCTACATCGTCTACGCTCCCAGACAAGCCGATTACGATTTCCCAGCTAGAAGTCGAGAATCTCCTCAAGGGTCTCCACACTGACGGCGACCTCACTGATTTCGACTTTCCCAACACGGTGTTCAATTTTATGTTGCCTCGGGGCACGGTCCTCACCATCAGCGATGGATCAGACGCGCACAAATCAGCAGGACTCTCCGGGCCGGTCGAAGAAGAAGCGAGTTCGCTCGAAGGCCTCGATGGCTTTCATGGCTCCGTTCATATCGGAACCGTGACGCTCTACTATGCAGTCGGCGTTTTCTCCGAAGGCAACAATGCCATTGTTGCCTTCGATCAGCCTTGGAAGAATGTGGTAGCCACTTTTTACCACGAGCTCGTCGAAGCCCGGACTGACGCGGATGTTGAAGATAATCAGGTGGTTTGGGTGAACAACGAACGGCCTAGCGAGGAAATAGGCGACATACCAATGTCTCTCGCTGGAAGCAACTTGGACAAGGTGATGAAAGAGGTGCCGTTAGCGGATGGCTCTGGGACGGTACCCGTCCAATAGATGTGGTCGAATGCCGTCGGGGACCCGAGGGACCTATTCCCGTTCCTCATGCGGCTGCACCCTGAGGTTCCTTCTGAACGCAACAGAGCCGACTTCGCTGGGGGAGGCCAGGAGAGGCTTTCGAGTTCTCGACATCAACCCGCGCAGGTGGCGGTCGGAGATTGCAAATGCCATCTTGACGGAATCGACGTCGTTCACCAAGGATGTCTTTGGCCGCTCCACCCTTCCCGACCTGGGTCTTTTCGACCCTGGACCCAGCGTGATAAACGTCCAATCCGGTACGAAACCGGGTATCCGCAATGAAGTCTGAGGAGTGGGCTCGAGTAGCAATCAGCCATTCGTAGGATAGGCTTAGAGCGTGGGCGGCAAAGGCATCTTCTGGGGAGGATGGCGTCCGGAACTGAAACCGAAGGACAGGGCCGAACGACCGGGAGATATGTAGAAGTATCTAACTACCGTCAACCCCTAGCACCCGGCAGGCAAACGGTCGATCTACGATATTAATAAGATTGCCAAATCTATTATAGGTTCTGCGATGTATCTGAGAACGCCCCCAACTATTCGCTCCAATACGGTTCATCTTCGTACCGGAGCAGTCAGCGATCACTCGTGCGATGCGTACTTTGAAAAAGACCTGGTTTAGATGAAACGATTCTGGAGGCGTTGTCACTACCAAACAGCGCTGTAAGTCCAGGAGTCACTAATGCGTTTGCTAATTCCCAGTTCTCCCAAACCAGGCTAGCCTTTATCGACTTCAACCCGTTCCACATTCCATTTACGTGGAGGGCTACTGATGGCTCAACGACATAGCACCGCGATCCGTGGATTGATGGGCACGAAAAATTCTCCGTTGTTTCAGGGCCGGTTTGGTCGGTTGTTTCGCTCTCTTCCGTCGGCACAGTTTGGTAGCAGTGAAACGGAAAACTTGGCCAATCTGGCTACGCTCGGAGCCAAAATGTCGGCGAAATTTGACCCGCCGACCGATGGACCAGACCCTGAAGAAAGTGGCATTCCTGCTCTCTACACCTACCTAGGACAGTTCGTCGACCATGACATCACTTTCGACCCTGCCAGTAGCTTGCAAATGCAGGATGACCCGGACGCGTTGACGGATTTTCGAACTCCTGCCTTCGATCTCGACAATGTGTATGGTCGCGGTCCTGACGATCAGCCTTATATGTATGACGCAGTAAACGGATTCTTGCTTGGTAGGTCCCTTACCGGTGGCAATCCGGGAGCCGCAGATCTGCCGCGAAACTCCGGAAAACCCGCCCGAGCGCTCATCGGGGATCCGCGCAACGACGAGAACACAATTGTTTCCCAGTTGCAGGGACTTTTTCATCGTTTCCACAACCGGACTTTGTCGGACAATCCGACACTGCCGTTTGAGCAAATTCAAAGGTTGGTGCGTTTCCACTACCAATACGTCCTTTTAAACGATTTTCTTCCCCGTATCGTGCACTCGAGCGTCATCGCGGCTTTGAAGAATGACAAGGGAAAATACGATCGAAAAAAATTGCAATTCTTCCACTGGAAGAATCAGCCATTCATGCCGGTAGAATTCTCGGTGGCTTGTTATCGGTTGGGACACTCGATGATTCGGCCGGGATATCGCTTGAATGACTCAAATTTGCTTCCCATTTTTATGACACCGCAAGCGAAGGCCGCGGGTTTCAAAGACGATCTCACTGGTTTTAAGGCCATGGTACCCGACAGAGCTATCGACTGGGGCCGATTTATCGACATCGATTCTCGCGCATACGACGGAGGGGATCCCGAAAAGAAAAAGAGGTTGCAGCTCGCCTACCGAATCGATACATCCGTGGTAAATCCGCTATCGCAACTGCCGCCCGCGGTAGCAGTAAATCCCGCTTCTTTGGCTCAGCGCAATCTCGAGCGCGGTTGGCGACTGGGACTTCCTAACGGACAGCATGTTGCGCATGCCATGGGAATTAAACCCTTGGATGACGACAAGATCTTGATTGGCAAGGGGGTCGATACCCCGGATAAGGGCGAAGAACCATTCAGCATCGCCACCGTTGCCGATGTGTTCAAGCACAACTGCCCGCTGTGGACCTACATTTTGGCAGAGGCGATGCACTTCCAGGAGACAGTGAAAATTCCCGCATCAGGATCAGTATCAATTACAACTCCACGGCTCGGCCCGGTTGGCGGGCGAATCGTCGCGGAAGTGTTCCTTGGACTGATTTTCGGAGACAACCACTCTTTGCTCAGTTTGGAGCCGAATTGGCAGCCCAAAGACAGGAAGGGTATTGCGATCCCGAATTTCGCGTTCAAGGACTTTGTCAACTACGCGCTCGGAATATGAGCAGTTAGAACCGGCAACTCGAGACACTTTCGCTTTCGGATCGCATAGCGATGCTCAAAGATTTCATTGCACTATCACGGATCCTGACCGGGGTCGAAAACCTCAACGTGGAGCTTGGCCGCCAGTACTTGGATAGGTTGACAAGCACTTCCTTCGAACCGATTCTCCGGCAAGTCATCGAGCTCTTTCGAGGCATTCCCCTCCGGCCTCCCGTTGCGGAATAAAGCCATAAGACGCGGTGCTGCAACAACTTATGTTTTTCTGTTGTTCCCCAGTGTGGAATTGTCGCAGGCACGGAGGGCTGAACCTGAATTCCGAAGTCGAAAGCGGTTTCATAGGCCCTCTCTGTTCTAAGTCGAGTTGGACCTGACTTACACACCAGGAAGTTGAGCAAACACAGGAGGTTGGGTGCCCAAGAATATTGTTGTTTGCTGCGATGGGACCGGAAATGAATATGGCGATCGCAATTCCAACGTCGTCAAACTTTACAGCTCCCTGACGATTGATGGCGTCCGGCAGGTCGGCTATTACCACCCGGGCGTTGGCACCATGGGATCACCGACGGCGCATAACAAGATCAGCAAGGCCTGGTCGGTCGTAATGGGCTTAGCATTTGGCGCGGGGTTGCTCGCGAACGTCGGCGATGCTTACCGCTATCTGATGAACGTCTACGAAGATGGCGATAAAATATTTCTCATAGGATTCAGCAGGGGTGCGTACACAGCCCGAGCGATCGGCGGCGTCCTTCACATGTTTGGGTTGCTGTGTCCCGGAAATGAGGGGTTGATCCCGTACATCATCCGGATGTACGCAAAGCGGACTCGCAAGGCTGCCGGCATGACCCATACTTTTGCGGTCGCCGACGGCTTCAAAGCAACATTCTGCCGTAACTGCCTGCTGCATTTCGTCGGTGTATGGGACACGGTGAGTTCTGTTGGTTGGATTTGGGATCCTTTGAGATTGCCGTACACCGGACAAAACCCCGATATCCGCAATGGGCGTCACGCCGTTTCGATCGACGAACGCCGGTGTTATTTTCGAAACAATTTGTGGGGTCCGCCATTGCCGGGCCAAAGTGTCAAGCAAGTCTGGTTTGCCGGCGTTCATTCCGATGTGGGCGGCTCGTATACGGAAACGGAAAGCGGCTTGTCCAAAATTAGCCTTGAGTGGATGCTTTGCGAGGCCGTGTCCCTTGGATTGCTGGTAGAGCCCGAGAAAGCAGCGCGCATTCTCGGCCAGCTTCCTCCTCCTCCCGATCCTCCACCGGTTAAGCCGGATCCGCAAGCGCAATTGCACAATTCGCTTACGCGCGCGTGGTGGATCCTGGAATTTCTCCCGCACCGTTATTACGACTCAATCTCAAAAACGGTCCGGTGGCGAATTCCTCTTGGAGCGCGCCGCATGATCCCTGAGAACTCCGTGCTGCACGCGACCGTGGACGAGAAACTCCGCAAAGATCAGACCTATAAGCCGTCAAATTTGCCTGCGAAGTTTACAGTTGAGCCCAGAAATGCCTATCGCTTTTCATGAACTCGTCGAGCTCGATCGACACGCCTTTGACGAGAGATTTTTCTACTTAACGAACAACGCAATCACACTGCGTAACCAGACAATGGCTCTATTCACGGTTTGAGGAGGAATAAGACATGGGTACATTTCAGACACTCATTGCTCTTGTCATGCTTATTTTTGTCTTAAGCGTTGCTGTCCAGGCCGTTCAGGAGCTAATAAAGTCCATGCTGAATACCAAGACTTCTGTCATGCGCGACACAATCATCAAATTCATGGGCAACCACCTCAGTTTGGAGCAAGTTCAGGATGCCTTAGCAATACGGGGATAGATATAACGGCACTCGAAGGAAGGATGAGTTTCGGCATCTTCTGGATGGAGTTCAAATTCCAGAATTCACAGTTGCAGGGAATTGTCACCTCCATTGAATCCTCTGTAGAAAAAGTAAAGGAAAATATCGCCGCTTCTTACGATGCCGCGCGCGTTTCTTTCCAGAAAGCCTATACCAGGAAAAACAAAATGGTCGCGATCGTCCTGAGCGCGCTCGTGGTCCTTCTACTGAATGCCAATCTGATTATCCTTTATGAAAGAGTCTCGGCGGATCAGGCGGCCCAACAGGCAATTGTGGGCAAAGCCGGGGCCGCCATCCTGGATCAATCCGGCCCCAACAGCGCCGCCGCGCAAGCGGACATTGGAGCGGCCTATTTAAATAGCCGTGTGCAGCTTGAAAATATGCAGGCGAAATATCCGATTTTGCTCCGAACCTTCAAATTCGGAGAGGATTTCCACCATCACCCCTACATTCTTGTACCCGGACTGGTGATCATGATCTTGCTCGTATCGCTAGGCGCGCCATTTTGGAATGACATTTTGAAAGGCATGATGGGCATTAACAATACGTTGAACTCCAGTGCCAAGAGACCTTTCTGAAAGCGTCGTGTTTGTTGCCTGCGTTTAGCGGCGTCATAGGTTCTCGCAACTTCACTTGACCGACGGTGGCTAAGGAAGGGTCGGAGATCGCGAACGGATCGGTTGATCACTGCTTAGCTCAATCGATTTGCTCTCCGATTCGCGTAGCGACCGCTTGGTAGAAGGACACATGAAGTTTTCTCGCCAATGCCTGCTCATCTGCACATTTCTTCTTGGGGTCACCAAAAATTGCGTGGCCCAATCCACCATGGTGCCCTGGCTCACCCGCTCCGTAGATAACTCCAGAAGTGGCTGGAATTCGCATGAGACTCAACTAACGCAGGCGTCCGTCGAGTTTAAGGGAATTGTGCGCGCCACGATTATTCCACTCATAGGCGATGCGCGGGGTATGGAAGCGCAGCCACTTATCTTGCCGAATGTGAAGACTGCACTCGGAACCCGAGATGTGATGGTGCTTCCCTCGATGGCTAACGTGGTGCGCGGAGTTGACGCGCATGATGGCTCTGCCATATGGCAGACTCCTCAACTGGGGACGCCAGTAACCGCAGCTCAAGATATCGACAGGCATCAAATCAATGAATTCTGGGGTTGTCTATCCACGGGGGTAATCGACGCAGAAACGCAGCGTCTCTACCAGGTTTGCTGGATTGCGCCAGATAAACCCGGCACTCCGCAGAAGGCACGTTACTTTATGTTCGTTCTGAGCATGACGGATGGAAGTCAGGTAGTTCCACCGGTTCTTATCCAGGGGACGAGTGGAACGCAAGATTTTAACGCGACGATGCGCAAACAACGTTCCTCTCTCGTGGAAACAAACATCCAGGGCGTAAAAACCGTATTTGGATGTTCCGGGACCATTAACGAGACTCGAGCGGGTGTTGCTTCCGGTTACTGCTTTGCCTCCGATGTGGCAACCAATACCGTCAGTGCCATGCTCGCTCTGACTTCGGGCGAAGGTGCAGGCGTTTGGATGGCGGGACAAGGCAGGGCAGCCCAGTTCTACTTCTTTTCCCGGGTATGGCCACCGGCAACTGGTCCGACGAAGATTGGGGATCAGCTGGTCTGGCTTGCATTTTTGCGATTGGCGTTTGCGTCGCTACCGGAAAAGATGGAATCGCCTATCCGATCAAGACAGCGAAACTTGGTGGCACGACTGTCGCCGACCTCAAAAAACCTAAAACGAACTGTGCAAAACTTGCCGCGCCTCCAGTCTGGCTGACCATGAGTCCGGGGGCCCGTTGATCCCTGTCCGCTAGATCCTCGCAAATTGAATTTCTTACCAGGGGGTGACACGGCGCATCTCCAAATGACACCGGTGCAGTTTTTTGACCCGGTCCTGAAATCGTGGACGATTTTCGCCTGGGAAATGGGCCGTTAGTTCGACCGGCAAACTAACCTACGTGGCGCAAAGCCACGAATTCGCGAGTGCGGATGTGCGGGGGAATCCTCCGGGAGGAATGCCCGACGGATTTTGTTCCGGGTCGAGCAATGGAGCAGACCCTGATTCAGCAATCCTCGTCTGCGCTATTCCCTACGGTGATGCAAATGCTCGCGTCGTGAACGGCCGCTTGCTAGTCTATGATCCTGTACACCTTGCTGCCGATGGATCGCCAAAAGTTCTCTGGGACTCCCAACGCTTCGGCGTCGCATTTCTCTTTAACAAGTTTGACCCCCCGGTGATTGATGCGGGCACTTTATTTCCAGCCGGGGTATTCGCGGCAGTCACGTGAGCCGCCTTTCCTCTCCGGTCGAAACGCCCGAGCTGAATGATCCCCGAATCAATTTCCACGGGTAGTTTCCATTTTCGCGAGTAACGTTCGCGTGTCGCTTTTCTCTTCGACCCCGTAACCATTCACGCCGCATTTTTGAAGAGAAGTCGGGCCGCAAGCCCTGTCCGTGGGATGTCCTTCATTATCTGCGAGGCCATTCAGATTGAGGCTTCGGAGTGGGAGCCTCAAAAAACCACAATTCGGGCGGCATTAAACGTTGGACGTTAATCCAGGGTTACAATTCTACTTCGGCATTTTTTTATCGTATTCGGCTCAGCCACCGCAACCACCAGCTCGTGTATGTCTGAGCGAGTAGAGTACTAGACATCGAGCCGATTGGAGGCAGCAACGCGACCGTACCATAGGCCCGAATCCTTTATCGTGCGCTTCTGGTTGCGAAAGTCCGTATAGATCAACCCATAGCGTTCGGTATAACCCTCCGCCCATTGAAAGTTGTCGAGAAGTGTCCAGGCATGAAAGGCGCGAACGCGGGCTCCATCGGCGATCGCTCGAGCCAGTTCCGCAAGCACTTCGCGGTACCACTGGATTCGCCGCCCATCCGGTATGCGACCATGTTCTTCTTCATCAGGGGCATCGAGATAACCGCATCCGCTCTCGGTGATTTCGATGATCGGGTGGTTGTATTCCCTTGAAATCTGGGTGACCAAGTCATACATTCCGCGCGGCCACACTTCCAAACCGGCGTCGGTTAGCGGCCCCTCCGTCGGCATCCCCGCGCGGAAGCGCGTGTAAGGATCGCGTCCGCCCGGCGCATTGCTCTCAATCTCCGTGCCACTGAAAGTGCCTCCGCCGAGAAATTTCTCCTTGCTCGCATCCGAGACAATGCGGCGCGTGTAGTAATGAAAGCCCACCCAGTCCAGCGGCGCATACAGGAGTTTTTCATCGCCCGCCCTATAGCCCATCAGTTCATAGGGCGGTTCTCCAACGAATGCCTTCGGGTAACGGCCATGCATGGCCGCCTCCAGAAAGAAGACATTGTTCATCGCATGGTATCGAGCGGCGGCTGCGCGATCGTCGTCTGAGTCAGTTTTCGGGTATGCGGGGGCCATCTCAAAAGCGCTCCCCACCGTTGCCTGGGGAGACGCTGCTTTGACTGCACGCAGCGCCGCCGCCTGAGCAAGAGCCAGTGTGTGCGCTGCTTTCAAGAAATCGCTGAAGCTCGTCCGGCAAGGCGGAAACGCACCCGCAGCATACCCCATGAACGCTATCGCCCAAGGCATGTTGAAGGGCGCCCATACCGTGATTCGATCACCGAGATGCTTAGCGAGAATTCCGGCATAGTCTCCGAAGTAGTTGGCTAGATCCCGGTTCGGCCAGCCGCCCCGATCCTCGAGTGCCTGTGGAAGATCCCAGTGGTACATGGTGCACCAAGGCCGGATGCCAGCCTCAAGAAGAGCATCGACGAAGCGGCTGTAGTGATCGATCCCTTTCCTGTTCGGGGTGCCAGTTCCGACAGGCTGAATGCGCGGCCAGGAAATGGAGAAACGATAGCTTTTCTGATTGAGGCGTTTGGCCAATGCGATGTCCTGCGGATAAAGGTGGTACTGATCGCAGGCAACGTCGCCTGTCACGCCTCCCCTTACTTTCCCGGGCGTATGAGTGAATCTGTCCCAGATAGATTCGCCCTTGCCATCCTCATTCCATGCGCCTTCTACCTGGTATGAGGCTGTGGCGGTGCCCCATAGAAAGCCTTCGGGAAAACGCGCCTTCTGTATGAACGATTCGGGCACCGACCCAGGAACCTGCTTTGCGGAGAGTGGCGCACGGGCGTAGCTATAGTGGCTATGCAGCACAGCGCCTGCGGCTGCGGCAAGGGAACGAACTGCAAATTGACGGCGGTGCATAGTCTTTCCTTTCAAACGCTAGCTGATAGTCGCTACGTCCAACCACCATTAGGTATACCACTTGACGGCCGCTCCCGGATTGAATCTGCCAATGTCGGCGATTCGACTCTGTGTTCGATTTCTTGCATACAGTCGCCAGCCAAACGTCAATTTACAGGTGAAGTTTTCAGGTGATTTTTGGGCATTGGCATCGAACGGATCCAACCGGGTGCTCCGCAGCAAAATGGTCGTAATGAGCACATGCATCTGACCTTGAAAAAAGAGGCCACCAAGCCGGCGGCCACCAATTTTCTTCTGCAACAGGCGCGCTCCGAAAAATTTATCGAGGTCTTCAACAACGAACGTCCCCATGAAGCTATGGGCATGAAGTGTCCGGCGGAGGTCTACCAACCTTTCCCGCGTCCCTACAGCGGATTGCCGGACATCGACTATCCCCTCCACGATAAAACCATCGTGGTCAACCGTTGCGGGCGCATCTGTCTGGGCAAGAAGAAAATCAATTTCAGCCAGGTCTTTGCCGGCCAAGCGGTGGGCATCAAGAAGTACACGACGACATTTGGCTGGTGAGCTTCATGGATTATTGATTTGGGATACTTCGATCTGGAGACTCGGGTGCTCGAACCGCTCGAAAATCCGTTCGGCCCAAAAGTGTTACCCATGTCTTAGGTACGTTGTGTCACCCATGTGTCCGGGCCGGACCCTTGAAAAGATGGTAGGCCCGTGGGGACTCGAACCCCAGACCTCTACCGTGTCAAATCTCAAACCTGTCCGACATGGGGCGACACCGAAGAAGTCTGAAGGAGACCATTAGGCAGTATTTGTGCAGGTTCCACGCGTTTCTCTGAACAGTGACTCTTACTGAATGACACCACGCGATACCCTCCGATTTGGGCAGGGATACCTAGGTTACGACACAAAGAACGACACAAAAGTTCGAGGAAGCCAGCTGGGCCGAGTTGTCCGGCACGAAGAACGAGGAACCACGAGGGCACCTCCAAGCCCCCGCGCACTTTTTTTATTTTTTTATTTTTCGCAGTACGGACAGATCCCCCCACGACGTGAGTACTAGCGGCATGTAACAGCTGATTGCGATGATAGCAGGGGTTTCTCTCAAACTGATTTACATGCCTGATTAACGCTAACCGCCGAAGTTGGTACCGGGACGAACGCGTGCGATAGGCCAAAACTGCATCTCAGGCTAAGAACCGGACCTGCCCAGTGGTGATGTCGTAGACCGCTCCCACTAACTTGACGCCCATCTTAAGGCCATTCTGCCCTTCAGGGGTCTCCAGGAGCTGGTGCATCGACCATCGGACATTCGCTTCGATGGCGCTGGCCAGATTCCCCTCATGCGACGACTGCCCATCAAACTCGGGTAGCCCCGGCAGAATATTATTGACCAGGATTTGAATCCGAGAGCGAAGTTGGACGCCATTCAGCTTGTATTCCAGCGCAGCCTTTACGGCACCGCATCCGGCATGGCCAAGTACGACAAATAGGAGCGTAAGGAGATGCGCCCCTGCATATTGCAGACTCCCCATGACTTCCGGCGAGATCACATTCCCGGCGACGCGTATAATGAACAACTCACCGAAATTCGCATCAAAGATTAATTCCGGAGGTACCCGTGAATCGCTGCATCCCAGGATTGTCGCGAAAGGTTTCTGCTCCCTGGCCAGTGACAAGGGTTTCCTTGCAGACGGTAGGGAAATTAGCCTGGCCCCGCATGAATCTCTGGTTGCCGGGCGAAAAGTTATGAAAATCACTTCGAGGTAAGATTGCGACGGCCCCGGAGGAGGCGAGATCGAACCTAGATTAGAGAAGTCGAGGCTGTGTTTCGTCTAATGTGTAGGGAGATCAGGGAATCGCCCACTTAGAGGAAAACGTGAAATAATGTGAATGTGCCCCGCCCGCTCGTCATGTCAGTTACGTTTCCATCCTGCCGGAAAGACAATTTCGTAGCGATTTGCCTCATCGAGCAACTCGAAGCCATCTAGATTGCCCACTTTGTTCACAACGTACTTTTCTACCCGGCTAGCACCGGGGTCGGAAGCATCATCGTGAATCGTCCAAAACAAACGACTAGCGACCGCTCCCCCAACACCTCGACTGTCCCCACTTGCTACCGTTTGTTATGGAGATGGGCACAAAAATTGGGCACAGTCATTGTGGCCCTGAGTATCAGGCCGAGGCTTGAGCGTGTTCACTCTTCGCTCTTCAATGCTGCGGATGAACCACGCGAGGCTGAACAATCCGGTAATTAAAAAAGCAAGGCCAGTTAGCGAATAGACACGACCAGAGGTGAGAGAAACTCTGATAGAAAACTCTGGCCTCGGCCGAAGTAACTGACTCCGAGCGGTGCTGATTAGCTCTTCCTTGTCCACACCAGACGGGAACGAAAGCCTCGTCGCGGTGAAAGGCGCAGCTTCTAAGCCATATTTGTTCGGCGCGGCAGGTGGTTCCAAATTCAGATCGGACCTCTCCCAGCTTTGGGTCGTAGCCGGAACTTCGACGATTCGTGTCTATAATATCAGCCGTAGTGTATTGCTTCGGCGTGATTCCAGCCGAACTCCCGCAGCTTGCAGGGGCGATTTATTCCTGCTCCGGGGGAGTGGTTACGAAAGTTACGAATGATAGAATCCGCCAATAACGCAAAACAAAGCGGACTCAAATTGACACAGAACTTCGCAATCACCTTACGCAACTCAGCAGAAGCTGCCGCACAGTTTGCTGCAGGTGAAGCAGGACCGAATACGTCAATGAATGAGTCTCCCGATCTCAACGGGCAGAAAGCGGTGGGGAGTACAACTACAGGGAAATGCACTTGCCAAGGCGAAGGCAGCAGGCAAGCCAACGATTTATACTCCCGACTATCCGCCACCTCCAATTAATAAGACGTTGGTTAGTTATGATGGACCAAAACTGCTAAAGATGGCCAAGAGCGGTGATTTAGATGCCATCAATGCGCTTATTTTGAATCCGCGTGCAATTGACTGAGATGAAGCTGCATTGCCAAACGTCAAGTTCCTAATTGAAGGTGGGCGTCCAACCAGAATCTATGGTAGACCGGGGTCAAAGAAATGAAACGACTAATTCCTTACTGCTATTTGCCACTGGCGCTTACGGGCAATCGCTCTACCGCTATGAAAACATCCTGCTCAACCAGAATGGCCAGCCCATCACGGGTGCAAGCGTATATGTATGCACGGGGCAGGTAACGCCAAACTATCTGATTATGCCGCCTTGTCCGCTTGCCAATATCTTCTCGGATGTTGGTGGTACTCAGCCGACCAATACCAACCCACTTGGCAACTATGCCTTCACGATAGCGCCGGGACTCTATACGGTTGTCTTTATCGGCCCCAGCCTAAAATCGAGCCACATCATCACCATTCCCTCTTTTGTAGATACATTCGTTACTAGTAAAATTAACAGTATTCGCATTGTCGATGGCGTGCTGTTTACTACGATTCAGGCAGCTATTACAGATATAGGCTCAAACCCCGGCATTGTGCTCGTCCCTCCAGGCTACATTGGGCCGTATCCAGCGACCTATCCAACAGGAATAGTTATCGAGTATTTGAACACACCGGGAGGATCGGCAAGCGTACCCACATCTACGTCTCTTGGCTTTGGTGGGCAGAAACAGATTTTTTCCAGCGGGGGTACTGAGTTTCCGACATACGCTAATCCAGATACGCTTGCACCTTTCAAAATCTGGCGACGGATGTACACGAACAATACTCTACGTCGTTATGTAGACAATGCCTGCGCCATCGATGCTTCGATTATCGCTGACGATGCTCACGACGCTCCGCACACTCTAGCTGGCTCTGCTGTTTTTAACGATCTTTGGGGCTGCACAATGAGCATAATTCGGTACGACCCCGTTACAACGAGCAGTGCGAATGGACTTAGCATTATTGTTTCAGATGGTACCGGAACATCGCTGGTTCCAAAAAAGAGGAATGACAGCTTATGAGGGCGATTATAACAACGGAAGCAGTTCAGACCCCGTCGCGTTTGATGATGCATTTGCCAATGGCGGTGCCTCAGACGTGATTAATACGGGTATGCTACTTACCTCCGTAGGTGCGAAAAAGGGTGGCATAGGTCTTAACGTTAAGTCAAACAACCCTGGAAACGGCAACTGGCAACGTGGCATCCTCGTGCGGGATTGGAGTGCTACGGGCGTCGAAGTGATTAATTCCAACGCTGGCGCGAGCGGAACGAATGCGTACATTTTGTTGAGGTATTTATTGGGTGGTCAGAATTGTGCCATGACTTGGACTGTTGGCGTTCCTACGATTGTTTCTAATATCAAATGGCAATGCGGTCAGAATGCGACAGTGGACCTGTCATGTTACGATGCAACATCAGCAGTTAACCGTCTTGTATTCTTTCATCCCTCTGCCGGGAACTCACAAACTAACCTCAATAGCATAGGCACAAGTTCCATCAAGTTCAACGTAGACACAAATTCCGGCTCAGGTGGAGTGGAAGTATGGAGTGGTGGTGTTTCTCCAGCGAAAGTGGCAGGTATTAATGGTAGCGGTGCATTGCAAATCGCTGGAGTGACCAATGGCACTTGGCCTGCAACTACTGAATACCACCACGACCTGCACGACGACTAGTTCAGGTGGGAGCAACCTGCACGACGGCAGCAATCACGCTGCCAGTAGCCGAAGCAGGATACCTCCTATCGCGTAGTCTGTGACCGGCAAAGGGCTAACGAAGGTACCTACAGTAATCGCCACAACTAACTCAAGTGCTAGCCAGTTCACTATCACCATTGCCGCCCTGACCGCTGCAGCGGCAAGTTTCGCATCCTATGACTGCATTGTAGGGCACAATATAAATGCCGATCGTACCGCAGGGAGGGCCACA
>CAVUHY010000012.1:0-322762 GCA_963741365.1 Candidatus Acidiferrales bacterium | reverse complement strand
TACGTGTCCTTAATGGGCCGGAAATCTGCCGAGCCGAAATTCTTAAGCTCTTCTCTCGGCACCAGCGTTTGAAAGTTTGGCGCCGAGTCTTGATCACGCAGATGAGTGGTCTTGTATTTGACAAGCGCTTCCTGCGACAAGAGGTAGACCGGGTTACTTCCAGTGCAAACCAATGTCGGCTTGGGATTGTCTAGCACGGGCTCCCAGAAGAGATCTGACGCCGTCGACGCGCGGGAAATGGTCCGCGTCAGAAGCAGGGCGGCAATCACGGCAACCAAGGATGCCGCGGTCACCAGGAGTATCCGCACTTGAGTACTCTTCTTCGGCTGAGCGGGTGACGAAACCGAATCTACATGGGCTGCCTTTGGCAATTCCGCGTGCACAGCCGATTCCGCTTCACTATGAATCGGCACCGGCGCGCTCGCAGGCGGCAGTGGATAAAACTGAGCTCTGTAAGACCCAGTCGGGATCTCAATTTTCCAGTTGCCAGGCGCGTCCTTGTGGGTTTGATAATACTGCGCCAGCCGCTTTCTAATGTCCGCGGCTCGCAGTCGCACCACTGGATCTTCCGCCGTGTCGTAATCCGGTGAGCGGCCAAAGACTTCAATTCCGATCAACCGTTCCCGGAGGGACTCATCGGCTCCTGCTAGGCTGTGTTCGACTACGTAGCGAAGAAATAGGTTTTGACATTGTTGGCTAGTCCGAAAAGGGACACTCTGCAGAATGTCATCCAACAGTGCTTTAATCTGCGGACGAGCGGCCGGTGCGATCGGTTCCTGGAGCGAGTTGTGGTGAGTGGCCATCTGCCGCCATAAAGATTTTGCCCCTCGGCGAGCAAAAGCTTCCGTACTGTACCGCTAACTTTCCCGCGACGCTGTACTTTTACTCCTTTCCGTAATCCGTTGTCAACAGAGGACTTCGCGGACTAGCAATAGGTAGGTTACCGCAAACAACCTAGACGCTGGACCGATTCAGGCATAGTTTTCTCACATTCGGCGTCCTAATGGCCCGTCTAACCAAGTCGCAATCTGTGAGACTCACGGGTATTCACGGACCGAATGGGGGTGCTGTTACTGAATAGATCGCAGCGAGTATCGCTAATCGTAGTTTTAGCTGTTTCCTGTGCCGCGCTCCTTGCATTGATGCCTGGCGCGTATGGGCAGACTGCGGCTTCCTCGGCAACGTTTACTGGATTTGTGGAAGATCCATCTGGGGCGCGTGTTGCTGACGCGACTGTCACCATTTCGAACACTGAAGAGGGAATCAAGCGCAGCTTCAAGTCTGATGCGAAAGGTAAATTCTCGTTCGCCCAAACGCTGCTGAAGTCCGGGAAGAGATCTTGGGCGAGTTCAGCATGCTTTTTGCCGAGGATGGCCAGGGTGAAAATCCAGACGAGCTCGATTTTTATGAGTGCCGTTTCAATCGAGCTTTCCGAATGTTCAGAATAGATTTCTTGCGGAGCGAAACAGCACGCACGAAGCCTCTTGAGGCGTTGCCCGAAGAAGGGAGAATAGAGGAGCCAGAAGTGAACGAAAAACGTGTTGCGCATCTACCGGAAGCATTGCGGACACGCGGGATGCAACTGCCGAACGTTCAACTTGCAGAGCTTCTGGACGCCATCAATTCCTTGCCCTCTGATGAACCCAAAGCCGTCATGCTTTGCTGTGTTTTAGGATGCAAACAGGAATCGGATGACCCGAGCGAAAAGACAGGGGCTGATCTTTGCGGTGTAACACCGCGCACTATTCGGAATCGCCTGAACAGGGCAGCTCAGAAGCTTTCTCAATTCAAATAAGGAGGACAGATGACTACGATCAAAGCTCAGACGCCGCTGCGAGATGTGTTGTACGCATTCTCCGTGGCCAAGGCGGTTCCCGATGACGAGCTGCTGGATGAATTCGTCCGGCGCTATCCGGGGTACGCTACGGAGATCATGGACTTCGCTGTCGAAATAGTTGTCGACGCAGCGCTGGGGAATGTCGAGGTCGAAGAAAGCGGGGCAAAAAGAAGTCCGGCCGTCTCTCGTGCTATGAGTCGTTTCCAAAACCGTCTCTTCGAACTCCGGCAGAAAGGATCAGGTAAGCAGGCAAGTTCGTTAACAGTTGCTCCTTCAACAGAAAATCCGTTTTCTGGACTCGACCGTGAAGGCTTCCGTCAGTTTGCGAACCGGCTCGGTGCAAACACAGTGTTCGTGGTGAAGCTGCGCGATCGTCAGATCGATCCGAACACCATGAGTACGAGGTTTCAAAAAAGAGTTGCGGACGAGTTGAGTGTACCGCTTGACGTAATAGTTGCGCATTTCGCGGCCCGAACCGAAAGTCAAACAGGCCAATTTTATAAATCGGACCAGAAACCCACCACAGGAATACGGCAGAGCTTTCAGGAAGCGGTTCAAAGCTCCGGACTTACACCCGAACAGCAACGCCACCTCTTAGATTTGTGAGCAAAGAAATATGGAAGCGTTCGAAACGATCCGAGATTCAGCTGCTCGTCTGCACAACGAGTTGGTCTCGGGTGGTGTCGATGCGCTTAAGCCAATGGCTTTGGTTGAGGCGGCATTGTCTCGACTTGGTCTCGAAGTCTTTTGGCTCACATCGGGAGATCCTGCACTCAAGGGCGCGCGAGCGCTTTTCGATGAGCAAAGCGGCTCAATCTTTTGAAAGGTTGGTGATCGCAACCTAGCCACGCAAGCCTTTGAAATTTCAAAGCGATTGCAAGAGCAAGGCTTGAATCGAGCCGCGGTTGGAATGCAGCAAGGCGAGGAAGAGTTAAGTGCGCCATAGGATTTGAGTTTTGCGGCGCATCACCGGCGACAAGAATTTTGCCTGGCGGAACTAAATCGATGCATCGAAAGGTTCACCTAATGCCGTCACTGAAGTCCTGCAGCATCTTGCCCGTGCTTGCATTCGTGTTTTCAATTCCCGCTGGAGCTCAGTCGCCTGTCACCGATCCGCACTCAGATGCTGCTGGCGTCGTTCTGAAGATGGGAACGGGAACCATGAAAATTGAATCGTGTGGGGACCGCGTTATCCACGTCGTGGTTAGCCGCACTGGTGCGATTCCCGCGCCAAAAGTTCCGATCGTCACGCAAGAGTGCGACGGCAAGGCTTTGAAAACTGTCGCCGGCAACGAGCAGGTCAAAATTCGCACCGCCAGCATTGAAGTGCGGGTCAACTCGGCAACGTCCGCTGTAAGCTTTTGGACGAATGCGGGAGAGTTGTTGCTGGCGGAACCGGAAGCTGGCGGCAAAGCCTTTGATGTCCAGTCCGCATCGAACAATGATGCGTGGCAAATCCAGCAGACCTTCACTTCCCTATCCGACGAAGCGCTCTACGGCCTCGGCCAGCATCAGGAAGGTATCTTCAACGTCCGCGGCGTTCCCATCCGACTGCACCAGGCAAATACCAATATCTCCGTGCCCGTATTGCTCTCCAATCGCGGATTCGGATTGCTCTGGAACAATCCATCCCTAACGGATTTCAATCCAGCCGACCAACCGATTGAGGTCGATCCCAAAACCGGCAAAGGCAAATTTACTTCCACAGTCAAGGGTGCCTACGGCTTCAGGCTCGCTAGCGACAACAAAGATCAACTCGTGGTCAAGGTGGAGGGCAAGCCTGTCATCGACATCACCAACATGTGGACGCCCAGCGTAGCAAGTGGCGTACTCAATTTGGATGCTGGCAAAGAATACGAAGTGTCGGCTGCAGGCGGTCCCGCTGGAGTGCAGCTCGCTGTTCGGCTTCCCTCTGACACCACAACCTTTCGCTCGGAACTCGGCGATGCCATTGACTACTATTTCTTTTACGGCCCCGACCTCAATCGCGTCATTTCCGAATATCGCCAGATTACCGGCGCGGCTCCCCTCTTTCCTAAGTGGGCTTACGGATATCTGCAGTGCCGCGAGCGCTATCATAGCGAAAAGGAAATCCTGGATATCGGTGCTGAATTCCGCAAGCGTAAGATCCCCGTGGATGCTTTGATTCAGGACTGGCAATACTGGGGCAAATACGGATGGAACGCCGCCAAGTTCGACGAAGAGTTCTATCCTCATCCCAAGGAAATGATGGATCAGTTGCATGCCCAAGATCTCCACATGTTAATTTCCGTCTGGTCTCGCTTCGGACCGGAGTCGGATGTATACAAACGCTTGCAGGACCGCTCGTTCTTAATCAAGGGTGAGCCGTGGGTGGACATTTTTAATCCCGACGCCCAAACCGCGTTTTGGTCCGAACTCAAGTCTGGCATCTTCGACAAAGGCATGGACGGTTGGTGGATGGATGCTTCGGAGCCGGAGTTCGATATTCTGAAGGGCAAACAGACCTTTCTCGGTTCTGGCAATTCGGTCCGCAATGCCTATCCTTTATATGTAACGAAAACAATTTACGAGGGGCAGCGTGGCACAACCGATCAAAAGCGCGTTGTTATCCTGACCCGCTCGGCATTTGCGGGACAGCAGCGGAACGGAGCTGCTTCTTGGTCCGGCGACATTAGCTCCGACTGGACTACCTTCCGGCGCCAAATTCCGGGCGGGCTCAGCTTCAGCATGTCCGGCTTGCCGTACTGGACCACGGACATCGGCGGCTTCTTCCGACCCGACGATCAATACACTTCGCCGGCGTTTCATGAGCTCCTGGTGCGCTGGTTCCAATACGGCGCGTTTTGCCCTCTCTTCCGGGTTCACGGCTATAAGTCCAACGCTGAAATTTGGAACTACGGCTCGGACGTTGAGCAAATCCTTCGCAAGTACGACGATTTGCGATATGCGCTTCTGCCCTATATTTATTCCTCTGCGTGGGGCGTAACCAAAAACGGCGAAACGCTCATGCGCGCCTTACCGCTTGAATTCTCTTCGGATTCCAAGGTTACCGGCATTCCGGATCAGTTCATGTTCGGCGGCGCTCTGCTGATCAATCCTGTCACCACAGAAGGCGCCAAAGAGCGCGCTCTCTATCTTCCGGCAGGTCATCAATGGATTGATTTCTGGGCGGGCAAGCGACTAAGCGGTGGACAGAACACCACGGCAAGCGCTCCGCTTGAAACCATGCCCATTTACGTCAAGGCGGGCTCTATCATTCCTTTCGGACCTGCAGTGGAATTCGCCGCCGGAAAGCCGGATCCGATTGAACTCCGCATCTATGGCGGAGCGAATGCGGATTTCACTCTCTACGAAGACGAAGGCGATACCTACAACTATGAAAAGGGTGCGTATTCAACGATTCCCATCCACTGGGACGACAAGACCCGAACAGTCACCATCGGCGAGCGATATGGGTCTTTCAAGGGAATCCTCGAACACCGGACGTTCCACGTTGTGCTTGTCAGCGCAGGGCATGGAACCGGCGTTGGGTCTAGCTCGCGTCCGGACGCAACGATTATGTATGATGGCAAACCCGCTTCGAAGAGCATTCAGCGAATGAGCTCCAAGAAGTAGTCGCCTGACTTCACCCTGTTTCAAGACCGCAGCGCTACAGGTGAGGTCTGGCAAAGTCAGCCCAAATTTCCGCGACCCCGGATCCAACATGAATGCACTGGTAATTCGCAATCCCGGAGAAGCTGCCATCGAACAGGTGCGCGAGCCATCCAAATCCAATGGCAGCGTGCTTTTGAAAGTTCGTATGGTTGGCCTCTGCGGGAGCGATCTGAATTCCTTTCGCGGATTGAACCCCATGGTTTCTTTCCCGCGCATTCCCGGCCACGAGGTCTCCGCAACCATCCTCGAAGGCGACTTCTTGGATAGCCGACTCAAAGTCGGCACAGACGTCACTGTTTTTCCTTACACCAACTGTGGCAAATGCGCCTCCTGCCGGCGTGGCCGTCCAAACGCCTGTCAATTCAACCAGACGTTGGGCGTACAAAGAGACGGTGCCCTGACAGAACTCATCGTCCTCCCGCAGGAAAAACTGTATCCGGCGAATCTCGCTACCAAAGAATTGTGCCTCGTCGAGCCTCTTACTGTCGGCTTTCATGCCGTTGCTCGCGGCCGCGTCACGGCGACCGACACCGTGGCCATTTTCGGTTGTGGCGGAGTCGGACTCGGCGCTGTGGCGGCCTCCCATTTTCGCGGCGCGCGCACGATCTGCATTGATGTCGAGGACCACAAGCTCGAACTCGCCAAACGCGCCGGTGCAAACTCCACCATCAATACGCTGCGCGAGCCCCTCCACAAAGCTTTGCTGGATATGACAGATGGCTTGGGTCCTGACGTCGTCATCGAGGCCGTAGGCAATCCCACAACCTTTCGCGCAGCCGTCGAAGAAGTAGCCTTCACCGGCAGAGTCGTTTACATCGGCTACGCGAAAGAACCAGTCAGCTACGAAACGAAGCTCTTTGTCCAAAAAGAACTGGATATCTTGGGCGCCAGGAACGCCCAGCCCGAGGATTTCCAGGCCGTTATCCAGCTTTTGGAAGCAGGGAAGTTTCCCGTCGACCAGGCAGTGAGCTTAATCGTCCCGCTCGAAAAAGCTCCGGAAGCCTTGCGCTCCTGGAGTGAAAATCCGTCGCAATTTACTAAAATCCTCGTCTCTCTGGACTGAACACGATGAACACTGGCATAAGCGCATCAACCACGACCGTTAATCCTGCAAGCTCGAGTCGGGGGATGTTCCGCACGGCGGATGGCACCAACCTCGCCGTAGCTTTCATCCTTATCACCTCGCTCTTTCTTCTGTGGGGCTTTTGCAATGGGATGATTGATATCCTGAACAAACATTTTCAGGACACCCTGCATATCAACAAGGAACAGTCCGGCCTCGTCCAAGCTGCCAATTATCTCGCGTACTTTCTCATGGCAATTCCAGCCGGCCTGATCGCGAAAAAAATCGGCTACAAAGGCGGCATCCTCGTGGGACTCATCCTAATTGCCGGGGGCGCGTTCTGGTTCATTCCGGCCGTCAATATCGGCACGTATTGGGCATTCCTCCTGGGCTTGTTCGTGATCGCCTCCGGCATGACCTGCCTTGAAACCATCGCCAATCCCTACGCAACCGTTTTGGGTCCGCCGGAGAGCGGCCCAACTCGCATCAATATCGCGCAGACTTTTAACGGAGTCGGCTGGATTCTTGGGCCGATTGTTGGAGGGCACTTCGTATTTGCCGGCTCGCAAGGCGCAAACGCCAACTCCGGATTGACCGCGCCCTATTTGGGCATTGGTATTTTTGTTGCCGTGCTGCTGGTTATCTTTGTCCTGTCGCCAGTCCCCGATTTGCACGTGGTGGATGAAAGCCGCGGGTCGGGCTCCCAGCAAGGGCAGCTCAAACCCACAAGTTTGCAGCAGCTCGGCATCGCCGTCGCGCTAGCGGCCGTCTGCGGAGTGCTGTATTTCTTCATCGCTCCAATTTTGGGATTGTTCTGGACGCTAATCCATTTGAACGAAGCGTTGTTCCAGCCCACGAAATACGCCCTGTTGGTAGTTGCATTCGTCGGTTCCTTCTTGGTCGTCTCACGAAATTGGGACCTGTTCCGCCGCAAACACTTTACGCTCGGCGTTGCCACTCAGTTCCTGTATGTCGCAGGGCAAACTGGCATTTTCAGCTTTTGCGTCAACTATGTCATTGAAAACGCTTCGGGCGTTTCCCGTCTGCAAGCTTCGCAATGGCTCGGCGGCATCGGATTCGTCTTGTTTATGTTGGGTCGTTTGTGTGGCAGCGCGGTCATCAGTCAATTCCAGCCTCATCGCGTCCTGGCGCTCTATTCGGCCATCAATGTAGCGCTTGTTGCGATTACGATGGGCGGCGGCAAAGCGGGCTTATATGCCATGTTTGCTTCTTTTTTCTTCATGTCGGTTGGATTTCCCACGATCTTCGCTCTCGGTATTCGGGGTCTCGGCGAGCACACCAAGCTGGCCTCGTCTCTGATTGTCATGTCGATCGTCGGCGGAGCGATTGCTCCGCCGTTCATGGGCCACATCGCCGACCGCCACACCATGCGACTGGGATTTGTCGTTCCTCTCGTCTGTTTCGGTTTCGTCGCTCTCTATGGAATGATGTGGGCCAGTCTGAGCAAGAAAGATATCTTGTCCGGCACGGAATCGCACTGACCGGTGTTGCGGCAGTGCGATCTCGCCGGTAATTCCCTGACCGGAGGCAGAACTGTATGTTCACAAATCGTTTTCGAGCGACAGGAGTTCTGGTGGTGGCGCTGTTGCGGTTGCCTCCGCTGCAGGCGCAAAGCGCCACGGCTCCCGCGGGAGGCCTGGTGCTCTGGCACGTCCAGGATTGAATGGCTTGCTATTCAGGACGCTTCATTGGCTCCATGCGGAACTTGTAGCGATATTCTCGTGTTGCCGCGAGTCTGTATTTCGGCAAAGGACGTGCGCCCCAGCCGTCGTCCCCGCCCACTCCCATCTGCCGGTAATCGATATTGACCGTGATGTCCTTGGAGAACTCAATCTCGGAAGGGTGCCGATGCCCGTGTACTCCCGAGGGAGCAAAGTGGTCGAGTTCCGTCATGCGGAACGGCCACGCACTGAAGTCAAATTGAGGCAGGCCCGTGATCTTCCAGCCCTCGCCACGCTCGTTGGTGAAGGTGACCCAGCGGACGTCGGTGCGGTTTCCGGTCTCCTGCGGCTTGAGATAGGGGAACCACATATCGTCGACTGTTGCGGAATAGCGGCTCACTGGTGAACCTGTCTTGCGATCCCAGTAGTTTTCGCCTGGGCCGCGCCCGAACCAGGCAATGTTCTTGAACTCGCCTGGAATCTGAAATTGGGTACCTACTCGCGGCAAGTCTGGCAAATCACCCCTGGGCGAGAGAACGCTCTCAAGCTCGATCGAACCGTCACCGTAAACCGCGTATTGATACTCCAGGATCGACTCGGCCGCAGGCACGGCCAACTGCACTTCCATCCAGACCAATTGTGGCTGCGGCTGCTTGTATGCGATTGCCTTAACCGTGGAGTTCGGTCCCGCATCACGCCAGACCGCCAGCTTCTGGGACATGCCGTATCCGTTGTCGTCGGCGGTCGGCGGGCGCCAGTAATTCGCCCTGATCCCTCCGTTGAGCAGTTCCTTCCCAGAAAGCACATACGATTCCAGTCGTCCCGAAATTTTGCTGATCCGGGCCGTGAAACGTCCATTTGAAATCGCGTACTGCGATTCCGATTCTGTGACCCGCAGCGCCGGCATGGCAGCAAGGTCAGGGGATGTTACGGGGACAGTGGAATTCGGCATTTCCAATTGCTCGAACGCCACAATATGGCCCGCTGGAGCCCAGGACGAATCGGCAGCAAGCGCAAATTCTGTCTTCAGGAAGTACTCCGCTCCCGGCTTCGGCGAGTACGCAACGCCCAGAGCCACTTCCTCGGCGTGACCCGGCGGCGTGTGCAGAGACGGGATCGTCCCCCGCTGAACAACCGCCCCATTCTCTTCGAGTTCCCACGTGCCCTTCATGAAGGAGAGATCGCGGAACAGATGCTTGTTCCTGACGCGGATCTTGCCATTTGCCAGATCGACGGGTTCGATCCGAATCGGTTGATAGACCTTCTTCACCTCAGCTAGCGCGGGGTGAGGTTCCCGGTCCGGCCCCACAATACCGTTGGCGCACTGGTCCTCGTCATTGGGGACGTCGCCGAAGTCACCACCATAGGCATAAAACCGCTTACCGTCGCTTCCGGTCTTGAGGATGGCTTTGTCCTGCCAATCCCAGATGAAACCTCCGTGCAGGTATGGTTGCGACTCGAAGAAGTCCCAATAGTCCTGCAGGTCACCGGTGGCGTTGCCGCGGGAGTAGGCGTATTCCACCAGGTACATCGGACGGCCTTTGCCCGATTTGCGATAGGTCGCCGGAATCTGGGCAACCGTCGTATACATCGGCGCGTAGAAGTCACTGTCGGCGCTGCCGCCCGGCTCGTAGGAGACGGGGAACTCAGGATAGTGCGTCTTGATCCAGTCTCTTTCGGCGTCCAGATTCCGGCCAAAACCAGACTCGTTACCCAGCGAAAACGCAAAGATCGAGGCATGATTCTTGTCACGCTCGACCATACGGCGGCCGCGGTCAACCATGCTCTCGGTCCAGTCTTCGCCATCGGAAATGAGCTGCCGCTCCCCCGAACCGTATCCGTGCGACTCGTTATTCGCCTCATCGAGCACATAGATGCCGTAGCGGTCACAGAGCGCATACCATGCGGGAGCATTGGGGTAGTGGCTTGTGCGCACCGCATTGATGTTGTTGCGCTTCATCAGGAGGACATCCTGGAGCATGCGCTGCGGTGTCATCACCATCCCCCGAACAGGATCGAATTCGTGGCGATCGACTCCTCTCAGGTACAGTTTGCGGCCGTTGAATAGCAGCTGGTCTCCCTTGATTTCAACGGTGCGAAAACCGATACTCCACGGAATGCTTTCGATGACCTTGCCTCTGGCGTCTTTCAGAGTGATCAGCAACTGATACAGGTTCGGTTCTTCGGCCGACCACGCTTTCACCCGCGGGATCACCTGCTCGAACTCCAGCGCAGCTTCACCGTTCTGTGCCCCCTGGATTCGTCGCGTTTGAGGCCTGGCAACTTCTCGTCCGGACGGATCGAGGAGCTTCGTTTCCACAGTCGCGGTCGCGGCAGCCTGAACATTCCGCAGCTTGAGGTTCAACCGGAACAGGCCATCGCGATATAGGGAGTCCAGTTTGGCCTGCACATGGAAATCCTCAACATGCAAAGGGGCCCGCGACACCAGTGTAACGTCGCGATAGATGCCGCTGAGTCGCCACGTGTCCTGATCCTCGAGGTAGCTGCCCGCCGCCCAACGATATACCTCGACTGCGATCAGGTTCTTTCCAGGTTTCAAGTATCTCGTAATGTTGAATTCGGCCGGCACACGCGAATCCTGGCTATAGCCCACCCGGTGGCCGTTGATCCATACGTAGAACGCCGAATAGACTCCATCGAAGACGACGAAGACGTCACGCCCATTCCAGGACGCGGGTACCGAAAAGGTGCGCCGGTACGATCCCACAGGATTCCGCTCAGTGTAGGAGGTCCATGATTTATCGGGCTGGCTCATTACGTGTGGAGCATTCCGGCTGAACGGATAAGTGAAGTTGACATAAATAGGCGTGCCGTAGCCCTGTAGTTCCCAGTTCGAGGGCACCTCAATGTGCGCCCACTTGTCGGCGGGATAGTCGGGACGGTAAAAGTCGACCGGACGCTGCGACGGTTCCTTCACCCAGCTGAACTGCCAGACCCCGTTCAGTGATTGCGTGAAACTCGACTTACCTCCGCTCAGCGCCTCAGCCTCGCTTGGATACGGCAGCAACGTTGCGTGCGCTGGCTCCTTGTTGACGCCCAAAACACGAGGATTCTCAATCTCCGGTGGAAGCGGGACTTGCTGCGCAAAGCAGGCAGGAGCCATCAGCGATGCAAAGAAGAGTAGGATTGCGACGAATCGAGGCATTAGAAATCTCGCGTAAGTAGATTAGTGATGGAGAATACTCAATCACCAATGCGACGTGCCCGCACCCGGTCGTGGTTCGGAGAACGGGTCCGCACTACGATGGAGGCATTCAGCCCAGGTTAGCAAGACCACAATTTCATTTGCAACCAAGTAGTTCTGAAGGACGTGAACCACGCCAGCGGCCTTTCGCCGGCAAGTGGCAAATATCCTGAACGCTAGCCGACTTCTGGGTACGAATCGCTAAACGCGCTAGCATCTCCCGATGCGTCAACTCCCGAATGGTCGGCCACCCGGAATGTATGGTCCGCCGCTTCGCCGCAAGCGAAAAGTGAGAATGTCACATGTTGGTCTGCGCAAATGTATCCGGCCTTTATTGGAGTGAATCACTCCTGGCCAGGATGGAATGCGCTGCGCTCTTTTCCTCATTAGTTACGCAGTCTTGAAAGACTTTTCCGGTTACGGGTTTAAAGAGCGCCGGGTTCGACCGTTGTGCCATCTCATGATTCGCCAGCAGACCTGGCAGGAAATCATGTTCTCCGCAGTCGTCGCTAAGCTGCAGCTACATCGGCCAACACTGAGGGCCGATATGCTTCTTTCTTGGCGAGTACCGCCCAGGCCATGCGGGCCAGCTTGTTGGCCAGCGCCACGGCGGCCACGTTGCGGTGCGTGCGCGATGTGAGCTGTGCCAGCCACGCACTCAGGCCGGAAGATTGCTTCGTCCGCTGTTGCAGGACGGCGCGTGCACCTTGCACGAACAGTCTTCGCAAATAGGTGTTTCCACGTTTGCTGATGCCGAGCAGCTTCTGCTTGCCGCCTGTGGAGTGTTCTCGCGGAACCACTCCCATCCAGGCCGCGAACCCTCGGCCCTTGCGGAATGCCGCTCCGTTGCCGATCGCCGCGATCAGTGCGGTGGCTGTCACCGGTCCGATGCCAGGGATCGCCACCAGTCGTTGGCAGGCTTCGTTTTCGCGAGCAGTCTTTTTGATCAGCGCATCGGCTTCGTCGATCCGCATGATCCAAGTGATCGATCTCCAGCTTCAGTTGCGCCAGCAGCACGCGCAATGCGCCCGACAGTTTCGTGTCGGCATCTTCCAGGATCCCGGGCAATGCTGCATCCGACATGACACCGTCCCTTCCGCAGCGTGATGCCGCGTTCGAGCAGCAATCCACGAATCTGGTTGATCACTGCTGTACGACGCATCACCCAACGCTCACGCACCCGGTGCAAGGACTGCAGATCCAGCTGGTCGTCGGTCTTGATCGGCACGAAGCGCATCGTCGGCCGTGCGACCGCCTCGGCGATCGCCTCCGCATCGATGTAGTCGCTCTTGTTGGTCTTCACGTAGGGCTTCACATACTGCGCCGGCATCAGCCGCACCTCATGTCCCTGTTCCCGCAGAGCCCGGCCAAGAAAATGCGCACCTCCGCAGGCTTCCATGCCGATCAACCCGACTTGCAGGTTCGCAGTGAAACGCAGCAGCTGAGTACGCGAGAACTTCTTGCGCACCACCACCTCGCCGTGCAGGTTGAGCCCAACCAGATGAAAGACTGTCTTGCCAAGATCAATGCCGATGGCGTGTAGTTCCATGGGACGCCTCCTCCGCAAGCCTCTCATACCAAGCTGCTGGCTCGGTAAAAGCGGCGGACCATCCCATTAGTAATAGTCGCAAACGGTGCTCCAAGTCATCATCGGCGACTTCCATGGGGCTGCGGTCACGCGCTTCGATCCGCGCTGACCGAGCACATTTGAAACAGCCATCCGGCGCTCAAACCTCTTGATTCAGCGCTTGGCGCGTGTCCACTGCCGCGGTGCGCTCGACGTCAACTACGCGAGAGTAGGTCGCCATGTCCAAGACCTTGTGGCGCGGAGTTTCATTGTCAAAGCAAAAATCGATAGCATCCGCCGGTTGAAGCGCATAACCAATCTCAATCAGTCCCCCATCAAAGCGGTGCCAGCTCAGTCTGGAGACTGCATGCTCTTCCTCGTTGGAGAGCGGACCCGCAGAATAAGGGGGGTGCAGCGGGTTGGAAAAAAGGCGTGCTTAATGTCCGTTAGGGCGAGTTCTTGGTGTTGTTGCTCGTGATGCAAGCCCAGCACAATGCGCCGTGTTGCTTCCTCAGCAATGCCACACGAAAGAAATCTGTCCATCTCCTGGTCAACATGTGCGCGGAAAGCAAGAATCTCATCGAGCGAAGGCCGGGAGAAGACTGAGCGTAGACGTTTCTCCGGAATCTCCTCGCCGAGCGAGTTGTAATAGCTGTTGAAAGGCCGCACGCCGTCGTTCTAGGACAGAATTCTTCCGCTACCTATATACTTATCTTATATCTTTTAATCCTTGCTAACCAAGGGAAAGTAGTAGCAAGGCCATGGGACCCGCATAAACATTGGGTGTTTTTGCAATGGCGGAGAGGGGGGGATTCGAACCCCCGGTACAGGTTTTGGCCCGTACAACGGTTTAGCAAACCGCCGCCTTCAGCCACTCGGCCACCTCTCCGGCGTTTACTTTCAACATCTTACCACACTGCCCTAGTTAAATGTGATGCACAGTTGGTGCACAAGCATTTCATGGCATCCAAGGTCTCTCCATTTTCTTCATCGCCGCAAGCACTGCCGGGTCAAAAGCCTTGATGTAACGATCCTTGGTTACGCGCGCCTTCGCATGACGCATAACGCGCTGGACGCGATCTTCTCGGCTTTGGAAACTGCCGATCAACAATCCATCGGATTGTTGTTATTCACGGTTCGAATGGTCAGCTTGTTTGCGGCACCCGCCAGCTTCTTCTTGGGTTTTGTTGCTCAGGTCCAAAACCTCGGTTGGCTGCGGCCTGTACATCATCACTTGTGTTGACGCATGTGCACGATGAATGACATTGCTCCGCCCCATTCTGTAACGCTTCCGCAAAACCAAACACTATTCCCTCAGAGGTTCCCAGCCATGAACTGCACGAAGATTTCGCTTGTCCTGCCACTCTTTTGCACCTTGGTCGCAGTAGTTTATGCCCCATCCGCCCGTGCCTGGGGGTGCGAGGGGCACCAAACCGTGGCCCTGCTTGCCGAAAGGCACCTGACACCGCAGGCCAGTCAAGTCCTTACCGAGCTTCTGCAGAACAATCCAATTGATCCAAATCTGCCACGTTTCTGCGGCAATGATGTTGCGGATCGCTTCGCAGACGTCTCCACCTGGGCCGACGACTTCCGTAAATTGCATACCGAGACCGGTCCATGGCACTTTCTCGATATTCCGCTCAGCGTCTCCGCTCCAAACAATCTTGCGCAATTCTGTGACCCCGAAGGTTGCGTAACGAAAGCCATCCACGATCAGGTGGAGACTTTGAAAAACAAAACGAAATCTGCCCCGGACCGCGCCGATGCGCTGCGTTTCATTATCCATTTTGTGGGTGACGTCCATCAGCCTCTCCACGGTGTCAACAATGGGGACCGAGGCGGGAACTGCGTCTCCGTCAAGCTCTCCAACCGCGGCACATTTCATTGTTCGACCGCGCAGAAATCTTACACACCCAATCTCCATGGAGTGTGGGACAAGGACTTGGTCGAGCGCGGAATGGAAGGACGCACGCCAGATCAATACGCCGCCGATCTGGATGCTGATTTCACTTCTGAAATTCCGGATTGGCAGAGTGCGGGAATCGACCCTTTGGCCTGGGCCTGGGAGAGCCACCAAGCCGTTGCCGAAACGGCATACGGAGCGCTGCCTAAAAACATCGCCTTTGAACCCAATGTCAAAGTGGCGGATTGCACACAGGACAACAATATCGGCAAACGCATGTGCGTGAAGCACTTGCGCTTAAGCGATACTTACAAGGATGCAGCGGTAGGGGTTATCGAGGAACGCCTTGCGCGGGCCGGTATTCGCTTGGCGATGATTCTGAACGACGCGGCAAAGTAAAAAGCGCTCACAGGTAGTGGCGGAAAGGATGGGATAATCAATTAGCAGCTTTTATTATCCTAAATCATGTATGAATATTGGCCGTTTCTACAGTTTCGCCTAGTTCAACTCCTTCAACCCTTCCGCATAAGTAGCACCAATTTCGGCCTCGAATAGACACCAAAGACGCCAAGCTCGCCCGACAAAATAACTCTCATAGAATCTCATACAATACGTTGTGCGGATCGGTCCCCAGGGCGGACCTTGGTTGACCGCTGCTCGGGATGCGCCTGCCCCGTGGAGCGAGCACTGAACAAGTTCTGCGACGAGGTTCCATGGCAAGAGTTCGTCGATGCGCTTGATGGGATGATCGGCGATGCGTTAAGTCTCGGGGTTTAGGCCGTTGAGTTTGACTGAACTAATGAGGCTGTAAATAGCCGCGGCGCGCTCACTCTGGCATCTGATCCGTTGAATAAATAATTTTTCCTGCCCAACACGACGAGGCAGAGGCACAGTCCGGAAAAGAGCCGCCGTGAGGTCTTTGTGAATTCACCATCCAAACGAAATGACCACCGAGTTTTGAGAATTCGAAGGACTTAACGAAGAAGCTCAAGGGGCGATTTGAAAATAACTTCCGCCAGCCTGTTCGGAAATAGCGACGAGTTGGACATAGTAAAGTAGATTGTGTGTTTGAGCTTGTAAACTAATTCAGTCCCACGGAGCACGCGAAGCTGTGCGTCGAAAGGCTTAATGCCATGCTCAAATCCGGTGCAACCTCAGTTGATCATCGTCTCGTCAGAGAGTTAAAGAACCGCGAGGACGCGCGATTTAGCGAGGACCGTCCAAAATCAGCCGCATTGCTTCAGCGTGGACTCCGCGTTATGCCGAATGGCGTTCCTATGGCGTGGCACGTGGGCAGCTACCATCATCTCCCTCTTGGGGTTGTCGAAGGTCACGGCGCAAGGTTTACCGACGCCGACGGTTTCGAATACCGCGATTTCAACATAGCCGACATGTCGATGTTCTGCGGTTACGCCCCTGCGGCGCTGCTTCGCACCGTCTCTGACCGAATGGCTCGCGGGCACCAATTCCTACTGCCCGGCGAAGATGCGATCATCGTTTCCGAAGAATTGCGCCGTAGATACGGCTTGCCCCAGTGGCAGTACACCCTTTCCGCTAGCCAGGCCAACACAGAAGTCATTCGCGTAGCCCGCGTCGCTACCGCCAGAGACAAACTCTTGTTATTCGACGGCAAGTATCACGGTCATTTCGACCAGACTCTGGTGGAACTCGATGCCGGCGGCAATCTCGTTCCCGAAGAGCGCGGCTTACCCGCCAGTGTTACGGAGCAAACGCGGATCGTTTCCTTCAACGATCCGCATAACTTAGCGCAAGCTCTCGAAAAACGTGACGTTGCCCTACTTCTCACGGAACCAGCGCTTACAAATAACTTCGGACTCATCCTTCCAGATCCTGGGTTTCACGCGACCGTTCGCGAACTCACGCGCAACACTGGCACGTTGCTCGCGTACGACGAGACTCACACACAAGTCGTCGGCCCGGGAGGACTGACTGCAATGTGGGGTCTGCAGCCAGACTTTGTTACTTTGGGCAAATCCATCGCCGGGGGGGTCTGCTTTGGTGCTTGGGGCACGACCGAAGAATTAGCCGACCTCTTGAAGCAACGCAAAGGTCCCGATGGCGAACGCTCCGATCTTGTTGCACTCGGCGGTACGTTGTTTGGCAACGCGCTCGCTTTCGCCGCTGCACGAGCCACCATGCTCGAAATCCTTACGCCCGAAGCCTATATCCACACCCAGCGTCTGGGTTCTCGCCTAGCCGAAGGCATGCGTGCAGGAGTTGCGCGCGTCGGATTGCCGTGGCACATCCATCATCTCGCCTGCCGCTCGGGCTATACTTTTCAATCCAATCCGGTGCGTAACGCAGCCGCGGCGCGCGCCTGCCGCGACGAACTTCTCACCAGGCTGATCCGCATCTGGCTGGCCAACCGCGGCGTTTGGGAGGCCATCGTCGGTGCCGGTCCCGTTTGCTCCGTTCCTGCCACCGATGAAGATGTTGACGCGTACCTCTCCGCATGGAACGAACTCTTGACTGCTCTTGCCTGATCGCGAAACCGTAACCGGAAGTTTCTACGAATGGGCATCATTCTTCTTGCTGCATTAGATTTGCCTCATATGGATCCCGGAATTATTGTACCGTTACGATTTCGATGTATGTTTTTCTAGCATGCAAATAAGGAATACACTCTCTTCAGGAGTTGAGACGCATTTGGAACTAGTTTCGTCCACTGGTCATTTTCGGTATTTATTCTGCACCACATATCTTTCCACGCCGAAGTTGACGGTCTCAAACTGCTCTATCTCACGGCGGGAATGGCCCGACCGTCATTCTGCTACACGACTACACGCAAACCGCGCACATGAGGCCCATCATCCCAAAGGAGACCACCGACGCGCTCCAGTAGTTCCTCTGAGAAGCATTCATCGGCGGGTTCGTGTCCCTGACCGTTAGGGGTGCGGTCTCTTCCGCGCTGACTTTTGACAAATTGGTTTTTATCCTTTATCGATGCTGCGGTAATCTAGGTATTGTCCGCCTGATACTCCCAACATAAATTCTCTTCAGAAGGGCTTACGACGATGGACGAAGCTCCCAAACTTGATCTAAAGCTCGGATTGTCAGTTCGCGACCTTCCCGAAGGCAAGCCAGTTCTAGGACAGTTAGACGGCGAGGCTTTAATCGTCACGCGTCAAGGGGAAGAGTTTTTTGCCGTCAGCGCCTTCTGCACCCATTACCATGGCCCGCTCGCGGACGGTCTGGTCGTCGGCGACACCGTGCGTTGCCCCTGGCATCATGCGTGTTTCAGCCTTCGCACAGGAGAACCTCTCCGCGCCCCCGCACTGGATTCCATCACCTGTTGGAAAGTCAGACGAGAGGGCGATGCTGTTCTCATCGGCGATAAAATTCCAGCGCCTACAGCAAAACAAATCCCGGCCGCCTCTTCCGGAGCATTGCCGTCTTCCGTCGTCATTGTCGGAGGCGGCGCCGCCGGACTTGCCGCTGCGGACATGCTCCGCCGCGACGGATACCAGGGACCTGTCACCATGCTAAGTGCCGACGACTCCGCTCCCTACGACCGGCCGAATCTCTCCAAAGATTTTCTGGCCGGCACCGCCCAGGCGGATTGGATTCCACTCCGTGCCGGCAATTTTTACCAGGAGCGTCAGATTGACTTGCGCCTCAACGTTCGGGTTGATTCTCTCGATGCCCAAAAAAAACAGCTCCACTTCGAGAATGGCAAGGCCCTGGATTTTGGTGCGCTGCTGCTGGCCACCGGCGCGGATCCCATCAGGCTGAAGATCGAAGGCGCCTCTAGTTCCAATCTTTCTTATCTCCGCACATTCTCGGACAGTAAGAACATACTTGCGAACGCTTCTTCCGCCAAGCACGTCGTAGTCATAGGAGCAAGTTTCATCGGACTCGAAGTCGCGGCAGCGCTTCGCTCACTCGGAATCGTTGTCGACATCGTTGCCTTGGAGAGTGAACCGTTGGAACGTGTATTGGGCGTTGAGGTCGGCCGCTTTCTCCGTATAGTTCATGAATCCCACGGGGTTCGATTTCATCTCCAACAAGCCGTCAATCGCCTTGATGGTCGCAGGGTTTCCCTCAGTGGTGGTGAAATTCTGGACGCTGACTTCGTGATTGCCGGCGCAGGCGTACGCCCGTCAATTGCCCTGGCTGAACAATCTGGTCTGACTGTGGATCGCGGTATTTCCGTGGACTCCTATCTCCAGACGAGTGCACCTGGTATTTTTGCGGCCGGCGATGTCGCTCGTTGGCCGGACCCGCACTCCGGAGATCGCATTCGCGTAGAGCACTGGGTTGTTGCACAGCGTCAGGGCCAGGTCGCCGCGAAGAACATTTTGGGCCAGCGGCAACGATTCGAAGCCGTTCCCTTCTTCTGGAGTCAGCACTACGACGTCGTCATCAACTATCTTGGTCACGCCGAAAACTCGGACTCCGTCCAAATCGATGGCAGTCTTGACTCTCGCGATTGCACCGTCCGCTACAATCGCGGTCCGCGCACTCTGGCCGTTGCAACAATCTCGCGAGACCTGCAAAATCTAGAACTTGAGGCGGCCATGGAAGCTGAAATTCGACAAAAGCCTTAGCCCTTCCCGTAACCCACAACTGGCCGAGCGCCAGCAACTTGCGCTCTAAATTCGCCATCCGCCAACTGACCATTTGGCCCTTTCTGGCGTCTAACCAACGAGTAAGGCAGGTGGGTGGGGCGGAGTCCGGCCATCTGGTCGCAACTCTTTTTTTTCCCGTATTTTGGACCTACAATAGAAGTCGTCGCCACAGGTCCCGGAGGGCATAGAACTTCGCTACTTACTCTCGCACTCCCGAAACCGCTCCGGTGCGGTTTCGCTTCTCCGGCGAAACATTTATTCAGGTAAGGGCGTATTACCTGTAGGCGCGAACGAATAGTCTATCTTCACTAGTTTCCCCGCCCGCGTGGTGGCCGGCAGGGGTTCCCGGAAGGAATCGCATGAAGACGTGGCAAAAGGTCGGCATAGGGATTGGCGGTGCCGCAGCAATCGCAGTCATCGTAGTCGTAAGTATTAACCAAGCAAATAAAGGTGTAATTACCGTTCAGACCGCCAAGGTCGCCAAGCAGGATACTCTTGTCTCTCAAGTCACAGCTTCAGGTGAAATCAAGCCAACCACGTACACGAACATCACTGCACAAGGGTTTGGTCGCATCACCGATATCATTGTCAAAGAAGGCGATCACATTAAAAAGGGCGACAAACTTCTCCTCCAGGAAAACGTTCAGGCCAATGCCGACGTCCAAGCCCAGTCCGCCATGATCAATTCCAATCAATCCAGTATTCAGGCTTCCGAGGCCGCTTACAAGTCGTCGCAGGCGGACCTTATCCAGTCCCAGGCTAACCTCGAAAAAGCCAAACTTGACTATGATCGTGGCCAGGGCCTCCTGAAAGACGGCTTGATACCCAAGCAAGATTTCGATCAGCGCAAGACCGCCTATGACGCAGCGGTGGCCGCTGCAGATTCCACAAAGGCCCGTGTGGCTTCTGCCAAAGCCCAACTCGATGTCGTACGGTCTCAACTCGATCAAAGCAAAGCTGTGTTGGTCCGCACGAAAGACGTCTTGTCAAAGACCACCTATGTTTCCCCGATCAATGGAATTGTCAGTTATCTGCCGGTTCGGCTAGGCGAATACGTAGTCCCAGGTATTCAGAATGCCAACGGCAGTTTCCTTATGACCCTTTCGGACATGTCCGTGGTCACTGCCGAGGTCAAGGTCGACGAAACTGATATCGTGAACGTAAAAATCGGGCAAGACGCTGACGTCACCATTGACGCCGTACCAGGCAAGTTCTTCAAGGGAAAAGTCACCGAGATTGGCTCGCAAGCCGTGCTGCGCAGTTCCGGTTTGGCCACCACGCAGACTACGACCAGCAACCAGGAGGCGAAGGATTTCAAGGTCGTTGTTACGCTCGCCAGCCCACCCGAAAATTTGCGTCCCGGCCTTTCCACGACCGCAAAAATCAAAACCGCGGAACGCAAAGATGTAGTTGCCATTCCTATTCAAGCCCTCGCTGTCCGGTCCCGAAAGGATCTGGACGAAGCCGCCAAGGCTGCCAAAGGCGAAAGCAAAGGCAGTGTTACCCTCGCCGCTCCGCCGGCCACCGCGTCGGGCGACCCGAAAAAGGATGAAGTGCAAGGTGTGTTCGTCGTCAACGGCAAAAAGGCGGTTTTCCGATCCGTGGAAACCGGAATTTCAGGTGTTACCGACATCGAAATCACCAAGGGTTTGCAGCCCGGAGATGAGATCGTCGTCGGCAGTTACAAAGCATTGCGCACCCTGAAGCCAGAAGCCTCTGTAAAGATCGACAATTCCGCGCCCAAGAAGCCGGAAGATCAGCAGCCGTAAATTTTGATGTTTGTGGGGAGACAAAGATGCCTGTAGAGACGACAGCGGCTGATTCTTATCGTCAGGACTTGGTCGATTCTGGCGTGGTCATTCGCACCGAACGCCTTGCAAAAGTCTATGTGATGGGCTCCGAAGAAGTTCACGCGCTCCGCGGCGTGGACCTCGAAATCCACAAGGGCGAATATGTCGCTATCATGGGCCCTTCCGGTTCCGGGAAGTCCACGCTGATGAATCTGATCGGTTGTCTGGATTCTCCCAGTAGCGGCCGCTACTGGCTTGCGGGACGTCTGGTCAGCGAACTTGATGACGACGAACTCGCCTACATCCGCAACAAGGAGATCGGTTTCGTCTTCCAGACTTTCAATTTGCTGCCGCGCGCTTCAGCGCTTCATAACGTCGAACTGCCTTTGATTTACAATGGCACCCCCGCAGAAGAGCGCTTGGAGAAAGCGAAAGTCGCCCTGCAGCGCGTCGACCTCACGCCGCGAATGAATCACAAGCCAAATGAACTCTCTGGCGGTCAGCGCCAGCGCGTCGCTATTGCGCGGGCCTTAGTGAACGATCCCTCGATCGTCCTCGCCGATGAACCTACCGGCAACCTCGACTCTAAAACGGGTGAAGAGATTATGAACCTTTTTGAAAATCTCCACCGCCAGGGGAACACCATCATCATCGTGACTCACGAAATGGATGTGGCCCAACACGCCCATCGCGTCATCTTTATTCGCGACGGTCAGATCGCTTCTGACGAAAAAGTAGTGAAGAAAGTTCCTGAGCAGGCTCCGGCAGTTTCCTAATATAGACCGCAAGCTTTTTGCCTTTGGTCAACGCGAGGCGGCAGGTTCTGTCTCGTCCAGTTCCGCGAAAATTTCTGGCGCACGCAGGTATGTTCCCGACAGCCGGTCGTGCCAGGTCAACGCGTCCTCATCCCACAGCGCCCAGAAAAATCCTAAAAATAGAGTTCCCGCCGATAGCATGTAACCGCTCGCTCGCAGTAGCAGATGCCCCAGTTTCGGTTCTTCGCCCGAAAATGTAGCCACCTGCAACCCCCGGATCATCATTCCGGGTGTGGTGCCGCCAAAAATGGTGAAAAGTCCAAAATATTGCAGGTATACGAACGCGAACGTGGAGAAGTACACCGCTGCGTTCAGCTTGCTGAATGTAAAATGACCCCCTAGCGAGCCGAACAGTGCCAGGAAGCCTCCGTATGCGAATGCAAGGCATGCGGCATCGATGCCCGCTGCCTCCCGTCGTTCATCGAGAGTCGCCACGGGATACATCCCCCTGTATTCAGGGAGAGCTATTTTCTCGACTGCCTCTCCATTTTGTTGCTCTTGTAACGGTGGTAGCGAAACGTCGATGAGGTATTGCCCGTCCGAAGGTTCTTCTTTCTTAGCCGGGCGCCCAATCGCGATTGTGAACGAAAAGTCGTCCTCGGTTGGCCGATTCTCGCGGGGAGCATCGTCTACGGCGACTCCAACCGCGCCAGACGCTGCTGGTTCCGTATGCCCGAACGCGAGCTCCGCCTGCGATTCGTGGAGGTCCGACTTTCGTCGGCGTGCGCGATAGGACTGTACGCGCTGGTTCAACTCTCCACGCCACTGGGTATCGTTCACCGTGTTAAGCGCAAGATTGCCCTTTGTCGCCGTCGAGACTTCTTGATGCGCGGCAGATTCAGACGAATTACAAAATATACAATTGCGAGCACCCTTGGAGAGTACTGCGCCACACTGCGAGCATATATTGTTCACCGGTTATTTTTGCGCTGCGGACGCTCACTCCGGTGAGGAGTAGACGACCTCAGATTAGCACCAATTGGCTCGATTTTGCAGTTCTCTGCGGCAGAAGTCGCCAATCAGTAATGGGGGAGTTCGTGTAGGGTAGCCTAATCAGATTGACTGAGCAGCATTTCTCGATTGAAGGAGATGCGGCGGTCCAAGGCTACGGCCGCGAAGTAGGCACAACCTGCTTGCTCTCGGTCGGCCCAGGGGCGCAGTGGCGGAATTATTTTACCCATCAATTGTTTCGATACGGACAGGCATGAATAGTAGAAACCCACGGCACGAATCCCCAAGCGATCCTCCGGTCGTTCAGGGCAGAGTGCAAGTATTTGCAACACTCGCACGTAATCCTGCGGCGTGGCCGACTTGCCGATCCCCGTAACGTCCCGTACTTCTTCCGAAAGATCCTGGCGCGCCGCCGTGGCCATCATGGAGCGACAATAGGACACGAAGAACATCGACAACGTCACCATCGAAATGACGAAGATCAGCGCGGCCATCATCGCTGCACCGCTACGAGTTGCGAAGTTGCGAGCCGCGATTCCTCCGTATGCCGCAACATGGTGATCGTCCACGACAACGGCAGCAGGCACCCTAGTGCCGGGCTCATGTATTGCACCACGCCGAGCTTTTCCGCCATGTTCACGAGCGCATAACACGCTGCATACGCGCTGAAATACAAGCCTAACGAGAGCACAAATTGCACCAGGCGGGTCCGCGTCTCTCTAAGTTTGAGCACCGCGCCCCACAGGACGTAGGTGAGAATCAACCCTACGAAGTACAGATTCTGGGAAAGTTCGAACGCAAATACCGTCGACAGTCTGCCCGAAGATTGATCCACAATCGCATAGGAAACGATTGCCGTTCCCAGCAATACGAGCATCGCCACCCAGTTCAGGTATTGTCGAACTTTCAACTCACTGAATACGCGCAGATACAAACTGATCAACGCAACGAACATCGCGAGCGTGAGCACCAAATCCGTATAGAAGTAGCAGGACATGTACTGATCGGAATCCTGCCCGTAACTTCGTAACACCACAAATCGCAGGATGCTGATGGCCAGACAAAAGATCAAATAGATGTTAAGGAAAATATAGTGGAGGAAGGACTTACGTACAACTGAAGACACCACAAAGGCGAGTTCCAAAGCTATGCCCAGGAACCAAATCATCTGTCCAATCGGACCCGGCATCTCGCTCTTTCCGCCGGATCCGACTAACTATTCGCGAAAGGTTTCTCGCTTCTCGGAGTGCCGGCGCCTAAATTACCTTCGGCCACGGATTCTTGGTCGGGAATGGATCCGGACCATTTGTAATCAGCTTCTTCGGCCACGGATTCTTTGTCGGAACTGGATCCGGACCATTTGCAATCAACTTCTTTGGCCACGGATTCTTTGTCGGAACTGGATCCGGACCATTTGCAATCAACTTCTTTGGCCATGGGTTCTTTGTCGGGACTGGATCCGGGCCGTTCGCGGTCAAAACCGCGCCCGATCCGGCCGACAAAACTGACTTCAACCCCATTGCGCCTACAAGGATAGCCATGGCAAGGGCGATTGCCCCTAGCTTACTTGACATTGTGCCTCCGTGGAACTCTGAACGAACGGAGACACTCTATCCCTTACAGGGATAGTGTCAAGTACGGCACACAACGCCCATGCGCCAATCTATAAATACACGGCTAGGCCACGCTTTCGCCATTTGTTCGTATGGCGGCCGCGCAACCTTCCTCTGGCAGCTCCATAAATACACTTCTGTACCGCTTGAGAACAACAGTACCAACGTCCTATCCGCTTGGTACTAAAGTACTACAAGGGCTGACATTAGAATTGTTCTCTTCACTCATCGTGCATTCTTTTGTGCTTCATTCCATTACTTTCCCCACGCCTTGACACCTTCTCAACTTCCTTCATAACATGGTGAATTGCCCGTGTAGCCGGCGTAGCTCAGTGGTAGAGCGAGGGTCTCATAATCCCTAGGCCGTGGGTTCGATTCCCCCCGCCGGCACCATGTAATCCATAGATAGATTGACTTAGCACCCTTGCTCCGGCAGCATAGCCAACCAGTGGAAACGATTTCGCCTCACACGCCTGCCTTCCCGGATATTGTTTTCGTGAATCCCGCCGCTGGCGGCGGCCGCGCCCCAGATTCCTTGCCCTTGCTTCAAGCTTTTGCCGCACGCTCCGCGTGGAACGTCGAATTCCGCACCACCCACAGCGTCCACGACCTCATGGCGCAAGCGAAACTCGCCGCTGCCTCGGGTTACTTACGCTTCCTGATGCTGGGCGGTGATGGTTCCTTTCATGATCTTGTAAATGCGCTGTCGAGTTTCCCAGACGCTATCCTGGGCATTCTGCCGGCGGGCGGTGGAAATGACCTCGCAGACTCTCTCGGTCTACCACACCACCCTGTTCTTTCCGCTGAACTCCTGCAAACGGGCGAAATCTGTTGGATGGATGCGGTGCGCGTGAAAACTTCAGACGGCAAAGAAAAACTCTTTACGGGCGGTGGAGGAATCGGCCTGGACGCGCGCGCCGCCCATTTCGCGTCAACGACATTTCGAACTCTCACTGGACGCAGGCGTTATCTTCTCGCTGCGGCTCGCGCCTTAGTCAACTACAAACCGGTTGAGGCTCGTGTCAACATCCACTCCAGCGCTCCCAATCCCACGGTTCTTGAATCCGATGCCCTCTTGCTCGCCGTCTTGAATACTCCCAGTTATGGTGCCGGCCTGCGTTTCGCTCCCGAAGCCGTTACGAACGATGGTATTTTGACTCTTGTCCTGGTGGAAGACATGCCGTTTCACGATCTGCTGAAAGCGTTTCCTCGCCTCATTCTTCATGGAGAAGTTCGCTCGCCACACATCAAGCGTTTCCAGGTTCAGCACCTTACCATAGAAACCAAAGTGCCCTGCCCATTTCATGGGGATGGCGAAATTCTTGGGTTCACACCGGTGGAAATTGAGGTCGTCCCGCAAGCATTTCGCGTTCTGTGCCCGCCCAATTCCCCGATTTCGACAGAGAAATCGGATCACAGGCGTGGAGAATGAAACGCAGTGCGATATTTTCTCTGATTTGCTTTTGGGGATCGGTTAATCCACGAAATCGATGATCGCGCCTTCGTGGCGATACAGGAATCCGGCGAAGTTCCCAAAGTTGGGTGACGCTACGTTGTTATAGACCGCATTGAAATTCATGTGATTCGTTACGTTGAGAGTGTATACCCCTAGCCGCATGTGATGTACCTTGCCGCTTCGATTCCCCAAAAACGGCACGCGAAATTCTCGATAGAGTTTCAAGTCCAGCGAAAAGAATTGGTCAAATCTCTGCCCATTCGGGGTTCCGACGTATTGCTGCTGCACGTCGATCGCGGAATATGGATAACCCGAATGAACATCCACTAACGGGCTGAACGTCAACTTCCATGGCAGTGCGAAGATTCCCCATGCCACCAAGCGGTCGGGAATGTCTGAAGGCAGAATGCCGTACACGTTGGGGCGAATCACCGGTGCCGCAAACGGGATATAGACATTCGAAAGACTGTTCAAGTCACCGCGCGAGTGGCTCCAGATATAAGATCCATTCACCATGTCACGTTTGCGGAAGGTATACCTCAACGAAGTCTCGAATTCTCTGTAGTGCGAAGATCCCGCGTTTGTCAGCCCTATGTACGAATTGCCGCCATCCAGCGCCGTGAACGGTTCTGCCGTGAAAAGATAAGTCGTATGGCTGTCAAGGTAGCTCGCCCGTAATCGCATGTTCCTATATGATTTCCCGCTCGACCGAGCCATTCCAGGTTACATTTCGCGGCGTTGTATTCGGCTTATTCGGAAACGCGCTCGAATTCAGCGGGTTCACAGCGCCGGTGTAAACGCTCGTGTACGTGATCGGAGGTCCTGTGGGAATCCCTGTGGCATCAAATGGAGTAATCGTGCGCGCCGGGTTGGCCGAAAAATCAGCCGCGAGCAACGGTAGCACTCCGTAAAATATTCCCGCGCCTGCACGAATTACAGTCTTACCGTCTTTTCCCGGCGAGTAGGCCGCACCGGCTCGTGGAGCAAACCCCGCCGACCAGCCGGAACTCTCCGACGACAGCCGCGCGCCCAAGTCGACGCTCCATTGAGGATTGAATACCCAATGATCCTGGACGAATTCGGCAATCGAGCTGTCCGAAGGAGTCTGCGAAGGCGCTGTTTCAAAGGTAATTAGTTCCGAAAGCGTGTTGTTCTGGCTTAGCATTTGTATCGGACGAGATTCCGTCGTTCCGAAAAATGAACGATAGTCGATGTCCGCGCCTACCCGGATCTCGTGCTCTCCGTGCCATTGCTTCTTCGAAAATTGGTACGACGGAACCGCCTGAAACTCCTTGCCTCTTCTCGACCACGTATTGAAGTAATTTCCTCCGTATCCTTCCGGCGTGATCAGCATGTCGTCCGGCCCCTGCCCGTGAGCGTTGCTGTCGAAGCGCATATACTGCGCTACTACTCCCAATATCGCGCCGCCCTCGAACTGATATTTGTCGTTAACCCCGATCTGCCCAGCCACTCTGGTTCAAATCGTTCGAAGCAGGCTGAGGCACCAGCGCATTGATATCGTAGTGCTGCTGCCGCAACGGAAACGCATTTACGGTCAGCATAAACACGTGGTTGGGCGCAAGAATTGCCTCTATCGTCGTAAAGTTGTTGAATCCTTGCCGCTTGCTGATGTCGTACGGCCACGGCAATCCCTCCACCGTTGTCTTCTTCATGTCGTACTGGAAAACTTCGGAAAGCAGCAACTTGTGCTTCACGATGGGAATATCAAACGCCACACCCGGTATAGCTTCCGCGATTCCCACCATGCTGCCGTTTTTTCCAAGCACCGAAGGAATGACGCCTCGAATCTTGAATCCCCATTGATCTTCCGGCGGTTTTGTCTCGATCGTCGTCAATCCTCCGGAAAAACTTCCCAGGCTTGCATCGTACGGTGTCTTGTAAACTGCGAATGATTCCACCGCGTCCGTGGGAATCGGTACCCCGAAGCTACCTGTTACGGGATCCGTAGTTCGCGCAGAATTTACGAGCAACAGGCTCTGGTTTTCGTCCGAACCCTTAAACGTCAGTTTGCTGTCGAGGGTCTTAATTACCCCCGGCGTAATCGGTAAGACATCCTTAACCTTTTCCTGTGGGGTGGGGATGGACTTCAATTCCGACGTTTGTAACCGTCGCTGGGGGCGCGGCCGCACTTTCCGTCGACACCGCCGTCGCCGTCTCGTTGACCTCCACTTTTTCAGAGACGACATCTAGCTGGAGAGAAAAATTCTCGACGTCCTGCTGCTTGTCACTCAATAGCACTTGTTTTTTCGCAGGCTTGAATCCCGTCAAGCTAATCGTAATCGTATACTTCCCTGGTACCAGGTTCGAAAACTCATAAGCGCCATGTTCATCGGTGCTAGCGGTTTGCTCAGGTTCAACGGCCTCCGCGCGCATCAACTTGACTGTTATTCCGGCCACTCCTGTAGTGGCACCATCTTGTGTCGTGGTAACGGTGCCCTTGATGGATGCCGCTTGATCGTTCGTTTTAGTCGCGTTTGTTTTTTGTGCGGTCTTCGCCGGCTCTGAAACATCGCGACTTCTATGCCGGTGCACACATCTGTCCCTACAAGCAGTCCGACAGCAATATTCTCAAAAAACAATAATATCCGTCTTCGCACGCGATTCCTATCTACTCCTGATTCGGCGGCTAATTCGGCCAGGTTTTGCCCGTCAACTTCAGTGTAAATGAAGGGTATTGCGATCGAATCGCCAGGAATTCCCAGGTTTCCAGAAGATGATTCGTTGCTAGGTCTTCTTTTTGTCGATCTTCAAATTCAGTGTCATCTCTTTCCGGCTATCCAGCGAAGACATGGTTTTGGAGGGTGACTTCGCCCCATCCAGTTCAGCATGAACCTCATAATCCGCATTCGGATCCAGTCCGCTGAATCTGTAATTGCCATCTTTGTCCGCAAACCTGCTGCTTACTGCATTGGTCCGGATGTTCTTCAAAAACACAACGCTACCCGGCAAGGGGTTTTCAGATCTGTCAGTCACCACGCCGCTGACTGTCCGCAATTGCGTCTCTTTCTTCCCTTGTGCCGCGGCAATCCCCGTGATTAAAACCAACACCACGCCCAGCATTCCGATTTGTCGCAAACACTTCATTTTTTCTCTCCATCCTTTTCCTGGTTCATGGATTCCAGCCGAATGGACAGTCGATCCTGAATCTCGCCTGCATGTCGCCGCCACTTTTATAGAAACTTCCTTGTATTGCTTTTCCTTCACCACAACTTCGTAATCCTGGCCTTCCGGTACGCGTACGGCAAACTCTCCCCGCGAATTTGTATAGGCCTCCCAGCGATATTTCTTTTCTGCCTCTCGGCGTATTTGCACGCGGGCATTCGGGCAAGCCAGCGCCTTCTCATTGAACACCGTTCCCAGAATCACATAACCCGGAAGATTCCTTCTTTTTCCCACTCTGAAGTCGATTCACCTCTTTGCGCTGCTGGGGCGGGAGCGCTTTGCTGCGTGGACGGGGCCGTGGGTTCTTGGGCGCATGCAATAACCCAACCTAAAGCCAGCAACATTGCAAGCATGATAGTTCGTGGAGTTCGCATTCGGATTACGCGATGGACAGGCCTTTACGCTCCGTCAATTCGATGATTTTTAAGGGGCGAACGTTGCCTTTTGCGCGGCGGCGCTTCTACTCGTCGTCGTCTTCTTCGTCTTCTTCCTCATCCTCGATGTCGCCGTCCTCGTCGAGGTCTTCTTCCTCATCTTCTTCCTCGACTTCATCGTCATCGTCTTCGTCTTCGTCGAGATCTTCCGTGATCGGCTTCAACGCCACCGGATGCGTTTGAGACACCTCGAGCTCTGTCTCACACTCCGGACAGCTCAGGATCTCTCCCTCTTCTACTTCGTCTTCATCCACATCTATTTCAACTGCACACTCTGGGCAACGGAGCACGACTCCATCCTCCGATTTCGTCTTGTCCGGTTAGGCCGCCAAAGACGCGGTTATCCCGGTCCAGGTATTATATACGCAGGTGACCCCCTTCTTGGGAACCACCTCTTTGCAGTTTAACCTTACATTCGGTCGGCAAGAAAAGGAAGTTCATGGCCAGAGAATACCCCGATCGGCCGGTTGTCGGAATCGGCGGCGTCGTCATCGGGAATGATCGCGCTCTCCTCATCCGCCGCAGCAACGAGCCACTCCGCGGCCAGTGGTCCATTCCCGGCGGCTATCTGGAACTCGGTGAATCTCTAAAGGATGGCGTGGCTCGGGAGCTTCTCGAAGAAACTGGCCTACACGTTCGCGTTCTTGATTTAATCGAGGTATTTGACCGCATCTTCCGCGATCCGACTGATTCCGCTCCCAAAAACGCCCAAGGTCCCAAATTTCATTTCGTCATCGTCGATTATTTGTGCGAAAGAATCTGTGGGGAAGCCTTGGCCGGCAGCGATGTCACAGATGTTGCTTGGGCCGCAGAAAGCGAACTCGAACAGTTTCAACTCACCTCGACCGCAATCCGTGTAATAAAAACAGCTTTTGCCATGCAACGGGCCCGTCTAGCCGGCAATTCAAGTTCGGCGTAGGTCGGCACGGAGACATCGCAATCGCTTCCCGTCAGGGCGGCTTCGGACCGCCTTCTGATCCGAAGTTACTATATCTCGAACGTTTCCTGTGAATCCGTCGATATCATTTACCCAGCGCTATTTCGCCAGCTTTAGAATCTCAATATTCCCGTTCGAATTCGTCAGCGACAGCGTGCATCCGCCATTCCCGATCGTTCCGTTCAGCGAATCCCCTCCCAGTTGTCCGGTCGTCGTAATCGGTAGTTCGCTGTTGATGTGTCCAAATGACGTCCGCGAACTGACCGTATAATTCCCCCCTTCGGCGATGCGCACCTGAATTGGCGCGAAGGACGTCTTGGCCGTCACGCCTTTGCATCCTGTCGAGTTCCGCGCTTTAGACACCGTGATCGCTCCATTTTGATTGTCAACCGTAATGCTGCCACCCACGTCATCCAGTGTTACCGACCCGAAGCTCATTCTCGCAACCGCTTCGCCGCCGATGGAGTTTGCCACCACCGGCCCGTTCGAGTTGTCCACCCGCAAGCTGCCATCCACCCTCTGCACATTCACCGATCCGAAACTGGTTTTCACATAGGCGTCGCCGCCCACATCGATCAGCGCTATCCGGCCGTTCCCAGTGGTTGCTTTGACGCCTTTGCGCAACCCACTCGCATCAATCGAGCCGAAAGACGTGTTGAACTCGGCCCGCCCCTTGATTTCCTTCGCCGTTATGTTTCCATTCGAATTCTCAACGGTCGCAGCTCCGCCAATCTGTTCGATTGCCACCTCTCCGAATGTTGTTTTCACGTACGCATCGCTCCCGGTGGGCCCTCCTTTCACCTTTCCATTTGAGGAATTGCACTTCACGTATCCCGTCACGTTCGCAAAATTGATGGCCCCAAAACTGCCCGTAAGCGTCGCAGATCCTTGCACCGTATCGACGTCAATCAGCCCGTTATTATTCGTCACTGTCAGGCTTCCGTGGATATTCTTTGCCGTTACCGATCCGAACGAATTGCTCACTGTTGAGGCTCCGGCATCTGACAATTCCACGGCTCCGTTTCCTCCCGAAATCGTCACCGCCCCGTCCACATTGCTTACGGTAATCGACGCGAACCGGTCCTTCACGTCCAGCGCGCCCTTCACCGTTGACACCTGCACCGAACCGTTGTTGTTGACGATCCACACATTTCCGGTTGCTCCCGCCGCTTCAACCGACCCAAACGAATTCACCAGCTTGGTCGAACCCGAATCGCGCGATACCAACTGTCCATGTCCATTTTCGATATCAGTCCAGCCTTGCACGCCGCGCACGTCCAGGTTGCCGAATCCGCTTCGCACCCAAAGCTTCGAATCCGCCGGCATGCTGATGTCGTAATCCACCGAATACGACGACCGCTTGTGCACCCGGAGTACCGCATGGTCTTCGGGATACGTGGTCTTTACCTTGATACCTTCCGCGTCCTGCGAGACTTCAATCTTTATTTCTTCAACTTCTTTCTCTGCTTCGTTCTGCGAACCGGCCTGCGCCCGAATCGTGGCCGTAATCTTCGCTTCGTGCCCGTTCTCACCGTGGATGTGCACTTCTCCAAACTTGCTTTCCAGGCTCAACGTCTGGCTCGCGGCTAGCGCCAGGGTCTTTTCAAAATTCCGCGTCGCCGAATCCTGCGCTGCACGCACACTTCCCGCGAGCATCACTCCCGTCATCACCAACACACTAGCTATAACAAACCTCATCGTTTCGTCTCCAGAATCTCCTGCAACGTGGCCTCTTTCGCTTGATACATTGCCAAAAGTTGATACCGCAAATGCGCATTCGATGGATTCTGCCCCGCCTGCAATCGCAACTCATCAATCGCGCTGTCCAGCACCATCAGCTTTTCCTGATAATTAGCCATCAGCGGCGAACTGTTCGCATCCATCTGCGGCTTGGCGTCCGCTGCTAGCCTGTCGATCGCCTTCATGTACTCCCGTTCCGTGCGTTCCACTTCCGCCAGCTTATGATCCTTCAGAAATGTCCCGCCTGCCGTTGGCACGGAACGATCTCGCCACGAAAACATGTAGCCGCTAGTAAGCGCCAGTGCCAGCACCACTACGCCCGCCAATCCCAGTTGCCATCTCAACGGGACACGCCGCCAACACAATAGTGATTCCCACCACTTGGCACTCATTTTCTGTTGTTGTTCACGCAACGATCCTTCAATCCGCGTCCACAGCGCCGGGTTCTCCCGGTAATCCCGAAATTCTTCAGTCGCGTTGCTTAAGGCTTTCCACACGCGCAACTCTTCCGCGCACGCCCTGCAAGTTGCTCCATGGGCTTCCAGCGCGGCGAACTCTTCCGTCGTGCCATCCGCAAAAATTCGTTCACGATCGCTGCAAATCACATTCATGCCGCACCTCCTGCCTCCGCGCTCCGCGGCGCCTCCAGCATCCCGCGTAGATTCTTCTTCGCCTGGAAAAGCGTGTTCTTTGAAGCCGTTTCCGTTATCTCCAGCATCCTTGCGATTTCTGCATGCTTGAATCCTTCCACCTCATACAGCAGAAAAACGTCTCTTTGGTGTTGGCTAAGTTTCGCGATGGCCCGTTCCAGCGCCATTCGCAACGTTGGATGGGTTCCCGGTGCCCGAACTTCTGGAAGTGGTGCCCGTTCCTTCGTTTCCTCCTGCGCCATTGCTTTCCGTCGCATCCGGCCGCGGCGTAAATCGTGGCAGGTATTCACCAGGATACGGAATGTCCAGGTAACGAACGTGGATTGCCCACGAAAACTTTTCACGCTCCGCTGCACTTTCAGGAATGTTTCCTGTACCGCATCTTCGGCGTCGCTTGAAGATCCAAGGAGGTTTCGCGCCAGGTTGCGCATCCGCGCCCCTTGCCATCGGTACAAGCGCTCATAACCGTCGAGATCGCCCGCCAGGCAGGCCGCTGCAATGGCGGCGTCGTCCATCGCCGCCTGCGCAACTACTAGCTCGCCTCCTCTTTGCGCCGTTTCGGGCAATACGTCCACTCGTTGCCGCGCCCCCTCGATTTGCACTGATGCGATGTTGTTTCGCCAAGTCAGGGCCATCCCTGCGGAACCCATTCCGTTCTCCTGAGGTATAGACGACCCTCGGACCGCAAACGTCTGAGCGCAGCAAGGTGCCGGTTGAAATTCTACAAGTTGTTGGATCATTTATCTTTAAAGAGAAAAATAGATCGCGGACGCTACCAAAGCGCTACGGAAAAAGCTGAATGCGATTGGAGCGGTGGCTGAATTCCTGCTCACAACCGATTCTCTGCGCAAATGTCGGCTGCGCATTCCTCTGGCAGTGCCCCGCGCGTGCGCTCTCGCTTTTCAAACTCCATCACCGCATTCCGCAAATCCGCTGGCGTGAAATCCGGCCATCTCTTGTTCAGGAAAACAAATTCCGCAAACGCGCATTCCCACAGCAGGAAATCCGAGATCCGTTGTTCGCCTCCCGTTCGAATCAGCAGGTCCACATCTGTCGAGCCCCCGCGCTGTACCTCAGAAAGCAGATCCGCGAACGTATCGCGCGACAGATTTTTCACTTTGTAAAATTTGCTGGCGGCCTGGTAGATCACCTGGCGTGCTGAGTAATCGATCGCCAGCCGCAGGTGTAGCCGCTGGCCCTTCGACGTCAGCGCTTCGGATTCCACGATGGCATCGCGCAAACAATCCGGCACGCGGTCCCGTCGCCCGATAACACTGAGACGGATTCCCTCATCCACGCAGTGCTGGGTCTCTTCCAGCAAATACTCGCGTAAAATGCCCAGAATGGCGTCAACCTCGGGTTTTGGTCGTTCCCAATTCGCGGAGGACAGGGCAAACAAGGTCAACGTGTGTATTCCCAGGAGCGGTGCGCACGGAATCACGCGCGAAGCCGCCTCCGCACCCGCCCGGTGCCCCGCCGAACGCGTCAACCCTTGCGCACTTCCCCATCGCCCGTTTCCGTCGCAAATAATTGCCACGTGAAGTTTCGCCGCCGTGGCCGGTGGGATCCGCCATTTGTACTCGACCGCGCTACTCTGTGTACACATGATTCCCTCTCTTTACTCCATTCTGTAATGTACTTTGTAAATCAAAGTGCACAGGCAAATTTTTTTTACCTCTCGCGCGTCGCGCGAATCAACGCTTCCATGTGATCCAGGTACTTCTCTAGCGTCTTGCGCCCCAAGCCCGTCAGCCGGTACTCCGTCTTAGGCAGTCGCCCGTCGAATGATTTCGTGCACACAATGTAATCCGCCTCTTCTAGCTTCCGCGCATGCACGCTCAAGTTGCCATCCGTGGTCTTCAGCAACGCCTTCAGTTCGTTAAACGTCAGCGAGCGGTTCACCGCCAGCGCGCTCACGATCCCCAGGCGGATCCGCTCGTGGATCAGACGGTCCAGATTGGCCGATACCGGCTCGGCCGCCACAGTACGACCAGGCGACTGGGCTTCTTCTCTCGTCCCTCGTTCCTGTCGAATTGTCGAAGACTTCGTCATAGCCAAAACTCTTTTCACGTGACTCTCAACCGCCGTACTTCAAGGCGATCCACAATCCAAATCCCATCTGCACCAGCCCGAATCCCGCGGCCATGAACACGTTTCCCCACCGCGCCGGCGAAAACAAAGCCGCCGCCCCTAACGTCATCAGGCATAGACCCATAATCGGCACTGCCCGCACCGAAAAGGCGCCGCCGGTTACAATCGCGGTCCCATAGAGCAGCAACCAGACACCCGGCAACGCCGCCGTGGTTCCCAACTGAAACAATGCAAACGTCAGCAATCCGCCCACGATGATCGGCGGCGCAAAGCTCAATACGAATTTGCGCCCAGGCCCAGAGAAAAGAGAAGAGTTCGCACGCCTTGCCTTGGTTGCTGCCGCGGGTGCGGCGATGGCCACCGCTACAAATACCTCAGCAAGCCACACCGTCAGCCACCCATACGTCGTAGTCTGCCGTGCCGCTAGCGCCGATGCCGCCAGCGCCGTTGTTCCCATGGCCACGCCGCCCCATCCCGGAACCGCCGTAAATTCGGCGGCGCTTTCCATCGTCTCGCGGATGTAGCGAAGATGGTCCGCCGCGCGCGCATCAATCGGGATGGGCTTGCGGGGGGCCGGAACGGGATTGCTGAATGCCACGGAGGCAGGCTATCTCACAAAGGCAATCGGTGTCAAGTACTTTATAACACAAAGTAATGGCCAAACTGTCGCCGCCATTCGCGGCTTTATCTCAAATTTGAGGATCAAGATTTTTGACGTACTACAAGTGGCACAAAACGACAAGGACCTCTCCGCTCAAGGTTGAACTTCTCTCGTCGTTTTTGGACGTAAATCAGTTCAGTCACGTCATCTTCGCCCACCGGCACAATCATTCGTCCGCCCTCCGCCAATTGTTCAAGCAACGCATCCGGAATTCTTCGAGCTGCTGCCGCTATCAGAATGGCATCATAGGGCGCGAATTCTGCCAGCCCTTGAGACCCATCCGCACAATGCACGGTCACGTTGTCATATCGCAACGCCTGCAGTCGCTCGCCTGCCGCTCGTGCCAACTCCGGTAGCAACTCCACGCTGTGCACTTCCCGTGACATGCACGCCAGCACCGCGGCCTGGTATCCACAACCCGTCCCGATTTCCAGCACGCGCTCCGTGCCGCACAATCTCAGCGAAGCGGTCATCAATGCCACCATATACGGCTGCGAGATTGTTTGGCCTTGGCCTATCGGTAGCGGAGCATCTTCGTACGCCCGGTAGCGCAGATTCGCAGATACAAATTCGTGCCGTGGCACTTCCCTCATCGCACGCAAGACGCTCTCGTCAGAGACCGCGCGTCGTTGGATCTGTTCCCAAACCATGGCTTCGCGCGCAGCCCGAAAAGGGTCGCCTGGGTCTCCCAGAATGCTTGACTCTCCGGCCATGGACCTTCCACGCTACATCACATTGTTATCCAGGTGCATTCCGCACCGCTTCTCGATTTTCTTTTACAGGAAAACTGCCCGCAAGGCCAGTGACGCACGCAACAACTATGAACTCTCGAACAGGCGCGCTCCCCAATTCCGTTCCCTACACTATTTCTTCGAGCGGATTCGGTTCCGCGGTTGGAGGAAATCATGAAAGCTCTGCTAGCACTGATTGTCATCTACATAGGAGCGTTTTTCCTCGCTATCCAGGGAACCTCTACTGCTTCGGTCGAAGCCTCCCAGCAAGCCAATACCAGCCAAACTGTAGCCACCAAGTCCGTCGCTATCGATCCCGTCAAGGCCGCCGATATTCGCGCCCTCCTCGAACTGGTTGGAGCGCGAGACCAAGTCCAGGAGTCTGTCAACCTCACCGCCGAGCAATACCGCGAAAAGCTTTTCGCCTCGGTTTCGACCCGCGACAAGGGCAGCGTTTTCGTGAACGCCGTCATATCCGACTACGAAAAACGCTTCGACGTCGGTCAAGTTACGGAACAACTCGTTACCATTTACGATAAGCACTATTCTGACGACGAGATCAAAGGCCTTCTGCAGTTTTACGGTTCACCGCTTGGCCAGAAAGTCGCTTCGGAAGCACCAAGAATTTCGCGCGAAATTCAGGAAGCCAGCCGCGCCACCGCCGCCAAGGCCGTGAGAGAGGCCCTCCAGCAGGCCAAAATGGACAATCCGGACGTCGGCCAAAATACCCGCCTCAACAACAACACCCCGCATCGCCTTCCGCAGCGCCGCCAGCAGGATTCCATCCAGCAAGCCGCTCAGCAACAGGATCAACCCTGATTCACTCTGGATTTGCTCGCTCGAAACTCTCTCGATCCGTTCGGGGCTCAAGCCTTCAGGTCCGACAAACTCGAATTGGTTGCCTTGCGGCTTTAGCCATGGAGGAATCGGACTCGGGGCTTCACGCTGATTCGTTAGCCAGCAAGAAATTTATTCTCGTGCAGTTTAAGGCAACCGTTTTTTGATCTTGATGTCCACGCCAAATGTTCCGTTCTGATCTCGCAACGCCACGATCGACAAATTCCTGCTCACGTTATACTCCACTTGAATCACTTGTTGCTGTGTTGAGCTTACATTCGATACATACATGATCGACAGGTTTCTCGTAACCTGTTGCTCCACGGTGATGCGTGCTCCCGCGTTCTGGTTCGAGCCTGTCGTTCCAATGCCCGCTAGTCCAGGATCAACTCGGAATCTGGTAATGCCAAATAATCTCTCAACGCGGCCGCCCAATTGGCTGGAAATCGCCTCGGAGAGCAGCGCCGACGCGCCTGAACTCCCCGACTGTGTCCCTCCTCCGGACCGGATTGTCGATTCCGATCCCGTTTGCCCCAACGCCAGCAGCGTTACGATATCGTTGCCTGGCAGCGGCGGATCCGATCGGTACGACAGAGCCATCTTGCTCGATTGTCCTGTGAAGTTCAGTGTGATTTCGTACTGTTGTATATTTGTCGTCGCTTCCACGTTGATGGCAGGATCCAATCGAAATGGGTTCGCAAAATTCAAATCGCCCCGCGTCACCCGGTAATGATTGTCCCGAAAATACAAATCGCCGGACACCACGTGGATGTGTCCCAGCATGATCGGATGTTCCGCCGTTCCGCGTACGCGCAGGTTGGCTTCCGCCTCCAGGTGCGCACCGGGCCATTCCATTCGCGCATCTGGCGTAGAACTAGCTTCCACGTCAAATTGCAGGTTGCGTAAGAACGTCGAACTGCTGGAGCTGCTTGCATCCTTGGTGGAAATCAGGCTTCCTGCCGATTCCAGTCCTTCGTTCAGGTTCACCCTCTGCACTACCACCTTGCCGGACAGCAGGCCGCCGTCGAGCGTCCCGGACAACCGCAAATTTCCTCCTAACAGCCAGCTCAGTCCCTCCGGGTAGCGAATCCGAAGCTTGTCCGTTTTTGCCGAAATGTCATACCGTAACGGCCGTTCCGAATAGTTCACGCTGCCGTTCAGTGATAAGACTCCTCCACCGGCTTCTCCGGTCACATTCTCGAAAAACAGCCGGTTGGCATCGAACACCAGGTCGCCTTTCACATTGCTCAATCCCGTCGGAAAATCCGCCGACCGCGCCGACGCATTCTCCAGTTTCATTCGTCCGATAATTCGCGGCCGGTCCATTGTTCCTTCGAACGAGGCGTTCATATCCACGTGCCCGCCTACGTCTACATCCGGGATGTACGCGCTCAATAAACGCAAGTCCAGCGATCCATTCAATCTCATCGCCAGCGTTCGCCGTCCCGTGAACTGTATCGATCCGCTAAGGTCTACGTTCGTGTCCGTGCCCTTCAGTCCCGCATTCAGAATCTTCAGGCTGTCTTTCGTCGACGTCAAGTGGATGGGCCCGGAGTTTTCCAGTTGCACATTCTCGTACGTCAGCACCAGCCGCGAAAAGTTTCCATCCACTACCAGGCTTTCCGGATGCCCCAATTCTCCTTTTACCGTAATATCTCCGTCCGCTGTGCCGTGCCCGGTGAATTTCTCCAGGTGCAGCGCCGAAAGGAGATACGGGTCTAGGTTGATGTTCTGGATCGACACTTTTCCATCCACTGGTATCGGGTCCACTAGTCCCAAGGAAACATTTCCAGAGATTGCTCCTGTACTCATCGCAGATTTCAATTTCAATCGTGCTTCCTTGCCATCCGAATTCAGTTCTCCATCCAGGCTCCCAATCAGCTCATAACCCACCCGCAAATCCACCAAACGGAATGTCCCCTCCCCCCTCCGGTTGCGTCGCCGGGCCGCTTGATTTCAGCCGGAAGGTGAGTTGTCCGCTTACCGGTAATCCCGCCGACTTGATCTGGCGGAAATTTTCCAGCGGCAACGAAGCGCCAACCAAATCCGTTGTCAGTGTTTTATCCGCATAGCGGTAAGCGACGTTTCCCGTTACGATGCCGGCGCCGCTCTTCTCCGTTCCTGGCGCAAAAAAACGCAGTTCTGCATTGGAAAGTCTCACTTCATCGGGCCGCACGTTCAATTGGCCTCGTAACCGGTTAAACGTTACGCTGTACACATCCCCATTCGCCAGATCAAAATTCCCAGTCAGCGCCGGTTCGGCGCGTGTCCCCTGTCCGTGGAATTGTCCCGTCAGGAGCCCGTGCACTGGATAGTTCCAACCTGCGAGTTGCTCGAATCCGTCCAGCGGCACTTTTTCCAAGTTAATTTCGCTCGTCCATTTGCTATCTGGGCGAAATTCCCAATTGTTCAATTGCAACTCGCCGTCAATTCCCGCCTGCATCGTCCCACGCGTTGCCCGCCCGTGCGATATCGTCAAGGCGCGGGGCGAATAGCTCATGTCGCCATCCAGCGAATCCAGCGTCACATTGCTGTACCGGACATTTTCTCCCCGAAAATGTCCCTGGAATGTGGGTCCGTCCGAAGGCCCGGTAATTGTGCCGTCCCACTGCAGCGATCCCGTGTATTCAATCTTGGCATCGTCGCTTCCCGGCTTATCCCCGGAGAGCGCGTGAATGAAGTCGTTCCAGTTTTCTAGCGCCCCCACCTCTAAATGGACATCGAGCGAAGTATCCTTCGGCGCCAGCACTCCTGTAATGGTTCCGCGCGATGTCGGTGTTTCGAAATCCAATTTGGAAATTTCCAGCACGTTGGTGTTGTCTCGGTAGCGGATTTTCCAATCACCGGTGATCGGGATATGTCCCGCGCGCAGATCATCCGGTTCTTCCAGTTTCATCGTGGCCGCAACGTCGAAGTCCCGAAAACTCTCGCGCCAGGTCTCCACAGTATCCGCGCTCAGCACCGAATCCCAGTGAAGGGAATCGATCGGAAAGCCCGCGTGATCGATTGCTTGCGTTACTTCCGACAATCTTACGTTTTGCAATCTTGTCTCTGCGCGGAATTGCAGCCCTTCGTAGCGCATCGTCAAGCGCCCTTTCAGACTGCCGCCGAGCGCGTATGCCGTAAAATCCGGCAAGAGCACGCCCTTCTCATCGAGGGTATAACTCGAGCGGCTTGATAAATTGGCGGAGTGAAAATCCTGGAAGCCCAGTGTGATGTTGTCTCCCGCAAAACTCCCTTTCCCCCGGACCTTTCCTCCACCGATTGCGCCCTCTCCCCGCAAATCGATTCTTCCTAGTGGAATTTCTGGGGTTCGGAATACCTCGCGCAAATCCAGGAGATCCAGCCAAGCGCGGTACCGGTAGGTGAACGCAGGTACCTCCAGGTTCGCCATTTGCGCCAGAAAATCGACGTGCGATCGACCTACATCGACAATCCCTTGCTCGATTGCAAATCCCTCCCTGCCCAGTGAAAACTTCGCCGAAATATTCGCGGGTATCGGCACATCGCGCCGCCGTCCCAATTCCACGGAGTCCCAGTTCAACGTGCCCAGATATACGGGGTTTTCTGTGGTCCCGCCCAGCGCCACACTCAGGCGAAGATCTCCCCCTTCCACCGCGATTAGTGATCGCACATTGTTGTAAAGGATCCACCCGTCATTCACTTGCAGGTGCCCCACACGAAGTTTCAGCAGCGTTTCTTGCAGCGCGCCTTCCGATTTTGTTTTTCTCTTCAATGTCGGAAGGTTGTTTGTTCCATTTTTCTCGACTCGCAGGTGTATCTGCGGTTTATCGAGAATCAGCTCTTTTAGAGATACCCGCCGTCCCCACCAAGAGTCGATTCGTAATCCAATCTTGACCTGCTCCACGCTCAACAGTGGCGCGGTGTCCTTTGGCTCTGTGCCATGGACTACCAATCCTCGGACCGTCGCATCCAGCGAAAACCATCCCACGGATACGGTGCGAATTTCTACGATTCCCCCCGTCAACGTTTGGAGCCGGTCGATCAGGAGTCGCCGCAGCAGCGGATTCGCTAGCCCGCTTCCCACCGCGATCACGGCCAGCGCCACCCCCAACACCGTCCACGTCCCCAGCACCCACAGGACGTGTTCTAGCCATTTGATTTTCTGGCGGCGGGTCTCCTTACTCATTTCTGGCCCTCCGTCAGCACTATATCCACGCGCACGCGTGTCCGGCTTTCTTTCAGCCATTTATCCGCTTGTTCGTTGATCGCTCGCTGCACCAGCGCTTCATGAATAAAATCATGCGCTGCTTCGAGTGTTGGCGGATTCTGCCCGCGCGATTGTGCTCGGGGTATCACCCGCTTCTCGTAGAACTCTTGAATTGCCTTGTCATCAATCTGGATTGACGGCCGGAATCTCGAATCAAGATAGTTGCTCAGGTACAATTGTGACTTCACCATTTGTCGTACGTCTTCTTCGGTTAATCCGCTCAGTTTTCTTCGCTCGTCAAATTCTTCCGGGGATGAAAACGAACGCTTTAAACGGGCCAAGCTCCGCTCTATTTCCTCATCTGAAGGTTGCGCGATCCTGCTGACCGCGGCTTCATTCCGCACGATCCATTGATCGACCAGCCTCTCTAGAATCTGCCTGTCGCTCTCGGACTTCCCGTCGACGAAAAGCTGGTAACGGCTCAATGCCCGGATATCACTCATTAGAATCACATCGGTTTCAACGCTGGCTGCAATTCGGTCCACCACTTCCTGCGCAAGGCTCGGCAGCGCCGCAATCAGCAGCAGCATCGGCAGCAGTCGTGGCGCAATCGGCAGCATCAGAAACTCGATCCCAGGTTGAAAAAGATCTGGAAATGCGGAAGCCGCGAACTCTGCTGGCAAAACACCGCGGTATTTTTGCAGGGGATTACGATATCGGCGCGGTTGATCTGATAACCCAAATCCACCCGTATGGGTCCAACCGGTGTTGCGTAGCGTAGTCCAAACCCAATCGTGTGCGAAAAGTAATTCAACTCGTTCGTGCAATTGTACAAGCACTGCGTCGGATTGAATCGTCCCGGGGGCAATCCTGGATATGCTGCCTGGAGCACCGGCTTCGGCGGAGCCCATCGCAGGGTCATGCGGCTCACCTTGCTGAACGCGTTCCCTCCGTCGTAGAAAAACGCTCCGCCTAAACCCGCCGGCACGAACGGAAGTTTCAGCGGGAACCGCAATTCTTGGTTGATCACCAGCAGCGCCTGTCCCCCCACCGGAAATCCTGTGATGGAATCGCGTGGACCTGCTTGGTTCAGCGCGAATCCTCGCAGGTTCGATCCGCCTCCGCTGAATAACCTCTCCGGCAAGGGAATCACCTGCGGCGGAGGCTGGGTCGTTTGCGCCGGAAACGTCAGCGATACCGTGCTCGCATACGGGGCCAGTATCCCTAGCCGGATCGATCGCGCGTAACTCCAATTCCGCTTGATCGGTTTGTATCCCGAATTCTGCAAAAACAACCGCACGAAGCTCGCGCTGCTCCCGATGGCCGTTCCTGCCACGCTGATGTCCGCACTTGTAAATGTTCCCTTTGTTGCATCCGCAGGGTTATCTCGGGTGTCCCGGAACCATGTCGCCGTGAATTCGGAAACCTTTGTCGGCTGGTTGAACAGCGGAACCTCGTCCGACGGTATATTTAGGTTGCTGACTGTGACCTTCCGGTAGGCGTATCGGTACAAAAACGATGTCCGGGGCGAATACTGTTGCGTCAGTTGAAGGTTGCCTTCATACCGAACCTGCGAAAAGGTATTGATGTCCTGCGTTTTTTCTACATAGACCGTTGCCTGCGAACTCCACTTTTGACTATTGAATGTGTCCGGTAACGCATACGCTAGCAACGCTCGTCCTTGGATTGTGCTGCCCCGCATTTTCAACGACAGGGAGTCGGCCCGCCCGGTCAGGTTTTGTTTCGAGATTTCCAAAATTCCGCGCGGTGCTGCTTGCACTTCACCTCCCGTCGGATTCGTCGTGCTGGCCAGCCGCTGAACTTCAAATCCTCCCCCGTAAGCGATCGTATATCGCTTTGCTTCTTCCACCAGCACCACTACATCTTTTTCCGGGTCCGTCCCGTTCGCATTTTGCGGTTCAATCGTCACGCGATTGAATATTCCCAGGTTGTACAGCTTCTGCTGCGATTCCACCACGTCTCCTTCACGCAATGGTTCGTTGGGCTTTACCTTCACGTCTCTTCGTATCACTTTTGGCCGCGTATGGTTATAGCCCGTCAGGAATACACGCCGTACCCGGATCTGTGGCCCTTCCACAATTTTGTATACCAGGTTGACGGGCACGGCTCGTTCGATCTTGGAGAAACCTTCGTCGTCTTGCGACTTCTCGTTCGGCGCGTCCGCAGCTGCCGGCGCGGCTCCCTTGGTTTTCGCTTCCGGCCCTCCGGCCGGTTCCGAGGTCCAGCTAAACGTGGCGTTCGGAAACCCCTCGTTGAAGTAAAGCGCCAGAATATTGTTTCGGTCGCTTGCCACGTTAATGTCCGAAAATGGCTGTCCGGGGGAAGACCCCACCACGTTCAGCAGGTCGGCTTCAGAGAGTGACTTCATGCCTTCCATCTGCAGACTCCCCACTAGCGTCTGTTTCCCCTCTTCAATTGTGAACCGGATGATCAGATCGCCTTTGTGCCCGTTGTAATCGTCCAGAACTTTCCCTTGCACCTTGGCGGAAAGAAACCCGTTCGCCGCGTACAAGTTCCTCATCGACTGGGTGTCGTTGTCCATCAATCGCCGGCTGAATTTCGGCCTTGTCGCCCATGAACTGGGCAGGATGCTTAGCCGGCTTCGGAGTAGAGAGGTGCTGAAATATTTATTTCCCTGGAATTCCACGCGCAGCAGCTTGTGGCGATCTCCCCGCTCCACTTTATAGGTAATCGTCTCTTCGGAGCCTTTCCAGCCGGTTTTTGCACCTTCGATCTCTTTCGACACCATGCTGTAATTCACGTTTGCGTCAAAGTATCCCTCTCGCTCCATCCGTTCCCGAACATTTCTCTTACCTTCTTCCAGCAAGTCCGCATCTACCGAACCTTCCTGATAAATGGGAATCAGCTTTTTCAATTCTCGTTTGGAGAATTTCGCTCCCTCCACCTGTACCAGCACTCTCGGTCCTTCTGTCACTTCGATCGTCAGCGATATCGTGTTTTCTGACTGGTCATATTCACCTCGCCGCACGGAAACTCTTCCGCTCAGGTGCCCTTTCTTCTCAAGGAACTTGCGGATGTGGTCTTCCCCGGCGCGGGCTCTCGCGATCGTCAGTTCCCGCCCGGTTTTCACTTTGAATAGCGCCAGCAAGTCTCCATCCCGATATTCGGTATTGTTCAGCAGGTCGATTTTGCTCAAACGCACGCGCTGTCCGGAATTCACGTGCACGATCACGTCCAGTTGGTGGCTTTCCTCGCGCGCCCGCTTCTCCACTTCCAGTTTTGCTTGATACAGTCCTTCTTCCCGCAGCGCTTCTTGCAAGCGATTGGTCGCGTCCACAAGATCGGCTTGGTGGTAGGTTTGCCCCAACGACAGTTGCATCGCCGCGGCTGCCGAAGAATCCGTAGGCGGCGGTGTCAGCCCTTCGATGATTACTTGATTGATATACAGATTTTCCGTGACGACGAATTCCAGCCGAACTCCACCCGGTTCGGGATAGGTGACCGCTCGTAGATCCGCATAGTTTCCCGTCTGGTACAGAATTCGCAGCGCAGCTGCCACTTGCTCCGGCTCCAGTGGTTTTCCCACCCGTACCGGCAATCCTCCAGGAGGCCCGGTGAGTTCCCGTCCATCCTCCTTCACCAGCCGTATCGATACGACGTTAGGAGTTGCGCTCTTTTCCGTTTTCTCGTCGGTTGGCCCATGAGCAAACGCACCGCACGCTCCGAATTGCCATACAAGGAGCGCCAGAATCCGTAACCCATTGTCCCAACTCGATTTCATCCTTCTCTATACTCAGACGAAGCGTAGCATACGCGCGTTGCTTCTTCGGCTCTCTTTGGCGGTATCATGGGAAGAGTTTCCCAGTAGGAAATTCTACTTTACGTGAGCCATCCCTCATTGGAAAAATACTCGCGCCAGATGCTCTTTCCGGGCATCGGCCAGGACGGTCAGGCCCGCCTTCTCTCCTCTCGCGCCGTGATCGTCGGTTGCGGCGCCATCGGTGCCGCAACCGCCAATCTGCTCGTCCGCGCCGGCGTCGGTCATCTCCGAATCATCGATCGAGATTTTGTGGAGCCTTCCAATCTGCAGCGCCAAACTCTGTTCGAACAATCCGATGCGCGCGATTCGCTTCCCAAAGCCACGGCCGCCGAACGCCGCCTCCGCGCCGTCAATTCCGACGCACACATCGAGGGAATTGTTGTTGATCTCAACCCCAAAAACGCTCGAGAGTTGCTGGCTGGTTATTCTTTAATACTCGATGGTACTGATAATTTTGAAACTCGCTTCCTGATTAACGATTTTGCCGTTGAGTCGGATGCCCCCTGGATCTACGCGGCTGCCGTCGCTAGTTACGGTACAACCATGGCTATTCGCCCCGGCCACTCCGCTTGTCTCGCCTGCTTGATGGATTCTCCTTCAGGTCTTGGCGTCGAGGAAACGTGCGACACTATTGGCGTCCTCGGGCCGATCGTCAATCTCATCGCTTCGCTGGAGGCAGCCGAAGCTCTCAAATTTCTTTGCGGTAATCTTTCCGCTCTTCACGGTCGCCTTGTCTCGTCGGACGTCTGGACTGGCCGATCCCAGTCCATCGTTCCCGAACGTTCCCTCGATTGCCGCGTCTGTGGCCGCCGTGAATTCACTTACCTTCATGGGGAAGCGCAACCACACATCACGATGTGTGGCCGAGATTCTGTCCAAATCCACGAACGCCACCGCACCCTCGACTTGCAAGCTCTCGAACAACGCCTCGCCTCGGTCGGCACAAGCCTTCGCCAGAACGGTTTTCTCTTACGTTTTCAAGTTTCGCCTTATGAACTCACTGTCTTCGCCGACGGACGCGCTATCATCAAAGGCACTACCGATCCCGCCGTAGCCCGCTCGCTCTACGCCAAATACCTCGGCTCCTGACGATCTGATTCCAGACAGACGCAGAGAGTCTCGCAACGTCAGCGCCGGTTTTTCTTCGCTTTCGTTCGAAGAAAAGCCTACCGGTAGACTCCGCCCCGTCCTGAGGGCGATCGCATCGCCGCGCGGTCCAGGTTTTCCCTCAGATTCATCAACGTCAGGAAAGTGCTCAGCACGCGCGCCTTCAGATCATCCGTCAGATGCAAGCCGCTGGTCGCCACTCGCGCCAGCTTCTCTCCGTGCTCCGTTATGAATGCCATAATCTCACGCGTCCGCGCGTGCGGCGTATTCCCCAGCGCCGTTTCGCGTCTCATCTCCGCGCAACTGGTCTCCAGTGAGAGTGTAAAGTGCAAAACACAGAGCTTCTGCTCCGCCAAAGCGGCTGGAACATCATGTTTACATCCGGAAATATGGCAAGTTTCGCTCATAGCCCCACAAAGGGTGATGGCAGATACGTAACATTCCTGGCGCGGAAAATCCAGCAGTATCCACAGTCTGGTGCGAAGTGCGCCACCTGTCCTTGAGTCCAGCCGTTTGTCGTTAACCGTCAAATAGCCCCTGTTTTAGCGGCGGAAACCGACTTTTGTGCTCTCGACTTTGCGCCTCATTTCGCCTATTGCATTGTTGATTTTTCTGGCCGAAACCCAAGCTATCCTCTTTTTGCGGGAGACTTGCTGTCAACCTGTCGCCTTGTTGAAAAACTTGTTTGACGCTTGCTTATTGTTGATGTATAAATATACAGACGACTGAATATAATATGCAGATGAGTGCCACGAAAACATTTCGCCACGGACAAATCCTTCGCCTGATCGCCCAGGGTGGCGTCGGCAATCAAAAAGAACTCCGCCGCCAGCTTGCGCAGCAGAAACTGAGGGTTACCCAGGCCACGCTTTCCCGCGATTTGCAGGAACTCAAGCTCGCCAAAACCGTCGAAGGCTACAAATCCGTACCTGGAATTGCCGACGAAGCCGCGGCCGTTCCTCCCCTCGCCCGCGCGCTACGCGAATTTCTCCTCGACGTCCGTCCGGCGGAAAATTTGCTGGTCCTCAAAACGCCCCCCAGCGGCGCACAGCCACTCGCCGCCGCCGTCGATGGCGCAAGGTTTCCCGAAATTGCCGGCACCATCGCCGGTGATGACACCGTCCTTATCATCACGCCCAATCGCAAAACCCGCGAAGCCTTGCAGAAAAAAATCGAATCGCAGGTGAAATGAGAGACCCCAAAAACATCGCGGTCATTGGTGTCACTGGTTACACCGGCTTTGAGCTGGCTTCGCTGCTTCTCCGCCATCCCGCTCTTGTGTCTCCAACCTTCTATGTTCGTGAAACGAATGGCTCCCGTTGCCTTTCCCAAATGTTTCCCGTCTTGCGCGGATGGGGAGAAGCTCCCCTTAAATCTCTTTCCTTGGACGCTATAATTTCCAGCGCGGCCGGCACCGCGTTTCTCGCCACGCCGCACGAAATCTCTGCCGAACTCGCACCCAACCTCCTCGATGCTGGCATTCGCGTCATAGATCTTAGCGGCGCTTTTCGCTTCGCCTCTCCCGAAACGTTTTCGACTTGGTACAAGCTGCCGACGCCCCACGTGGCTCGCCTAGCCGAAGCCGTCTACGGCCTTCCGGAGCTTTTTGGCTCCGAAATCTCCAACGCGAGGCTCGTCGCCAATCCCGGCTGCTTCGCCACCAGCGTCATTCTCGCTCTTCGCCCCCTCGCGGAGGCTGGTCTGATCGCTGCGGACCAAGCCGTTATCTGCGACTGCAAGTCCGGCGCCAGCGGTGCGGGCAAAGAGCCGCGTCGCGACCTCAATTTCGTCGAAGTCGATGGAAACTTTCGCGCCTATAATCTTTTCTCTCATCGCCACACTCCCGAAATTCTCGAGCATGCCGGGGTAGGCGAATCGCAGCTCGTCTTTTCCACGCATTTGCTTCCCGTAGCCCGCGGCATTCTTTCCACCGTTTACGTAACTTTGTCGCAGCCGTCGAGCACCGAACTGGTAGAATCCATTTACAGGAAATTTTTCGCCGCCCGCCCCATGGTCCGCATCTGGCCTGCTGGCACCATCCCGGAATTGCAACACATCGTAAAAACAAATTTCTGCGATATCGGATTTGAAATCGATCCGTCCGGCAAGCGCCTCATTGTGGTCTCCTGCCTGGATAACCTTGGCAAAGGCGCCGCCGGCCAGGCGGTACAGAATCTCAATCTCATCCTCGCACTCCAGGAGCAAGTCGGCCTTCTATGAGAATCGTCATCAAATTTGCCGGTGCCTTGCTCGAAGACGACGCGCTCATCAACCAACTCGCCGTAAGTGTCGCCACACTGGCGCGTCATAGTCATCAAATCCTCGTCGTTCATGGCGGCGGCCGCCTCTTCACCGCCATGCTGCAACGCCTCGGCATCGACAGCAAGTTCGTGGGCGGTCTCCGCGTCACCGACCGCGAAACCCGGGATGTAGCTGTCATGGTGTTCGCCGGCCTTCTGAACAAGAAACTTGCAGCCGCGATCACGGCGCAGGGTTCTCCTTCCGTCGGAGTCAGCGCCGCCGATGCCAACCTGTTCACCGCTTCGCCCTTGGTTCATAACGACGTTGAGGGTAGCCTCGGCTTCGTCGGCTATCTCACCGACGTCAACACTCCAGCCCTCGAATCTCTCTGGCGCGAGAATCTTCTTCCGGTTGCCGCGTGTCTCGGGCTTGGCGCGGACGGCGAACTGTACAACATCAACGCTGATCACATGGCTGCGGCCTGCGCGGAATTTATAGGTGCTGATCATCTCGTCTACCTCACCGACGTCGCCGGCGTTCTCGACGGCAATCGAGTTCTATCCGCCCTCTCCTGCGAACAAATCAGCAGCTTAATAGGCTCCCGAATCGTCTCTGGTGGCATGGTTCTCAAGCTCGAAGCCGCCAAGCGCGCCCTCGAAGGCGGAGTGTCGCAAGTTCGTATCGTGGGCGGCAATTTCGCCGCTGCTGCTCTTTCTCCGGATTTATATCTCCAACCTGCATCAACTACGGACTTCTCGGATGTGCCAGGTACGCGCGTTCTAAGAATTTCGACGCACACGGACAGTGCTGCTGTCGCTGTAGTCTAGATTGTTTTTGAAGGAGAATGAATAGATGATCGCAACACTTGCCATTCCTGTTTCCATCGCGAAGGATCTGCTCACTGGAGCCGAATGGTCCACCTCCGACGCTCGCGAGCTTCTCCGGCGTACTGCGGAAATCAAGGCTCAACCCGCGCGTTACGCCTCTATCCTCCGCGGCAAGCACATCGCTCTCATCTTTGAGAAGCCGTCGCTTCGCACGCGAGTCACCTTTGAAGTCGGTATCCAAAGCATGGGCGGCAACGTCGTTTTTCTCGACCACACCCAGGCGCGTCTCGGAGAACGCGAATCCATTCCCGACGTTGCTCGCAATCTCGAGCGCTGGGTGCAGGGCATCGTCGCTCGCGTTTACGAACAGCGCGTCCTCGACGAAATGGCCGATAGCGTTTCCATCCCGGTCGTCAATGCACTGTCCAATCGCTTTCATCCATGTCAGGCATTGGCTGATTTCTTCACGCTTGAAGAGAAATTCGGTGCGCTCCGCGGCTTCAAACTTACCTATGTGGGTGACGGCAACAACGTGTGCCATTCTCTGATGTATCTGGCCGCCCGCCTTGGCGTGCATTTGCGCATCGCTACTCCCGCAAACTATGCTCCAGCCCCCGACGTACTTGCCGATAGTAGGCGCGCCGCCAAGGAAACCCGCTCTAAAATCGAACTATTCACCGACCCCTGGGAAGCCGTCGAGGGTGCCCAGGCTGTTTACACCGATTCCTGGACCAGCATGGGCTTTGAAGTCGAAGAAAAAATTCGCCGCGCCGCTTTCAAACCGTTTCAAGTCAACCGCAAATTGATGGACAACGCCGCAGCGGGCGCTGTTTTCATGCACTGCCTCCCGGCCCATCGTGGCATGGAAGTCACCGATGAAATCCTCGACGCTCCATCCTCCATCGTCCTGGACCAATCCGAAAATCGCATGTACGTGCAGAAAGCTATCCTGCACGCTCTCTATACTTGATAATTTACTTAAACAAGCAATTCACAATTTCGATTTCCCGAGGAGATTAATCAGAGTGATTTCGCAACGCCCGAAACCCAAAAAAGTAGTCCTCGCCTATTCCGGCGGACTAGACACCTCCATCATCATCAACTGGCTCAAGGAAAATTACGGCTGCGAAGTCATTGCCATGATCGGCGATGTCGGCCAGCAGGAAGATCTCGAAGTTGCAAAAAAGAAAGCCTTCGCCACCGGCGCTTCTTCCGTTTACATCGAAGATTTGCGCGAAGAATTTATTCGCGACTACATCTGGCCAACTCTCCGAGCTGGAGCTGTCTATGAGCACACCTATTTGCTTGGCACCTCGATGGCACGCCCGATCCTCGGCAAACGCCAGGCCGAATTGGCCCTGACGCTAGGTGCCGATGCCCTTTCTCACGGCTGCACCGGTAAGGGAAACGACCAGGTTCGTTTTGAACTAGCCTACAAAGCCATCGCTCCCGATCTGCAGATCATCGCGCCTTGGCGCGAATGGGATATCGATTCCCGCGAAGACGCTATAGCCTACGCCGATAAGCACAACATTCCCGTCGAACAGAGTAAGAAGAATATCTACTCCCGCGACCGCAACATCTGGCATCTCAGCCACGAAGGCGGCGAACTCGAAGATCCCGCCAATGCCCCCAGCGAAACCATGTGGCAATGGACCGTCTCTCCCGAAAAAGCTCCCGACAAACCCGAAGAAGTCGAAATCGGCTTTGAAACCGGCACGCCCGTCTACGTAAACGGCAAACCTCTTGGCCCCATCGAACTTCTCAATACGCTTAACGAAATCGCCGCCCGCAACGGCGTCGGTCGCACCGATCTCGTCGAAAATCGCCTCGTCGGTATGAAATCCCGCGGCGCCTACGAAACCCCAGGCGGCACGCTCCTTGTCACCGCCCATCGCGAACTCGAACGCCTCACCGTCGATCGTGAAACCGCTCATTTTCAGCAGGCTCTTGCTGTCCGTTATGCCGACTTGGTCTATAACGGCCTCTGGTTTACGACCCTCCGCGAAGCTCTCGACGGCTTCTTCAACGTCTCGCAACAGCGCGTCACTGGCTCTGTCGGTCTAAAGCTCTGGAAGGGATCGCTGAACGTCACCAAGCGTCTTTCTCCTTATTCTCTTTACCGCGCCGATCTCGCCAGCTTCACTATGGGTTGCTACAATCCCAAAGACGCCGAAGGCTTTATCAATCTCTTTTCCCTCCCCATCACCGTCAGGCCGCGCGCCAAAGCCGGCTCTCAGAAATCCTGAGATGAGCCATCGCCAAACAATTTTTGTGAGAATGTATCAATCTGCGGAAGTAAAAACCCTGGTAGCGCCTTCAGCCTGTCGGCTCATCGCAATTGTCCGTGTCTTTACGAGGTTGCGTAGCGGCCGCCGTCTGAGGCGGGCCTCTGGACCGACTTCCCTATCGCAACACATTAACAGTAAGTCTAATGTCATCTTGAGGAGCACAATCTGCGACCAAGGATCTCAACCCAAGCGAAAAAGTTCCCAAGCTTAATACGATCAAATTGTTTTAACTTATAGCTGAAAACTGACTACTGAAAACTCTCATGACCGACCGCAAGGATGATCGCCTGTGGGGAGGCCGTTTCGAAAAAGCGCCTGATGCGACCTTCGACGCGTTCCAACGCTCCTTCTCGTTCGATTCTCGCCTCCTGCCGTTTCAATGGATGATGGATCGCGCCTGGGCCAGGGCTCTGCACGGCGCGCGCGTCCTCACTGATGATGAATTGCGCAAGATATTAGCCGCACTCGACGAAATCACCGAGCGCACCAACTCCGATCCCGCTTGGGTCGAACAATTCGGCGCCGAGGTAGAAGACGTCCATCACTTCGCCGAAAAAGCCGTCGTCAACGTTCTTGGTCCCGCCGGCTGGAAACTTTATACCGGTCGCAGCCGCAACGAACTCGTTGCCACAGCGTTCCGAATGTTTGTGGCACAGTCTGGCAAAGAAATTCTTACGGGCCTCTTCGATCTCCTGAGGGTATTCCTCGAGCAAGCCAGGAGATGCATTCACATTCCCATGGCGGGTATGACCCACATGCAATTTGCCCAGCCCTTGCTTCTCTCCCACTACCTTATGTCCCATGGCGAAGCCTTCTATCGCGATTGCCTCCGCATCGAAAACGCCATCCAAACCGCCGATGCCTGTCCCATGGGCTCCGGCGCACTGGGCGGATGCGCTTTCCCTATCGATCGCCTCGCTATCGCCCGCGATCTCGGCTTTAGTCGTATCACCGCCAATAGCATCGACGCAGTCAGTGAGCGGGATTTCGCCCTCGACTATCTTTTCGCTCTTTCCACCATCGCCACTCATCTTTCCCGTCTTGCGGAGGATTTCGTTCTCTTTGCCTCTCAACCCTTTTCCTATGTCATTCTTCCCGATGAATTCTCCACCGGCAGCAGCCTCATGCCTCAGAAGAAAAATCCCGATTCCTGGGAACTGATCCGCGGCAAAACCGGTCGCGTCACTTCATCGTTGTTCACTCTCTTCACCGTTCTCAAGGGCCTGCCCACCAGCTATCAGCGTGATTTGCAGGAGGATAAGGAGTCCCTTTTTCTCGCTCACGATCAGGTCCAAAGCATGCTCTTCGTAGCCGCCGGCGCGTTACAGTCCACCAAATTCCTCGAAGATCGCCTTCGCAGCTTCGCCGACGATCCCGCCTTGCTCGCTACAGAAGCCGCGGATTATCTGGTTCGCGCCGGGGTTCCTTTTCGCGAAGCTCATGATCTGGTCGGCAAGCTTCTCCGCGAGGCCGACAGGCGTAATGTTCCCTGGACACACCTCACTCCCAGCGATACGTGTAAACTCTCGCCGCTCTTCGACGAGGCCTTCTTCAACAATCTTCCGACTCTCGAATCCGCCATCGCCTTCAAAGCCGTGCCCGGCGGCACTTCCGAAGAATCGGTTCGTTCCGCTATCGAGCAGTTCGAGCAACGACTTCGCAAATTAGAGATCAATGAATGATGAAACATGCCCTCTCCGAAACGGCTCTACCACGCGGATTCCGCTTTTCCGCCACCGCCTGTGGCCTGAAGAAAACCGGCGCTCTCGATCTCGCCCTGCTGTCGAGTGACGTTCCCGCGTCCGCCGCCGCTGTCTTCACGCAAAATCTGGTCGTTGCTCCTCCCGTGGTGGTTTCCAAAGCGCACCTCCGCTCTTCCAAGGGCCGCATGCGCGCCGCCATCGTCAACGCCGGCAATGCCAACTGCGCCACCGGCGAAGCGGGCTATGCCGCGTCTGTCCGAACCGTGGAAGAAACTGCGCGTCGCCTCAATTGCAAGCCTCATGAACTCTTTGTTTGCTCCACCGGCGTCATCGGTGTTCCACTTCCCATTGAAAAAATTCTCCGCTCACTTTCTGGAGTCGTCCGCAATCGCCGGCCCTCTGCCCGGTCCTTCGCGGAATTCTCTCTGGCCATCTGCACCACGGACACCCGCCCCAAAACCGCTTCAACCTGGTTCAAGATGGCCCGCAAACGCATTAACTTCGTAGGCTGCGCCAAGGGTGCCGGCATGATTCACCCCAACATGGCCACTACCCTCGCCTTCGTCGCCACCGACGCCAACATCGCTCCCGTTCTACTTCAAAAAACTCTGCGCGACGTCACTTCCCGGACCTTCAACTCCATTTCCATCGATGGCGATACCTCCACCAACGACACTCTCCTCGTTCTAGCCAACGCCGCTGCCAGCGCTCCTCCAATTCGCGCCAACACCACCGCTCATCGCGCTTTCTCAAAAGCCCTCGAAGAAATTTGCCACTCCCTAGCCTTACAAATTGTCGCCGACGGCGAAGGCGCCCAGCATGTAATCGAAATCGAAATCCGTCGCGCAAAAACCGAGTCCGCCGGCCGCAAAATAGCGCAGACCATCGCCACCTCTCCACTCGTCAAAACCGCCTTTGCAGGCGGTGATCCGAACTGGGGCCGCATCTTCGCCGCCGCAGGCCGCGCCGGTGTAAAATTCGATCCCCATCGCGTCGACATCCAGATGGCAGGCATCCCTGTCCTTCGTGCCGGTCAACCACTGGACTTTAACGAACGCGCCGCCAGCAATCGCCTGCTCGAACCAAACGTCCAGATTGTCGTGGATTTGCACGCGGGGCGCGCCACCACCCGCTATTGGACCTGCGACTTCACCGCCGAATACGTGCGCATCAACGCCAGCTACCGCACTTAGTGGCCTTTAGCGCACTCGACCATGCGCCCCGCGTCACATGGACTTGTGGGCGACCCACCCTTGGTCTATAAGGGTGGGCACTCACGCTCTAACGCCAAGACGTTCTTCTCTTGTCGTTCCTCTTTAGTTATTCTGACTGATTGTTAATTCAGCTACTCCTCCCACTTCCAACCTACATATTCTTCCCGCAGCGCCATCTTCTTAAACTTGCCCACGCTAGTCTTCGGTATTGTATTTACAAAAACAAACGCATCCGGCACCTGCCATCGCGCAAACTGTTTTTCCAGAAATTCCCGAATCTCTGCCGCGTCCGCGCTCGCCCCTTCTTTCAGCACCACTACACCCAGCGGCCTCTCTTGCCATTTCGGGTGCGGCACTCCCACCACGCACGCCTCTCGCACCGCGGGATGCCCCATTAGCGCATTCTCTAAGTCCACCGAACTGATCCACTCGCCGCCCGACTTCACCAGATCCTTGGTCCGGTCCACGATCTTCAATATGCCTTCGGGATCAATCGTACCTATGTCCCCCGTGCGAAACCATCCATCCTCGCTCCACCGGTGCGCCTGATCCGCCGCCTCATAATAGTGACTCGCCACCCATGGCCCCCTCACTTCCACTTCGCCGGGCGTTTCTCCGTCCCACGGAGACTCCCCTTCCGGCCGCATGATCCGCAACTCGATCAGGGGCACCGCCCAGCCCTGTTTTGCCCGCACCAGATATTTTCGCTCCTCCGTCCAATCTTTCATCCGCGATTTCAAATGCCCCGTTGTTGCCAGCGGGGATGTCTCCGTCAATCCCCACAGGTGCAGTATCCGAATCCCAAACCGGTCCAGCTTCCTCATCAGTTCCATCGGTGGTGCACTTCCTCCGCTTACCACGCGCACCGGATTTTCGAGCCGCCATCGCCCGGGATTTTTCTCCAATTCTTCCAGTACGCTGATCCACACTGTCGGCACGGCATTCGCTGCCGTCACTTTTTCATTGACCATGAAATCCAAAATCGCCGAAGGCTCGACGTTTGGACCCATCAACACCATCTTCGCTCCCGTCATCACTGCAGTGTACGGCACGCCCCACGCATTCGCATGAAACATCGGCGCCAGCGGCATCAGCGTGTCCTGGTGGCTCACGGCAAATGTATCTACCATCGCTTCCGCCATCGAATGCAGCACCAACGACCGGTGCGTGTACACCACGCCCTTTGAGCAGCCCGTCGTGCCGGATGTAAAGCACATGGCTGCCCCGTCGGTCTCCGCGATCGGCGGGTATTCAAAATCTCCGCTGCCCGATCCCAACAATTCCTCGTAATTCAGGTATCCCTCCGGCGCCGTATCAAAGCCGTAAGGCACCACAATCACTTTTTCAAACTTCACATCCGCTGCGAATTTCTCGTAGATCGGCAGCAGCACGTCGTCAATGATCAGAAAGCGGTCTCCGGCGTGCTTCGCGATGCTTGCAATTTCGTACGGGTGCAGTCGCAAATTCAGCGTATGAAGAATCGCCCCGGTGCAGGGCACTCCAAAAAACACCTCGAGATGCCCCGCGTGGTTCCACATCATCGACGCCACGCGGTCCCCGCGTTTCACTCCCAGTTTTCTCAACCCTGATGCCAACCGCTTGGCCCGCTCGTAAAACGACCCATAGCAAGAGCGCACCACCGTTCGATCCGGTCTTCGTGAAATCAATTCGACCTTCGGAAACAGTTTCCCTGCGCGTTCCAGCAGTGCCGGTAACACCAGCGGGTAATCCATCATTGTGCCGTGCATAGTGACCTCAGAGTGGGGACCAGTGGCTGGCATCCTACCACTCTCCCTCATATAACGCCCGTTTACTCGCTTTCAGTGCCGTTTGACATTTGTATCGTCGCTCCTACATGGCTTAGGGTAGGTCGTCGTTTCGCTTGCCGTCTCACTCCTCCCAGTACCTTCCCCGCAAGTAATTATTGTTGCAAAAACGCCCATTATTCGAGACCATGCACGAGACCACTGAACTTACCTACCGCTTGCCTGGCACGTTCTCCGATCTGCCTCCGTTGCGGTCTCGGTATCTCCGGTGCGCTCCGCAATCGTCAATCGGTTCCGGGCAGAAGGAGTCCCCAGGTGAAGAAGCTTTACGTCGGTAATCTTCCGTTCAACGCGTCGGAAGAGCAGCTCCAGGAATGGTTTGGTCAAGTCGGTGTTAACCCCTCGGCAATCAGTTTGATTCGCGATCGGTTCACGGGTCAGTCGCGCGGCTTCGCTTTCATCGAAATTAACAATGATGAAGAAGCGGATCGTGCTATCACTTCCCTGAACGGTCAGAATTTCGGGGGCCGGAATCTCGTGGTGAACGAAGCGCGCCCGCAAACAGAACGCTCCGGTGGCGGTGGTGGTCGCGGCGGGTACGGTGGTGGCGGCGGCGGAGGCCGTGGTGGTGATCGCGGCGGACGTGGCGGTGGTGGTGGCCGTGGTAGCGATCGCGGCGACCGCGGTGGCGGCGGCGATCGCGGCAACCGCTGGTAGTTTTTTTCTCTCCTTTATCGTGCTTAGGTTTTTAGATCAGGGATGGTTTGTGTCCGTAGTCCGCCCCCCAACGCTGTCTCACCGCGCTTTATAGTCTCCGCCCCTGCGTATACCTGCCGAATACATCTTCAGAAATTCCTCGACACTCTATCAACGGAGTGATGCCACGACGCACTCGTGGTAGCCCCACACTCACTCGTCGTGTCTTTTGCATTCTCCTAATCTGTCACCTCGCTTGCCCGGAGCCTCGAAGGGGCCGGAGTGCCGCGTCTCTAGCGGCACGCAGCGGAGGAATCATGGCGAGATTTCAAAACCGTCTCGCTCCATTGCGCGAGGCATCCCACCTAGGAGTTTGTCCCGCAGGAAAGTGTGCCTGGGCGTTGTAGATTTGATTCGGCATCGTAGATGGCGAGGGACGGTAGGCGGTTCCGTTTTCTTACCTGAAAAAGCATTGTGGGCCGTTTTTTCCGGAATCAGGTGGTGTTCAGGGCCGCGATTCTCTTCAGGTTCAGTGCCGCGCAGACGAGTTGCCATTCTCCTCGAACTTTCTTCAAGCCGCGCAAGCTGAAGCGCCGAAACCCGAGCACCTGTTTGATCCATCCGAAGGGCAGTTCAGCGATGGCTTTTCGCCTTCGATACCAGCGTCGTCCCTCTTCACTCTTCAGCCGTTCTTCCATCGCTTGCGTGTGCGGATTTTCCGCACGCGGCAAAATTCTATTGCCTTTCTTGCCTTCCCGCCCCAGCGCTACGTAGGCCGTGATTTTCTTTTCGGCCAGTTTCCGAAAGCTTTCTTCCGAGCGATATCCCGCGTCCGCCAGCACCCGTTCCGGTTTCTCTCCGCCATGCGCTTCCGCTGCTTCCGTCAGTGGAACCAAACATTCGTTGTCCGCCGCGTTCTGCGTCACTTCCACCGCCACGATCAGCCGCGATTCTTCTTCCACCGCGATCTGCGCGTTGTAGCACTGTTGAAAGCCATCTTGGGTCTTCATGATCCGGCTCTCCGGATCGCTGAAGTTCTCCTGCTTCTTCTTTGGAACTTCTCCAAATTCCCGATGATGTCGCGAACGCCCGCCTTGCGGCCGCACTCCCGAGGCCCATCCGCCGTCGTTCTCGTTGCGCCCCGCCGCGCGATCTTCTTCCTTCTGTCGCTCCTCGAGCCGTTGTTTTGCTTCTTGAATCTTCTTCAATCGCTCCTCGCGCCTCTGCAACTCTTCGGGAAGCTCATCGCCCCGCCGCTCCGCTCCATACTGCTCATCCTCGGCTTCGTCAATCGCCTGCGCGCGCCGCAACAACTCCGCGATCTCCCCCTTTAGTTTCTCTTCCTCCTCCTTCATTCGCCCATAACTCATGGCCTTATGCTTGCTCGCGTTCGCGCGCACCTTCGTCCCGTCGATGGCCAGCGTCCCCATGGGCAGCAGCTTCATCTCCCGCGCCAGCTTCACCACCTGCTGAAACATACCTGCGAACTCCTCCAAATGCTCCTGGCGAAACCGGTTCACCGTGCGATGATCGGGAAAGTTCCCTGCGCCCAGAACGCGAAACGCCACATCCTCTTCCAGCTTCTTGGCAATCCTCCGTGAACTGAACACCCCACTCGCGTAGGCGTACACCAGCACCTTCAGTAGCATCCTCGGATCGTAGGGACGGTTGCGCCGCCCGTCTCCTTCGTAGCGCGCGTAAAAGCTCTCTACATCCAGCGTATCCACGATTTCCGCAATGAAATAGGCTAGATGGCCCTCTGCCAGCCAGTCCGACGGAGAAGGCGGCAGCAAATATGTTTGCTCTGGATGGTACGGCCGAAATCGTGTACTCATTGCGCGCTCCAAAAAAATCTCTCGCGCAGAGTACCATCACTTCAGTTTTCTGTGGGACAAACTCCTAGCGCCTTATTCCTCGAATTATTCACAGCTCCCAAATTATTTTTCTTCCCGCCCGAATTCTTTGGTTGTACTATCCCGCTCAGTTTGCCAGGCGGCTTCCTCGTTCAGCTCTCCGTTCGGGTTTCCGCGTTCCGCTGTACGGTTTTGCCTTCCCGTTTCTCGGGCGAAACATTCCGCGGGGTAATGTGTTTGATACAGTAGTTGAATTTTTTTCCTGTTTAGCTTCTTGGCGGAGTATAGGGAGAGAGTGCCGCAACTTCTTCCGTGACCAAGAGCCGGCGGCACCGAACGGTTGAGCCGGTAGGAACTTTTCAGCCACTCACCGCATCAAAGGTTTCAGTTGTTTGGATAGCTCGATGACCACTGGCTGGCACAAACGCGATTGGAAACAATTTTACGAACTGGCGCGCCGTCCCTGGCAGCGTCACCGTCCGCCCAGGCCCGTCTATCCATCCGGTTTGAATCGCGTCGCTCCCGCCGCAGGCTTCAGCCTTTCCGAACTCGACGACGCTGGTGTAGACCTCGATCTCGCTGAACGCCTCGGTCTTCCCGTTGATGCCGGCCGCATCGGCGCCTACGGCCCAAACGTCACCAGCCTCCGCGACTTCATCCGCTCCTCCCGCAACCCGCTCTAATTTGGAGTGCGCGCCAGCCCAGCTGCCGCTTTTATCTTCGCTTTATGTCGTGTAGTGGCCGATCTTCAGATCGGCTCATTCCTCGTTACACTACAGCCCAAAGGTGCTTCAGAGTGCCAAACCCTTGATTTCTGAGGGTGGGAAGCCGCAGACGTTCTTCTCTTCTCTTGTTTTAATCCACGCCGCCTTCTTCCTTCGTCTCGTTCCTCCGTAACTCAATCACTCTTCGTCATCGTGTCCTTCAACTGAATCAAATTCAAATCCGCGCCCTTCGCGTCTCCATCCGCAACTTCCACCGTCACGCCTTTATCCTCAAATTTCTTCAAAAAATCCTCGTCTTCCCACTCTCCACGTTCCGCACCATCCCAGCTGAATAGCTTATATTTCCCTGGCGCCAACCCACGCAGTTGATATCGTCCGTTCTGATCCGTGGTCTCCACCTTGAAGAGTCGATGCAAATCTCTTTTCGATGCTTCTGGTACGGCTACCACCCACACCCCTGCCATCGGTAAGGATTCGTTGCTGGTCACAACCCCCCGCAACCTTGCCCCACGCGAACTTACCGTAATCTCGATTGCTCCTGCCGCTCCTTTCCCCACCCGAACCACGTCATCTGCTAGCACCCTTTCTCCGTACCTGATTTCCTTGACGTAACAATCCTTTGACAACCCTTTCAAACTGAGGCGATGGAAGCCTTGCGGCACATCCTTTAGCGTAAAAATCTGTCCTTCCTTAACAAGCGCATCGACTCCCCATCCGTGCCCAGACTGTGTGGATTCCAAGAACACTCTTTCATCTTCTGTTCCCAGACTTATCTTTCCGTCCCAAAATACTATTCCAGGAATTTCTATTCCCGCTCCAATCGCCAAAACTACGCCTTCCACATCAGCATTCACGACATCCACGTCTTCCTGTGCCGTATATTCCTTTCCGTCTTCGCTGGTGTACGCCAGCACGGTGTATTCTCCCGGAACTATGTTCGGGATCTCGAATTTTCCCTCGCTCTTCTCAACCCGAGCCGCGCTGACGAAGTCCCAATCGACCGTACCGTTGCGCCGCAAGACCTGTAAGCCTGTCCGGTCACTGCTGTGCTTAGTGATCAGGTTCAAAACTCTTCCCCTGATGCGGTGCACCACTACTTCCTTCATCAAAAAATCCACTGAAGTTGTTTCTTGCTCCTCAACCACTTCCACGCTCGTTGCTTTCCCGGGCTCCGCGGCGTTCGGATAGTAAATTTTCGCGTAGTCTTTGTCGGGTTCGTCTTGTCCCTTGGCCGCATATTCTCGATCGCCCACGACGCGTTCCCACATTTGCGGTTGCGCGCTCACAAAGTATCGGCCCGGCGCCAATCCGTGAATTCGATATTCGCCCAAGTCGTTGGACCACACTTCGCCGACAGTCTGATATTCCTTCTTTCCATCCTTGTAAACTTGTCGCAGGGCAAGTACCAACGCGCTGCTCATCGGTTCCCCGTCTTCATCAAGGATTTTTCCCGAAAGCACTCCCGCCCGGCCCATCTTAAACGTCAGTTCTTGCATTGTTTGGCCAGGCTTTAAAGTGAAGGTGGCTCCCGGATCATTAGCTTTCTTTTGCCCATATTCGTAGTTGACGTATCCGTTCTTTCTCGCGCTCAAGCGGTACTGCCCCGCAGGTACATTCCGCAGTTTGAAACGGCCGTCCGTCCCCGTTTTCGTCGCAATCGTGTGCTCGCGATCCTCACCGTTCACCAATTGGACCGTCGCCCCTTTCAAAGGAACTCCGTCCGCCTTGCGCACCACCAGACCCGAAACCACACAAGTCTCTTCCATCGTCTCATTTGTTTTGGAACTCACGGCAGTTTGCCCACGCACGTGAAGTGTTGCGGCCAAAAGTACCATCAAGACAGTTGCTCTCGATCGCATGAAAGTAACCAATTCGCCGAGTATAGACCTAGAACGGATGTTTTGTGAGATGATCCTCCGCTTGCTCCGATTCACAATAGCGAAGTGGCTGCCGCAGCCAAGCCTCATCGGTCGGTTTCCATCACACTCGCTCTGCGATGGGTCGCTTTGGACTCTTCTGGCCTTTCCACGTAAAATAGAACTCTCAGACCAACTCCATGGCCTCTCCCTTCCACATTATCTCCTCAACCGTCCCGCTGCCGGATTCCCACCCGCGCCCGGACTGGCTTCGCGTTAAATTCTTTGGCGGCGAAAAATATCACGACCTCAAGCGCGTCATGCGCACCCTCAATCTCCATACCGTCTGTGAATCCGCTCGCTGCCCCAACATGAGCGAATGCTGGGAACATGGCACGGCCACCTTCATGATCCTGGGAGACATCTGCACTCGCGCCTGCGGATTCTGCGCTGTCCCGTCTGGCCAGCCCATTGGCCCTCCCGACGAAAACGAACCTACCCGCGTAGCCGAAGCCGCGGCCCGCATGGGACTGCGTTACGCCGTGGTCACCAGCGTCAATCGCGATGATCAGCCCGATGGCGGCGCACACATCTTCGCCCGCACCATAATAGAAATTCGCGCTCGCGTCCCCGGCTGCAAGGTGGAAGTTTTGATCCCGGATTTTCGCGGCGATTGGGACGCCCTCAACCTCGTCCTCGCCGTCAAGCCAGACATTCTCAACCACAACACCGAAACCGTTCCCCGCCTCTACCGCCAGGTCCGAAAGGGCGCCCTCTACAAGCGCTCGCTCGAACTCCTGAATCGCGCCAAGAAAACGCATCCCGACGTTCCCACCAAAACCGGTATGATGCTGGGCCTCGGCGAGGAAAAGGAGGAAGTCGTCGCCACCATGCAGGATTTGGCCGCGCAAGGCACAGACATCCTGACCCTCGGCCAATATCTACAACCCACGCGTGAGCATCTTCCCGTAATTCGTTTTGTACACCCCGACGAATTCGCAGAATTCAAGCATGTCGGCGAAAAGATGGGCTTCCAGCACGTGGAATCTGGTCCGCTGGTCCGGTCCTCCTATCACGCGTTCGACCAGGCCGAATCCGCGACTCGTTAGCCCCGGTGGCTCCGTCCGTTCCGCGTGCCTCATCCTGAGGGATCGCGACGTCTGCAACAACGCCAACTCTCTCTTACAATGTTGCACATGGAACAATTCCCCACGCAAAAACAAAAACACCCCACGCCAACCAAGGCCAAGGGGTGTTTCTACTCCAGGTCTAGATCGAAATGACTAACGGGCTGCTGCTGCGACGGCCTTTTTGCTGGCCTTCGCGGCGGCAGAAGCTTTACGGCGCCGCTTGGTCTTGGGCGGGGTAGCGGGCGGTTCGCCAATCACTTCAGCGGTAAGTATGCTTGTGACGAACAGTTTCGGTCCGTGATCGTCAAAATCCACCGCGGTACGCTCGGCGTCCGCTGTGGTTACGATCCCCAGCCCGAATATTTCATGCTTGATGGTTTGGCCTTCTTGCATTACTTGCACAACTTCCTCCTGTACCACGCTGCTTTTATCTAAACTCTTTTCAAAATTGAAAGGTCCCCGACCCCTCGAGGACCTTCCCAATGCACAGGCTAGAGGGCTGTTACGTTCTCCGCCTGAAGGCCTTTCGGACCCTTCTTGACTTCAAATTCCACTGCCTGACCTTCGTTCAGAGACTTGTAACCCTCTGATTGAATGGCGGAGAAATGTACAAATACATCTTCCCCGGTCTGGCGTTGGATGAATCCAAAGCCCTTCGAAGCATTGAACCACTTCACTGTTCCTTGTTCCTTAGACACTGCTGTACCTCGAAATTGAATTGCATTAGCCCCTCTTGAGTCCGTGCGCCGGATCCCCCCTGCGTCGTGACAGCCTGTCTATCGAAAAAAAAGGCTCCGAGAGTCTCCCCCGCAGCCCCCTGAACGAGTCAAAAGGTTAGTCCAAGAGCAACAAACGCTACACCTAACGTTATCACAAGAAAGGGCTTATTGTAAACATAAGCCTGCATCCGTGGGACGGCTTCCGCAACTTGGTAAGCTATTGAATTCTAGAGATTTACTCAGCTTTTCAACTCGCTTGACCACGGAAAACGCCAAAACTTCATGCTTTTTTGCAGCGAAAACCGCGTCCAGCCCGTGTAGAAAACCTTCACAACCCCAGGATTATCGGGTCGGGACCAAGTCGTGACCCTTTTGGGCAATGTCCTGCGAAATCGCTTTCAAACTCGAAACTCGAAGTTAAACCCTTGTCATTCCGCTTATCGCGAACTTCAAGGGGAGCAACGCGAGGGATCTGCTTTTCTTCTGTCTTCGCGAGTACGCGAGCCTACTCTTCCAACGATTCCGGCTGAATGCTCAAATCCGCCTCACCGGCTGATTTCTTCTGCCAGTATTTATTCACCCAAGCTTCCCAACTCTTCCCAGCTGCTGTGTCTCGCCCGGAAAAAGCCAGCGCCGCAATCTCCGAATACGCTATCTTCTGTCTCCGATTCGAATCCTTCGGCAAAACTCTTACGTACGAACTCTCAAGCGTCTTCCCGCCGAGTCGGTCAAAAATGTAACCTTCCAGTTTGTTTCCGTCTTTGCGTGTAATCGTTACATCGCCACGGTAATCGAACGCTTTTTCCAGCGCTTCGCGCAATTCTTCTTCGCTGGCAAGCTCCGGAATCCAACCTTGCAGCGTTTCGTGCGCAAATCCCGGCGCAACCTCCAATTCGTCCGGATTCACCGTATGTTCCGGCCGCTCTGCGTGGCGTGGACCCGTCATGCCCGCGTTTCCTCAAGCTTTGCCGGATTGGAGTCGATTTGCACTAGCGGATTGTAGGAATGCACCGGCATCACCGGCTCATTCAGCATCAGCAAGGCTTCTGGATCTACATTCTTCGTAAATACGGTGGCCTTCGCCGTCGCCAGCAATCCCCTGAACGAACTGAATGTATGGTCCACCCCCGAGGCTTCATACCCGCTGTGCACCATGCAATTCGCGCACTGCGGGTTTCCGGATTCGGTACCGTAATTCGCCCACTCGGTCGTTTCCATCAATTCGCTGAAGCTATCCGCATAACCGTCCTGCAGCAGATAGCAGGGCTTCTGCCAGCCAAAAACGTCGTACGTCGGCATGCCCCAGGGAGTGCACGTGTAATCCCGCTTGCCCATCAGGAATTCCAGAAACAGCATCGACTGGTTGAATTTCCAGCTCGGCTTGCGGTTAGACAGCATCGCTCGGAACAGCCGCCGCGTCCGCGCCCGCCCCAGGAAATGTTTCTGATCAGGCGCTTTATCGTAGGAATAGCCGGGCGAAAGCATCATGCCTTCCACGCCCAGCTCCATCATCTCATCGAAAAACGCCCGCACGCTCTTCGGATCGGCCCCGTCAAACAGGGTGGTATTCGTGGTCACCCGGAAGCCGCGCTTGAGCGCTTCCCGCATGCCCTCGATTGCCAGGTCGTATCCGCCTTCGCGGCACACCGAAAAATCGTGATGTTCCTTCTGCCCGTCCACGTGCACCGAAAACGTCAGATACTTGCTCGGCTTGAACAGGTGCAGTTTCTCTTTCAGCAGCAGCGCATTCGTGCACAGATAGATGTACTTCTTCCGCGCCACCAGCCCTTCCACAATCTTGTCGATCTGCGGATGCATCAGCGGCTCGCCGCCCGGTATCGAGACCATCGGCGTCCCGCACTCATCTACTGCCTTAAAGCATTCTTCCGGCGAAAGCTCGCTGCTTCAGCATGTGCGCCGGATACTGGATCTTTCCGCAGCCCGCGCAAGCCAAATTGCACCGGTACAGCGGCTCCAGCATCAACACCAGTGGATATTTTTCACGCCCCGCCAGCTTCTGCTTCAGGACGTAACTGGCCACCGTACACATCTGTGATATAGGTACAGGCATTCTTTCCCTTGTCTTGCTCTTAATCTCGCGCGATTTTAAGATGCGGAAGCTCCCGCCCCCGAAGCTCTATTTTAACCGATGTTCGTCTCACTATGCATTAATGATCCTAATCCCGCTGTCCTCGTGTTCCTTTTCTGATGCGCCAAAGCGTGCCTAAGCTACACCCCTTCGCAGAGATCCCGAAGGGGTTGGGTTCGGCAGTTGAAGGATCGTGGCCCGCACTCCTTCCTGAAATCGATACGACCATCACCGTACCAACCAGCCCCTTCGCGATCATCAAATTTGTTTTCTCCAAATATTTTTCGCATTCGGCGTATGATGACCCCGCCGTTCTCGTCAATCGCCCTAACGGAGAACTCCTATGCGCCTCTCATTTCGAAAATTTCTGTCAATTACTCTGCTGAGCTTTCTTCTCGGCGTTTATTATCACCACTCGTGGTCGCAGAAACGACTTCTCGGTCGAGATGCCTACCTCGTGGCCGAGGGCAAGCATTTCGATGAATTTCTGGCTACTCCCCGCTCTCTGCCGCATACGTTCGCTGTCAGTTTTGTCTTGATTGGAATTGTGGTCGGTTCTTACGAGTTGCTGGCAGCCGTTCTATCCAAGTTCCTTAAAGAAGATTCCATCTCGTCCTTCGATGCGATGCCACCACCACGCTGATTGGCGCGAACCGTCGCTCTCTCTCACGACCCTTTCTTCTTGTTCTGCTCGAACATACTCGAATCGGTGCCTCTACGTCCGAACGTTGAATCTCTCTAAAACCGAAGCATCTCGCGCGCAAAGTGCGGTGTGGAGCCTCTTACCTCAATTTCGGCAGCCTTGCCCTCTTGTGGCAAAATAGTAGGTCTGTACCCGACGACTATGGCCAACCGTATAACGCTCGTTCCCGACAAAGCCGCCAAGCCGGCCAGAAGCCGCTTCTTCCGCGCGCCCAACCGATCATGCAGAGCGCGAACGCGTCTTCAATCTTTTCCGCCGCTTGGGGATACTACGAAGCCACTCTCGATCCGCTCGGCTTCCTAGTCCCGCTGAAATTTCCCGATCTGCAAGGGCTCACCGGTCAATTTGCGGAAGAGGCGCGCCGCTACTATTGCGGAACAATCGGCGTCGAATTCATGCACCAGCCCGAACCGGGGCGCCGCCGCTGGATCGCGGAACGCATCGAAGGACCCGAACTCGAAGTAAATCAGAAAAAAATTCTCGAACGCCTCGTTCGGGCCGACCTGTTCGAACAGGTCCTCCAGAATCGCTATCTCGGCACAAAAAGGTTTTCGCTCGAAGGCAACACCTCGCTCATCCCGCTGCTCGATTCCATTCTCGATGCCGCAGGCGAACTCGGCGGCTTCGAGTCCGTCCTGGCCATGAGCCATCGTGGACGCCTCAGCGTCATGACCCATATCGCCTGCAAGCATGCCCACGAAGTCGTCGCCGGCTTTGAAGATGTCGATCCGCGCAGCGTGCTGGGCGCCGGAGACGTCAAATATCACGTTGGCGCAACCGGAGCCTACACCACCTCGTCCGGTAGAACGCTTAACATTCACCTCGTCTCGAATCCCAGTCACCTCGAAGCCGTCGATCCTGTGGCCATGGGCCGCGCGCGCGCCAAGCAAACTCGGCACGGCGTAACCGGCGCGCAAGTGAATCGCTCGAAAGAAATCCTTAACAAGGTTTGGACCGTCGTCATGCACGGCGACGCGGCGTTTGCCGGCCAGGGCGTGCTTGCCGAAACGCTGAACCTCGCCGACCTCACGGCGTATTCCGTCGGCGGCACCGTTCACATCATCGTCAACAATCTGATCGGCTTCACCACGCGTTACCCGCAGGAGCACTCGTCGCGTTTTGCCTCGGACATCGCCAAGCGCCAGAGCATTCCCGTCTTCCACGTCAACGCCGAAGATCCCGACGCCGTCGTCCGCATCGGCCGCCTCGCCGCCGAATATCGCGCAGAATTTAATTCCGATGTAGTCATCGACCTGATCGGCTACCGCCGCCACGGCCACAGCGAAGTCGACGATCCCACCATCACCCAGCCGCGCCTCTACGAGCGCATCAAGACGCACCCGCCCCTCTGGAAGATTTACGCGGAATCCACCGGTATTGCCGCCGATGCCGTCGTTGCTGCGATCAAAAAAGAATACGAAGAGGATCAACGCAAAGCCGGCAAGCTCACCAAGATTCCACGCCTTCGCAAACTGCCCGATTACTGGTCGCCCTACAATTACGGTAAGTACGATCCCAAATATGAAGTCGACACCGGTGTGTCACGCGACAAATTGGCGGAGATCACCGATGGATTGGTTCGCACTCCAGCCGGGTTTCATGTGCATCCCAAAATCGTCAAGCTGCTCGAACAACGCGCCGACATGGGCCACGGCAAGCGTCCCGTCGATTACGGTTTCGCCGAAGCTTCTAGCGTACGGATCGCTCGTTCTCGAAGGCAGTCCCGTCCGTCTCACGGGCCAGGATACCCAGCGCGGCACTTTCAATCAGCGCCACGCTATCCTGATCGACACGCAGACCGAGCAGGACTATCTGCCGCTGGCGCATCTTTCTCCCAGTCAGGCGTTCTGTGAGATTCACAACTCTTCGCTTTCCGAAGCTGCTTGTCTCGGTTTTGAGTACGGTTTTTCAGCCGCGACTATCCAGAGGGCCTCACTATCTGGGAAGCGCAATTCGGCGACTTCGTGAATGGCGGCCAGATCATCATCGATCAGTTCATCAGCGCCAGCGAAGACAAGTGGGGATTGCCCACCGGACTCGTGCTTCTGCTCCCGCACGGCTATGAAGGGCAGGGGCCCGAGCATTCCAGCGCGCGCATCGAACGATTCATGCAGCTCGCCGCTGAAGGCAACATGAATATCTGCCAGCCGTCCACCGCCGCGCAATATTTTCATTTGCTGCGCCGCGCCGTCCGCCGCCCGTGGCGCAAGCCGCTCATCATTTTTATGCCTAAGAGCATGCTTCGCCATCCCGACGCCATCTCTCCGATCACTGATTTCGAGCGCGCCCGCTTTGAAGCCCTCGTGCCCGATCGTGAAGTGACCGACGCGCAAAGCATCCTGATCGCCAGCGGAAAAGTCGGCCACGAACTTCGCGCCGAGCGCCGCCGCCGCAAAGACACCACCTCCGCGATCTTTTTCCTTGATCAACTCTATCCTTTGCCCAAGACCGAAATCGCTGCGGCCATCGATCAGCATCCGAATGCGCGCGAAATCGTCTGGGTCCAGGAAGAACCTGCCAACATGGGTGCGCTTTTCTACGTGCTGCCGCGCCTCGAGCATATTGCCAAATCGAAAGACATTCGCGTGCGCTCCGTAAAGCGCTCATCTAGCGCCAGCCCCGCCACCGGCTCCGCCAAAGCCCACGAACTCGAGCAGAAAACCCTGCTCACCCTGGCCTTTGCTACCACTCCTAATTCCTAACACCTAGGGCGCGATTACTCGCGCCCTCTTGACGGCTCTCGATAACTTCGTTCTCCAACTCCTAAAACTACGCCGCTCGGACAAGCTGCCTGGAACGCTTTGGCCGTCCTTCGAATCTAAGGTCTTGCTCGTAAAACCAACAGCTTCCGCCCGAGCCGTCTATGAATCCGTCCAACAACAATGGTTTAATCCATCTCAGCAGCCCCCATTCCGTGGCCGCCACTAAACGCCTGGAAGCCGCCCTGCAATCAAGGGGCGTCGCGTTCTTCTGTCACATCGATCACAGCGCTGAAGCCAAAAAAGTCGGCATGAAAATGCATCCCACACAATTACTAATTTTCGGCAACCCCAAGGGTGGCACCCCGCTTATGCTGGCGGCTCCCTCGATTGCCATCGACCTGCCCTTCAAAGCATCAATCTGGGAAGAAGAAGCCGGGGGCCATGTCTGGGTCAACTCGCCCGAATACCTCCAGCAGCGCCACTATGTTCCTCCAGACCGCTCCAGGAACTTGTTGATAAGTCCATTAAAATCAAGAAATCGTCCTAGGCAAGTTTCTGGCACTAGCGACGCGTCGAAGACGCAGTCAGGGCTTATCAGAAATATCGCGGTCATCGAACCGTTGTTACAATCGGTTGTCGCGGACTGATTTGCATGTACGTTTCTTAATACAGACCTAATTTGCTCTCTGTCTGGTACCAGTTTTGTTTACAAGCCATTCATATTCCTGTGACGTTGCTCTCACCACCAAGTCTTGCTTCCTCTGCCACAATCCTTCAGGCGTAAATGCCTTGGAGCCGTTCACAACCATGCCTACCGCAATCCGGCTCGCTACGGTAGACTCCTACCGATGCGATCCGACTATCGAGATACATCGATGAAACGCATCCTCATTATTGAAGACGACCGCGACATTGTGGAACTCGTCCGGTATAACCTCGCCAACGAAGGCTTTCAGATCAACGCCGCCCTGGACGGCCCAAGCGGCCTCGCTGCCTTAAAGAAAACCCCGCCTGACCTTTTGCTCCTCGATCTGATGCTTCCAAAAATTTCCGGCCTCGACATCTGTCGCGAAATTCGCAAAGATGAAAGCCTCAATCGCCTTCCGATTCTGATGCTCACGGCTCGTGGCGATGAAGCGGACCGCGTCGTTGGCCTGGAAATGGGCGCCGACGATTACGTCACCAAGCCATTCAGCCCGCGCGAACTAATCGCCAGAGTCAAGGCCTTGATCCGCCGCGCCGAGCCCCCTGCCGAATCTCCACGCATTCTCGAAATCGGTCATCTCGCCATCGATCCCGCTTCCTATCGCGTCAGCCACTCCGGTAAAGCCGTGCCGCTCAGCACGCTGGAATTCCGTCTGCTCTTCTACCTGGCTTCCCGTCCCAACCGAGTTTTCACTCGCGACCAGCTTCTGGACGCCGTATGGGGCACCGATCGTTTCGTCACTCCCCGCAGTGTCGACGTTTACGTCCGTCGCCTGCGCGAAAAAATCGAATCCGATCCGGAAAATCCGCTGCACCTGAAAACGGTGCGCGGTGCCGGATATTTGTTTGAAACTCGTGCCGCGTAAACTCTTTTGGAAACTGGCGCTTACGTTTTTCGCGCCCCTGCTGAGCGTTCTGCTCGCGGTGGATTTGCTTGCCGAGCGTACCCTGCGCCACGGCTATGAAAACGAGGGTTACCAGAAGCTACAGATGCTTTCTCGCGCTCTGCTGCTCCAGCCGCCTCGACTGTCTGCCGACCCTCCAAAATCGCCGGAAAACATTGCCGTTTTGCGCGATTGGGCGGATCGAGGCGCATCTGTAGGCGTTCGAGTCACCATCATCTCTTCGGAAGGCACCGTCCTCGCCGATTCTTCTTCCGATACCGGATCTATGGAAACGCATGCGCAGCGGCCGGAAGTCATCGAGGCGCTCCGGTCCGGCGATGGCTTCGCCACCCGCATCAGTGTTTCGGTGAATCGCCCCCTGCTTTACTACGCGAAACGATTAGACTCGCCAGACGGCGATCCGCTGCTGATTCGTTTGGCTCTCCCTGTAGCGGGCATGGATGAGGCGCTCGCAAACTTGCGAACGCGGCTGTGGTCGTGGTCCCTCCTGATTCTTGTGCTTGCCGGCGTAGCCTCGCTTTTGATCTCCCGCTCGTTCACGGATCGCATCGAACGTCTTCGTGAATTTTCCCGCCGTGTCGCGGAAGGCGATTTCCGCCCTTTGCCAGCTGACGGCAAAGGCGACGCCCTCGAAGCTCTCGGTGGCTCTCTAAATCTCACCGCCCAGCGTCTGGACCGCACCATCCGCACTCTTACCGAGGAGCGAAATCTTTCTTCCGCCATTCTCGGTTCGATGGTGGAAGGTGTTGCCGTAGTGAATGGCGCCGAGCGTCTCGTTTTCGCCAACCCGGGATTCGCGGAAATTCTTGGACTCGACGTGCCGCCCGTTGCGGGGAGCGCGTTGCTGGAAATCGTCCGCCAGAGGGAATTGCTCGATGCGGTGCGCCGCGTCCTGGCCGGCGAACCTCGCGTCGAATCCGAAATCACGACGGGAACCTTGCGCCAGCATTTCTTTGCCGCCACGGTCGCTTCCGTACGCGCAGGAGAAACTTTCGGCGCCGTTATCGTCTTGCATGACATCACTGCACTGCGAAGGTTGGAACGTATTCGTCGCGATTTTGTCGCTAATGTCTCTCACGAATTCCGCACTCCCCTTACAGCCATTCAAGGATTCGCGGAAACGCTGATCGCCGGCGCCATCAACGATCCCCAGAATCGCGATCGCTTTCTCGCCATCATTCTCGATCATGCCCGCCGCCTGGCGCGGCTGACGGAAGATCTGCTCCGTCTCTCGGAAATGGATGCGGAACGTCTGGAACTGGAAATTCGCCCTGTCGGCGTCACGCAACTCGTGGAATCCTGCTACGAAACCGCGCAGCGTCGCGCCACGGAGAGAGGCCTCAAACTTTCGCTGCAATTGCCGGCGCAGGTGCCCGATGTCGCTGGAGACGCCCGCCGCCTGCAGGAAGTGCTGCAAAATCTTCTGGACAATGCCATCCAGTACACGTTGCCTGACGGAAAAATTGTGCTCAGCGCCGAGGCAAAAAGCGAAGAGGTCGTCCTTACCGTCGCCGACACCGGCATCGGCATTCCGCAATCCGACCAACCCCGCATCTTCGAGCGTTTTTATCGCGTCGATGCCGCGCGATCCCGCGAAGCCAGCGGTACCGGTCTCGGTCTGGCCATCGCCAAGCATTTAATTGAAGCGCATGGCGGCCGCCTGTGGGTCGAAAGCGAAATCGGAGTAGGCTCCCAATTTCATTTCTCCCTGCCAATTTTTGATCCCGAACGTTCCACCGGACGCTTGCCAGTGGTCACGGGCACGGTCGCGCGATCGATTCGCTCCGTCGCGCCGCCTGTCACCTAAATTCCCTTTTCCTAGGTATTTCCGGCATATTCATCATCCCGTTAACGCTCTGTAATATCCGTGGTTCATGCTGCCGAGTATTGCGCGGTTTGTGTGGGCTTTTGCACTGCGCCGGAGGTTCATTAATGGCCACTGCTCCCGGTCTCACAGATGTCGTACTCTATGACACACTCGTCAACTATTTGATTTCCATGGCGCGCCTGGTGGAGAGCGCCATGAACCGCGCGCTGGATTCGATCATCGCAGTCGATAGCCAGCGGACAGCCGGCCTCCCCGGCGAGACGTTTCTCCTCGAACCGCGCATCAATGAGATGGAAATAATTATTGATGAACACGCCATCCGGCTGCTTCGTCGCGGCTCCTTCACCGCCGACGAAATGCGCTTCATCGTGGCTTCGCTGAAAATTACCAATGATCTTGAGCGTATTGGAGATATGGCCGTAAACATCGCCGAGCGCGTCATCTCCCTTCGGGAAATGAACGCAGCGAAAACGCCCGACGAATTGGCGCCCATGGCGGAAGCGGTTCGCTCTATGGTCAGCCGCAGCCTGGGTGCCTTGATTTTCAAGAACGCTGATCTGGCAGGACAGGTGCTCGAGAGTGATGACGTCGTCGATCGATATCGCGATCGCATTTTCGAGAATCTTTTGCAGCAGATGACCCAGGATGTCACCCTGGTCAGTCCCGGCATGCAATTTATACTCGCCACGCGCCACTTGGAGCGCATCGCCGACCACGCCACAAATATCGCCGAAGACATCATTTTCTGGGTTCGCGGGTTGGACGTCCGCCACGGCCGGGGTCTGGCTTCGAGCCAGCCTCTGCCCGACACCACGCAGCTCGGCTCCGAAGAGATTACCGAGAATTCACAGGGCTTTCATTCACAGGTGAAACCCGAGTGCGACGCTTCTCCCGTCTGATCTTCAATCGTGATCCTTCCTCGGGGACCGGCGCACCCCTGGCTCCGGTCCTCTCCTCCCCCTCCAGGCATATCCGCCACTCACTATTTGCAGGCCGTTGCAGGCTATTTGACATGTGAACGAATAGTTAAATTCTCTACTCAGTGTTACAGAGTATTAATATTTAATTGACGAAGGCGTAAGAGTCGGCCACTACCTTCTCTGCGGGGCAATTCATACCCGCGGGTGTTTTTCGAATTCTCCAGCACAAGAGAGAGGCAATGAAAAAAATAGCATCAGTTATACTAGTGCTGCTCCTGTTGGCCGGAACAGCGTTTGCAGACTCACCGAAAGATGCTCCGAAGGAAGCCGATGCGCAGCCAGCGAAGGCGCAGCCGGCCAAACCAGCCGCGGCCAAGTCCAGCGCAGAAATTGCAGCCGAAGTCGAGGAATTGCGTCAGGTTCTGCAATCCCAGCAAGAACAGCTGCAACTGATGAAGGAGGAACTTGCCAAGCGTGATCGGCAGATAGAGACGGCCCGTGAAGCGGCCGCCTCCGCAAACTCTCGCGCCCCAGAGGCAACCGTTAAGGCCACCGATGCCGTGGCGACGTCTGCAGAACTGAAGACCACCACGACCGCTCTGAACTCCGCGGTCAGCACGATGGCCGCCAGTAACGCCGTTATCGCCAAGACGCCCTCCGCCGCGAGCGGTCAAGAGAAGTCTGACGACAAGGGTCCGACGACCATTCGCTTTAAGGGAGTTAACATTACCCCTGGCGGATTCCTCGACGCTTCGACCGTTAACCGCCAGCGTGCCCTTAGCGCAGACATCAATACACCGTTCAACGCAATTCCCTTCAGCGGGAATGGATTGGGCAGGCTTACAGAAATGAACATGTCCGGTCGCCATTCCCGGCTCTCCTTGCTGTTTGAAGGCAAGGTGGGCGAAACAAAGCTTTCTGGCTACTACGAAGCGGACTTCCTCGGAGCGGGTACGACTTCCAACAATCGCCAAAGCAACTCCTACGTATTCCGTCAGCGCCAGTTGTGGGCCCGCGCCGACTTTTCGAACGGATGGGCAGTTTCGGCGGGTCAGATGTGGGGACTCGTAACGGAAAACATCAAAGGTATCGTGAATCGCCAAGAATGGACACCGCTAGTGCCTGATCCCCAATACGTTGTTGGCTTCACCTGGCAGCGCGCCTATGCTGCCCGCGTCACCAAGACCTTTGGCGATAAGTTCGACATCTCGCTGCCTCGATTGAAAATGCCGACGAGACAATCGGTGGACGAGGTTTTAGTACGTATACCAGCACTAGCGCAATCGGCGCAGTGACAACTTTTCAGAATGCGTTCGTCTTCGCTCCTGGGAGCAGCGGAGGTCTTTACAACGCTTTTGACCCTACCGGATACCCAGCAAACGAGACACCCGATTTCATTGTGAAGGCCGCGTTTGATCCGGGCTTCGGGCATTACGAAGTCTTCGGTGTCGTCAGCACATTCCGGAACCGCGTGTATCCTTGCGCGGTCGTCGGAACCACAGCTGGCAATTTCCCGATGCCGGCAGTCCCAGTAGAGCTGGGTTGCTCGGCTAGCACTTCATTTACTCCCAGCGCGGCCGGTGCCTATAACAGCTCCAGTACCGGCGGGGCGGTGGGAGTCAGCGGTCGAATGCCCCTATTTTCGAAGAAGCTGAGCGTTGGCGCGAAGGGTTTCTACGGAGATGGTGCGGGCCGCTACGCGTCGGCGCAACTTGCAGACGCAACCCTCCGTCCCGATGGAACCATTTCTTTAATTCACAACGCCTCCTGGTTGGGTTCGATCGAATGGCACGCTACCCCGAGGTTGGACATATACGGCTATGTCGGCGGCGAATATGCTGGGCGCTCTGCCTACACTGGATACCAGTCCGTGAGACTCACGACTACACCCGCAATCCCTGGTTGTGGCGGCGTTGGACAGGCTCCTTGCCCAGGGGGCGGAATTCAACCTCCTTATCCAGGGGTCACCACCACGTCCATTTCGACAAGTGGGACCGGTGGTTATGGCTCACCGTTTGCCAATAATTCTGGCTGCTCAACCGAAACTTCCCCGACGGGCACGAGTGCGCCCGGAGCTGGCGGAACATGCGCGGGCGACACTCGCTACATAGGGGAAAGCACCCTCGGCTTCTGGTACAAATTCTATCAGGGCGAAAAGGGAAGAGTTCAGTTTGGTATGCAATACTCATACTTCTATCGGAATACCTGGTCGGGCGCAGCGGGTATCGCACCACACGCCGTCGATAATATGGTGTGGACGTCGTTCCGTTACTACTTGCCATAAGGAAGGTCACCGACCAATTCCAAACAGAGCAACCAGCTCAAAGAGGCAGCCTCCGTGAGGCTGCCTTTTGTTTGGTACGCCGAGCATGTTCGATAGCTTGGAGGTTAGAGTCCTCTTCACAACCTGATGGAGGCGAAGTGATAGCGAAGCGCAAGGGCGTCGCCGCGAGGCGGGGTCTGAAGGAAGCGTAGAGCAAACACGCGAGCCGATGGACAAGAAGCGGATACGAGGCCTACGGTGCCGGGCGAGCGGGCCAATGATCGCGAAGCCCATATCTATCAAGACGCAGCGTAAATTCGGTGTTGGCGGAAGGCGATCGAACTTATCTCGGGAGATCTGCTGCACGTCTCGGATTCGTGACTGAGGGTGGAGTAATTCATCCTGATCCTGCAGCAGCAGTCAGTAGCGGGCGTAGTACTCACGCGAGTGAGGAAGGCCCAAACAGTGAGAGCGAGTAGTAGAACGTCGAACTCATGGGTGGCATAGCGCCAGCCAATCAGCTACGGCTGAGCTTTACAGGTTCAGAAGACGGTGAAGCCGAAACGGAAACCTGCAGAGCGGCGAAGCCCTTGTGGCGAACCGCGACGCGAAACTCCGGCCCGCGAGGGCTCAACTTGCTGAACCGCCGTATGCGGACCCGCATGTACGGTGGTGTGGCAGGAGCGGAGAGGTGACTCTCCCTCCTATGCCGATTCAACCGAAAGTGAGCCGTGAGACTTAGAGAAAACAAGACAATTACTCGGTTCGGAGAGACATTTCTGATTTTTAACAGATTCACCACGAGATGTAACAATTCCGTAACCTCTGCCGTTCACAGTGAAGCGCACGATCGAAGGTATCGACCCGCAAAGCCTTTATAGGCGACAGACGGAGAGACTCAACATGAAGCGAATACTTGGAATAGCTGTGGCTATCCTGGCTCTGGGTGCCATCGCCTGGGCCGCGCAAAACCCGCTGCTCATCAACGGCGCCGGCGCAACGTTTCCTTACCCGATCTATTCGAAATGGTTCGACGAATACCACAAGAACAACGGCTCGATTCAGATGAATTACCAATCAGTGGGTTCCGGCGCAGGTATCAAGCAGGTCACCGAAGGTACCGTCGATTTCGGCGCCACCGATGGCCCTATGAACGATGAACAGTTGAAGGCGTTTCATGACAAGCGCGGCTCCGGCATTCTACATTTCCCGACCGTATTGGGCGCTGTTGTACCCACCTATAACGTTAGCGGTGTTACCGGGCCTCTGAACTTCACCCCTGATGCCCTTACTGGTATCTTTCTAGGAAAAATCACCAAGTGGAACGATCCCGCCGTTGCCGGCGCCAACAAAAGTGTGAATCTTCCTGCCAGCGACATCGTAGTGGTTCACCGCTCTGATGGCAGCGGCACCTCTTACATCTGGACCGACTACCTTTCCAAAGTCAGTGATGAGTGGAAATCGAAAGTCAGCAAAGGCACCAGTGTGAATTGGCCCGTCGGCCTTGGCGGCAAAGGCAACGAAGGCGTTACCGGCCTCGTCAAGCAGACTCCCAATTCCATCGGCTACGTGGAATTAATCTACGCCGTACAAAACAGCATCCCATACGGTTCCGTCAAGAATTCCACCGGTGCATTCGTGAAAGCCGACCTGGCTAGCGTCAGTGCTGCCGCTGCCGGAGCTGCCAAGGAAATGCCGGAAGATTTCCGCGTGTCCATCACCAATGCTCCAGGCAAGAATTCCTACCCGATCTCCAGCTTCACCTGGCTCCTGGTTCCCCAGAAGTTTCAAGATGGTGCCAAGCGCGATGCCATAAAGGGTTTCCTCAAATGGATGCTTTCTGACGGGCAAAACTACGCGGAAGGTTTGTCCTACGCGAAGCTTCCCAAAGAAGTGATCGAGAAGGAAAAAAAGGCAATCAATAGCGTACAGTAGCACCCCAGAGGATCGTGGCTGCACCGACAACAACCCTTGGAACGGCGGGCCCGGTAACGGGCTCGCGGTCCTTTTTAGCGCGTCTTCGGGACGGCGACGAAATTGCTCGTCTGCTCACTTTCCTTTTTGCCGCCACGGTTGTCCTGGTTACCATCTTGCTCGTCTATCAGCTCTGGATTAATTCCGCATTGCCGCGCCACAAATTTGGCTTTCACTTTTTTGTGACGCAGGTCTGGGATCCAATCCTGGATGAGTATGGCGCACTACCCTTTATTTATGGGACTGTCGTGACATCCGCCGTAGCCCTTCTGATCGCTGTGCCTCTCGGAATTGGTGCTGCGATTTTCCTTGCGGAATTGGCTTCGCCTCGCGTTTCCGATACACTGCAGTTCTTTATCGATCTTCTGGCGGCCGTTCCCAGCGTGATTTATGGATTGCTCGGCGTATTCATTATCGTGCCGCTCATGCGCGTCCTGATTGCTCCGACGCTCATTAAGACTCTCGGTTTCTTGCCGTTCTTCGCTGGCCCGTCGTACGGAGTTGGTTTTTTCACTGCGGGAATTGTCATGGCCATCATGGTCATACCCTACATCATCTCCGTTTCTCGTGAAGTGCTTCTATCCGTTCCCCGCGATCAACGCGAAGCTGCGCTGGCGCTCGGTTCCACCCGCTGGGAAGCCACCTGGCAGGTGGTTGTCCCTTTTGCGAAGACTGGCATCATGGGCTCCATTTTTCTCGCCATGGCCCGCGCTCTTGGCGAAACCATGGCCGTTACGATGGTCATCGGTAATTCTCCTAAAATCGCAGCCTCGCTCTTCGCTCCTGGCTACACCATCGCTGCCGTAATCGCCAACGAATTCACGGAAGCCACCGGCGACATGTATCTTCAATCGCTGGTTTATCTCGGCCTGGTTCTCTTCTTGCTCACGTTTCTCCTTAACGGCATGGCTCGTCTCCTGATCATTGCCACTACCCAAAAGGGAAGCAGGGTAGCCGCATGAATCGCACCCGCCTCCATTGGCGAAAGTTCGTCAGCAACTTCATGCTGACCATGACGGGCATTTGCGCGCTCATTTCCGTCAGCGCACTTTTCTTCATCCTCGGATATCTGGTATTCAATGGCGGGACTTCCGTGAACTGGGCTTTCTTCACGCAACTTCCCAAGCCGGTTGGCGAGACCGGCGGCGGAATGGCAAACGCCATCGTTGGCAGCGCCAAGCTGTTGCTGGCTGCTTCTTTGTTGGGCGTCCCGATCGGATTTCTTGGCGGCATTTACTTGGCCGAATTCAGCGGCGGCACCGCGGCTTCGGTCGTTCGCTATTCCGCGGATCTCTTGAACGGCGTCCCTTCCATCGTCATCGGCATCTTCGCGTACAGCGTGGTGGTCCTGCCTTTCAAGCATTTCTCCACCCTAGCGGGTGCATTTGCGCTTGGCATCATGATGATCCCCATTACCTTGCGCAGCACCGAAGAATTTCTCAAAGCTGTTCCGAGTAACTTGCGCGAAGGCGCCATGGCCCTCGGCGCCAGCAAGTGGAAAACGATCTCCACTGTCATCGTGCCGGCCGCACATCGCGGCATTCTCACGGCCGTCCTCCTTGCTCTCGCTCGCGTCGCGGGAGAAACCGCCCCGCTGCTTTTCACCGCGTTCGGCAATCGGTTTTGGACCAGCGGTTGGATGACACCCACCGCCTCGCTTCCGGTCATGATTTTCACGTATGCTGTTTCGCCATATGAAGATTGGCACAGACAAGCTTGGGCCGCCGGTTTGGTTCTGCTCGGATTGATTCTGATCATCAACATTCTGGCCCGCACCATACTTTCGCGGGGCATTGCCGTGCCGAGGTCTTGATCATGCCAGCCATTAAGCCGGGGATTACTGTGAGTATCACGACCACAACCGGATTGCCTGCGAACCGCGAGCCCAATGCTCCCTTGCCGATGCGCATGACCATTTCCAAGGTCAATTTTTTCTATGGCAGCAAGCAAATCCTGTTCGACATCAACGTGGGCATCGCCGACAAGCGTGTGACCGCTCTCATCGGTCCTTCCGGCTGCGGCAAATCCACGCTCCTGCGGACTTTGAACCGCATGCATGAAACCGTCAACAATTCCCGCTTGGAAGGCGAAATTCTTCTCGACGGGCAGAACATTCTTGCGCAGGATGTGACCGCCGTCCGCAGCCGCGTTGGCATGGTCTTTCAACGGCCCAATCCTTTTCCCAAATCCATCTTCGATAATATTGCCTACGGCCCGCGTATCAATAGTATGAAAGGCTCGATTTCGGAAACGGTGGAGAAGAGCTTGCGCCACGCTGCGCTTTGGGATGAGGTAAAGGATCAGCTCCACAAGTCCGCCTACGAACTCTCCGGCGGCCAGCAACAACGCCTATGCATCGCGCGCGCTTTGGCGGTAGAACCGGAAGTGCTGCTGCTCGACGAACCATGCTCCGCGCTCGACCCCATTAGCACCGCAAAAATCGAAGAACTGCTCGTCGAGTTGAAAAATATCACCACCATCGCCATCGTTACTCACAACATGCAGCAGGCTGCTCGCGTCAGTGACTTCACCGCTTTTCTCCTCACCGGTCAGATTATCGAATTCAGTCCGACACCGCATCTGTTCACCACGCCCAGCGATCCGCGCACCGAGGCCTATATCACTGGTCGCTTTGGTTGATTGCGTGGATTTCGTGGACGCGCACTGCGAAGAGGTAGGAAGCAAACCGGCACACGGGAAGGCAAGCATGGAACGACACTTCGAAAAAGACCTGAATGAGCTGAAAGAGCGCCTGTTGTGGATGGGCAGCCTTGCCGAGCGCGCCGTGCACCAGTCCGTTCACGCCGTCCTCGATTCCGATGAACAGCTCGCAAAGCGCGTGCTTGATGAAGAAGACGCCATCAACGAACTGCAGCTCGAAATCGACGACCGCGTTGTGCAATTGCTTGCCCTTCATCAGCTGATGGCCATCGACCTTCGTTTCGTCCTTGCCATCTCCCGCATCAACAACGATCTGGAACGCATCGGCGATCAGGCCGTCAACGTAGCACAAGGAGCGCTGCGCATACTTCGCCATCCCCGTGTAAAACCCTACGTGGATTTGCCTCGGATGACCGAGCTCGTCGAGGAACAGGTGCGCAACGCTCTAAATGCTGTGGTACGCCGCGATGTCGATCTCGCGCAAAAGGTCATGGCTACCGACGATCAGGTCGATCAGTACCGCGATCAGATCTTTCGCGAACTCCTCACCTACATGATGGGCGATTCCAGCGTGGTCTTCCCGGCATTTGAGTTGATCCTTGTCGCAAAAAATCTCGAACGCATCGGAGATCACGCCACCAACATTGCCGAAGATGTTATCTACATTGTGCAAGGCCAGGATATCCGCCATCCCAACGTTGATCGCCGATAGCTACTCAGTGTTCGCTACGTAAATTGTTTTTGGGGCTCAACATCTTTTAACGCTATTAGAATGGCGACAACGACGATACTCAGTGCCGTTAACAGGTCGCCCGCTGTGCGGTCCGGCGTCCTCGCGTAGCGAACCTCAATCAAGGAATTTCCAACCGTAACGGGCACGACCATCTGGTTGATATCGTCTAGCCGCTCTGGTTTCACGGTTTCGCCGTTTACGCTGACGCGCCACGCGGGATAGTTCAGCAGGCGCAACGCAACATGGGCCGCCTCTCGGCAATGCACTTGGATTTCCTTGCTTTCTGTGTTCCATCTCAGGACGGTCACCTCCGCATCTCTTGCTGGTGTTGGCGGTGAGGTATCGCTCAACGCCCTGACCAAAGGAGCGTTCACGGGAAGTTCAGCATGATCATCGCCCACTGGATCGTATTCATCCATGCCCTCGAACCCTGCGCCACTGGTAATCGTCGCCTGCTGCGTCGGCATCTCATCCGGATCCCACCAGCCGTTATCAATCAAGATGTTTGCCAGCGGCACGGACAACGCCAGGAAGAGTACCGGCGCCAGCCATCCTTGCCGTTTTTCTGCCACCGCCGCCGTGAAACACGCGTAGATCAATGCGACCACCGACATCCATCGCCACGGAAATTGTACAAAGCGCAATTTCGGCAAGTACAGCCACAGAACATGGGTGAACGGAAGCATCAACAGGGAAGCGCCCGCAGCCACAATCAGTAGCCCGCCCCACCTTCGCCGTGAAGTCGTCGGCCGTTCAAGCGGCCCCTTCGCAAATCGCCGCGACAGCACCGCCGTAATCGCGGCCAGTAGCATTAAAATCACTGCGCACCATGACGCAATGAAGTTGAACCAGGTATGCTCCACATCATCGATGTTGGTGAACAGGAAATTCTGCCAAGGCAGCAGCCCGCTCGCGAGCGCTTGTCCAATATTCACCCATCGTTGTTCGTACGCCGCCGGCACCAGGTAGAACCCGATTAACCCGAATCCCAGCCCAATCCCCGCGGCGCCCTTGAAAAGCACTTTCCACGAGCATTGCGTCACCGCTGCCCAGCCGATCAACAAAGCCATCGAATAGCTGGCAATGACTCCGGCTGGCGCGTTGCAAAGCCACACCGCCGCAAATGGAAACGCAAACGCCAGGACGCCCGAACTGCCGGACTTGTTTTCTTTCAAAAGCGATGTGAGCCTCAGCGTGCCCAGCAAAAGCACCGGGAAAATGGCGCATGCCAGTTGCTCCGCAAAATCGCTGCGCACATACGTGATCAACAACGCGTTTGGATTTGCTGCGTAGCATGCGGCGCCAAGTAGCGCTCCGCGCTTGCTGGTGAGTCGGCTCAGAAGAAAATAGGCAAACCACCCGGCCAGGGTCTGCACCAGAATGACGTAACAGGCGGGTACCCAGGGTAGCGGCACGATGCGCGTCAATGCCGCACCCAGCATCCAGGAAAGCGGCGGATAGAAAACGAAACGCGGCTCGCCAAATCCGTGATTCGTCCACGCCGTCCAGCGCGGATAAAATGTTCCTTCGCCCCACTGATAAGAAACATCCAGCCAAGAAGCCACGTGAAATTCGAAATCGTGCCCGGAAGCGCTGCCAATCCAGAAAAAGGGCAGCGCCACAAGTATAGCCACCAGGAGGGACAATCCCGCGGCCAGAACCCACTCGGCAATTTTTCGTTTTGCTTTTGCCAAATCCGTTTGTGCGTGGACGGTGTGAATCATCGGGCAATCAGAAAATAGTACCTTTAGGCTCGAATTGCGCACAGCGCCAGGCCTGGATTGGCAAACGGCTTCCACTTACTTCAAGAGTTCGCGGCTAATGTAATTAAGTTGCCCGATGTGGTGATAAAGATGCACCGCGCACCGCAGGAAAATCGAAAATCGATTCTTCGCCTCTGGTTCGCGTTCCGCCGTGTAGGATCTGCACAAGTCTTCTTCGGTCTGCTTCTCAATCGTTGCGGCTGCCATGGCGATGGTCTCGTCGAACCTATGTAACACTTCCATCTTCGGTGGCTTGCGCATCTCTGTAAATTCCAGATCTCGGTTACGGACATAACCCGTCCCGGCTACCTGCGCCCCGACGTAGTAACTCAAATTGCCCGTCAGATGCAGCACCACGTGACCTGCGCTATTCCCGTAGGAAAATGGCTTCTTCCAGAATTGCTCTTCGCTCAGCGGATCAACCCATTTGTGCAGTTCTGCTCCGCGCATGCGGTATTCGCTGGCCAGCGAAGTGGTCACCGCTTTCGAGAGATCGCTCAAGCTTCACCTCCAGAACTCAACGCGCTTTCGCTGTCGCGTCATTCCGGTAGACCACGCCTTCTTTCATGACGAACAGCACATGTTCCGTTTGTTTGATGTCTTGCAGCGGGTCGCCGGGTACCGCCACCACGTCAGCAAACTTGCCAGTCTCCAGCGTGCCGATCTTGCCCCCCAGTCCGAGCAACTCCGCATCCGTCGACATTGCCGCCTTTAGCGCCGCGCTCGGTTTCATTCCTAGCGAAACCATTTGGTAAAACTCTTCGGCATTTCGTCCGTGTGGATAAACCGCGGCATCCGTGCCGAATCCGATTTTTACATTTTTCTCCAGCGCGCGCTGAAAAGTTTTCTTCGCCATCAGGCTGGCGGCGTTCGCCTTTGCCAGAATGGGTGGCGGAAAGTACACGCCGCGCTTGATGCGCTCCTGCTCCCCCACCAGCGCCATCAGCGTGGGCACAAAATAGACTCCATGCGCGCGCATCATCTCCAGGGCTTCGTCATCGAAAAACGAACCGTGCTCGAGCGAATCGACTCCAGCGCGAATAGCCCGCTTGGCCGCCTCTGACCCATGGCAGTGCGCTGCCACCTTCAGCCGCAATGCGTGCGCTTCGTCGATCAGCGCATTCAATTCTTCCTGCGTCAGTTGTGGTGTATCGACATCGTCGGTCAGCGAAAGCACTCCACCCGAAGCGCACGTCTTGATTACGTCCGCGCCGTATTTATGCGCCAATCGCACCGCATAGCGCATCTGGTCTGGCCCATTCGCTACCGACTGTTGCGGCCCCGCTTCGCGTTCAAATATCCCTTCACGAAAACCGGCTTCGTCGTCGCAATGTCCTCCGGTTGTGCCGATCGCGCCAGCCGCTACAAGCATGCGCGGCCCCGGCACCACCCCATCGCGGATGGCATTGCGTAGCGCCACATCGATGCGTCCCGGTGCGCCAACATCCCGCACCGTCGTGAATCCCGCCATCAGCGTGCGTTTCGCGTACACCGACGAATCCAACGCTTGCTCCGCAAGACTCTTCTGCAAACTATCCAGCGTGTCCTGCCGCCAATCGTCGCTGGAATCTCCGGTCAGGTGGGTATGCGCATCAATAAATCCGGGCAGCAGCGTAGTGTCGCCCAGATCGATCACTTCCGCTCCAGACGGAATATTGGCACTGGCTCCCACTCCAACAATTTTTCCGTCAGTAACCACGACCAATCCCGGTATGCTCAACGTATCGTTTTTGCCGTCGAACAGCCGTGCGGCTTTCAGTACGTACGATTTAATCGCCGGTTTCGCCTGCTGCGCTCCGGCAAAAGCCGCCAACAGCAAGACCCATCCGCACGCCAAATTCATTTTCAAGAGTGCTTTCATCGCTTGTCCTGATTCCTACTTGGCTTTCTCGTACTTAAAGATCACGCCTTCCTTCATCACGAAAAATGCCTGTTCTGTCTGCCGGATATTTTGTAACGGATCGCCGGGCACCGCGACCACGTCCGCCAATTTTCCTGCTTCCAGCGTTCCCACCCTGTCTGCAATGCCGAGCAGTTCAGCATCCGACGATGTTCCCGCCTTCAGCGCATCAATCGGTTTCATTCCCAGGTCCACCATCTGGTGAAACTCCTCGGCGTTCCGTCCGTGCGGATAGACGCCCGCATCGGTGCCCAATCCGATCTTCACGCCCTTCGCCAACGCCTCTTGAAACGTAGTGTGCAGCGAGCCGATAGCCGCATGGGCCTTCCTCGCGATCGCCGGCTGCATGTAAACACCCCGATCGAACTGCTCCTGCAATCCTTGAATAGCCATCAGCGTCGGCACCAGATAGGTGCCGCGCGCTTTCATCATCTCGAGCGCTTCATCGTCGAGAAAACTTCCATGTTCAATGGAATCGATTCCTGCGCGAATAGCCCGCTTGGCCGCCTCCGCTCCATGTGCGTGCGCGGCAGTCTTGCGGCGCAGCGCGTGCGCTTCGTCCACAAGCGCATTGAGTTCGTCCTGAGTAAGCTGTGGGGTGTCCACATCATCCGTCGGCGACAGTACGCCGCCTGACGCGCACACCTTAATTATATCCGCCCCATATTTATGATCGAGCCGCACCGCATACCGCGCCTGGTCCGCGCCGTTGATTACGCCCTGCTGCGGACCAGATTCATGGCCAAACAGTCCTTCGCGGAAACCATCGTCGTGGTCGCAATGCCCGCCCGTCGCTCCCAGCGCGTGCACCGTCACCAGCATCCGCGGACCCGGCACGACGCCGTCGCGGATCGCGTTGCGCAAGCCAACATCCATATAGTTACTGGAGCCTACGTCGCGCACCGTCGTAAAGCCCGCCATCAGCGTCACTCGCGCATTCACAGTGGAGTCCAGCGTCTGCTCCGCCACCGTTTTTTGCAGTGTGTCCAGCCGAGCTTGTTTGTGATCCTCTGAGTAGGGAAACGTCAGGTGCGTGTGTGCATCGATAAAACCCGGCAGCAGCGTCGCGTCCCCCAGCTCGATCACTTCCGCACCCGCTGGCACTGTTGCCCCCGTTCCCAGCCCCACGATTTTTCCGCCCGTCACCACTACGACTCCCGGAATAACCAACGCGCTGCTCTTCCCATCAAACAGGCGAGCGGCTTTCAAGACGTAGCTCTTGTCTGCTGGTCTTTGTCCTTGTCCATTCGTCGGCGCCCACAAAATCAGTGTGGATAGTAGAATGAACGCGAATTTGCGTCCCATGCGTTTCTCCTTTGCTTCAAGGTGCTGGTTGCAGAAGGCAGACACTATACTGCCTGACTTGAATTTCCAGGACAACTCGACCCGCGGCGCATGGAGTGGATTCATTCGCTGCGCACGCGCAAAGTTTGGTGTGCGCTGTTCCCGAAATTGGCGTTAAGGACTCCAACACGCAAGCAATAAATGCCGGTGGCGACTATGCCCTTTACTGGATGATTGCCACCCACCGGCTACAGTTCAATTTCGCGTGACCGCGCGCTGGAACATTGCGACGCTCTTGCGAAGCCCCTGGTTATTTGAACCGCTTCGTATCGGCTATCCGTTGGCCAGCGACCGGCTGCACCGCTTCGTCCTCCATGGCATGGCGGATAACGCACGTCTCTGTCGGCAATACAAGGAAATAGGTCTGTGGACCCTGCTTACTCTTGCCCTTGCGTTCGTCGTGGAGAATGTCGCAGGATATCGTGTAAACCATTACATGCAGCGTTCGCTTCGTTTTTCGAATGGATTGAGGGAAACACAAGAATGTCGTCCAGCCCGGATGTTCTGATCGTTGGCGCAGGTCTGGCCGGACTCGCTTGCGCGCGTATACTTCATGATAAAGGCGTCTCATTTCAGATCCTCGAAGCCTCCGACGGCGTTGGGGGACGCGTGCGCACCGATGTACACGACGGCTTCCTCCTCGATCGCGGTTTTCAGGTGCTGCTCACTGCTTATCCCGAAGCGCAGCGCGTCCTCGACTATTCCCGCCTCGATTTAAAGCCGTTCGCTCATGGAGCACTTTCCTGGTATGCCGGGCACATGAACACACTCTTCGATCCTTGGCGCACACCCGGCGCCTGGTGGGAAGTCCTGCGTTCCGATTTCGGCTCGCTCTCGGACAAACTGCGCATCGCCGTTCTTCGCAGCCGCCTCCGCCGCGCCTCCGTCGAGAATTTATTCAAAGGCCCGGATCGTTCCACCAAAGACGCTCTCCTTGCCGCGGGCTTTTCAAGTGAGATGATCCACCGCTTCTTTCGCCCGTTTCTAGGTGGCATTCTGCTCGACGGCGGATTAAAATCTTCCAGCCGTATGTTTGAGTTTGTTTTCAAGATGCTCTCCGAAGGCGACACATCCATTCCCGCCCGTGGCATGGGCAGCATTCCCGCGCAACTCGCAGAAAAACTTCCCGCTGGTTCCATTCGCGTGAATGCCCATGTCGATTCGCTACACGAGAGTGAGATCACGCTTGCCGGAGGCGAGTCACTCCGCTCCCGCGCCATCGTCGTTGCTGCCGAAGGTCCCGCCGCGGCCCATCTGGTGGGCGATGTCGAACCGGCATCCCGCAGCGTCACTTGTTTTTATTATTCCGCAGCCGAGCCTCCGATAGCTCAGCCCATCCTGGTGCTGAACGGCGATGGCGCCGGACCCGTCAACAATTTCTCGGTCATCTCGCAGGTGGCGCCCAGTTACGCCCCGTCGGGGAAGCATCTGATCTCGGTGACCGTGCTCGGCACACAAGCTCTCACGGAAGTCCAGCTCGGTGGCTTCATAATCGCGCAAATGAAAAACTGGTTCGGCAAAGTAACCAGCACCTGGCAGTTGCTTCGCAGCTATAAGATTGCTCACGCGCAGCCGCAGCAGTTGCCTGGGGCGCTCGAGCCGCCGCAGCGTCCAGTTCGCACCCGGCCCGGTGTTTACGTCTGCGGCGATCATCGCGATAATTCTTCCATTAATGGCGCATTAGTTAGCGGGCGCCGTGCCGCCGAAGCGGTGCTGTCCGATCTTGTGCGTTAAGCCGCACGTTGTGGCTTGCGGTGAAAAGGAGTTGCCCATGCGGTATCGTGCCTGTCCTCTTTGCTTCGCCAGGATTCCCCGCAAGCAAGTGTTGGCGCATTCCAACGAGGTGGTTTGTCCCACCTGCCACGCCCAGCTAGAGCTTTCTCGTTCTAGCCGAATCCTTGGTTCCCTGGTCGGCGTCTTAGCCGCCCTGCTGACATTTTACTGGTTACATCCTGCAAATCGGCTAACCAATTGGACTTTGCCGATGGTGGCCGCGATCCTCGCCTTCGCATTTACGTCCGCTTTAGCCCTCTTTCTGGCGTCCGATCTCGTAGTTCGGCCCCAACCAGCTTCCGTTACTTTTTCACACCATTAGGTATTTCGGATTTCCACACAAAACCGCGTAACAGTCCCAACGTACTATTGACCTGCCCCGAAGCTCACCTGACACTCACGTGAATGGCTTCTTACTCGCAGTATCTGGGCCGCAAAGTCATCGTCAGTTATCGGGTTGGCGATGTCTTGATTCCTGCCTCTGGCACGCTCGTTGCCGATTCTGGCCGCTCCATCTTCCTCGAACAGCACTTGGAACAGCGCGGCCGCATGAACTATTTCCGCTGGGAAATCCCGTATCCCTACATTCACCGTCTTGCGGAAATGGAAGAATTGGAGCAGCCCCCCGTAACCACGGAACAAGAGACCACGGCCGATTTTCAAGATCTCGCTGAATCACCCGCCAGGCTGGCGGCCCGTGCGGCTGCGGCCTCTGGTGGTTCTGGCTTGCTTCCTCTCTCCCACCGTCCCAAAACCGCTTAATCGATCGCTGCTCATTTTATTATTGCCGGCTACGGTTTTACACCTCGCGATGGGCCCGCCTTCACGAATCGGCTACAATATTTTTGTGTTCAACTCATTCCCGTGCGTACCTCGTCAGGAGGCATTTCATGTCCACTTCTACTACTTCCCGCAACATTGGCTTGATCGGCCTCGGCCTGATGGGCCGCCCAATGGCCGCAAATCTTTTGAAAGCGGGACACACCCTCACCATCTGGAATCGCACCGCGTCGCGCGCTCAGGAACTGGTTCATGGTGGCGCCATACTGGCTAAGAATCCCCATGAAGTTGCGGCGGAGTCCGACATCCTGATCACCATGGTCAGTGATCCTCCCGCGCTGGAAGAAGTTCTATGGGGGCACGATGGCAAAAACGATGGTGCGCTCGACGGTCTGAGGCCCGGTAGCATCTACATGGACTGCAGCACTATCTCTCCCGCTCTGGCACGCAAACTTTCCGCGGTCTGCGCCGAACGCAAGATAAAATTTCTCGACGCGCCGGTCACAGGCGGTGATTGGGGAGCGCGCGAAGGCACTCTGCTTTTCATGATTGGCGGCGATGCGGAAACGGTTCGCGAAATGGAACCGGTTCTTGGCGTCATGGGCAAAAAATGGTTTCACCTGGGCCCGAATGGCGCGGGGCAGACCATAAAACTTGCCATGAATGCTCTACTCGCGCTGCAGGTGGGTGCTATCGCCGAAGGAATCGCGCTGGTAACCAAAGCCGGCTTGAAAGGCGAGCAACTCTTCGAGGTCTTGCAATCCAGCATGGCGCGCTCGGGAGTGCTCGACGTGAAAGTACCGCTCATGCTGAATGGCGATTTCAAGCCCAGCTTTCCCTTGCGCCTCATGCACAAGGACCTTAGCTTGGCGCTCGATCTTGCCAACCAATTGGGCGTTTCACTTCCCGCCACCGCCGCTTCCCGCGAAGTCTACAACTACGTAAAAGGCGAAGCCAAAGAAGACCTCGATTACTCCGCCGTAATGCGTTTCTGGAGAAAATAATTCCCCGCAAAGGCCCGCTGCCAACTTGTCACCTCGAGCGAAGCGATGGATCTGCTTCGCCGTTTTTTCCTCAGCGAAATTCTGCGCCCTTTGTGTCTCTGCATTAGCCTTTTCCTTGCCTCGGGCTTCCAGCAAACAAAAAACGGAGCAGGTTTTCACCCACCCCGCATCATGAACCTGTTCTCTAGATCTACTTCAACGGTTTCGGCGGGAAAAACCCAATCGGCAAATCCCGAGACGTCCGTAGTCCCGACGCCGCTTCCAGTATCGCCGGTATCGAATTCACCGCCACCGACGCCGTCGCTATATCCCCATGTGATCCGCCTGGAATCACCAGGCTGATGTTCGGATGTCCCGTCAGCTCAATGGTGTCCGTTGGATCTTTCGCGCCCACGTACATCTGCAATTCCATGTAGATGAGTTCCTTGCCGTCGGAGAGCCCGCGCGCAATCTGGTGCACGCCCGCAACCTGCCCCGCTTCCACGGTCAAAAATTCCGTTTGTACCCGCTCTGTCGCCACCTTCGGCTCAATCGTTTCTGTAATCTCGTCCAGTTTCAATCCCAGACTGTCCGCCACCATCGCTACCGACTCCGGCAGGCCTACGTGCTTGATCACGCCTTCCGTAACCTTGGCCTTGAATTCTTCCACGCTCATGCCGGCGCCAATTTTCTTCTGCAGCGGCAACCGCCGCTTGCCGGCATCGACAATACGCAGCGCCTTCACGTGCTCAATCTTCTGCGACACCGCTGCCAGGGTCACCGCCAGTTTGTCCATCACAAAACCGGGATTCACGCCCGTTCCCACCAGCGCCACGCCGTTTTCCTTTGCCGCCTTATCGAGCTCATCGGCCAACTCTGGATGCGTCCTGTACGGATAGGAGAGTTCCTCGCACGTGGAAACCACGCAGGAACCCACATCGAGGCACGCCATAAGCTGATCGACCACTTTCGGCAGCGAAGACGAAGTCGTGTGCATCACGATGTCCGCGGACTGCTCCAGCACGCCGCGCGCATCTCCGGAAATCTTCACGCCCCACGGGGCGTCCGCCGCTCCCACCACCTCGCCCACGTCCTTGCCCACTTTCGCCGGATCGGTGTCGATCGCGCCAACGATCTCAACGCTCTCTTTTTCCCTCAGCAGTTTTAAGATCGAAGCCCCGATGGGTCCGATTCCGTATTGTATGGCTCGTATCTTCTTTTTCACGTTAGTCTCCGATTCATTTTGCGCAGCTCACACCACGGCGCGAATTTCCAGTGGGGGCGAACCTCTTATCCTACTGACATTCCGTACCTCAATCAATCGAGCCATACCTCTAGGTCTGCTCTTCCCTTGACCGCGAGGGGCTGCTGACCGCCGCCACAACGGCCCGCTACGCAAGTCGAGCCGCGTTTGCCTCATATCGTGAATCGGCCGCTGGGTCACTCGGTCCGTTCTTTCACTCCCTCGCCCGTTCTTGCTGCTTCCATCCGCCCAACGCATAATAGTGCTGGTCGTTCCGCCCCTCACCTGGAGGTTTACTATGAATGCCAAGAAACTCACCGATGCGGAAATTCATCAGAAGTTGCCAGGCATTGCTGGATGGACCCTCGTCAGCGGCAAGCTTCACAAGAATTTCGAATGCAAGGATTTTGTCGATGCCTTCAGCAAGATGACTCGTGTGGCGTTCGCTGCGGAATCCCTCAATCATCATCCTGAATGGTTCAATGTCTGGAACAAAGTGCAGATCGATCTCCATACCCACAGCGTAAAGGGCATCAGCGATCTGGATTTCCAGCTAGCCGCCCGGATCAACGAAATTTTTGAAGCGTAACCTCTGCTTCCGGGAATATCGGTGCCAGCACCCAATCTACTTAATCTAAGTATTATCTGATATCAATAGTTTTAATAATAAAAATACTAATGATATTCAAAAATAATATCTTCTCGTACCGAAAGTGGCCCCCACTGGATGTCGAAAGCGGCGGCTTCACTTCCCTGATCGCGCTCGTAGTTCGCCACTTGTTCTACTTACTTCGGACTCGTGAGTAGTTACGATGAAGTCCAAGATTCTCGCCTGCTCCAGCCTCGAAGAACTTCAGTCCCTAAAAAAGGCTTGGTTCACAACACCGAATCGGAGTGGCGCGCAAGGATGGCGGCTTGGTTTCCGTGCGCTTCCACCTCGGCTTTTTTCTCTCCCCGGCCCCGCCGACGCGCTTGAGGGTGTAGTCGAAGATATCACCGAACTTCATCTCCTGGAGCGGAAGTTGCAACAAGCTCATTCGTTTTCATGATTCCTTTTTTTCCACTATTTCGATAGGATGTGCCGCTCTCAAAGCGCTCTTTTGCCGTTGACACGCTCCTTTCGGAATGTTACAAAGTCGGAAAGGCAAGCCCTTCGGTGGTTGGCCTCGCTCGCGATGAAATCGCTGTTTCGTGATTGAGGTGCAGACCGGCCTGGCAGGGCAGGTGCTGCTGAGCTGTCGTAGGTCTTGTTCGTAACACCCCACCCCACCCCGGGAGGCGGAAACTAGGGTTTTCGCCTCCTTTTTTATTTCTTTAGTCACTTTTCTGCGGCAAACAAACTCCCTCGTCTCTCCTCTCCGCGATAAAATAGTTGGAATGAGAAACTCTCCACCCCTCCTGGAATTCCGCAACATCTCCGTCACTCGAGGCAACAATCTGGCGCTGAACCGTCTTTCGCTTCGAATTGACGCGGGTGAGCACGTCTGCATCCTCGGCCCCAACGGTTCCGGCAAATCCACCCTCATTAAAACCATCACGCGCGAGTGTTATCCCGTGGCCCAGGACGATATGTCCATGGCTATCTTGGGCCGCTCGCTCTGGAATGTATTTGAATTACGGCCGCTGCTCGGTATCGTCTCGCCCGATCTTCTAGCCGCCTGCAGCACCGATGCCTCCTGCCTCGACGTCGTGCTTTCCGGTTTTTTTAGCAGCACGCGAATCTTCCCCAATCATCATCCACTACCGGAACACGAAGAACGCGCCAGGGCCTCCCTGCAGCGTATGGATATTGCTCATCTAGCAAACCGGCCTCTTCTCGAAATGTCGTCGGGCGAAGTAAAACGCACGCTAATCGCTCGCGCTCTGGTGCACAATCCGCGGACGCTGCTGTTCGACGAGCCGGGCAACACCCTGGACATTGCCGGGCAGGTGGAGTTACGCGAAATAATGTCAGAGCTGGCCAAAGCAGGAATCGGCCTGCTCCTCGTCACGCATCACATTACCGAAATTCTTCCGGAAATTGAGCGTGTGGTGTTGCTGCAGCGGGGAAGCGTGCTGGCCGATGGCCCAAAAGAGAAAATTCTTACGAGCGAGCACTTGACTAGATTATTTGGAGTTCCCACCCGCGTGTTTCGCGACGACGGCTACTATCACCTGCACGCGTGAGCAGTACAGGCACCCCTGCCTGTGTTCTTGCATTTTCAGTTTGGCCGGAAGCTTTACACCTTATTTCGGCCGCCTTCAAGCGGATTGCTTTACTTGTTGGCAATTCCTTCCGCAATGGGTGCCGCAATCGGCACCTTAAACAACACATGCTGGTATGCCTTGACCATCAAGAAAATCCATAGCACGAAGGTCAACAAGCCGAGTATCAGCGACAGTATCCCAAACGCTCCATAGCCGATCAACCCGCCGGTCATTCCACTCATCATAGCTAGTCCGATGCGCAGTACCGTGAGCCCGCCGAAAACCACGATCGCCTGCGCCGCGTGGAATTTTACAAACGGGCGCTTGTCGATCAATAGAAAAATAATTCCGGTCACCCACCCCAGTACGTAACAGAGCAGTCCTGCCACGTTTTCCTCAATCCCGGATGTTGTCGGTGCCGCTGGAGTTGCCGGCGCCGCCACCGGCGTGGCAGCCGCGCCCTGACTCGCCCCGCACTTCGGACAGAAAGTTGCCGTTCCTACTTCCTGACCACACGCTTTGCAGAATGGCATCTTCAAATCCTCCCGGACCAATCTGCACGCAGCCTATCATTCACTTTCCCGCCCTGCAATCACTTTTGGCCGAACCACTGGCCCGCACATCGGGGCCGTTGGAACTTGAACTGTTTCTGTGCGGCTCCAGAGCTTACGGCTTGGTTTTGTCCATATAACGCGCCACGACGCCCTTTGCTCCCGCCGCCCACCCTTCGTCGCCCGCGAATGCCATCGCATTCAAATTCAGATTTCCGGCCGGCGTCCAGGCGATTCCGTCTTTGCTAACCTCGGCGCCCGTCGGCCCAACGGCCACGAATCCTCCACTGTATTTCGCAACCGCCGAGCGGTATCCCGCTGGCGCCGGGGCCGCAAGTGTCCACGTTTTGCCTCCGTCGAGCGAATAAGTCGCTACTCCTTCCGCCTGCTCCGGTTTCGTGTAATCTCCGCCAACCGCAACGATCGTGTTGCCGGATCGCGCCAGCGAAAATATTCCCCGCGGCGCCGTTCCGCTCCTGATGGGGGTTTCTACGACTGTCCATGTCTTTCCCAAGTCTGTGGAGTGAAATACTCTCGCTGCTGGCCCTCCGGTCCCGAAATAAATTTCTCGTTCGCCATACAGCAGCAGGCTGCTGTTGCTGGCCGCGAAAACTCCTTCTTTTGCAAGCGCCGCCGGCATTCCTGCGTTCGGCATTTCCTTCCAATTGTTTCCATTTTCAGTGTGCAGCATCCGGAATTTTCCTTGGACCGGATCGCTCAGCGCAAAACAATTTGCGGCAGAGGTGCAGGCGATCGCGTCCAGAAAAAAACCCTTTCTCTTGCCCGCATATTGCAGGTCCCAGGTTTTCCCGGCGTCAACCGTCCTATAGATCCGCGATTGATCTCCATCGCCGCTGGACATTATGTAAGCATTGTTTTCGTCAAATGCCTGCATACCGCGAAAATCCAGTGAATCGCCGTCCGGAACGTGCAGCCGTTCCCAATTCTTGCCCGAGTCCGTTGTCCGCAGGATCACTCCGTTCGCTCCGCTGGCCCAGATCGTTGTGACTTGCCCAGTGCGTTTGCCCGGTACAACCGAAACGGCGCGAAGATTTGTGTCAATCCCGCTGTTTTGCACGGACCACCACGCTCCTGCAGCCGTCGCGAGCAGGCACAAAGTTATTATTTTCATCACGCGAGAGTGTACCAGAACCCGAAACTATTCCTTGGTGGTGCGCGAGGTCGAAATCGTCCGCGCTTCGGGATGCTTCGGCGTCCAATCCTCGGGGGGAAATGCGACGCGCCAGAACGTTGGGCAGGCCACGGTGAACTCCAATCCGACTTCAGATTTTCCTGAGCGTACCGGGCCCAGAAACACCACATGGCATTCCTGTTCCTGCTTTGTGGAATTGTGTTGCATGAAGACCTTGCAACCGCTGGTCACCCTCGCTTGCAGCGGAATCAGCGCGCCATGCGCATTGATCGCCAGAGTGGACGTCTCTTCCTCAAACATCACACCCTGCGCATTGTTTCCACGGATGCGCACGGCCACCTGCATCAGCACTCGCTGGCTTCGCCGCTTTGGGCCGGTATGTGTGGGAGAACCTGGAACTTGACCCATAAAACCTCGTCACTTTGAATATACAGTCCAGGAAAGCAAAGTCGAGAGGGAAGAGTGAACCCGTAACCAAAAGTGCTATCAGTCTGATATCTACTAAATATATACTTGAGTAGTAACTAAGAGAGGAGTTTTCATCCGGCCTTTACCGCCGTTCGATCGGCGAATAGGCTCTGGTATCGTGGCCCAGATAGATCTGCCGCGGCCGCGCGATTTTTTGCTCCGGGTCCAGGATCATCTCTTCCCACTGCGCGATCCAGCCGGAATGCGCGGAATCGCGAAAAGCACCGGGAACATGGTCATCGGGAATCCCATCGACTGGTAAATCAAGCCCGTATAGAAATCCACGTTCGGATAGAGTTTGCGCTTCACGAAATATTCGTCTTCGAGCGCGATCCGTTCGCACTCCAGTGCGATTTCCAACAGCGGATTCTTGCCCATCAGGTCGAATACTTCGTACGCGATCTTCTTGATGATGCGCGCACGCGGATCGTAATTCTTGTACACCCGGTGGCCAAAACCCATTAGTTTCGTTTCACCGGACTTCACGCGCTTGATGAATTCCGGTACTTTGCTCTACCGAACCGATTTCCACCAACATTCGCAGCACTTCTTCGTTCGCTCCGCCGTGGAGCGGCCCGTACAACGCCGCGATCGCCGCCGCCGTCGCGCAATACGGATCGACGTGCGAACTTCCCACGCCGCGCACGGTGTTGGTGGAGCAGTTCTGCTCGTGATCCGCATGGAGAATGAAAAGAATATCGAGCGCGTGTTCCAGCGTCGGGTTTGGCCGATATCGCGTTTCGCTGGTCCGGAATAGCATGTTCAGGAAATTCGCCGGATAGCTCAGATCATTGTCTGGATAGACGAATGGCATCCCCAGCGAGTGCCGATAGGAAAACGCCGCAATCGTCGGCATCTTTCCGATCAGCCGGTAAGTCTGCTTCTTGCGCGACTCCGGATCAAAGATATCCTTGGCGTCGTGATAAAAAGTCGAAAGTGCCGCGATCGTCGAGATCATCATCCCCATGGGTGCGCGTCGTAATGGAAGCCGTCTAGAAATTTCTTGATGCTTTCGTGGATGAAAGTGTGATGGACGATGTGGTATTGCCACTCTTTTAATTGCGCTGCGGTGGGCAGTTCGCCATACAAAAGTAGATACGCCGTTTCCAGATAGGTGGACTTTTTCCGCCAACTCTTCGATCGGATAGCCGCGATAGCGCAGAATCCCCGCATCCCCATCAATGTATGTAACGCGGCTGATGCACGACGCGGTGTTGTTATACGCCGGATCGTAGCTGATCATCCCGAATTCTGCCGGCGTAACCTTAATCTGCCTCAGGTCCATCGCCCGGATTGTTCCATGCTTGATCGGAATTTCGTACGATTTGCCGGTCCGGTTATCGGTGATGGTTACCGTCTCGCGCGGTTCGGAGTTTGCCGGCTCGGCGTTTCGCGTTTGCGTTGTGGGAAGAGCAGAATCCATCGAGTACCTCTAGCCATGCGGCGCGCGTGGCCATCGCCTTCGAATAACACTTTACACCAAAGGAAGGCCTTACACCAAAGGAAGGCCGCGTGGAGATCGGCCGCACGGCCACCTCAGGAATGCCTCGCGGCCCCGCTGTCGGATAAGCACTGCACCTGAAGCACATACCGGGTGCACACCGGGCTGCTAATACGCCTCTTGACAATAGTCGTTATAACGAGTACTATCACCTTGGCATCACAATCCAGGAGGTTCTCATGATTACCATTCGTAAGAGCAACGACCGCGGCCACGCCGACCACGGCTGGCTCAACACCCGCTTCACTTTTTCTTTCGCTGATTATTACGATCCCAAGCACGAGCAGTTCCGCACCCTGCGCGTGATGAACGACGACCGCGTCGCCGGTGGCGCCGGATTTCCCACCCACCCGCACCGCGACATGGAAATCGTCACCTATGTGCTCGAAGGCGCGCTGTCTCACAAAGACAGCATGGGCAACGGCTCGACCATTCGCCCCGGCGATGTCCAATACATGAGCGCAGGCACCGGCGTTGCGCACAGTGAGTTTAACGCGTCGGAATCCGAGGCCGTTCACCTCTATCAGATCTGGATGTTCCCGGATAAGAAGAACTACGCGCCCACTTACGACCAGAAGCATTTTTCGCCGGACGACAAGCGCGGCAAGTTCCGCTTGGTGGTTTCGCCGGACGGTCGCGACGGTTCGGTGAAGATTCGGCAGGACAACGAGCTCTACGCCACGGTTCTCGGCGCTGGCGAAACGGTCAAGCACGAACTGAAGCCGGCTCGCTACGCCTACGTTCAAGTCGCGAAAGGTAGCATCACGCTGAACGGCAAAGCGTTAGAAACCGGCGACGGCGCCGCCATCAGCGCGGAAAAGTCGCTCGAGCTGACGGGCGTAAACGACGCCGAAGTCCTCCTCTTCGACCTAACTTGAACCTCCTACAAGCGGGAGCCCCACGCGCCGCATTTGCGTGTGGGGCTCTTCGTTTGCACGCCAACTATTTCGCCGCCGGCTTCGACCAAGCTCCCGCCGAAAAAGCGATCCCGATCGCCATAGCGCCAAACAGCACTGCCAACGAAGGAATCAACGCCGGCTTCACCACCATCAGGTACACAATCCCAATCGCCAGGAACGCGCGCATACGAATTAGTGTCACCACCGATGAGTCCTGCACGCGCGTCAGCGCATCCGTCGAGAGCGCCGCATCGCCTTCCGGCAGCGCCGCCGCAATGCTCTTCATTCGCGGCATCACCAGCGCGAAGCCAATCGCCAGTGCAATAGCAATTCCCAGCACCGACGCCACAACCCATCCTAGTTTCGACATCCCAGTCACGCCCGCCATGTACCCGCCGGTCAAAATCAGCACCAGCAGCGACGGCCCGGTCAGCGGTAGCGACACTCGATACGTCCCCAGCCAGATCCGCGCCGCATTCCCCGTCGTCGCCCGCCGCAACCTCGTTGTGGCCATCCACTCCAGCCCGTATCCCATGAACAGTCCAGCCATCCCCGCCAAGTGCAAAAACACAATGTTCGCGTAAACGCTCATCAAAACTCCCTCAACCGTTCAACTCGCTTAGCCGATCACAGAGCCCCTGAAGCCAAATGCACGCACTAACTCTTTCCTAGACGGTGTAGCGGCCGCCTCTGCTTGTCCTGACGCAGGAAGGGAGGCGGGCCCATGCCGCAAAATCCATGTCCCTAACACAGAACCTTCCGCCGCCTATCCACGCACCCGCTGAAATTCTTTCATGAAGCACGTCAGCGCTTCCACTGCATCCGACTCCACCGCGTTATACAGTGAAATCCGCATTCCGCCAACCGAGCGGTGTCCCGGCGTGCCGATCAGCCCCGCCGCTGTCGCCTGTTTGCCAAATTCCCTCTCCACCGCTTCATCTCCGCCGGACACGCGAAACACCACGTTCATCAGCGAACGTGAAGCTTTCTCCACCGGGCAGCGGTAATACCCGCCGTTATTGTCCAGCGCGTCATACAGTATCTTCGCCTTCGCTTCATTGCGCCGTTGAATCCCCGCAATGCCGCCTTCCGCCTCGATCCATTCCGTCACCAGTCCTAAAATGTAAATCGCAAACGTTGGCGGCGTGTTGTACAAAGATCTCTCCTTGATGTATGTACGGTATTGCAGCAGCGTTGGCAGGTTCTTGTCCACGCGCTCCGCCAGGTCCCTGCGCACGATCACCAGCGTCACCCCCGAAGACCCAAGATTTTTCTGTGCGCCGGCAAAAATCATTCCGTATTTCGCCACTTCGATCGGCCGCGAAGCGATGTCCGAAGACATGTCCGCCACGATGGGCGCCGCCGAATCGGGAACTTCGTGCCACTGTGTGCCTTCAATCGTGTTGTTCGTGCACATGTGCGTGTACGAAGCGTCCGCCGAAAGCTTTATCTCTTCAGGCCGCGGCAGCCGCGCAAACTTTTCCGCTTCCGTTGTTGCCGCGATGTTGTGCAGGATGCCCTTCTTCAACTCGCCGATAGCCTTCGCCGTCCACGTCCCCGTGTGCAGCACGTCGATCGGTTTCCCGGGCAATCCCAGGTTCATCGGCGCCATCGTGAACTGCATGCTTCCGCCGCCCTGAACAAAAATCACTGCAAAGTCGTCAGGAATCGCCAGCAGCTTCCGCAGATTGGCTTCCGCTCGCATATTAATGGCCTCAAACTCCGCCGAACGGTGCGACATTTCCATCACCGACATGCCTGTCCCGCGGTAATCCAGCAGTTCTTCGCGGATGCGCTCCAGCACTGGCAGCGGCAATGCCGCCGGCCCCGCGTTAAAATTGAACGCGCGCTTTGTGGTGTGTGGCAATGAAGCGTTTGGCGATGTACCTCCCGCCTTTGTGGTCTGAGGTGTTGCGGCTTGTTTGGTGGCGCTTGATTCAGCGGCTGATGAACTCACGGAGTTGTCTTCCTTAAGAGCAAATTGCGGCGCTCACACAGTAAAACAGCGTGATCTACACCGCCCTCTAGAATAACAGATGCTCGCAGCCCGGCGCTTCTGCGTGTGCCCGAGATCGATGTCGTGGCCAGTCTTTAGACTGGCGCTGCTTTTTCCGTTCGCCTTTGCTTGTGTAGCAGCGACCTTCCGAGGCGGCCCGTCCCTCTAGGTATGGTGCTGGCTTTTATACTAGCGTCCCCACACCATAATTTTGTCATGGACATGTATTCCAAAGACGCGCGCGCCAATGGAGAAACCGGGCAGCGCCTCTACGGCCGCGATACCTGGCGACAGGCGCCGTACTATGCGACGAAAGAACGAGCCGCGCTCGCCTGGGCCGACGCGGTGACGCTGGTGGCGCAAACCCACGTCCCCGACGAGGTGTTTGAAAAAGTTACAAAGGAATTTACTGAAGCGCAGATTATCAGCCTGACCTACCTGGTAGCAGCCATCAGCGCCTGGAACCGTTTGGCCATTTCTATGCGCGCCGTCCCCGGCCAGTATCAACCCGCGCTAGGGATAACTTCCGCTGCAACATAGCGCACGAAGCGTGCCAGTTACGAGGCGGCGGCCAGCGAGAATTCCACGCGGTGGCGCATCGGGTCGATACGTTCGGCGCGCACCCGCACGCGATCGCCGAGCTTCCACATCAGCGGCGCGGATTTTTTCCGCCGCCCGCCGCCGCGGCCTTCTCCCCCAGGCACGGAAACGAAAGAGTGCTCCCGCTCGCGGTGCATCACACGCGTGCCGGCCGCTTCTTCCAGTGCGGCAAGCGGCAAAAGCCCTTCGACAAAAATGTCTAGCAACTCGACGAAGCAGCCGTACTTCTGCACCGAAATAATCAACGCTTCATACTCGTCGCCCACATGATCTTCCATGAACTGCGCCCTCTTCCAATCCTTCAGTTCGCGTTCGGCGGTGGCGGCGCGGCGTTCCGTCTCCGAAGTTTCTTGGGCAATTTCCTCCAGATGCTTCGCGGAATACAGAGCCGCTTCCGTACCAATCGCCGGCTTGAAATACGTCGGCGGCATTTCGTTGGGATAGGCCAACGCCCACTTGAGAATGCGGTGCACGATGAGATCGGGGTAACGGCGAATCGGCGAAGTGAAATGCGTGTACTCGTCGAAGCCAAGCGCGAAATGCCCGAACGAATCGGCGGCGTAGCGCGCCTGCTTTAGCGAACGCAACATCAAATAAGAAACAATCCGCTCTTCGGTTTTTCCGGCTAGTTTTTTCAGGAGCTTCTGGTAATGATGCGGCGTGATGCGCACATCCGCGGCGGGAAGTGCCACCTTCATCCCGCGTTCGCGCCCCTTGCCGTAAGAATCCGGTCGTCCCGCTTTTGCCGGCGAAGGAACTTTGCCGTGGCGAACCGCAACTTCTTTTTGATAGAGATCTTCAACGCCCAGCGTGTAGCCGAATGCGCGCGCCAATTCCTCAAATTCCAGAATTTTGCGCGCATCGGGTTTTTCGTGGACCCGGTGAATCACCTTGATGGCGCGATGCAAAAGATAGTGAGCGACGGCGCGATTCGCCGCGAGCATGAACTCTTCAATGATGCGGTGAGCGATGTTGCGCTCGCTGCGCGAAATGTTGGTCATGCGCTGTTCCTCATCGAGCTCGATGACCGCTTCCGGAAGATCGAAATCGATGGAGCCGTTTTCGTTGCGCCGCGCGTTCAGCAGCAGTGCGAGTCCCTTCATGGCGCGGAAATGATGATTGAGATGCGCGTACCGCGCAGTCATTTCCGGATCGCCTTCCAGAACTTTGTTGACGTTGGTGTAGGTCATACGCTCTGCAGAACGAATGACGCCCTGCACCGTCCAGGAATTCAGCATGCGCCCGGCCGCGTCGAAATGCATGATGGCGCTCTGCACCAGGCGCTCTTCGCGCGGCTTCAGCGAGCACATGCCGTTCGAGAGCGATTCCGGAAGCATGGGTACGGCGCGATCGATGAAGTAGACTGAGTTGCCGCGAAGCCGCGCTTCGCGATCGAGTGGCGATTCCGGACGAACATAATGCGCAACGTCGGCGATGTGAACTTGCAGTAGCCAGCCGCCATCTTCGCGGCGCTCGACGTAAACGGCATCATCGAAATCGCGCGCCGTTTCGCCGTCGATGGTGACGATGGGAATCTCGCGAAAATCTTCACGGCCGGCGCGCTCGGCCTCGGTAACGGGAAGCGCGAGGCGTTCGGCTTCGCTTAAAACTTCGCCTGAAAACGAATGCGGAAGATGATGCTTGCGGATGATAATTTCCGTGTCGACGCCGAGATCGCCGGGACGGCCGAGAATCTCCACGACGCGGCCGGACGGAGCGGCGCCGCCGCGCGGATAGCGAAGCAATTCGACATTGACGACGGCGCCATCGAGCTTGGGAATGTGGGGGAGACGGCGCCCCCGGGAGACTGGCTCTTTTGTACCGGGCAGAAGCTGTTCGCAAAGTGCGGCGGACAGCTCCTCCCCCGGAGTGAGCTCGATCTCGTGCTGAACCCGGGGATCGTAGGGAAGCACCACGCAGCCGCGCGAGTTGTAGCGGAACTGGCCGACGACGGAAGGATGCGCGCGACCAACGATCCGGACGATGCGACCCTCCGCGCGACGCGCTCCGGTCATCCCGCTCAGTCGAGTGATTTTGGCGACGACGGTATCGCCGTGCATGGCGTCTTCAATCTGATCGCGCGGGATGAAAATGTCGCCATCGACGTTGGGCAGCGCCACTTCCGGGACAACGAATCCGTAGCCATCCTGATGGTGAACCAGCCGGCCCCGAATTTCGTCGCGCGCTATAGCTTTATGTTGTGGAATCTTCTCGGGGACCTGAGTGCTAGCCGCAGGCGACAAGCCTTTTTCCTTGGGACGCAACAGATACCGCCGGTGCGAAAGCTCCTCGACAAGGCCGCGTTTCTTGAGGCGGGCCAGCATCTGCTCCAGGACGTGGCGCTTGCTTTTCTTGAGCTGGAAGGAGCGCGAGATCTCCTCGATGGCCACGGGGTCGTTTCTAAGTTGTAGAAAACGCAGAATGTTATCCGAGCTCAGTTGAGACGGGCGCGACATGGAACCCTTCCGGGGCGCAGCAAAAAATACCGAAAAGAGTGTAGTCTTTTTTTTCCTTCGGACTGTAACTTTTTTTGTGTTTGGCGAGTTTAATAAACAGGCCAACACACGACCGGGCAAGCCGCCCTCCGTCAGGCTTGCCGGTTTCCCCGAAAGGGGAATATGGGGAGGCGGGAAGACCTGGCCCGCCTCCCTTCTTTTAATTATCTATCAATGTTTTTGCGAGTATTTGACGTATTCTTCTTGGCAGAATCACTTTTGACCACGACTTTTTGAGTTCATCTTCCAATTTATCTTGGCGGCCCTTTATCCAATGGCTGCAGCGGCTTTCGGTCATCTTGATCTTCTTTGTGGCGACAGGTATTTTTGCTGGTGTGGAATTCAAACATCAGCGCGATCTGGAGAAGCGCGCTGCGACGGCAGCGCATACACTGCACCAATTTAAGTCCGCACTTCGAATCAAAGTTTGCGCATCGTATACGCCAACGCGTTAACGGGGAATATCTGCATGGAATATCTAGTTGACGACGCACGGGAGCAAAGTTTCACGAGGTTCGCCATTTTTGAAGAGGATTCAAAGACTGTGAATGATGACTTTAACCAGGACGATATCAAGGATAGGTGCGGCATGGCCGGAGGCGATCTGACGAAACTCGCGGAGGCCGTGGCAAGGTGAGACTCCAACTCATCAGCGATCTCCACACCGAATTCTACGGAGGGCCGAAGTACATCTTGGAGAGCGTCGAAATCGTGCCGGATCTGGACTTCCTGGTCGTGGCTGGTGATTCGGTCGTTTTCAGTAGCCAGCCAGATCAAAGTGTTAAGCCAGTTTTCAAATTCTTTGCGGAGCACGCACGTCATGTCGTTGTGGTCGAAGGGAACCACGAATACTACGCCGCAATTTCTTCTGGACGTGTCCAGCAGCGGATGGGCGAGATGGTTGCCAGGTACAAGAATGTTCATTGGCTGCGCAACAGCGAAATCAAGCTGGATGGCGTTCACTTTTTCGGCGGTTGCATGTGGTTCCCTGACAGCGACGGGCACAATCAGCTGCACGAGAACGAGATCGCGGACTTTTCTCAAATCAAAGACCTGGGACACTGGGTCTGTTCAACCAATAAAGAGTTCACTGATCGTGCCCGAGAGCTGATTCAGCGAAACACGATAGTCGTCACGCACCATTTGCCGCACGCACGCTCAACACCGGAAGCTTCCCGCGGCGATCGGTTGAACCGTTTCTTCGTTTCAGACCAGTCCAAACTGATCGAGGAGAAGCAGCCGCGGCTGTGGTTGCACGGCCACACGCACGTCGCGTGCGACTATATGCTGGGCGAGACTCGTGTGGTTTGCAATCCGTACGGATATCCCCGCGAACGAAAAGGGTTTCCGTATCCGCAGGTGGTATTGGATATTTAAAAGAAATAAGCGGCGCACCCGGCGATTGCCGTCGCGGGGCGCACCTGGCCACAAAGGTCCACCAGATGAGACGGCATCAAGCACCACTGGGCGCGTGCCAACGGATACAAGCTGATATGGGTGGCTGCTTGTTGCAATCTGAGGCCAAGTGTAAGGCCTAAAATCATGGCTTACTTATAGAACCACTGGGCTCAACCAGGTAGTTTCACCACGATAGCTTGAGCCCCAGTTGCACTTGCCGTGAGGTCGTCGCGGTGGAGGTTATCACACCGGCCGTGGGAGATGGATCTCCGGTTGCGGCCGCGTATACGACGGGATTCGGCGTATTAAGATTTGTGCGATTGAAGAGGTTGAAGAACTCGGCCCGGAATTGCAAGCCGAGCCTTTCCGTCAGTGAGAATTTCCTAGTCAGGGAGAAGTCCATTTGCGCAAGGCCAGGGCCCTGCAAAACGTTGCGCCCGACATTCCCATATGTGCCGGGTAGTGGTTGGAGGAATGCCTGGGGATCGAAATATTGATCCGGCCCGCCGAGAATCACAGGCCCGGTGAAAGCGGGCTTCCAGGATGGGCGGACTGGATTACGGGTGTCGCCGTCGTTCGATGGGTTGTAAGATAACTGAGGAGTGAACGGCAGACCCGATTGTAAGGTGATAATGCCACTGATCTGCCAATCCTTAATCAAGGAGTCCACCCAGGGCGCTGCAGGCGCTGAGTTTGCGCGGCCGAAGGGCAGCTCGTACGTCGCTTGAAGAACCGCCGAGTGCCGCACGTCGAACGAAGCGCGACCATAATCGGCTTTTGGTTGGATCGGGTTGGAAACAAACGCAGGAGAGTTTGTGGCCACGCTGGTGTTCATATTGTCTCCGTCGTCGAGCGTCTTTGAAAAAGTGTAGACGCCCCGAAACTGCAGGCCGTTCGACCAACGACGATTTACGTCAACCTCCAGACCGTTATAGGAACTGATACCATCCGAGAACCAGTGCGTCGTGTTCCAGACCACATTGTTGGCTAGAGCAGCACCCGCGGGATAGTAAAGCGCGCCATCGGGATAGCCCGTGGGGCACGGCGAAGCGGGGCAAATTGTCGCAGCGGGGAGGTTTGCGTCCAGAGAGAGCAGTTGATGATACGAGTGCGAACCAGCGTATCCGATGCTAAAGGAAGTATCAGGCGAAAGTTGCTGCTCAATTTTCAAAGTCCACGATTCCACTGTGGGAGTCTGCAAGTTCGGCTGAACGCCGCTGGGAATGACTCTCGCGCCGGTGTAGGTTGCGTCCGGTGCAATGCTTGAGAATGGAATATTTTTGACGGCATAGACGGTGTTGTAGGGCCCATTTTGATCCAGCCGGTAGCTCAGGTTATCCAACAGTGCATAGTGCAGGCCGAACCCCGTCTTCACAACGGTTTTCCTCGAAGCAAACGGAGCCCAGGCAAGCCCAAGGCGTGGCGCGGGCAGAAATTTGGCGTTGTTGACGGCGAGGGCCGACCCGCTTACCACCGGGTTCGTGATGATCACACCGTTCGAATTAAACGCATAATTGGAGCCGCGCCCGTCTGACTCGTTCCAACCGTTGGTGGACTCTCCACGAAACCCGATGCGCACCTCGAGTGAAGCGCTCACCTTGATCGCGTCTTCGACGAAGAAAGCTCCCTGGGTTGAACGCCACGACAGAGGGGTATAGATCGGCGCGTACGTGTAGGTACTTACCTTGCCTTGAAGAAACGTCTGCAAATTGGTGAAGGAGAGTTGGCCGTACTGATCCTGAACCAGACTATCATTGGCCTGCAGCCGCTGCAACCATGCCCCGAAGCTGAATTCATGGCGACCGCGAGTAAAGGTCACCTGGTCGGTGATGGTATACAGATTGCGGACAGCGGTCAGATTGCTGCCGGCGTTGGTGCCGCCATTGGTGATTTGTGACGCGCCGTTAAGCGTGGTCCCTCCGCCGACGACAACAGCACCAACGGGCTGGCCATCGTGGATCCAGCCCGGAAGATTGGTGGTGGTGCCGCTGTTGAAGTAGAACGCGCCGCGAGAAAATCCAAGGGTGGCCTTGTTGAGAAGATTGGAAGAAAAAATATGAGTTTCACTCAAGCTGACTGCCTGTTCGCGCAAGGAAATGTCCACCAGGGTAAACGGATTATTCGTGGGGGAATGCGCCTGGCTATCATCCACGGTGTAGACCGACGCGGAGGAATCCGCGACCGAGAAATTTTGATCGAAACGTGCGGTCCCAAAATCCTCGCGAATATTTTGCAGGGGATTGCTGAAGGCTTTGGCGATGCCGCTGGGTGCTCCGCTGGAGGTGAGAATCTTCGGACCGTTGGCGACCGGCCATAGCGCCAGCAGGGGTTGCACGCTGGGGGCAGCGTTGGCACGCGAGATATTGTCAGGCACAAGCGTGACGTCGCTCAGACCAAGGTTCTGTCGGTAGCCTTCGTAGTTGCCGAAGAGAAACGTCTTATCCTTCCTGACAGGCCCTCCAAGTGAGCCGCCAAATACATTGCGTTGGAACTCGGGGGTATTGCCCTGATCAAAGAAATTGCGCGCATCGAGAGCGCTGTTCCGGGCAAACTCGTACACGGATCCATGAATCTGATTCGTGCCGCCCGCGGTAACGATGTTGATCTGAGCGCCAGGGCGTTTGCCGTACTCGGCGGAATAGGTGTCCTTCACCACTTCAAATTCTCGGACCGCATCCACTCCCAAGAGTTGGCCGCTGACGCCACCAGGCGTGTTGTTGATTTCCGACGCGCTGGTGTATTCGACACCGTTAAGGAGAAACAGGTTCTCTTGCGGGCGATGGCCGGAGACGGAAAACATGTTTCCTACAACCGAGTTGGAGGTGCCGATGCCGCCGGCTCGCTGCGAGGTGTAGTTCACGATTCCGGGGTTGAGCGTGAGCAACTGATCGTAGCTACGGCCGTTGAGCGGGAGATCTTTTATTTGCCGCTCGCCGACGAGACCGGACATTTCTTCGGTGGAGACCGTAACAACGAGCGGCGCCGAAGAGACTTCAATGGTCTGGCGAACGTCCCCGACCTGCAAGTGGAGATCGATTTCCGCGTGTTGGCCGACGACGAGTGAAATGCCAGTCCTCCGCTCGGTGCGAAAGCCCGGCTTGTCCGCCGCCAGTTCATACAGCCCGACGGCGAGGGAGAACGCATGGTAACGCCCGTCAGAGTCCGTTTCGATCTCGCGTTGAGTACCAGTTTCCAGATTCTTGATTTTCACGACGGCGCCGGGGACCCCAACTCCAGTGGGATCAAACACGGCTCCGTTGAGTGAAGTGTCGCCCTGGGCATGGGCATAGGTTGACCACCATGTGAGGGTCGCTAGTGCCAGGAATAGCATTCGCCCGGTTGGGAATCGCTTGAAGGGATGAATGCTCAATTTAAGACCAAACATTGCGGCTCTCCTTGAACTCGGAAGTGAATGCGCTTCAGCGGCGCATTCAGATCATTTTCTGGTTGAGAAGACTTTGTGTTTACCAGCGCAAACGGATGCAGCCCGAGGGGAACTCCGCCACAGCTTCCCGAAGGATATAGATGCTTTCGGATTCCAGGGCCGCGAATTCTGTCGTTATTTCTGCCATACGTTGCCCTTTCTCTCCCGCACAAAACATCCCGAAACAAAAAAACCCACCTTCCAGGGCTTCTGGAGGTGGGCTTCACTACGATGCAACTAGAGTTAAGTTCCTAGTCTATGAGCCTCCCAGAGCCAGAGCACACCTGCGTGCAACAAAGGACAACATGAACGACAGTTGTCTGCAACCGGCACAAACGAAGGTTCAATAACATGTCCCATAGCCTAGAGGATAAGCAGCCTGACCGCAAGCAACGTTTCTAGTGATTTTTCTCATCGTTTGCACACAATTTTCTGATAAATGGCCAAGCACGCCCAACCAAAATGGGTCCGAAAGGTCGCGAGTCTCGAGACGAAAAGGAGCATCTAAGCTTTTGTGCAATCGATCCACAAGGATTCCGGAATAGAGAAAAACGTCTCAACGACCTTCGGGTCGAATTGCGTGCGGCTGCCCCGACGGATTTCCTCACACGCGTTAGACATGGGGAACGCCTTCCGGTAGGGACGGTCGCTGATCATGGCATCGAGCGGGTCCGCGATCGCCAGTATCCGCGCACCCACAGGAATAGCTTCACGCTTCAAACCGCGTGGATAGTCGGTTGCATCGAAGAATTCCTGGTACGCCAGCACGATTTCTGCGGCGTCGCGAAGGAACGCGGCGCGCGTCAGAATCGGGAGATAGCTATCGGGAACTGGGATAGTTCTCGCGATGGAGATGCAAAAGGCGGCGTTGGCAACGGCCCTCGGTCCCCGCTTCTTTTAAGTCCATTGCACAGCTCAGAATCGTCAAGGCGCCGTCATACTACGATTCTTCGAGCTGTTTCAGCGCACCAGAAAGCTGAGCGGTTTGTTCCTGGACCAACTGCTCCAGTCCCGAATGCGGCGGTCTTTTTCATTTTCCACTGGAGTACCTTCTCTCGAGTTGTGGAATAGAAAGGGCTAGAGTTGGCTTAGCTCATGGTTCAACGGCACAGCTGCCCTCTTCTTAAACTCTCTGACCATTATTGCTTCAGCCCGCTGAAATTCCCTCCAGTTGACTGCGACCAAAATGCGGCCGCCTCCTTGAATTCTGTTAGTTTGTCTGGTTCTATTGCTTCTTATAATCAATAACTTACGTAAAATAAATGGTCGCGGCCGTCGGACCTAGCCCGCCTCTCTTCTTTTTTGTTGAAGTTTTTGACGACAATGAAGGCTCGTCCTGTTGCAGCGCGGCGATTCCAGTTCATTCCCAGAAAATATTCTTAATTGTCAGAAGAAGGCGTTTTAGATATTGTGCAGACACAATTTCGGGAGCCTTCTCGGTGAAGTCAACTTTACTTTGTTCGTTTTTGTTTTGGATGTTGGTGTGCACACCTCTATCACACGCGCAAGCGGGACCGGAAGGGGCCAGCAGCGAGTGGCAGGTGTGGACCGGCGGCGGCCACGGAATCAACGGAAGCACCTCGGATACCGGAGTATGGAACCTGGGCGTGCGCTACGGAATTGTGATTACCTCGCCGCACGGCCCAGGGTTTTTGCAAGGACAATTGGAGTATGCACTAGACGCAGTGCCGGTGTGGGCGATCACTCAGCGGACGAACACGGCCTACGGGGCGGGAATCAATCCATTTGCATTCAAATGGATCTTAACCAAGCCGCGAAATGTGAAACCGTATTTTGAGATTGAAGGCGGAACCTTATTTACAAATACCAAGGTGCCCGAAGGAACATCGCAGATTAATTTCACGACGTCGGGAGCCTTTGGAGCGCATTTTCTGGGAGAGAAGCATAATTTCAGCGCGGAAGTACGGTTCATGCACATCTCGAATGCGGGGATAGCCAAGCCGAACCCGGGAATTAATACCATACAAGTGAGAATTGGATTTGGAGCGTTTCGTAAGTAGTGAAACTTTTGAGTTTAAGGGATTGTAGAAACTCAAGAAGGACTCCACTTCACAAGCCAAGATTGGACCGCTCGCCGGACAGCCCTCAAAGATAGAAAAAATAGTTGACACAAAACGCGTGTCTGTTGTATTTAACTAATAGGTTAAATACAAATGAACGCGGATCAATTGAGCACAACATTTGCGGCGCTGGCCGATCCCACCCGGCGGGCCATACTCTCACGACTGATCACCGGTGAGGTTTCCGTGACGGAACTGGCAGAGCCCTTCGCGATGAGCTTGCCGGCGGTTTCCAAGCACCTGAAGGTGTTGGAGCAGGCCGGGCTGATCACGCGTGGGCACAACGCGCAATGGAGGCCGTGCCGGTTGAAGGCCACTCCATTGAAGGACGTCGCGGATTGGGTGCAACACTACCGGCGATTCTGGGAAGAGAGTTTCGATCGGCTAGGCAACTACCTGGTGGAGTTACAAAAAAAGGAATCGAAAAGCAAAGGAGAAAGGTCATGAGCGCAAGCGGGCAAAGAATTAGCAAGGAAAGCAGCACAGCGGATAGAGAAATATTCGCGACGCGGGTGCTGGATGGGCCGAGAGACCTGGTCTGGAAATTGTGGACCGAACCGGGTCACATTGCGAATTGGTGGGGTCCGAAGGGATTTACGACCACAATCTCCGAGATGGATGTTAAACCGGGAGGCGTGTGGAAGCATGTGATGCACGGGCCGGATGGAAAGAATTATCCCAACAAGATTGTGTACGTGGAAGTGGTGAAGAGGGAGCGGATTGTGTACGACCACGAGTCTTATCCGCCATTTCGGGCCACGGTGACATTTGAAGAGCAGGGCGCGAAGACGCAGGTATCGATGCGCATGGTATTTGCGACCGCCGAGTTGCGAGACAAGACCGATAAAACATTTGGCGCGGTGGAAGGACTGAAGCAGACACTCGGGCGGCTGGTGGAAGAGGTAGCTAAGTCTCCGGTGATTATGGAACGATCCTATGACGCTTCCGCAGAAAAGGTCTGGAGAGCAATCACGGAATTCGAACAACTCAAGCAGTGGTTCATGAAGGAATTGAAATCTTTCAAGCCGGAGTTGGGTTTCCAGGCGGAATTTACGGTCTACCATAACGGCAAGGAGTATCCGCATCTGTGGAGAGTGGTTGACGTCGTTCCGGGCAAGAGAATCGCCGTGGAGTGGAAATTTTACGGATTCAGCGGGGTCTCGCTCGCGACTATGGAACTGTTTCCCGAAAGAGCACGGACCAAGCTGCGCGTTACGCACGAGGGAATTGATTCGCACCCGCAGGATAATCCGGATTTGTCCAGAGGGAGTTTCCTAGGCGGCTGGAACAAATTGATCAACGAGCGGCTGAAGGATCATTTGCAGATGGCCTAGAAAGGACTGCACGGAGAAGAGCAGAAGAATTGCGCTGTCACATCGTCGGAGCCCACCCTATGCCGACTTCATATCCACACCCGGCACTCAGGGTTGGCGGTCTAGGCGGAAGACGGCCGCTTGGAAATCGCCCCGCAGTTCGAGACGTAGACCGTGATTCATCCACCAGGCGCCCGAAGCGGTTGCGGGAGTTTCGGGGCGTGCCTTGCCTTCGATGAACGTGATTTTGTATTGGGCTTCGGGATCGAGACCTTGCAGCTGAAGTAGTGGAAGGAAGCGGCCCTGGATGGTGGAATGCGTGAACGCGAAAACTACCGCTTGCTTCTTGTCAAGAGAAATGGATTCGGTCACGGAGAACTGGCTGTTATCGCGCGGGCCGATCAGGCGATAAAGGTCGCCACGCACGATGGTGCGTTGCACCGAATGATATTCGGCAATCAGGCGTTTGGCGGTCGCAAAGTCTTCCGCGTTCCAGCGATTAAGATTAGCGCCAATGCCAAGAGAACCCTGCATGGAGCTTAGCAGGCGATAGGTGAGCGAAGTTGCGCGACCGTTGGCCCAGTGCGGCGAGTCGGTAACCCAAGCCATCATAATCTGCGGCGGATAAGCGTAGCTGAAACCATCCTGCATGGAGATGCGGTCGAATGGATCGGTATTGTCGGAAGGCCAAACTTCGTCCGCATACTGGAGAATGCCGAGATCGACGCGCCCGCCTCCTCCCGAGCAGGATTCGATTTCGACCTTGGGATGTTTCTTGCGTAACTCCGCGAGGATGGAGTAAAGGTTACGGATAAATTCCACATAGACTTTTTTCTGTTCGTCGACGGGAACCTGATCCCAGCCGGGTTCAGACCAATTGCGATTGTAATCCCACTTCAGGAAAGCGATGTCGTACTCGGTCAGAAGTTTGTCAAGAAAGCCCGCGATGTAGTCGCGAACATCGCGGCGAGCAAGATTCAGCACCAGCTGGTTGCGCGATTCAGAATGCGGGCGGCCCGGAAAATTCAAAACCCAGTCGGGATGCTTGCGATAGAGATCGGAATCGGGATTGATCATTTCCGGCTCGACCCACAAACCAAAATCCATGCCAAGCGCGTGAACCTTGTCGATGAGCGGCTTCAGGCCATTGGGAAATTTCTGCGGGTTTACGTACCAGTCGCCGAGTCCGGCGTGGTCGTCCTTGCGCTGGCCAAACCAGCCGTCATCCATGACAAAACGATCGACGCCGATTGAGGCTGCTTTCTCGGCAAGCGCAACCTGGCCGGGTTCATCGACTCGGAATTCCGTCGCCTCCCAGGAGTTGTAAATCACCGGCCGAGGCTTGGGATCGGGAGCTTGCGGAAGAATGTGCGCGATTTCAAAACGGTGGAGAAGACGAGATGCGCCGCCGAGTCCGTGATCGGAATAGCCGGCATAAAAAACCGGCGTTTCCAGATGCTCGCCGGGTTTCAGTTTGTAGCCAAAATCGAACGGGTTGAAGCCGCCGGTAACGCGAACAAAATCGAGTTGCGTTTGTTCGATAGTAAAGCGCCATGAGCCGGACCAAGCGAGCGCGCCGAACCAGACTTCGCCATGTTCTTCGCCGGCGGTGAACGGAGCGGAGAAGGATTGGCTGTCATCACGGGATATGGCGAACCAGGGATTGGCTTGATGCCCAGTCGTGCCGCGACGACTTTCGATGACGCGCGAACCGCCATGGATCGCCTCTTGATTAAGGGTCCACTCGGCGCCCCAGCGGCCGGTGAGATAGTTGAGCGTGTAGCGAGCGGGCGGAAGAGTCCATTGCGCGGCGGCGGCTTGTTCAACGACGACAGGCTCTTTGTCTTTATTTTCAATAGTGGCGGAGCGCGCGAGGATTCCGGTTTCCGGATCGATGGAGTAACGCAGCGTAACGTAAATTTCGCGAGATATATCTTTCAGCAGAACGTCGATGGCTTGCGGTCCGTGCGGAGTGGTGCTGACAAAATGGAGAACGAGATCGCGATTGCCGCTGGCGAAGCTAACTTTGAGAGCAGGCTCGATAAAAAGTCCGGCACCCCAGCCCGAATATTCCTGCGGCGTGGTGGTGTAGGGAGAATCGAAGGACGCCATTTCGGGGAGAGGGTGTGCCGGCGAAAACGCGTCGTGAGGACCGACACGGCCGCCCCAGTAAATTGGCTGGAGCTCGCCGTGATCGTTGACACCGAAGGCGTAGGTAGAGTTGCCGCCGTCAAGCCGGAATATCGGCGTGGATTGCGCGCTGGCGGGGGCAGCGGCGAAAAGACTCAGGAAAAAAAGAGAAGCGAAAATCGGAGAGAGACCAATAAATGAGTTTTTCATTTCGCGGAATCCTAGCATTCGATGAGGGGTCTTGTCTTGCGCCAGGAATTGTCCGCAGGGTAATTGCAAATCAAAAAGCAGCAAAAAATGGTGCCCGAAAGAGGACTCGAACCTCCACGACCGTGAGGCCACTAGCTCCTGAAGCTAGCGCGTCTGCCAATTCCGCCATTCGGGCACTGCAGGGGTGCTGCGAGGCAGAATTCATTCTGCGGCTGGCGATGGAGTTTGTCAATGAAGCGAGAAGTTGGACCGGGATACCGCATGATCTTGCAAAATTCCCGGCGGTAGAATCGAGCCCTCGAAACCCTTATTCTACGTGGCAAAGAGAGTCTTGCTGCCAGGTTATAAAGAGCACAGAATTCCTTCTAAATCGTTGAAGATAGGAAGCTTGTCAAAGTTGCTCGCACTGCCTTGCGAAATTGAATTTAGCTTGAACCGAGGTAAGCGTAACCGATAGCTTGGCCTTCCGATAACTTGCAAGGCACTAGTATTCACGGTGCGGAGTGGTATACTCCGCCCGAATACGCCTTGCCCGCTCAGTCGGCGGGCATCGACCGATTCCCAGGGGGATGTCATGGAACAACTGGAATCAGTCTTTCGGGGCCCACTCATGTACCTTCTGATTGCCTGGGGTTTCGTCACCGTCATCTTCATTGCTTTGATTATCTGGCGGAGCCTGCTCTCGAGTCACGAAGACGATCAGATATTTCTGAATCCAGCCGAAGAAGGTATGGCACGCGAACAGAGAGAACTGGTCGGAAAGATCGATTCGCTCTCGCGTCCACTCATGACCAGTGGTATCGCTTCCGGAGTGCTGCTACTGGTAATGGTGGGAATGGTTGTGTACCACGGGCTGAAGAGTTTCTAACTCTTCAGTTGAAGGGCCCACCCTACCTATAGGTACAGAATCAAGGCTTAGCGGGGACCGGTGGTTGCGCCGGGGAGAGGGTAGTGGTGTGCGAGGCGTTCTCTACAATCGAGGTGTGATTCAGGATGATGATCCATTTCTCGGCGCGCTTTTCGAGAAGAAGAGTGGTTTGACCCCGAGCGCCGCTCTGCAGGCCATCGACGACTGCTGCAAAATCCCATTGGTAGCAAGCTGAAGCGGTGTTTCCGTTTACCCGGATAAGGGTGTTGATGCGATCCATGCGGATCTGCTGGGTGCGCGCGCGTTGTGCCTGATAACTGGCGAGGTAGTTGTTCCAGCCGACGACGGGCGGAGCCCACATGCCGTTCACAACGATGATGTCGTCGCCGATATTTTTGTGGAGTTTTTCGATGTCGCCGATCTGCCATGCGCCAAGCATTTCGGAAATCACATAATCCACTTTTTCCTGGTCGGGCAATTTCTGGACCATGCTGTCGCTGACTGCTTGCGTGGCGGCTTGCTCTTGAGCGGCATCCATCGGTTTTTTCTTTTTCTGCGCAAAAGCGCCAGAGACCAGGAGCGCGCTGAAGGCCAGCAACAGAATGGAACGGAAAAGCCGGGACTGCGTTTGGGTCATTTCACTTTCCTTATGTCGGCGATTGGACATGAAAAGCATAGCGCACTGCGGAATTCGAGAGGCGGGATGTGCTTAGTTGGTTTATCCCGGCTAAGAATTGGTTCGAGAGGTCGAGTTCGACTCGAGCTCTTCGTCGGGGAACCACCTTTAGCAGCGTCAAGGAACTGGTCACAAAAATCGACTCTACTCGGAGTCCCGCGATCTAGTTAATCAGTTGAATTTAGAGGCGGCGAGAAGATTCACGAAAAGGCGGTAGGCTCCTGGGACGCCTTCGGGAAGCTGGCGGAAAAAAGCCAGGCCAGTGTAAATGTAGGTGCCTTTGCCGTAGCGGGCGTAGACGAGCCCGCCCTTGAGATCGGATTCGCCGGGATCGTTCATAGCGAGCAGCGGCGTGTACTTGGAATCGAAATCGGACCAAAAGTAGAGGCCGCGCTCCTGCACCCAGTTGTCGAAATCGGCTTGCGTGATTTTGTTCGGGTGGTTGAGGAGCGCATCGTCCGGCTTCAGGAATTTTATTGGGGAGTGTTCGTCGGTGATTCGCGGCGTGGGGCTGCCGATAGTCGCGGGGTAAGGAGCCGGAAGGAATTTGTCCCAGATATAATCGCGGTTGTATTGCACGATGAGCGTGCCGCCGGCGGAGACGTAATCGAGTAGTCGCTTGTTGGCGCTGGCCAGTTCGGGACGAAGTTCGTAGGCCCGCACACCGACAACGATCGCGGTGAACCGGGAGAGGTCGCCGAAGTTGAGGGCGTTGGCGTCGAGCAGATCGACGGAAATGCCCAGCCGCCGCAGGGCGTCGGGAATAGGCTCGCTTTCGGCGGAGATGTAGCCGACACGAAGATTTTCGGGGGCATTGATGTCGAAAGCGTGGACGATGGTCTGCGCGGGCTCGCTCCAAAGGATGGTGGGCATGGAGGGAAGCGGCTCAAGCGACGTGGAGAATTTTTCATCGCCGCGCTTGGCGTAGGCCGCAACGGTGAAATTGCCGGCTTCCAATTTGGCGGGCGGCGTTACGGTGAGTTTGGCGTAATGATCGGCAATGCCGTCGAACGAGAGTTCGACAGCGGCGCTGGATCTCAGCCCGTCAGGGACGTCGAGACCAACACCAATCTTCGCAGGCCTTGTGGAGTAAGAATGAACGCGCAGCAAAACGTCAAAGGGTTTGTGTGGTGCGTTGAGCACCTCCACGGTTTGGTCGGGCTCGACGGCTAGTATATACGCGGGCACGATTCGGACAGCGACGCGGCTCACACTGGTGGAAGTGGCCGCGGTGTTTGTAACCGGAACCACGCGCGTGAATTCGAAATCGCCGATGACGATTTGTTGCTCGACAAAGACTAGCGGTGGCGGCACCGCTTGCAGTTGAGAGATGTCGGGTTCTCCACCGGCCGCTAACACATTCTTTTCTCGAGCGGCAAGCTCGGCACTCCATTTCACGGTGCCCGATGTGTCGGTGTCCTGCTTTACATCCTTCAAGGCAAAAGAGCTTTGCAGCGTCGCCTTCTTAAACTGGCAATCACTTTGGAGGCGGCAACGCGCGTGGAGTGTAACCGTGAACTCATCGCCAAGAGGAAGGTCCTCACGGTCAGCATCGGCGATCAATTCGATCCCCGCGGCAAGTGCGAGCGCCTGATTCACTTTTTCGCGTTCGCGGTGCAAAAAGTCCAGCCGTTCGGCAAGATCCAGCGGCACGGGATATGGAATCGAAAGCAATGAGGCTTTGTCGATCTGTTTTTCGGCCGAAAGCAGGGCGGCAACCGTCGAAGGCCAATTGAGCTGCAACGCTGACTGACGGGCGCTCTCTAGATCCTTATCAGCCAATTTCATCTGTTCATCGCATCCGCAAGGCCCTTTCTTGCCAGCGGCAGCAGCCAAGGTGACGGCAAGAGAAGTGGGCTCGAAAGGTTTTCCGTCTTCGCGAGAAATCGCGATGGGGCGCCGCAAGAACGGCGAGTTGAGGAAACCGGCGATCCCCTGCGTGTGGTGATTCGCGAACGCGTCTATGCCAATCTGGCGCCAGCTTTTTCCGTAAAGGGGAGAGACTTCGTCGAGCGGCAGAACGTACCCCCTGGGATTATCGCTGCCGCGATCTACATCCAAAACCTGGACCCCACCGTCACTGCCATTCCATGGGCGCAAATTTTCTTTCAACAATTCCAGAAACGCTTTTTCATCCGCGGCCATTTTCACGGCTCGCGGAGTCCAGAGGCCGGCGGTCTGATGATGGCCGTGGCCTGAATGCACACCGCCCCAACCATTGATGACGATGTCGGGACGGAAAGAGCGGATGACGCGGACCATATCTTCGAGAACTTGGTCGCCCCAAACTTTTTCGGTTTCGGCGGGAGTTTTGGAGTAGCCAAAATCCGTTGCATGGGTGAAATAAAGTCTTACGCCGTAGCCGCGCGTGGCAGCCAGCAATTCCTGTGTGCGGATCAGACCGAGCTGCGGGGCCTGCTCGGGACCCAGTGCGTTTTGGCCGCCTTCACCGCGGGTGAGAGAGAGAAGCGCTACGTCGGCGTGCAGACCGCGAGCCAGATAGGTGAGTACGGAGGCGGATTTCATCGTCGGGATGGGCGGTGATGTAAAGAATGCGCGTGGTGACGCGAGCGTTGTCGATGGCTTCAACGGTTTCGGGAAGGCCAGGACCGGTGCCGGGGGCGGCGGGAAATTGCGCCTTCGAACACGAAGCAATCAGCAGTGTGCCTAACAAAATAGATAGCCATCCACAAACGAAACGCTTCACACTTCCTCCTCAACAATGTTTGTGGGCCCAGACCGCGACGCGGTTGGATCCACGAACGGCCAGAAGCCTTTTATACGCGCCCATGCCAGGTAGGCAATTATGCCCAGGCCAATTTCCATCAGGCCGTATTTGCGCGCTCTCCCAGTTTGCCAGAAGAGCCAACCCCAACCCAGCAGTGTGAGCACGGCGGGCAACGGGTACAGCCACATTTTAAACGGCAAGCGTTCTGGGCCCCAACGCTTGCGAAGAACCATTGCGCCGACGGCCTGACCCATGAACTGAACAATCAGTCGCATGGCAAGAATACCCGCGATCGCCGTCTCCAGTTTCAGCACGACGCTGAAAGTGAATGCCAACGCGCCGAGCACCAGCAGCGAAACATGTGGGAAGTGCTTGGCTGGATGCAGCTTCGCGAAAAACGGGAAGAAGTTTCCATCGAGCGCGGCGGAATAGGGCACGCGGGAATAGCCAAGGAGCAACGAAAAGATGGAAGCCAAAGCGATCCATAGCACCATCCAGGTGACGAAATGGGCGGCGGCCGCTCCATAGAGTTTCTCGACGAACAGGCTGGCGATGAAGGGCGAATGCTGTGCTTCGCGCCACGGAATGACGCCAAGCAGGCTGGTCTGCATGGCCAGATACAAAAACGTAATGCCGAGAATCGAGAGGAAAATACCACGCGGAATATTTTTTTCGGGCTGTCGAATTTCGCCACCGAGGTGACAAATGTTGTAGTAACCCCAGTAGCTGTAAACGGTGTTGACCATGGCAGCGCCCAGCCCGGCGAACCATAGCGAATTGAGATGAAACGCGCCGGGCGGAAAATCGAACGCAAGTTTTGGATCGAAATGACGCACGCCGCCCCAGATGAGCCAAAGCATTGTGCCTACGACTCCGGCCCAGAGTAGAACGGAGATCTTGCCGATGGTTTGAATCCGGCGGTAAAGCAGGATGACCAAAAGAATGACGAGACCGCCAGAGATCGATTTAGCTTGCCACCAAGTGAGCGGGTGAAGATAGCCGGCGTAACGCGCGAAGCCGATGGAGGCCGAAGCTACGGAGAGAGGAGCTTGCACAAAAGTCTGCCACACAAATAAAAAGGACATCATGCGGCCCCAGCGCCCGGGGCCGTAGGCTTCACGAAGAAATACGTAGGTGCCACCGGCCTTGGGCATCGCGGCGCCGAGTTCGGACCAGACGAAGCCGTCGAGCGTCGCCAATACCGCGCCGGCTAGCCATGCGATGAGAGCTTGCGGGCCGCCCATGGCTTTGATCACCAATGAACTGACGACGAAAGGACCGATACCCACGATTTCGATCATGTTGAGGGCGACGGCTTCTTTGAGTCCTAGTCCGCGCTCCAAGTGGACACTGGACGATGCGGGAGGCTGCGAAGTCTCGCGGATTTGCTGGTCAGACATGCTTGGGGAGAATAACACGCCCCGTTGTGAGCTCCGAAGGCGAGGGCAGTATCCTTGCTACGGTTCGAAGATATGCGTTCGGGTGTTTTCGTTTTACACTAATAAACCGACTGGAGAAGGCGCAGGATTGGAGCCTTCGACAGGGGATCGGCCACCAGTTTCGGGGACACGTTCACGGGGAATCGCAACCTGGGATCGGCTCGAGCTTTACTTTCCAACTATTCCTGCGCCGGCAGCGGCTTCGCAAAAACGAGGTACGAGAACAGACTGGTTCAAAGGAAACAGGAAAATTCACGATCCTACTGGCCGATGACGAGACGGCAATCCGGCAGGCAATTGCAAGTATCTGCGAGGCGCAGGGCATTAGGTGCTGGACTGTCATTCCTCGCTGGAAGTTTTGGAGATAGCTCGGCGTTTTAAAGGATCCATCCATATTTTTTTGACTGATGTAGTCGTGGCCGGATTGCGTGGACCGGAACTGGCGAGGAACGTGGCGGCGGGATTGCACCAGGGAATTCAAATCATCGATATGTCAGGGTATGCACCTGAATTTCTTATGGCCCGCTTCCGGTGGATGCCGGGTTTTCGCAAAAAAGGCATTTCGTTTTGCAACGCTGGCGGAACAGCTTAAACTTATCGCTCGTTAGGTTTAAAGGTCCAAACCATTCCCAAGGTCATGCCGCGAATCCTTGCCCTACTACTCTTGACGATCGCCGCTGCACCGTTTGCCTTGAGTGAACCAAACCTCACGCTACCTCCCAATACGCAAGTAATCCTGGATCACATTTATTCGGGCCGAAGCGATCTGGCCCTCCCGGAAACACGGCGACTGCAGCAGCAATCGCCGGAGCACCCACTAGGATACATTCTGGAGGCGGAAGCTTTGTGGTGGAACATCTGGTGCCTTCCGCGGAGTACAAGTACGGAATGACGTTGGCGAGGCACCGTGAGAAATTGCCGACCGACCCAGCCTACCTGGAAGTTGCCGCGAAAGCCCTGAGGGTTGCGGAGGCAAATCTGAAGAAGCACGAATCCGCCGAAATGTATTTTTACGCGGGAATGGCAGAGGCGCTGGAAGCGAGAATGTTTGGATTGCGGGCGGAGAATCGGGCGACGGCGCGGATGGGGTGCATGCGCGAGAGAATTTCACGCGCGCTCTGGCACTCGATCCTGGACTGGCCGATGCGGATATGGGTCTAGGCCTGTACGACTATTATGTAGATACGTTGTCAACCGTGGCGCGGGTGCTGCGTTTTTTCATGGGCATTCCTGGGGGTTCGAAAGAGCATGGAATTCGGTTGTTGCAGCGGGCGATCCGCGAAGGACAACTGACTCCAGCGATCGCACGATTCTATCTGGCGATCAATCTGCATAATTACGATCAGCGGTACGAAGAGGCGCTGCAAGTGCTAACGCCTCTGGTGCAGCAATACCCCGGCAATGCCATTTTCTTACTTGCGCAGGGCGATCTGTATGCCAAATTGGGACGCAAGCCACTGGCACTAGAGGCCTATCGCGCAGCACAAGCGGCGGCAACCAAGTTGCGATCCGGCATGGCGGCAAAAAATCGAGTTGTTGGCGCGGGAATCGCTGGCAACGGTATCAGACAACGGCGGCGGGAAACCTTAAGTCCCCTTTTGTGGACCCCAGAGTCCGATATTTCGCAAATGACGGCAATGAGCAATAATAGAGAAGGGCAGGGTTGATCTACCTGCGTCGCCAGGGAAGGTAAACCGGAGAGTTTTCCGGTCAACGCCAGCGGCCGTTTTTGCATCTCAACCCAAACAGGCGCGCCATCGCTTAGTTGCTCGTCCTGCGAGTGCTAGTGTGGCGCAATTCTTTGTACGCATTTGAAGGAGTCAGGATGAGGCGGCTTTTGACAGCATGCGCTGTCGCACTATTAGCCTTGGGCACTCTGAATGGCTGCAGCCAGGGAAATAATTCGATCCAGGTTGCGACCGGTGCCACGATTACGAACCTTGCGCCTTCGGGAGTTTTGCTTGGGGGTGGCGACTTCGTGATTACCGTTATAGCATCGCCGTTTAATGGCTTCAAGACGAATACTGTAGTGCAGTGGAATGAACAGACGCTGGTCTCAACTCCGCTGAACAGCATAACCATTACGGCAGTTGTGCCGGCTGCACTGATTGCAAAATCCGGAACTGCGTACATAAATACCTTCACGCCGCAATCGGGCACGGGTCAGAACGGGTTGTCCAATTCGCTGGCATTTCTGATTTATGGCTCGCCCAATCCTGGCGCCTTCCTTGAGCGGAATTGCGCCTGCAAGTACCCCCGTCATGCTTGTCGAAATGCGCCAACGTCGTCGTCACCCTGGCGGGTACGAATTTTCTGCCGAGCTCCACGAATGGCCCATCGAAGGTGACGTTTACTGGGTCGGCCACCGGCGGGATAGAAACGGCTATTAATATTCAGAGCATCGAGCGCGACGGAAATAAAGGCGATGATACCCGGAACGTATTTGAGCGTCCCGGATGCAGCGAGAATCAATGTAATTAATCCGCCGAGCGGAATTTGCATTGTGCATTGTCCCGATCTTGGCGGAGGTAACACGGGTGCAGGTGTAGATGGGAACAACACTACGCAGATGTTCACGATTGCGGGATCCGGTGCTGCGACGGCCGCGGTGGCAGAGGAAACTCCCGCACTGAGCCAGGATGGACGCTTTGTGGTGTTCTCTACTGTTCAAAACGATATAACTCAGGTGGTGCTGCGCGACACTTGTGTGGGTGCAGAGACAGACAATAGGTGCTCTCCCAGCACGAAAATAGTTTCGGCTACAATTGATGGGGCGTGGGTAATGCGGACAGCCACAATCCGGTGATCAGCGCAGACGGACGATTCGTAGCGTTCAGTTCCGCGGCGACCAATCTGGTGGAAGCAACGCAGAAGGGCAGACAAGTCTACCTACGCGACACCTGCGCGGGCGCACCGGCTGGTTGCAAGCCTTCGCTGGAATTGATTTCGATCGATCCACAGGGCGCGCTGAATGGAACGGAAGCGATTCTTCCGTCGATCAGCGCTTCGGGTAGGTTCGTGGCTTTCGTGGCGATAACGCCGGACGCAACTACGAAAACGGGCCAGACTCACGCAACAGCCGATTCTACAAACAGTGGATTGCGACAGGTGTTCCTGCGCGACACATGTTTGGGAGCGGCCAATTGCATGCCAAAGACTACGCGAATTTCGTTGCAACCCGGTGATGCTCCGGCGAACTCCACAGCGGGCCCTGCGCTGAGCGGGCTGGCTAAGCAGATTGCGTTGGCCGGAGGGAAAAGTTCCACGGTGTTTACGCCGACGATTGCCGTGGACGGCAAGGTGTTTCTGGCGCTGCCTTCCGAAAACAAGTAATCCGTGTTCAGTTCACAGTTTTAGGTTAGACGAGAATCGACGATGCGCGGTGGTGTGTTCAGAATTTCGAATAGGAAGTGATTTTTTTCTTTCAGCGCGAACTTGGTGCGGTTCTTTAGCTTCATAGAAAAAATTAGTTGAAACGGACCTTGATGTCAGGACGCTTGTCCAAGTGAACGGAGTCGATGAAGCGGACTTGGCGCTCGTCGAGAGTAAGAATCATGGAGGAGGTGCGGACACCTTCGCCGAAGAAGCGCACGCCCTTCAGAAGTTGCCGTCGGTTACGCCGGTGCGCGGCGAAAATCATTTTCGTGCCGGGAGCGAGATCTTCGGTCAGCGTAGATGCGCTTGGGATCGGTGATGCCCATTTTTTCGCAGGCGTTCCTCGTGCTCGGGCTTGGTCGACGACCAGGCGCGCGAGGATTTGCGCCATTCAGGCAGCGCAGAGCGGCCGCGGTGAGCACGCCTTCCGGCGCGCCGCCCGTGCCCATCACCGCGTGCACGCCCGTGCCGACGACCGCGGCGGCGATGCCCGCCGACAGAGTCGCCGTCGCCGATCAGCCGGATGCGAGCGCCGGCGGCGCGAATATCGCTCGATCAGTTTCTCGTGTCGCGGCGCGATCGAGCACCATCACCACGAGGTCTTCGACGTCGCGGTCCAGGCGTTTGGCGATCGGCTTGCAGGTTGTCGCTGCACCGGCGCGTCCAGATCGACGGCGCCTTTGCACGCGGGCCCACGACGATTTTTTCCATGTACAGATCGGGCGCGTGCAGCAGGCCGCCGCGCTCGCTGCGCGGCCAGCACGGTGATGGCGTTTGGCGCGCCGGTGGCGCAGAGATTGGTGCCTTCCAGCGGATCGACCGCGATGTCCACCGCGGGAAAGGCGACTTCGGGCGCGTGCGTGGCGAGTCCCGACTTTTTCGCCGATGTACAGCATGGGCGCTTCGTCGCGCTCGCCTTCGCCGATGACGATGGTGCCGTCCATCTCGACCTGGTCCATGGTCTTGCGCATGGCTTCCACAGCCACTTCGTCGGCCTTGGGACGGTCGCCGAAACCCATGGTGCGCGCCGAGGCAATGGCCGCGTTTTCAACCACACGCAAAAACTCCAGACTAAGGCGTTCTTCCATGGTGCCCTCCGCGATTGCTTATATTAGAGGAAAGTTCCACTTATAGTCGAGCGGGCTGGTGAGGATGGGGGCGAAATGGTCAGCCAAACGATTACGCGGCTTTATTCCAGAGTTATCACTACTTTTCCTCGTGCGTGCCCTTGTTCCAAATAACGGAAAGCATCGGGGACTTCACGCAAGCCGTAGCGCCTGTCGATTACGGGCGTCACTTTTCCGGCTGCTATCCATTCGCCCAGTGTCGTCAGGTCTTCTTTGTTTATTTTCGCCAGTACGAAGGCCATTTTTTTTCTTGAGAACCATGAGAGTACAAACATTCCGATCAAACGGGCCAGAAGACCGGATAGCCGCACGTTGCCGGGTGCTCCCACCATGATGTATGTCCCCCCGGGATTTAACAGGCGCCTACATGAGGGCAAAGAATGGTTTCCGACATTGTCGAAAAGAACGTCGTAACGCCGCTCAGTCTTGGTGAAATCCTCCCGAGTGTAGTCGATGACATGATCCGCGCCGAGGGACCGTACCATATCTACATTTCTCGTGCTGCACACACCGGTGATTTCCGCGCCGAACGACTTGGCGATCTGCACAGTAAACGTGCCCACGCCGCCTGCCGCGCCGTTGATAAAGATCTTTTGCCCGGGTCGAATGCGGGCCTTATCGCGAATACCCTGCAACGCGGTGAATGCCGCAACAGGTACGGAAGCGGCTTGCTCAAACGTCATCTTCGCCGGCTTCAGTGCTAATTTCGATTCGGGAGTGCAGACATACTCGGCGAAGGCTCCGCGGCAGGCGCCGAACACCTCATCGCCTGGTTTGAGCCGTGTCACGTTTTTGCCAACCGCTTCCACCTGGCCCGCCACATCAACGCCGGGTCGTTTGATTCTTGGCTTACGCAACCCGAGCAGAAAGCGAACGATGCCCGGACCGCCCTTCATCAATTTCCAATCGAGTGGATTGACAGAAGCCGCGCGAACTTTGATCAGAACTTCGTTGTCATTGGGGACAGGCTTTTCAATATCTTCGTATTTCAGAACATCGGGTGAACCGAAGCTGTAATAAACAATCGCTTTCATAAGTTCTCCCGGGACGTACCTTCACTCCTCCGGGGACCGGTTGCTTGCAGAGTCCTGCGAAGTCTCCCTGCGTTCGATAGGTTAAGACAGTTCTGTTATACGCCTTTGGGAACAAAATACGAACTAGCCAGTAAATCGACGAAATGAGTACGACGACCGGCGGCACAGCTAGGATTCGGTGTCGAAGAGATAGCAGTCGGAGCTAACTTGAGGTGACTTTAGCGAAGTGAGTCGCGTGTTTCTACGGCCTGGATAACGCCATTGATGAGGTTGGGATCAGTGAATTCGCTGCGATCTCCAGCATGTTTTCCGGCGATGGGTAGAAGCCGCGCCGAAAGAGACTTGTTCCATTTTACGGAAAGAGACGCGACATCGCCGATGATGCGAGCGAGTGTTTCTTCGCTGGTGTTCCCGGGCAGAGGGATGGTGTCCAGTCCGGTGCCGCAGACCGCGGAATAGCTCATTAGGGAATCGAGAGTAATCAGGCCCGCGTTCCACCGCTCGACGATCCGCGCGTCTTCTAACACGGGAAGCATCAGGCCGGAGTAGCCGATTTTACGAGCGCCAATCTCTTTCACAGCAGAAGTGATCGTCGCGACGGCGGAGAGAGTGCCGCTAGTGCCAAAAGGCTGTTTGGAGAGAGCCTCAATTGCGGCACCGATGGAGGCGTCTTTCCCGGGGGCGGGAGAAAGATCGAGGCCAAGATACGTCCACGCATACATGGAATCGAGTTTCTCGCCGAGGTCCTCAATCGCGAAGGCTTGCTGAGAATAACTATCGATCAGGCGGCGTTTGGCGTTGGGGAAATCAGTCGAGCCAGAGAAGGCCGCAGCCACGGTGTTTGCCGATTCCAGGCCCACGGAGAATTGATGCCCCCCGCCAGTGTGATAGGCCGCAGGAAAGAATGGCGAGCCCGGCTGCACACTGGCGATTGCGGCGAAGTGGAAATTGCCTTCGCTATGCGGGGTTTTCTCGGACAGCTGTTTCATCACGCGGGCAGCGGCGCGGACAGCGGGCCAATTTACGCCGTCGGCGCTGGTCACCGCTACGGTTCCGTAAAGCGATTTGGAATTCTGGAGGATTTCGGCGAGCAACGAGGCCTGGGCGTCGCAGTCTTCGCCGGAAAGGTACGCTGGGCCGATCGAGATCATGATTTTGTCCTGTTGCGCAATACCGTCTAGATTCTTGAAGAAGCGCAAGGCGTCTTCCCGTGACATTCCGACTGTGTATTCGTTGAACGGTTGCGTGGCGATGCGCAGGGTCTGAACGGTGTAACCGGCTTTTTCGAAGGTGAGCTGGGCTTTGTGCAGGAACTCGACAGCGTCGGAGAAATCAATCTGATAGCGAGAGCGGTCCACGTTTACGAACGCAGTGATGGCGCGGACCTTTGGTTTGGGAGCCGGAGGCTGCTGCCGAGCCGCGGCCGCCGCGCACCAGCCCAGAATTGTTAGAACAACTGCAAAGAATCTTATTACCGCGCGGTTGGTCATAGGCCTCATTCGAATGCCGCGACGCCGGTGATTTTTTCCCCGATGATGAGCTTGTGAATGTCGTTGGTGCCTTCGTAAGTGAAGACGCTTTCGAGATTGTTCATGTGGCGCATGATGCAGTAATCGTCAACGATACCGTTGGCCCCAAGAATGTCGCGGGACTTCCGCGCGGTCTCGAGCGCGATGGCCACGTTATTCATTTTCAACATGGAAATGTGCGAAGCATCGGCTTTACCTTTATCTTTCAAGCGGCCAACGTGCAGCGCGAGGAGCTGGCCCTTCACGATTTCCGTGATCATCCAGGCGAGTTTCTCCTGCACCAGTTGATGCGAAGCGATCGGCTTACCAGCAAACTGCTTCCGCGTTTTCGCGTATTGCAGCGCGGTATCGTAGCAAGCCATGGCAGCGCCGATCGCCCCCCAGCCAATGCCGTAGCGTGCCTGATTCAGGCAACTGAGTGGGCCGCGGAGACCCGTGACTCCGGGCAAAAGATTTTCTTCCGGAATTTCGCAATCGCTGAACGCCAGGCCCGAAGTGATGGAAGCGCGCAGCGACCATTTGCCGTGCACGTCCCATGTCTTAAAACCCGGCGCGCCTTTTTCCACTAAGAAGCCGCGAACCTTGTTGTCTTCGCATTTGGCCCAGACCACTGCGACATCGGCAAGCGAGCCGCTGGTGATCCACATCTTTTCGCCGTTCAGGATGTACTTGCTACCCTTCTTCACGGCGCGCGTGAGCATGCCGCCGGGATTCGAGCCGAATTGAGGTTCGGTGAGGCCAAAGCAGCCGATGGCTTTGCCCTGCTGCAGCAGCGGCAACCATTTGTCTTTTTGTGTATCTGAGCCGTAGGAGTAAATCGGATACATGACCAGCGCGCCCTGCACCGAAACGAAACTGCGCAGCCCGGAGTCGCCGCGCTCGAGTTCCTGGGTCATCAGGCCGTAGGCGACGTTGGACATTCCCGCACAGCCGTAGCCCTGCAGGTTCGCGCCAAAAAACCCTAGTTCTCCGAGTTGCGGGACGAGCTGCGTCGGGAAAGTTGCTTCGCGATTATGTTTTTCGACGATGGGAATGATTTCGTTGTCGACGAATTGGCGGGCGGTTCGGCGAACAAGTTTTTCTTCGTCGTTCAACTGCGAATCAAAATCGATGAAATCCACTCCGACAAATGGGGGCATGGAAGAATCCTTCGCAAAACGAAACGCGGCAAGCAAAGTGTACCGCGCGGATTCAATGCGCAGCAACCATGCGGGAATAGCGCGACTGTTTTCTATGGGAGATCGAGCGACGAAGGCTTTGCGGGATGCAGCGACTAGCGTCGAAACGCTGCGTCGTCGAGCTTCGGCGTGTCGTCCGGCGAAGCGCCGCTCCGAATGGCGGTGACATACAGCTGACCACGTTCGGGAAGGAAGCGCGCCTTGAGCGTAACGTATTGGCCTTCAAGATGGCGCAACGTTTCGGAATTCAGGATTCGATAGAGTTTCTGGTCGGCGCTGCAGAGCAAGGCCGTGCCTCTATTGGAAACCTTACCGGAGATGATCAGCAGCTCTGATTTATTTGCCGCGTGCGCGTGGGACGTTTGCGGTGCGGGAGCCCGGCGTAGGCGCGGGGAAGTCGACGAGGCCAAAAAGGATGAGCAAGAGGCCGATCGGTTTTTTCATCGTGGACTCCTTTTTCGGGCACTGTAGACGCGAACCATGGCGAAGACAAACGCAAATATCTTCTGAAATGAATTCAGAAAGTCAGGGCCAGCCATCGGGCCTGGGACCGACCCTCGGAGTGCAGGTACACTATTACAGCGCACCGCAAGGCTGGAAACGGAGGCGCATGGGGACGCAGGCGAAAGAGATGGCCAAAGCGAAGAAGTTGGACCCGAGGATACTGATCTTTGATGTAGATGGCGTATTGGTGGATGTGAAGGAGACGTACTGGAGATCGGGGCTGCAAACGCTGCAGGCGATCACGGGTAAGCGCCCGACCTGGGCCGAATTTTACGAATGGAAGCGACAGCCGGGAAACAACGACGACTGGATGATGGTCTCCCGCTGGGCGACGGCCAAGGGATACCCCACCACCTATGACCAGGCGCGCAAGGCGTTTCAGCCGTTCTATTGGGGCAGGAATGGCAAACCCGGCAACGTGCAAAAAGAGAAGTTGCTGGTAACGCCGAGGCTGATCCAGAAGTGGGCCAAGCGCCGGGAACTGAACCTATTCACGGGGCGAACCCGCCAGGAGTTCACCTATACGTTTGAGAGATGGCCCGCCGCGAAGAGTTTTCGCACCGTCATTACCATGGACGATGCGCGGAAAAAGCCGCATCCGGACGGGCTTCACACCATACTGGGCAAGCGCGACCCGAAAAGTGCTCTATATTTGGGCGACAATATTGATGACGCCCTCGCGGCGCGGGCCGCAAGCGTGCCGTTCATGGCGATACTTCCGAAATCGTCGTACGATTTCAGACAGCGTGCCATTCAGTTTCGCGAGCTAGGCTCGGTGACGCTCCTGGAACGAGCGAGCGACCTGGATCGGTGGCTGCTGTAGGGGGCTTCGCTTCGAACACGTAAGCAGCCTTTGGCGGGCGCGGCGAATCACAAGATGCAGGACAGTGGCACATCCGCTCCTGGCTGTGCATGTAGGGTGAGTGCAATAATTCCACACGGGCAGAAGTGCCTATGGAACAAACATCGGCGCAGGAAGGCAGATCTAAAATGCCAAAGATCAGTGCTGTTCTATTGTTGAGCGGTTGTGGATTATTGACTGCGGGAATGGTTTCCGCTCAAGCGCCCCCAGGCCCGCTTCAGCCCTCACCGTCGTCGGTATCATCTAACGCTCCCCAGCCTCCACCGGTAAAAAAAATCCCTCCCCGCAAGACCATCATGGGCGACTGGAAATTGAATCGCGAAGATAGTGACGATCCGCGCAGCAAGATGCGCCAGGCCAACGCCAAAAATGACAATCACCGCAACACTTCAGGCCCGCAGGTGGGCTGGCCCGGCGGCGGAGGAATGGGTGGCCCATATGGCGGCCACCGAAACCCGAACGGGAACACTGACCCACAAAGCGATCCGAACGCGGCATACGAAAAAGTGCAATCGCTGATTGATCCTTCGATTCGCGTGCACCTGGTGCAGCGGGATCCGAAGGCACCACTGGTCGAACTGACCGGTGATCAGGATAAGAAAATGGTGTTCTACACCGACGGGAAGCTGCCCGATAAGCCGAGCGACCCGAATATGCAGATGATTGTGGCCCGCTGGGATGGCGCTAAATTGGTGACGGATGAAAAGCTCGAAAAGAACGGAACGCTGACCCGCACGTATGAACTTTCCGAAGACGGGTTGCAGCTTTTTGAGGAAGTGCACCTGGTCACAGGAAAGAAAAATGCCTCACCCGTGACCTTTCGCTATGTGTATGACGCGACGAACGCGGAACTGGAGTACTGAGCATTCTCGACGGTTTAGTTCTGGCCATTTATCCAAGCCAACATTCCATTTCCGCTCATGTTTGTTAAAAAGCCAGCCCCACTGTCATCCTTAGCAGAGCGGCCCGGCTTTTTCTATCGCGCCGAAGTTTGGCGCGCCAGGGTCGCGAAGTCGAAGGACTTCAACTGTCCCGTTTTGCTAGATTCAGCGGTAGCGATGCTTCGGCGCAACAGACGACTCCGCGCTTCAGCATGACAATTGTTTGTTTCATGGCATGACACACTGCGTCGTTGCGGATGGCGTGGTTTTTGATGATTCACGCCAGCGTCTTTAGCGCTTGATCAAGATCGGCGATCAAGTCCGCTGTAGACTCCAGGCCGATGTTGAGGCGCACGATGCGGTGCTCGTAAGGAGGCCGCCCGGGCATGCGGCTGATGTTGTAAGCCACGGCGAGGCTGGTGACTCCCGCCCAGCTGTAACCCACTTTGAAAAGTTTCAGCGCATCTACGAACGCGTACACCTGCTCCTGTGTCGGGCCGGGTTTGAAGACAATGGAAAACACGCCAGACGAGCCGAGGAAATCGCGCTTCCAAAATTCGTGTCCCGGGCAGGATTCAAACGCAGGATGGAGGACGCGATCGATTTCCGGGCGCTTTGTGAGCCATTTGGCAATGGCCAGCGCGGAAGTTTCGATGTGCGACAGGCGAACGGCCAGCGTCTGCAATCCGCGGAGCGCCAGGCTGCAATCGTCGGGCGAAACGGCGAGCCCGAGGTTCTGCTGTGCGCCTCCGAGCCTTATGTAGAGAGAATGGTCCCGCACGGTGACGGAGCCGAGGAGCAGATCACTGTGACCGCCGATATATTTGGTGACCGCCTGCATGGTGACGTCCACTCCGTGGTGGAAAGCGTCGAGCAGCACTCCCGCGGACCAGGTGTTGTCGAGCGCGACGAGGATGTTTCGCGCGTGCGCGGCAGCAACGATCGCCGGAAGATCTTGCACCTCCATGGTGATGGAGCCGGGACTTTCACACCATACCAGCCGTGTATTTTCCTGAAAGAGCGCGGTGATATCAGAGCCAACCGACGGTTCGTAGAATGTGGTGGCGATGCCGAAGCGGAAAAGCAACCTGGTCGCAAGCTGGCGATTGGGATAATAGACGCTGGCGGGCACAAGAATGTGGTCGCCGGCCTGGAGCAGCGCGAGATCGATCAGAGAAATGGCGGCCTGGCCGCCGGGAGTGAGAATGGTGTGCATGCCGGACTCGAGTTCGCAGATGCGAGCGGCGAGTTCAAGCACGGTAGGCGTCCCGTAGAGACCATAGGTGTAGCCAACGCGCTGCTGATCCCAAGTGTCGCGAACGGCCGAGGAAGAAGTAAAAACGGCGGTCGAGCCGCGATACGTTGGCGTAGCGAGCGATTTGTAACCTTGCGGAATCTTCACGTCAGAATGGATCAACTTGGTTTGCCAGGATTTACTCATGAGCCTGCCTTTACAACATGTTGAAGGGAGATCGTAAGGAATGAGTATAGCGAGATTTGGTCGATTTCTGGCCGCTCCGCGCCCCAGAAACTCGATCATTTCTACCACTTGGCAAGATTTGCCTTCGTTGACGGAAAGTCGCGGCGAATGCTATAACTAATTATTCTGAGTGGCAGCACTGAGCCCACCGTATGCTCCTACCGGGTCGGGGAAACGGCGTGGCTGCTAACCTGGAATTTTTAGGCGAAACAATCCCATGTCAGATTTGGTTCACCAAATTGGAGAACTGTTCCTTCGGGCTGTGCCTGTAGCCCTGATCGTTCTTCTTTTCTACGCAATCATGCGTTCCGTCTTTTTCCGCCCCTTACTAAAAGTGATGGCGGAGCGCGATGCCCGCACCCAGGGCGCGCAAAAGGCCGCCGAAGCCGCACAATCCGCCGCCGCCGAGAAAATCAAACAATACCAAGAAGCTCTGAAGCAGGCGCGTGCAAAGGTGTACGCGGAGCAGGAAGCCGAGCGCAGGAGGTTGCTGGATGAGCGCGCCGCGTTCCTCAAGGAAGCGCGAACCAAGGCGACGGCGGAAGTGAATTCCGCCAAGGAACGCGTAGCTGGCGAGTTCGCCAGCGCAAAGAAGGAATTGGAAGCGACAACGACTCAACTAGCGGCTGAAATTACCCGGAGAATTCTGCAGACGCCGCCAAGTCCGGAAAGAGAGGCGCGATGAACCGCAGAGCGAAAACTTATTTCATGGCATTATTGTCTGTGCTTTACCTTGTGATGGCGAGCGCCCTGCGCGCCGAAGAGGGCGGAAACGCCGCAGAATCACACGTCGAATTGATCTTCAAGTGGATCCACTTCGTCATCCTTGCGGGGCTGCTCTATTGGGTATTCGGCAAACTGCTGCCACCGGCGTTCCGCAAGAAGTCCGATCTAATCAGCGAAGCGATTGGGAAAGCGGCAGCGGCAAAAGCGGAAGCAGACCGGCAGTTGAAAGAAGCCGCAGCGAAGCTGGCTTCGCTGGAGCAGGAAGTAGCCGCATTCCGCGACATGGCGTTGAAAGACGCAGCGACGGAAGTTGAACGGCTGCGCTACGCGACTCGCGGGGACGCCGACAAAATTGATGCCGCTGGCAGAGCGGAAATCGCGGCGGCGGAGCGCGCGGCGCGCCTGGAATTGAAAGAACTCGCCGCGAAGCTGTCCGTGGATAAAGCGGAATCGCTGGTAGCTCAACAGATGACGCCCGCCGTGCAAGACGCCTTGATCGATAATTTTGTACAGAGCCTACAGGGGAGGCCGAATTGAGATCGGCGCCACTGCAATACGCGAATGCGCTGGCGGATATCGCTCTGCAGCAGGGCGCGGCCGAGCCCGTGGTAAAGCTGCTTTCGGACTTCAATAACGCTTACCAGGAATCCGCGGAATTGCGGAATTTTCTGGCTAGCCCGGCAGTGGATCGCGAAGCCAAGCATGGCGTGATCGAAAAACTGGCGGCACGCTTGGGCGCCAGTAAAATCATCCGCAATTTTCTGTTCATCATGGTGGACAACCAGCGCACCACGCTGCTGCCACAGATGCTGGAAGCTCTGCAACTGGTCCTGCAACAGCGGCAGGGAGTGGCTGAGGCCCACGTGGTTTCCGCGACTGCCTTGAACGAGGCACAGAAGGCGCGATTGCAGCAGACCTTTGAAGAATTAACGGGAAAGAAGATTCAGGCAAAGTATTCGCAGGACGCAACACTGTTGGGCGGCGCGCTGGTGCGGATCGGAGACACCATCTATGACGGTTCGTTGCAGAACCGTTTAAACCAAATGCGCGCCCGGCTGGCAGCGGAATAACACGGAATTCGGTAACGGAGTAGGCATGGCAAACATCAAAGCGGACGAAATCAGCAAGATACTGCGAGAGCAGATCGCCAATTACGAACAGACTGTTTCCGTCGATGAAGTTGGCGCAATCATCAGCGTCGGCGACGGCATTGCGCGCGTGCACGGGCTGCAGAAAGCCATGGCCGGCGAGATGCTCTCCTTTCCCCACAACATTTTTGGCCTGGCGCTGAACCTGGAAGAAGAGGAAGTTGGTGTAGTGCTGCTGGGTGAATCGTCGGAGTTGAAAGAAGGCGATATCGTCCGCCGGACCAACACGATTATGTCTGTGCCGGTCGGACAGGAATTGGTTGGCCGCGTGGTGAATCCCCTGGGCGAGCCGCTGGATGATAAGGGGCCCATTGCAACGAAGCTGCGCAACCCGCTGGAACGAATTGCGCCGGGCGTTTTGGACCGGCAACCGGTTCGTGAACCGCTGCAGACCGGCATCAAGGCCATCGACTCCATGATTCCCATCGGCCGAGGACAGCGCGAGCTGATCATCGGCGACCGGCAGACCGGCAAGACCGCCGTCATTCTGGACACCATCATCAACCAAAAGGGCAGCGACATGATTTGCATCTACTGCGCCATCGGGCAGAAGCGCTCGACGATTGCGCAGGTGGTGAAGGTGCTGACCGATGCCGGGGCCATGGACTACACCATCATCGTGGCGTCTTCGGCGGCGGAGCCTGCTTCGCTGCAATACATCGCGCCGTATGCCGCTTGCGCCATGGGTGAATTCTTCCGCGACAACAAGCGCCACGCCGTGACGTTCTACGATGACCTTTCGAAGCACGCGCAAGCGTATCGCGAAATTTCGCTGTTGCTGCGCCGGCCGCCCGGACGCGAAGCGTTCCCAGGCGACGTTTTCTATCTGCACTCCCGGTTGTTGGAACGCGCGGCGAAGTTGAACGACAAGCTGGGAGCGGGCTCGCTGACTTCGTTGCCGGTCATTGAAACGCAGGCTGGCGACGTTTCGGCGTACATTCCAACGAACGTAATTTCGATTACCGACGGGCAGATTTACCTGGAGTCGGACCTATTCAACGCGGGTATTCGCCCAGCGATCAACGTAGGTATTTCGGTGAGCCGCGTCGGCGGTAACGCCCAGATCAAAGCCATGCGGCAGGTGGCAGGAACGTTGCGGCTGGACATGGCGCAGTTCCGCGAACTAGCGGCGTTCGCTCAGTTTGGCGCAGAGCAGTTGGACAAAGCCACGCAAGCGCAATTGGCGCGCGGGCAGCGGTTGACGGAAGTTTTGAAGCAAGATCAATACGCGCCGCTCTCCGTGCAGCAGCAGGTTCTGGCGTTGTACGTGGCCACCAGCGGCCCTCTCGACACGATTCCGGTGAACGAAGTGCGGCGCTTCGAAAAGGAATTTCTGCAATTTGTCGAAACGAACTACGCAACGATCCTGAAAGAGATCGCGGAGAAGAAAGCTCTCGACGACGGCATCAAAGCTAACATCAAGAAAGCCGTCGACACGTTCAAGGAGCGCTTCACGGCGACGATGGCAGCCGCCGCAGGTGCGAACGCTTCCTAAACAGAGAACATGGCCACATTACTCGATTTTCGGCGACGCATCCGCTCGGTGAGGAACACCCAGCAGATTACCCGCGCGATGAAGTTCGTATCGGCAGCGCGGTTGCGGCGCGCGCAGGAAGCGGCGCTGGCGGCGCGGCCCTACGCGAAAGAATTGCTGCGCGTACTTCGCTCGACGATGGCGCGCATCGAATCGCCGCAACACCCCTTGCTGGCGAAGCGCCCCGAAGAGCGAATCCTGGTACTGGTGTTGGCCGGCGAACGTGGACTGGCGGGCGCCTTCAATTCGAATATTTTGCGGAAGGCGGCGGAGTTTGTACGCGCTAAACAAGGAAAAAAGTTTGTTACCATCCCGGTGGGTAAGAAGAGCCGCGACGCGTTGCGCAAGGCGGGGTTCGAGTTTGCCGGTGAATATGTCAACGTGCTGGCGCGCGTGGATTTTGGAGTAGCGCGCGAAATTGCCAGTTTGGTGAGCGAACTTTATGTCCAGGACAAGATTGACGCGGTCTACATGGTGTTCAGCGAATTTCACAATGTGGTGTCCGCGGAGCTGACCGTACAGAAACTTTTGCCCGTGGAAGCGATGGAGAGCGAAAGCACTGAACAGAAGGCCGAAACGCAGATCGATTACATCTACGAGCAGCCGGAGCAACAGATTCTGTCTCGCCTTTTGCCGAAATATCTCGAGACGCAAGTGTTACGCGCGTTGCTGGAATCTTCCGCGGCAGAGCATGCTGCGCGAATGACGGCCATGGAGGCGGCCACAAAAAATGCGGGCGAAGTAATCGAAGGGCTGACCCTGCACATGAACAAAGTGCGGCAGGCGGCGATCACCAAGGAAATTATTGAAATTGTGAGCGGGTCGCAGAATACGGCATAGAGTCCACGGCTCGTTGCCGGACGATTGGAAGGCGCGCGAAACTGGAATTTGAGGAGTGAATGATGGCGGAGAAATACGCAGCGGTCGGACATGTGGTTCAGGTCATTGGACCTGTGCTGGACGTTCAATTTGATGCCGGCCATTTGCCGGCGATTTTCAACGCGGTGCGGGTGACGAGCGAGGGTTTCAACTCTCCGGAGCCGCTGGACGTGACGGCGGAAGTGCAGCAGCACTTGGGCGAAGGGCGCGTGCGCGCGGTGGCCATGGAGCCGACCGACGGAATTGTCCGTGGGATGAAGGCGTTTGATACCGGCGCCTCAATCACCGTGCCGGTGGGACGCCCGACGCTCGGCCGCGTGATGAATGTGCTGGGCAAGCCGGTAGACCAACTTGGCCCGTTGACCAGCGCAAACAACTATTCAATTCACCGGCCGGCGCCGAAACTGGATGAACAATCCACGACGCAGGAAATGTTCGAGACCGGCATCAAAGTTGTCGACCTGATTCAACCCTTCTTGAAAGGCGGAAAAATTGGACTATTCGGCGGTGCGGGCGTAGGTAAGACGGTTTTGATTCAGGAATTGATCCACAACGTGGCCATGCAGCATGGCGGCGTTTCGGTTTTCGCGGGAGTGGGAGAACGTACCCGCGAAGGAAACGACCTCTGGCTGGAATTCCAGGAATCCGGCGTCGTTGTTCCGGGCAACTCCGAAAAATCGCGTGCGGCGTTGATCTACGGTCAGATGACCGAGCCGCCCGGAGCGCGTTTGCGCGTCGGCCTTACTGGGCTGACCGTGGCGGAATATTTCCGCGACGTCGAACACCTCGACGTGCTACTCTTCATCGACAATATTTTCCGCTTTGTACAAGCGGGTTCCGAAGTATCCGCGTTGCTCGGCCGCATGCCCTCCGCCGTCGGTTACCAGCCGAACCTCAACACCGAAATTGGCGAATTGCAGGAGCGCATCACCTCCACGAAGTCCGGGTCGATCACTTCCGTGCAAGCGATTTACGTCCCTGCCGACGATTACACCGATCCCGCGCCGGCCGCGACATTTACGCACCTCGACGCCACCACGAACCTCAGCCGTCAGATCGTGGAACGCGGAATTTATCCCGCCGTCGATCCACTGGCCAGCTATTCGCGCATTTTAGACCCGCGCGTCGTCGGGCAAGAGCACTATGCCGTGGCGCGCTCCGTCAAATCCGTTTTGCAGCGCTACAAGGATTTGCAGGACATCATCGCGATTCTGGGTATCGAAGAACTTTCCGATGAAGACAAGCGCACCGTGGCACGCGCGCGGCGCATCGAGAAATTCCTCTCGCAGCCGATGTACGTCGCCGCGCAATTCACCGGCCTCGAAGGCAAGTACGTCAAGATTGCGGACACTGTACGCAGCTTCAAGGAAATCGTGGAAGGAAAATACGACGAAATTCCGGAGCAGGCGTTTTACATGGTCGGGCACCATCGATGAAGTGCACGAAAAGGCCGAAAAGATGAAGGCGGGCGTGTAAGAACTGCTAACGAGATAAATGATGCTTCCGGATTCGATACAACTGATCGTGGTGACGCCCGAGCGGCAACTGCTTCAGGAAACTGTGGTGGAAGTCACGATTCCCGGTCTTGATGGTGAGCTGGGAATTCTGCCGTGTCACGCGCCACTGATCACCGAACTGGGAAATCGGCGAAATGCACTATCGCCTCAGCGGCGAATGGACAACCGGTCCCACTGTCGATTCTCGGAGGCTTTGCAGAAGTGCTTCCCGACCGCGTTACTGTACTGGCGGAAACTGCGGAGCGCGCGCACGAAATTGACCTCGCTCGCGCCGAATCCGCCCTGGCCCGCGCACAGAAACGCCTGGCATCGAACGATACGAATATCGACTGGGATCGCGCCTCGGTCGCCCTGCAGCGGGCGGTGATCCGCATCCAGATTGCCCGCAAATATAAAGGCGTGCCTGTAGCCCAGCAAGGGATATCGTAGCGGTAAACCGGCGGATAATGCCGGCATTCTCTAACTCATCTCATCCGTGGAGCTCTGCATGGAAGAAATTACTGTGTACAGCACTGGCTGGTGCCCGGATTGCCGACGCGTCAAGTCCTTTCTGAAAGAGCGCGGACTCGCATTTGAGGAAGTGAATATTGAAGAAGATGAAGCCAGCGAAGAAATCGTGATCCTCGCCAACCATGGCAAGCGAAAAGTACCAACATTGAAAGTCGGCGGCCGCTATTTCTCCTGCAGCCCGTTCAGCGCACAGAAACTTGCCGATGAATTGAAAATCCCGCTGAACGAATAATCTGCAACGACCGCCTCGTTCCAAATCCCGAGCCTTTGTTGTCATTCCAAGATGATCCAATAAGGGCCGACGAAGAGTCTCCGCTGTGAAATCTTCCGGTGTATCTTCGTTGGGATCGAAGCGCACACGACGTATTCCTCAGGATGACAACGACAAGTTTTTGCGAGCAAGTTGCATCAAGAAGGTCGTTGTGACATCCCGCGGGTCCAGACGTTTGTAACGTTCAACCCTTCGTCGAGCAGGATAATATCAGCATCGGCGCCGGTTCGTAGCGCACCCTTCTTGAATTCAATGCCCAGCAATTTGGCGGGATTAAAGGTCAACATGTGCAGCGCGTCTGCCAGTGAAGTGCCAAGATTCACGATGTTGCGCAGCGCCCGGTCCAGCGTCAAAGTGCTGCCCGCCAGCCGCCCTTCCGCATCGCGGCACACCCCTCCGCTTACCATCACTTCCAAACCACCAAGAAAATATTTTCCGTCCGGCATGCCCGTAGCGGACGTACCGTCGCTGATTAGGATCACGCCTTCCGCGCCTTTGGCTTGTAGAAGCAGACGCATGGCCGTCTCCTCGACATGGACTCCGTCCGCAATAAGCTCTGCAGTTATCTCTGGCGTGGTGAGCACCGCGCCGATGACTCCGGAGTCTCGATGAGAAAAAGGGCGCATCGCGTTGTAGACGTGAATGGCATGACGCGCGCCTCGCGCAAAGGCTGCGCGCGTTTGTTCATACGTCGCGTCCGTGTGGCCGATGCCGACGATGATTCCGGATTTATGAGCCGCATCAATGCAGGGCATGGCGCCTATCAGTTCCGGCGCCATGGTAATCATCTGGGCATGGCCGCCGGCAGCCTCGACAAATCTCGCCAGCAACTCCGCCGAAGGCTGATGAATAAATTGCGGCGGATGAACGCCCCGCCGAATTGGGCTGATGAATGGTCCTTCAAAGTGAATGCCCAGGGCTTCCGCGCGGGTGTCGCCCGTTACTCGCTGAGTTCCGATATAGCGAGATATCCCTTCGGCTCCCTTGCAGATCGCATCGGGATCGGCTGTCACCGTTGTAGCGACAAAAGAAGTAGTGCCATGCGCAGCGATCGTTCTGGAGACAGTCGTGAGGGCGGAATCCGTGCCTTCCATGACATCGTGGCCACCCGCCCCATGAATGTGCACGTCGATAAACCCCGGGGCCGCGAATTTGTCCATCGCCTGGACTTCCTGTCCGCCCGCCGGTAGGGAGTGGCTATCCCGCGGTCCGATTGCTTCAATGACGCCGTCGCGGAACAGAATTCCGGCATCACTAATTTCGCCAGCGGGAGTAAATGCGCACTTTACGTGGAGGAGAGTCGTGGACATGGTCGAGAACGTTATCGTAGCGGAAATTGCAGCCGGTGCAATAGAAAATGGGCAGGAAACAATCCTGCCCATTGAAATATTTTGCTGTAATGACTTACTTGGCCATGGAGACGGAGTCGACCTTGAGCGCATCGCCGGAAGTGCTGCCCGTCACGGTGACGTGATGTCCTGCGTGAGCGGCAACCTTGTCTTGGTCTGCCACAGTGTAGACTTTCTTGTCTGCGTCATTGACGAAAACATACTTTGCGCCGTGTTCCTTTACGCACTTGGCGGCACAATCGGCGTGCTTTCCGTCTGCACCCTTCGCGCCGCATTGGCTATCCGAAATGTAGCCAGTCCAGCTCCCGTCGGACGCAAAAGCGATTGCCGCCGCGCAAAGAGTAAAGGCCAAACCAACTGTGAGTTTTGCTTTCATTTGCTTCTCCCCCTAAATGATTTGCAATATCCCCGTCGGAACAGCCATAAGATTGGCACAGTCTTTTGCAACTGTCCAGCGTCCGTGTGGTTCCGGGAGCGGGTCAGCTGCCCGGTACGGCGCAAAAAAAGAGGGAGGATCCTGGCTCCTCCCTCTTAGGTTGCACTCTCAAGAAAAATAAAATCCAGCAAGAAACGTAGTTCCTTACTGTGCGGTGCCGTTGCTGGCTGCCGTGGTTCCACCGGCGGTTTTCGGCGTCGAAAGATATCCAGTCACCTGGTTCTTGGTAACGTCGAAGACCACCAGTTCGTAAGGAGCGGCGTGTGCGCTGCCCTTCACGTAGAATTGCACCGGCTCGCCTGCGGTCTTGTCCTTCTTCTCGATGGAGCGATCGTCCGCCAGAACTGTCATGGTGTACTTGGATCGCTTTTGGTCAGTCTTGTTCAGAGAGATCTGAACCGGTCCAACCTTTTCAGGGGTCTTGGATTTCTGCAAAGTGAACTCATAGTAGTTGCGGTCGCCGCGGCGCTTTAGTTCTTCCACGTCATCATGGTTGCGAGCAATCAAGCCGCTCATCACGCCCATGTCGCCTGTGGCGCGTTCCAGCTTGGCCTTCGTCACGTCGAGATCGTTCTTCACGCCCGTCACGTCGCCGTTAAGCTTGGTCACGTCTTCACTGCTCGCCTTGGTGGCCAATTGGGTGTTGACTTCCTTGACGTTCGATTCGATACCGCTAAGTTTTTTTCCGTAGTTGGCAGCTGCCGCGCTGGACTGCTTGCGCGCCTTCGCCAAGTCTTCCTGAGTCACATTCAGCTTACCCGTGACCACTTTCAAGTCGCTCTGCAACTGCTGATTCTGGTCTTCTTCCTTAGTTAATCGTTGCGTCAGCGCCTCGTTCTGCTGCTTCAAAGAAGCCTGCGTCGACTGCTCGATTGCGTTGCTCCTGCTAAGCGCGCTCCACCCCATAGCGATCCCGAGCAGCGAAATCCCACCAAGCGCGGCGATCGCCAGGCCCACCCAGCGCGGTGTTGCCGTCTCTATCCGAGTTTCTTGGTACTCAGTCATTGAATTCATCTCCTTTGGGCTATCAGTGCCCCAGTACTCTTGGAAATGGGCAACCACATCGCCAGATCGGACCCGAGTTCGGGCACTGTTTCAACTCGTTGAAAGGAAAGCCTATTGGTTCAAGTATGAGGGTGAAATGGAGGTCCTTTTATACGTACTAGTACGAGTAAGGATTACATGCAACTTCTTGTACCGGTAATTTTTTCAGGTTTTTACCTCAGGTTAGAATTGAAATAGCTGTAGCTCACTTGTTTTTAATGGGAAGGAGAGAAGCCTTGGATCCGATTAGAAGTAGTAGAGCAGAATAGGCTTACTGGATGATGTCAAGCGGCTTTGGGATCCGCAGCCGCGCGATTGGCTCCAAAATAGCGATCAAGCGTTGTCGTTGCCGCATTCAAAACCAGCCGGCAATCGCCGCACGCGTGAAGGTGGCGTTCAATCTCACTCTGGACGCCAGCCGAAAGCTTTCCTTCTAAGTACATGCAAATCAAATGAATAGTATCCCGACAAGTCATGCAGACCGCCCTCAGTACCAAAACCTAAAAAAGCAAACTGACGCTCCGATTAGGTGCATTTTGTGCGCCAAAGTTGGAGCAAGGACTTCTTATTGGCAACTTTTTGATTCTAAATAAGTTCGTTTCACCAACACGCAAGCAGGAAACTCCACAGCGCTGCTGGATTCGGAAATGTTTACCGCTCCGTGAACGTTGCCTGCCTTGATTGGGAGTTTCAGGCGATTCGAAAAACTAGTGCAAAAGCATTTGTCGGAGTACCGCGATGCGGTCCTCGAGCGGGGGATGAGTACTGAACAGGGAGGAAAGAGTTCCCTGCCCGAAAAACGGTTTGACGATGCACAGAGAAGAGGTCGAGGGAGAAATGGCGGACGTTGGGATGCGCTTGTTGTAGGCACCCAGTTTCTGAAGCGCGCTGATCAAACCATCGGTGCTGCCGACCATCTTCACGCCCGTTGCATCGGCCGCGTACTCGCGCGTGCGCGAGAGGAAAAGTTGCAGCAGCAGAGCCGCGAAAGGCGCCAGGAAAATCATGAGCAAGGCCGAGAGTCCTCCGCCACCGCGATCATCATCACGAGTGCTTCCACCCATGCCGCCGAAGATCATCGCCCACTTTCCCATTTGCGCCATGTAGGTGATGGCACCGGCGATAGTGGCGGCAATCGAACTGGTCAAAATGTCGTAGTTTCGAACATGAGAGAGTTCGTGGGCGATGACGCCTTCGAGTTCGTCGTCAGTCATGATCTGCAACAATCCCTGTGTGACCGCAACCGAAGCATGCTTTGGATTCCGTCCTGTCGCAAATGCATTGGGGGCCGCATCGGGAACAACATAGAGGGCCGGCACGGGAATGTTGGCTTTCGCCGCCAGGCGCTCCATTACGTCATACAAGCGAGGGAGCTGCTCTCGAGAAACGGGCTGTGCGCCGCTGGACTTCAATGCAATCTTGTCTGAGAAAAAGTAAGAAACAAAGTTCATGACCACGGCAATGACCAGACCGATCTGCAAGCCGCCTCGCCCGCCGATGGCTCCGCCGGCAGCGACGAGCACTATGCTCATCACAATCAAAATTACGCCCGTACGCAGAATTTTCATAACTTTCCCTTCTTCCGAATCACAAATAACCAATGCCGACGGAATTTCAGTCTAGGGAGCGGAAAAGTGAGCGTCAAGCCGACGCGTTTCTCTCACCGCTCCCATTTATTTAACTCTTCGCCGCTGCTGCCGGCGTTTTTGCCGGCACGCGCTCGAATCGCATCGCATCTTTCTGTCCATCACGATCCACGCGAACGTGATCGCCAGGCAGGATGGCACCTTCCAGTATCTGCATCGCCAGCGGATCCTGAATCATTCGCTGGATGGTGCGGCGCAGCGGCCGGGCTCCGTACGCGGGGTCGTAGCCTTCGCTCAGCAGCAGGGCGTTCGCCGCTGGCGTCAGCTCCAGCGTGATCTTGCGTTCCGACAACAGTTTCTCCACGCTCTTCAGCAACAGGACTACGATTCGCTCCAGTTGCTCCTTGCCGAGCGGGTTGAAAATCACGATCTCATCGATGCGGTTGATGAATTCCGGCCGGAACGACGCCCGAAGCGCTTCCATCGCTTCCTTGCGCGCGAGTTCCGGATCCTTCGCCGAAAGCTCGAAAATTGCCGTCGAGCCAACGTTGCTGGTCATTACTAGCACTGCGTTGCGAAAATCCACGGTGCGGCCCTTGCCGTCCGTCAATCGCCCGTCTTCCAGAATCTGCAGCAGAACGTTGAACACCTCAGGATGCGCCTTCTCGATTTCGTCGAACAGCACCACCGAGTAAGGATGGCGGCGAACCTGTTCGGTGAGTTGCCCGCCTTCTTCATAGCCCACATAGCCCGGTGGAGCGCCGATCAGCCGGGAAACCGTGTGCTTTTCCATGTACTCGGACATGTCGATACGAATCATCAGCTTTTCATCATCGAACAGAAATTCTGCCAGGGCGCGGGCAAGTTCGGTTTTACCCACGCCGGTCGGCCCCAGGAAAATGAAGGAGCCAATCGGGCGCTTGGCGTCCGAAAGTCCCGCACGGCTTCGGCGAACCGCGTTGGCCACCCGTGCGAGAGCATCATCCTGCCCGACCACGCGCTGCCGCAGGCGCGCTTCCATGTGCACAAGTTTTTGCGCTTCGCCTTCGAGCAATCGACCCACCGGAATGCCTGTCCACTTGGCAACGAGCTTGGCAATGTCTTCTTCGTCAACCTCTTCCTTCAACATACGCGCACCAGTTTGCATGGAATTGAAGCGTTCCTGCGCCTGCTTCATCGCCGCTTCTACTTGCGCAATCTTTCCGTAGCGAATCTCGGCAACCTTGGCGAGTTCTCCGGCGCGCTCATAGCGTTGTTCCTCCGCCTTGAGTTGTTCGATCTGTTCCTTCAACTTGCGAACTTTCGAAATAGCTTCCTTCTCCGCTTGCCAGCGTGCCTTCCGGCCGCTGGAATCCTCGCGAAGGCGTGCCAATTCTTTTTCCAACTCCTTGCGGCGTTCCACGGAGTGAGCGTCGGACTCCTTCAAAAGAGATTGCCGCTCGATTTCCAGCTGCAGAATGCGCCGCTCGATTTCGTCGATTTCCGTTGGCAGGGAATCAATCTGCATGCGCAAGCTGGCGGCTGCCTCGTCGATCAGGTCGATAGCCTTGTCCGGCAGAAAGCGATCCGAAATGTAGCGGTGCGAAAGCGTCGCGGCGGCAAGAATGGCCGCATCCTTGATGCGTACGCCGTGATGGACTTCATAGCGGTCCTTCAAGCCGCGCAGGATCGCGATGGTGTCTTCGACCGTAGGCTCCTCCACTAGCACCGGCTGGAAGCGGCGTTCCAGCGCGGGATCCTTTTCGATGTATTTCTTGTATTCGTTCAGCGTTGTAGCGCCAATCGCACGCAACTCGCCGCGAGCCAGCGCCGGCTTCAGCATGTTGGAAGCGTCCATCGCGCCTTCGGCGGCACCTGCGCCCACGAGGGTATGCAATTCGTCGATGAAAAGAATGATCTGGCCCTCGGCTTCGGAAATCTCTTTCAAGACCGCTTTCAGGCGATCTTCAAATTCACCGCGATACTTTGCGCCCGCTACCAGCGCGGCCAGATCCAGAGCCACGAGCCGTTTGGTTTTCAGCACGTCAGGCACGTCGCCGGAAATAATGCGTTGCGCGAGTCCTTCGACGATCGCAGTTTTGCCGACACCCGGTTCCCCGATCAGCACCGGATTGTTCTTGGTGCGCCGTGCAAGAATCTGCATGACGCGGCGTATCTCTTCGTCGCGGCCGATTACCGGATCGAGTTTGGAGCGGCGGGCCAGTTCGGTGAGGTCGCGCGCATATTTCTCAAGCGAAGCGTAGGTGGCTTCGGGATTCTGCGAAGTAACTCGCTGGCTGCCGCGTACTCCGGCAAGCGCCTGAAGGATCGCTTCATGCGATGCGCCATTCTTTTTCAGCAAACGACCCGCGGGGTCGCGATATTCGCCCGCAATCGATAGAAAGAGATGCTCGGTCGAGACATACGCATCCTTGAAATTCGTGGCTTCCTGGAAAGAGCGTTCGAGCACATCGTTCAATGACCTGCTCATATTCTGCTGGGCAAAGCCCTGAACTTTTGGCAGACGCGCAAGTTCACGTGCGATTTCCTGTGAAAGAAGTTCGGTACGAATACCCAAGCGTGCCAGCAACGGCGGTACCACGCCGTCCACTTGCTGAACGAGCGCCGAAAGCAAATGCACTGGCTCAACCGACTGGTTCTCGTGGCTGGCGGCAATTTCCTGCGCCTGTTGAATGGCCTCCTGGGCCTTCACGGTCATTTTTTCGAATCGCAACATTTTTTCCTCACACAAAAATGGCTTCAAAAAAAAGGGGCCGGCTCAATGCCAGCCCCCCTATGCTATCCCACGGCGTTTCGCCGTTCAGCCCCTTATCGGCCAGCGGCGGATGCCATCGCCGGAGCTTCCACGTTGACTTTGATCTGCTTCGGCTTGGCTTCCTCACGCTTCGGAATGCTCAACGTCAAAACGCCGTTCTTGTAGTCGGCTTTGATCGCTTCGCTATTCACGGTGGTCGCAAGAGAGAAGCTGCGGGTGAAAGCGCCATAGGTACGCTCCACGCGCAGGTAGTTGTCTTCGTTCACTTTCTTCTCGAATTTACGCTCACCGCGAATCGTGAGGATGTTGTTCTCGACGCGAACGTCGAGTTCCTCTGGCTTGATATCCGGGATGTCGGCCTTGACAACCAGTTCGTGCTCGGTCTCATAGATATCGACGGCCGGAGCCCAAGTGGTCAGGCTGGCATCCTGCGGGTTGCGTTCCCAGGCCTCGTTGAAGAGACGATTGATATGATCCTGCAGGGAAGTTCCGCGGAAAGGTTCAAAACGGTTGATAGCTGCTTTCATGAAAAATCTCCTTTACGGTGATGTCAAACGCATCATAAAACATGAGCGCAGTAATGTCAACTATTTCCTTAGTATCGATTTGTCGTCATTATGTTGTTGACAAAACGATACTTACAAGTATGTTCGGAGTTATTTAAAGAATTCCCTCCGAAGCAATCTTTGCGGTTTTTCTTGCGCCATTCCAGCCAAAGCTCTTCTGCTTTGTTATAGTTGAAAGCAATGCGCGTCGACGATTTCGACTACGATTTGCCGGCAGAACGGATCGCGCAGCGGCCGCTCAAACGTCGAGACTCTTCGCGCCTTCTGCTTCTCGATCGCGGCACCGGGAAATGGCAAGACCGATTTTTTCGCGACTTGCCGGAACTTCTAAAAGGTGACGAACTCGTTGTTCTCAACAATGCGCGAGTTCTTCCCGCTCGTCTCTTTGGGCGCCGAGCCGGCGTGTTCTCGCAGCAGCCATCCCGCAAATCGCGAGCGGAGCACCTCCACGGGCGAGTGGAAGTTTTTCTAACCCGCAAAATTGAAGAAGACACTTGGGAGGCGCTGGTGCGCCCCGGAAGAAAATTGCCAAGTGGCGAACGAATCCTGTTTGGCGAAGGCGAATTGCAAGCCGAGATCCTAAAGCGCGGCGAATTGGGAATTCGCACGGTGCAGTTCATTTCGAAGAACGGCCGGCCCGTGAGCTTATTGATTCAGCAGCTAGGTCATACTCCGTTGCCACCATATATAGACCGGCCCGACGAAATTTTCGATCGAGAACGTTACCAGACCGTGTTTGCAAAAAAACCGGGCGCAGTAGCTGCTCCTACAGCTGGCTTGCACTTTACCCCGGAAATATTAGGAGCGATTCGCGCACGCGGTTGCAAACTCTGTGAGTTGACGCTGGATGTGGGGCTGGGCACGTTTCAACCAATCCATACGGAGAATCTCGAAGAGCACAAAATACACTCTGAATCGTATGAAATCAGCGCCACCACGACAGAGAAAATCAACCGGGCAAAAACGTCGGGCCGCCCCGTGTTTGCGGTAGGCACCACGGTTGTCCGGGCTTTGGAGGATGCTGCTGCGAAGAGCGCACAAGCCGGCGGCGAGCAGGCAGTCTCGCCAGGCAGAACGGACGCGAGAATCTTCATCACGCCCGGGTATTCTTTTCAGATCGTGGACAGCCTGCTGACAAATTTCCACTTGCCGAAGTCGACGCTCCTGGCGCTGGTTTCCTCTTTTGCGGGCCGGGAAAATATTCTTGCGGCGTACCGCCATGCCGTGGAAAAGAAGTACCGGTTTTGCAGTTACGGCGATTGTATGTTGATTCGTTGAGTTGAGAAGCGATGGGTGTGGACCGCGGGAACCTTGGAAAAGAATTTAAAATATATTTAGCTTAATTAAGATCGAGGGAGGGAAGCTGTAATGTGGTCAGCTTCCCTCGGGTTGGATCAGTCAACTTTGTTTGGTCTCCCTTTACTGAGCCAGAACAAATGCGCTCTTTTGACCTGCAAACCGGAGCTCCAGCACTTCGCCCTGAGCGTTCGAGAGAATTTCCGTGTAGTCGGATTTCTTGTCGCGCTCTTCCCAGCGGCCGTCGGATTCCGCAACGACTTTCTTTCCGTTTTGAAGCGTCAGGTGATTGCCATCAATGAGGACTCGATATTCTCCCGCTTTCACATCCGTCTTTCCAACGTGCACTTGGTGATTAATCGGGATAGTCTTGGACACCGGTTTAGCAAACGCCGGAACGGAGATTGCCACCGCGGACAACAGGACCATAATCCGGAGGATCGATTTACTTGCCATATGTGCCATTTCCTTTCGATGAGCGAGTCAGCCGCGACTGCAGCGGAAAGGGAGAGTTGACACATAGGTAGACGAAAGAGTAGCCTCTTGCGGAAGGCACCTCTTCTTCCTGGTCTACGAGCCGGAAAGACTATGTGTCATGGCCCCGCGGCTGCTACCGCGGGGTTCTTTTTATTTAATCTCTTGCCATCCCTGTCCAGCCAATAAAACGGCTGCATCCATATAGACGAGGGGCACCGCCCGAATGTTTCGCGGGAAATTGCATTTTCTTTTTAACAGTTGTTCGCTTCTAAATTGCTCGGAAGCGGTTCCGGGTACACTTTGGCTTATACAACCTTAACTGGTTCATCTATACTCTTGAGCGCGATACGGATACGCAGGATGCGACTGCTGGTTCTTAGTGATATCCACGCAAATCTGACGGCGCTAGAAGCGGCCATGGACGCCGCGAAGGGAAGCTGGGAGCGCGTAGTGTGCCTCGGCGACGTAGTCGGCTATGGACCCGATCCGAACGAGGTCACTTCCCGAATTCGCAATCTCGGAGCAGTCACCATTCGCGGCAACCATGACAAAGCGGTTACCGATCTTATGGGCACCGAAGATTTCAATCCCGTGGCGAAAGCGGCAGTGAACTGGAGCCGCGCACAACTGTCCAACGAAAATCTGGATTGGCTTGCTGCGCTTCCGCAAGGGCCACGAGAAGCGGAAGGTGTCGTATTGGTGCATGGCGCTTTTCAAGACGAAGATGAATACGTATTCACACCTTCCCAAGCATTAGAAGGGCTTTTAGATTCCACCTTGCCGGTTACTTTTTACGGGCACACGCATCATCAGGGGGGGTTCTCCTATCAGGATAATTTGCTGGAAGTCCTGCAACTTCACCCGCGAGACGGCGAAGAGCGCAGTGCGCTTCGCCTTGAAGAGGGAAAGCGCTATCTGCTGAATCCGGGTTCCATTGGGCAGCCTCGTGACGGAGATCCACGTGCCGGATTTGCTATCGCCGATTTGGAGCACCAGGTCGTGGAATTCTGGCGCGTTCCCTATGACATCGAGAGAGTTCAGGAACGCATGCGCACTGCCAAGCTGCCGGAGCCGCTCGCGCTGCGATTGACGGTTGGCCGCTGAGGGAACAGCGGCCGCAATTCTTCGAATGAATGGTTATGCCGGAAACCGATCCTATCCTCGACGCGCCAGAAACGAAGCCGAGTCGCTCGTTTCTCACGGTTGTATTGGGCGCTGTCGTGGTTTTCGCCATCTGCGCCAGCGCGTGGTTTCTTTTTCATGCGCCATCACCCGGCGCGTCGCCTGCCGGCGAATCCACCATCAAAATAAAAATGAGCCCGGCAGAGATGGACTATCTCGCGAATATTCAAGTGAAAGATATCGCTCTGAGCCGCGCCGAGAATTTTCTGCACCAGGAAGTCACCATCCTGAGTGGGACGGTCGTCAACACCGGGCCGGAAACGGTTGCTGCGCTCGAGCTCACGATCCAGTTTGCCGACCAGATGGACCAGATCGCTCTTCGCGAAACACGCGGCGTGTTAGGGTCGCCCGCCGCTCCGCTCGGCCCTGGGCAAGAGCGGAAATTCGACATTTCCTTTGATGGTGTTCCCGCGTCCTGGAATATGCAGCAGCCGATCCTGCACGTTGCGCACCTCCTTCTTTCGCCCAGAAAATAGCTACATGTTACCCAAATAGTTATATTATACATAGGTTATGGAGCTAGCCCAGGAACTACGCGCTGGCTTGCAGGATTTTCTGGCCGCAGCCACCATTGAAATCGCGAAAATGGCAGCCGCATCACTACCGCCGAACCACTATCATGTGAAGTCCGTGGCGAAGGGGACAAGCCCCTGCTGCATCTTTGGGAGGAAAACTGCAATGTTACTCAGCGCGTGCTGGCCATCGCGGATCAATCGGCAGAACGCATGGCGCCGGCAGGTTTGCGCCCTAAGTGCAGCACGGAATTTTGGATCTTCTGGCCGTAACTCACGGCGGGCGTTTGCCTATCCTAGAACTGAAAGCCTCGCGCGTCCGGCGCCATCAGCAAGCCGGCGATTTGCCGAGGTACAGATATTTTAATTCAGTTATCCACTGCTCCGCCAATCGTTTACTTGATCTCACCCACGCTTCATTTTCAGCCGTCGACGGGTCGATTACTTCGCTATCTTTTGCCGGAAATGGAAATCATCCGCATGGGAGTGGCGGAGAACTGGCGGCGAGGGACCCGCGTAGTACTGTGCCAAAAGCGATTAGCGAAGTTTAAAGTACCCCATTGCCAATCGCGCATCGAATTGTCATTCTGTAATGAGCCCAGAAATTAATGTTCCTGCGAATGAGGGGGAATCGTTTGGCTTTTCCGTGCGGATTCGGCAATCAGAGAAAGCATCTTTGGTCGACGTCACAGGGCGGCTCACCTCGTATGAACCGCAGGGTTTTCGCGAAGCCATCCAACGCCTGGTAACAAATGGAAATAAGAACATTGTGCTAAATCTCACCGGGCTTGAATACCTGGATAGCTCCGGTGTTGGCGAGCTGGTCGGCAATTATCTGACGGTAGTCAAAAGAGGCGACGTGATGAAAGTGGTGGGGCTCGCGCCGATGGTTGAGGAGATTTTCAAAGTCACTCACCTGTATCAGGTTTTTCTGGAATTTCCCGACGAAGCATCCGCGCTCGAGAGTTTTCCGCTCGAAGGCCTAAAAAGGGAGAGAAGCAGCTAGGGTGTTGACCCTAGCTGCCTCCCGGGGTGTGTCCTCGAAGTGGTATTGAAAGATTAGATGCCCTGGCGCAAAAAAGGTTTCCCACAGCGGATTAATTTTCGTTGCAACGAAGCAGAACCGCAAACGTGAAATAAGCTTCAATAAAACAGATACTTACGCCAGCGTTCGTCGCGATGCCCAATCAATCGCATCAATTGCCGAGATGTATGCAGCGTGAATGGACGCGGTTTGCGCGCCAGTTTCAACCCGGCCTCTTCGGGCGTGCGATCGCCTTTGTTGTTGTTGCAACGGTAGCAGCACGCCACCAGATTTTCCCAGGACGAACGTCCGCCGCGCGAACGGGGCATCACGTGATCCAGCGTCAATTCGGAACTTGGAAAAATTCGCCCGCAGAACTGGCAAGTATTGCGGTCGCGAAGCAGAATGTTTTTGCGCGAAAGCGCGCGGCTCTGCTGCGGAATGTGGCGATAGGCGAGCAGCCGAATTACCGAGGGAACTTTATGGGAGTGAGCGGCCGAATGAACCTCGGCGCTGTGCATTTCTTCCGCCTGTGCTACACCCTTCAGGAGCAAGACCATGGCGCGGCGCACGGCGGTTACGTTGATCGGCTCGTAGGTGGCATTCAGAACGAGCACCGGTTCCTGCATCAAGGAAGCACGACGGGGAGCTACGACTGGTAGGTGGCGTCCGCCCGCTATCCCCGTGGCCTTAAGCGCAAGCGCGCTGCCCACTTCGGGAGGACGTCGCCCCCGGGGATCAATCGCCTCTGGCCTTCTTGCGCTCACAGCGCACCCTTCTGTCTTAATAACGGACAACATCGGTGCCAACAGAGCGGACGGCTCGAGCAACGGTAAATCCTAGGACCGAGCTGGCTCCCGCTTCATGCAACACCTTTGAACATGCATCGAACGTCGGACCCGTAATCATTACATCATCTAGCAACAAGACCTGCAAATTGTCAACTCGACCGTCCTGCTTCATTGCAAAACCGCCACGTACCGCCTTCCATCCCACCTCGTCTTGCAAGAGATGTTCTTCGGGGCGAGGCCGAGTTCAAGAACGTGCCGAAAGGGAATTCCCAGCCGTTTTGCGAGCCGCGCGCGATGAGCTCCATCCGATTGAATCCGCGCTTCCTCTCCCGGTCGCGATATAGAGATACGAGTATCACCACGTTGGCATCGAGATTAATGACCATTCGCCCGGACGACCGCTTCCAGTTGCCGGGCGGACCATTCGCCCAACACTTCGATCCTTTCCAATTTCAGCAACACAATTGCCCGGGCTAGTGCCTCTTCGCACGGCATGGAACTGGTACGATTGCTCCTGATAAGCTGGGCAAAGGGAGCCAGCCAGCGGCTGACCATTCGCCGATGCGTCGGGCTGGCCGCACAGCTGGCAGAGAAAGCTGAATCACTTTGAAGCTTGCCAGGCATCCTTCGCAAGAAGGCAGGGGTACTGCGTGCGATAGCAATTGTTGGCAAAGGCGGCAATCGCCCGGAAATAAGACGCTGGCGAATGCACCTGACTGTTCGCCAAAAGTGATGCCATGATTCGCGAGACGAGTGGGCGAGCATAAGGTGTCGAAGGTATTTATCTTCACTATTATATATTATATAATAAGTAGTAAGAACATCAGATGGTTAAACTTGAGCCTGCGCGCCTGAAGTATTTCCATCGAATTTTGGTTTGGATGGCGGATCTGAAGAGCCTGAGCGAATATCGGGAGGCGGACACCGCCCTTATAATATTACCTGCGCATCTCTACGATTTTCTTTAGGAGGCCCAGGCTTAGTCCGCGTAACCGTTTGCGATCAAATGGGCTTAGCCGCTGAGCGAGGGTTCATCTACAGCAGTCCCTGCTCCATTTTTTCCTGACAAGAGATGCAATGCTTGGCCCAGGGTACAGCTTCCAAGCGCTTTTGCTGCATTTCTTCCTGGCAGCTCAGGCAGGAGCCGTACTCTTCATTGCGAATGCGCTTCAGCGCTTCGTCAATCAGATTTAGCATGTTGCGGTCCATACTGGTTTGTCCGAACAAGAACTCCTTGGTATAGGAATTGGCCGCTTTGTCCGCCAGATCCACTGTGGGATCGTCGTCGGCTTGACGCCCTTCTTCTTCCGTGCGCGTGATAGTCTTGACCAATTCATCGCGCCGGGTTAGTAATTTTTTCTTGTAATACTCTAAACGCTTCTTATCCATGTTCACCCTCCCCCAGACAGCTCTTGGGGGTCATCTAAAAACTCCATAGTGTAGGCTCGCAAGGGTTGCATGTCAAGGCGAGCCCAGAAATGTTGTCGACAAGACTTTCCCAAAGTCGCAGTATCGCGCACGCAATTCTTAGTCGGGGATTATGCCGGACTTTACAGTCCGACGGCCTGTTAAGTCTGTGCTTAGTGTCACCGCAGAATCAGGGTAGGTCCCGTACACAGGAAGATCGTGCCGATCGGAATAGCCCGGTCTACCCGGAGAAAATCATATGCTCAGATTGAAGCAGGCAGCTCAACGTCAAATCCTGAAGGCAAGCTGGTAATCAAGCGATTTGCCGCTCGCCGTGCCAGATGAAGGATTTCAAGTAATCCAGCCACACCTTTCCTTCGTCGAGCTGACTTCTTATCTTAGTCTCAATCAGCAAAGAAATGGTTTTCGGGTGGAAGTCCGCACGCTCGCTACTGCCTTGCAATCAACCGCGCAGTTTCAAAGGATTATAGGCCGCCATGGTGCTGGTTTCGCAATGTAAATCCTTCAAACTGCCGCCTGCAAAAGGCTCCATTAAAGTCGAAAAGCGCCTGGCATGCTGGCTGCTCTTGGCGCAGGATAGGATCGATTCTGAAACCCTGAAAATCACGCATGATTTTCTGGCCACCATGTTAGGGGCGGATCAACCGAGCGTGACACTGGCGTAGACGTGCTTCAAAAAAAACGGAGTCGTCGGGAATGCACGTGGCTCGATCAAAATCTTGAGCCGAAAAAAACTCGACTACGCCGTGGTTGCGCAGTTCAATGAAACTTGATTCCCTGGCGGCGGTGAGAGGTTCTCAATGATCTTCCAAAGGCTCGGTTGACTCTTCGCGGATCAAGAAACAATTCACTTTACTCGAACGCCGAGCAGGTGTATAGCTACTCTTCTCTTGGCAAGTCAAAAACTCGATTCCGATTGATTTGCGTTTCGCGCACAAACTCGTGGCAACCGTCCTGGTGGGCCTGCTTTCCGCGAGCGCCCAGACGTCCCAATCCACGCACAAAATCACCGTCACGTTCGACTACGACTTTTGGCTCAATCCAGCGTGTTCTCCAAAAGTCACCGAAGGATGCGTCCAGCAGTTCAATATTTATGAAATTTCGCAGGGAGTAGCGAAGCGCGTGAAACTTGGTTCGATCCCTGTGCCCCCAGACGCGACGGGAATCGTTCAGGGCATTTCCGGCACTACCGAACCGTTTCTGTTCGATACCGGACGACATCGGATTGCCGTTTCAGCGCAGTGGCCGAATGGCTCGGAGTCGGATTTGAGCAAATGTGCCATTGTCATCACCGTCCTCTGAACCGCAGCCTCTACGAAACGCCCAAAATCCGCCAGTTCGGGTGGTGTCGCAAACGTTACCCACGTCACATCTTCTTCCCCGTCAGGCGTGGTATAACCGGCTCCGCAAGTAAAGGGTAGAGGATTCTCCTTAATTCACCGCGAATCTATCCCACCTTTTAAGGGAGGAATCCATGTTTAGGAAAAGTTTCATGCTGCTCGGCACGCTGCTCGTTGCGACGACAGTTTGCCTGGCGCAAGAAAATGCGGCAACCGCCCCAGTTGTACAAAAGACTCCGATCAAACCGACCAGTGCGGCTTCCGGCAAGGAGATGTTCAGTCAGTATTGCGCTCCGTGCCATGGTACCGATGGTAAAGGCAATGGTCCTGCGGCAGGGGCGATGAAATCTGCGCCAACGGATTTGACGCAGTTGGCGAAGAAAAATGACGGGAAATTTCCCGCCTCCAAAGTGTCCAGTGTTTTGAATTTTGGTAGCGGACTCGCCTCACACGGTTCGGCGGACATGCCCGTCTGGGGCCCGTTGTTCCGTTCGCTCGACAAGTATCATGACTCCGTCGTGCACCAGCGCGTAAGCAATCTGGTCGGCTACATCGAGACGCTGCAGGTCAAGTAGTCAGGAATCACAATCGGTAATAACCACGGGGCAGACGCGCTTGACCTGCCCCGCGCTGAATCAGGAATTTCTGTTTCCACGTACTTGATTCCTTTGCCGCTGGCGCATCGTCTGAAAAAAACAGTATTTTGTATGTAGCGTTACTGCCGATGCGCACATCGAAACTGTAAACCTTGGAGGCAACCGTCATGGCTATTTCGGCAGAGCAAGCGACTTTCCTGGTTCAATTGGAATTGCCAGCCCAGAAAGCGGAACACAGTACGACCAAGCGGGTGGTTGAAGCGATTCCGCTCGACAAGGGCGATTACCGGCCCGACCCGAATTCGAAATCGGCTCTGGAACTCGCCTGGCATATCGTGGCTGCCGAACATCGTTTCTTAGCGGGTATATCCGCGGGCGAGTTCGACTTCACCCCTATCCACCGGCCGGAAAACGTGAAGAATTCCGCGGATATTGCGAATTGGTTTGAACAATCGTTTGCCGCGAATTTTCAGAAATTGTCGGCAATTTCACCAGAGCAGGCCATGAAAATAGTGGACTTTCGTGGCATGTTCCAGTTGCCTGCGATCGCTTTCTCGCGCTTTTCTCTAAACCATACCATCCATCATCGTGGTCAGTTGTCCGCCTATATCCGCGCAATGGGTGGGAAAGTTCCGGCAATCTACGGCGAAAGCTACGATTCCGCGGAAGCGAAAAAGGCGGCCTTGGCCTGAGAACCGCCTCCCGAAAGGGCCGCACCCCGCATACGCTGAAACCCCCTGATTACAGGGGAAAATGCGGTTCCCCACAGCGTCCACAGGCATGTGGATATTCAGGAAAAAAGTTTTTGAGGGGGCTTGACTTATTTTCATGTTCTAGTAAGATTACAAATGGTTCGGCACTACCTACTAGTGACGGGCCGTGCAGGGGATTCACAGTCGGGTCTGAATTATCTCCAAGGAGATGATCCTATAGTGAGGAGCCTTATCAGCACAGGATGATTATCGTTTGAGCTTCGCGTGGAGCCGCTAAATGAAAAGCGGCTGTACCCGGCGCTCGGCGCCGGGTTTTTGCTTTTTAGGACGATTTTTTTAGCGGCAGTAGATGCTGAAAATAGCCCAGGTCCTCCGCAAGGAGGATGTTGCGACTTAGTCGGGACCCCTGATGGATTCAGGGCACACGCTCTTTGACAACAGAAAGGTTGGCACATTCCCGCCGAAACTTTGGGCAGATTACGGTCTGTCTGGGGGAGAGATGGTGGGAGTGATTACAAGTTCTGCTCGAGATGTTGAGCAGTACTGTGGATAACAAGGCGAACTTATTCATGCACCTGGGGAAGGCTGAGTCGATAGTCCCGGCGCCGCGCAAGCGGACCAGGGAATAATGGATCTGCAATGAACAGGGCGAACGAATGGAAGAAAGCTGATCAGTTTAGCCGCTGAAGCGAGGTTCAAGAAACGCAAGTGATTTGCAAGCCACTAACCATCACGACGTATTGAGTAGGTTTTATGATTAAGCTACTAAGAGCGTACGGTGGATGCCTTGGCGCTAGAAGGCGATGAAGGACGTGGCAAGCTGCGATAAGCCTCGGGGAGCCGCAAGCAGGCTTTGATCCGGGGATTTCCGAATGGGGAAACCCGACGAGATGAACTCTCGTTACAGCCAGCTGAATACATAGGCTGGTATGAGCTAACTCAGGGAAGTGAACCATCTCAGTACCTGAAGGAAAATAAATCACAGAGATTCCGAAAGTAGCGGCGAGCGAAATCGGAAAAGCCCAAACCCGTTTGTTTACAAGTGGGGGTTGTAGGACCGCATAAGTAGAGTTACCAATCCGGACATTACGCGAACCCGAAGGAAAGCGGGACCGTAGAGTGTGACAGTCACGTAGCGGAAAATGGACCGGACTCGAAGCGGCATCCTGAGTACCACGAGACACGTGAAATCTCGTGGGAAACTGGGGAGACCACTCTCCAAGGCTAAATACTCTCTAGCGACCGATAGTGAACCAGTACCGTGAGGGAAAGGCGAAAAGCACCCCTGCGAGGGGAGTGAAATAGAACCTGAAACCGTATGCTTACAAGCAGTCGGAGGGCCATGCACAGACTTCGGTTTGTGAAAGCCTGACGGCGTGCCTCTTGCTTAATGAGCCGGCTAGTTATTCTTACGTGCAAGGTTAAGCGCAAGCGAGCCGTAGCGAAAGCGAGTCCTAATAGGGCGACAAGTACGTAGGAATAGACGCGAAGCGGGATGATCTACCCTTGGCCAGGTTGAAGGTTGCTTAACCGCAACTGGAGGACCGAACAGGTGTGAGTTGAAAATCGCTCTGATGAGCTGAGGGTAGGGGTGAAAGGCTAATCAAATTCCGTGATAGCTCGTTCTCCCCGAAATGTCTTTAGGGACAGCCTTACATGAATTGCTGTGGTGGTAGAGCTCTGAATGGACTAGGGACCAACTCAGGTTACCGAATCCAATCAAACTTCGAATGCCATAGACAAATATGTAGGAGTGAGACTACGAGGGATAAGCTTCGTGGTCAAAAGGGAAACAGCCCAGATCGCCAGCTAAGGTCCCTAACTGTATACTAAGTGGTAAAGGAAGTGTATTCGCTCGGACAGCCAGGAGGTTGGCTTAGAAGCAGCCATCCTTTAAAGAAAGCGTAACAGCTCACTGGTCAAGCGGATATGCACCAACAATCCAACGGGGCTCAAGTATACGACCGAAGCTGCGAAATTGTACTTTGTACATTTGGTAGGGGAGCATTGCGTGGGGAGCAAAGGTAGACCGAGAGGACTACTGAATGCCACACAAGAGACCCTGCCGGCATAAGTAGCGATAAACACGATGAGAACTCGTGTCGCCGAAAGTCTAAGGTTTCCTGAGGAAGGTTAATCCGCTCAGGGTTAGGCGGGTCCTAAGGTGAGGCCGAAAGGCGTAGCTGATGGACAACAGGTTAATATTCCTGTCCCGCCTGGCGACGTTTGACGATGGGGTGACGCAGAAGGATAAGGAAGCCATCTGATGGACATGGTGGTTGCTCAGTGTAAGCCGGTTCCCGTAGGCAAATCCGCGGGGGCATTCAACGGTGAGACTGGGGACGAGACCGTTAGGTCATAAAGTTTCTGATTTCACGCTGCCAGGAAAAACCTCTAAGGAGTTGGCCAGGTGCCCGTACCACAAACCGACACAGGTAGACGAGGTGAATATCCACAGGCGCTCGAGAGAACGCTTGCTCAGGAACTAGGCACATTAACCCCGTAACTTCGGGAGAAGGGGTACCGCTGTAGGGTTTATAGCCCGAAGCGGTCGCAGCGAATCGCGCTCTGCAACTGTTTAACAAAAACACAGCTCTCTGCTAAGTCGAATACGACGTATAGGGGGTGACACCTGCCCGGTGCCGGAAGGTTAAAGCAAGGGCTTAGCCGCAAGGCGAAGGCCTGAACTGAAGCCCCGGTGAACGGCGGCCGTAACTATAACGGTCCTAAGGTTAACGATCGCGCAGCCTTAGTAAAACTGAACCATATGCGGGAAACTCCTCGCACAGCTGTCCGGTACTCGCTGCACTTCGGTGCGGCAGTCAAAATCCGGCGGACATGGGGACAATCCGCAGGGAAGACTCCAGGAGGTAAACTTTGGAGAACCCTCAGAGACTTAACGTTCAGTCGCAGCCTGAGAAGCTACAAGCCCAATGGGTGGTCGGGTTCGTTGACGGCGAAGGTTGTTTCTACGTCGGCATCAATCCTCATCCAGACATGTCTTGCCAATTTCAAGTACTCCCCGAATTCACGGTCGTTCAGCATCGTCGCGACATCCACCTCCTTCACGGACTGAAGAAATTCTTCGGTTGTGGCGTAGTGAGACAGAATCACGGAGATCGCATGGCCTACCGGGTTCGTGGGCTGGATCACCTTACCGAAAGGATCGTTCCCTTCTTTGAAAAGCATCCGCTTAAGTCCAAGAAGCGAGTCGACTTCGCGAGGTTCCGAAAGATCCTGCACCTGATTCGTCAGGGAAAACACTTGAAACTGGAAGGTATTGAAGAAATACGGGCCATAGCTTCAGTTATGAACACAGGCAGCGAAAGATAAAGTCCGGCTTCTCTGGAAACAGAGTTGGAGATATCCGAGCGAAATTCCTTGTCGGGTAAGTTCCGACCTGCACGAATGGTGGAATGATAGAGCGACTGTCTTGGCAAGCGGCTCGGCGAATTTGTGGTTCCGGTGAAGACGCCGGATGCCCGCATCTAGACGGAAAGACCCCGTGCACCTTAACTGCACTCTGGTCATGAGTAACGGTCCGATCTGCGTAGCATAGGTAGGAGCCTGTGAACCTCTGGTTTCGGCTGGGAGGGAGGCATCAGTGAAATACTACCCTGATTGAACTGTCGCTCTAACTCACCACCCGTGACGGGTGGGGAGACACGGCCAGACGGGTAGTTTGACTGGGGCGGTCGCCTCCTAAATTGTAACGGAGGCGCTCAAAGATCGGCTCAGGTGGATTGGAAACCCGCTGTGGAGTGCAAGAGCATAAGCCGGTTTGACTGTGAGACTTACAAGTCGAGCAGGAACGAAAGTTGGATCTAGTGATCCGGTGGTCCCGCGTGGAAGGGCCATCGCTCAACGGATAAAAGGTACGCCGGGGATAACAGGCTGATCTAAGCCAAGAGTTCACATCGACGCTTAGGTTTGGCACCTCGATGTCGGCTCATCGCATCCTGGGGCTGTAGAAGGTCCCAAGGGTTAGGCTGTTCGCCTATTAAAGCGGTACGTGAGCTGGGTTCAGAACGTCGCGAGACAGTTCGGTCCCTATCTGGTGTGGGCGCAGGAAACTTGAAGGGAGTTGTCCCTAGTACGAGAGGACCGGGATGAACAGACCCCTTGTGTACGAGCTGTCACGCCAGTGGCACCGCTCGGTAGCGAAGTCTGGAAGAGATAATTGCTGAATGCATCTAAGCAAGAAGCTCGCCCTAAGATAAGGTTTCCCAAGAGATCAATCTCTATGAAGGGCAGTCGAAGACTACGACTTTGATAGGCTGGAGGTGTAAGCGCAGTAATGCGTTAAGCTGACCAGTACTAATCGCCCGTTCGGCTTAATCATAAAACTTACTCAAGCCGTCGTTAATCGAATACCGTCTCTTTTAACGCAGCCAGTAAGATTCACAAGCAAGCCTTGTGATTCACAGTACGATTTGCACGACGCAGATCAATCGTTCGACCTAGCGGGCCGAACTTGTAAAACGCCAACCTTCTGCTGTCAAACTCAGCCGCTTCATCGCGGCGAGTTAAAAAGTCTTTGAGGATGTAGTGGCCGTACTTTCGCTCGGCCCTGCGTAGCGCTGGTTCCCAGTTGGCGCCTCGTAACGCTGGCTTTCCTGCCAGCACTCCACCTCGAGCAAGTTTCCGGTGATCATACCGCGAGGGTCACACCCGTTCCCATCCCGAACACGGAAGTTAAGCCTCGCCGGGCCGATGATACTGCACGGGCAACTGTGTGGGAACGTAGGTCGTCGCCGGGATATTCCTTAAAGGCCCTGTTGCTTGAACCAGCATCAGGGCCTTTTGCTTTTCTCGATATAGCGCTGGCCTTCCTACCAGTGCCGCCTTTTCTTCCATTCTACGTTGGCGCATGGCGCATATCGCCTGTCCGTTGGTCCAAGGGGTAAAAACCCCCTTGTGAAAAGGCGAAACAGGCGCGCGAAGGGAAAACGCATGGCCTAGCTGCGCCGTTGCTTCATGAACCTGGGTCTTGGGGTTTTGGAAGTGCTATCCTTCCGCAATCTTATTCGCCATTGGAGAAAAACCATGCTCAAGAGGCTTTTCCTGTTCTCGTTACTGCTTTTGTCAGTCTCCGTCGCCGCGCCGGAAGGAACCCCGATCGAAGGCTACGAATTCTGGACTCCCGCATCGGTTGCAAATATCGCCAAGTCGCTCAGCGCCAAAGCCGCGACGGATCCGCACCATGCTGCAATAGAGAAACTTCCCGACTTTAAGCAAGAATATTTTCTTCTGGCCCACAGAGAAGGCGACGGTCAGGCCGAATGGCACGGAACGGAAGCCGATGTGTTCGTCGTCGAAAGCGGCGCGGCCACGTTGATTGTTGGTGGAACGATGGTGAACGGCGAAACCTCGGCTCCGCAAGAGAAGCGCGGCCCCTCCATCGATGGAGGCACCCGCCAGAAACTCGCCGCGGGCGATATCGTTCGCATCCCTGCCGGCGTGCCTCACCAGCTCCTGCTCGACAAAGGGCAGCAGTTCACCTACTTCGTCATCAAAATCAAAGGCTACTGAGCCGCTGAGCTCGAGTTGCCGCAATCCTCACCAAACGAGCCAGTCTCTCATTCTGAGCGAAGCGTCCCGGCTATTTTTCCGCGCGGATTTTTCGCGCGCCGGGTCGCGAAGTCGAAGAATCGTGGCAACCACCAAGCCCGTCAAGGTCATGGAATCGGCGAAACAGGCCTGCATAAAAATCTTGGTTCGCTGTTCGCTCGCTGACGAGCTTTCCCTCAAAAGTATTCAACCGCGAAATTCGCAGGAGCCTACATGGAACGCAGCCTCGGATTCAGTCACCTCAATGACGACGAATTTCTCCACGCCTTTGAAAGCTGCAGCATCGATCCCTCCAAATTTCATCACGCCGATCACGTTCGCATCGCCTGGATCTACATTCGCCGCGTCGGCGCCACGCCCGCCGAACAGAAGCTGCTCGACGGTATTCGCAACCTGGCGAATCACGCCGGCGTAGCAAATAAATTCCTCTACACCGCGACTGTAGCGTGGGCGCGGTTGGTCGCAGCGGCCGTAGAAAAGGAGACTAGCGACGTGTCGTTCACGGAGTGGATTAGCAAGCATACCGAATTGCTGGATAAAGATCTGCTCGACCAGTTTTACTCCGCCGGCATTCTGAAAACCGAGCCGGCACGCAACAACTGGATTCTTCCCGATCGCAAACCCCTGAAACCATGAATCGGCCAGCCCGTCCGGATTGCACCGCGCCCGATTGCCGAGGTTTGGTGTATAGTGCCGGAACGAATCCATTTTCGGACATGTTCAGCGATGAAACGAGCAACAACCACGAACGCAAACTCAGCGTCGCGGACAACCCGTATCAAGGTTGCTGTCGTGCAAGCCGCCTCGGTCACGTTTGATCGCGAAAAAACGCTCAAAAAAGTTCACACGCTGGCTCGCGACGCTGCCCGGCAGGGCGCGAAACTGGTGGTTTTTCCGGAAGCCTTTGTTTCGGGCTACCCGCGCGGGCTCGATTTTGGCGCTGTTGTTGGTGCGCGCACGGACAAGGGCCGCGAAGATTTCCGCCGCTATTGGGAAAGCAGCGTGGGCGCTCCGGGCCCTGCGGCGGACGAACTTGGCTGCGTGGCGCGTGACAATGAAATCTATCTTGTTGTCGGCGTCGTCGAACGCGACGGCGGCACACTTCACTGCTGCGTTCTTTTCTTCGCACCCGATGGAAGCTATCTCGGCAAGCATCGCAAAGTGATGCCGACGGCGTCGGAGCGCCTGGTTTGGGGTTTTGGCGATGGCTCGACACTTCCGGTGTTCGACACGCCGCTCGGCAAACTCGGCGCGGTGATCTGTTGGGAAAATTATTTGCCGCTGCTGCGAGCGGCGATGTACGCGAAAGGCATTGAGATTTATTGCGCACCAACCGCGGATTCACGCGATTCGTGGATTTCCACTGTGCGGCACATTGCGGTGGAAGGCCGCTGTTTCGTGCTTTCCTGTAATCAGTTCAATCGCCGGCGCGATTTTCCTGCTGACTACGAAACCGCGTTCGGCAAAGATCCTGATGCCGTAGTTACGCGCGGAGGAAGTTGCATTGTCGATCCCTTTGGCAATTTTCTGGCCGGGCCCAATTTCGACGACGAAACAATCCTTTTCGCTGAACTCGACCGCGATCAGATCATTCGCGGCAAGTACGATCTGGATGTTGTGGGCCACTACGCGCGCCCGGATATTTTCCGACTCATCGTGGACGAACGGCCAAAACGCGCGGTGACGACAGAAACAGCAACCGCGATGAACAAGGGCGCCAAACAATCCGGCGCGCATGGCCGCGCCGAATCCTCTGCGAAAGAGTAAGATCACAACGCTACGCGCGTGAGGTTTTCGGGGGAGTAATGAGTGGTCAACAACAACAAACCGTGTTTATTACCGGCGGAACGGACGGATTGGGCAAAGCCGCGGCAGTATTTCTGGCCGAGCGCGGATATCGCGTGTTTGCGGCAGGGCGCTCCACCGAAAAACGTCAAGAACTGGATCGTTTGGCAGCAGACAAGAAACTGCCGCTGGAGACCGTGTCGCTGGATGTTTGCGACGATGCCTCGGTAAAGAATGCGGTGCAAACCGTTCTGCAGAAGGCCGCTGCGATCGATGTGCTGGTTAACAATGCGGGAGTCGGTTACATGGCCGTGGTAGAGGATTTGCGGCTGGAAGATTTGCGCCAGCAATTCGAGACGAACTTGTTTGGCGTTCTGCGCGTAACGCAGGCGGTCCTTCCGCATATGCGGGAAAGAAAACGCGGACGAATTCTGATGATGAGCAGTGTGGCAGGACTCATTTCGCCTCCGACGTATGGCGCCTATAGCAGCAGCAAACACGCGCTGGAAGGATTGTCGAACGCGCTGCGGCTGGAAATGTTTCCGTTCGGCGTGGACGTAATCCTGGTCGAGCCGGGCTATATCGTGACGAATTTCCAACAGACTGCGAAAGCTCTGGCGCAACCGTATGTGGAAGCGGCGCCGAACGGGCCCTACGCGAAGATTTATTCCGGCGCGTGGGCGGGCGCAAACGAAAGCCGCGACAAATCGAAGACGACTCCCGAGGATTGCGCACGCGTAATTTTGGAGGCGATCGAGGCCATTCACCCAAGCGCGCGATATACGGTGACTCCGCTGGCGGCATGGGCTTCCTTCGGAAAGCGCATATTGCCGGATGCGCTGCTTGACGCGTTTCTGCGAAAGAGATTTGGGATTACGCGGCCCGAATAGCGAGCCTTTATTGTTCTTGCTTGAATACCGGCCGCTTGCGTGAATGCTGTCATATTGGCACTACCGTCGTTTTCAGCGCACGCTAACATCTACTGTTCACTAGTCAAAGAAGCTTTTCCTCGACGAGGTTTTCTCTTATGAAATTCGACACACTGGCAGTGCACGCCGGCGCGGCGCCCGACAAAACCACGGGAAGCATGGCGCCGCCAATTCATCTCTCCACGAATTTCCTGCACGGCGCAGCCAGCGAAGAAACTTTCGGCTACATGTATATTCGGGACAAGAATCCCACGCAGGATCGGCTGGAAGAAGGCATGAGCGTGCTCGAAGGCGGCGAAGACGCGCTGGTATTTTCCTCAGGCATGGGTGCAACGGCGGCGCTGCTGCAAAACCTGCAACCCAATTCCCACATCATTATTCCGGAAGACGTTTATGTTCACGTGCGCGTGCTCGCTGCGCGCTATCTGGCCAACTGGCAGATTCAGTATTCCATTGTGGACACAACTTCCCTGGAGGCAGTGCGGACCGCAATCCGTCCAATTACAAAGCTGATTTGGGTGGAGACGCCGTCGAATCCGCGCATGAGCATCACGGATATCGCTGCCACGGCGCAGATCGCGCACGGCGCCGGAGCATTCCTGCTGGTGGACAACACGTTTGCGACTCCGGTGCTACAGAGGCCGATCGAGCTTGGCGCGGACATAGTGTTGCATTCGACGACAAAATATTGCGGCGGCCATAGCGACGTGCAGGGCGGATGCTTGGTATTCAAGAAACGCGCGCCGCTGCACGAGCAGTTGTTTCACGTGCGCATGGTTCTCGGCGCGGTATGCTCGCCGTTCAATTCGTGGTTGATTCTGCGTGGACTGCGCACGCTGCCGTGCCGCATGGAGAAACACAGCTTGAATGCCATGGCGGTTGCCAAGGCGCTCGCGGGATCGAAGCGGGTAGATAAGGTGTTTTATGCCGGCTTGCCTTCGCACGAAGGACATGCCATCGCCGCCGCGCAGATGAAACAGTTTGGCGGGATGATGTCGATCCTTGTAAAAGGCGGATGGGACGAAGCGGTGCGTGTTGCTTCGCGCGTAAAATTATTTTGCACCGCCACGAGCCTGGGCGGGGTGGAAAGCCTGATGGAACACCGCGCGTCGGCAGAAGGCGAAGGCTCCACTTCGCCTCGAAATTTGTTGCGGTTATCCATCGGATTGGAACACCCGGATGATCTGATTGAGGATCTGATGCAGGCGCTTTCGGATTGATGGATTGTCGCGCTGAGTCTCGAGAATATCTGACAAATAGTTGGAGGCACCTACTCCAAAACTCGCCCGCCCCGCCCCAGAAAGCGGCCGCTACAAAATCAGGGAAACGCTGGGGTGCGTTCCTACGGATTGAACGGTCGAATACCGGTTTGAGACCTGTGAGCTAGTTGGAAACCTGGAAGGAGAGGCTGTTCTCGCGCAACTGCTCCCACTTTTTGCGCCAGGTTTCGTGCAACGGGCTTTCGGCGTAGTCAGCGGCGGCTTCCGCACTCGTAAATTCGATTACATAAACGCCGCTGAAATCGCGGATCTGATTGCGCGCGGTCTTGAGCCAGATACTCTTGATGCCGGGAATTTTGGCGGCCATGTCCTTGATGCCAGCGATCGCCTGCTCCTGATCGCTCTGCGAGGTGGTGTCCTTGAATTTGTACGCGACCACGTGAACGACCGTTTTGGGCTGCGCAAATTTGTTGAGTGCGGCAACGTTCCGGGTGGCGATCGAGCCGACCGCGATTCCAGCTAGAAAAAGCGTGGCCGCTGCTGCGGACTGAAGCCAGCGACGTTTATAAAGAGACATGATGAGCCCCCCCTAAAAACTCAATCAGTGTAAGCAACTCTCGAGAGCACGGCAAGACGAGTCGTTTGGCGTTTGACAGCAAAACGCGCGGCGTTTAGGCTGTGAAATTCCAAGGAGAACTGAATGTTCGTCAACTGCCGTTGGCTAGCAGTGCTTGCTGGAATGTGCGTTTTGAGCGTTGGTGCGCGTGCGCAGCAAGACCGAGAGCAAGCAAATCAGGAAGCACGGTCGATCCTTAAGGAATTGATCGAAATCGACAGCACGGATTCCGTGGGAAGCGTAACGGCTGCGGCGGAGACGATGGCGAAGCAGTTGCTGGCCGCGGGATTTCCAGAGAAAGACGTCGTTGTGGCCGGGCCAAACAATCGCAAGAAGAATATGGTGGCGCGATTCCGCGGAATGGGAAAACGGAAACCGATTCTGTTTATCGGGCACCTCGACGTGGTGGAAGCAAAACGCACGGACTGGACGACGGATCCGTTTCAATTTGTGGAGAAGGATGGTTTTTTTTACGGCAGGGGCACGGAGGATATGAAAGAGGGCGACGCGCTGCTGGTTACGAGTTTCCTACGGCTGAAGCGCGAAGGATTCGTGCCGGACCGCGACCTGATCCTGGCGTTGACCGCGGACGAGGAGGGAGGAGACTACAACGGCGTCGACTGGCTTTTGAAAGAGCACAAGGATTGGATCGATGCGGAGTATTGCATCAACCTGGATGGGGGAGAGTTTGAGAAGTTGAAGGGCAAACGCGTGCTGGCGGGACTGCAAGCCAGCGAGAAGGTGTATGCCGATTTCCAGTTCGAGACGACCAATCCGGGGGGGCACAGTTCGGTGCCCGGGGCGGAGAATGCGATCTATGAACTAGCGGCGGCGTTAACGCGAGTACAGCAATATTCCTTTCCGGTGAAAATCAGCGACATTACGAGAAATTATTTTGCACATGCCGCCATGTTGACGAGCGGAAAGCTGGCGGAAGACTTGCGCGATGCAGCAAAGCAGCCGCCGGATGCTGCGGCCATCAAGCGGTTGTCGGCCATTCCTTATTACAACTCGCTACTGCACACAACGTGTGTAGCTACGATGCTCTCGGGGGGACACGCTCCGAATGCATTGCCGCAGACCGCTCGAGCAAACGTAAATTGCCGGATCTTTCCTGGTGATGATCCAGAACAGGTGAGAAAGACGCTCGAGCGGGTGGTGGCAGACCCAAAGGTCAAGGTGACGGTCGTGGCGGCAAAGACGTCGGATGGAAACTTGATACCGATCGTGGCCGTTCCGCCGTCGCCGTTGTTGCCGGAAGTGACGACGACGCTGGAGAAAACGCTGGCGACGATGTGGCCCGGTGTACCGCTGGTGCCGTCGATGTCGACGGGAGCGACCGACGGCAAGTATTTGCGAATCGCCGGGATGCCGACGTATGGAATTTCGTGCATGTTTTTTGACATGGAAGATCAGCGGTCACACGGAAAAGATGAGCGAATCGGGGTTGAGGATTTTTATGAGGGAGTGGAGTTCTGTTATCGGTTCATTAAGGCGCTGGCGTCGGAGTAGGGCCCTTTTTGACAATCGGGAGAAAGAATCAAAGGTTGAAGAGAGCAGGTTGGGAGGATAGTGATCAAACCCACCCGAAAAAGGGTAGGGTGCGGCACCCTCAAGATCGTTTGGGTTTTGGCGTTTCGAGGGAAAAAAGGCCGAAATCAAAGAGTGGAAAAAGAAAAGCCCCCTAAACTGCAGGGGGCTATTCTAGAAAAGACTCAGGGCTTAGTCGGATCTGGTGGTTCGCCGGGCTTCAAGTCTTGCGGAGCGGTGGCGCTGGCGGCGACTGGTTTTGCGGACTCGGCGCCAAAGCGCATCAGGTACGGCATGAAAGGAGTGACCTCGAAGGGCATCTTTTCGCGTTCGGCGATGGTGCCAATTGGTTTGCTCTTGATCATGGTGAGGTAATCGTTCCAGGGATCAATCTTGACGCGACCACCGAGAGGAAGCGCCGCGATCTTTTGGGGATTGGCCTTGGGATCCATGGCCATGGTGGCCTTCAGATCATTAATTTCCGGGACGCGGTTGCCGAGGTGCCCGCTGATGAGGTTGGGAATTTCCTTCTGGCGAGAATCAAGAGCCTGAAGGAAAAGGCCGGCGTTGGCCAACTGATTTTTGTAAGGAGAATTGTTGAGGATGGCAAGAGCCTTCACGTTGGCCGCGCGCTCTTCTTCGGGGGTGCGAGCAAAACCGAAGTGGCGGAAGGTATCTTTGTCTTCGACCATCAACTGATCGAAGAAAGCGTATTGGGAATCGACGCGGTGGCCGAGGACGACGTGGCTGAGTTCGTGAGCGATCATGGTCGCCAAGCTGGCTTCGTCGGGCAGCACATCGATGAGGCCACGGCTGAGGACGATGGTATGGCCGACGGTGAATGACTCGAGAGTGGAAGTCATCAGCACGCGGCAGCGGACTTCGGGATCGACGTCGATATTGTTAGTGACTTCGAGATTGTTGACGACGGTCTCAAGAACTTTGTCGACCTCTCCCTTCGGAGCCATGAGGCCAATGCGTTCAAAGCGATCGGTAATGTTGTCTTCCGCCTGGTGATCCCAGGAGCGCTGAGCTTGAATCGGGGATAGGTCGTTGTTGGTCTTGGTATCGTCGTTGACAGGAGTCTCGACGAGAATCTTGCTGAGTTCCTGTTCCTTGGTGCTGGAGCCGAGATTGTAGCCCCAGATGCGAGTTTGCGCCTTAAAATCCAGCTTCTTGGAAATGTTGTAGTGCAAATCTTTTTCTTCGCTGTAAACGAAAGCCGGCATCCAGAGGCCGGGTTGCACGTTGGTGCGCCAGCTATCGAAGTGGAAATACCAACTGGAGTGACCGTTGCCGCTGTAGGCGCCGTTGAAGCGAACGATCTGGAAATCCTGATCTTCCACCCAGATGCGGCCCAGGAAGCGGCCCTTGCTGTCCTTTCCAGCGGGCGTCACGTCGAACACAAGGCAGCGAACTTCACCGAGGAATTCGCGGCGAACGTAGTCAAACTTGTAGTGCTGGCGATCAAAGCCGTTGGTGTCGATGAAGATCATCTGGAGGAAGCCGTCGGGAAGAAACTGCATGGCAAAGCTAAAGAAATTGCCTATGGAACCCACGACTTTTTTGCCTTTGCCGCCGGTATCGGTCAGTGGAACGAGAGCGACGCCCTTGTTGAAATTGGCGCGGCCAAGGAAATATTTGTCGCCGGCGGGAACCTGGCCGAGATCCTTGTCGGGTTTCAAGTTCTGAATGTAGGTTTCGACGAGCGGCGAGTAGTTATGCATCTGACCGTAGAGGCGTTGCTCGTTGGCAATGAAGCGATCGATAACCTGGTCCGAGGTCCGTGGCTGGTCCGGCGCCGGAGTTGGTACCGGCGTAGGTAGCGCCAGGGCCGCTGTACTGACGGCTGCGGAGAGCGCCAGAGTCAGGATGTCTTTATACAGCATTCGCATGTTCATTCTCCCTCAGTAAGCCAGCCGGAATTCGATACGTACGCGGGCCGGAAAATCTACCGGATCGTTGTGAAGCTTGGCCGGTTTGAACCGGATGCTCTGAGCAGCGCGAGTGGCCGTTTCATCGAGACCATGGCCGAGGCCGCTGACGACGCGATTGATCTGAATGGTCCCGTTCGCAAGAAAAACGAGGTCGATGACCACGTCTCCTTCAATTTTCAGACTGCGGCCTTCGGCGGTGTATTCCGGCTTGGGCTTATCGATCAGTTCCACTGGAGTATCCGCAGGACCGCTGGCTTGGTTTTTTTTCTTGACGGGGTCGGCGGTAGCGACATCGCCAAAGCCGCTGGCGACGACGGCCCCTTTCTTACCGCCACCACCACTCGCAGGAGGAGTGGCGACGCCGTTTCCGAAGCCGGTGCTGGCCACCGTTCCGCGAATACCTTCTTTGCCACCTGTGCCGTTGCCGTAGCCTTCGCCGCCGGGAAGGGCGGGAGAGCCGAGGCGGTTGGCATTGGTAGGATGATTGGGATCACCTTTGCCAGGGATGCCGTTGGGATCACCGAAACCGCCGGTCTGAACTTTGTTGACCGGTGCATTGACGGTGGCCGGTGCGGCGCTGCCGGAACCGATGAGGCCAGTCTTCACATCCTCTTTGGGACGCTTGGGGCCGTTGTCCTTAACGTCGATCTTGGCTTGTTCGAAGACCGGGGTCATCTCCGGAACTTTCACTTCGGCCTTTTCCACTTTGGGCTGAACGACTTTAGGAGCGAGGTTTGTGAAAATGTGTTGCTGCTGTGGATTGAGTTTCGGTGGCTCCACAACTTGCGGTTTCACTTCGACCTTAGGAGGAGCAACGGCCTTCACCTTGGGCGGAGGTGGCGGAGGCGGAGCTACCGGGACTTCGGTCACCGGGGTGGTCATGGCAATGTTGATAAATTTGAGGCCGGTCTTCATCTGATCCGGATACAGGAGCGGACCGATCATGAAGGCGATGAAGATAGAAACCTGAATGCCGGCGCTGATGCTGAGCCAATTCCAACGGGGTTTGGACTCGGGGAGCAAAGCAAGGCGAGCGGGGACCGCCCTGGTGCCCATATGCTTTTTCCAAGCATCCTGATTGGTGCGGGCGCGACGAGTGTCGAAGCCGACGCCAAGCGTGGTGCTCGATGGTGGATCTGCGATCATTGTAATCATCCGCTTTACCGCCTCTGGCAGAATATTCATCCCAAGCGCGATCCCAGAGAATCGAGCTGTTTCTGAATCAATTCCAACGTGTGAATTACCAGTACGAGAGTACTTGGGGAGAGAAAGTGCCCGAATAGGACTTTCGTACTAACGTCGCGTAATCGCTAATGTCTTCGCGAGTGCACCCTCACACGCCTGCTTTTACGGGACCAAACCCGCCGAGGCGGAATTCGTTGCGGGACGGGTTTCGCAACAAGACTAATAGGATACCGCATTACGGCGTAGCGGTATCATCTGATTTCGCCACGGTCGGCTCCCGTAAGGTACCCTGTAGGATGCACAGGAATACCGACGCGTTGGACGAGCCTAGGGTAGTGTTAGGGACATGGAAATAGAGACTTTAGTGTAGGGACTTGTCTAAAATGCCCCGCCCGACAGGTGAAAATCCGGAACAAGATCCCAGCGCCCTGCTGGCACAGGCGGGGGAGTTGGCGCGCGCTTTATTCGAACAATCCGGAGCAAGGCAGTGGGGTTTGTCTGCCGGCGCAATTTTCGGGCGGGCTAGAGCGCAGCGTACGAAAACGGTTTGCGGAAGGGAGAGTTGCACGCCGGAACGAGTTGAAGATTACCTTCTGACGCTATATGTGGAAGACCTCGGACTGGCTTGCGCCTGCATGGCTGGGTTGGAGAGCGCATGGGAATGTTTTGTGGAGAGGTATCGAGGATACCTGAGAGCGTCGGCCGGAGCGATTACGAAAAATAGCCGAGCGGGGACAGATGCACAGGAACTGGCTGATTCGCTGTTTGCGGAGTTGTACGGATTGGCAGATGGGGAGCGCGGTGAACAGTCTCTGTTTCGCTATTTTCACGGGCGAAGTTCGCTGAAGACGTGGCTGCGAACCGTTTTGGCACAGCGACATATTGACCGACTGAGAGCGAGTCGAAAGTGGGAAAGCCTGGATGGCGAGGATGGAGAGCACAAACCGGCTGTGGTGGAGAGGAAAAGTTCAATCAAGCCGGAGCTCGATCCACATCGCGCGAGGTATGTTGGTCTGTTCGCCGAGGCGATGGAAACTTGTCTGTCGTCACTGAAAAAAGAAGACCGGCAGCGGCTGGAACTCTACTACGCAAAAGAAATGACACTGGCGGAAATCGGGCGAAGGTTGGGGGAACATGAGTCCAGTGTTTCGCGGAATCTGGAGCGCGTGCGCCGGGAATTGCGTGCGGCGGTGGAAGATCATCTGCGATGCAAGATGGCACTGAGCGAAGCGGAAACGGTGTTGTGCATGCAATATGCCGCGGAAGATGCGCCGATCGATTTTCGAAAAATGTTTCCAGAAAAAGATACCGGAAAAGCAGGAGAGGAAAGAAAGGGAACGCCATGAGAAGTCTGCAAGAAAGCAGTCTACCGGCGTTCTAAGAAAGGAGGGAACCATGCCGGCTGACGAACGCGAGCGGCAATTTGAGCGGGCGCTGCAGCGGCATATGCGCGAAGCCGCACGGATGCCGCTTGTCCGGATGCGGAAACGCTGGCGGCATATCACGAGCGGACGCTTTCGTCGGAAGAACTAGCGAAATGGAAGGAGCACATTGGCGGATGCGCTACGGTGCCAGGAAACTTTGGCGCTGGTGGAAGAGACCAACTCGATTGCGAGCCTGAATGGGAAGAGACCGCGAGTTCGATAGGAATGCAGTATTGAGGAGTGGCGCGAACGCCACAGCGATCTGCGCACGATGCGCGGAAGAAGCGATTCGAAGGAACGGAAAGATCTGTCTCCAGAGTATCGCCAGGGCAGCCGTCGCCGGCGATAAAGTTTGTGGAGCGATCATCATGGAAATGGCTCGCGCTCCGCGGGAGCATTGGCGGCGGGTTTGCTTTTTTGTGGCGGTGCGGGAGAGTAAGGTGCAAAAGGTCGCTCCGCAACCGACGGTGGAAGTGGCGCAAAACCGCGAGCACGACGTGCCCAATGGCGAAGCAGGAAGAAATACCTCGAGAGCGCCGAAACGCGAGAGGAACCGACACAGGCTCGAAGAGGGATAGTTCAGCCACCTGCGGAATGCCACACCCAGAATACAAAATAAGAGCACGGCTCCGGCTGGAGCCAATCAGCCAGGGCCTAAAGCTTACGAATACTCTGCGAGGGCGGATGAACTAGACAAATTGAAGAAGAATGACGGAGTCGACTTCGAAGGCACTTGACGATAGGCCAGCTTCGCTGGGCGATAAACGCCTAGCGGGCAAGGCGCGGTCGGACCTCGACAATGCAAGAGCCAATCAGCTGTCGTCGCGCCCCAAGCGGAAGCTACACCTGTACCGACTGCTCCTCGCGCCGAGTGCGGGAGCAAGCGGCAATGTGGCGGAGTGCCTCGGGAACGGCCCCGGGAACAAGCAAGAAGAGCTCGCGAGATGCACAGAAGGCAAAATCTGCGGAAACGAGCACGGAGATGATGCAAGCCGTGAGCGAAAAGAGAAATGTCCGCACAGGGGCCGCGATTTGTGCTCGCTGGAAGCGCGCTTAAAAAGTGCGGCGAGAGATCCGCGCATCATCTGTAGCGCCCGATGGAAGACACGCATGGCATGTAGGCGCGCCGGGACGATTGAAGCAACCGCTGATGGAGGCAAGTCGTGGAGATCCGCAGACGAGCAAAGTGCTTGAGCGATTTAAAGAGTGGGTCTGCGCCATCGGAAAAGGTGTGCTGGATTGTGGGAAAAGCGGGAACAATATTGTTAACCACCGACGGCGGGATGGAATTGGACCAAGATCAATTCACCGGTGCAGGAAGATTTAGGCGGGGTGCATGCGGTGGACGCGAAACATGCCAGCATCTGGAACGTAACGAATCAAAAGAGCTTTGAAACAGCGGATGGTGGCGTCACCTGGACGCCTGCGGCTAACGAATAAACTCCCTGCAAGAAAAATCACTGGCGCCGTTCTAACTCCGAAGGCAAATTCAACAGAGGTGGTGCCATGGAGACTTCGCGAGCAGCAAAGAACAAAGGATTACGTTGGATTGAGTGGAGCGGCGGCCATAACGTTGGCAGGAGCCGCGACATTCGTGCCGCTTACCAGGCGGGAAAAAAAGCGAGTCCGCAGGAGAGAGAAGCGGCGAGAGCGGAGTCTGATCAAACCACTACTCTGAATGATCAGACGGAATTGGCGGTTACGGTATACAACTCCAACATTGCGCTGGTACGAGACGTGCGGCAATTGCAGATGCCGAACGGCGGATTTCGGCTGAAATTCATGGATATCGCGGCAACGGTGAATCCCGCAACGGTACATTTCCGCTCGTTGACGGAGCCGGAAAAAGTGGGCGTGATCGAGCAGAACTATGAATACGACTTGCTGGAGCCGGCGAAGTTGCTGAACAAATATGTGGGTAAAGAAGTGACGCTGGTGCGGTCGTACATGGAGAACGGAACGACGAAGCGCGAGGAAGTGAAAGCGACGCTGCTGGCGAATAATAACGGGCCGGTGTGGAAGATCGGGAATGAAATCGTTACGGGAATGTATGCCGAAAGCTACCGGTTTCCGGGAGTGCCGGCGAATCTTTACGACCGGCCGACGCTGTTGATGTCGCTGGAAAATTCGGGAGTGGCAAGGCAGAAGATCGAAGCGTCCTACCTGGCTACGAATTTGACATGGAATTCGGATTACGTGTTGACGGTGAACCGGGATGACCAGAGCGCCGACTTGGATGGCTGGGTGACGGTGGTGAACAATTCCGGGACGGCGTTTCACAATGCGAAGCTGCAATTGGTGGCGGGGGACTTGAATCGCATTCAGGCGGCCGCCGGCAGGATGGAAATGCAATGATATGGCGGTGCGGAAGGCGATGGCGGCTCCAGCACAATTCCAGCAGGAAAATTTCAGCGAATATCATCTGTACTCGCTGGGCCGAAAGACTTCCGTAGAAGATAAAGAGACGAAACAGATCAGTTTGCTGCAGGGCAGCGGCGTGCCGGTGGTGAAGTTGTTCATCGTGAATGGACAGAATTTCTACTATCACAACGCACAAAACCCGGGATCGCCGCTAAAAGACGACGTGATGGTTTATTACAAATTCAAGAATGAAGAGAAGGCGGATTGGGGATTCCCCTGCCGGCGGGAAACCTGCGGGTTTATCAAAAGGATTCAAAGGGCGGAGTGCTGTTTGTGGGAGAAGACCGGATCGATCACACGCCGAAAGATGAATTCCTGAATGTGAAGATCGGGAATGCCTTCGATGTGGTGTCCGAGCGCAAGCAGACGGATTACAAAGCGCTGGGAAGCCGGACATGGGAAATGGAATTTGAGATTAAAATCCGCAACCACAAAGATGCGCCGATCACGGTGGAAGTGAATGAGCCGATTGGAGGAGATTGGGAGATGCTTTCGTCGAGTTATAAGTATGAGAAGACGGCGGCGTTTGCGGCGCGATTTGAAGTGCCGGTGAAGTCGAATGGGGAGTCGGTGCTGCGGTACCGGATTCGGGCCCACTGGTAGAGAGAGGTTGGTTGGGATAGGAGGGAAAGGATGGCCAGCCTCAGAAGGCGCCGCTACACCAACGAGCCCGTCTGACAAAGGCGGGCTTTTTTCTGTGTGCCGAGCAGCTCGATAGCGGCGATGTGGCTGGAGCTGCAAAGCGGCGCTTGGGCTGACACGCCGCAAAATGGCTAGGCTTCTACAATGGCGTCGGCTTCGATTTCGACCAGCATTTCGGGGGAAATCAGCTTGCTGACTTCGACCATGGAGGTGGCGGGGCGAATGTCTTTGAAAAATTCGCCGTGGGCGCGGCCGATTTTTTCCCAGTCGGCGATGTTGGTGACGAAGATACGGGTGCGGATAACGCCTTTCAGATCGGTGCCGGCACGGGAGAGGGCGGCTTCGATATTGCGGATGATTTGGATGGTCTGGGCGTAGGGATCGCCGATGCCGATGATCTTGCCGTCAGGGCCCGTGGCGGTGGTTCCCGAGACGCTGATGTAGTTTCCGATGCGGACAGCTCGAGAGTAGCCAACGATGGGTTCCCAAGGGGTTCCGGTAGCGAAGTTTTGGCGTGGCATATCGGTCCTTTTTCGGTAGGGTTTCACTGACTTTTTTGGCTGCATGCTAAACTTACATTAAGTATGCCATATGGAATTTCTGGTTCGGCATCGCCCAAGAGAATAAAAATGCGCTGCAAAAATATACTGGAAGCCGTGGGCACGACACCGCTGATTCGACTGAACCGGATTTGCAAAGACCTGAAACCACAGATCTGGATCAAGGCAGAGATGCTGAACCCCGGCGGATCGGTGAAGGACCGCATTGGCATTACCATGATCGACGAAGCCGAGAAGAAAGGTCTGCTGAGGCCCGGCGGCACGATCATTGAAGGAACGTCGGGAAACACGGGGATGGGGCTGGTGCTGGTGGCGGCGGTGCGCGGGTACAAGTGCGTTTTTACAACTACGGACAAGCAGTCCAAGGAAAAAGTGGATTTGCTGAAGGCGCTGGGAGCCGAAGTGATCGTTTGCCCAACAGCGGTGGAGCCGGAAGATCCGCGGAGCTACTACAGCGTGGCGAAAAAGCTGGCGCGTGAAATTCCCAATTCCTACTATCCGAATCAGTACGACAATCCGAGCAATCCAGAGGCGCATTACCAAACCACGGGGCCGGAAATCTGGGAAGACACGGAAGGAAAGATTACACACTTTGTTTGCGGCATGGGAACGGGCGGAACGATCAGTGGAGTCGGGAAATTTCTGAAGGAAAAGAATCCGAAGGTGAAGATCGTGGGAGTCGATCCGGAGGGATCGCTTTATTATGATTTTCACAAAACGGGCAGGATTGCGAAGGCCCGAACGTACGTGGTGGAAGGGATAGGCGAGGATTTCTTTCCGACGACGATGGACATGGCGATTCTGGATGACGTGATCCAGGTGAATGATGAGGAATGCTTTGTGGTGGCGCGGCGGCTGGCCAAACAAGAGGGATTGTTCACGGGCGGTTCGGGAGGCGGGTGTCTTTCTGCGACAATGCGGCTGGCTAGAGAACTGGGGCCTGGGGATTATGTTGTGGCTCTGCTGCCAGACACGGGGATGCGGTATTTGAGCAAGGTGTATAACGAAGAATGGATGCGCGAGCGCGGGTATACGGAATCGAGCGTGCCGATCACGGCGGAAGAAGTGGTGAACGCCAAGAAGCAGTCGGGCAAGGTGAGAGAACTGGTTATCGTTCGGCCGTACCAGACGGTATTCCACGCGCTGAAAACGATGCAGGAGCAGGACATTTCGCAGATACCGGTTTTTGAAGAGAATATTCCGATCGGCACGATGTATGAAGACCAGATTCTGATGCTGGCACTGCAGGGAAAAGATTTGCGAAAGCTGACGGTGCGCGAAGTGATGAGCGAGCCGATACCGACGATTCTGAAGAGCGCTCCGGTGGAACGGATCACCTATATGTTGAGCCACGAAAATCCTGCGGTGTTCGTGGAGATGGATAATTCCAGGTACGAGATCCTGACGAAATACGATTTGATGAGCACGGTAGCCAGCTTGATGGAACAAAAGCGATAGTCGCACCCCATTCGGCGGTGCAGAAATCGGGAAAAACAATTCGTGAAAATAGAGGAACTTAACGAGCGGCTGAAAAACTCGATTCTGATTGCCGATGGGGCGATGGGCTCGCTGCTGTATGAGTCGGTGGGAGCGGTGCGGTGTTTTGATGAATTAAACGTGACCGAGCCGGAAGCGGTGTTTCGGGTGCATCAGGGGTATATCGAAGCGGGCGCGCAGATTATCGAGACAAATACATTTGGCGCGAACCGATTCAAGCTGGCGCCGTTGGGGCTTGGCGATGAGGTGCAGAAACTGAACAGCCGCGGGGTGAAAATCGCGCGGGAAGCACGGGAAGCCGCCGCGCGCGAAGTGATCATTGCGGGGTCGATCGGGCCGCTCGGAATCGGTGTGCAGGCGCGGCACCCCGAACCTGATGAAATACTTTCTGTGTTTCAGGAGCAGGCGCTGGCACTGGAAGAGCGCGGGATCGACATCTTCATCCTGGAAACATTTTCGTACGTTGAGGAGTTGATGCTGGCGATTGATGCGATCCGGTCGTTTTCGGGATTGCCGATTGTGGCGCAGCTTACGTATTCGGAAGAGGGCACGACGTATGGAGACGTGCGGCCATTCCTTGCGGCGACGCTGCTGAAAGACAAGAACGTGCAGGTGATTGGAGCGAATTGCACGCTGGGGCCGCAATCGCTGCTGCCCATTTTGCAGGAATTGACGAATGCGGGAGACATTCGAGTCAGCGGAATGCCCAACACTGGATTCCCGAAAAAAGAAGGGGATCGGATCGTCTACCCAAAGTCTTCGCCGGAATATTTTGCGTCGTTTGCGCGGGATGCGGCGGCGGCGGGAGTGCGGATACTTGGCGGATGCTGCGGAACTACACCGGCGCATATCAGGGCAATGGCGGACGCGGTGAAGTCGTTACGGCCGGTGGAAGCGCACCATACGACGGTGACGGTGGCGAACGCGCAACTGGCCACACCGGCGAAAGAAAAAGATCCCGAGAGCAACTTTTGGAAGAGACTGCAAAAAAAAGAGTTTACCCTTTGCGTGGAGATCGATCCGCCAAAGGGAATTGCGCTGGATCGGATCTACGAGCAAGTGGACAGGGTGATGGCTTCTGGGAAGGTGGACGCCATCGATATCAACAGCGGGGCGATGGCCCGGGTGGGGATGGATGCGTTGATCGTGGCCGGGGCGCTCGAAGCTCGTGGCGTGGAGACAGTGCCGCATTTGACGACGCGGGACCAAAATATTATTGGATTGCAGGCGATGCTACTTGGTGCGTGGACGGTTGGCGGCGTGCGCAACGTGCTGGCGATTACGGGCGATCCACCTTCGGTGGGGGATTATCCGGAAACCAGCGGCGTGTACGAAGTGGACTCCGTGGGGCTGGTGAAGATTTTGCACCGGCTGAATCAGGGAACGGATTGGGCCGGGAAAACTCTGGGCGGCCAGACGAATTTTACGATTGGGGTGGCGCTGAATCCCGTGGCGGACGATCTGGACGGCGAGATTGCGCGGTTCCACACGAAGGTGGAGGCCGGCGCGCATTTCGCTATGACGCAGCCGCTGTTTGATCCGGAGCACTGGCATGGATTTTTGAAGAAGCTGGGTGGGAAGCCGGCGATTCCGGTGATGATCGGCGTGTGGCCGCTGAACAGTTATAAGCAAGCGCTGCGATTGAACAATGAAGTGCCGGGGATCATGATACCTGAGCCACTATTGAAAAAGATGGACGCGGCAGGGGCAGCGGCGCGGGAACGCGGGTTTGAGGTGGCACGGGAGATGCTGAAGTGGGCTAGGACGGAGATTGCGGGAGCGTATCTGATTCCGCCCTTCAAGAGGTACGAAGAGATTTTGGAGATTTTGTAAGGGGGAAAGGGACAACGCAGAGACGCAGCGAAGAGAAGAAGGTAAATGGGATATCTCCAGGTATCGAGCCAGCTGAGGTGCCGGATCTTCGGTCGAGTTGATAGTTTGACGGATTTACGTAGCGTAATGTCGAATCGGCCGACCCTGAGCAACCCGGATCCTACGAAACGTCGGCTTCTGCTTTTTTTCGCTCACTTTCCCGGTGGCAACACCTGGCTGGTGTGGTCGTGGATGATTTTCCAGCCGTCGGGGAATTTCTGGAAAACCAGAGTGAAGACGCCGCCGATGTCACCAGCGGAGCGTTGCAAATGCCATTTGCCGAGGACCATGGCAGCCGAATCGCCGAGGGGGTGAATTTGAAGCTCGGAGAACTCCAGGTGGCCCATGGCGGCCTGCTCGGGATAATTATTTTGATAGCGGGCAAGCACAGTCTGCCAGCCGCGAGAAATGCCACTTGAGCCTGAAAATGAGAGTTCGGGAGAATTCCAATAGCCCTTCATGAAGGCAGGGATGTCACCTTGATTCCAAGCCGTTTGCTGTTGCACCAGGACCTCGGTAATTATTGCATCGGATGAGTCGACGGCGAGCAGCCCCCGGCTGAGTGAGCCCCCGATACAGGCTAAAATAAACAAACCAAAGGCTATAGTGGAGAGTCGGGGTGTAGCGAGGCGAGTCACATGGCCCTCCTGACGGAGCGGCCGGAGTATATAGAGAACAAGCGACTCAAGCAAGGTAGACGCCTCGGGGGGCGGCGAGGAAAGTAGGGTTAAGTCGGCGGGGACTATTCCGTTGGTACTCGCGGGCTATAGGAGAAAACCGCGTATGGCGAGATTATGCCAGTGGAGGCTGAGGGATGTTCGCCGCCATGCTATTTACGATCGCGAGTGCCGCGCTGCTCCAGTTCGCGCTGTACTACTGGCGTGCGCTGCTGGCCGGTGTAGCGTCGCAGCCCGTGTCGGAACGGGTGCTAGAAGCGGCCCACCTAGAGACCGGTGAATTCAGCGGGGCGGACTTTAAGAGGCTTGTTGGACTCTTGGAGATGACGCCTGAATTGAAGAATGGGAAAAGCGGACTTGGGTTAGCCGGGGCATATTTCTCAATGGTGCGTGCTATGAACGCAGCCTTTGGCAGATTGTCGCCGGCCTTAGCGAGTTGGAGCGAGCGGGAAAGCGCGCTATGCGCTCGATTCGCCGCGGTGCAGATCGACCGGCGCTTACAGGCGAACCTGGCACAGGCGGCTTCGATTCATTCCTGTTAGAGGTTCAGTAGAAATCCTTCCATTTCCTAAACACAGGATATGCAGATTCCTCAGAGGCGAAAGCCCATTTTCCCGTGGTCTGTGAAGTTGGAGCCAAAGCTTCGCCCCCAAGTTCGATCAACAAGTACACTCAGGCGGCTCTCCGAGGCTCAGGGTAAACTTAAAGTCTCCCCTACATTATTGCGATCCTCGTGAATGTCAAATAGAAGACTTGTAAAGAATTGAGCGGTTGGACGAGAATGCAACCGACGGCGAGGAGAGCGTGTGGAGGTGCAACGGTATTCATGAATGCCGCACGAAAGTCTCTCGAGGGAGCACGGATCATTCATATCGCCCTGCTGGTTGCGTCGATCGCGTATATTGTGGTGGCCCGATACGTGACAGCCAACCCGAAGGGGGAACTGCCGATTGCCGTCGCGGGTGGAATCGGTTTGGCGGCATTCAGCATGCTGCTAGTGGCTGCGTTCTTGCGGAGTAAACTTGTAAAACCGGGCGCCGAGGCGTTGCGAAATAATGCCGACGACACGGGAGCGGCGACAAAATGGCGGGCGGGCACGATTGTATCGCTGGTTTTTGCGGAGAGCGTGGTGCTGTTTGGAATGGTGCTGAAAATGGTTGGGTTCTCCTGGAATGTAAGTGGCATTTTCTACGTAGTGGGGATCTTGTTTTTGCTGGCGTGGTGGCCAAAGCTGGAATTGACGGATTGAAGGATTTGTCGAGAGAAACAGGAACTGAAGTTTGGTTATTGCCGCAGCGGCCCGCCTCGGAATAGCGCGCCCGAAAGAAGCACGAAAATTCTACGGATAGCCTCCCGTGGCGCGTAAATAGATTGTTATCCAGCGCCAATCGCGGAGTGGTATGCTCGAGGTCCGCCCTCCGTATCCAATCAGAAGAGAAGAAAGGGAAACCTTCATGGCCGACCTAGAGCAACTTAAACAGAAGTACGCCTCCGCCTTGAACTTGATCAACCAATTGGGAGTGAATCTGACGCACGTGCATATCCAAGACAATAAATTGTATGTAGAGGGAGCGGCGGGCTCCGAAGCGATCAAGAACAGAATCTGGGATCAAGTGAAACTGGTTGATGCCAGCTTTAACGACATCACACTGAACCTGTCGGTCGATCCATCGCTGGCGCCGAAGCAGAAGCTGTACACGGTGGCGGCCGGAGATTCGCTTTCAAAGATCGCGAAACATTTTTATGGGAACGTAAATGAGTACATGAAGATTTATGAGGCGAACCGGAATGTGCTGACCGACCCGAATGTGGTGAAGGTCGGACAAGAGTTGGTGATTCCGGACTAGCGGAAATGAGGAGATCGATGGGCGCGGGCGAAGAAATCAATTCGCCCGCGCTTTTTTGTTTGGTCGGCAAGCTCAGCCCGGGCTTCAAGGTCCGCCCCCTAAAGAGCAGGGATTATTCCAATGAAGAGTTTCAGTAGGCCCAGCGGAGAAGCATGCCGCCGGTGGTGTAGCCCGCGCCGACAGCGGCGAGGAGAACGAGGTCGCCTTTCTTTAGGCGATTTTCCTGGACAGCATCGCGAAGGCCGAGGGGAATGGTGCCGCCAGTGGTGTTTCCGTAGCGGTCAATGTTGACCATGATCTTGGAGTCGTCGATGCCGAGACGCTCCTGGGTGGCACGGATGATGCGAAGATTAGCCTGATGAGGCACGAGAATGCTGAGGTCGTCTTTGGAGAAACCGTTGCGGGCAAGGAGTGCGGTGGAAATTTCAGACATCCGACGGACCGCGTATTTGAAGACTTGCGAGCCATCCTGATGAACGACGTGCATGTTTTTGTCGACGGTTTCGTGGGTGGATGGATGAAGGGAGCCGCCGCCGGGCATGTACAGGTAATTGCCGCCCGAACCGTCGATATCATGCATGAAATCGAGAATGCCTTCGCCATCGGCAGCGTGCTCAACGAGGAGCGCGCCGGCACCGTCGCCGAAGAGGACGCAGGTAGCGCGGTCCTTGTAATCGATGATGGAGCTCATGGTATCACTGCCGATGATCAGGGCTTTTTTGTGGGTGCCCGCGCCGACAAATTGAGCGCCAACGGTTAGCGCATAGGTCAGGCCGGAGCAAGCACCAGAGAGATCGAAACCCCAGGCTTTTTTTGCGCCTATGCGATCCTGAACAAGACAGGCGGTGGCGGGAAACATCATGTCCGGTGTGACGCTGGCGACGATGATGAGGTCGATTTCGTCGGGAGCGGTATTGGTTTGCGCGAGCAGGAGTTTTGCCGCCTCGGTGGCGAGGTGCGAAGTCGCTGTGCCATTGTCAACGATGTGGCGTTCGCGGATGCCGGTGCGAGTGCGAATCCATTCATCATTGGTGTTGACCATTTTTTCGAGGTCGGCGTTGCTAAGGATGCGACGCGGAACGTAGCCGGCTACACCCGTAATTTTGGCAGCGATGCGGCGAGACATGATACTCCTTGAAGAAAATGAGCCTGAGCAAACGAAAAATGATTGTATGCGAGGAACTTTAGAAGAAACAAGCCAAGAAGGAGTCAAAGAGGAGAAGGAAAAGAGATGCCGGGTTGGAATGAGACGAGCGATCAGGTGAGATCCTGCGCAAACCGACGCGAATAGAAAGAAGTCGGTTCAGTGCTCTCAGGCTGACCGAGGTCCTTCGCTGCGCTCAGGATGGCAAACTAAGAAGGTACAAAAAATGCAACAAGGAAAAAGGGTGAAAGAAGAAAGACGAAGAAAGAAAGAAGGACAAACCTACCCTCACAAAGCGAGAGTGGGACACCCGGAAATAAAAGAGTGTTACTCGCTCAAGATGACAGGCGGGTGATTGGCTGACAGCAGAGCAACCAAGCAGCGAACCTCACAAGGGAGGAAGAAGCTCGAGCTTCCAAGTGATTTTAGCGGTTTTCTGGAGCATGGCGGAGACCGAGCAGTATTTTTCCTCGCTGAGGATAATGGCGTGGCGCGCCGAGCCTTCCTCGATGTTGCCGCGGAGGCGGTAGAGGATTTCGAGTTTTTTCCAGACGGTGGGAGGAGTGGCGGCGCGTTCACCAGAACAGATGACTTCGAGGGATTGCAGTTTCTGGCGTTTCTTTTCGAGGATGATGACGATATCCGTGGCGGTGCAGGCACCGAGAGCGAGAAGGACAAGTTCCATGGGGCCGGGAGCCTTGTTGGACTCGCGATCGGAATCGATGGGAACAGAATGGCCGGATGGGCTAAAGCCAAGGAACTTCTGATCGGAGACCCATTTGACGGAAGCGGTTTGCATGGAATTCCTTTATCCGAAGCAGAATTTTTGACAATCAGAACTCTCATAAAGCTTGAACGACAATCGAAACGGATTCCTCAGGGTTGAAGCCCACTCTGTCCGTTACTAGTTATGAGCTAAAGCTGCGACCCTTAAAGCATTTACGAGATCGAAGCTACTTTAGCAAAGGAGAGGAGTTCGCGACGCGGAAGATTGAGACGCGCCAGACAGTGATTAGGTATTGCGAGCGATGAGAGAAGCTACTTCGATGATGGGATTGGGAAGCTGACGCATGGCTCGGACGAAGACTTGTACAAGGCGAGCGTCGAACTGGGAATTGGCGCAACGTTCGAGTTCATTGAGGGCTTGTTCCGAAGTACGACCTTTTTTGTAGCTGCGATCACTGGTGATGGTGTCATAAGAATCGGCAATGGTGATGATGCGGGCGCCGAGAGGAATCCTTTCGCCAGCAAGAGCGTGGGGATAACCGGAACCGTCAAAGAATTCGTGGTGGTGCAGGACCATCTCGCGAATCCGTGCCAAAGGCACCAGAGGTTCGAGAATTTTGGCCCCGAACAGGACGTGAGTCTTCATAGTTTCCCATTCTTCGGGATTCAGCGGCCCGCTCTTGTTCAGGATGGCTTCTGGAATGCCTACTTTTCCGACGTCGTGGAGAACGGCGGCCAAGCGAATCTCTTCGACTTCCGGTTCGGGCATGCCGAATGCCTCGGCGAGAAGCGCGGCATAGGCCGAGACCTTTTGAGAGTGTCCCTGCGTGTATTGATCCTTGGCGTCAATGGCGTAAGCGAGAGAAGTGACGGTATCGAGAATGGATTGTGGAAGAGCCGGTGGGTCCTGCAGACCAGCGGACTCGGAATTTTCCGTCTCCGGCAAAGAGTCGGTGAATTGGCGGAGGCGCTGATAGATTTCTTCAAATGCTTCGGGACCGGTCGCGAAAAGACGTTTTAAAGTGACGCCGAGATAAGCTTCGAGGACATCGCGCTTCCAGCGGCGAGTTTCTCTTGGGTCCACATGATCGGCGGTGGAGACGGTGTTACCGCCCTGATGCTTGGAAAGGTACATCGAGGCGTCGGCGACTTGAATGAGTTCCTGGGGAGAGGAACCGTGCAGGGGATAACAGGCGATACCAAAGCTGGCGCTGATATTTTTTTCGCGCAGAAGAGATCGGCGGAAACCCATCCGCGAAGCTTGGAGGCAAGTTGACGAGCCTGCTCCATCGACGTTTCCGGCATGAGAATGACGAATTCGTCACCACCATAACGAGCGACGACATCCGAGCGACGGCAATTGGTTTCAAGGATCTGGCCGACGCGCTGCAAGACGAGGTCGCCTTCTAGGTGACCGTAGAAATCGTTGACGAATTTGAAGCGGTCGAGATCCATGAGGACGAGAGCGAAGGAACGGCCGGCGCGGGAAGAGCGCTTCCACTCGGAAGAAAGCGCTTCCATGAAGAAGCGATGGGTTTTGACATTGGTGAGGCCGTCAGTGATGGCTTGCTCCTGCGCCTTCTGGAAGGTGAGGGCGTTGTGAAGAGCGCCGGAAATCAAATCGGCGAGGGTGTGGAGAAGGAGAGCATCTTCCTCGGAAATTTCTATCAGCTCCACGGTTTCGACGTACAGGACGCCGTGCAGGTGTTCGGCATAAAAGATAGGAAGAGCCATTGCCGTGAGGGACTCAGGGAAAACAGGCTTGGCGAGAGTTTGATTGTTGGACGAGGCGCGGAAGGAAGCGGACTTACCGGTACGAGCGACCTGTCCGATGAGGCCCGTATCGAGTGGAAGCCTACTGCCGATCGCGCCGCGACGGGTTCCGCCTTCGGCGTGGACTACAATTCGCGGGTGGTGTAGTCCATCAAGGCGATTCCGATATGGTCGTAGGTAAGACCAGTTTCAAGTTGCTCGGTCATTTTGGCGAGCACTTCGTCCGGATTCAGGGTGGCGATGGCGTCGCGGGAAATGAGATTGACGAGTCTCAGGTGACGAGCCTTCGTGCGCTCTTCCTGGAAGAGGCGGGCATTTTCGATGGCAATGCTGGCTTCGCTGGCGAGGACGCGAAGAAGTTCAAGATGACCTTCATCGTAATTCCGTTCCGTGTCGGAGTAGATGCAGAGAGCGCCGATAGTGTGGTCGTAAGCGACGAGAGGAACACCACAGAAAGAGCCGGCCGTGCGAATGGGCTCTACTCCCAGTTTCTTTACTTCATTGACGAAATTTTCGCGGATGAGGACGGGCTGGCGCGTGCGAAGAATATATTCGGTGATGTGATTACCGGCGGGCCGAGAGCGTTTGGGCATGCGAACGGCGTCGACCATTTCCAGTTCGAAGCGTACGGCATCGCGGAGCGGATCAAAGGAAGCGAGATAGAGATTCTGCACGTCGAACAGGCGGCGCAACTCTTCCCAGATTTTGCGCAGAAGATCTTCACGATTCAAGGTGGAGCTGAGGGCGCGTCCGATTTCATTCAGGACGTGAAGCTCTTCCGAACGCCGCGAAGTCTGCTGAATCAGATAACTATTTTCGACGGCCATGCCGATCTGGTGACCGAGAGCGAGGAGGAGGCGCAGTTCAGGAGGGGTAAAACGTCGATTGTCGGGCGTGCCAAGAAGAAGCAGACCGAAGGCTTGATCCTTGGCCTGAAGGCTGATGACGACGATGCTGCGCAAGCCCTGGCGCAGAGCCAGTTCACGGAAGCGACGAATGGGTTCGTCTTTTTCGAGCGGGGTCAGTTTATCGTCGCGAAGATCGCGAAAGCTGAGAAGCCCTCCGAGACGGGAGACGAGGCCGACTAGGTAGTCGTCAAGGCCTCGTTCCTGGGCGATGCGGCAAAATTCATCGGGAATTCCGGCAGAGACAACGGAAGTAGGACCGGCAGGGTCGCCGTGGTGCAGGAACAGAGCACCGGATGGAAGGCGAATGACTCCGAGGACGCGATCGAGTGCTTGCGCCAACATGCGCTGAATTTCACCTCCAACAAAGCTGGATGTAGCAAGGTTGAGATTGGAAAGAGCGAGCATATTTCGCTCCACGCGGCGCTTTTCTTCTTCATAAATCGCCATAACTAGGAGCATGGATACGAATACGGTAGGAATTGCGGTGACCGGTCGAATACCTTGGCCAAGGGATTCGGGAGTGAGCTTCAGGAAGTGCAAGGCAAGAAAAATTACACCCCAAAGCGCGAAGGCCACGCTCAACATACGATCCGCGAGAGTGCCAAAACGCTGACTTTCCCGCCAGAACATGTGGCCGACGAAGACATAAATCAGAGAAGCGGGAACGATGAGGGAGATGGGAAAATTCAGGGCGACATTGGCTGCCGCCCAGGTAGTAAAAAAGATGGCAGAGCCGATCGCCGCGGAAATCGAGAGTCGCAGCCTAGTGTAGAGCTGCGTTCCCAGGGAGAAGGCAATTCCGGCGAACGCGAAGAGCAGGTGGTTGAAAGTAGCAAAAAGGGGAGAATCGCCGATCCACGGAGACAGTCCGGGGAGGAGATAATGGAAGCCATAAAGAGCCCAAGCAACGACCCAGTAGAGGATATATTGCTGGCGTTTGATGGAAAAAATATAGGCGAAGAAGACGCTGACCATCAACGTGGCAGCCAGGAAAACGAGAGCGATCGTGGTCTGAATCATCAAGAAAAGAAAGTCCACCGTCCGGTGCGCACGAGCATGGCAGAAAAGTGCGAGCAGGGAAAATGCAAGGGACCCAGGTGCGAAAAAAAAGTCATACTGATCGCGACGCCAGATACCTAGCTGCACAAAGCTGACAGCTCAAGAACGCACAAAATAGAGCACTTAAGATTATGCGGCTGCAAAAAAGCAGCGCGCAAGCGTACCAAAGTTCTGGTAGCGAAAAAGATAGTAGAGGCGGGGACACCGATTGGGACCAGGAGGAGCGGTTGGACGTAGGTTGGCGGTTTCGTTAAACTGAGGGATTACACGATGTGAGCAGGACCCGACAAACTATGACTGAAGCACATACAGCAGGAAAATCAGGGGTACGAGTACGATTTGCACCGTCACCTACGGGATTTTTACATGTGGGGGGAGGGCGAACCGCGCTGTTTAACTGGTTATTTGCACGCAAAGAGCGCGGTACGATGATTTTGCGAATCGAGGACACGGATGCGGAGCGAAACAAGCCTCAACTGGTGGAAGGGATCGTCGAGGCGCTGAAGTGGCTGGGATTGGATTGGGATGAAGGTCCATTTTATCAGTCGCAGCGCACGGAGCTGTATCGCGAAGCCGCGAAAACATTGCTGGCGAACGGAAGCGGATTTTTGTGCTACTGCCCACCGGAAAAATATGCTGGCGGGGATCATGCCGTGGAAGGGGCGGAAAAGGCGCAGGTGAGGCGCGTAGTTCGATGTTCGTGCCGGGACGGTAAGCCGTCCACGCCGGGCACGAAACCAGCCATTCGATTCAAGGTGCCGACCGGCGGCGTAACGAAATTCAAGGACGCGGTGTTCGGGGAGCGCGAATTCTCGAATGATGAGATTGAAGATTTTGTGCTCCTGCGTTCCGGGAAGGACGGTGAAGCTTTCGGGCAAGCGATGTACCAGATGAGTGTGGTGGTGGATGACATCGATATGCAGATTACGCACGTGATCCGCGGCGCCGACCATATATCCAATACGCCGAAACAGGTGCTGCTGTACCGGGCATTGGGAGTGACTGAGCCGGTGTTCGCGCACCTGCCGCTGATTCTGGGAGCGGACAAGTCCCGGTTGTCCAAACGCCACGGGGCAACCGATGTGAACATGTACCGGCGCGAAGGATTCTTGCCGGAGGCATTTCGGAATTTCCTGGCGTTGTTGGGATGGGCTCCTGGGGGCGATGAAGAATTCCTGCGGACCAAGGATTTGCTAGAGAAATTTTCGCTGGAGGGTGTGAGCCGGACGAATGGAGTTTTCGACCGGGCCAAGCTGGAGTGGTTCAACACGCAGTACCTGCAAAAGCTGCCAATTGAAGAATTACTGCCGGCGGTGGAAGAGCAGTTGAAGCAAGACAAATTGTGGAAAGAGGAGTGGGCCAGCGGTGCGGGGCAGGAGTGGTTTTCGAAGACCGTGGATATGCTGCGCTCGCGAGTGAGGCTGTTGCCCGATTTTTCCAGCTGGTCACGGGCGTTTTTCAGCGACGAGTTTACGATCGATCCAGCGGCGAAAGCGAAGTTCTGGAAAGACGAGAAGGTACCGAGTTTGCTGGATAAGCTAGCTGATGCGCTTACGGCCTTGAGCGAGTGGAATCATGACGCCTGCGACCAAGCCTCGCGGAAGGTTGCGGAAGAGAGCGGCGTGAAGGCCGGGCTATTGATTAACGCCACGCGCGTGGCGATTGTGGGTCAGGCGGTGGCGCCGCCGTTGTTCGATACCATGGCGGTGCTGGGGCAAGAACGCGTGGTAAGGCGGCTGAGAGCGGCGTTAAGGGAATTCCAGAAGTAAAAAAACTCAGTTGCGTTGCAGGTGTCTCTTCAACAGCGTTGATTGGGTCAAATCAGCGCTATTGTTTTTGTGTGTCTAATCCCCGCTTAAAGGTCTTGTGAAAGACCGAAACTCCAAAGATGGGGCTTTCGCGGGTGCCGGCGATGAAGATGGGAAGGACGGCGCCGCTGGTACCTTTTTTGAAGAACGGGTCGAAGGGCTTAAGGAAAACGGATTTCATGCCCGTCATCGTCTCCGAAAGTTTTGACTGAAGCTTCAGTTGGCCGTGGAAATCAAGTTCGCCGCCATGGAGCTGGTAGGAGCCGTCGAGGAGGATGGAGGCGCCTTCGACACGGAAATTGAGATTCGTAAAGATGATTTTGGCGTTTTCGAGATGGAAATGACCTTTGAGGTCGGAAACCGCGCTGCCAACATCCGGATTCGCCGGTTCGCCTAATCCATGACGACTGAGCGACTCCAATTGTTTGCGAACTTCGTCGCTTGTGAAGCGCGCATCGCTGGCGCCGAAATCCCCATCGAGCAGCAGCTTGTCGACGGCTTTTTCTTTTGACGGCGGAATGACCAACCGGGTACGAAGTTTGACGAAACCGGTCAGGGGCGGTTTGGGAGATTTCATGGCAAGGCCGAGGATATCCTCCAACCGCGCGTTGGGAGCGATGACATCAAGAGTAATGAGATGCCCCTGCTTGGCGCGAACCAGGACCACGCTTCCGTTGGCAATTATCAGAGATTTACCGAGGAGGGCGCGCACCGGATGGAGGAAGGTATCGCCATCCGTGCCGTCGACGGTTGCGGAAAAATCTGTGTGGAGATGAACGCCACGGCCAACAGGATCGATGGAGAAATTCGGCGTATCGGTCTGACCGTTGACATCGAGACTGTCGAGGGGGCCGTCGTAGTTACCCGTGGAGGAGAGCGTGCCGCCGATGCCCGGAAAGGGATTGAAGTCGGCGTTGGAGAATTGGTACTCACCAGAAACCGGAGTATCTCCTGGTTCATCGATATTCCACGGCCCGAAGAGGCCCGTCGGTGGCAATCTCTCCCGTAGGCTTGGCATTGGTGAGATTGCCGCGAAACCGGAAGGGCTTGGCGATGCCCACGTCAATAAGTATCAGATCGTGAATATCGAAATCGAGAGGATCTTTGCCTGGCCTTTTGGAGAGGAATAAAAGGTCGGTATCGTCGCAGACGATCTTGTCGATGATAACGGACGCCGTGGGGAGTGGCGCGGAAGGAGCGGCAGGTTCTTTCTTATCGTGTTTGGTTCTTGGAGGGATAGTGAGGACCACGTTGTGCAAGATCACACTGTCAATGTGACTGACGGAGTTGAGGAGCCCGGCGAAACCCATATTGAAATCAAATTCGCGGACGTGGATCAAAGGAGGCACATCCATCCGGTTACGGTAATAAACGGTGAGGCCATCACCGTGGACGGTCATCCGAGGCCAGACCTGAACATGGAGCGAATCGATTTCAATCTGGCTAGCAAAACGGCGACTGAGTTCGCGAACGACCCAGACGCGGGTACGCTCATCGATGTTGCGGAGACGAGTGGCAAGAAAGAGGCCGACCACGACCAGGACCGATACGAGAGCCAAGAGGAAAAAGATCCACGTCCGAGCAGGTCGCGTAGCAGCGGCCATTGCGACTCCGGAAAATCAGGGATTCAACACAAAGACTATCTCGAGAAGATATCGGGATGGGCGGGGCGAGCGGAATCGGGTTTATCCGTTACATGGATAGCGGCGGAAAGAGAGAGCGTGACGGGCGGCAGACAGATTTCATCGCTACAGGCCTGATAGTGAAGCTTCATAGGCAGGTGGCTCTCGCCGACGGGAGCGTTGGCGAGGGCGGTTAGCGGCATGTGGATGACGACAGCATCGGTGTAGACGTTGAGCTGCTTGTTTTTGGAGAAAGTGAAGGTTTGCAGTGTGCCCTTGGGGTAGACGATATCTCCCAATTTGAAGCCCGCGGGAACATCAGCGCGAAGATCGGTGGGAATCAAATATTCCGCCAAGACTTCGCGTGCGTTGACGTGAAAACCGGGACGAATCTTGAGAACGACAGCGACCTGGAACGATTTGCCGCGGGCGACAGGATCGAAAGAGACGAAAGCTTGCGGAGCCACGACATCTTTGCCGGAAGGGGCTTGCGAGCCCGCCGGCGTGGACGAAAGTAGAGCGGAGATGAGAAGCAAGACGGCAAGCAGTGAGCGGTGGAATGCCAGCGACGAAGGAACGCGGCGCAAAATTTCCAGCCGGAAGAAGCTAGCGAAGCGCCGCGATTCCTGCACAGGCAGGAGCGCCTGTACCGCCCTGACCGGCGCGGGATGGACTTGCCTAGTAAGCTGGGCGAATTTCACACGGTTACCTGTGAGTTGAGATGCTGCGAGATTACGCGGCTCATTACGGCGAAAAGATCTTCTCCGGTTTTGGGGAGCACAAAAGAATTCCGTTCTTCCGACCATAGGAGTTTAAAACTAGTGGAAAGAGCGGAAACCCAGATTTCGCGGATGGGCGTGTTTGGAGAAACGACAAAGCGAGCGGGATCAGGTTCTTCGAAAATAATTTCCAGTTTGCCGCTTTCCCCTTCGACATCGAAGTCGTGGATATCGCCCTGATGTAAGAGGCGCTTTTTCAGCTCTTCGAAGAGGGCGTCGGATTTCTTTTGAAAGTCGTGTTCAGAAAGCATGCGGTGGATTCCGATCAGAGCTGAGATTCAATAGCTTGAATGAGTTCGTCCTGACTCTTGAGGCCCTGAAACTTCCGCACCACTTTGCCATCACGGGAAATCAGGAAACTAGTGGGGTAGCCCAGGATGCCACCAAATTTGTCCGAGGCCTCGTCGGTGCCGATCCAGATGGGATAGCTCATAGGGAGTTGCTGGCCGTTGACCTCGAAGCGTTCTTTGGCGATGAAAGGAGCGACCACACTTTTTCCCTCTTCATCCATGGCGACGCCGACAACGGTAAAACCCTTGTTTGCATACTTGGATTGAATATCAATCAGCCAAGGAATTTCAATGCGGCACGGGTCGCACCAAGTGGCCCAGAAGTTCACGAACACGACTTTGCCCTTGAGACCGGCGAGGGTGACGTCTTTGTCGCCGAGGTCTTTGAGCTTAAGTTCGGGAGCTGGCTTTCCGGCACCGTCGCCGGGTGCGGGAGCAGCACCGCTGGCTTTCGTCGAAAGGCGTGTGGCGCGATCCGCATAGATGGTGAGAGCAATGAGGGCACTGACAGTTATAAGGATAAGAGCAATTTTTTTCATGATCAGTCCAACCTGCAAAGCAAATTTACTTACATCGAGAAACGGTTCAGAAACGTCAGCTTACCGGAGAGCCAGGTCAGTTTGTTAAAGAACACGAGACCGCCGATAAAGAGTAAAAGAGCGCCGCTGAAGACTTCCACCGCGTGGAGATATTTGCGGAAATTCTTGTAAAAGCGGAGAAACTGGCTGAGGCCAACGGCGGTGAGCAAAAACGGAACTGCAAGACCCGCCGAATAGATGGCGAGGAGCAACACACCACGCGCTACGGTGTCGCTGGCAGCTGCGAGAGCCAGAACGGTGGCGAGGATCGGGCCGATGCAGGGAGTCCAGCCGAAAGCAAAGGCGAAACCGAGAAGAAAGCCGCTGACGATGCCGGGCTTGGTGTCCGTGTTGCGGAGGCGAACATCTTGATTGAGCCAGCGGGCGAGTTGCGGGCCAAAGAAACCGATGAGGGAGAGAGAAAAAAAGTGGCTTGCGCCGAGGCCGAGGAAGAGAGGGCCATGCCGAAGGTAAGCGGCGATGCCTAGGGCGACGAGGATGCCCCCGATGATGATTCCGCCGCGGATATTCATGCGGATCAACCCGCCGAGCAGGTGCAGCCCGAAGAGGATGATAAGAGCGCCGGCGACCGGGGCCAGCAGCGAACGGTTTTGGCGCAGGAATCCTCCGACAGCGCTGGCGGAAGCGCCAAAGCCGATAAAGACGACAGAGAAACCCAGGACAAAAGCGAGCGCAGAGGCGAAGAGTCCAGTCTTGGGCTGCTCTCCCTGGCGGAGTTGTTCGACGCCAATTCCGGAGAGCATGGAGATATAGCCGGGGACGAGCGGGAGCACGCACGGGGACAGAAAAGAGATGAGGCCAGCAAGGAAAGCCCCGGCCAGGGGAACGTCAGTCATTTCTAGAGTGTCCTTTACCTTTCTATTCTCGCATAAAGAGAGGTCGGGATGGTGAAGCGAGGGATTGGCGGAGGCACACCGTTCGATTGACAAAAAAGGTCACTTCATGTGTCCTTGTTTGGAAGTAAATGCGGACCGCTCAGCGGCTACTGCCGCAAAACGAACACCGACAACACGTCGGTGCTAATGCTCCGAATTCCCGAAAGTCCCTTTTCAACGCCCGCTCCTTATTTAGACGCAGGAGGCAGGTCGATGGGCACCTTGGGATCTGGGTGAGTGAGCCGCTGAAAACGGTCGGCCAGGGTTAGCAAAAGGGGTTCGGAAAGCAATCGGCCGATAAACTGAAGGCCAATCGGGAGATGGTCCGGAGCAAGAGGGCAGGGGACGGAGATCGCGGGGACGCCGGCCAGGTTGGCGGGGCGATTGAGACGGAGAAGTAGGGCTCGGGCCGGATGAGCCGTACCGTTGATCAAGATCGATTCTTCGGTGAGAAGTGGAGCGACAATGGGAGTGGTGGGAACAACCAGGGCATCGAGTTCGTTGTCGTCGAGAACGACTTGTAGTTCGGCAAAAAAGCGAGAACGTGTCTGCAGCGCCTGCAAATACGTTACGGCCGTGACTTTGATGCCCATTTCCAAGCGCGTGCGGACGTCGTCTCCGTATTCGGAGGCACGGTTGGGGAACCAGCCCGATTGCTGATGATAGAGAAGGGCTTCGGGCCAGGCTAGCTGATTGCCGGCGTCTTCCGATTCGCTGATCTGGGGAAGAGAGAGTTTCTTAAATTGGGTGCCGTGTTTGCGGAGAAGGTTCACCGAGGAGTCGAAGGCGGTAGCGACTTCGGGAGAAATCAGGTCGAAGAAGAATTCCTTGGGAATACCGAGTCGAGGTTTGCGAGCACGGCTCACAGTTGAAATCTGGGGGTTCGTGGAGCGCTGCGCCGCCGATGAACTGCGAATCGTGTCGAACAGCAGCGCAGCATCAGAAGCGGTTCTTGCGAGCGGGCCAACGACGTCGAGGCTCGGGGAGAGCGGGATCACGTTTTGCGTGCTGACGGCGCCGAGAGTCGGCTTGAGGCCAACGAGGCCGCAAAGCGAGGCGGGAATGCGGACGGAGCCACCGGTGTCGGTGCCAATGCTGCCGTAACAAAGGCCAGCCGCGACGGCCGCAGCGGAGCCTCCGCTCGAGCCGCCGGTGATGCGAGCCAGATCCCATGGATTGCGACTGGAGCCGAAGTGTGGATTGATGTTGGTGGCGCCGTAGGCGAACTCGTGCATGTTGGTCTTGCCGAGGATGACGGCGCCCGCTTCTTTTAGGGCAGTGACGATCGGGGCGTCCTGCTCAGGAACAAATTCGCGGAGGATTTGTGAGCCTGCCGTGGTGCGAACGCCAGCCGTGTAAATATTGTCTTTGAGAGAAAGGGGGATTCCGTGGAGGGGGCCGCGATCGCGGCGGGATGAGTGGCCTTTGCCCTTCGCCAATTCGTTTTCGGCTTTGGCGGCCTGTTTCAGAGCGGTTTCCGGGCATATGGTGATGTAGGCGTTTAGTTTGGGGTTGAGTTTGTCGGTGCGCGAAATAAGGAAGTGAGTCAATTCCACGGGAGAGATTTTCTGTTTGCGGTAGAGCCTGGCGATTTGGGATATCGAGGCGAAAGCGAGTTGGGAATCACTGAGCATCAGAAAATCTTTTCGAAGCGGCGAAGATTACCGAATGTGCCGATGTTGGCGACGACAAAAGCTACACGAAATTGATTTTCCGTACGGACCGCGCCCAAATTGATGCGACGGTATTCGAAAGCCAATCCGCAGCAGCCGCCATTGTAATTGAGGAGGACGAATTGGTTCTGAAGGGTACTGGTCTCGATATTGTAGCTGAGGCCAGCAGACGCGTTGAATCCCTGGCGCGTGAGGCCGCCGTAGCCGAGGATGGCGCGAACTTGGTTAGAGGGCGGTTCGACGATGGGGTCACCCTGAAGCCGAAAATGGGCGGCGGTCATGAAAAATTCGCTGAAGGGCTTGATCTTCAACATGGTGCCGATAGTGGTGAGCTTTTGGAGTTGAGGATCATACTCGAGGATCTGTTCGGCGTCATAGCGGCCACCGGGGGTGAGTGTCAGGTCGCTGACGATGGGAGACCAATTGCGCGGCCCGGATGCAAAAGCGAAGGCCGTGACGGAATCGAGAGCCTGAAAAACGTTGCGCTGACCGGAAACGATGGCGCCGCCAAATGTGGGATCGAAATAATGCTTTTGGAGCACCCGCCAGGAGAGGAAGTCGACGGGCTGATCGGAGTCGGTTTTGATGAAAAGGTGCTGAACGAAACCGTACTCGATTTCATTGGTATTGGTGATGGTGGCATTGCTATCGAAACGAATGAAATCGGCAAAGTTGTGAACGCCGGTTACATAGCGGTAGGTGAAGAAAGGCTCGATGGTGTGCTTGAGACGACGATGGCTGGCGGGGCGCTCGAAATATCGTTCGAGAGTGGGGGGGCGAAACTCCACCGCAAACTCGCCGGTGTTGCGGGAGATCGAGTCACCGCTCAGGTCGCCGACGGCATTCAGGGAATCTCCATAGTAGGTCGTGCGGAATGCGGCGGAAGGAGTAATACCGAGCCAGCTGCCGAGGTGTAGCGGAACGGAAACCCTGGGAGCGAATTCGGCGCGCGGAACGAAATTTGGCGTGCTGATGAATTCATCGTCGCGATAGACGGCGCCAGCGAAGGATTCAAAGGAAAAATAAAAGGGCAATTCGTGAAAGGGAGCGTGATCGACGGAAGCGAAACGAGCTTCGGGAACACTACGGAGCACAACGCTGTTTTCCGGGTTGATTTGCAGGAAGCTTTGGTCGTTGAGGCCAGCGATGTTGAAGCTGTAATTATGAAAATTATTTGTCACGAAAACTGCGCTTCGGACGTCCGAATTGATGGCATCTCCATAACTGTCGGCGAAGGCGAGCCGGAAGGTGAGAGAAGAAAGCTGGTTGACATCGGCAACGAAGCGCCAGCCGTGATTCCATAATGACTGAATTTCCAATTGCTGCTGATAGCCGCCCTGATTCTGGATGGTGTTGTTCGGTGGTTGCGGAACGCCGCGGTCCTGAACGCCGTAATAGGTGTACTTGATGGAGGTATTTTCCAATGGGCGGGCGCGAAATTCGGCGCGTTCGGCAGGTCCGCGACGGCTGAAATACTCAAAGCCGACGGTGGCGTCCATCCACGTTTTGGGAGCCCAATAAAACGCATCGCCGATAATGAAGCCCTTGCTGTTGCTGTTACCCACGATGGGAACGAGAAAACCCGATTGCCGGATGTGCTCGCCGGCAGGGGCGGTGGCAAAGGGCAGCCAGATCAAGGGAACACGATAAAGGCGAAAATTCGAATTGATTAGCGCGACGCTTTTGTTGAGAGTAATTTTGGCTTCCGGAGCGTAGAACTGCCAAGTGGGATGTTGCGGATCGCAGATCGTGAACCAGGAGTGGCGAACGATGTAGTTTTCGGAGGAGAGGCGCTCGACTTCTTTGGCTTCGAAGTAGAGGGGATTTCCTGTGATGAGCACAGTGGGATTGGGGCGGCGTTCTAGCCTCACGGTGCCACGAACGTTTTTAAAAGTGCCGCGACCGGTGCTGATATTGAGGTTGCACTCGTCGCCTTCGATATGTTGATTGTCGTAATCGAATTGCACGTGGCCGCTGGCGATGGCCTGGGACGTGATGTTGTCGTACTCGACGTGATCGGCGCGAAGGCGGAGGTTGCCGAAGTGGATGTCGACATCGTCGTCGGCCAAAAAGAGATCGCCCTTTTTGGACTGGGCACCCCGGGACGAAATTTCAACTGTAGCTCCCGCAGGAGAAGGAGTATGGATTTGCTGAGCAGGGGAAGAGGTGGACAAAGCGAAAAAGAGCCAAACAAACCACAAATAGCGCAGGGCGAATTTGGGAAAGAGTGTGTTCACGCGGCGAATGGACTCAAGAAAATTAAGAATTAGCCTAGCACGCGAACACGTCAAATTGTAGCGGGTGAATATTTTACGAAAGGTATAGATGCCGGGGAGTGAGTTAAGGCGTATCATGCCAACCGAAATTGAACAGGGAGGAAGCGTGCAGATTGAGAAGCTGAGAATTCTGTTGGGAGTCAGCGTGGCGATTTTGTTGATTGGAATTACGGCAGGATCGGCGGATACGCCGACCGTGAACGACAAATGGAAGGCTTTGGAGTTTCGTGAGCTCGGTCCAGCGGTTATGGGCGGGCGCATAGACGATTTTGCGGTGGTGGAAGGTAACCCCAGTGTGGTGTACGTGGGTGCGGCTTCCGGAGGAGTGTGGAAAACGACGAACAACGGAACGACGTGGGAGCCGGTATTCGACAAGCAGGGTGTGTCGACGATTGGGGATATCGCCATCGCGCCTTCGGACCCGTCGATTGTGTGGGTAGGTACGGGCGAGCCGAATAACCGGCAGAGTTCATCCTGGGGTGACGGCGCGTATAAATCGCAGGACGCGGGAAAGACCTGGCAAAAGATGGGTCTGGCAGCCACCCACCATATTGGACGAATTGTCATACACCCGAAAAATCCGTATGTGGTGTACGTGGCGGCACTGGGGCACTTGTGGGGGCCGAACGCGGAACGAGGCGTGTACAAGAGCGTCGATGGAGGCAAGAACTGGGCGCAGGTGCTGAAGATTAATGACGACACTGGGGTGAGCGACATCGCGATGGATCCGCAGAGTCCCGACACACTGTACGCGGCCGCTTATGAGCGGCGTCGAACTGTGCACGGGTTCAATGGAGGAGGACCGGACGGCGGGATTTATAAGACCGTGGATGGCGGAGCAACCTGGAGAAAATTGACGAAAGGGCTGCCATACGAAAACGGTGGCGACGTAGGACGCATCGGGCTGGATATTTACCGCAAGGATCCAAGTGTGGTGTACGCGCTGGTGCAGCACGAAAGGGGGGGAATCTACCGTAGCGAGGACAAGGGCGAGAACTGGAAAAAGATGAGCGATACAAATCCCCGGCCGTCGTACTACAGCCAGGTGCGAATCGATCCAAACAATGACAGCCGCATTTGGGTGTTGGGAGCGGCCATGTATTTTTCCGAGGATGGAGGAAAGACGTTTTCGACGGAACGCGTGAAGAAGATTCACGGGGATTACCACGCGATGTGGATCGACCCGGAGAATTCGAATCACATGCTGGCGGGAAGCGACGGCGGGGTGCACTGGAGTTACGACGGAGGCAAGACCTGGGACTTCGTGAATACCATGGCGATCGGCCAATTCTACGAAATTGGTTTGGATAACGAGCGGCCGTACCACGTTTGCGGAGGGTTGCAGGACAACGGAAGCTGGTGCGGGCCGGTACATTCGCTTACCAAAGACGGGATCATTAATTCGGACTGGGTCTTAATCCATGGAGGAGACGGATTCTACGCGCAAGTGGATCCAGTCGAGCCATGGATCGTGTACACGGAGTCCCAAGACGGAGACCTAGCGCGGCGAGATTTGCAGACGGGGCAGAAGCGCGGAATCGGTCCCGAAGCAAAATTGGGAGAGCCGCACTACCGGTTCAACTGGAATTCACCAGTGCTGGTCTCTGGGCATGATCATCTGACGATCTACTATGGAGGAAATTACCTGTTCAAGTCGGCCAATCGCGGCGAATCGTGGACGCGGCTGGGAGCGGACCTGACGACAGGAGTGGACCGCAACAAATTACCAGTGTCGGGCAAGGTGCCGGATAAAACCACGCTTTCGAGGCACGATGGAGTGCAGGAATTTCCGACGATTACAACGATCAGTGAATCGCCACTAACGCCGAATGTGTTGTGGGTGGGAACGGACGATGGAAATTTGCAGGTTTCTCGAGATGGGGGAAAGAGCTGGAAGAATGTAGCCGCGCGAGTGCCGGGAGTGCCGAAGGCGACATATGTGAGCCGGGTGGTGGCCTCGAAGTACGCAGAAGGAAGCGCTTATGCAACCTTTGACGGGCATCGTGCGGATGATTACGGGGTATATATTTTCGTGACTTCGGATTACGGAGAGACCTGGAAGGCAATTCGAAGCGGAATTCCCGATACGGCGGGAGGCGTACACGTGCTACGCGAGCATCCGCGGAATGCGAATCTGCTCTTTGCGGGCACGGAGTTTGGGCTGTGGGTGAGTTGGGACCGCGGAGCGAGCTGGTCGGCACTGAGGAGCAACTTTCCGACTGTACCGGTAGACGACATTCAAATCCAGGCGCGAGAAAACGATCTGGTATTGGCAACGCACGGCCGCTCGATCTGGGTGCTGGATGACCTGACACCGATCGAGAAAATGGATAGCGCGGTTGCCACGACGGAGATTACATTTTTTGCGCCGAGAACGGCGACGACATGGTTCCTTCGCGGGCGGCACTGGAGCGGAGGACAGAAGGAGTTCACGGCGAAGAACCCGGCGGAGGGCGCGTTGCTGAACTATTACTTAAAAGAAGCAGTTGCGCCAGAACCGGAGAAAACCACAAACGAAGAAGATAAGGACAAGGCTGCTGAAGATAAAAAGAAAGCTGCGGTTCCGGAAAAACAGGAAGGGAAAGTAAAAATCAGCGTGTTTGACAAGGACAATAAGCTGCTGCGAGAAATGGACGGACCGGGCGTGGCAGGACTGAACCGCACGAATTGGTCATTGCGGTATGACGCGCCGAGCGAGCCGACCGACGAGCAAAAGCAAGCGATAGCGGCGGGATACTATGATGGGCCGCAAGGACCACGCGTTGATCCGGGGGAATATACGATCCGCATCAAGGCTGGTGCAAAGGAAGCGACGCAGAAAGTGACCGTGGAGGAAGATCCGCGGATCACGATGTCCGCGGCGGACCGGGCAACACGGCGGGCGGCATTAGACGAACTGTATGCAATGGCGAAAACGTCCAGCACGGATCGCAAAACGATTGTCGGCTTGCAGGCGGCTTTGAAGGCCGCAAGTGAGCAATGGAAAAAAGACGCAGCGAAAAAGGATGGAGTAAAGATTCCAGAAGACGTGCAGACACAGGCGGAAGCCTTGCAGAAGAAAGTGGACGAAGTGGCCAAGAAATATCAAAGGGATAAACAGGGACTGGGAAACGCCGGACCGCCTTTTGAGTGGCGACCAGCGCCTTTGCCGGATCAGGTAGAAACACTGTTGGAAGATATCGACGGTTTTGCCGCCACACCCAGCGTTCAACAGACGGAGAAAATTGCAGAGTTAAAGCCACAGGTCTCGGAAAGGTCGGCGGAGATCAAGAAATTGCTGGAGCAGGATTTGCCAGCGTTGAATAGGAAGATGAATGAGGCGGGAGTACCGCACATCGTGCCGAATCCGGACGGGGGAGCAAAGGGCGAAGAAGAGGAGTGGGATTAAGTCTGGACAACGGTAAGAACCTGAGAAAGTGCCTCTGCCACTTTGAGGAGCGGCGGACGCTACTGGGCGGGGTACTTGGTGTGGTTAGTGCGATACCAATCGTAGGTGCGTTGCAGACCTTCTTCGAAGAATACCGTTGGCTCGTAGCCGAGAACTTCCCGTGCGCGAGAAATATCGGCGAGAGAATCGCGAATGTCGCCGTCACGCGGAGGCTCGTAGTTGGCTTGAAGAGTTTGGCCAGAGATGCGTGTAAGGAGTTCAAGCGTCTGGTTCAGGGAAATGGCGTGACCGGTGCCGATATTGAATACGTTGCCGCCGGCACCTGCCGCTTCGCAGGCCAGGAGATTGGCCTGAACGGCATTTTCAACAAAGGTGAAATCGCGGGTCTGCTGGCCGTCGCCGTATACGGTTGGTTTGGTGCCGTCGAGAAAAGCGGCAGCGAATCGAGACAAAACGCCGGAATAAGGCGATTCGGGGTCCTGGCGAGGACCGAAAATATTGAAGTAGCGGAGCGAAACCGTTTCCAGCCCGTAGCAGCGGCCAAAGGTCTGGGCGTATAGTTCACCGACGAATTTGGAAACACCATACGGAGAAATTGGTTGCGGCTGCATGGATTCAGTTTTGGGAGCGCCGCAGTTTCGCCGTAGGCTGAGGAAGAAGCAGCGAGCACGACGCGTTTAACCTTGTTGTCGCGCGCGGCGACGAGAACGTTCAGTGTGCCATCCACGTTTACGCGATTGGTTTCGATTGGATCCTTTACGGAGCGAGGAACGGAAGTCCGCGCCGCCAGATGAAGTACAAAGTCGGCTTGCTGGCAAGCTTTCTGAAGGGATTCGACGTCGGTGATAGAGCCTTTGAGAAAGGTAATCTTGTTACGAATTTCTGCAAGGTTTTCTTCCTTGCCTGCGGAAAGATCGTCGAGGACTACTACGCTGTGACCACGGCGAACAAGTTCTTCCACGGTGTTTGAACCGATAAAGCCGGCGCCTCCGGTCACAAGGTAGCGCATTGGGGCCCTCCTGCCGCAAATGCATTCTTATTGTACGATGGTAGGGCCATTTACTCGCGCAAGGAATCAGCAGGCGTCGCAAAGAAATCATGAGCAAGAAAGTCCAGATTATCGTGGGAACGGTGTGGGTGCTGCTGGTGCTGGGCGGCTACTGGTATTACCGAGAAAAAAAGGACATGCGGCCGAGGGTTGTGCGCATGCCCGAGAATCCAAACACGACAGACGCGCCGCCGCCGCCGGTTGCGGGTGCCCTGGGGATAAAGAGAGAACCTGAAGGGGAGTGGGAAGGAAGCCCATCGGCGTGGAGAATGTGCCGTTGTTGCGTGCCGGCGAGACACTCGAGTATGCGGCAAACGTTTCCAAGCTGAATAGCACGGTGGCAAACCTCAGAATCGTGGTAGGGGAACAGAGAACGCTGGCAGGTAAGCCTGCCTGGCACTTGCAGGCGTTTGCCCACACCGAGAATCCGTACCGCATGGTGTTTGAGCTGGATGATCAGTTTGACTCCTATAGCGAGAGCGGGCCGCTAACGAGTTTGCAATACGAAATGCACCTGAGCGAGCGCGGACAGAAGGTAGATTCGGTACAACGAATGCTTTCGTCCAACAAAGAGGCGGCGCCGGCGGGAGCGACAGCGACGCGAGTTGTGCCGGGGACGAGAGATCCTCTGGGCATGCTGCATTATTTGCGCAGCGTAGATTGGGACAAGACGCCAGAGGTGCACTCGCCGGTGTATGACGGGCGAAAACTGTATGACGTGAAGGCTCGGCTGGAAAGCAGGGGCGAGATGGTCACGGTTCCGGCGGGAAAGTACAACTCGTCAAAAATAGAATTACGTGTGCTGGACAACGGGGCGGAAATGAAAGATGCGCATTTCCTGCTGTATCTGGCAAACGACGGTGCACGGACGCCAGTGCTCGTGGAGGCGGTCTTGCCGATCGCTACGGCGCGAGTGGAATTGACCAAGGTGAAGTAAATCGAGAGATCGACTGAAAATTAGCCGCAGCGGCTTACGTCAGGCGGCGAGCCCAGAAAAATCCCAAGAGGCTACCTGCGGGCGGCGCTATGAATGTGCGATCTGTCGCAGGTTAAACAGCACCTTCACAATTCGTCAGCAGGGGACGATGCGTTCGCGATGCCGTATGACGCGACGCGTGGCGTTGCGGGTGTCGATGACGAGTTTGGATGAATCGACGATGGTGGCGAAATCGTAGCTGGAATGGTCGGTGGCGATGAGAACGGCGTCGTACTTTCCCAGCGTTTCCGGGGTGATGAGCACTGACTTCATGTCGGAATAGTCGTAGTGGCGCATTTTATGGAGCCGCGGAAAATAGGGATCGTTGTAGTCAAAATTAGCGCCGCGCTTTTGAAGGATTTCCATAATTTTCAATGTCGGCGATTCGCGCAGATCGTCGACATCTTTCTTGTAGGCCACGCCGAGAATAAGGATTTTGGAGCCTTTCAGGCTCTTATTGTGCTGGTTCAGGGCCTCGGCCACGGAATCGACCACGTGATACGGCATTGCGGTGTTGATTTCACCGGCAAGTTCGATAAAGCGGGTAGAGAAATCATATTCGCGAGCCTTCCAGGAAAGATAAAAGGGGTCAACGGGGATGCAATGGCCACCGAGGCCGGGGCCAGGGATAAAAGGGCATAAAGCCGAAAGGTTTCGAAGAAGCCGCTTCGATGACTTCCCAGATATCCACTCCCATGCGAAGGCAGAGCAGCTTGAGTTCGTTGACCAGGGCGATGTTGACGCAGCGAAAGATATTTTCGAGCAGCTTGGCCATCTCCGCCGCCCGCGTGGAGCTCACCGGGATTACCTTGGCAACGACCTGGGCATAAAGAGAGACCGCGGCGCGCGCGCTGGGAGGATTCACGCCGCCGACGACTTTGGGGATCTGCGCCAGTCCGTATTGCTTGTTGCCGGGGTCTTCGCGTTCAGGCGAAAACGCCAGGAAGAAATCCACGGCGACATTTTCACTCTCCGGGCCGGAAACGATAGGACAACGCAGGCCGCTCTTCTGCAGGATCGGGAGGACCAGTTCTTCCGTGGTGCCAGGATACGTGGTGGACTCCAGAACTACGAGCTGCCCCTTTTGCAGGTGGGGCTGAATGGACTTGGCGGTTTCTTCCACGTAGCTGAGATCCGGCTCACGATATTCATTCAGCGGAGTGGGGACGCAAATGAGAATTGCGTCGGCCTCGCGGAGCCTGGAAAAGTCGGTGGTCGCACTGAAAAACCGGCTGTTGACGTACTGCTGAATCTTGGTCTGCTGGATGTGTTCGATATAGGATTTGCCCGCATTGAGCAGCCGCACCTTTTCCGGATCGGTGTCAAAGCCAGTTACTCTGTGGCCTGCTTCGGCGAAGCGGAGCGCGAGGGGAAGTCCAACGTAACCGCAACCGATAATGGCAACCTTGAGTTGGCTGCCCTTGAGGAATTCTGGTCTTCGATCTGTAGCCATGGAATCGAACGCGCTCCCAATTGTCTAAGGTGGGGAATATCCCCGGTAATTGATGGGGCAAACGACATAACAAAGTATAGCTTTTTACCGAGCAAGCTTGGAATGGGAGCGGATGAAAGTTTCCAAAATTCAAGATCAGGCGAAGGCGGAAAAGGGAAGGGTTGCCAATCAAGGGAAGCAAGGCGAAGATTGAGAACAATGGAAAATCGCGAGCGAGATTTTACCCGACGTCCTCGAGCAAAATGCTGCTGATTATCACGGTGCTTGTGCTGGGGCTTGCCGCCGGGGTGCTTGTCGGACTATTGGGAATCGGCGGGGGCGTTGTGCTGGTGCCAGCAATGGCGTACTTGCTGCACTATGACCAGCACCTCGCGCAGGGAACATCGCTTTTTATCCTGCTGCCGCCAGTCGGGCTCGGCGCGCTGCGCGGGTACTGGAAAAGCGGGCAAGTGGATTTGCGAGCAGGAATTCTTTGCGCCTCAGGTTTTCTTCTAGGCGGATACGCAGGCGGCAGATTCGCCGTGCCGATGTCTTCGAAGTATCTCCAGGCGATCTTTGGATTTTTTCTGATGCTGTCCGCTATTTTGTTGTGGGCAAAAACCGGACGAAAACCGGGGCCTGGCGAATCGAAACGGGAAGAAGCGAAACAAAGCCTCGGACGGGATGCGGGGATTTTTGTGCTAGCGGGATTCTGCGGCGTAGCGGCAGGCATGGTTGGAATTGGAGGGGGCGTGTTGCTGGTGCCCCTGCTGGGACTGTTATTTGGATTCAGCCAGCATAAAGCGCAAGGAACCAGCCTGGTTGCATTAATTCCACCTACGGGGCTGCTGGCATTCTTGACGTATGCGAAAGCCGGCTACGTTTCCTGGCAATCCGGTTTTCTGCTGATTCCCGGAGTCATTCTGGGTGGTATTCTCGGCGCCAAACTGGCACGCCGCCTGAATCCCAAATTGATGAGACAAGTGTTCGCGGCTCTGATGTTTATGCTTGGGGTGTGGCAGGTCTTTTCGGCACTGCGGTCCTGAAGCATACTGGGAGTTAATGGTAGACATTCACAGTCACATTTTGTTTGGGTTAGACGATGGCGCGCGAACGATCGAGGATGCTCTGGCGATGGCGGAGGATGCGATTGCCGACGGGATCACCCACGTTGTGGGAACACCGCACTCCAGCACGGAGCATCGGTTTGATTTTGCAAAAGTAAAGGCAGTGCGGGACGAACTGCGTTCAAAACTGGGTGACCGGCTGACGCTTTCGACCGGCTGCGATTTCCACTTGAATCCAGAGAACCTTCGAGCAGTGCGAAAGAATTCCGAACCGTATTGCATCAACCAGAAAGATTATCTGCTGGTGGAGTTTAACGAGTTCTCGATACCTCCTTTTATGAACCAGAGTTTGCACGAACTGCATCTTCAAGGATTGCGGCCGATCGTGACGCACCCGGAGCGTAACGGAATCCTTCGTACGCAGGAGAATCGATTGTCAGATTGGGTGCAGCAAGGGTTTTTCGTGCAAGTGACGGCGGGATCTTTAAGTGGCGTATTCGGAGCGCTTGCCAAAGAACACGCGTGGGCGTGGATCGAACAAGGTCTGGTGCACTTCGTTTCGAGTGACGGACACAATACTACGCGAAGACCGCTGAAGCTGCGATTTGCGTATGAAGCAGTGGCGGCACGATTTGGGGAGGAAAAGGCGCGAGCGCTTTTCGTCGACAATCCGAAGGCGGCTTATGATGGAAGACCGCTTCCGCATGTTCCGGAAATATCTCGCGAAAGGAAGATCGAGAAACGAAAGCGATTTTTTTTCTTCTAAAGGGTTTCGCGTTTTCCCCCAACAGCCCGCCTGAGAAGGCAGCCGCTACGAGAGCTGACTCAAGAAAACACGCACAAACTTAAGATATCTATCCTTTGCGAGGGGAAGTCCAGATTTACGAGGCCGGGCGGAGTGGCAATTCCACCCAAACATTCAACAGACCGAGAACTTCACGAACTACGTCGAGAGCATCGGTAGTGTTGCGCCACCAATGCGAGGGATCGAAGGCATCATCGGAAACTCCACGGATGATAGCCTGACCCTGCCTTCCCGCGAGTTTGTTCCATAAATATTTCGCGCGGCGCGTGTGAACTTTGGAAGTCACGATGATGACTTTGTGTTCCTGCCGTTGTTGCAAATTCTTGCCGATAGTCAGGACTTCATCGGCGGTATTTTCGATCGGCGGGTCGATAATGCGAATCGCGCTCTCCGGTACACCTTGCTGAATGAGAATCAGTTTCTCGTACGCGTCTTCGCCTGTATAGGAGACCGAAAGTTTCGAGAGAGTGGCACCTGGCTCTCGCGAATGTGTGAGCCAGACTTCGGGCGCGTAGCCGCCGCGGTAGAGGCTCGCGGCCTCCAAGGCGCGAGCGGGCATTCTGCCGCTCAATACAGCAATGGCGGAGGCGTGGGAAAGTGGATCTTCAAGGACAAGCCAGCGGCCGAGATTCAGAAAAACAGTAAGGCATAGAAAAAAGATGAAACTGAACAGCAAGGGCCAGAGGCGCAATTTGCGCTGTGTAGCGGCGGGCATGATTGTTCCGAAGAGAAAGGTGAACATTCGTGGCGAATCGTAACCTGAGGGTTGGATGAGGTCAAACGAGAGGGCATACGAGGCTGCCGACAGATTCGATGGTTAAATGCTGCGGATGCACGATAAAATGAAGGATCGCAACTTGGGAGGAAATACATGAGAGCTGTGGTGACCGGCGGTGCGGGGTTTCTGGGATCCCATTTGTGCGACCGATTGCTGGCGGAAGGCTGGGATGTGCTGGCGCTAGACAATCTGATTACAGGAGACGCGCGAAACATCAGTCACCTGAAAGATAACAGGCACTTTCAATTCACAAAAAAGAATGTGAATGAGCCCTTTCCAGTAGACGGTGATGTGGCGTATGTATTTCACTTTGCTTCTCCCGCGAGCCCACCGGATTACTTAAAGTTTCCGATTGAAACCTTGAAGGTTGGATCTGTAGCGACCATGCATGCCCTCGATTTAGCCTTGGAAAAGAGGGCGAAGTTTTTCCTCGCTTCGACCAGCGAATGTTATGGCGATCCTAACGTTTCCCCGCAGGCGGAGACGTACTGGGGCAACGTGAATCCTGTCGGTCCGCGCAGCGTGTATGACGAATCCAAACGTTTTGCGGAAGCGGCCACGATGGCATATCACCGGCACCATGGTGTGGACACCCATATCGTACGGATTTTCAATACCTACGGGCCGAGGATGCGGTTGAATGATGGGCGGGCACTGCCCAATTTCGTGTACCAGGCACTGAGCGGACAGGCGATTACGATTTATGGGGATGGAAAGCAAACGCGGAGTTTCTGCTATGTCTCCGACCTAATCGACGGAATCTACAAACTCTGCCAATCGGATGAACATTTCCCGATCAACATTGGAAATCCTGTCGAGCTGACTATTTATGAATTTGCGGAGCGGGTGCTGAGTCATTTTCCCGATGCCAAGGGATTGATTCACGAGCCACTCCCCGAAGATGACCCCAAGCAGCGACGACCGGATATCACGAAGGCAAAAAAACTGCTTAGTTGGGAGCCGCAGGTCGGGCTGGAAGAAGGATTGGGCTATACGCTGGAATATTTCCGGCAGCAATTTGCGAAAGAGAATGTGGCTACCAAATAAGGAATGTAAGTCCTCGGACGCCCTGGTGAATACGAGTTGGTACGAAGACCTAACCATCTCCTCAGCGGCTAAAGCCCCAAGGCGAGGCAAATTTATGTCGGACCCTTCGACGAGCTCAGGGCAGGCTCTAAAGGTCCGACCCGCTACTTCACACGCGGGCTCGAAAGACCTGCACGTATCGCCATCTCTTAGGCATGCGCCTGACCTGTTACAAGCGGTGCTTACTTGCGGCCGAAAGAGTGGTAGTCGAAGCCTAGATCCTGCATGCGCTGCGGGGAGTACAAATTTCGGCCATCGAGCACCAGACGGCGAGCCATCAGTTTGCCTGCGCGTTCCCAATCAAGGTCACGGTAAACCTTCCATTCGGTACAGACGAGAGCAGCGTCTACCTCTTTTAGGGCTTCGTAGGGATCTTCGTGATAGCTGACATTGGGAAACAGAGGCTTGGTGCGGGAAATGGCCTCGGGGTCGGTGGCATGAACCTCCGCGCCCTCTGCAATCAGGCGGCGAATGACATCGAGTGCGGGCGCGAAGCGAACATCATCGGTATTGGCCTTAAACGCAAGACCGAGGACGGCAACGCGTTTGCCTTTGATGACCCACAGGGCTTTGTGAATTTTTTCAAAGTATCGATCGATGCGCTGCTTGTTCACGCGTTCCGCAGCTTTGAGCATTTCGAAATCGACACCCACCGATGAAGCAAGGTGGATGAAAGCTTGAATGTCCTTGGGGAAACAGAACCCACCAAAACCGAGTCCAGCCTTCAGGAACTGCGTTCCAATACGCGGATCCAGGCCCATGGCGTGGGTTACTTCTTCGACGTCGGCGCCGATGCGTTCACAAAGATCGGCGATGACGTTGGCATAGCTGATTTTCAAAGCGAGAAAAGAGTTTGAGGCGTGCTTGATAAGTTCCGCGCTACTGATGGTGGTGATGAGGAGTTCGCCGCGCGTACCCGTGGGACAATTTGCGGTGTGAATCGGACAACGGAATTTTCGCTGGAGGATTGGAGCGTAGACCTCGCGTAGTTTGTCAGCGGAAGCCGGATCCTCCACGCCAACGACAATGCGATCGGGATGAAAGAAGTCGTAAACCGCGGTTCCTTCGCGAAGGAATTCCGGGTTGGAGGCGACCTGAAAATTAACTTTGCCGGAATACGCCGCGAGGGCTTTCTGCAATTGCATGCCGGTGAGGGCCGGGACGGTACTTTTTTCGATGACGAGTTTCGGGGTACGGGCTTCCTGGGCGATCTGACGGGCTACGTGATCGATGGCCGACAGATCGGCTTCGCCAGTGTCTTTGGGAGGAGTGCCCACACAGATGAAGATAACTTCGCCGGAGCGAATTGCCTCGCCCGCATCGGCAGTGTAGGAAATTTTCTTGTCAGCGACCGCGCTCTTTAAAACTCTGTCGAGATGCTCCTCGTAGATCGGGACTTTTCCGGATTTGAGCTGATCGATACGATTTGCATCGATATCGGTGCAAAAGACTTCGTGCCCGGCGGCCGCCAGGCAAGCGCCGGTAACGAGTCCCACGTAACCACATCCGATTACGGTTAGACGCACTGTAGTGCTCCTTTAAGAATCTTCAAGATTATCAGTCCAGGCGGGTGAGAGCCAATTGAACGCAGAACTCCTTCTTAGCTTCGAGCGGCTGTACGCGGGATAGTTTACGGCTGCCATGATCAAGGGCTCGCCTAAAAAGGCGGCCGCTACAAACCGCAGGAAAAAAACTCACCGATAAGATGACGATGGTAAGACAACCAAATCATGCCCGAATGTTTGAGTATCTTATTTTCTGCCAAGAAGCAGGCCACGCAAGCCCATCAGAACGAGTCGGGGTTGGCTGCGCACCACGTTCCAAAGCAAGCGTGTGGATTCATCGCGATTGATTTCGCCCAGGGATTCGCGGGTAGAATCGTTGAGCAGATCCACTAGTTGAGAATAATCCTCCTGCTGAAAGTAGTGAAGAGCACGACGAATCAACCAGTGAGTTCCGAGTTCACGGCGCAAGGCACGTAGTTCCGATTTCCCATTGCGAAGAATGGCATCGGCAACGCCGTGAGCCCCGCGAAATCCTGTCACGATGCCGCCTACGGTGGATACCTTTACCTGGGCCGCAGCGTCTCCGACTAGATAGACATCGCCACTTCCAATTTTGCGTTGGACGGGAACCCAGCGCTTATAAACCGGGATCCTGGCGCCCTGCCATTCGATGGGCTCAAATCCTTTCTTCTGGAGGAAGCGGTCGAAGCGTTCCTTGGTGGATTGGCCATGTTCGCCGATCACACCGACCGCAGCACGCTCGGCAGATTCCGGGATCATCCAGTAGAAGTAAGGGGTGTCGTCGGGAATAAACCAGACGCGAGTGGTGTCTGGCGGGCAGCCCTTTGGAAGTTTCACGACGGCTTGCACGAGAGGCACGGTTTCTACGCTGGGCCATCCTGCTGCGCGGGCCACACGGCTTGCGGCGCCGTCTGCACCAACGAGACTTTTCGCGTGCATCTCGCGGCGCTCGCCAGCCTGGTCTACTTCTACGCGAAGGCCGTTGCCATTGGCAGCGAGGCCAAGGAATCTGGTGTTGTAGTCGAGTTGAGCACCAGCCAGGCGAGCGTCCTCGGAAAGTGAGCGAATCAAGCGAGAACGCTCGATGATGAGGTCTGGCTGCCGCAGTGAGAAATGAGCAGAGCGACCGTCGGTGAAAAGTTCAAAACGGTTAATTTCGTTCAAGATGCAGGATTTTGCATTTGCACTGATTTGATTATTGAAATGGCCGGTAACGATCAGAGTGCGGGGATTGGCTTCTAGTGTTGGACGCGACTCGAGAACGCGAACACCCTTGCCAGCTTGCGCCAAACGAGCAGCGGTGTACAAGCCTGCGGCAGATCCACCTACGACAAGGATTTCCTGACTGTCCCGGCCGGGCCGGTTTGCGTTACCTGTTTGCACTGTTTTCTTCTTGCCCTTCGGGCCACGGAATCGCAAAGTTCGGGCTGTTTTGGTGCGCGCAGAGTTAGGACACAGACTAAACGGGCACCCAAGCAGTGCCCAACAGTATAGCCAAACCGCCCAGGACTCACAAAATCCGCTTGGCAGGATGATGGAAGTGAATTATGAGAAAGTCGCAGGCAAGGATCAGGCCGCCACGTTCTTAACTTGTCGCTCGAAAGGGGCCCTCTCCAACCAGGCAACGGCCGCGAGCACGCAAATTAGAACGACAAGAGCAACTAAGGTTGCACCCAGCGAAGAAAGGTAGGTGACGAGAATAGCGGCCCCACCGCAAGCGGCACCCACTAGATACATGGTGAGCACGGCGCCGCGCTGGCCAAATCCAAGATTGGCGAGTCGATGAGCGGAATGGTCTTTCCCTGGAGTTGCGAAAGGGAGCAAGCCGCGCCGCGAACGAGAAATGGTGACGAGCGTGGTGTCAAAGATTGTGGCGCTGAGAATCAAAACCGGCGCCAGCAGGTTCGCAATCGGCGTGGCGTGCTCAATCCTTAGTTTAAGCGCCAAGGTAGCCATCAGAAAACCAAGAAACATAGCCCCCCCGTCTCCCATGAAGATTTTGGCAGGTTTGAAATTCCAACGAAGAAAACCTGCAGCTCCGCCGAGTACCGCTGCAGCCAAAGTAGAGACGAGTGTCTGGCCGCTTAAATAAGCAAGCAAGGTGAAGAAAACGGCAGCCATGGCAGCGATCCCGGCACAGAGACCGTCCATGTGATCGAGGATACTGAAGGAGGCAGTGATGCCAACGACCCAGAGGATGGTCAGGGCCGCGTCGAGCCAGTAGCCCGAACGTCCTCCGATGAGGGTGCTGAAGACTTGAGTGTGAATGCCGGAGGCAAGCAGAATGATGGCAGCCAACGGCATGGCAACGAATAACTTGAGTTGATGATGCAACCAGCCGCGGTCATCAAGGAAGCCTACGAAGGCAACCAGAGTGGCGCCGGTCACAATGCCAATACTCTGGGCTCGAGCGGGGCCATCGAAAGCGAAGAGAATGGCCAGCATGACGCCGGCATACATGGCCAGGCCACCGAGGAGGGGAATGGGCCGGAGATGTACCTTGCGCGGACCGGGAAGGTCCACCATACCAACGCGAATGGCCAATGCACGCACAGGCACGACCAGGAGTAACGATGCTGACGAGGCGATCAAAAAGGCCAGCAGACCCGCGCGCATACGCCCTCAATTGTTCGTTCTGACGAGACCAGCCCGGGCGAGACGGCTGGCGCGTAAACAGAGACGTTGCCGGTTTGGGGTCCGGCTCCCAAGTCAACAGCTAGGCTGGCGGCAAAGAGTTACCGCCGAGGCTGCCCACGTAGCCCTAATACCATAGCGCTAATCGAGTCCGTGCGCTATAGGGTAAGAATAGGAGATTTTCCGGATAATTGTGCTAGCAACTAAAGATTATTAAGAAGGTAACCAGGAGCACGGGCGATGAGACTTAATGTTGCGCTGCTTCCTCGAGGATCAGAATGAACTTATTCAATTCGCTGCCTCGTTCGAACGCGGGGGCGGCGGCAGACGCGGCGGCAGACATTCGTGCGAGCTCTTGTTGATCGCGCGCGAGGCGGCGAACGGCATTGGCAAACGAAACAGGATCGTCTGGATCAACAGCGAGAGAAAAACCTTTGCTTTCGCCGATGGAGACTACATCGCACTCGCGCGGCGCGACGACGACGATCGGTTTGCCCGCTGCCAAGATTCCGTACATTTTGCTGGGCACCACGACGCCCTCAAGACCACGTTTGATGGTGATTACGTGGGCGTCTGCGGCGGCGAGTACAGACGAGATTTTGTTGCCGGGGAAAAACGGGAGAAAGCGAACACTCGGGGAGTCTTTCGCGGCACTCACCAGGCGATCATGCTGGGCACCTTCGCCGACAAAGACCAGACCGATCCCGTCAGTAGAAAATTCTCTAGCTCCGGCAAGGAGCGTATCCCACGCACCGTAGAATCCGAGGTTCCCTGCATGAAGTAAAACAAATCGGAAGTTGCCGCGGATGGCGCGGATTACGTCCTGGTCGAAAGCTGGTTTCGCCGAGTTTTGCGCCGGCAGGTCGATGCCGTCACGAACAATTGAAATATTGGCGGCCGAAACGCCCTTCGAAACAATCCTGTTTCGCATATCCTCGCCGAGAACAACAACGCGTGTAGCACGACACAGAGCCCAGCGGTGAAGTCTTTCCCAAATGCGAGAGAGCGGTCCTGGTCGGACAATGGAGCCACCAACCGCCATGTCGGGGTACAGATCACGAATGTTGTAGACAAAGGGTTTTCGCTTAAGGGCGGCGACGAAGGCACCGACGATGCCCTCGAATGGAGGATCGGTCATGGCCAGAACTACGTCACACGGGAGAAACAGTGCGCGGGGGACCGAGAGTAGGACGAAGGAGAGATAATTGAAAACTCGTTTTTTCATTTGCAGGCGGGAATAGTCAGTGGACCCGGCGCGAATGATTTTGACGCGAGCCGAATTTTCCGTTTGGAAAAGCCGCCAACGTCGGCGCGCAGTGGGATCGTAGGAGGGCCGGCCACAGAGAACGGTGACATCATGGTGAGCGGCGAGAGCATCGACGAGGGTCTGAGCCATTTTTGCGGTGGCGGAAGTATCGGGCGGAAAGTAAAGATTCAAGAGAAGAACATGCACGCTCCCAGTGTACAGGGATAGAAATATCAATTGAAGCGAGGGGCAGGAGAGCAACGGAAAAAGTCTGTTTGATCTTCCTTGCGGTGGCGAAGGAATTCTGGGCAGGTGGGCCAAATCTGTTCCAAGGGACAGTACCGCAGCGACCGGCGTGACATTACCTTGTGAGAATCCAAAATTAGCGAATGGGAGGTTCGAATGCTCCTACACGAGCGTTGGAGGATAGCACCCTTCACTTGGGGTATCGTCGTGTGTCTCGCCGCGTGGACGGTGAAGGCACAACCGCCGTCTCTCCCGCAGGCCGTGATGAATGCCCATACGGTATTCCTCGAGAACGAGACGGGATTTGTAGAACTGCAATATACGGCCGTTCTGGAATTGAGCAAGTGGGGCCATTTTCAGCAAGTGGAGAGCCGGGAAAAGGCCGACCTGGTGCTGGTGCTCAGCGGCGGAACGCACGTTCATGCAATCCCTGACGGACAGTATCCGCGGACGACAGGCTTGAATGCGTTTACGGAGGAATCCGTGCCAAGCGGACGAACGAAAATCGCCTTGGTGGATCCAAAGACAGGCGCCACCTTGTGGAGCGGCCTGCACAGAACCGAAGGCGGCAAGGTAAAGGGTGGGCACCTACTGGATGAACTGCGGCAGGCTTACGAAGAGACCGAGAAGGGCAAAAGGTAACCGAAGAACAAAACGAACCCAAATTCTACTGAGTAAATGCGGAGCGCCAAGGTGGGGAGCTCCCTATTTTTTTGACGGACGCCCGCCCTAAAAATTAACTGGTAATCATCTTGCCAAGCAATTCTTTCAATATTTTGGCGGCGACGGTGGCGGTAAGGCCGGAAGAATCGCGGACGGGATTGAATTCGACCAGATCGGCGCCGATGATGGGTTGCGGAAGTGCGTGAAGGTAGCGGATGGCTTCGCGGGTCGCGAGACCGCCAGGCTCCCAATGAGAAATCCCAGGCGCGAAAGCGGGATCCAAGACGTCGAGATCAAAGGAAACATAGAGCGGGCCGGTGAGCTTGAGGGAGTTTGGATCCGGGAGATTGTTCATCTCGAAAATTTCCACGCCATACCTTTGCGCTTGCGCACGCTGGTGATCGTTGAGTGTGCGGACGCCGATTTGGACGAGGCGCTGAACCAATTGCTCTTCACAGATGCGGGCAAACGGACTGGCGTGTGAATGGGGATTGCCTTCGTAGTCAGCGTAAAGGTCAGGATGGGCGTCGAAGTGGACGAGAGTGATGCCGGGAACAGGTTTACCGATGGCGCGAAGAATGGGCCAGGTGACGGAATGATCGCCGCCGAGGCTGAGTGGACGTTTTTGTTTTTCGATGATTCCCGCGATCGCAGATTGAATTCGTTCGTATGCGTCCGGCGATTCCATGTACTGAAGGTCGCCGAAATCTTCGAAGGAGTTGGGAAGATCGAGATCAACGCGAGTTTCGGTGAAGTGGTTCCAGGCATCCGAGTGCAGAGCTTCGCGGATGAGCGGCGGAGCCTGTGCCGGACCGCGAAGGAACGAAGGGTTGTGATCGAGGGGAATGCCAAGCAGAACGGGAACTCCCCATGGATGCAGAGTTGGTGTTTTGGCATTCATTGCCGGATGATCAGAAAATTGCCAAGGACTAGCGCGTCCATTTTCGTGCGAAGGAAGCAATCGAGAGCCTCCTGAGGACGGCAGACGATCGGCTCGTTGTCGTTGAAGGAGGTATTGAGTACGACCGGAACGCCTGTCTGGCGTTCAAATTCCGTGATCAAAGCGTGGTAGCGAGGATTGGCCTCGGCCGTGACTGTCTGCAGTCGACCAGTTCCATCGACGTGTGTAGGAGCGGGAATTTTGTCGCGTTTGTCGGGCAGAACGGAATACGCCAATGTCATGAAAGGAGAAGGGTGAGATTTAGAAAACCACTGGCCCGTTTTCCCGGCAAGAATAGATGGCGCAAAGGGGCGAAAGATCTCGCGGTGCTTGATGCGACTGTTCAGAATCTCTTTCATTTCCGGGCGACGAGGATCGGCAACGATGCTGCGATTGCCGAGTGCGCGCGGACCCCACTCGGCGCGGCCTTGATACCAGCCAAGGATTTTGGCGTCGGCTATGATGGCGGCGGTCTGGCGCATGAGTTCATGGTCCTGGAGTTCGGCAATGGAGAATCCATGGTGCGAGGCGGCACTTTCGTTAATGGCCGTGCGAATCTCGGCAGTGGAGTAGCCGGGCCCCCAGTACGCATGTTTCATCTCGAAGGAGCGGGGCTTGCCGAGGAGCTGATGCCAAACATGAAAGGCCGCGCCTACGGCGAGGCCTGCGTCACCGGCAGCGGGTTGAACGTAAACCTGTTCGAACGGAGTGGAGTCGAAGATTTTTCCATTGGCGACACAGTTGAAGGCTACACCACCGGCAAGACACACGTTTTTCGAACCGGTCTTTATTGCCAACTTCCTGAGCATTCCCAGATAGATTTCTTCGAGGCGAGCTTGAAGAGAAGCCGCGAGGTCGCGATGGCGCTGTTCGAGTGGTTCTTCAGGCTGCCGAGCAGGCGCGCCGAGTTTTTTGGGAAGTGCATCGGAAAACATTTTGCCCAGAACGGGCGTCTTGTCCGAATTCGCCCAGGACATTTCCGGGCCGGTCTTGTGGTGCGTGAAGTATTCCAAGCCGAGGCGAAAACCGAATTCGTCTCCCGTACGGCTGAACTTCACGATATCTTGGAAGGCCGCAGTATAACGCGGCTCGCCATATGCGCCGAGGCCCATCACTTTGTATTCGTCGCCGAATTTCAAGAAGCCGAGATACTGCGTTACGGCACTGTAGTAGAGCCCCAAAGAGTGCGGGAAAGCGATGGAGCCATCGATGCGCATGTGGTTCCCGCGGCCCAAGCCCCACATGGAACTCGCAAAATCACCAAGACCGTCAGCGGAAAGAAGTGCGGCTTCTTCGTACGGAGAGACAAAATAGCTGCTGGCAAGGTGCGCCTGGTGATGCTCGATACGGTGGAATGTGGCCCTTAGTTTGTCTGGATCGCTGTCGAATGCAGAGGCGAGGGCTGCAGGAATGCCGGTGAATTTGGAGATGACTTTGATGCGTTCGCGCGCGAACGAAGGCATGCGCACGGCGTAGAAAAGCTTTGTGGCCATACGCGCGTAAGGATTCCGCGGAACAGCGACGTGATCGATGTCAGAAAGCGTGAGGCCTGCTTCGTTGAGGCAAAACCGAATGGCGGCGGCCGGGAAGCCAGCGGCGTATTTGACACGATTAAAGCGCTCTTCCTCGACAGCAGCGATGAGCTTGCCATCACAGACAAGTGCGGCGGAGGCATTGCCGTGGTACGCGTTGATTCCGAGAATATTCATAACTTATAGGAGCTTACCTTAACGTCGCGGAATGCTTATTCTGGATCCGAGGCCGGTGCGGTGATCAGGTCAAATGCTGCCTGCACCATTCGTTGAGCACGTAAAGCGACCAAGGGCGGGACCAGGTAGTTTGACCGTGCAAAAAATTATCCCATACACCGCGAACCCCCGCAGCATGCAAATGAACAGCGAGAGCCGGCGCAAGGCTGGAAAAACTGGCTTCGAGCTTCGGACGAAGCTCGGAGCGCAACCAATTGTCCCAAGGAAGGGTGAACGGGCGCTTCTTTTGCTGAAAGATTTCCGAAGGAAGCAAACCGTCCAGCGAATCGACGAGAAGGGCTTTGTTTTGGTTCGGCCGTAAGCGAGCAGAGTCTGGAAGTGCACACATGAATTCCACGAGCGGCGTGTCCAGGAACGGGACACGGACTTCCAGGGAGCGCGCCATGCTTACGGAGTCGGTGTCGCGCAAGAGCGTGCTGTTCATGTAGGTGCGCATCTCCAGCCAGGAGACTGCGGCGAGTGGTTCGAGAGCGCGCGACTGGTCCGCGGTTCGTTCGAGCCAGGCAAGCCAGGTGGGATCAAGAGAAGCGCCATCGGGGCCGACGCGGCTACTGTGAAATAACGGGTCAATGAGTCGATGTAAATCGGAAGGCGGAAAAAGGAGCCGAGTAAAGAAATACGCATGAGGAAAGATATCGGGCAGCCGCCAGGCATCCGAGATTTTTTTCGCGGCATCGATTGAACTGCCACGCGCTAACAGAGTTTTCAGAAGTGGGCAAGTGACCCTCCGGAACGAGCTGGGGAGCAAGCGGGCGGTCGATCCGAGGCGGGTTAATTTGAGGGTGGCGACGAAAGTTGGGTAGCCGGCAAAGAGCTCATCACCGCCGAGGCCAGAGAGAGCAACTTTGAGGCCCACCTGGCGCGCGGCCCACGAGACGAAGTAGGTGTTGATGCCATCCATGGAAGGCTGGTCGAGAGCGGATAGTGCTTCGTCGATTCGGCAGAGCACATCCGATCCACCGAGCGGAATCTCCGTGTGGGTCGTACCCGTATGTTGTGCTACGAGGCGAGCAAGAGGAGCTTCGTCGTAGGGAGTGCCAGGGAAAGACAATGTGAAGCTTTGGATACCGTGTTGCGCACGAGATGCCAGAGCGGCAATGGCGCTGGAATCGACGCCGCTTGAGAGGAAAAGCCCAACCGGCACGTCAGCGAGCAAATGAGCGCGAACGGAATCTTCAAGGAGTTTGGGAAGCACTTGCGCGGCCGCAGCGAAATTTCGCGGGCGTTTGGGGTCTACGGCAGCGGGCGAGCGTGAGGGGTCCCACCAGGGTCGAGCACGCGGCGCGCGGCGGCGCTCGGGAAGATGAAGAAGGAGTCTATGGCCCGGAGGAAGGGAGTAGACGGTATCGATCAAAGTGACGGGTTCGGAGACGCTGCCAAAGAGCAGATAGGAGGTCAAGGCGTCCTGGGAGATTTTGCGAGGGACGGCGCCGGTGGCAAGAATAGCGCGCAATTCCGAAGCAAAGCAGAAACCTTCGGAGGTTTGCGCGTAGTACAGCGGCTTGATTCCAAGAGGATCGCGAGCAAGAAAAAGAAGAGGGACTGTAGCATATTGATGGCGAAGATCCAAAAGCGCGAACGAAAACATGCCGCGCAATTCCGGAAGCAGATCCTCGCCCCACTCTTCCCATCCATGAATGAGAGTTTCCGTATCGGAGTTCGTGGTGAAAGTATGGCCGGAAAGCGACAGTCGCCGGCGGAGTTCACGGTAATTGTAGAGTTCGCCGTTGAATATAACGCAGACGTCGTGTGTTTCATTCCATACCGGTTGATGGCCGCCGGGAAGGTCGATGATGCTCAGGCGACGCATACCGAGGGAAGTGCCAGGAGAGCGGGAATCGCTCGAGAAAAAGCCAGAATCATCCGGGCCACGATGGATCATGGCGTGCGCCATGGTGCGGACGAACGAATCAGCTAACGAAGCGGATGAAGCATTGGCGAATCCACAAATTCCGCACACGCGGCTATTTGATCTCCGGGGAAGTAAAAAAGGCGGCTGTAGCTCTGGTGAGATTCTCGCGGAAATGGAATCGAGGTATGCACAGCCGATGGTCGGCGATCCAAGCGAGAAGAATGCGCAAGAGCGTCAGAAGTAAAAGCAAGCCGACAGAGAGGAAGAGATAGAAAAAGGAGCGCCGTTCGAGGAGCAGACTCCAATCGAGGTATTCATCCCAGCCGGAACAATAACGATCAAGAATTTCCCGGATCTGAAAGCCCTTAAAGGGAAGGGCGGCGACGCGGACGTGGGCATAATTTTCATAGGAATAGGCTTTGGTGTAAGCGGGTATAGCGCTCGTAGCCTGGGCGAGAATTTCAGGGTTTTGCAGATCCCGGCGCGTGAGGAGATCGCCCTTGGCATTGCGCAGCAAGACTCGATAGGTAGGGTCGGCCACTACCCAACGACCGTCGAGAAGCACCTCGGCAACGACATGTTTCGTGTTGCGTTCGGGTGTGAGCAGGAGCAGGCGGCGAGTTTCAAGGCCCGTGCTGCGAGAAAGATTCAAGAATGCGTTGGTGGCACTTCCACAGACGGCGAGGAGTTGACGATAATTTAATGTGTCCTGAGGATCCCTCGGCGAGACATTTTCCAGGCGTGTAACTTCGAACCTGGGTGGACCATTCCGCATCCAGGCGAGAATGGCTTCGACCTTGTCGACGGGAGTCGAAGCTTCCGGAACGATGGCGTCAGAAAATCCCCGCAGATACTTACGGACGGAATATTCCCAGAGGCCGGTCGCAAAGCCGGCAACGAGGGTTAACAAAAGCAGAGCATTCGTGGCCCACCAAAATAGGCGAAAAACGGGATGACGCGCGGAGCGATCGGGAAAACTGTTCATCAGAGTCTCGATTGTCCTACGAGTGGGAAGGACCTGCAAGGGAACGATAGAGCGAGTCCATTTGTTCGAGAGGCTCGTCCCAGGAAAGGCACTGTAATACCTTAGTACAGCCATCCTGTAGGCCGCGATACAAAGAATCATTAAGTAGCAGGTTTTCGATCGCGTTAGCGAGGCAGGATTGTTCATGAGGGATCACCACAGCCGCCAAGCCATCGAGCAGAGGAGCAATGCCGCATTGTTCCGTGAGGATTACGGGAGTACCGGCGACGACGGCCTCGGCCGCTGTATTGCCGAAATTTTCATTTCGGGAGGGAAGTATAAAAATATCCGCATCGCGGTAGGCCGCCCATTTTGCGTCGCCGGAAAGTGGCTCGACAAAATGAACGCAGGAGCTAAGACCGGTTTTGGCGGCGTTGGTTTCCAGTGTGGCTCGCATACCAGATTCGTCTGGACCGACAAAGACCAGGTGCAAAATGCCCTTGAGTGAATCTTGGCGACTTAGAATTTCGGCAAAGGCACTCAGAAGAAGGTCAGGGCTTTTTTTCGAAGAGAGACGGCCGAGGAACAACAGTAATTTGGCGTCTCCAGGCAGCTTTAGAGATTTACGGAAGAATCCGCGAGGCGGCAAGGCTGCCGGCAGATCAACCCCGTTACGGCGCAAAACAATTTGTGTTTCAGGGATTCCGCCATTTTGCAGTTCCAATTTTTCCTGGTCCGAAGTGGCGATGATGGCGGCTGCATTATTGAACATCTTCCGCCCCAGAAAACGATGATAGATACGTTTTAAAGCGACGCTACGAACGATAGGAACGAACATGCCTATTGGTTCAACGATATACGGAATTTTCTTCGTCATACATTCGGAGGCGACGCGAGGGCCGAGCAAGTTGTACAGGCCGAAGATATGAGCGACGTCGAAGTTTTGCAGGCGCGCACGAAGGTAGCGGCCGAGGGCGGGATTCCAACTCAAGGCCCGAAAGTGAAACCAATTGGGCAGATAGATCGCGGTAACACCGTTCCATTGGCGTTTCATGCCAAAAGGGCCAGGTGTCGCCGGTGCTTCGTTGGGAAATTCAGCCAATCGCGGTTTGAGTCCCCAATCGGATGTAAGAACAGTAACCTGGTGACCTTTTGCGGCTAGACCTTCCGCCAAGGCTCGGACTTTTGCCGGCGGACCACCAAATTCAAAGAAAGGAGCGTAGCTCTGGGTTACGTTTAAGATGTGCATAATTCACGCAGAATTTTGCGAAATGCTTTAGCGAACACGTTGAAGCGAAATTCCGTTTCGACACGTTCACGACCACGCCGGCCCATCTGACTGGCCAGTTCGGGGTTAGAAAGAATTGCATCGATGGAAGTGGCGAGTTGAGCCGCGTCTCCATGCTGGACCAGATAGCCTGTAACGCCGTCCTGAATGACTTCAGGAGCGCCCCCGTGCGAGCCGCCGATGACCGGTATGCTCCGCGCCATGGCCTCGAGGTAGACGAATCCGAAACCTTCACCGCGACTGGGAAGCGCGAAAACCGATGACGCCGCGTAACAAGCAGAGAGCTCCTCGTAGGAAAGGTCTGACAGGAAATGGACGTGTAGCCGCACGCCGCTTTTCTGCGCGATGGATTCCAACCACTGGCGATCGTCGCCGGAACCAACCATGACCAGTTGCAGATCCGGCCAGCGAGGAAGAAGGCGGGGCAAGGCGAGGATGATCGTATCCATACCTTTGTATCGTTCATTAGCGAGCCAGCGGCCGACGGTGAGAATGACATGGCCTGTAGGAAAGGCGCCGGGGAGCTTCGAGGAGGTCTTGGCCGAAGCTGAGGTATCAAAGCCCGGATCGAGCGCCCAGGGAAGAACGCGAATGCGCTGCCTGCGAACGCCTTGCAATGATTCGACGAAATCCGCGGTGGCACGACTGGGAGAAAGGACCAGGTCTGCACGGCGAAGGGAACGGCGGCGAACCAGGGAGAGAGGCTCCCAGACTTCCACTCCATGCGTGCAGACTATCGATTTCATTCGCGGGGCCAGTACCCGCATCGCGCTAACGATGGGAGCGAGATTGGGATGTGCTGCGAGTACGAGTTTTGGGCGACGCCTGGCAGCGCGCATGGCGGAGGCCGCGAAGCGACCTTTACCGCGAGCTGCACCAGTGAAAACGAACTCGCGTTCCGCAACACGAATACGATGGAGTTCTTGAGTATCGTTGAGGCTAAGAATGCGGTACTCCATCTTTTGCGAAGCCGCATACTCGCTGAGCAATAAGGCGAGATGGCGGCCGGCGCGCTGAATGCCGCCGGGAGCGTCGAGTTCGGGGAAGAGTCCGATTAGCACGCGGTGAGTCTGACAAAGAGTGGAGGACGAAAGCAAGAACGCAGAAGGAGAATCATAGGCGTTGAATTGGGGGAGGTGTGACGAGTTCGGTTAGGGAATCGACGTAAAGATCGGCGGGATGAGTGCGCCGGTTATAGTTTCCAAAGCCGTAGGTGACGGCGACCGCGAGCATATTCGCGTTGCGCGCAGTCTGGATATCCACATCGGAGTCGCCAATCATGGCAGCGTACTCCGGTTGCGCGGAAAGCTCTTTTAGGATGGACAAGGCTCCCTGGGGATCAGGCTTTTTCTTGTCGAAACTGTCGCCGCCATAGACTACGCAGAAGTATTTCGCCAGGCCAAGTCCCTCCAGAATTTGCAAGGTCATCTTCAGTGGTTTGTTCGTGAGGACGGCCATCGAGCGGTCCGACAGGGCGGCAAGGGCTTCTTTCACGCCCGGATAAACCGTTGTGGAGTCGAGGTAATGTTTTTCATAGTGGGCAAGAAAGATTGCGAGGGAATCGTTTCTGTCTGAATCGCTGGAATCCGGGCCCAATACGCTGGCAATCAGTTGCGGGGCGCCGTGACCGATGCAGCCCGCAATTGTTTCGGCCGGCAATTCGCTGCGGCCGATTTCGCACAGCGTAGCGTTGACGGAGTTGACCAAGTCGGTCTTAGAATCGATTAACGTGCCGTCCAAATCGAAAATGTGGGCTCGTATAGAGTTCGGGAGGAGTCTTGACATAAGAATTATTGTAATACGGCCAAGCCGGCTGGGGGGGCAAAGGGCGTCCGCCATTTTTTGCAGCGCTTTCCCATCTTTGTTACGCTCAACAGTTATGCGAACCATAAAAACATTGTTTCTTCTTTTAATGTTGATCTGCTTTGCATGCAGCCAGGAACGCAAACCGCTGACAGATAGCATCGCGGCGCAGAATTCCCTGTTTGAAGAACAGTATGAGTCCGATCTTCGGAACTTTCCCGAGCGCGCCACTGCCTTTGGCGACTACAGGTATAACGACAGACTTGGGGAATACTCCATCGCTGCGATCGTGCAGCGGAATCAAACAAACCACGACTTTCTGGTGCGGGTTCAGGCGATGGCCACAACCGGATTTTCAGATCAGGACCAACTTTCCCACGATTTGATGGTGCGAGTTTTGCAACAGCGCATTGCGGACTTCGATTTAAAAGAATATGAAATGCCGATTAACCAGCAGAGCGGCATACACACCTTTCTCGCCGACCTGCCGTTATCTGTGCCGCTGGATTCAGTAAAGCACTACGAAGATTACGTTGCACGGTTGCACCAAATTCCACGCGTCCTGTCGCAGACCACGGAAGTTCTGCGCGCCGGCATGAGAGACAACCTTATGCCGGTGCGGTTCCTGTTAGAGAATATACCGGTGCAATGCGACGGCATTATAAAGGCGAATCCCTTTCTACTCCCCACAAAGAAATTTCCGGCGGGAATTTCGCCTGGGGAACAGAAGCGGCTGACAGCAGCAATCGCCACTGCGATTGAAGCCGAAGTATTCCCCGCGTATAAGAACTTCGCCAATTTCGTTCGCACGGAATATGCGCCCCATGGCCGTACGACGCTGGCGATTACGTCTTTGCCGGACGGCGAGAAACGGTATCAAAACGACATTTATGGCCGGACAACGACGCGCATGACCGCAGTACAGATTCACCAGATCGGGTTGCAGGAAATCGACCGCATCCAAGGCGAGATGACGGCGATCGCGACGAAGGAGGGATTTGCAGACCTGGCGGCATTCCGTGCGTCTTTGAAAAACAATCCTAAATACAAGCCAACTTCGGCGGAACAGATTTTGGACGACTTCCGCCGATACATCGCTCAAATGGAGCCAAAGCTTCCCGAGTTATTCACACTGTTGCCGAAGTCGCCTGTCACGGTCGAGGCGATACCGCCATTTCAGGCTTCCGCCGCCACGCATTATGTCACCGGGACTCCGGATGGGAAACGTCCGGGTCGCGTGGTGGTGGCCACTTCGAATTTTGCTGAGCGGTCTTTAATCGATGACGAGGCAATCGCTTACCACGAAGGAGTGCCGGGGCATCACATGCAGCTTTCCGTGCAGCAGCAACTCAGCGGTTTGCCGAAGTTCCGACTCCACAGTTTGGGGTTCAACGCCTACGTCGAAGGATGGGCGCTGTATTCGGAACAGCTGGGCAAAGAAGTTGGATTCTATCAAGATCCGGTTTCAGATTATGGCCGGCTTTCTTCGGAACTGTTCCGGGCGGTGCGGCTGGTGGTGGATACGGGAATCCATTCGAAGGGCTGGACGCGCGAACAGGTCGTGGAGTTCTTTCGAAAGTCGGGAGCGGTTGACGAACCGACGATTCAGACGGAAACCGATCGCTACATCTCCTGGCCTGCGCAAGCACTCAGCTACAAGCTCGGGCAATTGAAGATCCGGGAACTTCGCGACCGCGCGCAAAAAGAATTGGGAAGCAAATTCGACATGCGAGCATTTCATAGCGAGATACTCGACGGTGGAACCTTACCGCTGGATCTGCTTGAGGCTCGCACAGACAAATGGATCGCCACGCAAAAGATAAAATGAGGTTTGATTCAATTCCAGCTTCTTTTGGGCGACTACGATAAAGCGGGAACATCACGTAAACTATAAGGCTGTCATCTCTACGACAAGAAATCCGGAGTGTTCATGGCACTGGTTTATCCGTTTCGAGCGTATCGCTACAATCCTGAGGCCGCACCATTTGAAAAAGTGCTGACGCAACCCTATGACAAGATTTCACCTACGATGCAGGACAAATACTACGCCGCAGATCCGCACAATCTGATTGCCGTCGAAAAAGGGCGGACTTTTCCGGACGACTTTGCGCAAAACAACGTGTATACGCGGGCCGCAGCGACGTTGAATGAATGGATCAAGCAGCGAGCGGTCGCTCAGGACGCAGCACCTTCGTTCTATGCGTACACGCAGGAGTTCACTGTTCCTGGGACAGAGTTGAGACGTACGAGGAGAGGGTTTATCGGAGCGGGGAAGCTGGAAGACTATTCCGCGGGGGTGATCTTTCGTCACGAGCAGACGCTATCGGGGCCGAAAGCGGACCGATTGGAATTGTTGAGGCACACGAAGACCCACACCGGGCAGTTGTTACTGCTTTACACCGACCCGGAATTGAAAATCGATGGAATTCTCGATGCAGTGGAAAAATCAGCGAAGTCCGTGACAGAAGTGAATGACGAGTATGGGGTTATTCATCGGCTATGGCCGGTTTCGAATGCGGGGCAGATCGAGGCCATCCAGCACGCGATGGCCGAGCAGAAGTTAGTGATTGCGGACGGGCATCACCGGTATGAAACGTCGCTGAATTTCCGGAACGAATCGCGAACGCGCGCGGGTAGATCGATTCCCGATGCGGCGTACGAGCGTTGCATGATGACATTCGTGAACACGAAGAGTGAAGGGTTAACCATTCTCCCCACTCACCGCGTCGTCGCTAACCTGAGGGATTTTTCGTGGAGCGAAGTGCGGCGATATCTGGAACCGTGGTTTGCGACGGAGGTGTTTGGGTTCAAGGATGAGAATGATCGAGCAGAGGCACAACGAGAGTTCCTAGCAAAACTGGGAGAAGGCACGAGCCATCGGGCTATCGGGGTCTATCCCAAAGAGGGTTCGGGATCGCGGGCGCTCTACATTCTTACGCTGAGGCCGGAAGCCGACATGGTGCAGATACTACCCAGCGTGTCGCCATTGCAGCGCGAGCTGGATGTGGTGCTCTTGCACCAGGGGATCCTCGAGCCGGCGCTTGGTATCACGGCGCATGCGGTAGCCTCGGAAGCGAATCTCAGTTATGAACGAGAGGTTCTATTGGCACTGGATGCGGTGGATCGCGGCGCTGCGCAGATTACGTTTCTGTTGAATCCGGTTGATGTAGATCTGGTAATGAAAGTGGCTACCGCAGGAGAAGCGATGCCTCAGAAGTCCACCGATTTTTTCCCCAAGCTTTTAAGTGGAATAACAATGTACCGGGTTGAAGAGTAAGCGTATTCAAATAAAAAGGGCAGGGTAGACCCTGCCCTGATCTGCTGAATAATTGTTGGGCGACCAATCGAAATTACTTCGAGAAGCTGGCGACCGCTTCGGCTTCTGTGTTGTACACCTCAAAAATGGTCATCAACTTGGTAATTTGCAGGACTTCTTGGAACTTAGTGCCAAGATGGCACAACCGCAAGGAAGCGCCCTGACCCTTAGCGCTGTGATGCGCAGCCACAAGCGTGCCAAGACCCGCGCTGTCAATGAACGTAACGTTATCCATGTTCATGACAACCTTCTTTTTGCCTTCGGCGACCAGAGATTTGACTTTTTCACGCAGGGCGTTGCTTTCCTCGCCCAACACGATACGGCCATCCATAGCAATCACGGTTACGCCGTCTACTTCACGAGATGTCATCTTCAAAGCCACAGGACTTTCCTCCTAATCGGAACCCGGATCCGGCGGCAACCAGGGCCGGAACCGCAGAGCATATCCGCTTTCCAGATTTTTCGCAAAGCGGTATTCAAACGACACCTAATAAACGCAGACCACGTGAAAATCAGTAGTAGTCGGCGCAGGACATGTAATATCCACAAACATTGCAGACCAACTTGCAACGCCGGGACTCCAACCGTTGCGAGCAGACTGGGCAAAAGGAGCAGGCGTGTTCACCACTCGCGGATGATTCGCCAGCAGCGGGAGCAATACCAGCCGATTCCACACTCGCGGTTCCCTGCGATCCGGCCTGGGGCGCTTCCTGCTTCCAGATAGCTTTCACGGCCATTCGGTTATAACACAACGCCATACGAAGGGGAAAGCTTTGGGGGGCGAAAGGCGCCAGGCGAAAAGGGCAGGTAACTTTGAGGCTGATTTTAGCGTCTTATGTGATAGAAGATGAGTGGCCGCCGGAAAAGCAGGGTGAGACCATGCGTCATAGAGACAGTTGTTTTCTCAGTTTTGTCTTAGCCATTTTTTTGACACCAGCGCTTGTTGGCGCTCAGCAGCGCCCAGCGGGCACGCCGAGCGGTTCAGTACAGGTAGCAGCGCCGAGCCGTGCGATGCCAGTCAGGGTATCCCCGACAATGGCGCATGTGCCGGTTGGGGCAGGTGCCCCTCCCGCGGCGGTGCACGGCGGAACGATGGGATCCACGGTAGGTGCACATCCCTCAACGCCGCGAATCGCTAATCGACCTGTCGCCTCGAAAACGCCTGCGCAAACTTATTCGAGGCCGGCAAATCCCTCTCATGTCCGCCGTTCTGGCACATTTTTTAATCCGACGCCTGATGATGGCAATGGAGTGCCCGGGCTTGGATTTGATTACCCGCACTATGCAGCCACGCATCCCAATGCCCGGCATTCGCATTTTTATGGCGGCTCGACATTTCCGTTTATAGGCGGCGGAATTTATGTCCCGACGATGGGTTACGTTGATGCTGGTGTTCCAACGGATGCAGCCGCGGAGCAGCAACCTGGCGAGCCGCAGGAGTCCAGTGTTGAGGTTTCCGAGCCGCCGCGAACCGAGAGAGCACCGATCGTTGCGGAGGCGCGGCCACGCTATGACGCGGCACCTGCACCGAGCGCTGAATATACATTTGTGCGCCGCGATGGGACCGTGTTTTTCGCGGTGGCTTACTCTTGGGTTAACGGTAATTTGCAATACGTGACGTCCGATGGATTCCGTAAATTGGTGTCGACAATCACGTTGGATCTGGATGCCACGACGCGATTTAACGAACAGAGGGGAGTGGCGTTCCGCTCGCCGGCGTGAGAACGTTTTGCTTCTCCCAACAACTTGAATTACATACCAGGTATGTAGTGCCGCGATTTTGCGGTGTGCTGCGTCTCATTGAAAGATTTCGACCGTACAACGGTTGAGATCTTTCGCTCCGCTCAGGTGTGCCTGCCGAAAAGAATGACACTGAAATAGGATCGAGGATCAGGATTTTGCCGCGGGCAATGGCATGACGTAGCCAGAGTTGGGGGGAAGGCCGGCGCGTTCAAGCTGAACGGTCGTGTGTTCGATGGAGAATTGCTCGGCAACTTGTTTCTGAATGGCGGAGAGAATCTTTTCGCACTGATCCATGTGCATGTCTGGAATCCGCGCGTGGCAACTGAGCGCATTATGGCCGCCGCCAAGCGACCAGATATGGATATCGTGAACCTCCTGGACGGGTTCGAGCGTAAGAATGGCTCGAGCCACTTCATCTACGTGAACATCTCTTGGCCGCCCCTCCAAGAGGATGTGGGTTGATTCACGCAAAATGCCGATCGAGGAATAGAGCACGAGAATGCCGATGGCCAGACCCAGAATGGGATCGATCCACGGCGCCTTAACGTAACCCATGATTAATGCGCCGGCGATGATGGCGATGTTAGAGAGTGCATCTCCAAAATTGTGGACCAGGATGCTGCGCAGATTCAGGTCAGAGTGGCCACGGACAAGAGCGAGGGTGATGCCGCCGTTTACAAACAAAGCGGCCACTGAGGTCCAGATCATCCAGCTTTCTACAGTTTGTACCGGAGAGCGAAGGCGATCGATGGCTTCATAGGCGAGCCAAAGCGAAAGCAAAACTAAAACCACGGCGTTGGTGAAGGCAGCGAGGGTTCCCGCGCGGTGATAGCCGTAGGTCCGGTCGGAATCGGCGGGACGCTGAGCCCAGCGCATGGCGAGCCATGAGAGGCCTAGAGCAGGAACGTCAGACAAGTTGTGAACGGCATCATTCAATAGCGCGACAGAACGCCCGAAGATGCCGCCAAAAATCTCGGCGATGACCAAAGCCAGAGTGGCGACGATCGCCCACGCCAGAACCGATTGTTGCATCGCGGGATGCGAGTGGCCGTGATGATCGTGGGAATGTTCGTGAGAATGATCATGCCCATTGCCGGCTTCGACTGCGTGGGAGTGGGTTTGCGCGTGGACATGCATGGTCAAGGGCAATTATACGAGTTTGCCGGTCACTCTGCAGCATGCAACGAAGGCTGGTTATTGGAAAGTATGACAACAGGCACCCGCGAATTCGTTGACGGTAGTAGCAGCGACTGCCACCATCAGAAATGGCCAAAGAAACCCGGGGAATGCCTAACAGGAACAAGGAGAGTTTGCAGGACTGACGGAGATGAGCAACCCAATCGCCAAATTGAGTTTCTGGGGTGTGCGGGGATCGACGCCAACGGTTGATCCGGCAACGTGGCGGTACGGGGGCAATACGCCTTGCGTGGAGTTGGTCGCTCCGGATGGTACGCAATTTATCCTGGACTGTGGTACGGGTATGCGGATGCTGGGTAGCCGGTGGGGAAGCGCGGATGGAACGCAGCAGGCCGAAACACACATATTTGTAACGCACTATCATTGGGACCATATCCAAGGGTTGCCATTTTTTGCGCCGCTGTATGTCGAGAACAACCAATTTCAATTTTATAGTTTTCGTTCAAAATTTCTGGGCCGCGATTCCTTGCGGCAGGTGCTAGAAACCCAGATGGCGCTGCCGTATTTCCCAGTTGATTTCTCGGCGATGAACGCACGACGGAGATTTCGGGAAGTCGATGGGGGCGAGAGTTTCAAGGTGGGCGAGAACAAAGTGATGACACGGTGGCTGAACCACCCGCAAGGGTGCCTTGGATTTCGGATCGAGACTTCGGCAGGAATCGTGGTCTACGCGACGGACAATGAACCGGGCGATCCGCTATTGGACAAAAACCTGCGAGAGCTGGCAGCCGATGCGGATATTTTCATAAACGACGCACAATTTACCCCGACGCAGCTTGCCGGCAATCGCAAAGGATGGGGGCATTCCTCGTGGCGGGAAGGGGTGAATATAGCCCGTGAGGTTAACGCGAAGACTCTGGTGCTGTTTCACCACGATCCGGATTCGACGGATCGCGTTATCGACGAAATCCTGCAACAAGGGCGCGAAGAATTCGATTCCGTGTTTGCCGCTAGCGAAGGAATGGTGATTACCCTGGGCATAGCCAACGAACCGGTACAGGCGCATATGCCGGGTTCGCGAACCGCGTTGCGCCGGGAGGCACAATTTCGGGCAAGCGTTTGCGGGGTGACCGCGGAAGGACAGAAATTTCAAGAGCAGACCCTGGTGCGAGACCTTTCGCTGCAGGGCGCGTTGATTTCGTTGAAACATAGCCCGCGGATGCAATCAGAATTGCAGGTAACGATGGAGACACCGACTGCGGACGGCTTGCAGGCTATGCAGTTACGAGGATACGTAGTGCGGATTGAAGAGGGCGCCGAGAAGGGAACGACCGCGGTAGGAGTAGTCTTCACCGACTGACAGCCGGTGAAAATCCAGAGGGCAAAAATCCGCCGAAATGCTAAGTCAAATTCTGGATTTTCTGATCCAAGTGCGCCAGTGCCGCTTCCAGTGACTTGCGATGGTTGGGATTGCTGGCCACCTGCAAATCGTTCTGAATGCGGGTGCGCGAGAGTTGTAGGTCTCGCCGTTCCGAATCCCGCCGAGCCTGCTCTGCGGTTTTCTGAGCCTTACCCTGCGCTTCCATGATCGTTTTCTTAAGCTCTACTTGTGCTTCCACGTCTTTGCTCTCCCATCCACGCGCCATAGGCATTATTTTCTCATAAACGCACCGCTAGAACGACCGCTCAATTGATAAATCTTATTTAGGGGTCTAAGTGGTGGCAGCGCGACGCTTTAGCGTTTCCGCGAAGGTTGGCGGCAGCGAGGCACGGATCGATTGTTCGGCGAGGCGAGCGAATCGCTCGGCGAAGAGGCCATCGTAGGAAAATTCGGTTTTGTGGTCAGCCCATCGAATATTGAGCAACCAGCGATCTCCCCGCGAGACAACGGAGAGATCAGAAATGTCTGGTGTAGGGATCACAAGACGTGGATCGAAATGTTTATCCAAGGCCCAGATGTGGGTCGTAGAAACGAAAAGGCGGATTTCAGCTGCCGGTGCGTTGCCAGGCTGGTATTCACCTCCGCTGACCATGGTGGTGGCGCCGAGTTCGCGGGCTTTCCGATCGGTAGGTGATTCCGTTTCCGGAGGGGGAAGGAGGATGGAGGCGACGAAGAGCAGGAGACCACAGAGGGGAGCAACGATACCAGTAACCCAACCAATCCAGAAACTCAACGGCAATACCACTAGAGCAGCGCCGAAACAGCCCAGGAGAAAGCGGAAAATTGACCAGGAATTCTCGCTACGCTGGAATTTGAGGAGTACGGGGAACTGGTGAATCAGAAGAAAAGCGCCGTCGCCGGCATAACTCCTTAACCGCTGCAGAATGCCGGGGTCAGGTGTGGTGGCGATCGTGGTCGGTGAGATACTCATGAACTTGTGCCCGTCATTCTACCCCAGGTACGCAACGGTCGTCGCGGATATTGCGTGGGTTGTTGAGAGTTAGTAGGGGATGCCCCGAACACCGATGCATTGGCCTGGGCGCGCCCCGGTAGCCTCGTCTGAGTCCCAGACTAGCACACCGTTGACGAAGACCTTTTCAATGCCAGTGGAGAGGGTGAAAGGATGGGCAAAGGTCGCGCGATCCAAGACGGTTTCGGGATCAAACAGAACGAGATCTGCGACGGCGCCTTCGCGAATGACGCCGCGGTCTGACCAGTTCAGACGACGTGCCGGCAATGACGTCATCTTGCGCACAGCTTCGGGTAGCGTAAGCCAGCGTTTCTCGCGGACGAATACGCCCAGGACGCGTGGAAACGTTCCGGCCCCGCGGGGATGGGCACAATTGATGCCCCCGTCGCTGGCAACCATGACCCAGGGCTGCTGATAAAAGGCTTTGATATCGCTCTCAATCATGGACTGCCCGATTACGCTGGCTTCGACGCCGGCCTTGTCGCCTTCCCGGACCAGTCGTATGTACATGTCGACGTCAGAAAGGTTGTTGGATTTGGCTAGGTCGGCAACTGAGTGGCCTTCATAGGATTTGTGGGGGGAGAATTCCGTGATGGTTAGATGAGAGGCACCGCCTAAATCATCCAGCGCCTTTTTCACGCTCTTGGGATTCTGGTATTGTTTGTCAGGGACGATTACTTTCAAATTGGAGTGCCAGGCGTCGTACGGGTAGCAGTCTGCAAGGAAGTCAACGCCACGCTTTCGAGCTTCGTCAATTTTTTTGATGTACTGCGGAGCCTTTCCCCAAACTCCCACCGTTCCCAGTTTGATGTGAGAGTGTTCGATGGGAATGTGGGCTTGTTCGCCAATGGCGATTTCCTCGTCAAGAGCTTCGAAGGATTTGTCAGCTTCATCGCGAATGTGGGTCATGTAAATTCCGCCGTGTTGGGCGGCTACCTTGGCCATGGCGACGAGTTCTTTTGTTTCAGAATAGCTGCCGATCTCATACTCCAGGCCGGACGACAGGCCCAGGGCGTACTGGTCCATAGCGAGTGCAGTGAGAGTTTCCATCTGTCGAATCTCTTCGGGCTTAGCCGCCCGCTTAAAATCCTTTCCCATCACTTGCTCGCGAATTGTGGCGTGCCCGGCAAAAACTCCCACGTTTAAAGCGGCGGGATTCTGCTGCAAGTCATGAATCCATCTCGCCAGCGGCCAGGGCGATTCTCCATCGGCGCCAACAACCAGGGTGGTGATGCCTTGCGATATCTGACTTTCGGCAACGCGATCAGTTTGAAGCCCGTCAGCGGAGTGATTATGACTATCGATGAAACCGGGAGCGAGAACCAAGCCCTTGGCGTCGAGCGTCGCCTCTCCTCGCTCTGGCCGAAGTTCACCAATCGCCACGATGCGATGGAGGGAAATACGAACATTAGCCTTTCGCAAAGGGGCACCCGTGCCATCGGCTACCTGAGCGTTCAGAATGAGCAGCGAAGATGCCTTCTCGGCAGAATGCAAAGAAAGCAGCGGAAGCGTAGCGGATATGGCGAAGCAGCAAAGTATTAGTAAAGATCGGAATGACATTCGAGAAAAAGTCCTTTGTGCGGGCAGAATTGAACACAGCTAAATGGAAATCGCGATTACGAAGATAGCATGAGCCAGTCAGGAACCTGGCGGTTGTAAATTTTTTGCTGGGCCCCCCTGCTCCAAGCGGCCTCGCTTATGGTAGGCTGTGGCCACTACCCACTTGGCCGGCCGGTGTCCCAACCGAATGTTCTTCGGAATTGGAACCAATATAAGGAGGAGGCATTCCCATGAAAATTCGTCGTTCGCCGTCGCTGCTCCTGATCACTTCTGCTGCGATCCTGCTCGCATCCTGCCAGACGCCATATCACCAACAAGAAGAGCGCTACGTGTTTATCGCCTCCAATATCAATCTGCCGTACTGGCAAGAGGCCCAGGCGGGATTACAAGATGCAGCGAAGCAAATGGGAGTGAAAGCGGAGTTTGATGGGCCGGACAAGCTTGACGCGCAAGAGGAACTGAAAGCCTTTCAGAAGGCCGCCGATTCGAAGCCTTCCGGGATCCTGGTTTCCGTTGCGCGGCCCGAGCTGTTCCAGAGTGCGATTAATGCAGCGATTGCCGTAGGAATTCCAGTGATCGCGGTGGATGCGGACGCGCCAGAGACCAAGCGGGTGCTATTCATCGGAACGGACAATTTCCGCGCCGGGCAGGAAAGCGCGAAACGTATGGCCCAGATTTTGCACGGGAAAGGACAGATTGCGGTGATTGTCATCCCCGGCCAACAGAACGTGGAAGAACGATTGCGGGGAGTGAATGAAGCGCTCAAGAAATATCCGGATTTAAAAGTACTGGAAACTGTCGACGACAACGGCGATACGGGCATTGCGAATGACAAGACGTCGACTTTATTGCATGGAAAAACCAAGATCGACGGGATTATCGCTTTGGAGGCTTCGGGCGGAGAGGGCGCGGCGGAGGCAGTGCACCGGCAAGACCTCGATGGAAAAATTTCGATCGTGGCGTTTGACAAGAACCCGGAGACGCTGGACTGGATCGAGCGCGGAGTGATCACCGCAACGGTAACGCAAAAGCCCTACGTAATGGCCTACTACGGTCTTAAGTTTGCCGACGATCTGCATCATAACGCCGTGCATGATTTTAAGGACTGGAAGACTGCACCGACTCCGCCACTGCCGACTTGGGTGGATACCGGAACGGCGATTATCGATAAGGCGAACGTGAAGGCATTTCGCGAAGCCCTGGCGGCACACCCGAAGCCAGTCATATAGGAATTCGCGGGCTACAGGATTATGTCGGTGAGGGCTTTGTGTGCCAATTCCGCGGCTCCAGGCTTTCCGGAAAGGACCAGTTCGGCCCACTCGGCGGCCGCTTGAGAGATGCGAACGGCTTCACTGGTGAGCGACTCCGGCCCGCCGGAGTCTGAATTGCCAAAAAAGATCCGTTCCATTGGTTTGGAAGCAACCATGCGATTTTTTGTGTATTGGCCTGGGACCGCCATGAACATCGGATGACCACGGCGATAGAGGCGAATTTCGATTGGATCGACGTTGAATTCGGGCAAACTCTTTTGAAAATCTCTCAGAACTTTGCCGGCAAATGCTTTGCAATCGTTGACTTCCAGTAGAGTTGAACGTTCGGATTCGCGCAGCGGCGTGTAGAAGGTCAGGATATTGTATTTGGGCTTGTAGCCCGGATTGTTGCGGATGGTCCAATCTGCGACGATGAAGTCCGTGAAGGATTTTCCCGGACACCAATTGTCGTAACCGCGGCGGTAGACCGGCTTATCAAAAATCATGTTGATCATTGGGTAGGGCGCGTAGCGAATGCGACGCATGGCCTGCTCTTGCTCGTTCGGCAGGCCTGAAACCATTCGAGCCGTGATGTATTTGGGAGTGCACATCAAGGCCACCTTGGCGGTGACAGTTACCGGTTTGTCTCCGTGGAGGTAGGTGGCGCGCACGCTGTCGGATTCTTGCGTCACAGAAACCACTGAGGCGTCGTTCACCATGCGATCGCCATATGCGGGCTTCATAACCTCCACCAGTTTGTGGGTGATGCAGCCAAGACCGCCCGGGAGGATGACACGTTGATCGTCACCCCCCGTAAGCAGGTAATAGGAATCGACAAAGCCGATCAAGGCGGAAGTGTCTTCGGTGGTGGCACCCCAATTGGAAGGCCCGAATGCGTCCCACCATTTCGTCAGTTCGGGGGTGTACGCGGCAAGAAAAGTCGAAAAGGGTTGACTGTCTAGTTCTTCCATGCTGTCTTTCAGTTTCATCTTCAGGACGTCGTCGCGAAATTTCTTCAAACTGGCGATGGCATCCTTTTTATAGGGGAGACGATCCAGACCGGTCTTCCAGGGATCCGCGGTAAAGACACCGTTGTCGATGATGGGATCGGGCATTCCGACGAAAGGCAGATCGAGGCCAATTTCTTTGGCCAATCGGTCTCCGTGATCGCCGCGATAACCGTAAGCAGAGCCAGTTCCATAAATTTGGCCCTGGTACTCTTCCTGATAGGCGTTTCCTCCGAAGTGGCCCTCTTTTTCGAGAAGAAGCCAGTCTTTTCCCTTCAGGAAATATGCAGCGGACAGACCGGCAACGCCGCCACCGATGATCAGCACATCGACTTTGCGGGAAGATTCCGGCTTGGGAAAGGAATGGCCGTCGCGAAGCTCATGAACAATTTTGAAATGATCTCCTTCGACGAAGGGATCAGGCGTCTTGCCGGCTGGTTCCGCAAAGAGAGCCCGATCGATGGGGCAGCCGGCAGCGATAGAACCCGTAACGACAAATTTGATGAAGTCACGGCGTGTTTGCGGCATAAGTTGAATCCTCCAATAAACCTACGTACGCTCGAGAAGTTCCTGCGCTTGCGAGCCGACGGTGCGAATCCGGAGTTGATACCAAACGACAATTAAGACGACGGAAACGACAAAGATGAGGGTGGAAATCGCGTTGATTTCCGGGGTGATGCCACGCCGGAGCCGGGCGAAGATTTCTAAAGGAAGAGTATTGTCGCGACCGATCAGGAAGAAAGTGACCGCAATTTCATCCATGGAGAGAGTGAAGATGAGAAGCCCAGCGGCGATGAGGGACAGCCGGAGACCGGGGAAGGTAATGCGCCAGAAGGTCTGCCAGGGAGTTGCACCGAGGTCGAGCGAAGCTTCTTCCTGCGAGCGATCCATTTTCTGAAGCCCGGCAAATAGTTCCGTGGTGGCGACGGAGATCAAGGCCGTACCATGACCCCAAAAAACTGTTAAGAGACTGAGTTGCATGCCGGCGAAAACCGCAAACATGAGCAGTGAAAGTCCGGTGATGATGCCGGGAAGAATGAGAGGGAGAAGAACAAGGCGGCGAAAAATAGACTTGCCGGGAAAATCCGAGCGATCCAGAGCGAGGGCGGCGAGAAGGCCAAACGTGAGAGAGAAGAAGACGGCGACAAGGGCTACTAAAAGACTGTTGAGGACGGAATCCCAGATTGCGCCATCCGTGAAGAGTTGGCGATACCAGTCAAGCGTGAAGTGTTTTGGAGGAAAGCCGCCGACTCCAGCGCGATTGAAAGAATAGAGAATGAGAACCTCAATGGGCAGATAGAGGAATGCAAAAACAAGCAACGCGTATAAGACAAGAAACGGCGAGCGATTTTGCGCAGTTGGATTTTTACTCATGAAAAAGACCATCGCTTCTCCAGGCGTTCAGTGAGAAAAAGCAGGGATAAAGTGAGAACCAGGATACCTACCGAAATCGCCGCGCCGAGCGGCCAGTCATAGGCAGTACCGAACAGGCTTTGGACGATGTTGGCGATCATGATGCTCGAGGGACCGCCAACGAGAATGGGCGCAAGGAAATCCCCCAGGGATAGAACGAAGGCGAAGGTGGCGCCTGCCAGAAGGCCGGGAATCGACAAGGGAAGAATTACGCGAAAAAACGTCTCACGAGGAGTGGCACCAAGATCTTGCGAGGCTTCTACAAGATTGCGCGGAATGTGTTCAAGTGACGCATATAGAGGAAGAAATACAAATGGTGTGTAGATATGGGTGAGCATCAGCACCACGGCGAATGGGCTGTAAAGGAAAAAGCTTACCGGCTCTTTGGTAATGTGAAGGTATTGAAAGAAAGCGTTGAGGACACCTTCCGAACCGAGGATGGTCTTCCACGCATAGCCTCGGACAAGATAGCTGACCCATAAAGGAATAATCACAAATTGGTAGAGCAATTCTTTTCGGGGGCCCGCGTGGAACGACAGGTAGTAAGCGAGAGGATAGCCCAGCAGCAGCGAAAACAGTGTTACGGCGGCAGCAATGCGGACGGAGCGCAAAAGAACTTCGAAGTAGACGGGATTCTGGAAGAGCTTCGCGTAATTCCGTAGATTCCAGTGGTGGACGAGAATGCCGTCTTGCACCTGCCAGAAACTGTGGGCAAGCATCAGGCTGTAGGGAACAAGAAGGAAGAGAAACACCCAGTAGAGGGGCGGCAGGCAGACGAGAAGTTTGTAGGTCCGCGAATACATCAGGTCGGAGCCCTATCTTCGCTGACCACGACGGCGTCGGCGGAAGAGAACAGGAATTCGTGCTCGCCAGAGATTTGTTTTCGGGCGGTTACCCGCGCACGCAGCGATTGACCGGCGCAATTGAGCTCCAATTGTTCGCTGGCGCCGCCAAAAATCTGTTGAACAACGGTAGCGCGAAACCGGACTGCATCCGCGCCCGAATCCGCACTCGATGCCAGGCGAATCGCTTCCGGGCGCAACGAAAATAAGGTCGGGCCATCCGGCAGAACTGTGCGCCATTGAAGAAAACCGCAGGAAACCTGACCGTTGCGAACGTCCGTGCGAAGAATGTTGGTAGACCCTATGAATTGTGCTGTATACACCGATGCCGGACGCTCATAGATTTCGCGAGGAGAGGCGATTTGTTCCAGCTCACCGCCTCTGAGCAGAGCGATGCGATCCGAAAGGGCCATCGCCTCATCCTGATCGTGGGTGACGAAAAGAAAGGTGATGCCAAGTTCACGCTGCAACGATTTCAGTTCGCCCTGCATTTGCTTGCGCAGGTTGGCATCGAGTGCGGAAAGCGGTTCATCGAGCAAGAGTAGTTGGGGTCGATTGACCAGGGCACGTGCCAGGGATACTCGCTGTTGTTGGCCTCCGCTCAATTTCGACGGACGACGATCGGCGAAGTCGGCCATTTTCACCATCTGGAGAGCACGGTCAACGCGTCCGGGGATATCGGATGCGGGTGCGCCAGTTACGCGCAGTCCGTAGGCAACATTTTCGCGGACGGTGAGGTGGGGAAAGAGTGCGTAATTCTGAAAGACGGTATTGACACGACGCCGGTAGGGAGGAAGCAAATCCAGACGCGTGCCGTTCATCCAAATCTCGCCGGAACTGGCCTGCTCGAATCCTGCAATAATTCTGAGCAGAGTCGTTTTGCCCGATCCACTTTCGCCGAGGAGAGTTAGAAACTCGCCAGCATGGATTTTGAGCGAGACGTTCCGGAGCACCTGCTTGCTTCCAAAAAATTTAGCGACGTTGCGCACTTCGAGGAATCCGTCGCCAGTGTCAGCGGATCCAGGTGAAGCTAACGCCGATTCGCCAGAAATTGATACTCTCACTGCGTTGCCTTGACTTCGTTCCAGATTTCTATGTACTTTGCGCGACGCGGCACATCCTGCCAGAAGTAGATCCGCTGCATGTAGGCGTCCGGATCGTCGAGATGCAGAATTTTCGTTTCTTCCGGTGACATCAATTTGGCCGCAGAGGGATTGGCGGGAGTATATTGCGTGACGTCCGTAATCTTTTTCTGGGTTTGTGCCCGAATCATGTATTCGAGAAATGCGTAGGCGAGCTCCTTGTGGGAACTGGTCTTGGTGATCATCAGGTGATCAATCCACCCCGTTGTATTTTCGCGAGGAATAATTTCCCCAACGGGAAAACCAGATTGACGGAGTTGTTTGGTTATGAGCGGCCAGCCCATCGCCGCAACAATTTCGTGGTTTTGAAAAAGATTCGTGAGTTCGCCGCCGGTAGACCAGAGCTTGCGGATGTTCGGCTTCAGAGCGATCAATTTCTGCTTGACTACCGCAAGTTGCTCGTCGGTCAAATTGTAGAGCTGCGAAGGATCTGGTTTGTCGTAGCCCAGAATTTGCGCAGCCATATATACGGTCGAAAGATCGTCCCAGACGGATATGGTTTCTTTGTATTTCGTGTCCCAGAAAATGGACCAGGAATCCGGTGCTTGTGAGAAGGCAGTGGTGTCGTAGAGCAGTGGATTCGGACCCCACATGAAAGGAATTCCGAAGATATGGCCGTTGGCTTTGACCAGAGGAAGGTCGCGCAATTTCAGCGAGAGTTCGGAGTACGTCGGCAGCTTGGCGAGATCCAGAGATTCGGCGAAACCGGTGTGAGCGATGGAGCTTGCCACATCGCTGGATGGAGAAATGACATCGTAGTTTGAGGCGCTACCGCCGCGAAGTTTGGCAACGAGATCGTCGCTCGAACCCATGTAGGAGGCAGTGACCTTGCAATGATGTGCCTCTTCGAAGGCGTGGATGAACGAAGGATCCGCATAGCCTTCCCAAACAAGAAGACTAAGGGCCTCCTTTTTCTGGCAAGAGCCGAGAAGAAATGCGCCAAGAGCGATGGCGAGAAATCTCCAACCGGGTTTATTTGGTTTCAGCTTCATAAACGATTTTCCCACCTATGATCGTAACGATTACTTTCGTTTCTCCAATTTGGTGTGGATCAATTTCAAAGATGTTGCGATCGAGGATGATAAGGTCGGCAAGTTCATAAGCGTCGAGCGAAGTGCGAATGGCGTAATCGCCAATGGCATGGGTAAAGAGCTGGAGGTTACGCTTGTCGAGCTCCGTGACCGCATACTGATATTTCGCCAGGTTCCAAAAGAGGGCGCCCTTGGTGGAAGGTTGGTCGGTGTATGGTTCAAGGAACCCGGCGGTATGCGTTTCAACGACGCCGTCAAGGACTAGTTTTACTGCGTTGGTGTCGATCCAGTCGTCGTGGAATTTGTTGCGCGCGCTCTCGATCGCGGCGAGATCCACTTCTCGAAGTTCGTAGGCATCGAGTCGGTACGAAATGGAGAAACGAACGGAAAGCTGATTGTCCCGACGGAGCTTTTCGAGCAGAGGAAGCATTTCGAAATCGCCGCCGGCGCTGTGGACGCGAGTAATGCCGTTTTGATTGGCCCATTTCATTCCGGCGCGGAGGGCTTGCAACTTCCCAGCTTCTTCCACCTTGGGAAAGAACTTTCTCACGAGCGCGTCCGCATCTTCTTTTAATGCGCCCGTCGGCTCTCCCGTTTTAGGATCATGCACGATAAAACCGTTGACCGGATCAGGAGTGTCCTTGGTTACGCCGGCAAGTGCGAGTGCTTTTGAGTTGACCCAATAGGTGTGGCCGTCATATCCCTCCAAAAAAACGGGCCGGTCGGGAAATAACTCATCAAGATACTTTTTGTCGGGCAAGGCAATTTCGCCGAAGACGGCATAATTCCATCCGCGGCCGAGGATCCAGGAATCGCCGGGGCGCTTTGCCGAATATTCACGCAACCGGTCCCGAATCTGTTCAATGGCGGTTAGGCCGTCCAAACTGACCTGACCGAGTGCCACCGATCCTTCATAAAAATGGACATGGCAATCGGTGAAGCCAGGAAGGACTAGCTTGCCGGCAGCATCGATGACTCTGGTGCCGATGCCGCTCATTTTGCCAACGATTTCTTCGGAACCTACGGCAACGATCTTGTCTTGGCGGATGGCCACAGCCTGGGCCCAGGGCGCCTGCGGATTTAGCGTGTAGATTTTTGCCCGAACGATGAGGATGTCCGCTGGAGCGACCTTAGCGGATTGTTGTCCGACAGCAGGGCAGGTGACGACCAGCACAGCGAGGTAAATGACGAGTGAGAAATAAAACTGACGAATCCGCACGTTCACCTCAGAGCGTGATGACGATGCGATGTCACCACCAGATAGGAAAAAGTTCAAAAAGTCGGGGGTGTGTTCACCCAGAGAATCCAGGACTCGGACCGACCAGGGTTTTTCCACCGATGCGGCACGGAACTTTCAAAATAAAGACTGTCGCCCGCTTTCATCAGATAGCGTTCCCGTCCGTTCAACGAAATCTCAAATTCGCCACGCAAGACATGCAGGAACTCTTCACCTTCGTGGGAATAAGATTCGCCGCTACCGCCACCGGGTTTGATACGGAAGAGATGAGGTTCCATCGAGGTGTTGCCCCAAGCCAGGAGTTCCATACGGACGCCGGGAAAAGTTTCCAAAATTTTGCGTTGCGAGGGGCGAACATGGCGCTGCGGGGCACCGTTAGTATCAAAAAGCGCCATGATGCTGGTTTTGTAGAAGCGAGCGATTCGACGCAGCGTGGAAATGGAACAGCGCATCTGACCGCGCTCCAGGGCACTGAGGAAGCCGACAGAAACGCCGGTTGCACGCGCCACTTCCGCAAGAGAGAGTTTCCGACGGAGGCGCAAACGGCGAAAACGCTGCCCGGGACCTTGGGGTACATCGCCAGGAACGGAAACGACACCCTGTTTTTTCAATACGTGGACGATGGCGGGCGGGTTGAGTCCCCTAGAGCGGCGAAGAAAAATGGCTCGTTGCAGAAGGCGGACGTCAGCGTCAGTGTAGAGACGGTAACGACTTCCCGTTCGCTGGGGCGCCACGAGACCCAACGCTTCCCAGGCGCGCAACGCCGAGGAAGAAATGCCGACACGCTTGGCAACCTCGCTGATGCGGAGCAGGCGAGACGGCAAAGTTTTAGATTCTGCGGATAAATTCTTTCTACTTGACACGAGTAGCCGCTTTCTCTAACTTTGCTGGATTATAGTAAGGTTCTCAGGGCCTAGCAACAGCGAAGAGCGCCATTTCTGGGGAACGCTCTTTGGGCAAATCAGGGGTGAACTCATGATTCAATTTCTGCGTTTGTCGCAGGCAAAGTCGGTATGTGTCCACAGCCACAGAATATTGTGGATGACCCTTTTAGCGATTCTATTGGTAATAGAAATCCCTGGAGTAAGAGCCCAAAGTACGGGCGGACGCATTCGCGGGACGGTGGAGGATCCGTCCGGCGGCGCAGTTTCCGGAGCTAAAGTATCGCTGACGAATGAGGCGAATGGAACACAGCGCGACTCCACGGCGAATGCGACGGGAGAGTATATCTTTCTCGAAGTTCCTGTCGGCAGCTACGAGATCGACGTGGAACAGGCCGGATTTAAGAAATATGTACGCAAAGGAGTCGTGGTCAGCCTGAACGAAGTCGTGAGCCTCGACGTTAAATTGCAGGTTGGAGGCTCAACGGAAACGGTGGAAGTGACCGGCGCGCCGCCGTTGGTGGACACAACCTCGACGCAAATGGGCGCCGTCGTCAATCAGCGCTCGGTAAGCGAACTGCCGCTTTCGCAGCGCGATACCTATCAACTTCTGCAGTTACAACCTGGTGTGCAGTCGCAAGTGGGGCTGGACACCGTGTATGGAAGCGACCGTGCCGGCGTGGTGAGCGTGAACGGAGGCCGAGGGCGCGACAATAATTTTACCGTCAACGGCGGAGATGGCAACGACCAGTTCGCGGGACTGCCGGCGATTCAGCCGTCTCCGGACGCGATCGAGGAATTTCGCGTTTTGACGAATACCTTTGATGCCGAGTACGGACGCAACTCCGGGGCGATCGTAAACGTCGTGACCAAATCGGGAACGAATAACTGGCATGGCAGCGGTTATGAGTTTTTCCGAAATAAAGACCTCAACGCGCGCGGCTTCTTCGACACACAAAAGCTGGATTATCTGCAGAACCAGTTTGGCGCAACGCTGGGTGGTCCCATCAAGAAGGACAAGACGTTTTTCTTTGTCAGTTATGAAGGGGATCGCATTCGGCGCGGCAGTTCGTCGGATACCGTGACGGTGCCGACGACGCAGGAGCGAGTCGGTGATTTCTCAGCGGGAGGCCCCTTTACCGGGACTCTCAGTAATGCCAACATACTCAATACCAGACCCGGCTGCCTGGCCGCGTTAGGGTTAGGATCACCAATCGCGGATGGCACTGCCTATACCGATATCTTTCCTAGCAATCAAATCCCTACTGCTTGCATGGATCAGACGGCCCTGGACTTGATGAACCAGTTTGTGCCGAACGCCAACATAGGAACCAGCCTGTTCCAGAGCGTTCCGCTGGGCCATGAGAGTGGAGATCAATTCACAATCAAGATCGACCAGGAGTTGACGAAGAACCAGCGCCTGACCGGTTACTACTATTTTGACGACCATTATCTGGCAAAGCCTTTCGCGCGCTTTCAAGCCGGCGGAGGCAATATTCCAGGATTCGGCGACTTGACCGACGAGCGGATTCAGCAATTGAACATCAGCCACACGTGGACGATTGGTTCAACGGCAGTGAATGAAGCAAGATTCACTTTCTTCCGCGAGGGACAGGGGACGTTTCTTCACCCGCAGCACACCGCCCTGGTCCAGGATTCCTGCAAAACCGTTGCCACAGCCGATTGTTTCGCTGACCCCGCGAATCCGGACCTTGGCATACATCCGGCATTGGGTGCTAGCCGCGAGGGCGTTCCCTTCATCAATATTTCGGGTGGCTTCAGCCTCGGCAATAATTTCGAAGGCGAACTGCCGCAGACGGGAAACACCTTTCAGTGGTCGGACAATTTCAGCAAGACGATCGGGCATCACGACCTCAAGTTCGGCGGAGACTTCCGCTACCAGCAGTTTGACCAGACGCTGTATTTCGACATCAACGGCCAGTATCTCTACTTTGGGAGCGGGCCAAACGATACGGGGTACACCAATCTTTTCCCAAATTACTTGCTTGGTATTGTCGACCAGTACGGCCAGGGTTCAGCGCAGGAAGAGCTGGTGCGAAGCAAGTCCGTTTACTTGTTCGCGCAGGACAGCTGGAAAATCAAACCAAGCCTGACGTTGAACTACGGGCTGCGGTGGGAACTGAATACTCCGCTCGGCGACATCGGGAAGAAAATACAAACATTTCGGCCGGGACAGAGTTCGACGATTTATCCGTGCGAACTTTCGCCTATCAGTCCGCTTTACGACCCTGGCGTGAATGATTGCAATAACACGGGCGTTGTTCCGGTGGGCCTGGTAGTGCCGGGGGACAAGGGTATTCCGAATGGTTTGTCGGACACTTATTACAAGTCGTTCGCGCCTCGCATCGGCCTTGCGTGGAGCCCAGGAGGACTCGGCGGGTTTTGGGGAACATTGTTCGGCAGCCCGGGTCAATCGAGCATTCGCGCTGGTTTTGGAATCTTTTACAATCCTGTTGAACAGCTGGTGTTAGAGCAATTCAGTGCCGAGCCGCCGTTTGGGGGCAGCACATTTTTGTTCAACACGCAGTTCAATACCCCGTTTTTGGGGCAAGACGGAGTTACAGCATATCCGAATCCGTACAACGGAATCCTTAATCCACCGCGTAACCAACCAGTGGATTGGTCGCTATTCCGGCCGATTCTGTTGTTCGGACAAGCAGCCAAGAATCCACGGACGCAGTATGCGGAGCAGTACAACTTGACCGTGCAGAGGGAACTTGCCAGAAACCTAGTCTTGCAGGTTGCCTATGTCGGGCGACAGGGGCACCGCTTGCTCGCGTCGCAGGACTTGAATCCAGGGAACCCACAAACTTGCCTGGATCTGCAGGCCCTATCCGATGCCTCGGGTGACGCGAGCCTAAGTTGCGGCCCATTTTTTGCGGATACCGGTTACTCGTTTACATTGCCCGAGGGATCTACGTTCCATTTGCCCTACCGTTCGGGAACGACACCTGGAGGCCCGAACATTCCCTGCCCGATCGCCAACGCTCCTGCGGCGTGCACAATCGTCGGCGCTCCTGGCGGCACTTCGGTTACCCTTCCTGGTCTGCGGCCGTATTCTGCACCGTTGTGCGATCCGCTTGGGGGAGGAACAGGGTGCCCGCCGGATGGGATACCGGTGTTCTCGAGCATCTTCACGCAAAATACGATTGCGAACTCATCGTATAACGGCTTGCAAGCCAGCCTGGAGAAGCGCTTCTCGCACGGACTGCAATTCACGGCCGCTTACACGTTTGGCAAATCCCTCGACTTCGCTTCTACCTTCGAAAACCTAGTAGATCCAATCAATCCAAAACGCAATCGGGCGCGATCGCTCTACGACTCCACCCAGCGATTCGTGTTCAGCTATGTTTGGGATTTGCCGGTACCGAAGTACGAAGGATTTAAAGGCAAAGTCCTGAACGGCTGGACGCTTTCGGGAATCACCACGTTCCAGTCAGGATTCCCGATTCGCATCACGGAACAGGACGATATCGAATTGCAATCCAGCTTCGATTTCGAGACTCCTGGCCAGCCGAACATTGCGGCGCCGTTCCGCAGAATTAATCCCCGCAATTTAACCTGTGCCGCGGGTCCGGACACGGATCCATCCACTTGTACGTTAATCAACGCGGGCTTTAATCCGGACGCCTTTACCGAAGATACCGTGACCCCAGGCACTATCGGCAATGCGCCGCGCACGGTGTGCTGCGGCCCCGGAATCAACAATTGGGAGTTAGGGGTCCAGAAGACTACACCGCTTACCGAGCGGGTTAACCTGCAATTCATCGCGCAATTCTTTAACATTTTCAACCATGCGCAGTTTTTCCAGCCAGACGGAAATATTACGGACGGCACGGATTTCGGCCGCGTGAAGCGCGCGCGGGATCCACGGTTGATCCAATTCGGTTTGAAACTGCAGTTTTAACGAAGATCGTTGATTGCTCTAGGTTAACGTGGGTCCTCTAGATGTCGAGGCACCGTCGTCCTTGGACAAAGCAAGGCGAGATGGATCGATCGCCTTTTGCAGACGTGATGAAACAGCACCAAAAGGCGTAAACTGTAAGTGAAGTTCGCCACAAAATCCGCGAAGTATTCCTCGCAGATACTGACCGCAGGGAACAGACCTGCCACAGCTGACCACAGGAAGGCCACGCTGACGGAGTAAGAAATGCACGAAACACTGCAGAAAGAAATCGCTCTGTATGAGAAGCGCACGCCGAAATCCGCCGAGGCGCACAAGAAAGCAGAGAAACGAATTCCGCTCGGAGTAGCCAGCAATTACCGGGCGTATGATCCGTATCCCATTTTTGTCGCCGAAGGGCACGGGAGCAAGATCAAGGACATTGATGGAAACGAATACATCGATCACAACCTTTGTTTCGGCACGCTGATGGCGGGGCACGGTCATCCAGCCGTGGTGAAGGCGATCAAGGATATTGTTGATCGTGGCACCACGTTTGGAATGCCTCACGGCATGGAAGCGGAGCTGGCGGAAGAAATCTGCGCGCGGTATCCAGTCGAAATGGTGCGTTTCGGATCGAGTGGGACGGAAGCGACGATGCACGCGGTGCGGCTTGCTCGCGCTGCGACCGGGCGCGACGTAATCCTGCGCTTTGAAGGCGGCTATCACGGACTGCACGACAGCGCACTGGTCAGCGTAAAGCCCAAAGACGAAGATTTCGGGGATATCAATGCGCCGAATTCCGTTCCCGGAGGGCTGGGTGTGATCAAGGCGGTTCTGGACAACGTCACTGTCGCCACGTTTAACAATCTTGGCAGCGTGGAGAACCGCTTTAGGCAGTTCGCTGGAAAGATCGCGGCAATCATCCTGGAACCCATCATGATGAACGTGGGCGTGTGCATGCCACAGCCAGGATTTTTGCAAGGTTTGCGCGAGATCTGCACAAAGAATGGCGCGCTGCTGATCTTCGATGAAGTAAAGACCGGCGCGAAACTCGGCTGGGGCGGCGCCAGTGAATATTTTGGCGTGCAGCCCGACATGATTACGCTAGCGAAATCCATCGGCGGCGGAGTACCCCTCGCCGCATTTGGAGCCAGCCGTGCAGGTGATGGACCTGATCGTCCAGCACAAGGTTTTTCATGGCGGAACGTACAATACGAACCGGCTTCGCCATGGCGGCGGGATTGGCCACTTTCCGTGAGGTGCTGACGCGAGAAAACTACGTTCACGTGGACAAACTGAGCAAGAAACTTACCGACGGCTATCGCGCGATTGTTAAGAAGGCAGAAATCCAAGGATATGTGGCAAGCGCCGGCGTGAATGGCGCGCTGATGCTCTATCCCGAAGAGATTCGAAACTATCGGGACTGGCTGAAGATCGACGTCGATTTGTGGCGGCAGTTCTGGTTTGGCATGGTCAATCGCGGCGTGCTGGCGATGCCGTACTGGTGGGATGAGCAGTGGACCATTTCCGTGCAGCACACGGAAGCGGATATCGATAAGCATCTGGCCGTATTTGAGGAAATCGCACCCGGCCTGGCAAAAGCACAAGCAGAGCGCGGCGTTGCCTTTGTAGGAGCAGCCGGACACTAGTTCAGAGGACAGGCGATTTGAGCAACGAGGTCACGAGCGAGCCAGGACGCGGTGTCGCCTGCCCAAGATTCACAGCCGCATCTGAAGCGCGTACTTGGCCATCGCGACCTGGTACTGCTGTTTGTGGTCGCCGTTTTCAACCTGAATGTTTTGCCCTCGATTGCCGCGAATGGCGGCGTCACGATCTGGCTCTGGATCATTTCGTTGCGCTTTTTTTCTGGCCGCAGGGAATCGCGGTCATCGAACTCGCCCATCGCTACCCGGGAGAAGGCGGAGTTTATCTGTGGGCCAAGGAAGTTTTCGGCGATTGGCATGGATTTCTGTCGGGATGGTGCTACTGGACGAACAACATGATGTATGTGCCCAACGGTGATGCTCTACTTCGTTGGAGTTTCGGTGTTCGTTCTCGGTCCCGGACACGAAGGGCTTGCGGATAACAAGACGTTCGCGTTGGTGGCTTCGGTGGTGCTGCTCAGCCTGCTGGTTATTCTCAACGTCGTGGGACTGGGCGTAGGGAAGTGGGTTAACAACCTTGGCGGCATGGGACGTTTGTTGCGGCATTTCTGCTGATGGGGCTGGGCGTGGTGGTGTGCCTGAAATTCGGCACCATCCATTCGTTGGGAGGATTTCAAGATTCCAGCGAATCCCAGATTCGTGCTGAATTCCTTTGGCGTGATTTGCTTTGGATTGGTGGGTCTTGAGCTGGCCTCCATCATGGGCGACGAGATCGAGAATCCCAGAAAAGTACTGCCGGGCGCCGTGGCATGGGGCGGAGTGCTATCCGGGATTTCTGTACCTCGGCGCGACGCTAACTCTGCTGATCGCCGTGGATAAGGGCAGTATCAGCGTGCTACAGGGCATCGTGCAGGCCGTGAGCCGCATGGCTGGTCAAGTGAATGTGCCGTGGATCGTGATTCCGTTTGCGTTTTTGTTGAGCTTGTCGATTGCGGGAATCGGCTCGGCGTGGCTTGGCGGATCGGCGCGAATTCCTTTTGTGGCCGGCTTGGATTCCTATATGCCGGCATGGCTGGGAAAAATTCATCCCACAATACGCGACTCCTTATGCCGCGCTGATTGTGCACGCAGGCGTTTCCTTGATCCTGGTCATTGTGAATTTTGTAGCTACCGGCGGAGTGCAGGAATCATTTCAATCGCTACTTTCGCTCGCCGTGGTGCTGCAGTTGATTCCGTTCCTTTATATGTTTGCGGCGCTGCTGAAGATTGCTTTCGCGAAAGACTTTGTAGCAGGCCACTACGGCAAAGTCACGCTTGTTATTTGCCGGCTTCAGCGGCTTGTTACCACCATTCTGGCATTGCGCTGGCTTTTTTCCCTGCACAGCAGATCAAGTCCGCTGCTGCGTTATGAAATCTGGATGTTTGGTGGAACGGTGGGATTTATTGGCCTGGCAGCGTTCTTTTTTTACGTTTATGGCAGCCGCAAAGCAGCACGGAAATTGGCGCTGGGTTCGCACGTGGTCTAGCGAATCTTGGTATGGGAGGAGTGTCATGTCTGGCACGGCGAAAGTAACAGTAAGAACATATCAGAATTATATTCAATGGACAATTGGCGAGCAGTTCTTCAGGAGAAACATTCCCGGTTTACGATCCTTCCACGGAAGAAGTGATCGCCAACGTTGCCGCCGCCACGGTCGCCGATGTCGATAAAGCCGTGCAGGCCGCGCGCGCCGCATTCGATTCCGGGCCGTGGGCGCAGACCATGCGGCAGATCGCGGCCGGATCCTGTTCAAACTGGCGGAGAAGGTTCGCCAGAATGCTGTCGATGCTGGCGGAACTGGAATCGCGCAATTGCGGCAAACCCATTGTCGAAGCAGAATACGACATCGCCGATGTGGCGACCTGCTTTGAATATTATGGCGGGCTGGCGAACAAAGTTTCCGGAAGCGTGAATCCCGTTCCTGCCAATGCTCTGAGCTTTACGCTTCGCGAACCTGTCGGAGTGGCGGGGCAAATCATTCCCTGGAATTATCCGCTGACCATGGCGGCGTGGAAATTGGCGCCGGCGATTGCCGCAGGCTGCTGCTGCGTGCTGAAGCCGGCGGAGCAAACTCCACTGACGGCGATGGAATTTGCGAACTGGTTTGAAGAAGTAGGACTACCGCCCGGCGTGGTTAACGTGGTCAATGGCATGGGTGAAGTGACCGGAGCGGCGATGGTCGCACATCCGGGAGTCGACAAGATTGCATTCACGGGCAGCGCTTCGGTGGGAAAAATAATCGTCAAGGGAGCCGCGGACACGCTGAAGCGCGTAACGCTGGAGCTTGGCGGCAAAGTCGCCCAACGTATTTTTTGCCGATGCAGATTGGGAAGCGGCCATTGATGGCGCGCTGTTTGGTGTGTTCATCAATCAAGGCGAAGTATGTTCCGCAGGCAGCCGAATCCTGGTCGAGAAAAAGATTTATCGGAAATTTGTGGAAGCCATGGCGGAGAAAGCGAAGAAAATCAAACTAGGCCCGCCACTGGAGCGGGAGACCAAGATGGGGCCGCTCGTCAGCAAAGAACAGTACGAGCGCGTACTCTCCTATCTCGAGATCGGAAAGAAAGAAGCGAAGACAGCATCGGGCGGCGGAAGGCCAAAGACAGTTCAGCAAAGGCTATTACGTCGAGCCGACTATCTTTTATGATGTGGATAACATCGCCCGCATTTCTCGCGAGGAAATTTTTGGCCCGGTAGCGACTGTCATTCCCTTTGAAAACGAAACAGACGCGATTCGCATCGCGAACGACACTCCCTATGGGCTGGCCGGCGCCGTCTGGACGCGAGATATTTACAAGGCGTTTCGCGTTGTGAAATCTCTGCGTGCGGGAATTATTTGGGTCAACCATATGCAGCCTACTTATGTGGAAGCGCCCTGGGGCGGCTACAAGCAATCCGGCTTTGGCCGCGAACTGGGGCCGTGGGGATTGGATGAGTATCTCGAGACCAAGCAGGTATTCGTCAACCTGGATGAAGCGCCGATCGGCTGGTACTAATGGATTTTTGAGTCCGCCTAATTTTGGAAAGGTAGAAAGATATGAAAACAATACAGATTCAGACGGAAGTGCCTGGACCAAAGTCGCGTGCTTTGTTGGTGCGCCGCGAAGCCGCCATTCCTAGGGGACCGCAATTGGTGACGCCGATTTTTGCAGCAAAATCCGAAGGAGCATGGATTGAAGATGTAGACGGGAATCGCTACCTGGATTTTGCAGGCGGCATCGGCTGCTTAAACGTGGGCCACCGACACCCGCTGGTGACAAAAGCCATTCACGAACAAGTAGATCGATTTCTGCATCTTTGTTTTGGCGTGACGCCCTATGAGTCGTACGTAGCCTTGGCAGAGAAGCTGAATGCGCTCGCACCCATCAGCGGGCCAAAAAAAACCATGTTCATCAATTCCGGCGCCGAGGCCGTTGAGAACGCGATCAAGATCGCACGTGCACACACCAAGCGGCCCGCTGTGATTGCGTTTGAAGATGCGTTTCACGGACGCACGTTGCTTACAATGACGCTGACCAGCAAAATTGTTCCCTATAAGGCCGGTTTTGCACCGTTCGCTCCCGAGGTTTATCGCATTCCTTACGCGTATTGTTACCGGTGTTCGTACAGCAAGACTTATCCTTCCTGCGAAGTGTTTTGCGCGAGACATCTGGAAGATACGTTCCGGCGTTTGGTTGGCGCTGATTCCGTTGCCGCAATTATCGCTGAGCCGGTTCTTGGCGAAGGCGGATTCGTAGTGCCGCCGAAGGAGTTCTTCTCAGTATTGAGGGAAATCTGCAACAAATATGGGATTGTTCTTATTTCTGATGAAGTGCAGAGCGGCATCGGCCGGACAGGAAAATATTTCGCGATTGAACATTTCGGGGTTGAGCCGGACCTTATCACTACAGCCAAGTCGCTTGGTGGAGGCCTGCCGATTGCGGGTGTCACTGGTCGTGCAGAGATTATGGATGCGGCGCTTCCCGGTGGACTGGGAAGCACGTTTGCCGGCAATCCAGCATCCTGTGTCGCTGCGCTTGCGGCGCTGGAGGCAATCGAAAAAGATGGATTGCTGACACGTTCTACTGCGATTGGCAAACGCTTTGAAGACCGCGTGAGAGGTTGGCAGCAGAAATGGCCATTGATCGGAGAGGTTCGGGCCTTGGGCGGCATGTGCGCTTTCGAGCTCGTCGCCAACCGCGAAACATGCGAGCCTGCAACAGCTGAAACTAAGGAACTGGCCCGATATGCGTATGAGCACGGCTTGATTACCATCACGGCGGGTACATTGGGAAATGTCATGCGCATCCTTGTTCCACTGGTGGTTTCGGATGAGCAGTTTGACGAGGCGATGGATGTTCTGGAGGCGGGGCTGGCACAGGTTGTGGAGAAACGGCAGCCAGTGGCTTCACACGCTTAAGGATACGATACCGAGATGGCGGCTGAGGTTCTGGCCGCCGTCTTCTTTTTGACTCCAGGTTCCGAACCTATCAAAAACCATACTTGACGACGATGTTTTTTTCGGCCTTGGAGATCAATGCCATGGCAGCATGCAGGGCAGGAAGATTTAAGTTTACCTCCGCTCCAGTGAGTTCATCGTGCAGTGCGATCATGGCATCGCCGTCTCGTTCTGATTCAAAAATATAGAGTACCGCATCCTGGAGATCGATGGGATAAATGAGAATTCCATTTTGGACAGGATCGGACAACGTGAATAACGATTTGATGTTTGAGCGCTGAATGGCCCTTGCATAGCAGAACGCTGTTGCTGTCGAGCCTTCAGAAAGTTCAACTGGATATGAGGTCCAACGGATCTTGCCCTTGCCGAGCGGGAACTCTTTTTCGAAGGCGCCATCTTCAAATTTCAGGATTTCAAGTGCTTTTTGTTTTTGCTGCGCGAAGGAAAGCGAAATCACTTCCTTGGGGTCGGCGCCCACACTGTGCGCGGTCAGGGGATCGCTGTGAGCGAAAATGCCCAGGGATGCAAGACGATCGATATTGTGCCAGTGCTCGTCTCGACTGAGGGCACCCGTAACCAGCAGATTGCCACCGTTTCTGACGTAAGCGAGAAGCGCTTGCCATGTCGATTCGCGGAGCGCCTGCGCGGACGGAAGGATTGCGAGTTTTGGCGAGCCCAATTTGGCGATTTGCGATTCGGCAACGATGTAAGCGGGTTGATGAAGATCGTATCCGAGTGCGCGTACGGCTTTTTGTTGCGCTTCCAGCTGCAAATCTCCTTGCACGGAGTACTGCGCTGCCTGTGAGGTAACAATCGCGATGTCCGCAGGTTTTGGGTTGCGCAAGTATGGCGAAGCAACGGTCGCGAACTTCGCAAATTGCCGCAGTACGGTGGCCTCCGGCTTTTCCGTTGCGTCGGCGCGTAAGGCCCCGATGGGCACCTCATTACCTTCGGTCATGTAGGAGTTCGTGTTCCATAACCACTCGATCGCGCCAGATCCTTGGACGAAGGAGAGCGCCACTTTGCGTTCGAAGAGGGCAGCTTCCTGTTCCGGAGTGAGACGCGAAAACTCATCCAGATTGAGTTGGCGTTGCAGGCCGGTTTCCTGAATCAACATCGCCTTGCCAGGTTGCTTTGCGACCAGCGAGCCCCAGAGTAAATGATCATCCTGCCACCACGTATGGTTGGTGGTGAAGTCCACATAAGGCGCGAAAAAAGCTGGAGAAACGCGGTCCATGTAGCCGCCTTCGTCCTGGCCGACAGTTATGGGCTGAGTGGATCCCGTTGCGCGGATGACTTCGCGCATGCCACGAACCCAGCCTGCAAACTGATCCTGCGCAAACAGATTAAAATCGTATACACGAAGAGAATTCCGACCTTCGTATATCCCGCGCGCAGAAAACTCCATATCGTTGGGGAGAGAAACGGTTCCGGTCACGGCTTCGATGGGAAGGTCCCAGGCATGCGCGAGGGCTGCGCGATCGGGATATTTTTGCGACAGCCACGCATTCCAGGCCTGCAGTTCGAATGGATCGCCATTGGGACGCATGGTCCAGAGATGTTTAGAAAAGCTCGGCTCGTTTATAAGGTCCCAGGCGACGAAGGGGACGTCGTTAAAGCGAGCGACGACGGTGCCTATGAGCGTTTGTTGTTTGCGCACTGCCCGGGGATCGAGATAGGCATTGGCACCGCCCAGCACTTCCGGAAGAAATGCAAAGAAATTGAACTGGAGAGGGATATTGTGTTTTCGGGCGGTCATCAAATACGCTTCGATCGTGCGAAGCGTTCGATCGTAGGGATGCCCTGAGTCATCACAGAACTTGTCCCACCCGGTCCACCACCCGGTGCGCACCATGTTGAGGCCTGCTTCGCGGATGAGCGAGAAGTCGGAATTCCAAACATAAACATTGGGATGATCGAAGTAGAGACGTTGTACTTCGCTTGACATGTAGGTAGTGCCGACGACGGCCGACGGTTTGTCGTCCACCTGGAAATAGTCTGCGTTAACTGACATACGCGGACCCGACCGAAGAAAAGCTTCGTCTCGAATCCAGAAAGCGGAGTGATAGATAGCGCGGATATGAGTGTCTTCGAGTAATTTCGCTTCGATAATGTACAAGCCTTTTGTTTCGGGAGCTGGGAGTAAGGCGGGTTCAACTGACGGCAGAGACACCGTCACCGTATGCTTCTGCGAAGGCTGATTTTCAGGGTAAGAGCTAATCTGGACGATGAGTGGAGCAGATGATTTTGAGGGTGAACGGTAGACGGATTCGAGTTCGATCGGTTCACCGAGTAAGTAGAGGGGAAGGACAGGGCGAACAGAAAATTCTTCAGCGCCTTGCAGTGCACGCTGCGCGATCGAACGCAGGAGTGTAGCGCATTCCGGTGTCGAAAAGAAAGTGTCCCAAAGCTCCGCGGATAGAAAAACCCATCGGCCACCATCGAAGCCGGAAGAAAAATGATCAAGTTCGATGATGGGAGCCGACAGCCTGCGGCCGCCAAACACGCCCCACACCAGCGGGTCGAGGCGTACGTCGATCGTGCCTGTCGAACCTCCACGATTGTAGAGATTCGAAGTACTGAGGCGGATGATGGGGCTGTAAGCCTTATTCCAAGAGAAGACAGGTAATTGCAAAGGGAAGTCCGGGTTAGAGGAAAATTGCAGGCCCGCAGACCCTGGAGTGGATTGATATTGATCGATCAGAAGTGCCCTCGCGAATCGAATGGACGCATCACGCAAGTGCCAGCCAGCGGAGTCATGGTAAGCCGAGCGGGTGAATGGACGACCGCCAAGTACCAAGAGGTTGCCGCCACGTTGCAAATAGCTGAATAACGCAGACCACGCTGCTTCTGGAATAGCGGAGGCTTGCGGAAGGATTAGCAAGCGAGTGTTCGCGTCCTGCAATTGCGCAGAGAGTTGGCCGGTCGCGACAAGGCGAGCTTGCGGAAAGATTTGTTGTAGTTGGGAGCTAGTTGCCACCGCAGAATCGGCTGAGGGCAAGCCAGGTTCCGACCAAATAACCGTTTGAGAGAAGGTCTGCGCGTGCAAAGTCATCGTCCCGAAGAACAAAAAGATAAAGGCAAAGCCAAGCAAAAGTCGGCGAGCGATAGTCACAATATACTCCTCAAGACGCTGAAGAAGGACGATACCGCAGTCGTTATATCATTTTTCGGAGGGGTCGCGCGTGATCGGAAACCTTTCGGTCCACGATAGGGTGTGGCAGTATCTAGGGCGACGCAAACCGCAAAGTGCGGGGAAAAGGACAGTGGAAACAATGGCCATCGCCACAACGGGAAATGCGCAAACGACAGGAACGAGTGGTAGCGAAAAATATCCAGCGGCGCTAGCGATGGTGACGGTCCTGTTTTTCTTCTGGGGATTTGTCACGGTCCTGAACGACATCCTCGTTCCGCATCTAAAATCGGTGTTCGACTTGAACTACACCAAGGTGATGTTGATTCAGTTCGCGTTTTTCCTGGCGTATTTCATCTTTTCTATACCGTCGGCCAAGGTGGTGGACGCGATCGGCTACAAGAAGACCATGGTCGTTGGATTGCTAACGATGGGACTTGGCGCTTTTTTGTTTGTGCCCGCCGCGGCTGCTCTCTCTTATCCGCTCTTCCTCGGCGCGCTCATGGTTCTAGCCGCGGGTATCACTGCGCTGCAGGTGGCCGCTAATCCGTACGTATCGGTGCTTGGTCCACCCGAGACGGCTTCAAGCCGTTTGAATCTAACTCAGGCATTCAATTCGCTCGGAACTACGGTCGGACCATGGGTTGGGGGACTGCTGATTCTAGGCACTGCTGCTGTCGATAAAGATGCCATCTCGAATATGTCTGCTGAGGCTCTCCACACGTTCCGGATGCAACAAGCCTCTTCCGTTCGATTTCCGTATATCGTGATCGGCATCGCACTTGTCATTTTTGCGGGATTGATCGCGATGTTCAAACTTCCGGCAATCCCGGAAGTTGAAAAGCACGCCGATGGTCGACATGAAGGCAGCATGTGGAAATATCGGCACCTCATCCTGGGTTGCGTCGCCATCTTTACTTATGTTGGGGCGGAAGTATCGATAGGAAGCTTTCTGATTAATTATTTCAACCAGCCGGAAATCGGCAATTTACCCGAAGTACAAGGTGCAAAGCTGGTTGCCTATTATTGGGGCGGAGCAATGGTCGGACGATTCATCGGCTCGGCAATCCTACAGAAGGTGAAAACCGGAACAGTTTTGGGCGTCGCGGCGTTCTGCTCGTGCGGTTTGGTGTTGATCTCGATGCTTTCCACAGGCCAGGTGGCCATGTGGAGCATAATCCTCGTTGGGTTTTTCAATTCCATCATGTTTCCAAGTATTTTCACGTTGGGAATCGCGAAACTTGGACCACGCACCGGTGACGGATCGGGCTTGTTGATTATGGCTATTGTGGGCGGGGCTATTATGCCGGTGGCGCAAGGAGCGATTGCGGACCGTATCGGCGTCCATCACGCTTTCGTTCTGCCGGTGATCTGCTACCTCTATATAGCTTATTACGCGCTCAAAGGCTCTGAACCGGTAGGGGTTAGCTAGAAGTGACTTGGCTCTGTTGACATCCTCGCAACTTGCTACCGAAGCCGTTTCAGCAAACGTCAATTTACCCAGCTGCAGTTGCTGGCCATTCTCTGTCTGATGCGTTACGAAGACTGGAACTTTCTCGAAGCCGAAGTGCGGTTGAGCGAGCATCGCAAATTAGGCCAGGTGTTGGGGTTTGTGAGTGTGCCTGACTTCACGACGCTGTATCGCTTTTTGCAGCGTCCGATGACCAGACCATTGACCGCGCGGTTGGCGAAACGGTGCGTCGATTCCGTGATTCGGGGCAGGGCCTTGTCCATTCTGACAGTTACGGCTAATGGCCAGCAATGGCACGCTTTCTGCGAATCTGAAATCATCTCGTTTCGATTTTCGGAGAACGCGAAGGGCTTAACGGCAGAGAACAATGAAGAGATTGAGCAAATTTATCTGGATGAGCGTATTCAGCTTATCTTTTGCGAGCTTACGCGTGGTTTCGCAGGATACCCAATTTTTACCGGAAGTTGATGTACACCTAAAATTGAATTCGGAGCTTCGGACGTATTTGGAGGCCAAAGACGACCGAGACGGAGGTGATCCGCAGCAGTTTGCGATCGGGCCGAGTCTTCAGCTGTACTTCAAACCGCTAATAAAGCTGAAAGATTTCGCACGCTTCGATCTCAACGATGCAAAAACGAGAGCGTTTGTACTGGAAACGGGATATCGTTACATAACTGCGCCAAATGCTGCACCCGAAAACCGGATGATGGCGGTTGCTACGTTTAATTTCCCACTTAAAAAAGGTTTCCTGATTACAGACCGTAATCGAGCTGATCTGGACTGGAAAGGCGGCGTTTTCAGTTGGCGCTACAGGAACAAGCTAAGCATCGAGCGGACATTTTCAGTACATTCTTATCACCTAATCCCGTATATCGCGGCCGAACCTTATTACGAGAGTCAGTACAACAAATGGAGCACCACGGCGCTGTACGCCGGTTGTCTATTCCCGATCGGAAGGCATTTCGAGTTCAACACCTACTACGAACATGAAAACAACACCGGAAAGAGTCCTAACAAGCAAACTAATTCCATTGGAGTGGCGCTCTATGTCTTTTTGTCGCTGAATCACAACTGATCGGCTGTGCAGTCGTCACCAGAAAGTCGAAATCGAGCAGACAGTGTTCCTTATTCAGCGATAAGCCGCTGTAACTGCTCGAGGTCTGCGCGTGACGTGTCCGATACTATGCAGAACTCCATTCCTCCCTTGCGCCAGTTGGTCCAATTATAGCCCTGCTGTGATCCTGACTTTGGTGAAGCAGCGGTTTCGCTTGTGGGCCAGACGAATACGTTTACGAGGTGTTTTCGGTGTCCATAGACGAGGGCAGCGATGGCTCGGCCATGCACGACGTCGAGTCGACCACCCTGTAAAGGGAATCCTTGCTCTGTAAAGTCCTTGACCGGCGGAGCGAAATCCAGCTTGCCATCGAACCAGGGTTTGACGGTGTGCTGATCGGAGGACACCACGTCGGTGAGATGCCCCGGTTGCAGTGAACGCAAGTGCGCGTCGACAACTTCAGCCACAAGTACAGAATCTCCGCTTCCATTCCGTAAAAGTGAGATCACTTGCCAACTCGTGATGACCGCTAAAAGCAACGCGGCCGCAACCGCCAGCCAACCCCAAATCTTGCGCGAAGGCATGACGGTGACCGGCTTTACTGAACCCAGATCACGCAAAACCTTATCCCGAAGGGAGACAGGTGTTTTCGCATAGAGTTTGGACGAGCCCAGCGAAGATCGTAATTCCTTCATGGTTGTAAGGGCATCGGTACATTCAGCACAGGTCTCTAGATGGCGCTCGAATTCGGCAGCGCCCAAGGCATCCAGTTCGTGATCGAAATAGGCGTGAAGCGCGCTATCGGCACGGTCACAGTTCATGCTTGGCCTCCCTTTCGCGCTGGTGTTGCAAGGACCATCTGAAGTTGTTGACGAGCGCGTGAAAGTGTGGACATTACGGTGCCCATCGGAATCGAGGTGATTTCGGCAATCTCCTGGTACGAGCACCCCTCCAGTTCGCGCAGCACAATCACCTCGCGATAGCGAGGCGGCAACGATTCAAGCGCGCGTGTTAAGCGCTCGCGATTATCAGTCTCAATAGCAAGAGCCTCGGGTGTGGGGCCAGGTTTCAGATGTATTTCCTCATTGAACTCCGTTACCTCATTGGTGCGACGATTCTTTTCCAGCCAGGTATAGCAAGTGTTCCGTACGATCTGCAGCAGCCAAGCGCGCACGTCGCCACCTCGAAAACCGGGGAAGAACCGGTAAGAACGCAGCATCGCTTCTTGTGCCACGTCCTCGGCCTCGACGCTACTTCGCAAAAGCCAGCGAGCCAAATTGAAGGCGGCATCGAGATGTGGCAGCACGAGCCTCTCGAAGCGCATTTGCTCCTGTGAGTCCAACACGTCCGAGCCTTTCCCGAGGAGAAGATCGCTTATTTATGAAGACTATGGCAGGTGCGATTTTATTCCAATTTATGTTTCTTTTCGCGTTGCGCCCGAAAATAGTGCCAATTTCGGCTCGCAGGGAATAAAAAAGCCGAGCCTCCAGTCTGGAGAGGTGGAACACGTCCGAGAGCGGCACGGTTTCAGTAATTCGTCGTCAGGCAGCCGCGCCGCTCTTATAAATATGGCCCATTTGGGCAGAGAGCACGTTGGACGTAAGCAACCGAAAGTTCGAGGAGGATTTATGGATAAGAAGACAAGAAACGAACTGATTCATGATCACAACAGGGACGGGATAGATCGGCGAGGGTTCCTGAAATGCATGGCGTGGGCTGGAACAGGGGCGCTGTGCCTGATGGAAGGAGGTGTATTAAAGTCGTACAGCCTGAGTCAAATGTCTGAGTTAGGAGGCAAAGCAGCGCCAGGTGAGTTGAGTTTTGTCCAGATCAGCGATAGCCACATGGGATTCAACAAAGCTGCCAATCCGGATGTTGTCAGCACGCTCAAGGCAGCGGTAGACAAGATCAACGGCTCCTCGACGCTGCCAGAATTCATGATCCACACGGGCGACATCAGCCACCTCTCCAAGCCAGAAGAGTTCGACACCGTTGATCAGATTCTGAAAGGCGCTACACCAAAGGAAGTGTTTTTTGTGCCCGGCGAGCATGACATCTTGAATGATGACGGCAAACAGTACCTGGAGCGTTACGGAAAAGGGATTAACGGCGCCGGTTGGTACAGTTTTCAGAAAAAGGGTGTGCATTTCATCGGACTGGTCAATGTGTGGAATTTGAAGGCCGGAGGGTTGGGCACGCTGGGTACTGAGCAGCTGGAATGGCTGGAAAAGGATGTCAAGCATCTGAAACACAGCACGCCGATCGTTGTGTTTGCACATATTCCGTTGTGGTCCATCTATCCAGAGTGGGGATGGGGAACCGAAGACAGCGCGCAGGCATTGGCGTACTTGAAGAAATTCGGGTCGGTGACAGTGCTTAACGGACATATCCACCAAACGATGCAAAAGGTGGAAGGAAATGTCACATTCCATACCGCCGCTTCTACGGCATTTCCCCAACCGCAAGCGGGCAAAGCGGATTCGCCTGGTCCGATGAAAGTGCCAGCCGAACAATTAAAGAGCGTGCTGGGTATCACCAATGTGCAATACGTGCGAGGGCATCACGCGCTCGCAGTCGTTGACGCATCTCTTGCTTGAACAAAATAGATCTTGGGCCACTCGGCAGAAGTAATTCCATTTTTAATTCTAGAAAGGAAAAAAAATGATGAGGAGGCGTATTACATGTTTATCAGCCATAGGTGTGATGTTGCTATGCGCCGCAGTCGAGAGCCGGAAAGTGAATGCGCAGCAGGCAACCCCTGCAAACACAGAGGTGAAAATTGATAACTTTAGCTTTGGCCCTGGCGCGCTGACGGTGACCGTTGGTACAACGGTGACCTGGATCAACCACGATGACATACCACACACGGTGGTAAGTACGGACGGTGTGTTCAAATCCAAGGTTATGGACACTGACGAGAAGTTCTCGTACACGTTCACGAAACCAGGAAACTTTCTCTACTTCTGTTCCCTTCATCCCAAGATGACTGGAAAAGTTGTAGTTCAGTGAAGGGACGCTGAGCAATTATCTGAGGCCAATTTGACTGGTACCAGAGGGAGCGCCCGCGAAGCCGTGCAACACTTGCATGGGGAACCTTCGCGGGCCGTTCTTTACAATTCGGCAATGCTACTGCTTAGAGCGATTTCGGCAAGCAGAAACCAATTCCAACAGCATAGCGAAAATTAAGTGACGATCAGGCACTAACGGCGGAGTACAATCAGGTTCCCGCTGCAACAACCGCCCAAGCTTTCTGAGCCAATTGGTCGATCCAGTTGCAGGTCGTGATCGGCTGACCGGTCTTTCATCCGTGCCGAACGAGGCCCAATAACCTTCCTGTTTATTGTTCTCGTTGGGAATCGAACCTTCGACCACAAGAATAAACGGAGAGAGTTTTCCCTCTGCGCCATCGCGAAAATACTTTACGAACTCAGCGCCATTTTCATATGCGAGGAAAGGGTTGTGAAATTTTATCTTGGGAACCCATGGAAGTGCGCCGTGAACCTGATCCTCGATACTCGGCTGGGTCGCCGCGGTCACTGCAATCGTATCTCCATCGCATCCTAGCACCCCATTGCCCGTCGTGGCACGCGAATGGAACATACACGGTGCGTGATGAATCTCATGCCCACTAGCGCACTTTTCCATGATGCAATCCGTGACAGCTGGCACACAGCGCGATCAAGTTGGAGAGCTTGTCATCGCCGAGTTTGCTCCTTCGCTTTAGATGATGGACTTGCAAGTTGAGGGAAGTTCCACAACTTTGGCACCGCCAATTGTCGCGTTCAAGTACACGACGTCGGAGTGCGTCATATACCTTTTGCCCGAGCTTCAATCGAGGTTGCTTCTGGCGCATTATCCCTTCTGTTCTTTCTCAGTTTCCATGGCAGTTCCGTTTGAAGAGAACGTTCGAGCATCCTGCCGAGTTGTTCAGTCACCGAGCGATAATTCAATATTTGCTCTCGCCTAGATTTGCACCTGCCAGGAAATCTGCGCAGATCATCTCCAGGCAATATCCTCGAGATTTGTCTGTCCCCAGCATCAAAGCGGCTGTTTCAAGTGCCTTTTCAACCACCGCCAACTGACTTTTGTAGACCTTGAAATATAAGATCTCCCACGCTTCCGTCTCTTTCCCCGTCAGGTGTCGCTCGACCTCCCTTCTGAATTCTTCCCTCGGGAGTTCCTTTGCCTTGTGCACCCAGGGTGCACAAGCGAACTCGGCTCCATCTTTACGCGCCACCTTGACGAGTTCCCTGGCCTTTGTCCAACCCATCTCTCGAAGCTGCTGGCTTTGGCACTCGCGTGAGATGTTCGTGGATGGTCATGAGGTAATAGGCCTTTCGGCGCGAGTCGGCAAAGCGTTTCTCCAGAAATTCATCGAACGACTTCAATTTCTCTAACCGCCAATACTGCTTTGCTCGCACCTCGCACAGATATTCCCCCAGCTCGACAAAGCGCACGTCCTTTTCCTGTTCCTTGGTCTTCTCCCAGGACAAAATCTCATCGATCCGCCCGAGAACGAACACGGCCCGACGGTGATTGATCTCCGGAGTCACCATCATCTCTTTGTTAATCCACAAGCTCGTCAAGCCAAGCAAGGTCGGTCGCTCCTGATGTACGGATGAGATTGGAATCGATCAATCGTTTGTTGTCGAGACATAGCCCGAGATGCGGACAGCTCACGCAACCGTTTTGTGGGAAACGGATACCGCTGTGGGAAGGGAACTGGGCGGCTTCGATCTGACCTATCGTCGTTGCCACGAGCCGGCCAAACTCGGAGCGTTGTTCTTCCGAAATCGATGTCCTTAGATATTGGATTTCGGGCTGATGCTTTCGAACGAAGACGACCAATGCCACCTCGGAAATTCCGGTCATCCAGGAATAACAGATCAATTGAGGGTCGAGCGACAGCAACCCTGCTGGTTCGTCCGGATAACGACTGGTCGTGGTCTTCCAGTCCATCAGACAACGGGAGCCATCGAGATTACCGATGGCGTCGACGTAGGCAACAAATTGATTCGCATTCGGTAGCTCCCGGACCACTTTGATTTGCAGATTCTGCTGTGGCTGGGGAATATGCACTCGATTGTCCTGCGCAAACCGCTCTAGGAGATGCACGCCCTGATGCACCAGCCGATCCCAAGTCTCTCCTTTTTTGTAGTCAAACGGAGTATCGCGGAAAGCGCCCCACTCCCGATGGAGTGCCGCGCCACAATCGCTCACCACAAAAATAGGACTCAAGCGCTTTTTCAAAGCAGCGGCCGAAGATCATTGCTGCGCGTGTCTCTTTTTCACGCCAGCCATCAAGGTAACGGTGGCGATAGCTGCGCGGACAGCGAAGATAGTTGGCAATTTGGGTGTGGCTAAAAATCATGTAGTACTCTCCTCCTCGCCCTGATTGCTGGCTGCGCAGGAAAGCGCCTCCCATTCAGATTCCGGAGCAAAGGCATCGAGATTCTGGTAAGAACGCCCGTTGAGGTTGGTAAAGGTGGTCCGAACGACACCGCGGAGATTCCGCAGCGCCTTTTCATCGATTTGGTCGCGACTGAGTAGTTCAGTGTCGTAGCCAAAATCGCGAAGAAACCAACTGAGCTTCCACAGCGCACGCTCCGTACAGTAAAGGCGTCCAGAAAAAGACAATGCTTCAAAAGAAGTTGGCTCCAGGATGCTGAAGCGCAGGGCGAGGAATGGTTTCTGAGGATGCCAGCGATAGGAGGCCATTTCCACGCGGACCAAAAATAACCCGTCGAGATTGCTGACCAGATCCTGGTGTCCCGAGTGCAGTCCGGGAATATGTTTTCTCATGATGTTGCCTCCACAGGCTGAGCGTAGGAATTGAGTTTGCAGACCAGGGCATCTCGGTTCTCTTTGGCAGCCGAAGAGAGATGGGAGATGAAAGACTCGACCAGTTCGCGACTGGCGCCACTGAGGGTTTCCGTGCCACAGAAATCCGCTGCGTAAGCTTTCACGAGATTCGAATCAAGGTTGTACTGGCGGATCAAAAGGCAGAGCTGATCCCGCAGCCGGGGTTGGCCGTTGCCCAAGCCGCTGGAGGAAGAATGTCCGTTCGATGGCAACGGAGCCGTGGAAGATTTAGGCGGACTGGAATACGCGCCCAACTCTTCTACCGATGCGGAGCCCACCCCGTAAGCTGCGCGCAAGGCGCGATCGATCGCTCTTGATTCGGCCACGCGCATTTCCGCTCCACGAACAAGAGAGGACACGTTGGAGGGATCGGCATCGCCGTAGCCAGCGAATCCCTTTGAGTTGCGGCTCTTGAAAACAGTGGCTTTAATCACCCACTTGTTATTGCCCGGGTCCGAAAAGTGGTCCTGAATCGTGGTTTCGATCCCGCGGCATTTACGTCTCTGCGCTATTCGGAGCAAGCCCGAATGTGTGACATACCAGCGATTCTCTAAGAATTGCAGGTCTCCAGCAGCAACCGATACTGCAAAATTATTAGTCAATTCCTTCAATGCGTTGATGGCCGTCACAGGGAGGCGTCCCCAAATGCGGCGAGCGCACAGAATGTTAGAACGCCAAGCTGGCGAAGTTTTATTCATAGCTTATCTCCTATGCAGTGCACTGCAGTGCAAGGCAAATTATGGCAGTGCGCGTGTTGTTTGTCAATGCCCACAGAACGATCGCCAGTTGGGAGGGCGTGTTAGAATTCCAGGCGGATGAAGAAGGACTCTCAATTTACATTTCGTATCCCATCGGATCTGAAGGTTCGGTTGGAAGAAATTGCACTCTCCGAGGGAAGAAGTGCGGCTCAAATTTGCGTAGCACTTCTTCAGGAAGGGATTGAAATATACAAAAAGAAAGGCCCCACTTTTTTGCAGCGTCTACTTTCGCAACAAAAGAAGAATAAGTGAAATTAGTCGGTCGTAGGTGGTTTGCAAGTCCTCAGGATGTAATTTTGAACCCGCGATTATGAACGGCCTGCCGTGATTCGATATTTCGCAGACAGATTTGGGTACTCAATGGGCGTCTGCCAACCTCGTTACGTCCATGTTCTACGAAAGAAAGTTAACATTGTCGAACGATCCGGTTCCGCGGAGAATGCCGATCGGAGCGAGGCAGATATCGGGCAGTCTCAAAAGGCGCAAATTGCGACTTACCGCAAGCTGGGTCTGGATCCCGTGCTGTGGCCTCGGTCCGTAGCCATTCTGGACCGATCCTATATTTCCTCTCGGTCGGAGCGGAAGTTCTACTCGCGATCAGCAGGGAATTTGATAAGTCAACGGAATGGTTCCTCGCAGGTGATAGATAGGCGCGTTTGAATCGCCCAACTCGCAGGGGAATGCAGTCTTTGTTGGACGGTTAGGGATTGAGCCGAGCAAGGCACAGGCGTAGGATTGCTCCCCTCAGGTCCCCAGGGGGCTTGACGGGAGGTGCGACCATGGCAGTCAAAGTGAAAAGCATCACGCTTTGGCGTAAACAGCTAGAGAACAAGACCGGAGTCCTTGCCCAGACGCTCGAACCGCTTGCCAAAGCGGGCGCGGACCTGCTGGTCGTCATGGGATACAGGCATCCAGGTGATGAGACTCGAGCAGCCGTTGAACTTTATCCGATCGCGAGCAAAAAGTCGGTCGACGTCGCGCAGCAAGCTGGGCTGGCGGCCTCATCCATCCCCACACTGCTGGTGGAGGGTGACAATCGCAAAGGCCTCGGATACGCGATCTCCCAGGCGATTGCAGAGTCGGGTGTGAACTTGGCCTTCCTTGTCGCGCAGGTGGTGGGTCGAAGATACTCGGCCGTACTTGGATTCGAGTCCGAAACAGACGCAAAGATCGCTGCTGCTCTCATCAAGAAAGCGACCGCAAAAAAGAAAAAATAAAAGGAATTCCAAGCGCGCGAATCGGACGCCACGAAGTTGTAGGGGAAGTCCTGCTCGCTATCAGTCGAGAGTATAGTAAGTCACTGGAATGGCTACTCATAGTCGAGAAATGGGCCGTCTGAAAACTGCACTGAATCGCGGGTGTCTTGTCGGTAGTCGTGGAATCGTGCGAATCGAATTTCCAGAGGGCATCGTGCTTTTGTGCCTGTCTTAATGGCAATACCACCGACGCTCAATGTAAACCTATCGACATGAACTTGAGCACGGTTATCGGATACTCTTCGCTGCCGGTTTCTCTCCACCCGACGTGGAGCTCCATTTCCGCCGGGGGATCCCAGAGGTACTCCTGGTCTTTTTCGTCAGGAGTTCGGTAAATCGATCGAATGGCTGCTAACTGGTAAAGAATAGTACCTCATCAAGTCCCACGGAATCTCCCACGGTGCAGGGAAGAACATCCCGTAAGAAGCGATCGATGGCCCGTCAACCGCCACGGATTCACTCTCCCTTCGACTTTCGGACATCCGGGATAAACAAGTAGATGAACGACCTTAATTGGCGAAAACTGAGCGCTCGTATAACCCGACTGGTTCCAACGGGTTTAGATCTTGCCAGCGCGCGGCATGCGGTGTTCTGGCGTTTTGAAATGTGTCAGGGGAGTTGGAGCTACCAGTCGAGATTGGTAGAGGCCTTGCCGCTGACGACGTGATGGACTACAATGTACTTCGTTAGAACGTTGTGACCTGAACGTTGATGAGCGGTGCCTCAGGGCGCCGGCTGAATGAAATGAACGCTGCGACGTACCTTTTGTCGTGGCGTTTTTTTTTGGCCAATGAGCAAAAGAATGCAATCTCTGCTGACAGTACGCGGAAAGTAGGCAAATAACCTTGGATTTCCGAAAGGACTTTTATGAGCTCCAGGTACAGCAGGCGGCAGCAAGTGTTCCATCGGAGTGCAGTTTCTTCACCCAGGTCGCATCAAGAGGTAACTCGGCCCTTCTCGATTCCCTACAGGCAAGAAGGACCGCAGAAGATTGTCGAGGAAGTTGATTTCCGTGAAATGGCGGATGGAACTTTGGTCGAGATGATCGAAGATTCAAATGAACCGAGAAGGTATCTGTTCGCCACGCGTAAGGGAAAGGAGGTGGCATACGCGGCCAAGGTGGAGGAGGGAAATCGAGTTTTCGTTCCCCTGCCGAAGAACTCCGAAGTCTGCCGATATGTCAACTTTCCGAAGGACGTGTTTGATTTCAAATCCGTTCGTGACCTCCTTGCAGGAATCTGGCGCTTGCTCATGTCTACTCTTGAATTAGAGGACCCGGATACGATTTTGGTGGGCCATTTCATTGTTGCCACGTGGTTTATTGAGAAGTTGCCCTTTGCTCCGTATTTGGCCTTTGTGGGACCTCCGGGTAGCGGCAAAACGACTGCATTACGGATCTTGAATCTGTTGTGCCGCCGGAGCCTGCTCACAGCGGATATCAGCTCGGCTGCCTTTTATCAGCTGTGCGATCGCCTGACTCCGACTCTCCTCATCGATGAGACCGCATCATTGCACAATAAGCGGGAACTGCTGCACCTCTTGCGAGCTGGATCTACGCAAGGGGTGATTTCACTGCGTAAAGGGACCGCCTACAAGACTTACGGAGCACGGGCCGTTTCCTGGCTGGAAATGCCCGACGACGCAGCCCTTAACAGCCGTTGCATCGTCATCCCGATGAAAAACCGCACGAAAAAGCCGCTTTATTCTCCCATGGACCCTCCCTTATTAAAGTACGCCAACACACTCCAAAGGGCCCTTTTTCAATTCCGGCTCTCGAACTATCAGAATCTTCTGCTTCCCACACTGCCAGGAGAGCGCGGATTGCAGCCGCGGACACGTGACCTCTACCGGGCGTTGGCACTACCGGTAGGCAGTGAAAGAGAGACGTGTGAGCTATTAATCAAACTTCTCAAAATGCAGGAACAAATTCGCGAGACTCTGCCTCTCCACTCGGCCGCAGTCCTGAATGCCGTGTACACCGCAATTCACTCTATCGGACACGACAGGGGCTATCGAATTTCTTACCTGACCAATACCGCCAACCAGCACCTTCGGAATATCGGTGAACCCGGTTGTTTATCTGAAAAAAGAGTGGGCAACATCCTGACATCGTTCAGTCTTGGAAATCGGACAAGGACAAACGAAGGATACGTCCAATGGTTCAGCCGACAAACCAAGGAACAGGTCCACCGATTGGCCTTCAGCCACAAAGCAAATCTGAATTCAGCGCAGACACTATATCAAGACTGTGAGTTGTGTAGTGCGATCATGAATGGTGAGGTAGGCAACGCCACGGGAGGCTCTCTTGGCAAGCCCGAAGGCGCGAAGCCTAGCCACACCGGTGAACATCGTGAACTTCGTGAACGTGGAAGCAGGGCACAAGGGACTAAAGGGAAGTCTTAATTCCAGGAGATTAGTTTTTTGGTTCTTGAACTAAACTTTGTCCGCTTGCTCGGTCTTCGACCAGTCTCGCGCTTGGTTTCCACTGTTCCGCCGAGTGAGTGATTGGGAGGAACCAATAAGGAAATCCTTGGTGTAATGAAGGGACGGCTTTGCTACGCTGAACCGTCACTGTGAACCCGCAACTTCGCCCCAACAGAGCCCCACTAAGCCGTGTCTAAAGAAGTCAACCATGCGCCGAACTGCTAACACTGTGCTTCTCGGGAGTCTCATCGTCCTTTGTGCAGTTGTAGCGCTGAAGGGGGCCGCGCTCCTTGTGCCGAGCGGCACCTGGGAGCCCAAGACGAACCTTGCTGAGGCGCGGGTGAACTCGTCCGCTGCGTTGCTTTCGGACGGTCGGATCCTGATCACCGGCGGCGACGGCGCAGGTGGCCCGCTCGCAACGGCGGAATTTTTTAACAGCGACGGCTCAGTGTCGCCTGCGGTGCCAATGAATGCGGCGCGCAGCAAACACAACTCCTTGGTGTTGCAAGACGGGCGCGTTTTGGTTGCCGGTGGAACCGTCGCCGGCGGAGGCGCGACCAACGCCGCCGAAATCTACGATCCCATCGCCAATGCCTGGACAAGTCTCGCCGGTGGCTCGGAAACTCGCTCGGGCGCCACTGCCGCATTGCTTCAGGATCAACGTGTGTTTATCGCCGGCGGAGACATACAATCTTTAAATTAGGCAGCACGGTGCAGCCGAAGTTCCGGGTCTGCGTTTGCTGATGTCCATCGAACTTCTCTTAGCCCGGCAGTGAGCCAGAGGATGTTCATCTCTGTGATAGATTGCTGCGAGCCGAATGGCTTACCCGGCGTTGGCGTGATCTCCGCCATGAGTCCCTCATGCGAGAGTATGAATCCAGACTTGAGGCCAAGAGCTCACGAATCTGGAAAAGGAAAGTAACCGTTCTCAGTGAGCCAGGTGCGTATTCTACATGAAATCCCGTCACCTGCACTCCGAATGGCGCCTTATCTTGGCTTCGTGGGAACGGAGTTGCTGCGGGTAGTATCCTTTTACGAAACCTGCCGTGGCTCCTGGATACCTCTAATGCTTGACTCGCGGAGGTCTTATCTATATCATTCGGGGCATTGTTCCGTGTCGAGGGATTCAGCACTGACTCTGCGCCTCCCAGGCGAACGGAATCAAGTGCTTGTTCGGAAGTTTCCCAAAAGTTGAGTGGCGGCTTGCATTGTGCCAGCCCTGGTGCTGGAAGTTGTATGCATTCGCGGTGAAAGGGAGCGCTATGAACGTTAACACTCACGGTACAATCTTCAAACTCGTGATCGTTGCATTGCTTTGTTTGGGCTTGCTTGTGGCATTTGGCCCTTCAGCCTACGCACAATCGACCTATGGAAGCGTCTCTGGAACTATAACGGACACTTCCGGAGGATCAATTGCCGATGTGCAAGTGACGCTGACCAATCTTGAAAAAGGCTCGACTCTGGCAGAAAAAACTGGGGTCGAAGGATACTATGTATTTTCGAACCTATCTCCGGGTCACTATCGCGTAACGGCCGAAAAGACCGGGTTCAAGCGCTCCGAGCAGACAGATGTCGTTGTACAAGTGCAACAGACATCCAGCATCAATCTAACGATGCAGTTGGGCAATGTCAGCCAGACTGTGGAAGTCACGAGCGAAACGCCGCTGCTGCAGCCCGATAGCTCTTCCCTCGGACAGGTTATCACAGGACGACAAGCGACCGAAATTCCACTGAATGGCCGCAATGCTTTTAACTTGGCAGCCCTGTCTCCATCGGTCGTTCCTCAGGGCAGTTCACAAGGTACGCCCGTTGGCAAGAACCCCTTTGACCTGGGTAATTATCAGATCGGCGGATCGTTCGCTAATCAGGGTGCGGAATACCTTGATGGCCAGCCGCTGAACATCGGCTACATCAACTTACCGCTGCTTGTACCAACGCAGGATTCCATCGGCGAATTCAAGGTGCAGTACAATAATATGGGAGCCGAATGGGGCAAGTTCTCCGGCGGCGTCATCAACTTCAGCACGAAGTCCGGCAGCAACCAGTGGCACGGCAGCGCCTACGAATTCCTTCGCAATCGAGTGTTGGACGCGAACGAAGCCTTTAACAAGGGTTCGCAAATAGCAAATGGCGAGCCGAATAAGGCACCACCATTCACGCAGAATCAGTTTGGCGGCAACGTCGGTGGCGCAATCATTAAAGATAAGACCTTTGTGTTTGGCAGTTATGAGGGCTTCCGAGCACGAGTAGGTCAAGTCTTTAGTACAATTGTTCCGACTGCCGCGGAGCGTACAGGAAATTTTGCAGATCTTTGCGTCAACGGTTTCAATACGCCTGATCCGGGAGGCTCAGGGGTCAATATTTGCTCGGACACGAAGAGTTATCCCGTTGCGGGTGGCGGAACGCAAACGGTATTTGTAGACCAACTTTACAATCCTCTGACTGTTTTTCCGAATGGTTCTCGTAGGCCGATCGCGGGTAATGATTTGACTGGGAACAATCCCATCACAGGGCAACCATACATTAATCCGACTTCGGGGTACCTTTTGCCCAGGCTGATCGCGAATCCCACAAATAGCCTTGTCCCTGGGTCACTAATTGGTCCCGACAGTGGCGTGAGCAATTTTACCGCCGCAGCGAGCACCGGCGGAGACATTGATCAATATGTGTTGAGAGTGGACCAAAACTTAACTCAGAACCAACACATTTTTGGCCGTTACACCTACTTCAAGCAACTAAGTTTGGCGCAGGACCCGTACAAAACCGGCTTGTGCAAAGACCGTTGCGCGGAAAACATTAACAGCAACAGCGGCGCTCTAGGCTGGACATACGCGATTAATCCGACAACGACCGCCAGCGTGAATTTCAGCGTGAGCCGGTTTCACTATTCGCGCGCTCCGATTAATTCGAGTTTCGACATGACCGAAGAGGGTTGGCCGGCCTCTTACAATCCCATCGTTCCGGATCTCGAACGTACACCGTTGACGCCATGCTTTGCCATCAGCGATTCCTCAGGGAGCGGCAATATCTCTTGCAGCCAAGGCCAAAGCGCGATCACCGACTGGGACACGCAATATAATTTGTCTCCCCAATTGACCAAGGTCCATGGCCGGCACACGATCACCTTCGGCGGCCAACTCGAATTGACGTATGACAACTATCTGCAAACCAACAACGGCGGCGGCATCATCTCGTTCAACGGATCCTGGACTGCGGCATTGGCCAGCAATAAAGGCTTGGCTCTTGGCAACGACTACGCCGACTTCCTCCTGGGCTATGGGTTAGGAGCAGGCGCCGCATTCGGCAATCAGACGACCGGAAACCTGGTTATATCCGCACCGGTGGCTGGAAAAGAGAGCTACGGGGCTCTGTTTGCTGGAGACACCTGGCGGGTGACAAACAAACTGACCGTTAACATTGGCTTGCGTTACGAGCTCGCGGGGCCATGGACGGAACGCTTTGACCGTTTGACGTACTTTGATTCCCAGGCTACAAACGCAAGCGTCACCGGTTGCAGCGGAATTGCCGGCAGTGCCTGCCCAGGAGATCTCTTCTACGTGCGTAACTCAGCGGCTGCCAGCGGTGTGAACCCTACCCGGAGCAGCTTCTCGCGCGCGAATGAATGGTCTCCACGTTTGGGCGTCGCTTACCAACTGACTCCGAAGACGGTAATCCGGGGCGGATACGGAATGTTTTATTCTCCGAATTATGTTTCGTTCGCAGTTAATCCGTACATTGATCCAACGACTAGTGCCACTTCTAGTTTTTTTGCGAGCAATGACGCGGGGTTGTCTCCAGCGAGCACCCTTAACTCCAGCAATTGCCTTTTGACGGGTGCCGGCGGATTAAGCAACAAGTTTAACTGCCTGCCGGGAGGTCCATTTGGTCCGAATCTAGTCGCTCCGGTAGGAACGAATGCCCAACCGAATATCTCGACCTTCGGGATTAAGCAAACTCCTCTACAGAATATGGCCTGGCAAAATTATCAGCCCGCATATACTCAGCAATGGAACCTTGACCTCCAAAGAGAGTTGCCCTGGGGAGTCTTTTTGGACGTGGCCTACGCTGGCGCTCATGGCATTCACCTGCAGCAATTCAGAACCAGCGTCGATCAAATCCCTGACAGCCTCATCGCCGAAGCAGCGCAGCAGTACGTAGCGGGTGGCCAGAGCAATGTGACGATTGCCCAAAAAGTTGGTGCGCTTAATTACCCGTTCAGTACGCCCCTACCAGGCAACCTGGGACCAACAAGCTTGATACAGGGCCAGTTGGCCCGTCCCTACCCGGAATATTCAGATGTACAACTTGGAGCCGTGGGCTGCTGCAGCAGTTCTTATAATTCGCTGCAGGTTTCTGCCAACAAGCGCTTCGGTGGCGGAGGCACACTGCTGGTGGCCTATACAAACGCAAAGCTTCTTTCCAACACGGACACGCTGACGTCGTGGCTGGAAGGAAACACCACCGGAGGGACCGGAGCGGTTCAGGACTGGAACAACCTCAAGGATGAACGCTCTCTTTCCTCACAAGATGTTTCCCAACGATTGATCATCAGCTATGTATACGACCTGCCCTTCGGTCACGGGCAGAAATTCATGTCCGACGCGACCGGAGTCAAAGACAAGATCATTGCTGGTTGGGGCGTGAATGGCATAACCACTTTCCAAAAGGGCTTTCCGTTGAAGATTTCCGATAGCAATCCAAATCTTCTTGCCAGTTTGAATCTGGGGACCGGCACCATAAGACCGGACGTGGTACCCGGATGCAACAAGAGCGGCTCAAGAACGGTGAGTGCGTGGTTCAACACCGCGTGCTTTGCCGATCCCGCAGCTTACGTCTTTGGCAATGAGGCCCGCGTCGATCCCACACTAAGGCAAGACGGAATTAACAACTGGGACTTCGCGATATTCAAAAAGACCTATTTCGGGTCGGAGAACAAGTACGACATCGAATTCCGCACGGAGTTCTTCAACATCGCCAACATCGTCCAGTACGGACCCCCCAATGGACAGTTCGGCGGCGGGTCATTCGGCAAGGTAAGTGGAACTGTCAACAACCCGAGACTCATCCAATTCGGATTGCGGTTCTCTTTCTAACGAACAACTTTGGTTGAGTGGGATGCAGTACAGCATCCCACTCAAACCAACTTGAGTCATTTCAATTTTGACCTCTCCGTCTTAAGGGCTGTTACCTTCTCGATTGCCGACCATTTCGCTTTGTCTTATGCAGCCAGGTTACATTTTTCGGGAAACTCGTGGCAGAATTCTAAGTGGCTCTTTCTAGAATGTCTCGCGGGTTCAATCGACGTAATTTTCTGCGCCTTGGTACATTCGTTGCGGCCTCGCCGATTTTTGACCTCAAACTTCCCCGTGGTCTGGATTTCACTCTGCTGAATTCTCCAACTCCCCAGAAATACCTGATTGAGACAATGCCAGGTGGTGTCGCCCTGTTTGACTACAACAACGACGGGCTTTTGGATATTTTCCTGGTAAACGGTGGACACGTCGGCAGCCCGATGCTGGTGCCCGAAAAGTTCGACCGAGCCAACCCTCGCTATTGGAATCGCCTCTATCGCCAGAACAAAGATGGAAGTTTTACAGACGTCACCGAAGCAGCCGGGCTGTCCAAGGCTGGGATCGGGAACTATGGAATGGGAGTAGCGATCGGAGATTATGACAACGATGGTTATGCGGACCTGTTTGTGACGAGTTACGGGAAAAATATTCTGTATCACAATAATGGCGATGGCACTTTTACAGATGTTACGGCAAAAGCAGGCGTTGCCGGCGGGGGGTGGTCGGTCTCGGCGGGCTTCTTCGATTTCGACAATGACGGACACCTTGATCTCTTTGTAACCCGCTATATGGAGTGGGACACGCGCCGCAGCAAGGCCTGTGGCGGCGCCTGGCAGACTTACTGTCCGCCAGCGGAGTTCCCAGCGACGACGAACCTCCTCTACCGCAATCGTGGCGACGGAACGTTTGAAGACGTCAGCATCAAATCCGGGATAGCTGCCAAAAAGGGACGTGCCTTAGGCGTTTCATTTGCGGACTACGACGATGATGGGTTCACCGACATTTTTGTCTCCAATGACGGCATGCAACAATATCTGTTCCGCAACAATGGAAACGGAACTTTTGCGGAATGTGCGCTGGAAAGCGGGGCCGCGCTTTCCGCCGACGGCAAGCCATTATCCGGCATGGGCACCGTTTTTCAGGATTATGACAACGATGGGCGACCGGACATCCTGGTAACGGAGCTGCCGCGTGAGATTTATGGGATTTACCACAATGATGGCGGCGGCTTATTCTCAAATCAGAGTCTGGAGACTGGGCTGGGTGAACTTACAGCCGGAAGTTCAGGCTGGAGTGTGGCCCTGGAAGATCTGGACAACGATGGCTGGAAAGACCTGTTGGTTGCGCAAAGCCACGTCCTGGACAATGTGGAAGCGATTGATCGTTCGCTGCATTATCTCGAAGTACCGCTGCTGGCTCTCAATCATAATGGGCGGTTTGAACGCGCTGAATCTGGTATTACCACTCCCGTGGCTGCCAGGGGCTTGGCTTTCGGAGATCTGAACAATGATGGCTGGATGGATGCGGTGATCAGTGTTTTAGGCTCGCACCCTCTCGTCTTAATGAATCGTGGCGGCAAGCGTCACTGGCTGTCAATAATGTTGCGGGGAACCCGTAGCAATCGTGACGGTTTCGGCGCGCGAGTGCGCGTCAATGGCCAGACTCGATATGCCACTACTGCGGTTGGCTATCTTTCCGCGAGCGACAAGCGAATTCATTTCGGCTTAGGCGATTCGACGTCCGCGTCCGTCGAGGTGTCCTGGCCCTCGGGAATCCGCCAGTTGCTCAAAGACATTTCGGCCGATCAGTTCTTGGAAATCCGCGAGCCGGAACACCCATGATTATTGCGACATTACTATTGTGGTTTACTCTTCAGGGTGAAGTCTCTCCCGCAGTAGCTCAACACATGCAGGCCGGTGTTGATGCCCACAAGCAGGGCCACTTTGACGTTGCCATCCTGGAATTCAAGAAAGCCTCGGAGGGCGATCCCAACTTGGCGGAAGCATTTCTTGATCTTGGCGAGGTTTATTTGGAAACTCGCGAATATGCTTCCGCTGTGACCGCGCTCAAACGTGCTGTGGAACTAAATCCGGAACTCGACGCGGCGCACTTACAGTTGGGCTACGCGTTGCTGGCGGAGGGCTACGCCGACGAAGCCATTCCGCATCTCGAGCGAACGCACGCGCTCGCAGCATTGGGCATTGCTCAAATCGAAACAGGGCACTACGAAACCGCCGTTGCAAACTTGAGCGCAGCGCTCGCCAGCCATCCCAGCGATCCCGATTTGCTTTACTATCTCGGCCGCGCCAGTGGCCTGCTTTCAAAACGATCCATCGACACGCTTGTAAGCGCGTATCCCGATTCGGCCCGCGCACACCAAGCGATGGGGGAGAACTATTTTGTATTGCGCCAGATGCCGCAGGCCGAAAAAGAATATACGGAAGCACTCCAACAACGGCCCGATCTGCCGGGACTGCATCTTGAACTCGGTCAGGTCTATGCCGGTGCCGGGCAATGGAACAAGGCAGAAGAGGCTTTTCGTATTGAAGCCAAATTGCGGCCCGGCAGCGCAGAGGCGGCATACCGCCTGGGAGCGGCGCTGTTGCAAGAAGGAAAAGGCGGCGAGGCTCGCAAGGAATTGGAAAGATCCGACAAGCTACAGCCGGACATGCCAGAAACGCTCTATTCACTCGGCAAAGCTGCTTTGCTAGTTGGTGCCTTAACGCTAGCCGAGAAATCATGGACTCGGTTGCTCTTAGTTGAAAACAATACGTCGCTCGCCGCGCAGGCACATTTCAGTCTCGCCGGCCTGTATCGCAAACAGGGCAACGCAGCTAAAGCTCAGCACGAAATGCAGGAGTATCAGAAATTGCAAGGTAAGGTGGCGGACACGCAGAATCCGCCAAATTAGCCAAACGCCGAAGGATGATCTATTCGCCATGTCAGAAGTTTTCGATAAACTTGATTTTGTCGATGGCCGTTTTGGGGCACTACTCTTCGATTGTGATGGCACGCTGGCAGACACGACGGAATTGCATTATTACTCGCTCGCTGCAGCTTTAAAGAATCTCGGTCACGATCTTCCGAAGCAATGGTATTTGGAGCGAGTTGGACTATCACTCGATAAGCTACTCGACGAATTCAAGCAGGTATGCGGAGTACGGCTCATTAACACCGATGTTTCGTCACTTGAAGAAAAAATCTTCTGCCTAAACACTTCGGCGATCCAAGAGATCGAAACCGTAGCTTCGATCGTCCGAAACTGCGCCGGGAAACTTCCCATGGGCGTCGTCTCAAGTTCATCTCGATCCATGGTTACGGCGACACTCGATGCACTACGACTGACTAAGTTTTTTGCGATTGTCATCACCGTGGAAGACGTTGAGAGTCCCAAGCCGTCTCCCGAGGGGTTTCTGATGGCCGCGAAACGTCTTGATGTCGAACCTTTCCGATGTCTCGTATTTGAGGACAGCGAGCAGGGACTCGAAGCTGCCAGCAGGGCCGATATGACCGTTAAGGACGTGCGATCGATGGTGATGGAGCATACCATCAAGGATAAGGCGTTGACACTTTCTGAGAAGTCGCACGAATCGGAGTAGAATATACTTTAACTCGCATGAGAGCATGGCCACCAAGAAACTAATCCTGTATCTCATCAAGCCGTCGCAATATGACGATGAGGGCTATGTGGTCCGCCATTGGCGCGGAGTGCTGCCCAGCAACACGCTGGCGTGCCTCGCGGGGCTGACGGAAGACGTGATCCGCCAGAGGCGCCTCGGTGACCGCTGGACCGTGAAGGTACACTTGTACGACGAAACCGTGGACAAGATTCCGGTGCGCAAGATCTGTCGCTCCGAGAACAGGGGACTGGCGAAGACGATTGTTGGCCTAGTCGGTGTGCAAACGAATCAATTCCCGCGCGCATGCCACCTGGCGCGGGAATTTCGGCGTGCCGGAATTACGGTGTTGATCGGCGGCTTCCACGTAAGTGGCTACCTAGCGCTGCTACCGAAAATTCCCTCGGATATTCAGCAACTGATGGATGAAGGCGTGACCATCGTCAAAGGCGAAGTGGAAGAAACCTGGGGCGACCTGCTGACAGATGCGGTGAACGGTCAGCTCAAGCCCATGTACGATTACCTGAACGCCAAGCCGGACCTCTACTCCAAGCCGATTCCTGCGATTCGCCGGAAATATCTAAGGAAATTCGTAGCGTCGAATTTCGGCACGCTGGATTGCGGACGCGGCTGCCCGTTCGAGTGCACATTCTGCACGATTATCAATGTGCAAGGACGAAAGGTGCGGTTCCGTTCGGCGGAACATATCGGCGAAGCGATCCGGAAGAATTATCGCGAGAACCGCATCACGTTTTACTTCTTCACGGACGACAATTTCGCGCGTAACCAGAACTGGGAAGCGATTTTTGATCAATTGATCAAGATTCGCACCGAGGACAAGATTCCGATCGAATTCATGATGCAGGTGGACGTGCTGTCGTGGAAGATCAAGAATTTTGTGACCAAGGCGCGGCAGGCTGGGTGCATCAACGTGTTTATCGGAATGGAGAGCGTTGACCCGGGGAACCTGGCCGCGGCTGGCAAGAAACAGAATCAGGTCAGCGAATACCGCCAGCTCATTCAGGCCTATCGCGATTCAGATATTTCCGCGCATGTCGGCTACATTCTGGGGTTCCCGTTCGATACCGTGGATTCCATTCGCCGCGACCTGAAATTCCTGATGGAAGAAGTGCGGCCGGACCACGCCTCGTTCTTTATCCTTATGCCACTGCCCGGCTCGATGGACCACCTGAATATGAAGCGGCGCGGCGAGTGGATGAATCCGGATTTCAATTTGTATGATTCACAGCACGAGGTGACGCACCATCCGAACCTGAAACACGGCTCGTGGAAAGAAGCCTATTTTGATGCGTGGAACACATTCTACAGTCTACCGAACATGAAGGCGATACTGCAGCGGGGCTCGCGTGCGAATTATTGGAACAATTTCTTGCGCTTCGTCTGGTACAAAAATTCCATTCAGACCGAAGGACGGCATCCAATGATGTGCGGCTATATCCGGCTCAAGGGCCGGACAGCGCGGCGGCCGGGATTGCCGGTGCTGGGACGCTGGGAGTATTACACCATGCGGGTTCGTGAGATTCGCGAACACCTACGCAGCATGCTACGCGTGCTGGTGGAGATGGAAGAATTGTGGCTGCAGACGCGGCATCCTTCCGCAGCGGAGCAGCGTGTGGTGGAAGAGTTGATCAAGCTACGTGAGAAGTATGGGCAGCTCAAAATCTCTGACTTCCAGGCAGCTTTTCAGCAAGCCAAGCTGCACTTCCCCACGCTTCAAGTGCCCTCCAAACTCACTCTTTTCTGGGCCAAGTGGAGTCCCTTGCTGGCTTCCAACAAGGTTTATACCCGTACCGATCTCGATGCCTTCTGGAACACAGTCCGCCAGCGCTGGGCCGAGCGTCGCGTCTTCCGCATCCCGGTCTTCATGGTGCCGCTAAACCTCTCCCGCGACTTTCAACTCTCTCTCCTTTTCCTGTTTCACATGAGCAGGGCTATCTAACGCTTGCTCCGACGGCGCGCTGGCCTCCAAGGTCGAAATCTCGATACCACTGTCTAATATTGGACTGACTTGAGTGACTCTTAGGTGTAAACAGAATCCTCGTCTAGAAGTGCACGGAGAAATAAGAATGACCGAATCACTGACAGTGTCGGTGGTCACGGCTTTAACCATCGTTGCGGCACTAGTGGGGGGCTGCTCATGGGAGTCATTAAGACAAACAGCAATGCCACACGCGCCCTCCTCTGAGGAGACTCATGCCGAGTCACGACACACTTCAATCCGGCAATGAGATAAAACATTATCGAGCACGCCCAGTTTTCCGATACACTTCACTGGCAAACATTTTTGAAATGTTTCGTCATATTCATGTCGCCAGTTCTCATTACTTACCCAATCTGGAGAGAAATATTTCGTGAGAAGCCGATATGCGAGCAATCGCTGAAGAAGATTCAGCGGTTCGACAAGGCACACACTGCTTGGTTCATCTCAAGGCTGAACATGTTGTTGGCCTTAGTTGCCGTGCTGCTACTTGTCGTGGGGTGTGGTGGCTCCTGCAGCGGGATGATGAATCCGCCACCACCGCCGCCTCCACCAACTGAGTTCGCCATTCCCTGGTGCCCAGGTGCTTGGCTCTGCGTGGCGAGATACTTAAGGACTTGCTGTGTCCGACTGATGCAAGCGGCGGCAGTCAGCGTAGATTTGACTCTCGATCAGCCAAAGAGAACAACTCATTGAGAAGCTCGTTACGACGATGCACTTGAGCATGCCGGAGCGCAGCGCCGATTCTTGCCGGTTGCGCGCTCCACGTGAAGCATTTGTTTTTAGTCCTGCGTATTTGACCGTAATATTAATCGGCTATAGACTCTAGCCGCGTGCTCGATACATTTGTGATGCTGTGGGCTATTGGCCTGACAGTACTATCCCGCTCCATTTGCGGCAACTGGTTAAATCACCTAAGCCTTTACACTTTCGTCTATGGCGAGTCGCCCTCTCTTGAAGTTCTTTCCGACTATGTGAGCGTGGCTCCCGTCCTCTATTTCTATATCACCGGACCGTTGGCTGGGCTTGACTCCTATCTGAGCCATTCGCGTGAGCCTGAATTTTTCGGAAGGCTGACGCTCGCTCCGATCTACCGGCTGCTTGACAAATTTGGAGCCAATTCTTACGTTCCCTACTACGACACGTTCTACCCTACGGCGGTCGAAGACATTAATACCTGCACGTATCTTCGAGCTGTTTATGCGGACTACGGGGGCGTGGGAATAATCATTTTTCCCTGGCTCCTGGGCGCGTTGATGACCTACTGGTATCTCAGAGGAACGCATGTTGCCGCACTGGCTCACCTGTTTGTTTTTGTCACTTTCAGCTTCAACGCCAGCGTCATGGTTGCAACCCCCTGGTGGATTAGCCTGGCTCTTTCGGAGGCGATCTTCTTCAGGTACTCAATCATCAGAAGGCTACCGCAGAGAATATAAATAAGACATTCTGCACAATGGAGGTTACGGTCAGCGTGTAAGCCGTATTAGTAGTAGGTTTTGCTCAAACAAGTTGGCTCTCGTGGTCTGATCCTGTACTTCGCAATACCAGCCATTCGGTGGCGTGGTGCTCGGAGCTGTGGTGAGCGTACTTGCCTCAGTCGTGCTTGTGTAGGTGCCTCGCTGGGAGATCCTGGCCAAGAAGATGGAGAGCATCATGGAATATCTCGTGGCATTGAACATAAACGAAAACACGGTCTCCACCTTCGCGAGTGCGTGAGAATATCTACTAATCAGTGCCACGGAGCAACAATGAGTTACTTAATTCTAAAATTGTTGGCGTTGTTGCGACGCATATTCACCTTCTTTCCTCTCAATCGTCGACATACTTTCAATTTTCCTACTGCCACCTATGCACCTTGGCTCGACGACAATGACTTTTCTACTATCTATATGCAGATTCGACCTAACACAATGGTGGATAAGTACCGTTGTTATGAATTGTGGCAGCTTGCCAAAGAATGTGCAAAATTACCGTCTGGTGCAATTCTCGAAATCGGCGTTTGGCGCGGTGGTACAGGATGTTTGATAGCTAGTGCCTTGCCCGAAATACCTGTATATCTCTGTGACACATTTACGGGAGTTCCCCGGGAGAAAATTTCCCCAAAGGATTCGTCATACACCGGCGGAGAACACGCAGACACGTCTGAGGAAGTCACCACTTCGCTAGTTAATTGCCTTAATCTGAAACAAATTCATATCTTGAAAGGTATATTTCCAGACGAGACGGGGCGCCTCTGCCCCGATAAGCTACGTTTCGTTCACGTAGATGTCGATGTTTATCAATCGGGGAAAGAGGTTTTGAATTGGGTCTGGCCTCGATTAGTATCTGGAGGAATAGTAGTTTTTGATGATTATGGATTTTTAACATGTTCTGGGATTACTAACCTGGTCGAAGAGCAGCGAGCGATCGGCGATCGAATTACAATTCACAATTTGAACGGCCATGGAATTCTGATAAAACGGTGAATGATTGCGCCAAGGAGAAGATGAATGGCATTGGAGATTGAGTCGCGACATTTTGGAGAGGTCGTGGTTCTGGTGCCCAGAATATTTCACGATGATCATGGATATCTTACGGAGACCTACGGTAACGTACGCTATTTTTCGCACATTTGAAGAGGAATGGTCTGGTTGGTAAAACAGAGGGCCTGAGGAAGGTCCGAGAGGAGGGGCGCTGGAGTCCACCAACCAGGGAGAAGTGCCGAAGTTGAGCCAGATGATTCAGATCGATGAGGGGGGAAGATTCAGGAGCACCTGGGAGAAGTGGTCCGCAACACGGTGGAAGAGACGTTGAACGTGATGTTAGACGCGGAAGCAGACCGTCTTGGTGGGACCTGTGAAGTTGGTCCCTATGTTAAACGTAATGAATTTGGTCTTGAGTATTCTGTGCAGAGATTTGACCCGTAATCCCCAACGCGGCGAACAAGGTCATCGCGCTGAACAACGCTGTGGGCCAGCCGAGAGGCGACATTGATCCCCTAGGAAGCCGTCGATGCACGTTTCAGTTAGCGAATACTGCCTTCCGTAACGGAGGCAAAATTCCTCAAAAGTTCACCTTCGAGAGATCGGATATTTGCGCCGGCATCGGCACGGACGGACTCGCCATCTAATCACCGTACCGCAAACTCGCTCGGAAGCAATCTTCACTGCGGAAAGTTCATGCGGCGAACGAGATTCTGAAACCGAGGGTCCGAGCGGAGGTTGTCCCAGATGGGATCTACGTTCATACCCGGGAGAGCAGCATCACGCTCCTTATACGCCTTCTCCAGCCAGGCAAATGCACGGTCGTTTTCTCGTAGGTACGCATAGACCTCTGCCAATACGAACGTAGGAATATCCGCTCCCTGAGCCCGAGCCACCTCCATTCCCCGGACCCACTCCCCTAGCGCACCCCTGTAGCCCGCCGCCTCAAAGTCTCGATGCATTGCGTTCGCCATGTCTTTATACCCCAGCATGCGCACCGCAATCTCCCACTCCTTGACGGCCTCGTCGTGCATCCCCTTGGCTTCATAATTGCGTGCCAGATCCCAGTGCGGGAAAAAGCCAAAAGCATGCCGGGCAATGTCGCTGCGATCCATCTCAATTGCCTTGTCAAATTGGCGTCTCCTGAAGAAGGGATTAGGCTGCGGCGCGTAATGTCCAGGATCAAGCTCTTGAGCGCGCAGATACTCCCTCATGCCTTCCTCGAATCTACCCATGGAGTCGAGGTAATCCGCGTAGCTGGCGTGGGCACCACCTAGATTGGGATTGAGCTCGATCGCCCGCTTAAACTTTGGTGACACTTTCTTGTTTAGGAGATATGTGGACTCGATCCGGCACTCAGGCCCAGACTCCCGCCCAAGCTCAGACTCCACTCACGTTTCAATGTAGCCCTCCATCTAGTCTAGAATGCGCCTATACAATTCATGACAAAAGCGGAAGCATCAACATGGTGCTCCAGGGTGTTGAAAGTCATGGCAACAAATTTCGTTAAAGCACCGAAACATGCCTAGACATCGGATGATTGCAAAAACTTGCAAAAATGTTGAGGCTGGGGAACTTGACCAGAGCAATACGGACGATTAGTCTAGGCGTCCGATAATGGGATATCAAAATAAGAACTATGAGAAGTTTTCGCGGAGAAGTGTACCCCTGATTCTGCCGATTTTGGTGTTAACTTTGGTCGCAACAGAGCATCCAGTTTTGGCCCAAGGTGGTTCGGCGCAAGCGGCGGGTGGAACGGGTGGTCTAGCCTCCTATGAAAACCCCAGTTTCCTTAGGCAGACAGTGACGATAAATGTCGGGATTCGCGATGCCCGAGGGTTTCCACTGGATGAAAAAGCGACAGTGCGGATCAGTTCCGTAATTCGCGCGGTCAACCAATCGTTGACCACTGAGCCCAATTCCAGTGTCACCTTTCCGAATTTATTGGAAGGTCCCTATGAGGTTGAGATCCGTTGCCCAGGCTATAGGCCGGTTGTCCAGCATCTCGACGTGAGTGGCGGCCTGGCGTTCTTTTCCACTTATATCTATATGCACCCGGAGAACGAGGCGGTGCCAGCTGGTGGGCCTGCAAAAGGACTTGTGTTAACGCCCAAGCTGGCGTTGGAGATTGACAAGGGGCTGTCTGCAATGCAGAAGCACCAGTACGACTCGGCAAAAGAACACTTTGGAAAAGCGGGTAAGCTGGTTCCGCAGAGTTCGGATGTCGCGTTTTTGATGGGCACGGCGAATCAGGCGTCAGGGCAGTCGGCGGCAGCACGACGGGATTTTGAGCGATCGATCACGCTGGACCCATCCAATGACAGAGCGCTGCTTGCGCTCGGCGAGATGCAACTGCGTGCCGGCGACGCTACTGGCGCCATCGAAACGTTGAACAAGGCTTACGCCGCAAACGGCGCGGGCTGGAGAATCCGTTACCTGTTGGCCACCGCCTACGCGAAGGCAGGAAAACTTGGCGACGCTGAGATGCAGGCGCGGAGCGCCGTCAGATTGGCGCAAAAAGATGAGGCCCCTTTGTTGCTTTTGGGGGAAATCCAAGCTACGTCAGGAAAGTTTGCGGAGGCGAAGCAAAGCTGGAATCGCATTGTTGGGGAATGCCCGAACTGCCCGGAAGCTGCCGAGGCCCGCAAGAAAATAAGCGAGGTGGCAACGGAAACTGGGAAGGCCGGATCGAATCGAGCAGGCAACTTCTCGTCTTCGACGATGCCGGAACTAGCCGCCGTCCTGGAGGAACGTCCGTGGGCACCTCCCGACATCGACAGCAGGGAGTACTCTGTGGCTCCCGATGTCTCCTGCAATGCCGACGAAGTCATCACGCGGGCGATGCGGCGTACTAAATCACAACTGGAAAATCTTGAAAAATTCGGCGCCACCGAACACATTGAACACCAGGAAATCGACAAGAGAGGGGTGCCCGGGCCGCTCCTGAGTCACAATTTTTATTACCTGGTGTTCGTCTATCCGTATCAGAGCGACTCCGTATTTCTGCAGGAAAACCGAAATGGACGAGCGGGCGTTGCGGATTTCCCCACCAGCCTTGCAACGACCGGTCTAAACAGTCTCGGAATTAATATTTTGCAGCCCAGCTACCGTAGCGGTTTCAACTACCAATGCGAAGGCCTTAGCAGCGTCAGAGGAGAAGCCGCATGGCAGGTACGATTCGAGGAAAAGAAAGACAGCCAGCTCGATGTTCGCCGTTGGCAACGCGGCGGAACGATTTACAACATCCCTCTCAAAGGGAGAATCTGGCTCTCCTCCACGAGTTACGATCTATTGCGGATCGAGACGGATTTGAGGGAACCGGTCGTGAAACTGGAGTTGACCCGCGATCATTTGCAGGTGGACTACGGCCCGGTGAATTTTAAAGAGGGAAAGACCACGATGTGGCTGCCATGGAGCGCTGAGATGTACCTGGAGCTGCATGGCAAGCGCTACCATCACAAACATTTTCTATCCGATTACCTGCTTTTTGGCGTTGATACCGTTCACAGGATCGATGGCCCCAAAAATATGCCTCCGCCGGAAACTACCCAAGAAGATCCGGCGCCGGCACCAAATGTAATGGGCTTCTCCCATGAAGCGACCACGCATCATTTCCATCTGCTGAAGGATGGCGGCGAAATAATCGTGACTGCGAATGACCCGAACGACAAGGCGAGTATCGAACAGATTCGGACGCACCTAAGCCATATTGTGGTCATGTTCTCGAGTGGGAATTTCAACGCGCCCATGCTGATTCATGATACGAATCCGCCCGGTGCAGCGACGATGACTCGCCTGAAATCCGACATTCGTTACACAATCTTTGAACTACCGCAGGGTGCGAAGATTCGAATCGAAACATCAAGTCCGGAAACCACGGATGCAGTACACGCATTCTTGCTGTTTCAAATCGTGGACCATAAAACGGGAGATGCTCCTACCATTGGGAGCTAGTGATCTGCGCCCCTCGTACTTCAATGTTCCTCCTGACTAAGTCCGCGCTTCAGCCGCAGTCGTCGAACTCTCCTGCCCAAAGCGTGAACAAATTTTCTATTGATCCACCACGCAGAGAGTTGTATTGTCCCACGAGCGGAAACAACAGATTAGCTGGATTGGATCAGCCCGCCGGAAGATGTTCTTGGGAATGGCTAATCAGATCTTCATACTAGATCCCAGTGATAAGACCTCCCTGACAGTTAAGCCGATTAAGTTTGCTGAGCTTGGCTTAAAGGAACGCGCAGATCTGGAAGAGTGGATTAAGGTTAATCCCGATATCCTCGGTACGAGAATTCTCATAATAAAAGACGAATACGAGGGGTTTGAGAAATCGGACAAGAGGTTAGACCTACTTGCAATCGATGATAGGGGAAAAGTAGTTATCGTCGAGCTAAAGCGTGACGCTGCGGGGTCGCTTGCTGATCTCCAGGCCATCCGGTATGCAGCGTTTTGTTCGACTCTAACTTTCGAACAGGTTGTCGATCTGCTCGCCGAATACACCAAGGTCAGCGGGGAAGCGGCAAAGCAAAAGATCCAAGAATTCGTTGCAGATGCACCACCATCTTTGTTAGATGCGAATGGAGAGTTCTCGAAACTTGATAACAAGCCGAGAATAATCCTTGCGCTGGTGGTTTTGATGATCCCCGTTCGCCTGGCTTTAGCGTGCGAAAGATTGCTGATATAACGCCTTTCGTGAATGTCGGAAACAAGAGTAAATGTATGCGGGTAGGATGCCCTCAGCCTCCGGCTCATAAGGACGGATCCGAGACTTCCCAAAGAATATTACCTGAGGCTTTCAATCACGATTGGAAGGCATTGGGGTAAATCTCGACGTGAGGGTTGTTTTGAGTTCGATGGTCGTACGCTTCTCTCGGCCTTAAACACTGTTCCAACCGAAACACCCAACCGCTTTCCGATTACTCGCCAGGAATCACCTTCAGCTCGCATGGATTTGATCTGGGCCTCATCAATCGACTTCTTAGGGCGTCCGAGTTGCTTGCCCTTTGCTCGTACATTACGCAATCCCGCCCGAACTCTTTCGACAATCAAATTCCGCTCGAGTTCAGCGATCGAACCGAGAACTGTGAATATAGTGCCCGCGCGCCGGGCCGACTCTTGGTCACTTTCAGTCGAGGCGGTAGGAACCCGTTCTGCAGACGGAATCTGTTCCCTTTCATCGGCAACTCGCCTGCAGCCAATTTCGTGACGCGTGAAGTCTGGTAGCCGAATGTATTTTTTTGCGGTACTAATTGTCGATACAACTTGTCGACGGGTGGTGACATATGCGCTTCCTGCTGATTTTTTTCTCTCTGGTTACCTGGGCGATGGCCCAGGAACCAGGCGTTACTCCTTCCACGTGTCCGCCTGGGATCCACTCCATCACAGACTGTCTCGAAGGTGGCTGTGGCGACATCGGCGATGCCTTCTTGAATCTTGCGAAGAACCGCACCGACATTCCCGTGGCTTCCGATGTTCAGGATCTGAGCATTGCGGAACTCGCGGGCATTTCTCAGCCCGCTAGCTGGAAGACTGGAACAACGCGGGACTCCATCGTGGGCCCGGGACGTGAAGGCACGCCAGTCCGAATTGTTGGCCGCTTAAAGATCGTAAAACGAGAGCACAAGGAAACCTGCAATTGTGAGCTTAACTCCGTCACTGACACGGACCTCCATCTTGTCGTGGTGAGCAAGCTTAGTGATCCGGAAGAGAAATCGGTGACCTTTGAAATCACTCCACGCGTGCGTGCCGCAGGTCATGCCAACTGGGTTTTTCATCAAGTCTCGCCGCTGCAGGGCAAACTCGTGCGGGTGACCGGCTGGTTGATGCTTGACACGGGCCATCTTCACCAGTCGTCGTTGCTACCAGGTGAACACGTTCGAGCGCCGCTGAAGCGTCGTACCAACTGGGAAATTCACCCAGTTACGAAATTGGAAATGTGTCAGGCAACGATCACGGCGTGTAGCGCAGGCCAAGGCTGGCAAGAATTTTAAGCCATCTCCGAGAATGAATTTTCCCGCGAACGCATCCGCCGACTCTCAACTTCTGCGCGCGAGTTTGTGCCCGACCAGTCGGCGGTGAGGCGTCTCGGCGGCTTGAAAAATGGTGCTATCTCGAGAAGTTCGCGGGAACGATGACTCGCAGCGGGAGCTTGCCTCGTACCGGAACTAAGTTAGACCGTCGTGCACCGAAACCTTCTGCCACTCCGGGTGTTGTAACGATTAGGGACGTAACGCAATGTCGCGTGCCATCGGTTCCGAGCTCGACCGACCAGCCCTCGAAGCCTCTGAGTGGCTCAGCGTCATCATCACAAGCCGATAGCCACTCAGGACGGAGCTTCGAATATGTCCGCATCAGCCCAACAGGTCCCGGTCTTAACTACGACGGTGGAACGTCGCTTCTATCCTCGCACTGTGCCCCATGCACCTATCTTCATTGCTCTTGACGAAAGTAAACAGGGCCTGCTCATCAATGTGAGCGAGAATGGTCTGCTGCTATCGACGCCGGCTGAACTCAGATGCAATTTTGTTGCTCGCATCTCCATCCCGCTCAACGGTCTTCCGAAGCCCGTACACGTAAACGTTCGCGTCGTTTGGGCAAGCGAAGGTAGAAAGCTAGTCGGCATCCAGTTGCTCGATCTCAGCGAACACGATCGCGAACAAATCCGCAAGTGGGGAACGCAAGAATCTGCGCAATCGTTGCCACCGGAACCGAATCGTTTTCTGGCCGTCGCCGCACCTTCCACCACGTCACCCGAAACGCCGCACGCGACGCCTTTGTTGACGGAGCAGGCACCTTTCAGTAGGGCACCAGGCATCGCTCCGGCCGCTGTCCCTCGTATAGTTCGAACGCGATCAGCTTCAGCAGTTGCGAGCATTGCGATGTGGAGCGTGCTCATAGGCACAGTTTCCCTTGCGGTCGCGTTCTTCCTTAGAAATGGCTCTCCGGGGAATTCTTTTTCGCGTTCCACTGAAAATCACTACGAGAGCGGCACCATTGCGTCGCAGGCTAAGGACCTTCAGAGGAGTATCCAAAATCCGGATACCTCGAACCATCGTGCTGAAAGCCAAGCTGCATCACCGGCACCAAGCGTGGGCGCCGCAGAATCAGAAAGGGTTCTCTCGGCCACGCCAGCTCTCCAGAATTCTGCACAAACAGGTGATACCAGTCCTGATGAAGCCTCCAAAGGCTCCGCACTCGGGACCTCGCAGAATCAGCCTGATGGATCGCGGCTAAATTCGACTTCCCCCTCAAAGCCGCCATTGAAAACCGACCCGACTCCAGGTACCTCGCGCCGGATTGCTGAGAACCGAGCCGACGCGCGAAATGATCAATCCGTGACTGGCAAGATTCCAGCAGTAGCCGACGCCGCCCCCAAGACGAGCAGTACTGCCGCCAACTCGTCTGCCTCGGGCGACGCGACGCCTGAAACGCTGCCGGCTGTTCCAGATCCGCTAACTGCAAAGGAGCCTATTCGGAATCCAATGCGCGCCAACGATCTTGCCGTCGGCACATCCGCAACGATTGCCTCGAGTCCGGTTGTTCCGTTCCCCCAGCCTGTGCACGCGCAAGCCTGACGCAGGCATCATTCAGATGGAGGCGCTCGGGCGCCAGGTCCTGGAAATCCATCTTCCGCGCGGATATCAGGCTTCCTTTTTCAATTTGCCAGGTGAGCGGGTTCTGGAATCACCCTCGGTTATGATGCACATCCAGCGTTCCGTTCATATGCCCACGACGCACGTGGCGTGGTCCTTCAATCGAAACAAGAAAGTGATTGTCGGCGGGCTGATTTCGCGCGTCGATCCTCAGACGGCGCAGGTTCAAATTAGCCCCGGTGATTCAGTTCTCGTCAAAGCGACTGTCGCCAAAGATGGGCGCATTGAGAGCGTAAGGCCAATCCATGGTCCGACGAACCTCGTTCTGGCCGTCGTCAAGGCTGTTCACGAATGGCGCTATCAACCTACATTGATAGATAACAAGCCAGCCGAAACACAATGTTATGTCATGGTTCAATTTCACGCGCCGGCCGGTCGCGCCGCCAACCAATAGGCGCGGCATAGGTAACCTCGAGAGCATCCACCAAGGCCAATCCGTCATTGTATAGTAGACATAAGCGGAAGCCGCTTTTGCCGCCGGGCGGGAGCGCTTGATTTCCCAGGCCTCGCGCATCTCTTGGCGCCGCGCGAGCACATGTTTCTTGGCATCCTCGAAGTTCTTGTAGACCCGCTTGCCTTTGATCATGTTGCACGGACGGCAGCAGGCTACTAGGTTGGCAGAATCATTCTTGCCCCTGTGAGCGCGCGGCACGATGAAATCAACGGACATGACCAGCGTACGTGCATCATTAGCATGTTGGTCTATCGTTGCTCGGCAGGAATCAGCTCGAGGTTTGAGCCGGGTTCTTTCCTTTCGCCCGACTTCGTTTCAATGCCAATACTCCCCGAGTGGTCCCATCTCTTCCGAACCCAGTTTAACGACACCATTTATACCAGGCATCAGGATTCTCACCTTGGCCCCGATTGCGAACCACTTTTTATTTCTCATGGCAAGAGACCTGTGATCCGAAGAATCGCACCGCGCTGAGGACAACGCTTGCTGACCTCCTGGTCTATGCAATGCCCGACAATCAACCCACCGACCACGCAAACTCTGTGTTGAACTCCACGGCGGCTCGGATTTCACAATCTCCGACATTCGCTCGCATCCTACCTGGTCACCCAGATCAAGACCGGCGTCAAGACCGTACAATCGATGCTGCGGCATACCGACATTTTCCTCAATCCTGCGATGTTTCCCAGTGTGTCTTCTTCGATGTTTGGCTAAACGCAAGATGAGCAACTTCCCTCTCAGTCTGAGGAAGCGGCGACTCACAATCACATTCCATTTCAGCTCAGCGATCCAAATACTTAAGTGAACAGTATTGAGGCTAGGAGGTGCTTGGAGATGGCTACGCGATGGGTGTAGCGACCCAGATACTGCAGCACGTATTCAGAGCCACCGAAGGGCGGTTTCGCGTAGACCACCCAGTCCTTTCGGAACTATGGCCGCTCGCCTGAGTTTGCGGAGCATTCATACACAACACGGCTGTCTGTCTTTGATCTTGGAGGTGTGCAATGTTGAACAGCCGTGGCATTGTGAATCGCTATAGCATAATCCGGGTTTCAAGCACATACCAGTGCGTGAGCCCTACCCGTCCCGGATGGACAAGCGGAATTTTATTGGAAGACTGGCGATGGTGTCCCTGACTGCGACTGCAGCAGGAAGTACGAGTCGGTCATTCTATCCAGAGGAGGTTCGAGATGAACTGGGAACAAATCGAAGGCAAATGGAAGCAATCGATGGGCAAAGTAAAAGAGAAGTGGGGAAAGCTAACTGACAACGACCTGACTGTGATAAATGGCAAAAAGGAGCAGTTGGTAGGCAAGATTCAGGAACGTTATGGAATTGCGAAGGACGCCGCGGAGAAGCAGGTCGATGAGTTTGCGCGGTCCTACAGTTCAGACGACTCGGCAAAGGCAGCTAAGTCTTCCTGAATTGACCCTTCAGCACCAACCAGACCATCTCGACGGCCTCCTCGGCCTCCTGGACAGAACAGCAATTTCCGCTCCAGAAGACGCCGCGTTTTTCTTGAGCACGCGGGCTGAAGAGCACGGTCACGCCGATCACGCCAGCGGAACTATCGCTTAATCCTAGACTATCAAGTGGTAACACCGGAAGTTCACACTCGCCTACACGCCCTGGAGCTGAATCCACCGGTTCATCACACCTATATTCCGATCCGCTTCGTTGCAAGTGAAAAACTTGCGACCTCCGACAAGTTCCTGCTCGCGTTTGATGCCGACAAATTCTGATTGATTACTGAATGGGCTACTCAAACGCAAGTATGGCAAGTGATCTTTCAGCACTACCGCCTCGAGGAACGGGCATCCCCAGCGGATTGTCGAGCCTTACGTGCGATTTTGGTTCGGACAATGCTCCTATCGAGACCGCTAGCGCGGGCGCTCCGCCACAAATTCCGTCGTTTCCGTGCGGATCTGAAGCGCAACCGAATCCATTCGAGTGCACAACTCGTTCAGGATGGCCTGAAATGCCTCCCAGAACGCGCGGTTCTCGAGCAACAACTCCTTCTGCGTCCTCCACGCGGTGCGTACCGCTGCGGAAAGTGCGTCAGCGACGCGCTCGTGTGTCCATTCATATTCCCGGAAAGACCGCATGGACTTCGCAAGCTCCGGAAGCCCACGAGGAAGAAGCACGCCCCCGGACTCCGAAGCCAGAAAATATGCAAACGCGACAGCGCTCTCAGAGTGTATCAACCAAGTGTCCGCCCAGTGCTGGTATTCCGGCATCATCGTCTCCACCAGCGCGCGATGCTCCCCCTGTCCGAGTAACCTGGCGGTGTAGCCGAGCCCCATTAAGTTGCTCCACAGCGTTTCCATGCGGTAGCAATTTCGATCCTTCCTTGCGGCCCACTCGGGCGATTGCCTCGCAAATGCGATCATTTCCTTCCACACGGACGCCACCCGGCTCGGGTCCACGCCCTCAGCCAGCCCGATCCGGAAAAACTGCCTGAGGAAATCCTCGATCCAGTCGTGCCCAGCCACCCCACGCTCCAAAAGCGGCCGCCAAAATTGTTCCTGTATTTCTGGAGCGACGTCCAAGCACAGCACGCGCGCGGTGAGTTCAAAGACCCATTGATCAAAATCGTAGATTGGTCCACGGCTACGGGTTTCGTCATCGTCCGTCACTTTGGGAACCATGCTCACCTCAAAGTCCAACAGCTCACGGCATCGTTCCACTAGCTCATCGCGTTCCTGGCCCGCTGGCAGGTGACTCACAACCGTCAGGAAACTGAATCCAAGTCGCAACACCTCCAAATCCACACCCGCACTTCGCCGAGATGCGTGGCCTTCGGCTTCCCGGCGTTCGACATATTCCAACTCCCATGGATGGTGCTTTCGTATTCCGTCGCGCACCAGCCTCGTTCCCAGGCGGTCGGCCCTGTTGAGTGTAAGGTGTACCGTCCCCACTTTTCCCTTCACGAATCGGTCTGCCAACAAGTTTCGGCACCCGGCCAGCACTTCCGGGCGCGAGCCCGAATACAGTGCTTCCACTGAAGCCCGCCGCACTGCCGCCCAGAGAACAATTACGTTGCATAGTCTTGGGAAATCATCTCCCAGTTTTGTCTGGAGGCGATACGCTGTGCGCATCACGAAAGCCGTGGATTGGTATTGCAATGCGGTCGCACCTCGTACTACTCCTCGTTTCACCCACTCTTCCTGCAGCTCAGGCAACAGTGCCACACATGCCTCTCCAAGAAATCCCTCGGGAGCCATTTTGTAAATGTCGTTGTCTCCCGTCTGTTCCCACGCCGGGCGCGACTCGTAAGAGCGGAGTGTTTCGAGACACCATCGCTCCGCATCCGGATGAGTTCTCAACCACTCGCGGTGATCGATCACCAATACAGCGATGCCACCAAGCACGCCCGCAGCAGCCGTGTCGCTCAGAGACTCTTTCCCGTTCCCTTGGTACCCAGAAAGCAGCTGCACTTTCTCGAAGAACGAACCCGCCCGGTCCTGTGCAATACGCTTCTCGCCCGACAAGCACTCCCGTACCAGTCGCGGCAAGGTGAGAGCTAATTGTGTCAGCCCCAACTCGTGGGCTTTTTCGTTGGCGCGAGCCTCGAGATGCGCGGGCAGCTTTCCCTCGAAGCCGTCAGGCCCGTCCTCTAGCCGTACACGGGTGTAATTCGCCGGATCGAACTTCGCTAGGAAGAATTCGAGTCTTTCACGATCCTCACCGGCATCGGCAGCAATCCTTTCCCACTCAAACTTTCGCCGGCGAATGTATTCCCCCGTTGGCTTGTCCATCAGCATCAGGCGCACCGCTTCGTTTTGCAGAAGGAACGAGCGGTGCTCCATTTCATGCCAGGCCTGGGCAATTTCGTAAGCCTTCTTGCCCATGTCTCCCCACGAAAGGCGCAAGCGCAATTGCAAAAGGGAATCGAACCGAGTTCGGCACGCAAGACGAAATATGAGGACATCCGCGCCATCCTCGTTGCTGAGTACCTGTCATCCGGGAAGGCCACTCCAGATGGGAAAGATGTGTTGATTTCCGGCCGTCGTGGTCTTCTCAAACCTCTCGATGACTACTTCGGTGGCATGTACGTTGCTAATATCACCACGGATGTGTTGTCGAAACTTTTCTGCGAAGAGGATGGGAGACGGAGTTGCCGGCCAACAGTCAATCGCAACCTCGCAATGCTTCGCCGTATGTTCAAACTCGCCGAACGCGAGAGCAAGGTCTCGAACGTTCCGTACTTCCCAATGCAGAAGGAAGCGGAGCCGCGTGAAGGATTCTTGGAACGTCCCGAGTTTGAGAAACTCCGTGCAAAGATGTCAGAGCACCTCTGCACGGCACTCACATTTTGTTACGAGACCGGCTGTCGCACTGGCGCGATGGAGAAAGTCATTGGCCGTGGGTAAGCCTTGCAGAGAAGGAGATAAGCTTTCCGCCGGGTGTCCTTAAAAACCGCAAGCCGCTGATCGTGCCTCTCTCGGATGAACTCGTGGGAATGCTCAAGAAGAAATTCCAAGGAAGCGGCCCGGTATTTGAAACCAGGAATTTCCGTCGTGAGTGGAACAAGGCGTGCGTTAAGTGCGGACTAGGAGAGAAGACAGGTAATGCCTGGTTTCAGTACAGGGGACTGGTCCCACATGATTTCCGTCGCTCGGCGGTTCGCAACCTCATCAACTCTGGCGTGGATACAGCCACCGCCATGAAGATCACAGGACATCGCACACTGCACGTTTTCTTGCGGTACAATATTATTTCGACAGGCCAGCTCCATGAAGCCATGGATAAGGTTACGTCGAAGGTGAAGGTGACAAAGTGAAGCGCAACAACGCAAAAACGACGCAAAACGGAGTCACTCGAATCTGTAAGTGATTGAAAGGGCTCGTAGCTCAGCGGTTAGAGCAGCGGACTCATAATCCGTTGGTCCCAGGTTCAAATCCTGGCGGGCCCACCATTTCTTTTCAATCAGTTAGTTTGATTCTTCCCTTGGCCAATAGCGGCACTGTGCCCGATTTTGTGCCCTGTCGGATGCAAAAACGCCTCAATCGAGGGTTGATCGAGAGCCTGGATCGCGGCTTGCTTTGCCTCTGATCGAATGTGGCTGTAGCGTTCGAGCATTTGGCGGCTGACGTGTCCCGCGAGAGCTTTAATGGTCTGTTCGCTCACACTGGGATTCTCCGCCAGGCGCGATATGAACGTGTGTCGCATATCGTGGGGTCTGTAGCTGATGCCAGCGGCCTTGCTGGCCGCTCGCCAAGCCTTGCGCCATGATCCCATTGGGCGGGTGAGATCAACACCATAGAGAACAGGCTGCCGTGAATTGCCAGCCAAGCCAATTTTGTGGAACGGAAACAGAAAGCTATCAGGCCCGGAGTCGGGGAATCGTTCCATCCACATTGAAAGGCAAGCGCAAGCCCGGCGTGAGAGCGGAATCATCCGGCCTGTGCCTGCTGCCGTTTTGCTCCTTGCCACCGTGATTTCTCCGCGCTGAACAGCCCCATCCTTCCACACAAGTGATAAATCTCTAAGTCGGAGATTTTGTGTCTCTCCCAGACGCATTCCTGAGTCGATGGAGATCACTACAAGTGGCAGTAGAGCGGGGGATCGGCTCTCGCCAGCTGCAGCAAGCAATTTTGCTTCCTCGTCGAGCGATATCGCACGGCCTACATCGTGCCGCTCCGGTAGCGTTTTAACGCGATCGGCGATCGGGCCCCACAATCCAAACTGCCGTAGTATGCCGCGCAACGCACCAACCTCGTAATTCACCGTTCGATTGCTAACGCCATCGGCCAACCTCTTGCTTCTATACTCCGCGATATCGTTTGCATCCACATCACAGACAAGCCCTTTGCCGAATTCTTTCTTGAGATGCTCAACGCATTGCTCGTAACGTTCGACGGTTCTCTCCGCTAGGCCTGCTTTATTAGCAAGCCACACGTCCGCCGCATTGGAAAGGAGCGGCACACGTTCACGTTTTGGGATACGGTTGTAGGCCTGCTCCAATTCTCGACGCCGGGCGCGCTCGGCATCCTTTGCAACGGTCTTGCTCTCGCTCCTTGAGGATTCCCGAATGAGCTGGCAGTTGAACGAGAACTTGTACCACCACACTTCACCACGCTTGTAGAGGCTCACTTTAATGCTCCCTTCTCTGATGGCCTGCCGCCCAATTTGCCGTTCTGCCGAGCAATTTCCTGAAGCCGCTTGAGGCCGAATTTCTTGAGCCGCGCTTGATAGCTGCGCTTCCCAAGCAATCTTGCCGCCTCACTGACTTGAGACTTTTGCACGCTAATATCCTAACCGCTTGGGTTTGCAAGGTCAAGCACATTTGTGATAGTTTTCGACTTGCGGCTAGGGTCGCTCCCGAAGAGCAGACGCATCCCGGACTGCCTGCCGCATGTTTCTCGAATCGGGATACCACGCGGGAGGTGGCTATGTCCCAGCTCAAGAAGAAAGCTAGTTCTCGCTCGCCAGAGCGCGACATCCTTAACGCATGGATTCCAGCAGAGCTTACGCGCCCCTATTACATGAGCGTCAGGAGTGCTTTCATCCGGAAATTCACAGCCTGGTATGTATGCGCCACGGATACTACACGTTTGGATGAGAGGAAGCGCCTTGAGAGGCAGTGGAAAGTCCTCGCAAGTTTGCTCTCCGGTGGACCTCCCACGATTCGAAATCATGACTGGCGCAATTTGCGAACTCAGCCGCAGATCGTGAAAGTTTTACCGCATGCTTGGCGAGTTGCCGCCGATCATGCAGACAAGGGCCGACCGCGCAGTAATCTACGACGACTTGCTCTGCATGCACTAGACTTACGCCACCGTGATCTGGGGCTCTGGACGTGGCACAAGCTTGGTATGCACTTCGGTATTCACAAATGCAGCGAAGCAGGGCACGATCGTGACTGCCAGAAAAAGTGGCAAGGCTATCGTGAATGCCAGAAACGACGCGACGACGATCTGCGCCGGGAAGCGCAACTCGTGAAGAAGTCATTGCGGGAGCTTGGAGTCACACTGCCCACCCAGCGAAATAATCACTAATTTTGCCTCCCCAGCGAACATATCTCCCCTTATATCGCTTCTAGACCGCCTCCTAACAATTCGCTACACATCACACGGAGGCATAAATGAACAAACATTGCGAGCTGCATTCAGTCCGAGAATTTGCCTGTGCGCTAAATATCACTGTGGCTTGCGCAAGACGTTGGATTTTCGAACGAAAAATCACAACCGTTAAGCTTGGCAGGCTCATCCGGATTCCTACCACCGAGGTCGAACGTCTAGTCAACGCTGGGCTTCGCCCAGCTCGTTCTGCGAGGTAGAAAATGCCCAGATCAGAAGACACTGATACGTTCCCACATTGGCTGGCGCAAGAGGATCGGCGATGAGTCCCCGGGAGATTGCGGCATTGGTTGACATGCCCCGCTTACTCGGATCGCTTGCCGTGGCCGTCAACGAACGAACGCGGCGTGCAGCCTGTCCATTGCATGGGGGTTCAAACCCCTCAGCATTTTCATGGCGCGAGGATGGGCGCTGGCATTGTTTCTCGTGTGGCCTTGGAGGTGACCGAATTGCGCTTGTGCGAGCTATACATAGATGCACTTTTGCGTCGGCAGTGGGGTTTCTTGCGACATTGGCAGGCGTCGAACTCGGACAGAACAGATTCTCCTACGCCGATTCTGAGCGATTGCGGCGCGAGCGCAGGAAAGAGGAACGGGCGGCCCGCCTGCTCGCCGACGCGGAACATGGCCTTCTACTAGAACTTGCTGCGGAGCTGGACGGCCTACGCAAGCTTCGTCGCACGGCGAGCAAGTGGTTGGCAGCAGGGAGAAAGCCAGAGCTTAGTTGGGAGGCGTTGAAGTTTGTTGCGGATACGCTTCCCCGGATTGATGCGGCGTACTGCATCGCTGCATTTGCAGAGGGCGTCGAGCGGGCGAAATTTGCACTGCATCCAGAGCTGCGGCCCGCGATGATTGACGCCGCACTGGAACGCGGGTTTATTGCCACTGCGACCGGCTACCGCTTTGAGGTACCTCTGCAATGATGGCCGACAATCCGTTCATCGCGCTTCAACGCAAGCGACTCTTTGAGGCTCGTGCGACACTGAGGGCGGACTCAGGACTTCGCGCCGAAGTTGAAGCACTGGCCCAAGACCACGCTGTGAGTGGAGGGACCGACGCAACGGACCCCTGTCCGCATTGGCCTGAACCTTCCCAGCTTGGCGACGAACTCCGCGCCGTTCAGAAGTTTGCCGCGGAACTTCTTCCGCCGAGCCTGCGCCCACTGGTTGAGGATGTTTCCGAACTGATGCAAACCCCATTGGATTTCGCTGCGACTGCGGCCATCGTGGCGCTGGCTGGCTGCGTCAATCGCCGGGCTTTTATCCGTCCGAAGGTCTCCGACACTTCGTGGGTTGTGGTTCCAAATCTTTGGGGAGCAGTTATCGCGCTGCCTGGCTATCTGAAGTCACCAGTGCAACGCTCTGTCACACTTCCGCTAACACGTATCGAGGCACTTTGGCGCGTGGAGTACGAACAAGAATCTGCCTCCTATGAGGGAGACAAAGTAACTGCGGAATTGAGGAAGCAGGCTTGGCGCGAGCAGTGCAAAGCTGCCTACAAGAAAGGTGAGAGTGCCCCGCTTGCTCCGGATGACTGCATCCTGCCCCCGGTGCAGAGACGGCTCCTCTTGACGGATTCGACCTTTGAGAAGTTGCACGAAATCTTAAGTGATAATCCCGCCGGAGTTTTGGTTGTCCGCGATGAGCTGACGGGCTGGCTTTCAGATCTCGACAAACAAGGGCGCGAAAGCGAACGTGGTTTTTACCTGCAAACCTGGAATGGCGACGGCGGCTTTACTGTGGACCGCATTGGACGTGGCTCCATTCACGTCCCGGCGGCCTGCGTCAGCCTTCTGGGAAATATCCAACCCTCCCGCTTGCGCTCTTACCTCTCGGATGCTATTTCCGGCGGTCCTGGTGACGACGGCCTATTTCAACGATTTCAAATATTGGTGTGGCCCGATGACCCGCGAGACTGGACCCTCGTGGATCGTGCTCCAAACAGCAGGGCGCTGGAAATCGCGGAGAAAGTATTTACTGCACTGGTAAAGCTATCGCACGAAGAGCCTGTCCAAATGTGTTTTGCGCCGGACGCGCAGGAACTTTTCTATAGTTGGTGGGCGGAGTTGGAAGCCAAAATTCGTCGTGAATCGGGGCTTCCACCGGCAATGGTGTCCCACCTGTCAAAGTACCGCAGCCTCATGCCAACTCTCGCTCTGTTGTTCGAGTTGGCAGACGCAGTGGCAGGCAGATCAGGAATCGGAGAGGACAAAGCCGTCAGTTTGGCACATACAAGACAAGCTGCCGCGCTCTGTGACTACCTAGAGTCTCATGCACATCGCGTGTACGCGTGCATTACTTCCCCCGAAACTCGTGCCGCCCGCGACCTTGCGCGTCACATTCAAACCCGCGCTCTGGGCGAAGTGTTTCGGACACGCGAGGTGTACTTGAAAGGCTGGAGTGGACTAGATTCGCCGGATCAGGTTCGCGCAGCACTCAATGTCTTGGAAGATTCCGCGTGGGGCGGCGGGCAGAGTTATCTACGTCGCCAGCGGGTGGGCGACCGCCAGAGTCTTGGATTGTCAACCCGAGGGTCTTCCATGCGAAGTAAGTGGCTCACCTGGCAGCCGGGTTCTGTAGGTTTTGTAGGGTCCTCGATGGGGGAAGATTCTATTATTCATTCCCGGAGTGACACGGAAAATGGAACCTCCTGCCCTTTCAACCCTTCGATAATGGAGAATACCCCAGGGAACCTACCTTCAAAACCTACAAAACCTCACTCGACGGATTCTGCCTACTCTAAATTGGCCTGCCAGGCCATACAGCGGATCGCAGAGGTCTGTCCGTCAGGGGCTTTGAACTGGGCCCGCGAGGTGCATCCCGCCCTCGCCGACAGGATTGACGTAGAGTTGTTTGCCCAGCTCGGCGAATTATGGGGCGCTCATGCTCCCCTGCAAGAATTCCAAGCTGCACTCGATGAACTGGTGCGAGTGCACAGCGAGATAGGAAGTTTGTTCGTTGCAGAGGCGCAGCTGAAGAGATGACAACTACGTCTCGTCCTCTTCCGCCGTCCCGCTCACCGTATTCCTTACCGGAGGCGCAGGCCGCGTCTGCCTCATCTCATTGAACCTTGCAGCCAGTCTGCGGATGGTGTCTTCGGGGCGCGGTGCACAGACACTAGTGCCGGGCACGTGCCCTTGAGCGTTCTGCTGCACGTTGACAATGGTGGTTGAGCCTTTAGGAAGAGGAGTGAATCCGGTAGCTCGATGTAAGGTGTTGCGGTCAACAGTTCCCTCATCCGTAAGGGCCATTTCAATCGTTTTTTCCACCACGCGGGGGTGCCATACCGCGGCGAGGATGGCCGACGCCTGCGCTCCCAGCCGGACTGCGACGCCCGTGACGATTTCCAAGATTCGCAACGGGGATACGTCAGCCGCGCAACAGTAAGCCTCGGCCGGCAGTAGTCGTCGGTAAGACTCAGGGACAGAAAGGTACTTTTGCAGTACTTTGCGTGCCTCTGGATCTTCGGACCATTGGAGAAGATCCAAGGGACATACAACCGGCGCATCCTTAGCGCGGCCACGATTCAAGCGATGAGCAATGCCTCGTAGGTTGGGCCAGATGAACGGCACACGCTCCACATCCTGCGGGCGTATGCCGAGGTGCTGATAAGCAAGACCGGGCTTGTAGGCCGTCTGGCCGAGGCCCGCCTTATCGTCGGCGGGAACTGGCGCTTGGTGTTCGGTTGTCACTGCGCTTAACCTCCGACGGAATTGTGCGTTGCGCAAGCGATTGTGTCACAAGACGTCAAACTGGAGTGAAAAGCATCGGAGAAGGTGGGCAATACCGGGAAGCGCCGGACATCTGTCGCGCAATTCGTCGTAGGTCGGCACGAAGGAACAGGACGCACGTCACCTCTTCGGGTTTTATGCCAAGACGCGCATAGGCGAGTTGCCGCTTGTAGGCTGTCTGGCCATCGCGCCAAGAAACCTTCTCGTCGCGGGAGTCTTCTTCGTCCACTTTCATGGGAGTCTCCACGCTATAGTTCGCACGCTTTCTCGTCCTTCGCAACATTGAATTAGGGTCTGGGGAAGGAATTAAGGTCTGGGGAAGCCTCGATTCGTCACGCTTCCGCCAACAAATTTGTGACATTCACGCTCTTGCCAAGCTGAATTTACATATCTCCCGTTGGCCGTCAAACTGGACCGTTTTTCCACAAACACTGTTCTGAAGTGTGATTGAGCGCTACCCAATGACACGGGCACGCGAGGATTGTTGTGAACAGGTGAGAAACAGGCTCCGCGCCTGTAACAAGTCACGACCAAATTCAACTTGCGTGACGACTGCGCTGAATCATGTGGTACAAGGAATTCAACCTATGTGGCGCCTCTGAGCTGGAGGGCAATCAACGGTGCCGTGGAGCTTTGGATTTGATAGGACACAGGCAAGTGTGGCAGGCGCGGTTGGATCGGCTGCGGGAGTTGGAATCGGGGTGTGCGCGGAAGGCACCGCCCGCCCCACTCGCCGTCGACCCGATGACTCCTCGACCATTCCCGATATTCCTGCCATTTTGCAGCGGAAAATAACTGCACGCTGGAAGGAATGGGAGCACTGGGTTTGGATGGACCTCTTGCAGCGCGGCATCGATCCCCTCGGATCTTCTGAAATTGCCGCACTGCGTCGACAGCACTCTGGCCACATAGTCCACTTCATGCGAACGGGTCTCACGATGCGGCTCATTCGCAGGCACCGGCTGGATGATCCGCGGATCACGGACGAGCTGCGCAGAGTGCTGTCGTGGGCCGTCATGGAACGGTGTAGCAGGGCCAGCCTGGTGCGCCACCGAAGTTCACACGGCGTGGCAACTCAGCTCGCCGCAGCCGGGGCGCGGGGGACGGAACCCTCCAAAATTCAGGTTGCCCCACGACAAGTCTCTCCATCCCAATACAGGCCCGTTCCTATCGATCTAATCCAGAAGAAAGTCAGAGAGTACTTCCAACTGCGCGAGTTGCGCGATCAAGACCTTGGAATGCGTAGTAACAGACAGACGATCACATTCCCGCGCCAAGTAGCCATGTACATCGCCAAACAGGCCACGGGGGCATCGCTACAGGAAATCGGTAAACAGTTTGGCGGGAGGCATCACACCACGGTGCTGCACTCCATAAATAAGATTGAACGGTTGCGACGCTCGGACGAAAACCTGAACCGCACGATCGCCCGATTGATCGACGCACTGCAGCAGCAGTGAATTATTTTGACGGCGCGATACGCGTCGGCTGGCCAAGAATGTCGGGAGTATCCACTCGAATGATCTTCACGCCATACTGCGCTGCTTCCTTTGGATCGCGCGGTGCGTAGACCCACTTGTTTGGTAGCTCGACCGTGATTCACAAAAATGTGATTTGGGTACGGCTAGTCTCGCTTGATGAGTACGGCGGTGAGGTCGTCTTGTTGCCGGGTGCCGTTCGAATGAGCCACAGTGGCGTCGTAAAGCGACTTGATGATTTTCTCAGGCGGGAGTGCCCTAGAGGCACGAACCGTCTCTTTGATCCTGGATTTTCCAAACTGTTCCTGCGCAGGATTTTCAAATTCCACAAAACCATCAGTGATTAAAAGGAAGATGTCGCCCTTTTTCAACTGTATTTTCGTGGGAGGCCCAGAGACATACTCCGGCAGGATTCCCAGTGGCACTCCCTGCGATTCGATCTCGATGAAAGCGTCGTGCGAAGCCGAGTAGAGCAGGATGGGGCCATGCCCCGCGGATAGTATTTCCAGATCACCAGTTCCGGGAGTGCACGCTACTCCCGCGAAGGTGATGAACCGATTAGGATCCAGATCACGGGCGATCGCCGCGTTGATTTGTGTGAGCGCCGCCGGTAAATTTTTACTGGCCCCGAAGCTAGACCTCGCGTACGCGCGGCACGCGGCGGCCAGCAGCGCCGGACCGATGCCGTGGCCGGTAACATCACCCAGAACAACAATAAGCCGTCCGTCAGGCATCGAATCCTAGTCGTAAAAGTCGCCGCCAGTGTCATCGGCGGGCTTGTTCCATCCGGCGACGGTGAGGCCCTCAATCTCCGGGGGCGTTTGCGGCAGAAGTGCTTGCTGGATGTCGCGCGCGGTTTCGAGATCGTGCTGGACACGCTCGAGTTTCCGCTGGGTTTCGGCTTCGCGCAGAGCGGCTTCGACATGTTTGCGAATTTCACTGGCTACGCCTCCGGCAATGACGCCACTGATGAGCAGGATGATGGCGTACAGGCTGACGTCTGTTTGCGTCACGAGAGCGGGCGTGCCGGGAGTGGGCTGAATCCAGCCGAGATAGACGGCGGCGGCCAGATAACTGATGGTTGCCGTGATGCCAGCCAGGCGGCAGATCCAAGGATCGAGACGCAGGATCGAAAGAATGATGAAGACGAAAAAGAGCAGCGTTGCCGGGCTGGCCAGAGGACGATAGGCCATGTCGAAGTCCGTGGAGGTCAGCCACGCGACACCTATGGCTGGGACGGCAGTCTCGAGGATTGTACTGCTGAACCAGACGAAGCGCGGGAATTCGTGATCGTGGCGTAGAGCCCGGTTAACCAAGCGCAGCATCAGGTATTCATACAGACCGATAAAAGCGGCCAGGACTAGATTCCAGGTGGCGTGACTGTTGAGAACCGTTGTATGTAGTAGAAAGACGCGAAATGTGAGAACCGCCACCACGATTGCGAGGAACAGGAGTACGCCAAAAATGCGTACGCGTTCGCTGTGAAGTTCCGCAGTGTGGAAGGCTGGCGATTTGATATCGCCTTCAGTTATGGGTTTGGGTAGTTGGAGGGCGGCCCGCTGCGCAATCATAGATGGGTAGTTGCCGGATTCCCTAAGATGTGAAAGCAGACGAGACGCTCGGCTCGAGGGTGGCGCTGGGATACCTGGAGGGGGGAGACAGCAATCATTAGCGAACATCTTGAGCAACAGTGGCTGTGACACTTCCCACCAACAATGCGACACTCAGAAATGATGGACTGCCTCATAGCTCTTTTCTCCTCTTTTCGCCAACTGCAGATTGAAAGACCTTTCAAGGTTGTCCTTGTTTATTTCCTCATTTTCGTCGTCCAATTTGCGATGACGCTGACGCCTTTGTCCTCCAGGTACTGACCACTGTGACGGTCGCGTCGACGATTCAGAACTTCACATTGCTGCCAGTCGCTGCCTATTCGTCGTCTTCCTCCGGGACGGGGGTCCAGGATTTGTCCGGGTTGAAGCTTTCAAGACGCTGTTCCGACCTCATTGGTTGCACCTTTCGGGAAGGTTGGAGGATTCACTTCAAACATTTCAGGATAATAAGTCTTTCTCGTCTCAAATTGTAGTTGTGACTGGTTCACGGCAACAACCAGGGAAAGCCCTAATTCATGTGGACGGTCCCGGAAGGACGGCGAATTCCTTGTTCAACGCAAGACTGTTCTGAAGCGCCTCCTTAACGAAGCTCCAAGAACTGCCGAAGCTGCTCTGGCTATTTGGGGGGCTTCAGGCTCCGGTCTAGGCGATACGCCTCGGCAAACTCTGCTTGAGCGGACTTGGCGTCGTTGAGGCGGAGCAAAGCCATCCCCAGGTTATAGTGTGCATGGGCAAACGTCGAGTTGAGGCGCAAAGCTTCGCGGTAACTGGCGGCGGCATCCTGAAATTTCCCTGCGTTGAACAATGCAGTGCCGAAGTTGAACCGCACATTCGCATCATCCGGTTTCAGCGGAATCAGTTTTTTGTAGGTGGCAATGGCATCTTCCAATTTGTTGGCGGCCAACTGGCTCGCGCCGAGCCCGACGAGCGAGTCATGAAAGTCTGGCTTTTGCGCGAAGGCTTTCTCGTAATAGGTAGCAGACTTGGCGTATTCCTTTTGTGCGTAGTACGCATTACCCAAATTGTATGTCGCATAGAACTCGTCGGGCTTAAGCGCGAGGCAGTGCTCATAAGACTGGATCGCATCGCTGAGTTTGCCCTGATCGGTCTGCGTTTGCCCGAGCGCGAGCAAGACCTCCGGCTGGTCATGTTTGAGGGCCAGGCTTTTCTGGAAGGCGAAGGCGGACTGGTCGTAGCGTTTGGATTTGTAGTAGAGATGTCCGAGAGACACCCACGGCCCCGGTTGATCGGGATGCTTGCTGGTGAGCTTGTGGTAGGCCGCAATCGCCTCGTGAGTCTTCCCGGCTTGATCCAGGGCCGCGGCATAGTTTTCCATCACACCCGGCGAATCTGGGCGCAGCGAGTGCGCTTTGCGAAGGAAGGGCAAAGCTTCCTCTGGCTTATTTGCTGTAAGCAGTGCGGCGCCAAGATTCCCTGGCGCATCTGCATTTTTGGGATTGCTGGCGATCGCGGAGCGGAAGGCCGCGATCGCTTCGTCGCTCTTGCCGAGGCGCAGGAGAGACGCGCCTAATCCGTTCTGCGCTTCGGAAAAGTCCTTGTGGTGCTCGATAGCCTGCCGATACGAGGCAGCTGCCTCTTCATATTTCCCTTCGTGGAAAAGGGCCATTCCCCTGTCGGCATACGCCGCGGCATTGTTCGGAGCAATTTTGATGGCTTTGTCGAATTCGGCGATCGCTTCCGCATCTTTGCCGGTAGCGTCCAACGCCTTGCCAAGATTATCGAGAGCGTCCGGATATTCCGGCTGAATTTGCAGGGCTTCGCGAAAACTGGCGATGGCCTGGTCGTATTCCTTCCTGTGAAGATGGCTGAGTCCGCGTTGATTCAGCTTCATAGCCTGCTGGGAAATTTCGGGGCCATTGTCCGCGTAGAGAAAATGGATGCCGAAGCTAGCAAGGGTCAAGGCGGCGGCGAGAGATGTGGTGCACCGAACCAACAGTGATCTCATAGGTGTGTGCACTCCGATCATCAAGCTTGAGGATGCTGTTTAGTTCTTGAAATGTGGCCGGGGATCGGCCGGTAACGGCACTTAGCGAGTAGAGAAACACTACCCTACTTTTCATGTTGTTCTGCCTCACGCTATTACCTCATGGAGGCAGTAGTTCCGCACGAGTTCTTTTCAAAACGCGAATCGCACCGACAGTGTGACGGTGTTACCCCGGAAATTTCTGGGGACAAACAGGTCCTGGTATGATCCGTTGGAATCTTCATGGTATCCGTAATAATTCCACAAAGCTTTCCCTGTCCAGTTCTTCGCGAAATGGTAGGCAATCGAACCATACGGCTCGTACCACGACGAGTTCAACGCGCCTGTTGGCGCTGTCGGGATGGTACTTTGCGGGTTCAGATTGACCTCTGACCCGCTCGCTGCTGAAATATTTGCACCCAAGTCCAAAGCGAGTCGGTGCAGCGGCGTCCATTGAAAATCGATAAATCCCGTATTCACACTGCTGGTATACGGCGCAAGTTGCTGCAATAGCCCGGACAGTCCCGGGCAGGGTGGCAACCCCGGCTGCGCGGCGGTACTGGTGAAACAGAGATAAATCTGAGAATAGATTTTGTTGTAGTTATACCCTAGCTGCGTTGAGAATTTTTCTGTGGGTGTTAATGCTACGGATACACCGGCATTCTCGTTGTGTTGCACGCCGTTCACCGTGGTCACCGGGTTCTGGCCGTATGAGCCGCGAAAATAGCCACTGAGATTAAGCCAGGCTGCCGCTTTGTACTGTGCGCGAATTCGGAACTGCTGCGATTGCAGTGGGCTGACGCGGGTAAAAGTGTTGTCGGCGCTGGTGATGTCCGCGTCCAAATTAAGGCTGAACTTAGGCGAGGGCTTCACCCAGATGCCCAGAACAGCCGAGTTGTAGTCGATATCAGTCACGTCCGGCGGCCCGAAAGTTGGATTGGGGGTCTGGTAGGAAATCGAGCCGTCGCCGTTTAGCGTGCAACCCCCCGGCAAGTTAGCCGGCGAAAGTGGCAGATTCGGATCGACCAAAGTGCAGTTTCCACGAGCCGCGGTGTTCGGGAAATAAATGGCGTTCTGCGTGTTGTAGAAGTTATCTGCAATTACCCGGTGCGCGAAGCGATATCCAAAATAGGCCCCGGCTTTCGGTGAGATTTGCACCTGTGCTTCAATCAAGTTGCTCGTGATCTGCTGCTTTAGGAAATTGCTGTCCAGGTTCACCAAAATGTCCGGGGCGGAATTGCTTTTGTGCGATGGCGGTGGCGGTCCGGATATGGCATTCGGAGGCTGTGGACAATTGGCTGGCAACGATGCCGTTGAAAGGAAGGAAGTGGGCGCAACGATGAGACTGTTGTTGCTGAAGAAGGAGCAGTCAGTGGAACTGAACTGTCCAGGTTCACGCCAATTGCCGTAATGAAATTCATCCACGAGGCTGAACATCGGCGTGATCTGCCAGGTAGCCCCAAGATCCGCATATGAAGTCACATTTCTGCCCTGCATTGGCCCGGATTGAGCAAAATTCGAAACAAAACTTCGGGTTTCAAGTCCCACAAAATTTTGCGTGTAGTTGTAGACGTTCATGTCGCCGCCGGTATAACTGAACTTACCGGAGAGCTGCAAAACGGGTATCGGATTGGATTGAAAGCTAATTTGTTCCGTGGGTGCGTTCACTCGCGTCTGCCTGTGCGAGTTGTAGTTGTAATATGCGTTGCAATTCGTACTTGCGGTGCCACCAGGTTGAAACGCGGGGTTGCACGGCGGGCCATTCCACGAGACACCCAGATCTACCGGAGGGAACCCCGCGCCGACGCTGAACTGTTGGTTTTGGTCCGTCACCCCTGGATCGGTCTTGTAATAACTCCAGATCTGGTCATAACTGATATTGGTCTTCGGGAGAAACCGGAAGTCGACACCAAGGCGGTATTGAGTCAATGTTGTGGAAATGTTTTGCAGGAGAAACTGCTCCGTGCCCTGATGAATCGAAGTGTAGGCCGGCCCGTCATTAGTGTTGAGGTCATAACCGACGCGGAAACGGATTTTAGATTGGGGCAGAAAAGTTACGCCATAGTTCTGCATGTTCCGTCGTGCATTGAAGTAGTGCGGCGACATCGCAATCACGGGAGTCCCGGCAACACTCGCCGGGGCATTCACGACAGGGTTAAAGTTAGGTGGTGCATTGGCCACGGGGGTCGCCGGATTGAACGGATTTGCCAGTAGTGAATAGTCCCACAGATTTTCGTCGTGCCGGAACATCCCATTAAACGCGTACCACTTGTTTTTGCTGACCCGCAGCACCGTAACAACGTTTGGGTCGCCCCCATACCCGAAATTGCTGAAATAGAAGCGGTCAAAAAACGTTCCACGATTGTCAAGAGAGCGCATTTCCGTCGTGAAATTTAACAGTCGCGGTCCATCTTGAAGATTGACCAGCGTATTGTAAGTTTGCAAGTTCCCGGTGATATCTGTAAATCGATAGCCAAATTCGATGGCTTGCTTGATGTTGAAATTACCTTGATCGAGGCCTTTTTGTTCGTCTGTTTGTTGCGCTCCGGACATCCGCGCGAATGGGCCGCTCAGAATCAAGGCCGCGATCACAAAACGTGAAAATGCCATGGTGTCAAATTTGGGCTTTCTCTGGAAGCTTGCGCTCTTCATCGAATTTCTCCGGCTCACGGGGTGAAGAAGACCTGACTTGTGTTCGATCCGTGTATGGCAACGTGGCACAGCGTGCAGGCCTGATATTTCTGCGCTTGATTATGAAACGTAGGAGTCCCCGGCGGACCAATATCCGCCGGCAGTGCGTGGCATCCGAGACACAATAGGTTGACCTGGTTTTGCTGTAACATGCGCTGATTCGTCGAGCCGTGCGGCGTGTGACAGGCGACGCAGCCCTCGATTAATGCCTCGTGATGGTAGACGAACGGCCCTTGTTTTTCGGTGTGGCAGTTGAGACAGACCGCGTCCCCTGATGCGTTGGTTCGCAATTGTTTCGGCCGGAATGTGCCATGCGGACTGTGGCAATCGTTGCACTGGATAAGCCCTTCGTTCACGCGGTGATGGAACGGCCGTGCAAATTGCGCGCGCACATCCATGTGGCACGTGTAACAGAGTTCGGGCGACTTCGCCTTCATCAGAAACTGGCTATCCTTGGCGTGGTGAGGAGAATGGCAATCAATGCAGGCGATGCCGTTGGCCAAGTGCATCGAGCGGTCGTAGTTTCCATGCTCTTCGGTGTACTGATGGCACCGCAGGCAGCGCGCGCTGGTCTGTTGAGGCGTGGCATCCTTGAAGGTGAAGATTTTGGACTTGTCACCGCCGCCGTCGACGTGCTCTTTCCCCGGGCCATGACATGCCTCGCAACCGTGCCATTCCACGCTCTTGTGCGCGTCGAGCTTCGCGTCCATGGTGGTGGCGAAGTGGGCCGTAGTGGCGAAATGCGTGTAGATCTCCTCATGGCAGGTCTTGCAGGTGTCGGAACCCACATAGAGGTTGGGATCCGTCGGCGCAACATATGCTTTGACCTGTTCGGAAGACTTCGTTTGTTGTGCGGTATTCTTTTTGTCGCCGGAATAGAGGAAAGGAACTGCCAGCGCCGGAATCAGCACTAGGAGAAGATAAGAGATGGGTAGCCGCTGCAAATACTTCATAGAACTCCTCAGGCTATTGGTGGACAGATACCTCCGTCCGCACGAATCAGATTGCATCCGCTCTCTCTCGAAAAGATGACAAACTACAAAGCTGGGCGCCTCGCGAACAGCCGAACGTCGCTGCCGGAGGGAGGTTCAAGCCAAGACTTCAACGGGACAACAGACAACAAGATCGCTTTTCCGACGCGGAGATTATCGTCGAAATCTTCTGAAGTCAACTAGGGGTTTTACTAGTTGACTCGGGTAGACTCAAGAGCTAGCCTCCCTGCTGCACTTGGCCGCCGGAGGGCTAAACGTTCCGTGAAACGAATATGGATGGTCACCGGTATTCCAAAGAAGAGTCCCTCTGTTCCAGTCCAATACCCGCAGGGTTACCGATTGACAGATGACGTGGCACTCGTCCTTTCTGGAGCGTGATTGTATTGGGAAGACATGGCAGCCAATGAAAGAATTTCATTGCTGAGAAGCAATCTCTGATTCATGAAGTATGGAGCAAGCCTTGGATCTGAACAAGAATGAAGAACTTGGAATGAATGAACAGACCGGAAACACCGCTGGCGAGTCATCAAAGACTCTGATAGGGGTTACTCGTAGAGAGTTGTTCAGGACGGTGGCTGGCGGTTGTGCCGGGCTGGCGTTGGGTGGCCTTGTCGATGTGGCGGCCGTGCAAGCTAGCACACAGAAGTTGAAGCTTTCCGACGTCAGCGAGTTCACTACCTCCTGCAACTTCTGCTCGTGCGGCTGCGGCATGGTCGCCGCCGTACGCGAAGGCAAGTTGATTGACGATGGAGGGCGACTTCGACCACATCGTGAATCGCGGATCGCTGTGCGTCAAAGGCATTTCCATGTTCGCGACTCACGCCTCGCCGAACCGGCTCACAGACGCCGCGTTATCGGGCGCCGGGCAGCGACCACTGGGAGGACATCTCCTGGGACGACGCGATCGCGCGGGTCGCGCAGAAGATCCGGAAGACGCGCGACGAGACCTGGATCGCCACCGAGAAGGTCGGCGACAAGGAAGTTCCGGTCAATCGGACGGACGCGATCGGCTTCCTGGGCGGCGCGCAGAACACGAACGAGGAGTGCTACCTCTTCCAGAAGGCGGCCCGGCTGCTCGGCCTGGCTTACGTCGAGCACCAGGCCCGACTTTGACATAGCCCCACGGTCCCCGGTCTGGGGGCCTCGTTCGGGCGGGGGGCGATGACCAACCACTGGATCGACCTGCAGAACTGCAAGACGATCCTGGTGGAAGGCAGCAACGTCGCCGAGAACCACCCCATGGCCTTCAAGTGGATTCGGAAGGCACAGGAAAACGGCGCGAAGATCATCCACGTCGATCCGCGATACACCCGGACCTCGTCGGCGGCGGACGTGTACGCGCGCATCCGGCCCGGCACCGACGCGGCGTTCCAGAACACGATGATCAACCACATCCTCGTCAACAAGCTGTACGACGAGGATTACGTCGTGACCCACACGAACGCCCTCTTCCTGAGCGACGAGGCGTTCGACTTCAAGGATGGCGTCTTCAGCGGGTACGACGCGGAGCACCACAAGTACGACACCAAGAGCTGGGGATACCAGCTCGACGCGAAGGGCAAGCCGCGTGTCGCCAAGAGCCTGGACGACCCGCACTGCGTCTTCACGCGGCTGAAGACCTTCGTCTCGCGGTACACGCTGGAGATGGGCGAGCGGATCACCGGCATTCCGGCCGAGCAGATCCGGCAGATCGCGGAGACGATGGCGAAGAACCGGCCGGGATCCATCCTCTACGCGCTCGGGATGACCCAGCACACGACCGCCGTGCAGGGGATCCGGTCGTTCACGATCCTGCAGCTCCTGCTCGGCAACATCGGCAAGCCCGGCGGCGGCGTCAACGCGCTGCGCGGCGAGCCGAACGTGCAGGGCGCGTGCGACATGGCGGTGCTCTACAACTACATGCCGGGCTATCTCAACTCTCCGTCGAACGCCGAGCCGACCATCTACGACTACGTGCGCAAGAACGGGATCGCCGACAGCCGGTACCTCGTCAACACGCTCAAGGCGTTCTTCGGAGATGCGGCGACCGAAGAGAACGACTATGCCTATGGCTGGCTGCCCAAGCGGAACGCCGCCAAGGACTACGGAACCCTGCCGATGTTCGAGGATGCCCTCGCCGGGAAGCTGAAGCTCCTCTGGATCGTCGGCCAGAATCCCGCGGTCACGCGTGCCCAACCTGAAGCTGACGTTCGACGCGATGGCGAAGCTCGAGACGCTCGTGGTCCAGGAGATCTGGGAGACGGAGACGGCGGCGTTCTGGCGCCGGCCCGGCGTCGATCCGAAGTCCATCGCGACCGAGGTGATTCTGCTGCCGGCGGCCTTCTTCATGGAAAAGAACGGAACCATCAGCAACTCGGGCGGCATGGTGCAATGGCGCCACGCCGCCGTGAAGCCTCCGGGACAGGCCAGGCCCGACGGCGAGATCGTGGACCTCGTCTTCCGCGCGGTGCGCGACCTGGTCCAGGACTCGAAGGAGCCGAGGGACGAGATCATCAAGAAGGCCTTCTGGACCTACACCACGGCCGAGGACGTCCTGCGCGAGATCAACGGCTACGCCCTGCGCGACAACCCGGAGACCGGCCTCAAGGCGGGCGATCTCGTCCGCAAGGTCAGCGATCTGCGGGCCGACGGTTCCACGTCGTCCGGCGCCTGGATCTACGCGGGCGTCTTCGCCAACGGCGAGAACCTCTCGAAGCGCCGCGACTCGACAGACCGATCCCGGCGGCCTCGGACTCTATCCGGGCTTCGGGTGGACCTGGCCCAACAACATGCGCATCCTCTACAACCGGGCGTCGTGCGACCGGCACGGCAAGCCCTATCCGGGCTCGAAACCCATCGTCTGGTGGGACGAGCAGGCGAAGCGCTGGACGGGATACGACGTGCCGGACGTCCCCGTCCTGACCGACGGACCCGACACGCCGAACGGCCAGCGGGCCTTCCACCTGGGCGCGGAGGGCGTCGGGCGCCTCTTCGCGGCCGTCTACTCGGACCCGGACGAGAAGCATCCGGGGTATCCGCGCGACGTGGCCTACGTGCCGAAGGACGGCCCGCTGCCGGAGATGTACGAGCCCGTCGAAAGCCCGGTGGAAAACATCCTTCACCCGAGCGTGAACAGCAACCCGATGCTCAAGTATCCGCGCGTCGCGTCGCATCAGCCCATCGGCACCGTCGACAAATTCCCCTACGTGCTGATGACCTCGACGGTCGCCGAACACTGGTGCGCCGGCTCGACGACGCGGAACATTCCGTGGCTGAACGAGCTCGTTCCCGAACCGGTGCTGGAGATGCCGGTCGCTCTCGCCAAGAAGCTCGGCGTGAAATCGGGGGACTGGGTCACGGGTCTCGTCGGCGCGCGGCGAGCTCGAGGTCAAGGCCCTCGTCACGCCCCGCATGAAGGCGCTGAAAATCGGCGACCGCGAGGTCACCGTCGTCTGGATGCCGTACAACTGGGGCTACCAGGGGCTCTCGACCGGCCCGAGCGTCAACCACATCACGATCGATGCCGCGGATCCCGGAGCGGGGACCCAGGAGACCAAGGCGTGCCTCGTCAACGTAGTCAAGGCCGGCCGCCCGGCCACGCGAAGATCCGGATCCCCGAGGGGACGCACATGACGACACGCCGCAGCCGCGGGTCCCGATCAGGGCGACGCTGATCGACATCACCAACTGCATCGGCTGCCGGGCGTGCCAGGTGGCCTGCAAGCAGTGGAACGAGCGCGACGGCGAGGAGACCGAGCTCGAGGCCGAACTGGGCTTCCAGAACCCGGCGACGCTCAGCGCGAAGACGTACACGCTCATCGCGTTCCACGAGATGGAGAACCCGCAGAAGCCGGGAGGCCTGGATTCCGCCTTCGTGATGCAGCGGTGCCTCCACTGCCTGGAGCCGGCCTGCGTCTCCGCCTGCCCGACGACGGCGCTCTACCGGCAGCCCGACGGTCCGGTGTCGTACGAGGTCGACAAGTGCATCGGCTGCCGCTACTGCATGCTGGCGTGTCCCTGGGACGTGCCGACCGCGGAATGGAACACGCGCGCCCCGAAGATCTCGAAGTGCACGCACTGCGCCGACCGCGCCGATCAGCCGGTGCCGATCGCGTTCAACGGGAAGCCGCTGTCCGACGACGCGGGCAAGCGGTTCGCCGACAAGCATCGCGACTCCCGCCTGCGTCAAGGCGTGCCCCGCCGACGCCCTGCGCTACGGAACCCGGGACGAGATGCTGGCGCTCGCGCACAAGCGGATCTCCGACCGGCCCGACAAGTACGTCGACCACGTCTACGGAGAGAAGGAGCTGGGCGGGACGAGCGTGCTGTACCTGTCGGCCGTGCCGTTCGAGAAACTCGGCTTCCCGACGTACGGGGAGAAGCCCTTTCCGGCCTTCACCAAGACGGCGCTCGGCGCCGTTCCCCCCGCCGTGATGGCCGTGGGCGCCCTGCTCGGCGCCGCGTACGCCTTCTTCCGGAAGCGGGTTCAGGCGGTGGCAGACGGATCGGCTGCTCGAAACATGCCGAAGACCACGGCCACGTCGATTTCGAGCCTCTCCGGAACAAGCTGATGACCCCTTTCAACTGGGTCCTCCTCCTGCTCATGGCTTTCGGCGGCGTCTCGTTGGTCGCGCGCTTCGCCCTGGGGCTCGGCGGCAGCACGCACCTCTCCGACACCTACCCGTGGGGCCTGTGGATCCTCTTCGACCTGGTGTGGATCGCGGTGGCCGCGGGCGCGTTCGCGATGGCCGGCGTGATCTATGTCTTCCAGCGAAAAGACCTCTACGGGCTGGGTCGCACAGCCGTCCTAATGGGCCTCCTGAGCTACTCCTTCGTGACGGTCACTCTCATCGCCGACCTCGGCCTGCCCTGGCACTTCTACCAACTCGGCCTGCAGGCTCCGGAGCACTCGGCCATGTTCGAGGTCGCCTGGTGCGTCGGCCTTTACGTTACGATCCTCCTGCTCGAATTCCTGCCGGTTCCCTTCGAGCGTTGGGGATTCCAGCGGGCGGCAGCGGCCTGGCGGCGATGGAACGGCGTCTACGTGGCGGCGGCGGTGACGCTGTTCGTCTACCTGCTTTCGCGCAACCTAATCTACGCTCTCGCGACGGCCGTGATCTTCGGCTTCCTAGCGTGGATGTTCCGCGCGCGGGACAAGGGGGCCGAACCGATCATGCTCGCGATCGCCGCCGTCACACTGTCGACCATGCACCAGAGCTCGCTCGGCTCCCTGTACCTGCTGATGCCGAACATGCTCGCCCCGCAGTGGTGGTCTCCCGTGATGCCCGTCTCCTTCTTTCTGTCGTCGATCGTGGCCGGCACTGCGCTCGTGATCCTCATCGACATGTGGATCGCGAAGGGGTGGCACCGCCCGCTCCAGATGACCCGGCTTGCTTCGGTCGGACAGATCACATTCTGGGCGCTGCTCGTCTACCTCGTGTTTCGCCTTGGAGACATGACGCTCCGCAACCAGCTCTCCGGAGTCTTCGCCGGAAGGCTCGGCATGGCCTTCGTGGCAGAGATCCTCCTCGGCGGCGTGCTTCCGCTCGTCCTGCTAGCCGGCAGGTCGCTTCGACAGCGTGGCAACGTGCTGTTCGTCGCGGCACTCCTCGCGGTGCTCGGCGTGACCTACAACCGCATGAACGTCGTCCTCTTCGCAATGACCTTTCGGGGCCGGATGCCTTGGCGCGCACCAGAGAGCTACGCGCCGTCGTTGGTCGAGTGGGGGATTTCGATCGGCCTGATCGCCGCCACGATTTTTCTTTTTGGCCTCGCGGCACGACTGGTGCCAGTGCTTCCTAAGGAGGAGGTTTGACATTGAGGGCATGACTTATGATGTTTGGCTCGCAAAATATCCGCACCTTCAGGCGGTGGGATATTTTCATTCAGAAATAGAGGCCGCGTTGGCCGATGGACCCGATGCGTGCCCTGGCATCCCCAATTGGGACAACTACGCCGATGATTTTTCTAAAGGCGTGCCATTACTTTACAGTTTGACAGCTGCAATCGATCTTCGACCAGCCGGATTTATGCTGCAATCTCTGATCGAACGGCTAATTTCAAGCGAGTTGCCAAGTACACTGGCGGAAGAATGTCGGTCCCTTCGATCCGAAATTCTCGGCCAGTCGGACGATGCCGTTCGGAATGTTGTAGCGGTGTTGCTTGGCAAACGCACGTTTCCGTCCGCTCATTCGGGTCTGCTTTACCATCTTGGCTGGAACGCCCTCGCCAAGTATCTCCGCCCAGTGACGGATGCATTCGCGCGCTGGCGCCAAGAGGAATGCTGGTTCCGTAGTTACTGTCCGACTTGTGGAGCGCTGCCCTCGATGGGTCAGTTAGTGGGCACCGATCCCGACCGCCGACGCTATCTTTCCTGTGGCCATTGCGCGACGCGCTGGTGGTATCGTCGAACTGGCTGTCCGTTTTGCACTGACAAAAACAATTACCGTTTAGCCATCCTTGCCGTCGAAGGAGAAGCTCTCCGAATCGATTATTGTGACTCTTGCAGAGGCTATCTTAAGACCTACGTTGGTGAAGGAGATGAAGTGATATTTCTTGCTGACTGGACGTCGATTCATCTTGACCTCATTGCCCAAGATCGCGGGCTCAAAAGGTTGGCGTCGTCACTGTATGGGTTGTAGCCCGGCGCGCCGCTGGGATTTGAATGCTTCAGAATTGAGCGAGTGCTTTTCGGCTAAGCATTCGATTCTTGCTCCCAGCAGAAAAAAGATTCGTTGCGCGAAAAGGTGAAGAAGCATGAGCGAAAACCCCAAACGGCCCGTACTCCAGCTCCTCACGTCTAACTGGATCAGCATGTTAGGGGTCGCGCTGGTAACCTCAGCCGGCTTCTCCTGGCTCTTCGTGTTGCCGGTCCATTTTCGAGGGCACGCCAGCAATCCCTATGTCGGCATTCTCGTCTTCATATTTATACCGGTTGTTTTTATCTGCGGCCTGCTCCTGATTGCGCTCGGCCTTTTCAGTGCCCGACGGAGAATCAGGCAGGGTTTGCTGGTAAGCCCCGACCGGCGCACTTATCTTCGTAGAATTGCGATCTTCTTCGCCGTGACTACGGCGGTCAACATCGTCATAGGAACACAGGGAACGTACCGCGCAGTCGAGCATATGGAGACGGTCCAGTTCTGCGGGCAAAGCTGCCATGTTATGAAACCCGAATTTGCAGCTCATCAGAATTCACCCCACGCGAATGTGGAATGCGTGGATTGCCATGTTGCTCCGGGTGTCAGCGGGTGGGTGCAGAGTAAAATGGCCGGCACCCGGCAATTACTGGATGTTGTATTCAGCCGCGTTCACTATCCGATTCAATCCGCACTGGAGACCAACCGCTTGGTCCCCGCCAGCGCCACTTGCGAACAGTGCCATTGGCCCCAAAAATTCGACGCCGTCAAGCTTCGCGTGAATTTCCACTTCCAGGACGACGCCACAAACACTCAAACGCAAACGGTTTTGATGATGCTGATAGGTGGCGGAGATCTAGCCGGCATTCATGGAAAACACTTTGGCACCGGAGTGGAAATCCATTATGCGGCCGCCGATTCCAAGCGTCAGACGATACCGTGGGTCGAATATCGAAATCAGAAGACTGGCGAGAACTCAACATTTCTCGCGGATGGCGCAACCGCTGAATCCGTTGCGAGCTTGCCACATTATCAGATGCAGTGCGTGGATTGCCACAATCGCCCAACCCACACGTTTGAGCTCCCGGAAAGAGCTGTGGACAGAGCTATGGGGCTGGGACGCATTTCTCCAACGCTGCCTTTCGTCAAGAAGACGGCGGTCGAACTGCTTAAGGCAAACTATTCCAGCAACGATGAGGCCTCGCGGATGATCCCGGTAGGGTTAGCGCATTTCTATGCGCAGAACAATCCGAGTGTCTCATCCGAGCGCTCCAAGGACATCGCCGCTGCCGGCTCTCAGATAGCCGCAATCTACAACCGGAATGTGTTTCCAGAGCTAAAGGTTACATGGGGAACGTATCCCAACAATCTCGGGCACACCGACTTCCCGGGGTGTTTTCGATGCCATGACGGCTCGCACTCCACGTCCGATAAAAATGTGACGATCATGCAGGACTGCAGCACCTGTCATGAACTTCTGGCGACGGACGAGGCGACTCCTGGGGTGTTGAAGACGCTTGGACTCGCCGAGCGCATCGCCAATATCCAAAAAAGGTAAGGCCAAGCTGCGCACCCACGAAGTCCGTTGTCTTTCAAGTGTCACGTCCCGATTAACGCGGAGTCCCTAACGAATTCGGCAGCTGCCAGAGCTTTTTTGTGGTGTTGAGACAGCGCCCCAACATGAATCATCAGCGGAACATCGGGCAAGTTGAGGCGATCCACCTCTCACATTTCCGTCTTTGGGCGGCAAGCTTTACCACGCTAACCGCTAGTTTTGCCCCCGTCAAGATTGCTTTAGTTGGTTTGTCCAACGCCGGTAACTAGGAACATATAAATGTGTACCGTTTTAGCGAACCAAGTTGCATATAATCGCGTACAGAGTGCGGCTATAAATCGGGAGTACCTGGCTCGCCATGCCTCACACTCCGATCAAAAAACCTAAGTAACTAGTCTCGGTGATTAGGGAAATCCCTAGTTGTTTCCTGCCTTGCACCTCATTAGCGTCCTTCTAGAAGGAGAATTCCATGAAGATCAGGACGATCGCTTCCATTCTTTCCGTGGCCCTGCTGTCCACAGGCATGTGCATCGCCGCGGACGACAATGAAGAAAAACGACAGAAAACCCGCAAGATGGCAGCCGAGGCCTTGCAGGACTTGTACAAGCTGGAACCCGCTTCTCAAGCAGCTATCCAGAAAGCGGCGGGATATGCCGTTTTTGACAACATGGGGGTGAACGTATTGCTATTGAGCACGGCACGCGGTTCAGGACTGGCCGTCAACAACAAGACCAAGCAAGAAACCTTCATGAAGATGGCTTCGGCCGGTGCGGGTCTGGGCATGGGAGTGAAAGACTATGTCGTAGTGTTCATCTTCGAGAACGATAAGGCCTTGGCACAATTTCTGGACTCCGGTTGGTCCGGTTCAGGGCAAGCGGACGCTGCCGCCAAAGCGGGCGAGAAGGGCGGAGCTTACTCGGGAGCGGCTGAAGTTGCCCCGGGAGTATGGGTCTACCAGATCACCAAGAATGGCCTCGCACTTCAGCTGACCCTGCAGGGTACGAAGTACTACAAGGACGACGATCTGAATAAAACGGCTAAATCGTAGCAGTGGGTTACCAACCGGATGAGGGCCAGGCAACTAGAGTTTGCTACTGTGAGCGCGTACACTACCCGGAAGGAGCGACGTAAGTTGATGCAGGCGGGAGTCCCGGTGGCGCGGGTGGGGCTCAGGTAGAGAAGGCCCTAGTACGACGATTGCTTTCATTATCCACGGGAAGGCCAATTAGATTACGAAAGCCATCATCGAAGGAGAATCAAACATGATTTCAAGCAAAGGCTGGTCACGTATCCCAGGTAGCCTGTACGGGGTGGGCGTTCTTTGCATCACCTTGGCGTTTTCCGCAAATTCGCAAGTAAAAACAGAAACAAAGGTCGAAGAGGGCCTGACTTCCCAAACTGTCAAGATCGAGACCGCGGAGGTGGTGTATGTTTCCGGCAGCGATCTCGTCGTCAAGACCGACGACGGGGAGCTTCGACATTTCCCGAATGTTTCAGACGACAAAACCGTAACTGTCGCCGGCAAGCAATTGACGGTTCACGATCTCAAACCTGGCATGAAGCTGCAGCGGACCACGATCACGAGCACCACACCGAGAATGATCAACACCGTAAAGACCGTGACCGGTAAAGTCTGGCGCGTCAATCCACCGAACTCAGTCATCCTCACCTTGGAAGATGGTACGAACCAGTCCTTTAACATTCCCAAGGGCCAGAAATTCAATGTCGACGGCCAGGAGACCGACGCTTGGGGCCTTAAAGAAGGAATGAAGATTTCGGCAACCGCGGTCACGGAGACGCCTGAAACGGTTGTGTCACAAGAGGTGAAACGTACGGGGACGATGCCACCTCCGCCGCCCGAACCGCCAAGACAGGGTGCCACACTGCTCATCATTGTTGTTCCGGCTAAGTAGCTCGATGTCCAGTAGACGAGGCACGGCAAATGCGCCTGCCGGATATTCAGCTTTTCCGTGACGTCTTCGACGCCAGCCCCATCGGTATTGTGGTGGAGAACCTCGACGGGCAGCCTCTCTTTGCAAATCCCGCCTTTTGCTCGATGCTAGGTTTCAGCGAAGAGGAATTACGCGGCAAACACTGTGTTCAGTTTTCTCCTCGTGAAGATGCTGAGAGGGACTGGGGTCTTTTTCGGCAATTGCGGGATGGTTCCATAGATCACTACCAACTAGAGAAGCGGTATCTTCGACGTGACGGCTCCTTGGTCTGGGGACGGTTGAGTATTTCTCTGTTGAACAACGCTCCAGCTCCGCTGGTAATCGCGATGGTGGAGGACATTACCAGAAAACGGCAGAAGAAGCCCGGTTCAGGCACGCCGCTATCGTCGAATCATCGCAGGATGCGATCATTTCCAAGAAGCTGGACGCAGTTATTGTGTGAGTTGGAATGCAGGTGCGGAGCGTATTTTCGGGTACACGGAGGCAGAAGCTGTCGGACAGCCAATTACCATTCTTATTCCGCCTGAGTTACGAGATGAGGAGAACAGGATTCTCGCGAGACTGAGAGCGGGAGGACAAATTGAGCATTACGAAACGATTCGTGTCACGAAAACAGGAAGGAGGGTCGATGTCTCTCTGAGTATTTCTCCAATTAAGAATTCCGCTGGGATGTTAGTGGGTTTTTGCAAAATTGCTCACGACATGACTGAGCGAAAGCGAGCAGAACGGGTAATCCTCGAGACGAATCAAGCGTTGGAAAAGCAGACGGCCGCGTTGCAAGTGCAAGAGGAACTGCTGAAGATTTTCGTCAAAAACGTACCAGCGGGAGTGGCAATGCTTGACCGTGACATGCGCTATCTCCAAGTAAGTGATCGGTGGTGCGAGGATTACTCGGTCGAAAGTTCTCAAGTGCTCGGGCGTTCGCACTACGAACTCTTTCCAGACCTTCCCGACCGGTGGAAAGAGATGCACCGCCGTGCTCTTCAGGGAGAAACATTGCGAGCCGACGAAGACCGCTGGGATCGTGCGGGCGGCACCACCTGGGTCCGCTGGGAGCTTCGTCCTTGGAGGAACACCGACGGATTGCAGGGAGGAATTATCATCTTCGCCGAAGACATTACTCACCACATACAGACGGAAGAGGCCCTTTTTAAGGTGAATCAGAAGCTGATCCAAGCGCACGAGGATGAACGTAAGCGAATTGCGCGAGAGCTTCACGACGACATCAGTCAACGAATCGCGCTGCTTGCGATGAAACTCGACGGTTTGCGGCACGGTCCTCCAGCGTCGGTGACTGAACTCAGGTTCGAGTTCGGGGAAGCGAGCAAACAGGTCCAGGAACTTTGCGGCGATCTCCAGGCTTTGTCTCATCGCCTGCATTCGTCGAAGTTAGAACATCTCGGGCTCGCAGCCGCGGCCGCTGGGTTTTGCAGGGAGTTCTCCGAACAGCAGGGTATGGAGATTGATTTTCACTCCGAGAGCATCCCGGCAGAACTGTCGGAGGAGATTTCCCTATGTCTCTTTCGCGTTTTGCAAGAAGCTGTGCAGAATGCGGCCAAGCATAGCGGCTCAGGGCAGTGCCAGGTCTCAATCAGGGGTGGCTCAAACGAGATCGAGCTGAAAGTACATGACGCGGGTATTGGCTTTGAGCCGGAAGTAGCTTTCGCCGAGGAGGGACTCGGCCTCACCAGCATGAGGGAACGCCTGAAGCTGGTAAACGGAGAACTCTCCATTGAGTCCGGGTTGCAGCGCGGAACAACCGTTTGTGCTCGCGTGTCCCACAGCCCCAAAAAGAAATCCGTCAAAGAAGCAGTTGAATAAATTGGAGCACAATTCTCCGTTCGCATGCGGATGCGGGAGCGTAGAACGGAAGAACGGATTGGCACTCCGTGAGCGTACCGTTCGTGCAGACGTCGCACCGAACGACGAAGGCAGTTCGCTCCACCCGGTAGCAATCAAAGCAGTGGCGGAGGCAACGAAGCTGCTGAAGCCTTCGGTGTAGAAGGTCACATTGGCGACTCGGCGAGCATGCAGGCCGACCGCGCCACACCTCGGCTCCACACAACTGGCTCATAGTACCGACTAGTCTGATAGCCCCTTTACTGAAGACTATACTTGCTCGAGAACCTGACGGCCACCGCCAGAGAAGATCCCCAGCGGACTCGATCAGAGACGCTCAAGCTGTTTGTGGCTTCAGATATTTGGCGTCGAAGCTCACCCTTTAACTCGGGGCGCGCCCGCAGCATCCAAAACACAGTAGCAACTGGAACGATCTCCCAGATCCAAACCAATGGTGAGTTGACCGCCCTTGAAAATCCTGCTTACCCTTACCCGCATAGTGCTACTCTTCTGCATTGCCGGTCTCCTTTTTCTTGTGCTTCGAGCACGTCGATAATCTGGGAGCCTATCGCATCCCGCCGGAGACCGGCCTTGTCAAAGGAGGGGTCGCTCGATGAAAAAACTCAGCGAATTTGTATTAGGGCGACTGATGGCGGGGGCGCTGGTGGTGGCGCCGACTTATCTGGCGGTGTTGCTGGTGCTGAAGGGCATCAAGTCGTTGGCGGGGATCATGAAGCCGTTCGCACAATTGCTGCCGAAGTGGCTTCCGGCGGATCAGGTGCTGTCGTTGCTGGTGGTGCTGGTGGGTTGCTTTCTAATTGGGGTGGCGTTGCGCACCCGGATCGGGTACCGGTTGTGGAATCGGGTGGAGAAATCGTTCTTTGACCGGTTGCCGGGGTATGCGCTGATTCGCAGCCTTACGCAGCGGCTGGCCGGAGAGGATCGGGAGGCGGCGTGGAAGCCGGCGCTTGCGGAGGTGGAGGAGGCGCTGGTGCCGGCGTTCATTATTGAAGAACTAGGAGACGGGCGGTTTACGGTGTTCGTGCCGTCGATTCCGACGCCGCTGGCGGGAGCGGTGTACATCTTGAGTGCAGAGCGGGTGCATCCGCTAAATGTGCCGTTCACGCAGGCGCTCAAAACGATCTCGCGCTGGGGATCGGGATCGAAGGATTTGGTGGCGGCGCTGGAGGGGGGAGGAAAGTTGGCCGCAACGAATGAGCGTACGCCAGTCAAACAATAACAGCCGGCAGCCTAGTTCTGCCCAATGCGGTCCAAACTAACGCTTGTAGTCAAGTTCAAGCGACTTCTACTGTACTGACACAGAGTTAGTTTGGACATATCGGGAGACCTCGCGCTAGAATCAGCCTAAATTAGTAACTAAAGCTAAGTTCAATCCACCAAAAACAGGCGGAAGGAGATTACGCGTTTGTTCGGGTGGCACAACCTATGATGCGCGGCAAGATCTTGAAGACCATCAGCGGCTTCGAACGGCTCCTGCTGCTCTTGGGGTTATTACTGGTGTGTGTGTACGCCGCGGTCCGCATCTATAGCTTGGTTTACGCGCATGCGACAGTTCGGGAATTTTGGCACAATCAGGCAGCGACCCTCCGCCAGCCCGGCAACCCCCATCAGCAGAGTCCCGGCATCCCAGATTTTCGTCTCTGGTCACCCAAGCGCGTTGAAGCCTACCAGACCAGCTTAACAACGAGCAGTCCAGCGCCTTTGGGGGTGCTAAGGATTCCCTCAATCGAGCTCGAAGTTCCTGTGTTGGAAGGTACCAACGATCTGACGTTGAATCGTGCCGTCGGCCACATTGACGGCACGCCGGCTCCGGGCGAAGAGGGGAACATTGGAATCGCCGGGCATCGAGATGGATTTTTCCGGGGACTCCAGGATGTTCACCTGGGCGACTACTTCGATCTTTACACGGAACGAGGAAACACCCGCTACGTTGCGGACGAGATCCGCATCGTTCCCCCGGAAGACGTATCTGTTCTGGCTCCACGGCCGAAATCATCCATCACACTCGTAACCTGTTATCCCTTCTATTTCGTGGGAAGCGCCCCGTTGCGTTACATCGTTCACGCCTCAGCGACGGCCGCAATCAATGTCAAGGCATCTGGGCACCCGAGTCCTTTGGAAGAGCGCGGAGGCCGAGACAAAGAGTGAAATCGGTTCGAGAGCCAACAACCAGGGTTGAAGAAATCATCAGTTAATTAGGAGAAGGACTTTGGCAGAGCAGCGGCCCCCAGCGCACCCCAGTAAACAGCTACACAAGCTCTTTTCTGTCGAAAAAGTGAGAGGATTTGGGTACGTTACAGCGAGACGTCGTCTCGCCGTGGGTCCTAGATCCGCGTCAGATTAAGACCATAGTTTTTCGGTGACGTGTCTGATCGAAGATCGAGTAAACGGATGATTAGGAGGTCTGCGACGATGAAAAAATTGGGATACTTTGCAGTTTGCGCGATGCTGACGATGGGTATCTGCATGGCGCAGGATTTGGTGAACATAATTCTCGGAACGATCAAGAAAGCGGACAGCACCGCGAAGACAATTGTGGTGCAGACTGCCGATGGAACGGAGCACACGATTAAGGTAACGGATGCGGCAACGGTGAAAGGAACCAAGGACGGGTTCAACGGCTTAAGAGAAGGAATGCAAATTGTGGCACGGACCACAAGACAAGGCGCTGACGAAGCTGCGATGGAAGTCGGCAAGATTAGCGAGGAGGGCTTCAAGGCTACGGAGGGCACCGTTGAAAAATTTGATAAAGACACCAAGACCATCGTAGTGAAGAATGTCCATGGAGCAAAAAAGACGTTTGAGTTAGGTGGGAAGGCTTTGGAAGACGCAGGCAAAGCTACGGGTGCGGGCATAGCAAAAGGTACGATAGTAACGGTGTATCACACGGAAGAGGGCGAGGAGAAAGTAGCTTATTATGTTTCAAACTAACAGCTGGAATCGTAGAAACACGATTATGGCAATCTGAATGCGTAGATAAAGATGACAGAGTAAGTATTTCTGCATGGCTCCTCACGATAGGTAAACTCGTCAGAACGCGAGTCGTACAGGCGAGCAGGCTTAAACATCCAAACGGCTTTCAAAGGAGTGGAAGCGGGAATTCATGCCTGCGATCAGCTAATGCACGCAGAGAACCTCAAGCGTTCCCCTCGCTCAGCAACTTCTACTCGGAGTTGAGAGCTTACCAGCGTGACAAAGTGGTGAAGGAGCGCGATCACCTAAAAAACGCTTGTCCTAATTCTGCCGTATGGCGGTTGCGGTACCACCAATTCAGCTATTACGTCCCCATGCATTACTCCACCCCATTACTCCATCCACTAGGGATTCCCCCAGTTGTGTGGGGATGCTGCCAGGTCTAAAAGAAGCTTTCCCGCAAATCAGCCGTGAAAGGATCCAGTATGGAAATCGTTAACGCACTACCCACTCTAGGTATCCGCATACTTAGGCAGAACCCCGATCAACTCCGCCTCTCCTCCAGAACGCAACTGCTGCGCGACAAACTCAAAATACTCCGTCAGTCCTCCAAGGCCCCCCAAGAGCTGATCCATCAGATCGAGGGGCACCTGAATGCGATCTCTCAAGACACCAGCAATGCCACGAAGCAATGGAGTCAATATGAGTTGGCTTACGAGGAATACATCACGGCGGCCCCTCAAGAGGACTTGCTAGGCATACTCCTTGACTTGCGAACCTCCCTCGATGTTCTCAACGTGGCGAGTCAGGACGTGTGGTCGACACAAAGACTCGAGCAACTGGAACAGCAAGTCCGGCACGGGGACCT
>CAVUHY010000011.1:0-13442 GCA_963741365.1 Candidatus Acidiferrales bacterium | reverse complement strand
CCGCCTCGATGTCAAAGGAATTCATTTCCGCAAGAACGAGGGTCGCAATTTCGACAACCTGGTCCTTGCCACCGTCATTTTTGACGACAACGGTAATTATGTAACCGGCGGCGAAAAGGTCGTCACCATGAAACTGCTCGACTCTACCTATGAAAAGTTAATTCGCTCTGGTCTTACTGTTAAATCCAGTTTCGATGTCAAGCCCGGCAGATACATGATTCGCCAGGTCGTCAGGGACTCCGAAGGAGCTCAGATGGCCGCACGAAACGGAGCGGTTGAAATACCATTTTGAGGAGGCGACCATGCGCACCCTGTTCGCATCAAAGTCCAGCCGAATGACTTCTGCTACCTTCGGCGCACTAGTTTTAGCCCTCAGCATTCTTACCGCACCCGTCTTTGCGCAGGACGCCGCCAAGCCTCCTGCTCTTGCGGAACAAGCCCCCGCGACGGCTCCGCTCCCCGTGATCAAGACCGAGTCTCGAGTAGTCCTTGTCGATGCCGTGGTTACCGATAAAAAGGGGAATTACCTGCACGGCCTGACACAGCAGGATTTCAAAGTCTATGAAGACAACAAAGAGCAGACTATCACCAGTTTCTCTTTCGGTTCTGATCCGACCACGAACCCCGGCGGCGGTCAAAAGCGCTACCTCGTCCTCTTCTTTGACAATTCTTCCATGGGTATGCCCGATCAGATTCAGGCTCGCTCCGCCGCTAAGAAATTCATCGAAAACAACGCCTCCCCCGACCGCATGATGGCCATCGCTGAGTTTGGTGGAAGTCTCCGCATCAAGCAGAATTTCACCGCGAACGCGGAGCTGCTGCAAGCGGCTGTCACAGGAATCCAGAATCCGAACATTGAAACCAACGGTCCGGGTTCTTCGCAATCCGCACTCCTCGCCTCGAATACCCCGATACTCCCTAGTGGGCTTGGCAGTGCTGAAGCGGATCTCGGGGCGCGTTCCATGCTGCTTTCTATCCGCAGCCTTGCCAAAAACCTTCGCGGCGTGCCCGGGCGCAAGATGCTCATTCTCTTTTCGGCCGGCTTTCCGTTGGATGCCGAGCGCTTGTCGGAATTGACCGCGACCATCGATGCCTGTAACAAAGCCAACATCGCCATCTATTCTCTCGACGTTCGCGGATTGGTTGCGACCGCGCCCGGCGGGAGCACTTATCGGCAACAATCGCCGTCGGACCGAACTCTACAGTACGTTCGTTCGATCGCCTCATCCAACTCGATGCGGCCAAAGCTGGTTATGGCCAACTATTCTCTGGCTTCAGCTTATCCCGATCCCCAAAAACCGGGTGGTGGAGGCGGAGCTCCTGGCGGCGGCGGTGGCGGTCGACCTGGCGGTGGCGCACCAGGTGGAGGAGGTGCACCAGGTGGAGGCACTGGTGGCGGCGGCAAAGGCGGAACCGGTGGAGGAGCTCCTGGCGGCGGCAAAGGCGGAACAGGCGGAACCGGCGGAACGCCAGGCGGTGGAAAGGGAGGCGGCGGCACCACCGGCGGAACCGGTGGCCGACCTACCAACAGCAATTACGGAAACTATTACGCCAACAATCCCTTGAATCAGCCGCGTACTATCATTCCCCCCATACCTCCTTCGACTGCCGTCAATCAGCAAATCCTTCAGGCTCTTGCCGAAGGTACCGGCGGTTTTTCGATCTACAATACCAACGATCTTCTCGGAGGCTTGGAACGTATCGGACGTGAACAAAACGAGTTCTACATTCTCGGTTATGTCCCGCAGGCCTCGACGGAAGGTACTTGCCACACGCTGAAAGTGAAACTGAACAAGGGCGGCACCGAAGTGAGGTCTCGCAGCGGCTACTGCAATGCTCGTCCCGTTGATCCGCTCGTCGGCAAGCCACTGGAAAAGCAGATGGAAGTTCAGGCGACCGGTTCGCAGCCAGGCACGATTCAAGGCGCGATGCAAGTTCCTTATTTCTACACTGCCCCAAACGTCGCTCGAATCAACCTGGCTATGGATATTCCCGGCGATTCGTTGAACTTCAACAAGGAAAAAGGGAAGTACCACTCCAACGTCAATGTCCTCGGGATTGCCTACAAGCCCGATGGATCGGTCGGCGCTCGCTTCAGCGACACGCTTGACTTGAATCTCGAAAAAGATGAGTGGAAAGATTTCACGAAGGACACCTACCACTACCAAAATCAGTTCGATGCCGCTCCCGGAACCTACAAACTCACCGTAATCCTTAGCGCAGGTGGCGAGCATTTCGGCAAATTTGAAACTCCGGTCACCATCGCACCCTATGACGGCAAGAATCTGACTCTTGGCAGCATCGTCTTATCCAACAACATCCAGCGCGTCGATCAAATCTCTAGCGATGTCGACGCCACGTTGCTGGAAGACCGCACCCCTCTCATCGTCAAGGGCATGCAAGTCACTCCCGCAGCCAAATATCAATTCAAGAAATCCGACAACGCGATTCTTTACTCCGAGCTTTATGCTCCTTCTTTGATGTCCGCTACTCCGCCAAAAGTTGGCGCGGGTTATCGGATCTTTGACAAATCCAACAAGGAAGTTCTTTTTACTGGCGCCGTTCCTCTCGAGGAATTCGTGCAGAAGGGGAATGCCGTCGTCCCCTTTGGACTCAAGTTGCAAATCAAGGACTTGCCAGCTGGTAGCTACCGGCTCGTCCTACTTGCCGTTGATGGTGCTAACAATCAAGCCGCGCCACAGGAGACGGAGTTTTCTTTGATCGACTGATTGCTCTATCCATCAAGAGTGGCATCCGAACTCGAGGTAAGGCGTTTTTGGCGCGAAGTCGTGTTGTGGTATACGAAATTTCAGAGTCTGCACGTAGATTATTTGGCTGAACCTTGGCCATGTCACTTCCCATAAAACTTGCGAAACTCTCTCCAACCACTCAAAACTTTCCCCCTCCCATGGGGTTAAACTTAGCCATGCAGCCGAAGCCATACCTCCACTTCCACCGACCTCTGGCGGGTCGCACAACCCTTCCCGCTTTCATCCTCCGAACGACTATTTCTATTGTTCTAGCGCTATCACTCTTTCTCAGCCAGTGGGATCTCCCTGCGTACACCTTCCCGTTACCGGTCAGAAACAAAACGCACGCAGCCGATCCTATCCTGAAGCGTCTACCGGTCACCGAACTAACTACGGACGAAGCGATCTATCACGCTTTGAATCGCCTGGCGTACGGCCCACGCCCCGGCGATCTCGAACGTATCAAACAGATGGGCTTGGCAAAATGGATCGATCAACAACTCAACCCGGGTTCCATCAGCGACTCCGCTGTTGAATCCCGCCTCAACGTTTATCCGACTCTCAGAATGTCGAGCGCGCAACTTATCGCGGAGTATCCCAACCCGAAGCAGGCTGCCCGGCAAGCCGGCCTCTCTAAACAAGAATTCAAAGCACAGAAGGTCGCTCAGAAACAATCGGACGCAACATCGACTGTCGGCAAGTCTTCCGATCAGGACAAAGGCTCTTCAACCAGCGAATCGTCTCAAGCCGCCATGACTGCTTCCACCGATTCACCCTCGCCCATGAAACTCAATCCCGCCACCGCGGGGCCCGCCGGCAAGGACGCACTGAGCGTCGATCCCAATGCTGTACCCCGGGCCATCTCCGACGAGAGCAGGCGGCCGCAGCGGGTTGTCGAAGAATTAGCCATGGCAAAAGTGACTCGCGCCATTTACAGTGAGCGCCAATTGCAACAGGTCATGGGCGATTTCTGGTTCAACCATTTCAATGTCTACGCCGCCAAGGGCGAAGTGAAGTGGTATCTCACGTCGTATGAACGCGACGTAATTCAGCCTCGTGCTCTCGGCAAATTCAAAGACCTTGTCACTGCCACGGCCAAGAGCCCGGCGATGCTTTTCTATCTCGACAATTTTCTGAGCGCGGATCCAGAAGCTGCGCAGCGTCGAGCGCAGCAACGCGCCATGCACCAGATGCAACGCCTTCCCAACGGCGGAGGCCGTCCTCGTCCTTTTTCCCAAAACACCGCGCCGCAGCAGAAGCCCAAGAAACAGGAACGTGGCCTGAACGAGAATTACGGCAGAGAACTGATGGAATTGCACACGCTCGGCGTCGACGGCGGTTACACGCAAAAAGACGTCACCGAGGTGGCCCGCTGCTTTACCGGATGGACCATCGAAAAACCCCGCCAGTATCCCGTCTTCAAATTTGAAGAAAAACTTCACGACCCGGATCCCAAGGTAGTGCTGGGCAAAAAGATTCACTCTGACGGAATGAAAGACGGCGAGCAAGTCATCGACTTGCTCTCCAAGAATCCCCACACCGCGAAATTCATTTCCAAGAAACTGGCGCGCCGCTTTGTTTCCGATAACCCTTCACCTTCGCTCGTCGATCGCATGTCGAAGTCATTTCTCAAGAGCAACGGCGACGTCCGTGAAGTGATGCGCACCATGATCTATTCGCCGGAATTCTGGACCCGCGAAGCCTATCGCGCCAAGGTCAAGACTCCCTTCGAGCTCGTTGTCACCTCCGCGCGTGCTCTTGGCACCGACGTCGACACCCCCATGCCGCTCGTGCAATGGGTTGGCCGCATCGGCGAACCCCTATATCAGTGCCAGCCGCCCACCGGATACTCGGACCAATCCGAAGCCTGGGTGAATACCGGGGCCCTCCTCAATCGCCTGAATTTTTCTCTGTCGCTTGCGGGCAATAAGGTCCGCGGTTCGCGAAGCGACGTCGTCGCTTTTCTCGGCAGCGATTCCACCACCGATCCCAAAGCCGCTCTGGAACGCGCCGTACAACTGCTGCTCGGCGGCCAGATCGCTCCCGCGACCGTCGATACTCTGCAGAAGCAACTAGAGAGTCCGCAAATTATCCAGGCTAAACTGGATGACCCGTCAAGCAGGTCGATCTCGGTGTCGTCACTGGTCTAGTTCTCGGCGCACCTGAATTCCAACGAAGGTGAAAGATGACGAGTAACTACTGTTGCGAAGGCATCCGGCCGGCCAGATTTTCGCGCCGATATTTCATGAAGCAGGGCGGTATCGCTCTCGTTGGCCTTAGCACCGTTCCCGCGTTCCTTCAGCGCGCCATCGCTGCAACGCCTTCCGCTGGGAAAAAGCAACTCGTCGTGATCTTTCAGCGTGGCGCTGCAGACGGCCTCAACATCGTTGTCCCTTTTGCCGAACCCAACTACTATCGCCTGCGTCCCTCCATCGCGATTCCGCAGCCAACGCGCGGCAGAAGCGGTGCCGCCATAGACCTCGATGGCTACTTCGGTCTTCATCCAAGCTTGTCGCCCCTCGCGACACTCTTTCAGAAAAATCAATTGGCCATCGTACATGCGGCTGGGTCGCCGGATCCTACGCGCTCCCACTTTGATGCACAGGATTATATGGAGTCAGGCACCCCGGGCGTAAAAGCCACCGAAGATGGCTGGCTCGATCGCGCGCTGGGCGCCATCCCCGAAGAAAACGCCTCCCCCTTTCGCGCGGTTGCCATGGGCCAGAATCTCCCCCGCATTTTGCGCGGCCGTACCGGCGCCATCGCTCTTCCCGATCTCCGGCAATTTAAAGTGCAGCCGCAGTCCGCGTCGTCAGCCAACGTGGTTCAAGGCGGCTTCGAAGCCATGTACGCTCAGTCCGTCGATCAAGCCCTTCATGGAGCCGGTGTCGAAGCCTTCGAAGCCATCGACATGCTTCGCAAACTCGATGTCAGCAAATTTCCTCCCGAAAATGGAGCGGACTATCCGAAAAGCCCCCTCGGCCTGAGGATGCAGCAAATTGGCGTCATGCTCAAGGCCAACATCGGCACGGAAGTTTTGTTTGTGGATTGCGGCGGGTGGGACAACCACGTCAACGAAGGCGGCGCACAGGGCCAACTCTCCAACCTGCTCCGCGACCTCGGACAATCTCTTGCGGCCTTTCATCAAGACATGGACGATCGTATGGGCGACATTGTCGTGGTGACCATGAGCGAGTTTGGTCGAACCGCAAAAGAAAATGGCAATCGCGGCACTGACCACGGCCACGCCAACTGCATGTTCGTCATGAGCGGCGATATAAAAGGCGGCCTCGTCTATGGTAAGTGGCCCGGCCTTGACGATCATCAACTCAACGAAGGCCGCGACCTCGCCTTAACCACCGATTTCCGCTCGGTGGTCGGCGAAATCCTCACCAGGCATCTGGGCGTGAAAGACCTTGCCCCCGTCTTCCCGGGCTTTTCTGCAAACCCAAACAAGTACTTCAGCCTGATTCGCTCCTAACGCATCCAAAGACACGAGCGTTTCTTGAACCGGTGGTTAGCGGTTATGTTATTGTCATCCTGAGTCTTTTTTCTTCGCACCGAATTTTGGTGCGTCGCGTCGCGCAGTCGAAGGATTTCAACTATAGCTCAACCCACCAAAGTTTTGTCGGGTGCGGCACCCTCGGTTTGTAAGGGCGGGGGTTCCTCCTTCTTGGTCTTTTCCTACTTCTCTTCCTTCGTTTTTATCTCGCTTTGCTTTTTTTCTTGTAGCGTATCGAGTCGCGCAGTCGAAGGATCTCAACCACAACTCAACCTGCCAAAGTCTTGCGACTAGCACCGTCCCTTGGCGAAGTGTCGACAGAAAACTGAAGCTGATAATTCTAAACTCTCATTCCACCAATTCTCTGATCCAAATATTCCGGTACCGCACCGGATGCCCGTGATCCTGCAATCCTACGGGTGCCTTTTCCGGTCCAGCCTTATACGGCGGACGCTCGTTGTGTCCCGTTGGTCCCGTCAACTCCACATTGTCTTGAACCAGCACGCCGTTGTGAAACGCCGTCACGCGCGCGGGCTTCAACAATTTCCCCGCCGAATCAAATCGCGGCCGATGAAACACAATCGTATATGTTTGCCATCGCCCTGGCGGCCGAGACGCATTCACCAGCGGCGGATACTGTCCATAAACACTGGCTGCTGATCCGTCCGAATACGTCTTGTTCTGATAGGAATCCAATACCTGAATCTCATACTGATTCATCAAGAAAACGCCGCTGTTCCCGCGATCCTGATCCTCTCCCTTTGCAGGAGATGGCTCCATAAACTCCACGTGCAACTGACAATCCCCGAATCCCTGTTTCGTCTGAATGCTGCCAGTCTTCTCCACTACCCGGAAATATCCGTTTTCCACTTTCCATTTCGCTGCGCCCTTGTCCGTATGCTCCCATTTCGACAAATCGTTCCCATCAAACAGCACTTCCGCATCCGAAGGCGGCCTCCCCGGCGCATCCTGCGTGCTCACCGTTCCAGGATCAACCACCGGCGGCAACGGCCGGTCGCGATCATGAATCTTCCACTTGATCGGCGCTTGCCCGATTGCCGCCGCTGAGAACGCCAACACAGAAACCACTCCGCCCCACATCGGTCGATTTGTCATCTTTTTTCCTCACGAAAACTCGCCCCGGAGTCTACCACTAATCTTGGAGTGCGGGAGCCCAGCTCCCGCTTTACAATTAATGTCCGCACGACACTCCAAAAGCAGCAACCCCATCTGCACTCCTACTAAAAAAAACGGGGCAGCATCTTTGCTGCCCCGTCTTATGGTCCTAAACTCCGCTCAAATCTTCCAAAGCTCGAAACTTGTCATCCCGAGAGCCTGTGATTATTTCGTGCCCGCTGCTCCACCCTCGGTTTGTGAAGGTGGGGATTTTCCCTTCTTTGTCTTTCCTTCCTCTTCTTTTCTTTCGTTCGTGTTTACCCTGCTTTTCTTTTCCCGGTAACTTTTCTTAGTTTGTCATTCTGAGCAAAGCGGCCAGGCCTTTTCCTTGCGCTGTTATTCGGTGCCGGGTCGCGCAGGCGAAGGATCTCAACCTAACGGCTAATTCGCGCCCCGAATCCGCATTCCATAGAACGACCGGTACACGAAGACGAAGGAAACGAAAAAGAACGCCGCCGACATCGCATGCGTCAATCCGCTGCCCTGCGTCGACGTAAGCTGAACCGCCAGTTCCACCGCCAGCAAGCCGAACAGCGTTGTGAATTTGATTACTGGATTCAGCGCCACCGAAGAAGTGTCTTTGAAAGGATCGCCGACCGTGTCGCCGATGACAGTCGCGTCATGCAGCGGCGTACCCTTCTGCTTCATCTCCACTTCCACAATCTTTTTTGCGTTGTCCCAAGCGCCGCCCGCATTGGCCATGAAGATTGCCTGGTACAAGCCAAAGATTGCGATCGAGAACAAATAGCCGATAAAGAAGAACGGTTCCAGGAACGCGAACGCGAGCGTGGCAAAGAACACGGCGATGAAAATGTTCAGCATGCCTTTCTGCGCATATTTTGTACAGATCTCCACCACTTTCTTGCTGTCCGTTACGCTCGCCTTGGTCACGCCTTCCAGCTTGATGTTGGCCTTGATGAATTCCACCGCGCGGTACGCGCCGGTCGTTACCGCCTGCGTCGATGCGCCGGTGAACCAGTAAATCATCGCCCCGCCGGTAATCAGTCCCAGCACAAAAGGTGCGTGCAACAGCGAAAGCTTGTTCACATTCACCATCAGCCCGCTGGTTAGCCCCATAATGATCGAAAAAATCATGGTGGTAGCGCCCACCACCGCCGTTCCGATCAACACCGGCTTAGCTGTAGCCTTGAATGTATTCCCGGCGCCGTCGTTCGCTTCCAGCATCTCCTTGGCGCGCTCGAAGTTTACGTCGATGTTGTAGTCCTTCTTCAGGTCCGCCTTGATGTTCGGCACCTGTTCGATCAGCGAAAGCTCAAACACCGATTGCGAGTTGTCCGTCACCGGCCCGTAGGAATCGACCGCGATCGTCACCGGGCCCATGCCTAGAAATCCGAACGCCACGAGTCCAAACGCAAATACCGCCGGTGCCAGCATCATTGCGCCCAGTCCGAGATTACTGATCAGGTACCCGACCGACATCAGCAGCACCATCGCCAGACCGATGTAGTATGATGAAAAGTTGCCAGCCACGAATCCCGAAAGGATTCCGAGTGATGCTCCACCTTCTTCCGCCGACCTGACTACCTCTTTCACGTGCCGCGATTCTGTCGAAGTAAATACCTTCACCAGTTCCGGAATCAGCGCACCCGCCAATGTGCCGCAAGAGATAATCGTCGCCAGCTTCCACCATAGCGAGGTGTCTCCATTCAGCGAAGGCACGATCAGCGACGAAACCGCGTATGTCAGCGCAATCGATACGAACGAAGTGATCCACACCAGCGAAGTCAGCGGCGTCTCGTAATTCATCTGGTCCGCGTTCCCGAACCTGGCCTTGGCAATCAGGCCGTTGATGAAATAGGCTCCCGCGCTGGCGATCAACATCACAATGCGCATCACGAAGATCCACACCAGCAGTTGCACCTGCACCGTGCTCGCCACCGTGGTAGCCCGCGCCAGTACATCGGGCGAAGCCGTCGCCATCGTGCTTCCCGCCGGCAGAAAGTGAGCTGGTCCGATCGCCAGCAAAATAAACGTAATCAGCGCCACGCCAGTCACGCCATACGTCTCAAATCCGTCCGCGCTCGGCCCTACGGAGTCGCCTGCATTATCCCCGGTGCAATCCGCAATCACGCCCGGGTTCCGCGCATCGTCTTCCTTGATCTTGAACACGATCTTCATCAAGTCCGATCCGATGTCCGCAATCTTCGTGAAGATGCCGCCAGCAATCCGCAGTGCCGCCGCACCCAGTGATTCGCCAATCGCGAACCCGATAAAGCACGGCCCCGCATAGTCTCCCGGAATAAACAGCAGGATAAACAGCATCATCAGCAGTTCAACGCTGATCAGCATCATTCCGATGCTCATCCCTGCTTCCAGCGGCGTGTGATAGCAGGCGTAGGGCTTCCCGCGAAGGCTGGCAAACGCTGTTCGTGAATTCGCGAATGTATTTACACGAATTCCGAACCACGCCACGCCAAAGCTGCCGCCTATGCCGACCAGGCTGAACGCCAGAATGATCGCCACGCGCAGGGATTCGAACTTCAGCAGCACGCCGAAATACAGCACGATAATGATGGCGATGAAGATTTCCAGCAGCAGCAGGAATTTGCCCTGCGTAATCAGATACGTCTTGCAAGTCTCATAGATCAGCTCGGAGATTTCTCTCATCGAGCTGTGTACTTCCATATTCTTCAGCCGCATGAAAATCACCATGCCGAAGATCAATCCGAACACGCAGATGACGATCCCGTAGAGCAGCAGCGTGTGGCCGTTGATTCCCAGAAACGAAACCGATGACAAATCCGGCAGTTTCAAATTTGCTTCGCCCCCTACAGCTTCTTCCGGAACGCGCGCCAGCACGCCGATGCCGCCCGCCAGCAAAGCCAATAAACTGAGCCCGATTCGGTTTGTCATTCGACCGCATGCTTGCGCGGCCACACCTGAGATCCGCATGAATCCTCCTGAACGTACCTGTTCAATTGGGGAACAGAGCCATCTACCACCGACCACTGGTCGAGATTCCTGGGATTCTACCCGTCCACACTCTTACTCGATTTCTACCTCTGGAACAAGCACACTTGTCACGCTACATCGTACGGCGGATTCTCTCCTAATTTGAGAAAAAACCCTCTTTTGACTTGACGGAACGCGTCGTTCGGGGCATTCATCGGACCCTTTTGCGGGTCACCACCACCCTGATTCTCCAATGCCAAACCGACGGTTGCAAGAAACGTTGTTTTATAACATTTAGCTTATACCCAGGTCAAACTTTTCCTATGCCATCACTTTGGGGCCTCAGATCGCAGAGGTTGCTCATGGCTGTGCCCCGACAATCTAAAGCAGCCAATCTTCCTCTTTATCTTGTCGTCAGCGCGACTACAAGGCACCTGCTTCCGGCGCAAAAAACCTTCACAAATTTCTCTGCCGGCGCCCGTTATTTTCATTTTTCTCTGTACAATGTCACCGTTAAACAGAAGTGTTAGTCGCAGATACAAGGAGACATTTCTCGTGAGCCAAAGTCGACTTTTCCTTAACATCCTTGCTGGCCTTTTCCTGTTCACAGCAGTTGCCGTTGTCTCCCGAGTAGGCTCTGCTCAGGCTCCCAGTTCGACGCCTGCACCTCCTCCCTCTGCGCAGCAACCAGAGTCTCCGGAACAGGCCGCATTCGACCAGCTAACGCCTTATCAAAAATCCAACCTGGAGCGCACCTACAACGACTGGGCATTTCTCGCCAAATATCGCAGCGCAGACAACGAATTGCCACCGCCGACACCAGGTGAAGCGCGCGTCGTCTTTATGGGAGATTCCATCACGGAAGGCTGGGGTCAGCACGGAGTTCCCGCGTCCGCAGGGCGTCCGGATTTTTTTCCCGGCAAGCCCTATGTGAACCGCGGCATCTCCGGCCAAACGACTCCCCAAATGCTCGTCCGCATTCGTCAGGACGTCATTCATCTCAATCCGAAAGTAGTCGTCATCCTCGCGGGGATCAATGACATTGCCGAGAACACCGGCAAGACCACCTTGGAGGCTATGGAAGACAACTTTGAATCTATGGTCGAAATAGCCCGCGCCAACGGTATTCGCGTTGTCTTGTGCTCCACACTGCCCGCCAGCGATTTTCCTTGGCATCGTGGCCTGACCCCCGCTCCCACAGTCAAAGCACTGAACGCGTGGCTCAAAGACTACGCCGCGAAAAACAATCTGGTTTACGTCGATTACTATTCCCCTATGGCCAATGCTGATGGCGGCCTGAAATCCGATCTCGGCTCCGATGGCGTACATCCCAACAAAGCCGGCTACGAAATCATGGCTCCCTTGGCTGAAGCGGGAATCGCCCAAGCATTGAAGTAGCTGGGTGTGATCCTCGGCCACCCGACGGGCCACACGCACACTCAGGATCTCTTCCAAGTGCGGTTCCCGCCCCAGTCGTCGATGGGCATTGCCTGCATTCCGCGGTGTCACGGTAAAACGCTGCTCCCACTCAGGAAGAAAGCGCGTCTCCAGGAAATGATTTGCTCCCGGGATGCTGTCGATTCCCGCCAAGCGCATCTCTTTCACCAGACGATCCTGTAGAGTCTCAAACAGCCTCTCGATCCGTCCTTTTGCTTGCGGACTGTGGGCCGCGATCCATGCGATCCCCAGTTCGTGCAACCTCGTCCAAACTGCGTAGTAGCGGATCTCCCCGCAGTTGTTCAGGAAGCGGCTGCGGCCCGGCCTTTCGAAAAATGCTGGCTTTATCGGTGTAATGAGCCAAGGGGCGTCCAGAGCGCCGTAACCATCCCTCCAGGGTTCGCAAGTTCTCTTCCGTGGTGTCGTGCTCAGTGAATCGTCCCCAGATGCGACTGGTGGCATCGTTGATGAGGGCGATGAGCTGGCAAGCCGGACCGCGCTCCTCTAGCCAGCGGAACGGAGAACTGTCCTGCATCACCAGTTCGCCTCTTCGCTCCCGCCACACATGCACGGCCTTCACGTGCTGCGAGCGCGGCCGCCACAAGGCCGGTTTAGTCATCCACTTCCGCAGCGTTTCCCGACTCACGGAGAAACCCTCCTGGGCCAGGTGTTCGGCGGCCAGCGTGGGTCCGAAATCCGCATAACGCTGCTGCAGGCGCGCCAGAATCTTCCGCTCCAAGCGGGCCGCTAGCTTGCGGTTCGACGGCCGGCCGCGCAGTCCGTGAACCAAGGAATGATCATCTCCTCGTTGGCGAAGGCGGAGCAGCATCCGCCGCACCTGGCGGTCGCTTATTTTCAGCCGCTGGGCCCCTGCCACTTGCGTCAAATGCTTCTGCTGTATCTCGTGTAACACCTTCAAGCGGTCCCGTTCTCTTTGGCTCAAAGCAATTCGCTCCGTCTCCATAGGGCCCTCGGCCATCCATGAAACCGGACATTTCTACTTTGCACAAACCGGACATTCTCACTTTGCAGCGACACTCAGCTCACTGCTATTGTTCTGAACTCATTAACCAGTGTTAAGATGTTCGTCTAAAATAGTTTTCCCATTTATCACTAACCAGGCGAATCGACAATGACGGAATTGACCCAGGATCTTCGAGAAGCAACTGCCAACACTGTTCTCCGCCACGACTGGACGAAAGACCAGATCGCCGCCGTTTATCATCTTCCGCTTCCCGAACTCGTCTTCCGTGCCGCCAGCGCACATCGCCAGTTTCATGCCGTGGATCGCATCCAAACCTGCCAGCTCATCTCCATCAAGACCGGCGGTTGCCCAGAAGATTGCTCCTATTGCCCGCAAAGCGCCCACTACGACACCGATGTCGATCGCCAGGGCCTGCTCGATCCCGCTCACGTCATCTCCGTCGCTCGCGAAGCCGCTTCGCACGGCATCACCCGTATGTGCATGGGTGCCGCCTGGCGCGAAGCCCCGCAGGGCGCTCAATTCGATCAAGTCCTCGAAATGGTGCGCGGCATCTCTGATCTTGGCATGGAAGTCTGCTGCACGCTCGGCATGTTGACCGACGATCAGGCCGCTCGCCTTAAAGAAGCCGGCCTCACCGCCTACAATCACAATCTCGACACCTCACCCGAATTCTACGGCT
>CAVUHY010000010.1:0-18420 GCA_963741365.1 Candidatus Acidiferrales bacterium | reverse complement strand
CTAGGCACAGCGCGTTACTCCGTTCGGTGTACACCCAAGCGCCGCCTGCGTGAGGTAGATTTCGTGTTCGACGGAAACGAGATTCGCGGGCTGGAACAGAACCCCGAAACGAAATCACGATGGGCACACTTGGCACGGTCTGGCAAACAAGTTATGCAGTTCCTCAGTCAGGGACGTTACGTGGCTAACGTGGTGGATGGGAAAGTGAACCTCTACGGCAGGCGAGCGGGGAACAATAGCTGAGCCCCAATCTTTAGGGTGAAATCCAACCCCAACAACTCATCGAACTACTTCAGTTTCGCGTATTCCGCCTTGGCAGCGATGAAGATCGGAACATCATGGTCGGCATCTTTCCAGAGCGTGAGGAAATCCTGATATGCCGCCTTCGATTTTGCGGTGTCGCCTTGCATGGCGTAGGCTCTCCCAATTTGGAGATGCGCCAAGGAACCCAGTGGATTGTTTTGCACGATGCTGCGGTGGTCGAGTAGCTTTTGGAATTCGGCAGCGGCTTGTTGGCCCTGCCGCAGGGCCAGGTACGCCTGTCCCCGTGCATACGGAGGATAGAGCAATCCACCTTCGCTGAATTGAGGTTGAGGGAAAGCGAGATCATACGGGAGAGTGTCTTCAAGTAATTTAAGCGCCTGAGCAGGGTGCCCGCCGCGAATTTCCAAGTTCGCACGTACGACGGGCAGCCAGTAATAATTGAGCATGGTATTCAGAGGAAATTGTTTGTGTAAGTCATCTACAAGAGAGAGGGCGCCCGCCCGATCCCCAGCGCAAGCCAAGATGAGAGACGCTAGAGCTTGCGCGTCACGCGTGGAAGCAATCCCAAGTGCTGATTTGGCTTCTGCCCGAGCCTGGTCGAAATTACCAAACTCCGCTTCTCGGAGAGCGGAGTTCAGCTGCCAAATGGCAGCGGCTTCTTTCAGGTCAGCATGTAAGGCGGACTTGACGGCTTGGCGGGAAAACCCTCGTGCTTGTTCCAACCGACCATAGAAGGCCGCTGTATCGGACTCAGCGGAAAACAGCACGTCTTCAACACCTGGTTTGCCTCTTACAGCAGCAACCTGGCGCTTCATCTCGTCGGCATCACCTTCGAGAAAAGCGATTGCGTACAAGTCATCGTGAAAGAATTGGACCTCGAGATGGCGTTCGAGAGCCTGGCGGGCGACCTTCTTGGCTTCATCGAGACGATTGAGGGCCGTGTAACCTTCCATGAGATTTGGATAGGCAGCCCCAAGTTCGGGCGACAACTGAATGCCCTCCAACTCTTCCCTGACCTCGTCTTCGTATTGCCCTTGATAGCCAGCCTGGAAACCTAGGTCGATATGGGGCATCGATTTTCTCGGGTAGGCCTGGGCCCACGCCTGCAGCGTCTGTTTGCCTTTGTCCAGCTCGCCCGTGACAAAAGTGTAGTAATCGGCAGTGATGCTAAACCTCTCCCGCTCACTCACCCGCGCGCGCAATTCATAGGCCTTCCGCAGATACTCCGCCGCCAGCCCGGGTTCACCCAAGTTGGAACTGTATAAATCGCCCAATGATGAATAGGCAAGTGCGAAATTGGGGTCGAGTTCAATTGACCGTAGATAGTACGGAATCGCCGCAGTCGATTCCTGCTCTTGAAAAACCTTTGAACCCAAACTGTATGCCTTTAAGGCTTCGAGGGAAGACGTGGTGACCTCAGCGAGTGGGGCGTTGAATTTTTGAACGCTGCCAAGCGACTCGCCCAGCGCCTGCCGAAGTTTGGCACTGCCAGTGCCCAGCGTATTCAGTACATCTTCTTTCCGCCCGGCCTGGAGCTGGACCCGAGCCAAAACGTCGCCCGTCTGACAGGTGACGGCATTGAGGCCGATGACATATTCGCTGCCCAAGCTGGAAATGGAGCCTTCCAGCACGGCAGCACTTCCCGTGCGCTGGCAAATCTCGCGCGCCACCTGCGAGGTCAGGTGCTCGCCGGGCGGGTGTCCCATCAGACTGAGAGTGTCCTTCATTTTCTGGTCGCTCAGAAGGCTCAAGAACGGGGATTGTTGGAGACTGATGGACAAGCCCTGCTTGAGTGTGTCGTCGAAAACGGGATCACCTGTCGTGTTTGTGAAGTCGGCAAGCACGATGGTGTCCTTGTCGGTAAGGGTCGTCGTGGTCGGGTGGGTGACCGACTGGTGCGAGCGGAAATAGAGCCATCCCCCAATAGCAGCGACCAGAGTCGCGACGGCAGGAATCAGAATCTTCCAGAGCCTCTCGCCCTTTACCGTAACTTCCGTGACCTTCACTCCCGTCGATGACGAAGGTACAGACGGCGCAGACGAAGACTGGGATACCGACGGCCGTGGGGTGACCTGAGAGCCGCCTTCCTGAGCCACAGCCGCTGACCCCGAACTCAAGGAAACCGACCGTCCCGATTCCGTATCCCGCTTCACGCGCATCAGTTCGGAACGCATCTCAGACGCGTGCTGATAGCGCAGTTCACGGTCCTTCTCCAGCGCACGATTGATAATGTCTTCTAACTTCGGCGGCAAATCAGGGTTCAGCCGCACTGCTGGAACAGGTGCGCGGTTCAGGATTGCATCAAAGATGGTTGCGGTACTGTCCCCGCGGAAGGGCAACTGTGCCCGTGGCCATCTCATAGAGAACGGATCCAAATGAGAAGAGGTCGCTGCGCGCGTCCAGTTCTTTCGCACGCGCCTGCTCTGGCGACATGTACGCGACCGTGCCTAAGGTCGACCCAGGGCTGGTCAGATGTTCCGCACTCACGCCCTCGGTCATTTGCCCTGTGACCGTCGCTCCAGAAGAGCCAGTTCCCGTGAAGGTGACCTTCGCAAGACCAAAGTCGAGAATCTTCGCGTGCCCTCGCTTAGTGACAAAAATGTTGGCAGGCTTGATGTCGCGATGAATGATGCCTTCGGCGTGCGCGGCATCCAGAGCGTCGGCAATCTCAATCGCCAGCGTGAGTAGAACATCGGCATCGATGGGCTTTCCATTGATGCGGTGCTTCAACGTCATGCCGTCGAGAAACTCCATCGCAATGAATTGCTGACCATCTTGCGCGCCGATGTCGTAAATGGTGCAGATGTTCGGATGGTTTAGCGCCGAAGCGGCCTGTGCTTCGCGGCGGAAGCGTTCCAGAGCCTGCGGGATCTTTGACGCATTTCCTGCAGGCAGGAATTTCAGTGCCACGAAACGGTGGAGCCGCGTGTCTTCGCCTTTGTAGACGACGCCCATGCCGCCGCCGCCGAGTTTTTCAAGGATGCGGTAGTGCGAGATGGTTTGGCCAACGAGCGAGTCGGGGGCGGGCATTTGCAGCACATATTAGGTTGGGGGCAGGAGGCAAGTCAACGAAGTCTGACCGTCATTGCAGATTCAAGTGCTCCGCTTTCGCAGCAAGGAAGATGGAGATATCAGGGTGCCTCGCTGCCGAGCTAGGTTTTTTCGACCTCGGGTTTGTGGCGCAGCTTTCTCTCCGATTGACTATGCCGCAGCGCGGAGGCTTTTTGGCTCCGTTAGCTCCGCCTCCGCTTGTAACCAGTCGCGTAAGGCATAACCGTCACGCTTCCCTCGCTTTTCGTAAAGCTCGTAGGCCCTAACCCGCATTCTTTCTTCCAATTGGTAGGAGCCAGCATCCAACTGGCGGAAGAGCGTCTTCCGCCATGTTGCGAGTAACACCACTCTGCCAGTTATAAGTGAAGTGTGGATAAAGAATGTGCGCTCATAATTTTCCAAATCGTAGAAGCCTTTGCGGTTGGGATCGGGCAAGGCCGAACCGCCCGACAGCAGTAACTCTTCGAGTTCTCTGATAATCTCTGCGGGATAGTTTCGCGGATTGTCCACGCCCGGCAGCTGTTTCATTCGGAGAAACATTCTTCCTCACTTATATTGGATGCTAGGGCCACTCCCGTTTACTACCTAGAAAGCCGTACGAGCGTCAACGAGTGTTCGCGGGGTGCATGCACACCACACGCCAGCATCGATTCTTACTTTACGCGAGACGTACGGGAGGAGGGGCTAAAAGCGGAACTCTCGACCTACTCGACTAGAGCAACCGCACTGCACAACCGTGGTATCAACGCAAGACCATTTTAACATGCTCAAAGCGACGTTGGATGGCACAGCAGGTCGGTTTATAAAGGTCTGGTAGTCAAGTGACCAACAGGGCTTTGAACTGGTTTATGGCATTTCTCACAGCGGAACAGAAAAAGGAACAATGTTCCATCCACACTGGCTTTGCTCATGCCGGGATAATACGCCGTGAATCGAGAATGGGAAAGTGGGTTGCGGCGCGATAGCGGCAGCCGAAGTCCACCACGCCACGCTTGTGATCCTCGCGGCATCAACTGCCCATGTGATGTCGGTCAACGACATGAAAGCGCGGATATCGCGACGTGAATGACCCCTTTCCATGACTGAAGAGCGAAAGCACGCGATCTTGTTTGCCGCCACCTTGCTGTGTGCCCGAAAGCTGATTGATGGAGTCGAACAAGCCAAAGTGGTGCCAATAACAGGGAAATCAGCGTAGTAGTTACAGCGACACTCGCACCATCGAAACGGTGGGAAGGAGCGCGTCAAAATCGTCCCTTTCTGACGCAAGGTGGAACGGCAAAAGGGTGGTTGAATCGAGAGGAGTTAACGGGGACTTTGGAATGACCTTTTTTACGCAGCTGCCGTGATCAGCCGCCTACTTTGCTGCGGGGAGAAAGGATGAAACATAAAGCATCCTCAGCTCTGGTCAACTAGCCGATGATGGACGGCGTACAGGGCGAGTTCAAGTCGGTCGGAGACGCCGAGCTTGTCGAAGATATTGTGCAGATGGTTCTTTACGGTCTGCTCGCGGATGAAGAGTTTTTCAGCAATTTCTTTATTGAAGAAGCCCTGAGCGACATGCTGCACTATTTCCTTTTCGCGATCGGTGAGGAGAGCCCTTTCGCTGCGTAGCCCAGATTCCGACGACTGGGAGAACGCCTTCATGACCTCAGCGGTCATGCGGTTGTCCAGCCAGATTTCACCTGCGTGAACACGATGAATGCTCTGGACAAGGAGGTCGGTGGCAGACTGCTTCGAGACGACTCCGCGTGCTCCAAGACGCATGGCGCGGACGACATCGCGTTGGTCATCGGCAGCGGTTAGAACCACCACACGGGTCGGCAGACTGTCAAAGTTGACTTCTTCGAGCACGGCCAGCCCATCCTTATCTGGCATCCGCAGGTCAAGCAATAGGACGTCTGGCTTCAACTTGTTGAGCAGCTCAATGCACTCCGTACCAGTCTTTGCCTCTCCGACGATGTCTATGTTGTCGTCGGAATTGAGTAACTTCCGCAAGCCATCGCGGAATATTGTATGGTCATCCGCAACGAGCACTCTAATTGTTTTTCTCTCTGTCGCCATAAGAAGGAGATTTGCTGCTTTAACTCTCCAGTCTTAACTATAGCTCACGCCAGTAGAAAGCTTGGAACTCCTTAAGCACCCTATACACGGCAGCAATACCTGATTTCTTTTTGGGTGAGTGGCTACGGCTAGCAGAAATACTGCTGCACTTCACATAAAGTTGTGATGGAGCTGACGACTCATTGCGTTCGGGCATATGTCGGTTGTCTTCCTGTTATACAGAAACGTATTGACATGGTGTTGTGAGTACATGTATAACAATAAGTGTGAAAATTGGTAGGCCAACACTGCCTGCAATGGAGCGTCAAAGCCGTCTGGTGGCCCTGCGGTTCACGCGTGAGGAATTGCGGAAAGTGAAACAGGCGGCGAAGGCGGCCAAACTCTCTGTGAGCGAGTACATCCGAATGAAACTGGTACTCCGAGGTGACAAATGAGGGCATTGGCCAACGTATTGACTCTGCCAGTGGTTGCGCCGAAGAAGCGTGTGGTGCGGAGCCGCTGTGCTCATCTGGAAGCAGAGCAACTGGAAGCGTTCATGACTGCCGCCAAAGTTCACGGCACTCGTGAGTGGGCCATGTTCGTCTTTGGCTTCAGCCATGGTGCACGAGTGAGCGAAATCTGCGACCTGCGATGGTCCGATGTCAACTTCCATACGAAGCAGGTCACCATCGCTCGTAAGAAGCACTCGTTGGAGCAAACGCAGGCGTTCCTCAAGGTTAAAGGCTCCGCTGTGTTCGATGAAGAGAAGGCGTTGCGTACGTGGCAGGCCGAGCGCCCCAGCGATGGCGACGATTATGTGTTCAATTCTCAGCGGTCAACCAATCTCAATCGCATCACCGTGTGGAAGCTGTTCGCCAAGATTGCCGCGGCGGCAGGTCTTCCCGCATCGCATCGGCACCCCCATGTCATCAAGCACACGCTTGGTACGCTTTTGGCTCAGAAGGGAGCGTCGGCCTTTGCCATCCAGCAGAAGCTCGGGCACCGCTCCATCTCTTCGACAGCGGTCTACGTAAACCTGACCAGCCAGCAGGCTGACTCGGTCTCCGCTGCGATCATGAATCAATTGCTGTAACCCGCTCCCAATCCGACTGCTTGCCGAACCTCCGTCAATCTGGCGGGTTTCGTGCTTCTGAGCGTCAAAACTGAGGGGACAGAAACAGTGTATTGTTGCCAGAGGGCCAGAACCACTCTTCAGAATCATGCGGTTACAGCCACGGAAATTTATGCAACAGAACCGAAAAAGGCTGGAAAAGGCATCGTCGTGGTTTACGGCGACGGCTGGGGCAGCAGGGTTGGGGTCGGTCGGCTCCGCAGACGTTGAACCACTGTTAAAATCTAAACTGCCGAGACTTTTCTACGAGGAGGTTGCCGAATGGACACCGAACGGTCAAGATCGAATACGTGCGACTGCCCGTCACCCGTCACTTGACCTGAAAGTTTGCAGCGTAGACAAACGAGTCGCCTGTCACCGTGAAATTGACGCTGTACGTCCCGCTAGGCAGCCCTGTCGTCTTGAGGTTGAAAATGTATCCGCCCGTGCTGCCCAGCGTGGCATCGAAGCGGAAATCATTATCTGGGTTTGAATCGCCAGCGTTTTCGACCGCGCCCGAAGTCGAAGTAGAAATTTGGGTGATGCTGATAGCGTGGACCGTGATGCTGGAAGAGGACAGGTCATTGCCACTGCTGTCACAAAGTTGCAATTTAATGGGTATGGTGGCTCCACTGTGTACGGCCTTGGTCGGGTCGTAAAGCAGGCAGACGCTGTAGCGTGCGGTTGACGCAATTTTTGCAACGAAGGCGTCGTAGTTGCCACCACCATACGTTGGCTGCAAGGGGTTCAAGGTAGGAAAGTTGGTTGAAGTGGTGGTGCCCGCGATGTAAACGTTGGCCCCGTTTTCTTCTTCATTTCACTCTGTAACTTTGGAGGGACCATCAACAGGTTCCGAAAGCGGAACGGGAACAAGTGTATTTTTCAATTTCCGAACTCGCCAGCCGCTGGCGTTGCTCACGTGGCACTGTTTACAACCGTCTTCGTCTGGCAAGGGTCAAGGTGCTAGACTTCAGTGTCGCGGGACGGAAGAGCAAGAAGCTTGTGCCAGCATTCACCGTTTCTCAACTGGAAGCGAAGTTCACGAAAGCCCTACCATGATTACCGAAGAAAAGCGCGGCAGGAAGTATTACGCCTATCTATATGAGCGTGGTAATCGTGTGCGCGGTTCACTTGGAACGCGAAGTCGTGACGTTGCACTGCGTCTTATTCACAAATTGGAAACAGCGATTGCAGAACGCCAGAACTCTGTTCTCTGGCAAGACTTGCGGACGCTGCTTCCCTTTCGCACCTACAAGAATTTCTCTGACTATGCTGGCGTGAAGACCAAGCAACTGCCTACGTGGGAAGATTTGAAGGCTGGCTTCTCTGTGTTCAGAGAACAGCGCGTGAAGGTGGGGAAGCTGGCACAGTCAACGTCCGACCGCTATGAACTCAGCGTCCGTGAGTTTGGTGGGTTTCTGGCCGCTGAGAAAATCACTCTGCTGCAAGACATCAGCAGGCCACTTGTAGAACGCTTCAAGGTCTGGCGTGTGGAGCGCATCAACAAAAAGAAGCATTCTCGTGGTGCCACAGGTCTAGCGCTTGACGCTGCCATCTTGCACCGCATGTTCTCATTCGCAGTTGAGATCGAGATGGTGGAGAAGAACCCAGTGCGCATGGAAGGCAGGCCGGGTGAGAACCCACAGAACGGTGCAGAACCGTTTACAGCAGTGCAGCTTTCTAAAATGCGTGAGCAGGCTGGCCCAGACCTGCTGATGTTTCTGCTTCTCCGATGGACAGGGCTGCGCGGTGTGGACGCAGTGAAGCTCACATGGTCTGACGTTCATCTTGACCACAGGGAAATTGAGCGTGTCACGCAGAAGCGCAAGAAGAGGGTCATCCTGCCTCTCCACGCAGAGCTTGTCTTCGCGTTGGAAGCAGAGCGCGAAAAGCTGAGGCCGCAAACGTCAGACCGTGTGCTGCTCAATCCAGCCACGGGCACTGTAATGACGCGGCCAAGGCTCTACACACGGATGCTGGCACTGGGAAAGCGTGCTGGCGTTGCTGGTGCGCATCCCCACAGGTTCCGTGAAACTCTAGCGGTGGACATGCTCAGCCGTGGTGCTTCTCCCTACGATGTTGCGAAGATGCTCGGAGACACGATTGACACGGTGGAGAGGCACTACACTCCGTTCGTGAAAGAACTGCGTGACCGCGTGCGCGACATTCTTGAGACTGGTACTGGTATCGAAGAATCCACCAAAATGCCTTCAGAACCACGTCAGAACGCGCACAGAAAGCCCAACTAGTCGCAATATTTGAAAAACACAAGAAAACACCCCAAGGCCGGGGTGTGTTTGAAATCTGTTTTGAATTAAGTGGTGCAATTTCAGTAGAGAGTTTTGCCACAACCTTGCCACAATCGCAGGACAACAAAACCTAACTGCTTTTGTTTCAGAAACTTTATGGCGGATGAGCCTGTAAGCCGGATTCTGTGCGGCGCCGGGCCTTGCGGCTTTGCACCGTGACAATCATTCCTCTAGCCCCGGCCTCGCGGCCGGGATCGAGCGACCTACCCGAGGGTTCACAGTGATTGAGGCACACGAGGCACGCCAACCAAGTCCCTGCACACTTGCGCATTCAGGGTAGTGAGCTGGGCCAGCTCTCCCCTCCTATTTGGTCTTGCACCACGCGGGGTTTGCCATGCCTCCAACATTACTGCTGGAGCGGTGGGCTCTTACCCCACCGTTTCACCCTTACCGGAGAAGCGAAACGAAGGAAGATGTCTCGCAGGTTTTCCTGCAAGCTATCACCGGGTTGCACGACTCAGGCGGTATAGTCTCTGTGGCACTGTCCGTGACGCGACTCGTGAGAGAAGCGTCCCCTGGTGTTACCAGGCGCATTGCCCTTCTCTGCTTGCGCAGATGAGGTGTCCGGACTTTCCTCCCGCCGAAGCCGCTTGCGCAGCTTTGGCCAGCGATTGTCCAGCTCACCCGCCAGATCAATTGTACCGCGAGAATAGGTGGGGAAGCTAAAGGGCGAATGCTATTTGTGTTCACGGAACCCAGGAGCACAGTCAGGAGTGACTGTGCCACAGAGAAGATGAAGGCGGCATGAAGCCGCCCTTACATTTAGAGCAGAGGGTCGTCAAGATACGGATTCACTTTATGCCGAGGAGTTTCTCGAACTCGAATTCGGAGAGGATGCGAACGCCTAGCTCTTTGGCTTTGTCGTGCTTGGACCCGGGGTCGGTACCAACTACCACGTAGTCGGTTTTTTTGCTTACGGAGCCTGAGACTTTGCCGCCGTGCTGAACGACGAGTTCGCCGGCTTCTTCACGGGAACGATTGGCCAGCCCGCCGGTGAAGACAAAACTTTTGCCGGCCAGTTTCTGGCTTTTGACTTCGCGTTTTTCGGCGGTGGGGCGGACACCGGCTTTGTTGAGTTTTTTGAGGATGGTGCGATTGGCGGCTTCGGAGAAAAATTCCACGATGCTTTCGGAAACCTTGGGGCCTACTTCGTGAATGCCTTCCAGATTTTCGGATTTGGCGGCGGCCAGATCTTCGATAGAAGAAAACTGTTCGGCGAGGAGCTGGCCGGTGCGTTCGCCAACAAACTGGATGCCTAACGCGTAGATGAGACGGGAGAGGGAATTTTTTTTACTGCCTTCGATTTCGTCGAGGAGGTTTTGGGCGGATTTTTCGGCCATGCGATCGAGGTTGGCGACTTCGTCGAGCTCCAGGGAATAGAGATCGGCTACGTCTTTCACCAGCCCCTTGTCCACCAGTTGATCCACGATTTTGTCGCCGAGGCCGTCGATATTCATGGCGTGGCGTCCTGCGTAATGAAGGAGAGATTCTTTGCGCTTGGCGGGGCAGGCGGCGTTCACGCAGCGGTAGGCGACTTCGCCCTCCACCTTGTGGATGCTGCTGCCGCATTCGGGGCATTCCTTAGGCATACGGAAAGCCTTGCGCGGCTTCCCTTCCTTGACGACTTTGAGAATGTGCGGAATGACCTCGCCGGCGCGTTCGATGAGGACGGTGTCGTTAATGTGCAGGCCCAGGCGATCGATCTCGTCCATGTTGTGAAGCGTGGAGCGGCTGACGGTGACGCCGCCAACCTGAACCGGTTGAAGAACGGCGACAGGGGTGAGTGTTCCCGTGCGGCCAACTTGCACGATGATGTCGTTGACGACGGTGGTTTCCTGGCGCGCGGGGTATTTGTAGGCCATGGCCCAACGCGGGGCTTTGGCAGTGAAACCCAATTCGTTCTGGAGGCCGGTCGAATTGACTTTGATGACGACGCCGTCAATATCGTAGGGAAGCTTTTCGCGCTTGGAGTCCCAGGCTTCGCAATACTCGGTGACTTTTTCGATGCCGTCGCAGAGCTTCCAGTCGTCGGAAGCGCGGAATTGCATCTGCTTCAGAGCCAGCAAAGAATCGGAATGTTTGGCGAAAGGGACTTTGCCATCGACAAAGAGATAGTAGGCGAAGAAATCGAGGCGGCGGTTGGCGGTGATGGAGGGATCGAGGACGCGGACGGCTCCAGCGGCGGCGTTGCGCGGATTGACGAAGATTTTTCCGCCGGATTGTTCCTGCTGGCGGTTGAGCGCTTCGAAGGATTTACGGGTCATCATGACCTCACCGCGGACTTCGAAGCTGGCGGGAAGTTGTACTTTTTTCAGCGCGGTGGCGTCCACGCGGAGAGGAATGGAGCGAATCGTTTTGACGTTGGGAGTGACCTCTTCGCCGGTAGTGCCATCGCCACGGGTGACTCCACGGACGAACAGGCCGTCCTGGTATTGGAGGGAGATACTAAGGCCGTCGAATTTGTGCTCGGCGATGTATTCGATTTCATTGCGGCCTGTGCCTTCGCGCACGCGGCGGTCCCAATCGCGGAGAGCCTCGTAGGAGAAAGCGTTATCGAGGCTGAGCATGGCGCGCGCGTGGCGAACGGTGGTGAAACCTTCGCGGGGAGTGCCGCCGACGCGGATGGTGGGAGAATCGGGGGTGACCAGTTCGGGTTGAGCGGCTTCTATTTCCTTGAGGCGAAGCATCAGGCGGTCGAAGGCGGCGTCGGAAATTACGGGGTCATCGACGACGTAGTAGAGATATTCGTGGTGGCGGATTTTCTCGCGAAGGTTTTCTGCTTCTTTTTTTAACGCGCTAGATGTTTTTGCGGGTTTCGCCATTGCTGCGTAGTCTCCACCAGATTTTCGCCGTGACGTATTATAGCCATTTTGGATAACAGGGTTCACCACGGAGGACACAGAGACGGACGAAAAAGAAGGAAAGGAAGAATGAAAAAAGAAAGAAAAGGATTGCCGCAGAGGGCGTGGATACAAAGTGGCTAAGTACTCGTTGAGATCCTTCGACTGCGCGGCCCGACGCACAGAGAACGGCGCGAAGAAAAAATCGGGCCGCTCCGCTCAGGATGACTGCCTTAGACTTGGCCGGCGAGGCTGTCTTTGGCTCGTTAGGAAAAGCGTCGGGCCGGTTCGCGCAGGATGATAATCTTGGGGCGTGGCTGCGATGGAGGAGGCCCGACTCACAGGATATGAAGTCTGCGTGAAGTTTGTGGCTGCAGGGAAGGCAACAGTGAGAAGAAAAGGACGTGATGGAGACAATGTTATATAGAATGAAGAACTGAATTCACGGACGTCTGGGAGTGGTCACCTTGTTTCGAAACGCGTTGTTGATTCACAACCCGAACGCGGGAGATGGCGGAAATGCGCGTAGGCGCGTCTTGGACGAGGTGCGGCGGGTGCTGGCCGCGAACGGCATAGAGGCAGAATTGCTGGAAACCACCGGACCTGGACATGCGACGGAGATTGCGCAGCAGGCTACGCGGGATGGGAGAGGTTTGGTAATTACGTGCGGTGGGGACGGCACGCTGAATGAAGTAGTGAATGGTTTGGCAGCTTCGGCAAATGGGCATCGGGTGCCATTAGCGCTGCTGCCCGGCGGGACGGCCAATATCCTGGCGAAGGAATTGAACCTCCCGTGGGATATTCTGAGCGCTGCAAGAAAAATGGCCGGCGGCGAAGTGCGGGAGATTGCGCTGGGATTGGCGACTCCCGTGGAGCACCCAGCGAAAAAAAGATATTTTCTAAGCGTGGCAGGCGCTGGGCCGGACGGAATGATCGTGTATTCGGTCGATTTGAGCTTGAAGGCCCGCGTGGGAATTCTGGCGTACTGGTGGCAAGGGGCGAGAGAGCTATTGCGATACACGTTTCCGCGGTTTCGCGTTCGGGCGGGCAATCACCTTGTAGAAGGGACGCTAGTGGTGGTAGGGCGGACGAAGAATTATGGGGGACCGTTCAAAATTACGGATCAAGCCGATCTGTTCGCGGATGAGTTTGAGGTTATGACACTGGAAACACAAAGCGGGCTGAAATATCTGAGTTATTTGCCGACGCTGTGGATGGGAAATTTGCGCAAGGAAGAAGGCGTCCATTTCTGGAAGGCGGACACGCTGATTTGCGAGCCGCTGGAAGCCAATCCCGTGTACACACAGCTCGATGGCGAACCGTTCGCGCGGTTGCCCGTGAAGTTTGCGATTGTGCCCAAGGCGTTGAAACTGCTGGTGCCTCGGGAGGAGGAAACGCCGGCGGGTTGACACAGGAAATGGCGAAGGGCCTGGGCCTTTGAGATCGTTTGACGCTTAGATTGGTTCGGTAGAGCTTGCTACAAAAAACGGCAAATCGGCTGCCGCTCTCCAAATGGATATCGTCACACATGGATTGTTGGCTTGGGTGTTGGCGCGAGGATTTTTTTTGCGCCGCGGGTGGAGTGTGCCTGCCGGAATGGTTTTGGCAGGAACGTTGGCGGATTGGGATGGAATTAGTGCGTGGTTTGGGCCGGGAAGCTTCTTGCGGTGGCATCGGACTTACACGCATTCATCGATCGGGAGTGTACTGATTGTAGCAATCGGCACAATCGCGGCGCAGCGGTGGGCTAAAAAAAAGACCGAGAAGAGCATCGGAGCGGCCGGGCACACATCGAAATCGGTGGCAGGACTTGTGCTGGCGATGGCGGTAGCAGTGATTGCGCACCTGATCATGGATCTGTGCCAGTCGGATGGAGTTACCTTGTTTTGGCCGCTGACGGGCAGAAGTTTTGCTGCGGACGTTCTGCCGGGAGTTGATCCATGGATTCTGGCGTTGTTGATTGTGGGACTGGTGGCGCCGGAATTGTTCCGGCTGGTGAGTTCGGAAATTGGCGCGCAGGAGAAGAGTCCACGAGGGCGCAGTGCAGCGCGGGTTGTTTTGGCGCTGATTGTGATTTACACGGAGGCGCGTTACCTGGTGCACACCAGGGCAACGACTGACCTCGATGCCCATGCGTATAAAGGCGAGACGCCGCGGCGGGTTGGCGCATTTGCGGATGCGCTTTCGATATTTACTTGGCATGGAATCACGGAGACTACTTCCCTAATGTGCACGGCGGAAGTCAGCGTGGGTCAGGGACAGGCGTTTGACGCAGATGCGGCGTATTGCCAGCACAAGCCCGAGCCCTCCGAGGCGTTGACGGCGGCGGAAAAAACGGAGGCGGCGCAAGAATTTTTGCGAGTGGCACGGTTTCCTAAGGCGGCGGTGGAGAAGCGAGAAGATGGTTATGAGGTGGAGATACGCGCGGTGCAGAATGCGGGAGAATCGGAGCCACGACAGCGAGTGGCAGCGCGGATTTTACTTGATGCGAAAGCGCGAGTGATGGAAGACGAGTTGGTGTGGGTGAAGGAATTGGGTAGGAGGTAGAGAGAAAAGAAGACAAGGATGGCGAAAGGGTATGGAGTACGCCGTCTGCGCAGTTTGTGTCGGTGACGAATTGTGCAGTTGAGATCCTTCGACTTCACTCAGGTTGACAACGTGGTTTTGTTTGGAGATGTTGAGGGATTTGGTTTGTGGCGGAGAACGAGGTGAGAGAGTAGGTAACTCACCACGACGAAGAGGACTATGAAGAGGATGACTTGCAATTTGTGCTGAACCAGAAAAGGTAAGGCTTGGTTGCCATAACGAATGGCGAGATAGCCCACCCCGAAATAGCGGATAGCGCGAGCGAGAGAAACGGCAGAAGTAAAACTCCAGAGCGGAACTTCGAAAACACCTGCGGCGAACACAAAAATTTTGAACGGGGTGGGAGGAGGAAGAAGGGCCGCTACCAGCATTCCCATAAAACCGTTGGATTCCACCCATTGGCGGATAGCGTGTGCGCGCGCACCCGCCTTTTGGTGAAAGATCGCCTCCCCACCCTTCCTAGCGATGAAATAGAGAACTACACATCCGAGGACAGAGCCCGCGCCAGCCATAAGGGCGTAGAGAGGCATGCGGAGAGGGTGCTGGGTGGAAAGTTCGATGAGGAGTAGATCGTTGATGATGGGGAAGCTGAGGACGGATGAATCCAGAAAAGAGATCAGGAGGAGGCCTGGTGCGCCGAGTGCACCAGCGAATGTTACGAATTTTTGTTTCCAGCCAGTGAGCAGATGAAGCGATGGCAATGAGAAGTTCCTCCCTGAGAGTGGATTTTAGTTTAGCAGGGGTTGTGGGACGCGCGGGTTGCTTGAATTGAAGATTGCGCAGAGAGAGGGCGAAAGGGTGATTGCTCACGTCGTACCATGACGTCTTTCGCTCCGCTCAGGATAGCAGAAATTCACTTGGCTGTACCATGCGCTTTAGATTGGGGAAAGGGCTGTGGGGCTGGCTTCGGCAGTTATCCGGGAGCGCGGTATTGCGCGTTAGAGGAGGGTTTCCATGGCTTCTATGATTACATCATAAACACGATGGAGCTCTTCGGGCGCGATAACGTAGGGCGGGAGGACATAGACTACATTGCCCAGGGGGCGAAGAAGGACTCCGCGTTCCAGGAAGAAATTGTAAAGTTTCAGGCGTAGACCGGAGAGGTAGCCGGGATCGTCGACGCGAAGCTCCAATGCTCCGATGGAACCGATCTGGCGGGTCTCGCTGACCTGTTGGAGTTCGCGGAGATGCGCGAGGCGCATGGTGTGGATGCGGGCGATGGCGTTGATGCGATCGAAGACAGGTTCGTCGTCAAAGATTTGCAGGCTGGCGTTGGCGGCGGCACAGGCGAGGGCATTTCCGGTGTAGGAATGTCCGTGGAAAAAAGTGTGGAGGCGATTTTCGCTGCGGAAGGCGGAGGCGACGCGCTCGGTGCAGAAGGTTACGCCCATGGTCATGAAACCGCCGGTAATTCCCTTGGAGACGCACATCAGGTCAGGAACGACATTGGCGAGATCGGTTGCAAACATTTTTCCTGTACGGCCAAATCCGGTGAGAACTTCGTCGGCGATCAAGAAAACGTCGTAACGCGTGCAGAGTTCGCGAACTTTTTGCAGAAATTCGACAGGGTGGACGATCATGCCGCCGGCACCCTGCAGGAGTGGTTCAACGATGACGGCGGCGATTTGCAGGCCGCGATGCTTCAGCAAGTCTTCGAGCTGATTCACACATTCTATGTGACAAGTTTCGCGCCTAAGTCCAACCGGACAACGACAGCAGTAGGCGGCGTGCACACGGTGGACGGGATACCGCATGGAGTCGAACGGCCTGGTGAAGGGTGATTCATCGCTGACAGACATCGCGCCAGCGGTGTCTCCGTGATAGCCGTGGGAGAGAGCGACGAGTTCGCGCTTTTCAGGGCGGGACAAATTTCCAAAATACTGGACGGCGAGTTTGAGCGAGACTTCGACGGCGGTGGAGCCATCATCGGAAAAAAACATGTGGGTGAGTTGCGGGTGAACCCACTTGCGAAGGCGAGTGGCGAGTTCCTCGGCAGCTTCGTGAGTGAAGCCGGCGAGAATAACATGCTCGAGCTTGCGGGCTTGTTCGACGACAGCCGCGGCGATGCGCGAATTGGCGTGGCCGTGGAGATTCACCCACCAGGAGGAGATGGCATCGATGATTTTGCGGCCGTCGGAAGTGTGGAGAAACACTCCTTCCGCGCGAGAGACTCGGATGGGAGCAGGGTCCAGCAATTCGTTGGAAAACGGATGCCAGATGCGAAGCGAATCGTTCATTGCGAAAAAGCAGATCGGTCGAAATGATTGAGGAAAACCTGCATGAGCGCGGTGCGGTGGAGATTAGGAAGTTTGGGAATTTCTCCGATGACGCGGACGTGTCCAAATTTTTCGACAGTGTCTCGGTTTTCGCGATTTTGATCGCCAATGAGAACTACGCCGTGGACAGGAAGTTCGGCGGCGTGAAGAGCGGCCAGAGTGAGCAGAGTATGATTGATGGTGCCGAGACCGCTGCGGGCGGCGAGAATTACGGGAAGTTTGAACTTGACCATCATGTCGAGCATAAATTGTTTGGGGTTGATGGGAACAAGCACTCCACCAGCGCCTTCCACAATCAGCCAATCGTTCATCAAAGTGGTGGGTATATTGATGCGATTGAGATCAATTTCGACGCCAGCCCAGCGAGCGGCGAGATCGGGAGAGACGGGCGGAACAAATTTGTAGACTTCGTCAAGGGTGCGGTCGGTGCCGATGCCGGCAAGACGCATTACGGTTACACGATCGGAGCCTTCCAGGGTGCCGGTCTGTATGGGCTTCCAGTAGATGGCGTCGAGTGCGGCACAAAGCAAGGCGCAGAGCGTAGTCTTGCCAACGCCGGTATCGGTGCCAGTGATAAAGAAGTGACGCCTCATGCGCGTTTTGACACCACGGCAGAGTTCTGATGGTCGCGCCAAGCAACAAGCAAATCCACCAAATGGGACAGTTTGCGCTGGTCGATCAGAGTCGTGAGCGATAAACGAATTCGGGAGCGTCCCTCGGGGACGGTGGGGGGACGGACGGCGCGAACGCCAAATCCCTCGTGCTGAAGATATTCAGCGGCAGCGAGCGTGTCTTCGTTGCTGCCGAGCACGATGGGAATAATCTGGCTGGCGCTTGCGGCAGTGTCGAAACCGTGGGACTGAAGGTCTTTGATCAAGTTCGCGGCATTCTGGAGAAGTTCCCGGCGCTCGCGATCCAAGGTGAGGGAAAGGTCGAGCGCCGAAGATATTTGCCCGGAGAAGTAAGGCGGCAGCGCGGTGCTGTAAATAAACGTGCGGGCGTGATTGATCAGATGTTCTTTGAGTACGGCCGGGCCGCAGACGAAGGCACCGGCACAGCCAAGTCCTTTGCCGCATGTGTGAATGACAGCGAGCAGTTGAGAGACGATATCGAACTGTGCCGCGAGACCGCGTCCCTGTGGACCATGAACGGCGGTGGCGTGCGCTTCGTCAACAATCAGAGCCGCGCCATATTTCTCGGCGAGGGCAGCAATTTTGTCGAGCGGAGCGATGTCACCATCCATGCTGAAGACACTTTCGGTGACGATCACTTTGCGCCAGGGCGCGCCGGCCTCCTGACGAAGCGTACCCTCAAGGACATGGAGGTCGAGGTGGGGGTAGATTACTTTGCGCGCGCCTGAAAGGCGCATGCCGTCAATCAAGCTGGCATGGTTGAGAGCGTCGGAGAAAATCACATCGTCTTTGGTGACGAGCGAAGAAAGCAGTCCGAGATTGGCGCCGTATCCCGTAGTAAAAAAAAGAGCCGACTCCGTGCCGGCGAACACGGCAAAGTGGGATTCGAGATCGCACCAATCGCTGGTCTGGCCGGAGAGCAGGCGGGAACCGGTTCCACCAATGCGGCTGGATTTCTGGACGGCAATGGAGGCTGCGGCGCGCAGTGTGGGATGACCGGAAAGTCCCAGATAATCGTTCGAGCAGAGATTGACTCCATGAATTTCGGCAAGGCTTCGGTACTGTTTGCGCAGTTCGAGTGCGTGGAGTCCTTTTTGCAGCCCAACTTTCCAGGTGGATAGGATTTCAGACGGCATGAGGCTCCAGAGATTTCATGCCCAGAGACCGGAGGAGTACATCGTCTTCATCGGGGCCAGGATTGGGAGTCGTGAGAAGTTTTTCGCCGACGAAAATGGAGTTGGCGCCGGCCAAGAAGCAGAGAGCGACAGCTTCCGTGGAAAGTTGCTTGCGACCGGCAGCAAGCCGTATACG
>CAVUHY010000009.1:0-28061 GCA_963741365.1 Candidatus Acidiferrales bacterium | reverse complement strand
TTTGCGATTGTGCTGCTGGCAGCTTTCGCCCAGCCACTCCTGACGCTAATAAATTACGCAGCCGGGAGCGAGCTGTATTCATACATTTTATTGATACCGTTCGTTTCTGCTTACCTGCTTTACCTTCGGCGTGACCAATTGCCGAAAAATTACGTTACCGATCTTCCGCTCGCGATCGTGTCCCTGGCCGTCGGTCTCGGCGTTTTGGCGTTCACTTACTGGTTGGATTTCGCTGGGCGAGCGCCGGCCGATAATGGTCTCTCGTGCTGCTGACCTTGTCGTTCCTTTGCTGTCTTGCAGCGGGAGGTTTTTTCTTTTTCGGACGCGGCTGGATGCGAGCAGCCGCTTTTCCTCTGGCCTACCTCATTTTCATGGTTCCGATGCCGGATGCGATGGCAGATGCGCTCGAGACGGCTTCGAAATATGCCTCGGCGGAAGTAGCCAATCTCCTTTTTCACCTCAGCGGCACGCCTTTTCTCCGCGCGGGTCTCATTTTCCAACTGCCGAACATCACGATCGAAGTTGCGCAGGAATGCAGCGGCATTCGATCAAGCTGGGTGCTTTTGATGACCAGCATCCTGGCCGCCAATTTATTCTTGAAGACGCGATGGCGGCGGTTTGCGCTCATCGCCTTCGTCATCCCGCTCGCCATTTTACGGAACGGATTTCGCATTCTTGTGATCGGGCTTCTCTGCGTGAATGTAGGGCCGCAAATGATTCACAGCCTGATCCACCGCCGCGGCGGCCCCCTCTTTTTCATGCTTTCGCTGATTCCATTTCTTCTAGTGTTGTGGTGGCTGCGCAAGGGAGACGTCCGGACCCGACAACCGGAGTAGCGTTGAGCTTCACGGAGGATTCGAACCTCTGACTTTCTAGCGTGTCGCTGGTGGCTTCGCAGTTTCTCTTTTTTTACAAATTTTTGGGAACTTCGTCCTCCGGCTTCCGTAGAAGCGCTTGGAAGAACGAATTCTCCACTGTGTTTGACACATAAGCTTTGACTCAGATTTCGTAAGGTTCGCGCCTGGAAGAGGCGCCTTTACTGAACGGATGAGAATTCGATTTGGCTATCGGTCGGAGACTTCTGCCGTAGCTGGAACTGTATTTAAAATGCGATTCATTACCTCACCTCGGAGCGAGTTGTGAACACGCACTCCGTGTTGGCTTTGGTTGCCGCCACGTTTAGTGCCGCCCTGGCCGTGGCAGCAGCTTGTCGCGGGCGCCGTTCGCTTGCGACCTGGTGCTTTTCGGCCGGGATGCTGAGTTTCGCGCTGGAAAGTCTCTTCGGCGCTATGTGGCTTGCCCCGTCTATTCCCGAAAGAGCGGCCTTTTGGGGAGGTCTTACGCTGGTGACGAAGTCGTTTCTTCCGGGGATTTGGCTTTGCTTTAGCTTGACGTATTCGCGCGGAGGCCCTCGCGGATTTCCGGTGAGGTCACGATTTCTCGTCCTGGCGGCGCTTTTAGTTCCGGTAGGCGTGTCCCTGCTTCTCCGGGAGCAACTGGCGCCAGTTTTTCCGCAGAGCGAGTCGGGCGAAACCTGGTGGATTCGCTCTCATGCGGCGGCCAAAATGCTGAATGGCTTTTTGCTGGTGGGCACGGTGCTGGTTCTTATGAATCTCGAAAGGACCTTCCGTTCGGCTGTCGGGACGATGCGGTGGAGAATCAAGTTTATCGTTCTTGGTCTCGCGATTGTGTTCGGAGCGCGGATTTACACCCTGAGCCAGGGGCTGCTCTTTTCGGGCGAGATCATGGTCTTAAGCGACGTTGATATAGTCGCGCTGCTGATTGGGTGCGCATTGATGGCAGTCGCTTTTCTGCGGAGTGGTTTCGGCGAAATCGATGTCTATCCGTCCCATGCTGTTCTGCGCACTTCCCTGACGGTTCTGTTGGTCGGGGCGTATCTTTTTATTGTCGGCGTGCTTGCCCAGGTCGTGGCGCGGACCGGCGAACCGGGGACGTTCCAGTTCCAAGCCTTCGTAGTGCTGTTGGGATTTGCTCTCCTGGCTGTGTTATCGTTCTCGAATCGGGTCCGGCAAAATATCGGGCGTTTCGTTAGCCGGCATTTTAAAAGGCCGCAGTATGATTTCCGCCAGATATGGACGCGCTTTACTCAATGCACCTCCAGTGTGCTCGATCAGCCCGGCTTGTGCGCTGCAGCCGCAAAATTGATCTCTGAAACCTTTAGCGTCTTGTCGGTCACTATCTGGCTATTTGATGAACAAGACCGGCTGGCGTTCGCGGCGTCCACCTCGAGATCAGAACGCGAGACCAACGGCGCGCTCCCAAATCTGGCCGGCTTGGAGCCAGGCCTGGCGAGTGTTCGCATGCTTTCCAAACCTTTTGATTTGGAAAAAGCAAAAGGCGATTTTGCAGAGAGCTTGAGGCGAATCAGTTCGAGCCAATTTCGCACTGGAGGCAATCGGGTTTGTACGCCGTTATGGACGGGAGACCGCTGCATAGGCGTGGCCATCCTGGCAGATCGCGTCGGTGGCGTTCCCTACACGGTTGAAGAACTGGATTTGCTGAAATGCATGGGCGATCAGATTGCAGTGGGTCTGCTGAACCTTCGGCTTACCGAAGAGGTGATGCGGGCGAAAGAACTGGAAGCCTTTCAAGCCATCTCCGCATTCTTCATTCATGATTTGAAAAACGCGGCCTCAACTCTAAGCCTGACGCTTCAGAATCTGCCCGTGCATTTTGATGATCCCATTTTTCGACAAGACGCCTTGCGCGGGATCGGCGAGACCGCAAATCGCATCAACCAGCTTATCAGCCGCGTTGGCGCCTTGCGACATCTCGAACTCAAACCCGTGGAAGCGGACCTCAATCTGCTTGTTGCTGACGCGCTTGAAGTCTTAAACGGCGCGCCGGAAATAAACGTCGTGAAGGAGCTTCGCCTGCAGCCGAAGCTGAAGGTGGACCGCGACCAATTCCGCAGTGTGATCACCAATTTGCTCCTCAATGCTCGCGACGCGCTCGGACCACGAGGCGAGATCAAAGTTGAGACCAGTCAAAGGAACAGTTGGGCAATCCTTTCAGTCGCCGACAATGGATGCGGGATGAGTCCGGCGTTCGTAAAGGCCTCTCTTTTCCGCCCCTTTCAGACCACAAAGAAGAAGGGCCTCGGCATCGGCATGTTTCAATCCAAGATGATTGTGGAAGCGCATCGGGGAAAGATTCAGGTAGAAAGCGAGCCCGGCGCCGGCACAACTTTCCGGGTAATGTTGCCTCTGGAACCGCCAATAGCATGAAACACAAACTGCTCATCGTCGATGACGACGAAGCGATCCGGACTCAGATGAAATGGGCGCTGAGCCAGGACTACGAAGTTCATTTCGCCGAAGACCGAAAAGGGGCGCTTGAAGCCTTCGAGGCCAACTCCCCGGCGGTGACGTTGCTTGATCTGGGTCTCCCACCGCGCCCGAATGAATCCGACGAAGGACTGGCGGCGCTGTCTGAAATACTCGCCGTCGATAGTACGGCCAAGGTCATCGTCGTCTCCGGACAGGGCGAAAAACGGAATGCTATCGAGGCGGTCGGCGCGGGCGCCTACGATTTCTTCTGCAAGCCGGTGGAGATGGAGGAACTCAGACTGCTCCTTCGGCGATGCATCTATGTGGTGGAACTCGAGAAGGAATACCGCGAGTTGCAACAGAGCCGGCGGGCCGAAATATTCGAGGAGATGCTCGGCACCAGTCCGCAAATGCAGGCAGTCTTTGCTTTCATTCGCAAGGTCGCCGCGACCAATGCCCCGGTGCTGATTCTGGGCGAAAGCGGCACCGGCAAGGAAATGGCCGCGCGGCGATTCATCGCCGCAGCGAGCGCAAGGATGGCCCTTTTGTCGCGATCAACTGCAACGCCATCCCTGAGAACCTTCTGGAGAGCGAACTCTTCGGCCACGAAAAAGGCGCGTTCACCGGTGCGCACGTTGCAGCGCAAAGGCCTGCTGGAAACAGCCGGCGGCGGCACGCTTTTCCTGGATGAGATCGGCGAACTCCCGGCGCCCATTCAGGTGAAGCTGCTGCGTTTTCTTCAGGAGCAGCGCTTTCAGCGGGTGGGCGGACGACAGGAGATTCAAGTGGATACGCGGGTGGTCGCAGCGACTAATGCCGATCTGAAACAACTGATCGAAAACGGGAAATTCCGCGAAGATTTGTATTTTCGCCTTGCCGTTGTCACAATACGGTTACTACCGCTTCGCGAGCGCGGTGAAGACGTCTTACTTTTGGCGCGTGAGTTCTTGCAGCGTTACGCCGCTCAGGAGAGCCGGAGGAATCTGGTGTTTGCGCCTGACGCACTGCGTGCCATCGAGCTTCATTCCTGGCCTGGAAACGTCCGCGAATTGCAGAACCGTATCAGACGCGCGGTGATCATGGCGAGCGGAACCCGGATTAATGCAAAGGACCTCGAGCTGGACACCGGAAAGTCCGCGGCAGCTTCCGGCGGAACAACGCTAAGACAGGCGCGGGAGCAAGTCGAAAGGGACATGATCCAGCAAGCCCTTAAGCGCCACGCGGGTAAGATCACCTCCGCAGCTGCTGAGCTTGGGATTAGCCGTCCAACTCTCTACGAACTTATGGACAAGCTGGGCGTTGGTAAGGACCGCGCCATGGCAAGTGAAAACTAACAAAACTATACAATGCAAACACGAATTCTGCTCAGAACCGTAACCGTTGCTCTGGCCGTTGTTCTTGTTACTGGCTGCTCCAAGGAGGCGAAAAAGACGCGCCTCCTTAGTGAGGCGGACACTTATTTCAAAGCCGGCAACTACGACAAAGCCAGGGTAACTTACCTAAATGTGATTCGCCTCGACGCACAAAACGCGCTCGCCTTCGAGCGAATCGGAGCAATGTGGCAGGACGATGCAGCATCGCTTCGTGCCGCCCCGTTTTTGAAAAAGGCGAGTGAGTTGGACCCTAAAAACACACAAAATCGCATCAGGCTGGCCCGCTGTTATGTTGCTATGGGACGGTTTGGGGACGGGGCCAAGGAAGCGCTCATAGTCCTCGAGCAACTCCCAGATAGCGGCGATGCTCTTGTCACTTTAACCGAAGCCGCACGAAATAAGGACGATATTTTGGCCGCCGAGGACGCGATCCAGAAATTTCCCAAAAAAAATGATGTCTCTTTCTATCTTGCCTCCGCAAATCTGTTTTTTGGCAGAGGCAATCAGCCGGCCGCCGCCAACGCGCTCCGACAAGCGTTAAGTGTCGAGCCGAAATCGTCCCAGGCCCACCTGGCCATGGGCGAGCTATGCCTGTTCCAAAAGGACGTGAAACAAGCCGCCGAGGAATACAAAAAAGCGGCGGACCTTGCACCGATCCGATCAACGGAGCGCCTAAAATACGCAGCTTTCAAATCCGCGGTGGGCGACATTGAGGAAACAAGGAGGGTCGCGAATGAGATGACGAAGCAGGTTCCGGATTATCTTCCCGGCTGGGTGTTGCTGGCGGAGGTCGCCTCGAAAGACAAAAATATGACGAAGCGCTTTCGCTGCTTGAAAACGTCTTTGGCCGGGATCCTGAATATTTTGATGGCCGGAGACTACAAAGCACTGTGTTTCTGGCAAAGGGCGAGACCAAAAAAGCGATCGACGCTTTGGAGAGACTCGATGGAACTACCCGGATATGCCTATCATCAAATATGAATTGGCGCGCGCATACCTTCAAAACAAAAACATGAACCAGGCGGCTGTGGCAGTGGACAAGGCCGTCTCACTCAATCCGAATTATGATGATGCCGTGTTTCTCTCTGGCCAGATAAATCTCGCCACTGGCCACGGTGAAAGAGTGATTGAACCGATAACCCGTTTGCTAAAGAAGCGTCCGGATTTGACTAACGTGGCGTTGCTGCTCGCCGGCGCTTATGGCTCGTTAGAGCGCTTCGACGATGCGGTCAAGGTTCTTGCGGAGGAAGCTAAGCTCGCGCCCAACGATCCGCAACTTCAAATAGCCCTCGGCATGACCTATCGCCAGGCGAAAAGAAATGATGAAGCCCGGCAGGCGTTAGAAAAAGCCCTCCAACTCATGCCGGATAATTTGTTCCCTGCCGATCAACTCATCGAGCTCGATTTGTAGGACAAACATTTCGATGCTGCACGACAGAGGGTAACCAGTCAGTTACAAAAAAATTCCGATTTGCCGGCCGGCCATTATTGGCAAGGAAAAATACTAGCCGCGGAGGGAAAATGGGACAGTGCGGTGGCAGAGCTTCAAAAGACGCTCCAGCTCGATCCTAATTTCGTGGCCGCCTATGATCTGCTGGCAAAGACGTATGTCGCAGCTAACAAACTCCCTGAAGCTGTCAACGAATTGCAAGCGCTGCTCAGAAGACTCCGGACAACACACCTACGCTGATGACACTGGCGCTCGTTTACGAGAACATGAAGAATTACCCAAAAGCGCGAGAGGCTTATGAGAAAGTTCTCTCAATCCAGCCCAATTTCGTTCCGGCGTTAAACAACCTGGCATATCTCTATACTGAGCACATGGACAATCTCGACAAGGCTTATGAGCTGGCGAGCAAGGCTCGCGGCCTGTTAGCCGACGATGCTTCAGTAGGGGACACTTTTGGCTGGGTCTTGTACAAACGCGGCGATTATCAGCAAGCGCTCGCCGTTCTGCAACAGAGCGCTGAAAAGGCCGGCGATAATCCCGAGATCCAATTTCATTTGGGTATGACTGCATACATGATGGGCCAGACAGATTTGGCCAAAATTGCGCTGCGAAAAGCAGCAAGTGCAGCCGGAGATTTCCCGAGTAAAGAGGAAAGCAAACAGCGCCTCGCCCTGCTTGAGAGCGGGACAGGCCCTTCCTCAGAATTGTCGGTTGCACAGCTTGAGGGCATCACCAAATCGCATCCTGAGGACATCGTTTCCCAGATGCGGCTCGGAGAAGCGTACGAAAAAAAAGGCGCGCCGGAGAAAGCGGCTGCTGCTTTTGAGCAGGCGGTGAAGTTAAATCCGAAGCTGGCAAGCCCGGTGATCAAGCTGGCAGAACTCTATGCTGGGCCGCTCCCCGACAAGGAAAAGGCTGTCGCGTATGCGAAGAAGGCGCGGGAGCTCGCGCCAAGCGATCCGCAGATTACGATTCTTCTTGGTAAGGTCGCTTACCAAAATGGCAACTTCGGCTGGTCGTCCAGCCTTCTGCAGGAAGCAGCGCGTCAGCGCAGAGATGACCCGGCAGTTCTTTATAATTTGGGGTGGTCGTCATACGCCATGGGAAAAGTGAATGAGGCTCGGGATTTGATGCAGAAGGTCGCAGCAGCGGGTGGAAACAGCGCCGAGATTGCGGACGCCAAAAAGTTTTTGAAGTTTACTGCCTTGGACCAGGATCCCAACCAGCTCGGTTCGGCTGAAGGCGAAGTGCAAAAGGAGCTCGCGTCGAATGGCGGCTACGTGCCAGCTTTGATGGCTCAGGCCGCGCTTTACGCACAACATGATCAAACCAAACAGGCGATTGAAACGTATAGCAATGTCCTGCACCGCTTTCCCGATTTAGCGCGGGCGCAGAAACACCTTGCTGTGCTGTATGCTGAAGATGAGTCCACGATGGCTGCGGCATATGACATTGCGACTAAAGCGCGCAAAGCACTACCAGACGACCCGGAGCTAGCCGAACTTCTGGGTCGTTTGAGTTATCAGAAAAAGGAATACCCCCGGGCGGTCCAGCTGTTACAGGAGACCGCTCGGAAAAAACCCCTGGACGCCAATTCTTTGTTTTACTTGGGAATGTCTCAGCTTCAAGCCAGGCAAATACCGAGGCGAGGGGAGTTCTCAATGAGGCATTAACAAACGGTCTTCAGGAACCGTTTGCCAGCGAGGCAAAACGCGCACTTGCGGACTTGGGCAGACAATAACGGTCCTTCGGTATCATGGCTGATCGTCGGAAAACGTTACAAACGTCGGTAGAGCTTACATTTTCTTAAGTAATGTCTTTGTTGTCCTAAGCGTCAATTGTTCATGTAGTGTGTTCATTCATATGCACTTACGCATATTTCAAAATCAAGGCCGACTGCTGGCACAACCATTGCTCTCTATTTTGCCATGAGAAATAACATATGTACCCCCCGGAAAACGACAGTGCTCGCGGCGTGTCTTTGCGCGCTGGTGCTGGCATCGAGCCATGAGGCGAAGGCTAACCGCTTTCCCCTTCCGCCATCCGTCGTCCTCGCTGTCCATGACCAGCACGAGTTGGGAACGGTGGTCCACGGCATCCCCGAAGGTGATCAGGATATCACTCAGTATGTGAACGCAATGATTGGTCTGATGCCCGGTCACTCAACGCATGTAATCATCGGCCCGCACGACAATCTGGTATCGCGATCAATGAATAATTTCGGTACCTTGCCTGGTCCAGCAACACTTGCCTCAAGGCACCGGTACGGCAATATTCTTGGCGCGCAGGGAACGTATGATTACTTATTCGCACATTATGGTGGTCCAGGTGGAGGTACCGTCGAAGTATGGTTCGTCGGCAATTTGGGTGGGCCCCTCAACATCCCTCAGACCGGCTTTGGCCATGGTCTTTCAGGATGGGCGCTGTTTACGGCAGGCGGGGTCGGTGTGCCGGACGGTGGCGCGACGTTGATGTTATTGGGAGCTGCTCTTGGAGTCCTCGGTGTAACGCGGCGTTGGTTGATAAGACGGACTTAACCAGCGCAAATCCAGCCTGCACTTGCAATGCCCGGATAGGTTCGACCTTCCGGGCTTTTTGTTGCCCTTGATCGAAGGGGACAGCTTCGCGCTCGCGGGATGGGTGACTGTCGCCTCTATCATGCGGTGTGAGTGTTGCTCTTGTGCCGCAGGCTCAGCCGCATTCCGGGAGACATTGTTAAAACGTCGGGATTTCGTACGCTTTCATTAGGTTGGCGTAACTCACTGATCTCGTGCAAGATATGCACACTACCGCCGATATCACCTGTCGAGCGTCGGAGCCTTTTACGTATTCGGCTCAACTTTTCGGCGCACCCAGAGAGTTGGGTTGGAAATTTTCCTAAATCTATAACACCCTCAGCATCAAGGATATTCAACGACGTATTAACCAAATTAACGAAATGGATGCGCGATTGGCAAGAGGCTTGCTTTATCGTTTAAGTAGAAACACCCGGACCGAAGAAACATCAACCAACCAAATACTATGAATACTATGAATAGATTAAAATACCTAGCAGCAGTTCTGATCGGCATCGCCGGTCTGGGCCTTCAACAAGCTAAAGCAGACACCTTTTCCTTTAACATCACCGCTTGAAATACCGCCTTAATATTTTCCCGGGAACCCTGGGCCTTATGCCACGTGGTCGTCAATAGGACGAGTGCCACTACCGCCACTATCACGTTCACCTCCCTGACAAATAGTGGGAATATTTATCTGTTTGGAGACGGGTCGAGCGTTGCTGTCAATGTCAACGCGGCTTCGTGGACACTTGGCACTATTACGGGGTCAAACAGCGGCACAGGATTCGACACCGGGGCCCTGGAGTAATGGTGGATCTGGGAATAAAGACGGATTTGGAAGTTTCAATCAAACGATCAATAGCTTTGGCGGCTTTACACACTCGTCGAGCACCATCAGTTTCACCTGACTAACACGAGTGGCACTTGGGCTAGTGCTGCTCAGGTTCTGACCGCAAACGCCAATGGCGCTTTTGCGGCGGCTCACATCTTTGTTGACAGCATTCCCTGCCAATGCTAAACAGGGCGCACTCGCTACCGGTTTCGCTGCCAATGGCGGTGCCGTTAAGTCCCCGATGGTGGAGCCACCGTGATGTTGCTGGGCGCGGCACTCGGCGCGCTTGGTATGGTGCGGCGGTATCAAGCAGTTAACGAGACGAATTTCCAGTAAAAGCGTCCCGGTCCTCGCGACGCTGGAAGCAAAGTGGCTGTTCCTCTGGACGGCCACTTTGTCTTTTGTACCGGATCGCCGGTTAGGTTGGGAGCACTTTTCCCGCAGGAACTTCCATCTCCAGCGACCGCCCAAGAAACTCGAGCAACACTCGGATCCGTTCTCTTGCAGGCAATAACTGGGTGACCACCACCTCGAGTCCCTGAAAAGGTCCTTCTATGAGTTGAACTGGCTGGCCAATTTTGGGGGAGGAATCGACAGTGACGACTTCTTCGGCGCCCGCCTTTGACTGAAGCGCAATAACGGTATCTTCCGGCAGCGTTGCCAGACGTTCTCCAAACCGGAGGATTCCCCGGACTCCGTGGGAGCTTTCAACTGCGCGATGCTGAGTGGAATAGACAAATTTCGCAAACAAATAGCCGGGAAACATCGCCTCCACGAACCAGATTGGCCCTCTCTGGGTCAGCTTGCGAAAACGCAAGCGGGGTGATAAACACTCGATTCCAAACCGGCGCCGCAGCGCCGTCGCCGCCAGATGCTCTCGCTTGGGTTCGGCCCTCAGGCAGAACCACACGGGATCGTTAGACAGCGCGAGCAAGGCAGAGGACTCCGTCACATAGCCAGATTACGGCCTTCGAACTGAACTGCCAAGTTCCTAAAATATGGTCTTAAAGCTGGAGATCTCTAGGGACGTTTCGCATCGTTGCCCTAAGTAAAAATCAGGAACTCAATCAGGACAGTAGCCTCAGAACTTCGCTCCGGAATTCTCGTAGAATGATGGTGAGATGGGAAAACGATTCCAAATCAAAAATTCCCCACGCGATCGCGGCCGCCTGAATCACAGCACACGCCTCGGATCGCTCCAGGAAATGACCCCCAGGACAAAACACTGAGAGAAGTCAAATCCAAATAGAACCAAATGTATATGGGACCGCCTGTAGCGCGGCACGGCTACAAGGCGAGCACGAGCTTTTCATTAGCGCGACACACACATGAGTGATTCAGGCGAGCCTCCGGCAACAATACGAGTCTTGGTATTGGACGAGCAGCCTCTGCTCCGCTACGGGATCTGCGCTTATCTCAATTCGCAGCTGGATATGAGTGTATGCGGCGAAGCGGGCAGCATACCGGAGGCCCGCAGCAAGATAGCCGAATGCCATCCACAATTGCTGGTGACAGCGCTTGGGCTGGGCGCGGAGGACAGCCTGAAACTGATAAGAACACTCAGGGCCGAAAACCCCATGCTGCGTGTCTTGGTGTATTCCGCATTCGACGAAACCATTTTCGCCCAGCGCGCTATGCGCGCGGGCGCAAATGGTTACGTGATGAAGCAAGCCCCCAGAGAAGAGCTGGCTGCCGCGATCCGCGATATTGTGAAAGGCGGCATTTATGTCAGCCACGAGGCTGCCTTGAGTGCGTTCAGGCAATCACTCCAGTTGCGCCCGAAAAATCAACATTGGCCGCGCCCGGGTCATTCTCTTGAAAACTTGTCCGATCGCGAGATGCAGATTTTCCAGTTGCTCGGCTCGGGACTTGGCACACGGAACATCGCAGAGTTGTTGAATTTGAGTGTGAAGACGGTGGACAGCCATCGCGAAAATATCAAACACAAGCTGCATGTAAGCTCCAGCGCGGAGTTAAGTGTGTACGCTGTCCGAATGGGTAGAGCAAAGCTTGTTTTCGGAAGCACACACTTTCCGCGGCGTCGGCCAAGGGCGAAAAAGGAAAGTACCGTCACTGGGCTTGCGTGCTGTAGAGGCGTTCACCGCACCGGTGACACCTGACACGGAACTCGCCGCCGAGACCGCGACTACCGGTTCCCACTCCTCCGGCGCCGTCCCCCGTAAGAACGGAATCATGAAGAGATTCGGCTCGTATGGCTTTTGGCTCAATTGGCAGCGTTGGCATAGAGGTCGTTTAAACACTTATCGGGCCCCCTAGACACCTCGAGGGCTCTGCGGATACGGCAGAGCCCTGTTCGTTTCTGTAGCAGTCACCAATCTGGCAACGCGCACGTTTCGTGCTGCCTTCGCGCAGCTTCGGAGTGGCAAGCAGCGAAGCGGCTACAAGGTATTTATTTTAGCGCTTGCTGAATCGCAGTCGGATCATCGAGCAACACCCATTCAACTACCGAAACTGGCAGACTGCCATTCTTGATCAGGTCATCGTGAAATTGACCGAGCCAGAAATCTTCGCCCCGAATAATTCCCTAGGACAGTTTCACCTCTGCCCTAGGTCAAAAACGAGGCGCTCATCAGCACAGTAGCCTAGAACCTCATCTCGGAATTTCCGTAGAGTGTTGGTGAATAAATAACCATTCCAAATCAAAGTTTCCCCCGAGCGATAGCAGCAGCGACCGCCTGAACCACTAACACATGTCTTGGATCGCCACGGGAATGGCCCCCCAGGAATCAAAAAATAAGAAAGACAAACTAAAACAGAAATGAAAACTAAATTAGCATTAATCATAACGCTGGCGGGATGTTTCCTTTGCGGAAATGTCTTCGCCGCTCCGCCGCTTCCCGGCGCGATCTTCACCACCGACTCCACCTGTAGCGGCGTCGATCTAAACATCTACGCGAGTAAAGACCTGGTCTACCTGAACGGCGGACCGGCCCATACCGGTGCGCAGCACTATGCCAGACGGATCTTACTACGTGCGGGTCACCGACCCCAGTGGCAGCCTGCTGCTTGGAACAAGCATCGGGTCAGGAAATGACACGCCGTTTGTGGTCAGCGGCGGCGTCGTGCAGGGTTGTTATCAACTCTGTAGCATTCTCATTTCTCGGTGGCAATCCTCGACCCCACTTGTGGTTATGATGATACGAACAATCCCGGCGGAGAATACAAAGTCTGGGTGAGCCTGTCTCCACTTTCGACAACAACAGTACCAAGACTGATAACTTTAAGGTCAGGGCAGATCCCCCCCACCGGTTACGCTGTGCATCGACAAGTTTTACGATGCCAACGTTAACGGTATCAAAGACACCGGCGAAGTCTCAATTAACGGTTGGCCATTCCAGGTGTTTGCCGATGACAACCTGTACTAAGTCGCGAATCGTATTTCTGCTCTGTCGTCGATGTCGGCTCCTATCGCGTAGTCGAATCTGATCCGCTTGAAACGAACTGGTTGCACACCACGAATCCGGTTGTGTACGTTACCCTCCCTCCGGATGCGAACCTTCAGTTCGGCAATGTCTGCCTGGGAGCAGGTGGCGGGTTAACGCTCGGGTTCTGGAGCAACAAGAACGGCCAGAACTTGGAAAACACAAACGACTTTGCGGCTCTTAGCATCATTATGCCTAAGAACTGCTAACGGCAGCGACCAGAACTTTACCGGGACTCCTCGCTTCGCTAATAAGACCGCCTTCCACGATTGGCTGCTCAACGCCAACGCAACCAACATGGCCAATATGCTTAGTGCCCAACTTGTCGGCGATGACGCTCAATGTCCGGCACTCCTGGCGTGACCGGCACTGCGCTGGTTTACGGAGGCGACTGCGTTAAGGCCTACCAACAGTCGCTGCAACTTCCTGGAAGTAATGGGTTCATCACGATTAATGACTTGATGACCGCAGCTCAATACGGAGCTATGTGCCCATCCATTAACAATTAGCGGCAGTCCGTTTCGGGCATTCCAAGAGTGCATGAAAACCACGCTGGATCAGGCTAATAACAACATCAACTTCGTGCAGGGCTCACCCTGCTTTCCGTTCAGCTTTGCCCCAATAGCGCCGTAATAGCTGAAACATAAAAAGATAACCCCACCTTAGAGGGCTCTGCGAGAAACCGTGGAGCCCTCTTTGCTGTAGCTGTCGTAGACGTTGGCCACGAATAAGTACGAGAACCTCTGTCCTAAACAGAACCACGAGCTTTTCATTAGACGCGATACACATGAGTGATTCAGGCGAGCGCTCCGGCAACAATAGCGAGTCTTCGTATTGGACGAGCAGCCTCTGCTCCGCTACGGGATCTGCGCTTATCTCAATTCGCAGCCAGACATGAGTGTATGCGGCGAAGCGGGCAGTCATACCGGAGGCCCGCAGCAAGATAGCCGAATGCCATCCACAATTGCTGGTGACAGCGCTTGGGCTGGGCGCGGAGGACAGCCTGAAATTGATAAGAACACTCAGGGCCGAAAACCCCATGCTGCGTGTCTTGGTGTATTCCGCATTCGACGAAACCATTTTCGCCCAGCGCGCCATGCGCGCGGGCGCGAATGGTTACGTGATGAAGCAAGCCCCCAGAGAAGAGCTGGCGGCCGCGATCCGCGATATTGTGAAAGGCGGCATTTATGTCAGCCACGAGGCTGCCTTGAGTGCGTTCAGGCAATCACTCCAGTTGCGCCCGAAAAATCAACATTGGCCGCGCCCGGGTCATTCTCTTGAAAACTTGTCCGATCGCGAGATGCAGATTTTCCAGTTGCTCGGCTCGGGACTTGGCACACGGAACATCGCAGAGTTGTTGAGTTTGAGTGTGAAGACGGTGGAGAGCCATCGCGAAAATATCAAACACAAGCTGCATGTAAGCTCCAGCGCGGAGCTAAGTGTGTACGCTGTCCAATGGGTGGAGCAAAGCTTGTTTTCGGAAGCACACACTTTCCGCGGCGTCCGCCAAGGGCGAAAAAGGAAAGTACCGTCACTGGGCTTGCGTGCTGTAGAGGCTTCACCGCACCGGTGACACCTGACTCGGAACTCGCCGCCGAGACCGCGACTAGCGGTTCCCACTCCTCCGGCGCCGTCCCCGTAAGAACGGAATCATGAAGAGATTCGGCTCGTATCGCTGTTAGCTCATCGGGCCTCCACGTCTAGACAGCTCGGTGAACGCGGCGCTACAAGGTATTTATTTTAGCGCTTGCTGAATCGCAGTCGGATCATCGAGCAACACCCATTCGACTACCGAAACTGGCAGACTGCCATTCTTGATCAGGTCATCGTGAAATTGACCGAGCCGGAAATTCTCGCCCTGTTTATCTTTGTAGCGGCCGAGCAAATTCATGATTTGCCATTTGCCGGTGATGTAACTGATTTTCTGCGTCGGGCTTGACGCGGCGCCGGCGGCTTCGCCTTCGGCTGCTTCGCGATCCAGACCGCCGGCGTCCATGAAGTACTTCACCGCTTGCTCAAAGGTCCATCGGCCCGTGTGCAAGTTCACGTCCACCCCGATCCGCGCGGCGCGATAGCGCGACAGGCGCAAAATTTGTCCCTGCGCTGGCGAGTTATTCGGATAAAGGCCCGTGCGCATTAACATCTCTTCGCCATAGAGCGCCCAGCCTTCCACGAAAACGCTGTCCTCGTGCTGGCGACGGATTTCATCATTCACATGATTTGCAATCGAGAGCTGGAGAAAATGTCCGGGGATACCTTCGTGTCCGAGGATTGGCCGCGGATCTTCAATTGCTGCGCGAATATAAAAATTCTTCGAGTCCGGATTATAAGTCGGAATAAAAAAGAAACCGGTCGAATCCTTGTCGTAAACGCCGGGTGGATTCATGAAGCCTCCCGGACTAGTCGGCTTAAACGCTTCGGGTAGCTGTCGAATTTGGAATGGCCCGAGGTAATCGGGCAACGTGACAAGGTTGTGCTCCTTCAAGAAGTTGATCATTTCCGTCTCGCGGCTTTCGTACGCTTTCAGAAAGGATTCCTGATCGGGCGGGATGTGGGCGGCGCGTTTTGGATCGGGATCCGCCAGTTTTGGATCCGGAAGCAGCGCCTCCAGCGCGCGGTAACGCGCCAGCTCGGCCCGTCCGATCATCTCTACTTCCGAGGCGTTAAGCGGCAGAAGCAAAACGTGTTTCAGATAGTAGTTGTAATTCGCTTCGCCCATCGGCGTGAAATCCACCATTTTTGGAACGCGCTTCTCCAGTTCGTCCGCATAGCTGTGCAAAGCCGCGAGTGCTGCGTCGCGGGCCTTCACCAGTTCCTCATGCTCGTTAGGCGACAGATCCACATCGAGCGCCATCAGGCTGCTATTCAAAAGTGGATCCATCGAGCGCGCCGACTGGATCGCAAGCTGCGCATAAAGTTTGACCGGGTTTCGCAAATTGCTCAGACCTTGCTTCAAGAGCGCTGGCATCTGCTTGAGACGCGCAGTAGCCGCGAGCGCGCGTTTCCGCGGCGTGTCGTATTCCTTCTTTAACAACGAAAAGATGGCGTTCGTGCATTCGCCCGTGTAAACCTGCGGATTTGTGAACTCGAACTTCAGGATGCGATCGCCGAACTCGACGTTCTCGAGCTGCGCGCGAAAGAGAATCCAATCGATGCGTTCGTCTTTCGGCCAGTTGTCGGTCTTCATCGCACGCACCTTCTCCAGGAGCGAACGCACGTGCTGAGCGCGCTCGGCAATTTTACCCGGCGAATAATCTGTTAGCCGATCGTCCCAGGTATGAAGTCCGGCCTCGCTGCTGCGGACCGGATAATTTTCATTCCGCCACGCATAGTAATCGTCGGCCAGTTTATGCAGCGTTGCAGTTGCCGCGCTCACACTCTGATTTTTGAAAGCGTCGGCGTTAATGCCTGGCGTCGATTTTGTGATCAATGCCTTGTTGGAAACGTCTGGGTTACGCTGCGACTGCGACTGCGCGCGCGCACTGCTCATAGCAAGGCAAAGGAAAGCGATGATTAGAAAGTCTGCTGGCTTCACCCGCGCAATCGTAACGTGACTATCTCAAATGGCAACGCTACAAAGTTACCTCACAGGTTTCATCGCTCATTAGCGGTTTCCCCTGTAGTCGCTGCCCTATGGGCGGCGCGCTTCGCACAGCGAAGCGGCTACAGAAATTGTTATGCAAAATCCTCAATCTTTCTCTTTGAGTTCGCGCAGCAATTGCTCCTTCAAATGTCGCCGCGCAGCCTTTTTGATCGCGCGACGCTCGGCGGCTACACCTTGCTTCTCCGCCTGACGTTCGTGCCGTGTTCGCGGTTCCACAGACTGCGACACGTGTCGGATCTTTGGCCGGCGCGCGCCGATGTTTCGCTCTTTTGGTTTTGCGTACGGATCCATGAATGTTTAGCGCTGGTTGTTGGCCATAAAAAAATAACAGGAACCACGGCGTGTCGCGCCATAATGTTATCGACAGGAGGTTCGTGATTAACAAATGAAAACGCTTGGGATTATCGGCGGCCTTGGGCCGGAAAGCACAGTGGACTATTACCAAAGGATAATTGCACTTTTTCGCGAGCGCACCGGCGACAGGCATTATCCGGAATTTGTGATCGTTAGCGTTGACCTGAGAAAAGGACTCGACTTCATGGACGCAAATGATCTGAGCGGCATGGCGAATTACTTGCTGCAAGCAATCCGCACACTTGCGCGGGCCGGCGCAAACTTCGGGCTGATCTCGGCGAACACGCCCCATATTGTATTCGACGAGGTCGCCTCCCAATCGCCGATTCCTTTAATCAGTATTGTCGAAGCAACGTGTGCTGCTGCCAAAGCGCGGGAGCTAAAGCGGCTGGCCTTGTTCGGGACGCGCTACACCATGCAAGCCAGCTTTTATCCAAAAGTTTTTTCGCGCGAAGGTATAGAGCTTCTCGTGCCTGAGCCGAATGATCAGAATTGGATTCACGACAAATATTTCAGCGAGCTGGTCCCGGGCATATTTCTACCTGAGACGCGCGCTGGTTTGATTGCGATCGTTGATCGGATCAAAGCAAAGAGCGACATCGACGGTGTGATTCTCGCTGGAACGGAACTGCCGTTGATCCTATGCGATCCACACCATAATGGGATTCCGTTTCTCGATACGACCAAGATTCACGTCGAGATGGCAGTCGATGAGATGTTGTCCTGAGCGATTCTCGACTCGCGCAATTAATTACTAATCGACGCGACCTGCGACGCGCGAGTCTGAAACTAATTTAGTCTTGCTAAGACACCGCCTCTTCAGACACGCTGCCGGTCATGATTACGAGAAAAGCGAAGTTTGTCGTTGCGTTCGCATGCGCGCTGGTTTTGGCGACGATTTCTCGAGGCGTCGCAGCCTCTCCCAGTAGTACGATCTACTCCTTCGGCACGACAACCCCAATCGATGGTGGCGTACCAAAGGGGTCGCTGACTTATGTGAACGGCTTGGTTTTCGGGCGCACGACCACGACTTTGACCGCGCCCACACCCGGCGGCCCGCCCAGCGGCAGCTACGGTGTGATCTTCCACTTCGATCCTACCAATGTCGCGTCGAGTTATTCAATCGATCACGTCTTTGCCGACAATTCTGACGACGGCGCAGATCCACGTCACGATGCGATGACGCCGTTTAAGAATCTATTGTAACGGTACCACATTGGAAGGTGGAGCGAACAATTCCGGGATCATCTTTTCGATCGGCCAGGATGGCACTGGCTACCAGGTGCTAATGAGCTTTGCTAAGTGCAGCGGCGACGAGTCGCACAGCTGTTTTGTGGTCGTCAATGACCTTCTCTATGGAATGACGGCGCACGGAGGCGACAATGATCAGGGCGTGATCTTTTCTTTCAATCCGGCCGCGCCGACGCCTACGCCGACAGCAACGCCTGCATGCACCCCGGCGAATTACCAAGTCTTAGACGCTTTTCTGTGTTCACCACCAGAGGGTGCGGAGCCGCATGGACGACTCACACTGGATCCTGATGGGACTACCTTATATGGGATGACGCGCGAGGGCGGCAGCATGGGCTATGGCGTCGTATTCAAAGTCGACACGAGCGGCAATCATTACACTGTCTTGCACAACTTTATGGGTGGACATGACGACGGCGCGACGAGCGATCACGGTTACGTTGTTCAGTCGGGTCACCATCTCTACGGTATGACAACTAACGGTGGCCATCATAATGACGGAGTGATCTTCAAACTAAACATTGATGACCAAACATTTGACGTGCTTCATAGGTTTGGTGAAACCAATAACGATGGTAAACACCCCTATGGCTCGCTTCTTCTGGTAGGCGACAAGCTCTACGGCACGACCCAAACCGGCGGCGACAATGACTTGGGAACGGTCTTCGTGATCAACACCGATGGGCACAGCTACCAGCGCCTTTACAGCTTTCTTGGACAGGCAAATAATCAGGACGGCGCTAAACCGATCGATAACGTGATCTATGTTAACGGATGGCTATATGGCATGACGACGGAAGGCGGCGCTTACAACCTGGGAACAATTTTTCAGGTCTGTCCAAATTCAAGGTGTAGCCCCACGCCGGTGCCCAGGCCATCGCCAACGCCTTCGCAATAACTGCTCGTCCCTTTGAAATAAGGAGCGTCACGACTTGAAACGTGTTACTGGAATCGGCGGAGTTTCTTTAAATCATCTGTCATTCCGAGCGAACGCCGAAAAATCTCTAAAGCTAGCCCGGCAAGCACGAACGAAGACAGACAAGTTCGCGACCCTGCGATTTACGATTCAGAAAATGGGCGGTGAGGGTTTCGAACCCCCGACCCTCTCGGTGTAAACGAGACGCTCTACCACTGAGCTAACCGCCCGATTCGCAGAGAGTGATAAGTGATGAGTGAATGGTGATCAGTCAAGCGGAGCATTTCTGTTTCTTGGAACGCAGAACAGCAGGCGATCATCGTTAACAAGATCATTAAAGCCGCATTCAGCGTGGGCTGGGTCTCAGCGCTCGACGGTAACGGGCGCACAATGTGGATCGTGGACGCGCATGGCTACGGAAAACGTTTCATCGTGCATGCGGATGAAATACTGACTGCATTTCTAGAAGCGGAACGGGCGATTCACGAGTTCACGGTGAGTTTGATCTCGTAATTGCCGTGCAGACGGCAGGTAGATGGAATGCTGACGGTGTTTCGGGACTTGCAATGGCGATTCGGGTGAACGTAATCGGTTTAGCCGGGCTTGACTAGGATCAGCTGATTTTGGGTGTCGTCAGCTGAGAATCCAGGAGGCCTGGACTGCATGAGAGGATCGACTCTCAGCCGTAATTTCCGATCTGTGATGAAGCGAATAATCATCGGCACGACTATCTTTTCGCCCGATTTGGGGGTGATAACCACGTCCAACGGGATCGGCTCTTCAGCGGAGCTGACGCGCAACTCCGCCGTTGCACCACCGCCCGGCATCGTCCCATCCAAGACCAGATTCCCAATCCCAATGCGAACGGACCGGTCTCGCTTAACTAGAAGAGAGGCGATTTAACCACGGAAATCTGTGCCTTTCCACTCACCAAATCAGCTTATATTCAGGCGTTTTACTGCAACCAGAAACAATGAGTGTGAGGGCGATGGCAACAGCGACGGTTTGAAATTCGCATACATTGATTTAACTACGGAACGGAAAAATCTACCACTCCTTGTGCTCGTGCGTTTCAATCAGGTTGCCCGCTGCATCGCAAACGCGGATCACTGCGCGATGTGAGCGGCTGCCGACCTGCGAAAACAAAAAACAGCATTGAGGCGCGTCCGATTGAAGAGGTTGCCAGGTGTCGCGTATCCTACCTTTACCTTTTCACCACCCACGCAGAGAAAATGTAATTCGATACGCACAAGATATTTTCTTCTTTCTCTACACGCTCCAGCTCTGCACGCAGCCGCTCGAATTCCGGCTCACTATAAATGCCTTTCTCAATCATAGCCTTCTCCATCGCTTCTACCGATAAGCGATAGCATCGCCTTAAATCGTTTTGATTCACCTCAACCATACAGTCAATCAACACGTTGGATGAGCTATAACCAAGCTTTTGAAACAACGACCATAGCTTTGGCCCTAGAAATGCGTCAGGGAAAAGCCTGCGGAACAAGTCTGGAAGGCGCTCATATGCCCAACTGTCCGGATAACAGCGTTGAAATGAAAAATCCGGCTCTTGGACCGCGACCGCCCCGCCGGACTTACAAACACGCAGCATCTCTTTAAGAACTGCTTCTGGCTCGTCTAGATGCATCAGCAAGTAACGTGCGAAAACAAAATCGAAACTGTTGTCAGCAAATTCCAAGGCGGACACATCTCCTTGCTCAAAAGAAACATCGTCCTGCTGACCGGAGGATAATTTCTTCGCCGTTTCGACCAAATCTGGGTTTAGCTCCAGGCCAACGATTTCGTTGGGCTTATCTAACGTTCGAGCAAGTTGGCGAGTCGTTTCGCCCATTCCACAACCTAAGTCCAGACCTCTAGCGCCGGATGGAAGTTGAAGGACGCTCAATAACCTGTCGGTCACCGGAGCTAACACCTTAGCTAATAGCTTTTGGCGTTCGAGATTAAGCTCACTTATTACATATGCCATATATCCATCTCCATTGATATGAATAGGTCAGGCCGCATTCGTTGCGGCACCGGCGGCAGCGTGGGGCTCTGGGTGCTAACCGTTTTTGGTGAACTGTGTTCGACAGTTGATTCCATACAGTTCTAAGCGCCTAACCTGCAATTATTTCCCGCCCTTCGCAGGGGAAGTCGATTAAAAGGCTGCACGACGCGAATTGTGCCGAATCATTCGGCATTTAGGAAGCGGAATCATGCTTGCGGGGCGATCGCCCGCTCGCGCGTCTCGATCACGTTGCGTTTCTAAGCGCGAAGCGGCTTCAGGAAATTTTGATGACGTTCTTGGCCATGAGACCCTTCGGTCCCTCCACCAGGACAATGGCTGCGATTCACGGAAAGTGTGCTCCGCACGTAGGGCAGATTTTGGTGTCTTTGGTCATCTCATTCCCGCAGTGGCAAATGAACGTTCCTTTCGCCATGCGTCTGCCAACGATGAAAAGTGGAATGCCAACGATTGCACCGACTACAGTCCAGCAAAGTAGCAGGCCGATTACTTGAAGGCCAACGCCCCATGTGGCGGTTTTGCGCGGTTTCTCCGGTCTCCGACAAAGGCAGGGGTCGTGGAGGTAAGGTGCTTTGGATCGGAACTGTGACCACGCCATTGCAGCTTGGGCACGGTGCGGTCATGCTGATTTGGTCGCGGGTCGCGGAGAGGTGCTGGCCACACGTCGGACATGCGAACCTAATGAGCGCGGCATTCTGATCCCGCGGCAAAACCACGGGCCGTGAAGATAAGGTAATTCGGATCGGGACTGTGATCATCTCATTGCAGCTTGAGGTACGGTGCGGTCATGCTGATTTGGTCGCAGGAAATCAAACCACCTCTCGCGTCCTCATACCACAGGCGTCCGAACGGCAGCGCATCGGAAATCAGATCGACGCCGCGTTTATCCCTTGCGCGGGCGCACTTCTTAAACGTGCATCGTTGATTGCATCGGTGATGCGACATTCAATCACAAAATCCTGTTAGTAATGTCCACCACTGATTGAATTGACTGAATCTTCGGCGCTTCGCTGAGGGGGCGTCTCGTTAGTCTGACTCGTTACACCTGTTCTTGCCGTCTCGTCGGGTGCAAAAGCACTTGGAACGCTATTGCACGAAGCCAGCATCATTGCCACTAAAGAGAGGGCCGAAATGAAGATGATCGAGTTTTTCATAGCAAGAAAAATGTCGTTGACGGCGCTGGACATTCAAGCACAAAGCGCCGTTCGCCGTAAAGCGTGTAGGATTCGTCTATGACATCATGGCCGGATCATCTGCCATCCAGCAATCAAAAACGATTCTAGCACGATCCTGCGAAGCGGGCCGGTAGGTTGAGGCAACGCCATGGTTTAATCGTCAAGGGCAAGCGCATATCGTGTCCACCGCATTATGCTCCACCACATAACGATTACGATCCACCGCATCACGATTACGAACATGGTTTTCCGTTGATTCGCAGCCTGCGAGCATCAGCCCAACGATCAACATCAGTATTATTTTCATTTGTCTTTTCCTAGCTGATCATGGCCGAACAATTCGCATCCGGCAATCAAAAGCGATTTCTAGCGTGATCCTGTGAACGCAAAGCCGGTTTCTTATTTAAAGCGGTAAGCCGATACCTGCCAATTGCCAGACTCCTTGGTTAAAACAACGGACTCAGCCGCCTGAGTTTTATGCTGAAAGGAAGTGTTGTAGTGGAAGAACTCGTAATAACCGTCCGGAGAGCCGGGAAGGGTTTTTGTAAACCACGCCTTAATTAATTTACGTGACAAAACATGACCAAGCGGTGCGCGTTTCATTCGGAGAAAACTGACCCAATGTTTCTCAAATGCGTCTCCCCCTGATCGGATGCGTGCCGGGAACATAGCAAAAGACTCTGCGTAATTCCCAGCATCTACCTCCGAAAGCCATTTGCTGGCCGTCGCGACGGCCAGCGGATCAGGTTGAACGGGTTGATATGGCGATTGTGCACGAAAACTGGACCACTGAGCCATAATGCGATCATCGTGCCGAAATGGAACAGGGATATTTTCACGAAAGCCGTTTACTGCCGATTGGCTTTTGACCGCAAGTTAAAATGACATGCTGGGTCGGCGGTCATTGCCAGCGCTGGAGATTCCTGCCGAACTCCTCCGCCCCAATGCCGTAAGATCTCGCGCGCTGCGGAATTACTCGAGAAACTCCGGCGTGTTTCCAGTCAAAATTGTGCTCTGGGGAACAGAAATAGCCGTCGAGCGATGCGATAATTTCGCCCATCTAAGATACACGAGTTCCTTGCGTGGAACTGATGTTTCGTAGCGCGCTGCTCTGCAAGTCGGCGCTCTTCGCGATGCTGTTCGCGAATCGTCCGGTCGACGAGTGCTCTGAAGCTATATTGGACCCGACCCCGAGCGAATAAATGACCTTTCAAGGAATTCATTGTTTGTGCCTCCGATGAACGATTCGCGTTGAGCTTGGCATTTGGATGTGCGGCCCTCGGCAACGAGAACGCGCTAACGCTTTTTCCAGCAATATGAGTGGCAACAACAACAAAGCTCTCGGGCGCGACGCGCTCGTTGCTAATACCACTGGTGAAAGCAATGTTGCGATCGGCCGCGGAGCACTCGCATTCAACCCCGCTGGCGACTCTAACCTTGCGATAGGCATCGACGCGGGGAACCAGGTTACGACTGCCTCTAACGTTATCTGTATCGGTCATACAGGCGCAAACGTGAGCGACAGCACATGTATCAGTAACATCTATGGCGCGACTACGCAGAGCGGCATGACAGCACCGGTCATTGTTTCGAATAACGGTCAGCTTGGCACGGTTGCTTCCTCCGAGCGATTCAAGAAAGACATCGCCAGCATGCAAAAAACAAGCGAAGCACTCCTGGCACTCAGGCCGGTCACATTCCATTACAGAGACCGACGCCGAGAACACACCGCAGTTTGGTTTGATTGCTGAAGAAGTAGCCAAGGTAAATCCCGCGCTGGTGCTGCCTGATAAAGAGGGAAAGCCATACACGGTCCGCTACGACGCCGTCAATGCGATGTTGCTCAACGAGTTTCTCAAAGAGCACCGCACAGTGAACGAATTGAGAGCGACCGTTGCGCAACAGCAGAAGCAACTTGAAGTGCTTACTGCGGGGCTGCAAAAGGTGAGTGCGCAACTCGAACTGAACAAGGCAGCACCTCAAACGGTGCTGAATGATAACTAGACCTCACGTCCGTAATTTACGAGGCTTACGTCGTGCCGTTGCTAAGACTTTTGCTTCGGCAATTCGCGGCGCGGCTGGCCGACAAAGATCTGGCGTGGCCGGGCGATCTTTTGCTCCGGGTCGGTGATCATCTCCTGCCATTGCGCTAGCCAGCCTACGGTGCGCGGAATGGCGAACATCACCGGGAACATTGCCTCCGGTAGACCCATCGCCTGATAGATAATGCCGGAATAAAAATCGACGTTCGGGTAAAGTTTGCGCGAGATGAAATATTCGTCTTCCAGCGCGATGCGTTCGAGCTCGAGCGCGATGTCGAGCAAACGATTGCGCCCAGTCACCTCGAATACTTCGTCCGCCACGCGTTTAATGATGCGCGCGCGGGGATCATAATTTTTGTAAACGCGATGCCCGAAACCCATCAGTTTGCCTTCGCCGTTTTTAACGCGTTGGATGAATTCGGGAATGTTGCGCGTGTCGTCGATGCGCGAGAGCATTTTGAGCACTTCTTCATTCGCGCCGCCGTGCAGCGGACCATAGAGCGCCGCTGCCGCGCCAGCCATCGCACTGTAGGGATCCACGCAGCTTGAACCGATCGCGCGCATCGCGTTGGTGCTGCAATTCTGTTCGTGGTCCGCGTGCAGAATGAAAAGCACGTCGAGCGCGCGTTCGAGCGCCGGGTTCGGCGTGTACTTGGCGTCCGTCATCTTGAACATCATGTTCAAGAAGTTGCCGGTATAGCTCAGATCGTTATCGGGATAGATATAACGCAAGCCACGATTGTGGCGATAAGTGTACGCGGCGATCGTCGGCACCTTGGCGATGAGGCGTTTGATTTGCGCCAATCGATTGTCGGCGTCACTGACCTTGTTAGCGTCGGGATAAAACGTTGAAAGCGCAGCGACAGTGCTGATGAACATTCCCATCGGATGCGCGTCGTAGCGAAACGCCTGCATCAGCGTCTTGATATTTTCGTGGACGAAGGTGTGATGCGTGATGTCGTAGGTCCACGCCGCCAACTGTTCCTCGTTAGGCAGCTCGCCAAAAAGAATCAGGTACGCGACTTCCAAAAAGTTGCTTCTGTCCGCGAGTTGCTCGACCGGGTAGCCGCGGTATTCGAGAATTCCCTTGTCGCCGTCAATAAACGTGATCGCGCTTTTGGTGGACGCGGTGTTCATCAACGCGGGGTCGTAGGTCATCAGCCCGAAATCGTCCGCGTCCGTTTTGATCTGGCGCAAATCCATCGCGCGCACGGTCCCATTCTCAATTGGCAACGTGTACGATTTGCCGGTGCGATCGTCCGTAATCGTTAAGCTTTGTTCAGACATATCGTTTTCCTCTCAATGAATTAATACCGTTGAGCAAACGATGTCACAGTTTCAAATTACGTCGCCTGTTGCTTGACGCCATTCGCTTTGATAAAGCTGATGTCTCCGCTGCGTTCGAGCCGCGCAACTTGTATTTTTGATAGGTCCTCCGTTTTCGCATCGAGCCGCATATCTTCTTCTAGATCATGTTTGGAAATGTGTTCCCAGAGCATGTGTTTCCGCTGCAATCTGCCATCCTGCACGAGCACCACTGGTTTTCCCTTAACCAGGATTCCAAAAGCATGTGAATAGTACGCGGCGAGACCGAAAAGCCGATGCAGGAGAACCAGAACGAATCCAGTGCCCAGCGTCGGAAAAAAGGCCTCTGATCCATTAATGGCGCGTGCCAGCATGGAGCCGATGATAACTATGAAAACAGCATCGAACGCGGTTTTCTCGGCAAGCGAACGTTTACTGCCCAGTCTCACCATTATCAGAGTCGCGATGAAAACAATTACCCCGCGGACTGAAACTTGCAGGAATGTTAACTCTCTTGGTTCAGTGCCGATTCCAAGCAACGTGTGAAGCAATTGTGAGAACGTATTCATGTCTGAAGGTTCCATTAGCGGGCAAGACTTCCAAGCACATGTTAACCTTGCGAAGTAATCAAATCCGATCGATCAGCGAAATGCGTTACGTTTTATCGAACAGTTCACATGGAGGACCTATGGCACGAGGAAGCAAAAAGAAATATACTTCTAAGCAAAAGCGGAAAGCCCATGACATCGAGAAGGGTTATAAAAAGCGCGGCGTAAGCAGCAAAGAAGCAGAACGCCGCGCATGGGCGACAGTAAATAAATCAGATCAGGGTGGCCGGAAAAAGGGCGGAGGAGGTCGCGGGAAAAAGCGAAGCAAATCAAGTTCCCGCAAAGGTGGAAGAAAAGGCGGCGGAAGGTAGAGCGGCCCAAAGCACCAGGCGATCGAGTGCGGGACGATGCCTCCACGGATTGTGATCAGATCACTCGGAAACGGTCAGGGAAATTTCATTTTGATCTGGCGCGTTTCTTTCGTGCAGCCTTGGCTCCCTCTTTACCGAGAGCCGTGCGCGTCTTTCTCGGCAGACGCGCAATCGTTTTCTTTCGCCGTGCAGCTTTGGTCGCTTTCTTAATGTTCCGCTTCGCAGTGGCTTGTTGTTTTCGAGTTTCACAAGTTCACGCAACCGGATCTGCGAGGTCGGATCTTTTGCTCGCCGCGAGCCACGCTACATCTCAACGGCGACGCTTTCGTGTGCGCGCTGCTTTCTTCGCGGCAGCCGAGCGGGAACTTGCAGAGCGTTGCCTCGCCACGCGCTTTGCGTGTCTCGACAATGCCTGCCTTGATGCGGAGAGACGGCTCTCGCGTTTAAGCGCGCGTTTCGTTGCGCGGGACCGTTTTCGAGAAGGCTTTTTGCGGCGCCCGGCGCGGCCCTTTGTGAGATCGCGCTTTGCCTGGCGCTTTGTTTGTTGTTTGCCGCGTTTTGGAGGCGGCAACTTTACTCCGGCCCGCCGCGCCTTGGACAGACCAATGGCGATCGCTTGCTCTGGCGATCGGGCGCCATGTTTGCCTTCCCGAATGTGTTCCATTTCTTCGCGCACAAACTCGCCCGCCTGGGTGGAAGGCGACTTGCCTTCGCGCTCATCTTCGCGCGCGCGTTCAATTGTTTCTTCTTCTGGCATAACAAAATGGTTTCGCCTTTAGCCACTCGTTTGGACGTAATATAAGGACGGATAGCCATGTTTTTGACGCCTGCGCTGTGAACGTTCGCGGTAGAGGGGGGGGATTGGGTTATTGGAGGGGTATGATTGTTTTGTGGGGACGTTTGGACTGAAACACAGTCGGCGGAGTTGCTCTATGCAATTTCGGATGGTACACCACTTAACTCTATTGGCAGGGGGCGTCTCGCAGACTTTTGATTCGATCATGGGCCGCTTTGATCTCGGCGAATTGACGGGAAACAAGTCCTGAGCCGATGTAGATAACCCGTCGTCCAATGCCTTCTTGTATTCTTCTACCGCTGAATCTTCGCCCTGTTCGCATTCAGCAAGAATCGCATGTTCATCGCCGCCTGTGATCGCTGATTTCAAGTTGATCCAGCCGCGATGCAACGCGCCGGTCGCGCTACTGCTGGTTTCCGGCTTGGTTTCTCCGGGCTGCGAGCCTCGCTCTGCAGCGCGGGGCGAAGCGCGAACGCTGCTGCGAGTAATCGCTAAAGAGCGTCTTCAAAGCTGAATTTCGAACGCTCTCAGCGGCCTGTTAAATCCTTCCTTACCCATCCTTGAGCGTTTTGATCAGATTATCGATTACTTCGTTTTGCTTCTTCATAAATAGAAGTCGCATTTCATACCGCGTTCGCGTGTCTCTTGCTAACTGTTCACCCCCGGAAAAATCAGGGTGAGCGCTGCGCCTGCTGGATGAAACAACGCGTGTACACGGCTAAAACGCACA
>CAVUHY010000008.1:0-89599 GCA_963741365.1 Candidatus Acidiferrales bacterium | reverse complement strand
TGTCGGCGTGACCCATCAGCTGCATGAGTGCGGGCAGGCTGATACCGGCGCGGATCATGTCCGAGGCAAAGGTATGTCGAAACCGATGGGGGTTTGCCAGCTGGATGCCGGTGGTCTGGCGATGGTAGCGGAATAAGGAACGTAATCCCGCCGGGGTCATGCGGGCTGCGCGCGCGCGGCCTTTGAGTGAGACGAATAACGCGGCGGAGCAGGGATTGGGCCGTTCCAGTCGCAGATAGTGATCGAGCAGTTGGGTCGTTTCTGGCGCCAGCGGGAGGAGACGAAGTTGGTTGCCTTTACCGTGAACGCGAAGCTGGGCTTCGGAAAGTAACGCATCGTCCCGATTCAAAGCCAATACTTCGCCGGATCGCAACCCTTGTAGGAGCATCAAGCCCACGACGGCCAGATCACGCGAAGTGCGGAAACTGGACCAGAAGCCCGCTACTTCATCCACCGAGAGCGGCACCATGATGCGTTTAGGCACCTTCACTCGCAACCGGCTCATCGCCACCCGCGGCCGGCCCAGGCCATCGGCCTTCGCCGCAAGAAAGCTTGATGAAAGCCGCGGGCGATCTGACAGGGAGCCTCGGGGAACTCGTTGCGGAGGGCGCGCTCGGCGACGGCGACGCGGTCATTGATGGTGGAAGGGAAAGGCCGAGGCTGTTGGCTGGACTGGAAGCGCACATAATCCAGGAGCGTGGACTGGGTCAGGTCATCTTCCCTAACGTCGCCGGTGTGATGAACGCTCTCCCACCAGCGCACAAAGTACAGCAGGTTGTGAGCGTAGAGGCGCAGGGTCGTGTCCGCCAGGCGGCGGACGTATTCGCGGTCCAGGTAACGATTGATCCAGCCGACCTCCCGGCCGGTGGTTTGCTCGACGACACGAACCGGACTTTGTGCGCTAGGGGAGGTCGGCTGGTAAATCACGTGGAACTTCATGGCTGAGCGGCCTCCAGGAGAGACTGGAACTGTCGGGCACCACCCTGAACGAAGAAGGAGTTCGGATCGTGGCCCTCGGGCAGGAGGACGCGGCGAGTGGCGATGCCATGGGCCTGCAGACGATGGGCTAGCCGCTCGGAGGCTTTTTGGCCGCTGCCGTTGGCATCGGCATCGAAGGCGAGAAAAACGGTGCGCGGGCCGTCGCACAGCTGTCGAAACTGGTTGGTGTTGAGGGAAGTGCCCAACGAGCAGGCGACGTGGCGAAAACCCGCTTGCCACAACACGGCATAGTCGAACAGCCCCTCGACGAGAATGAACTCGGGGCATGGCCGAACCTGCTCCCAGGCATGCAAGCCACCCCTGGGGCCCGGGAGAAATCGATGAGCGCAGGCGGCATCGATACTACGGCCGTAGAGGTTGACGATGCGTCCTGCTTGGCAACACGGGAAGACGACGCGCCGGTAAAAGGCGTCGCAGCCCTGCGGGTTGAGCAGGCCGAGACGCCGCAGGAGATCCAAAGAATAGCCTTGAGCTGTGAGATGACGGCGCAAGCTCGCGCCGGGGGCGTAGCCGATCCGCAGGTCCTGGATCGAGGCGGGATCGTGCAGTCCGCGTTGCTTAAGATACTAGCGCCTCGGGGCAGCGATCGAGTTGCTGTTGATAGAAGATGGCGGCTTGCTCCAGCACGGCAGCAGGGTCGGCTGGAGGAGCGCTTTGCTGCTGGAGGTAAGCGAGGCTTTGGCGGAAGGACAGATGGCGGGACAACTGGACAAAGCGAAGGAGGTCGCCGCCTGGCTGCAGCCGTGACAGTAAAAGAGATTTTTGCTGGCGTTGACGTAGAACGAAGGCCGGGTTTCCGGGTGCAGCGGACAGAGTCCGACGAACTCGGAGCCGTGACCTACAGGCCGGGCGGTCCAATGCTGCTGCCGCAGATAATCCAGCAGCGGCAGGCGCTGTTTGAGTTTTTTGACATCCTTGTCCACGGTGCTGTTTTGCCTCCGGAGACGAGCGTAGGAGAAGGCCGCCAGCCTTTCCAGGGACGAGGTGGGTGGAAACATTTTCTTAGAGACGCAGGGGCCAGAGGATTTGCAGACCGGAGTTAGCCAAGACAAGCTTCGTGACTCGCCTGATCGGCCAGTGCCAGCCAATGAGCGACACGGGTGAGCGTTTGGCGCAGAAAGGAAGCCGCTGGCTGCGAGGAATCGAGGCCGTGGGCCCAGCGGCGGAGTGTGGAGGGATCGGGCACCTGATTGGGATCTTTGAGCGTAGGCGTCGCCTCTTCCCAAGAGCAGTGCTCCACCACGCGCCGCCGCCAGGCCTGACAACGAGCCAGCAGGCTGTAGCGCGTGTAAGGGAGCGAAAGCCACGGCAGGAAGGTGAAGGTCTTTCCGCAACCGGGGCAGCGACCGCGACGGATGCCAATCCAGTCGTGATGCGCGTCGTGCGCCTGCTTGCGGCGGCGCCCGTGACCGATGATCGAATCGCGCTCACAAACGGGGCATCGCCGCAGAATGGCCTCGGCACAGCTTGCGGCCCGATCGGCTTCGAGCTGGTGCGACGGGACGGAAAGTGGGATAAAGAGAATCGTAGCTCATTGGAGCTCTGCCCTGGCGTTGACCTGCCAAGATCTGAGCCTGAAGCGGAGCTCCTCCCCCTGATAAGAAAATCCCAACTGGAAGAGAATACCGCTTCTCGGCTAACAGTTTTCTCAGAAGTGTGATTCAGAGAATTGGCCGGTAATAATCGACTACACGGCCAAGTGAAGACGCTGGTCTAGCAACCGTTAGTTCGCGCCCGGATGCCCGGCGGAACCGTGCGCACAGGAGCAACGACGCCGAGCAGGTCAATCCGATTGGCCTAGTCTTCACCGGAAGTTCTCTACCAGCATTAGGTCGCTGCCAGCTTCATCCAATTGCGTGTAGAGAATCGTCCGACCGTCAGGGGACACCGCCATATTACCGACAGGCCGTCCCATAGTCCGGATCTTTCTGGTCTTCCCGGTGGCAAATTCGTAAACAGCTAAGGTCTGTGTGCCCCTTCTCGTCGGGCACTGTGAGGAAGTAGATGCCGTCTGGACCTACGGTCCATTTCCCCATGGGGGCTATTGCTTCGAGAACCTTGGTTGATTCTCCTCCCGTGACGGGCATTTTCCACACACTTTGCGGCCCCGGCCATCCCCTGCTGTAATAAAGCCATTTTCCATCGGGCGATTCATGCGGTATGTCAACGTCAGGTTCACCAACCCTGGTAACCTGAATCGCCTCTCCACCCCTGGAGGGCATCTTCCAGATTTCGGTGCCTTTTCGGTTTGATTTGAAGTAAAGCCATTGGCCATCCCGAGACCAACATGGGTAGTAGTCATTCGCCGGGTCGGTTGTCAAGCGTCGCGGAGCGCCTCCATTGGCATCGATTACGTAGATATCCCGGTTTCCTGCAAGATCTACGCAAAAGGCGATACTCTGGTTGTCCGGTGACCATTCTGGCCCAATAATCCCCCCCACCTAAGGAAGTGAGTTTCACCAGCTTTGTCCCATCACTGTCGCTGGCCCAGACCTCGTCATTCCCTGACCGGTCCGACACAAACGCGATCCTCTTGCCGTCGGGCGAATACGCCGGAGCGTACTCCTGCTGCGTTGAGAAAATGAATTGGACCGGATCACTCGGCTTGCGGTCTGGTCCCAGCAAATCCAAACGCCAGATGTTGGAGTCATATCGTCCGCACCTCGTAAGCCAGTCGCTTTCCCTGCCGCGAAACGGCTGGCCTAAGAGCCTGGTTTGATGCGAAAGGGAGTTTCTGTGGCTTGTCGGGCTTCGACACTGGCATGCGCCAAAGACCGGGGTTCATCCCTACAACAGCGGAGAATACGATCTCATTTCCATCCGGGGTCCACACCGGGCCAGAAGCGTTAGAAGTGAGGCGTTTGGGCTCCCCTCGGGGTTTAAAATCGGCTGAAAGGTCGAGCAGGTACAGATCACTTGATTCCGCCAAGCGGGAAAAAGCCAAGGTGTGCCCGTCTGGAGAAATGGCAGGCCCCCAATCACCACCGCTGGTGGCAGGAGCAGAGGTGAGCCTGTGTTTCTCACGAGTTTCGACAGAATATAAGAACAGACTATCGTTACTGCCCTCATCCCTGTCAATTATTACCAGCGAACGGGAATCCGGGGACCAGGTAACCAGAGATCCGAGGAAACCGTAGGGGTCGGGGGAATTTGTCTCGGTCAGTTTCCGTTCCGTGCCGCCAATGGGGGAAATCAATATCACGGCAACCTTCGCTCCCGGCAGATCGCGACAAAAGGCGATCCAGCGGCCGTCCGGAGACCACGCTGGATTGTAATCCTTGGCTGGGTTGGTAGTAAGCGGCAGGGGAGGTTCAGTGCCGATGACTTTTACATAGATGTCAAAGTTGTCCTGCTTTTCCCCGTTCCAGCAGAACGCCACCTGGCTGCCGTCCGGTGAGAAGGAGGGATACGACTCGCTGCCAGGATAACTGGTAAGGGGAACGGCCGTCATCGGAGGCTCCAACGGCGGAGGATGGGAGCCACCAAACCAAAACCAGCCCAAAACAGTCAAAACCACGACCGCAAGAGAAATAAGCAGGAGGACTGTCATGGTTCGAGGTGTCTTCAGAGTCGGTGCGGCCGTTCCCAGAACACCGGAATCCGATTCCTCTTTCAGCTCTTGCAACGCCACCTTTAGATCTGCCATCGTCTGCCAGCGGCGTTCCCGGTCTTTGCGCAAACAACGAATAATGACTCGCTCCAACTCCTTCGGCAATGCTTCTGCGATCTGGCTTGCCGCCTTTGGCTCCTCCTTCAGTATGGCTGCAATGGTGGATGCTTTGGAGTCACCCTGGAAAGCCCGCCTGCCTGTCACCATTTCATACAGCACCGCGCCAAAACTGAAAATGTCTGAACGGGCATCGTAACCTAAATTTTGTGTTTGGAGGTTTATTGGTTATAGCCTTCTCTAAGGAAGAGGGCCGTCGTCGGCGCTGTGGTAACGGTGGGAAAGCCGGAGCGGTTTTTGCGAAGGCTTTTCCAAACCGCTTGTGGAAATCATTAAGAAGAAGTTGCCGAAGGCGACCTTTATCGATTTCCACAGCGGTGGCCGTTTCCACAGCGCTTTCCTCCGTGCGTGGTTTGTTCTGCACTTTGGGTTGCAAAAAGAAGAAGGCCCCAGGTTGCAGCCTGGAGCCAAAGAGCCGTGTCATCAACCGACTTAGTTCAGGAGCCCATCAATGACAACAGATCCAAACAAAAGCCTAACACCAGCTGCTGTCTCTGAGCTTGCAAAAAGTGATGTCCATCAACTCCTTCAAACAGGGCTGGGGGACTTTAGCCTCAGAGAACTTTTGGGGCTGCTGATTTCCACTGCCGGCACCGCCGAGCGCAGCCTCTATTTAGAAAAGGAACCCACCGATAAGCCGAACGGTTTTTACGATCGTTCCCTTCAGCTGGGAACCATTCCGATCGAAGTTCGAGTACCTCGGACTCGAACCGGAGAGTTCCGGCCGGCGACTTTGCCTTCGCACTATCGTCGTGGTTACAGCGAAGAAGTTCAGTCGCTGCTGTTAGGATTGCTGGGCTCGAGCCGCTCGATCAATGCAGCCAAAGACGCCCTTCAGAAGATGGGCCTATCCAGCTCGGAACAGGATCTGGAACGGGTGGCAACGGGAATGATCGAGGAACTGGAACTGCGCAACAGCCGACCTTTGGATCCGGACCTGTTGGCCGTGTTTGTCGATGGCAAGTACGTCGAATGGCGCGATGGTGATAAACTGCGTTCCGCTTGTATCTACCTGGCTATTGGTCTAGGGCGCGATGGCAAGAAGCGTGTCCTCAGTTGTATCGCCAGACCCGGTCGTGAAAATCTCGAAGACTGGAAAACAGTCCTGCGGGGATTGATGGAGCGGGGCCTTCGGCGGGTGATGATTTTCATTCAGGACGACTTCTCCGGTCTGCTCCCCATCAGCCAAAGTTTCTTCCCCAATGCCGACGTCCAGCTCTGCGCTGTCCACATGCAGCGCAATGCCAAAACTCATCTCTCTAAAACCGATAGCACCGAGTTTCAACAACGCTGGCGGGCTATCAAATCCTCCTGGGATGTGGAAGTGGGCAATCGCCAGTTCGAAGAACTTTGCGATCGCTTCGCTAAAGCCTATCCAACCTGGATGGGTGAACTCCGCAAAAAACGCGAGCACTATCTCGCCTTCTTGAAATATCCCGAATACATGCGCAAATCATTCTCAACCACCAACCTCGTTGAAGCCATCAATGGCCAGTTGGAGATTATGCGCCGCAACAGTGGTGGCTACTTTCATTCTGAAGAAACCTTGAAGTTCAAACTTGGGACTCGCCATCTCATCTTTGGAGGACGGTCGATGGAGAACCGTTGCACACAGCATCGCCTCGGCTCTTCCTCAGCTCAATGCCATGTTTCAATCTCGTTTTTGAGGAAGCCCGGTGGGGTCCTTATCAAACACAACTTCATTGAGTCTACCTTCTTCCCTTGCGCCTGCTCCGGCGACATATAGGAGAGCGTCCCGATGACCATGCCTTCTTCGGTCTGGGACTGTAGTGTGCGTGTGTCTCCTCGCCGCTCTCCGAAACTTCAGTCAGTTTCGCCAGGCCAAAGTCCAAGACCTTCACCAAGCCTTCATCTGTCACCATCACGTTTGTCGGCTTTAGGTCGCGGTGGATGATGCCGGCTGAATGAGCCTTGGCCAAGGCACTCGCGACCTGTGTCCCGTACTTCAGGACATCGTCTAACTTCAAGCCGCGGCGCGGAATCAGCTCGGCCAGCGTCTTGCCCTCCACATGTTCCATCACAATGAAATTGATAGCCTCATGGTTCGCAATTTCGTGAATCGTGATGATGTTTGGATGATTCAGCGCCGATGCCGCCTTCGCTTCCTGGACAAAGCGCTTCTTGCGTTCCGGGTCAGACACAAGGTGAGTGGGCAGGACCTTAATGGCCACGTATCGCCCTAGTTGCTTATCTCGGGCTTTGTATACGACTCCCATACCACCCTCACCCAATCGGGATATGACGTCGTAATGAGTGAGGTGTTGGCCAAGCAGCGATCGTGACTCAACTTTCACTTCGAGTTCCCTTTGGATTTGCGGCTGGTCCAGAAAACTGCCCGCCTGTTCATGGGCCCTAAGTAATCCTTCCACCTCTCGGCGCAAGTCGGTATCAGCGCCGCAGGCTTTGTCGAGGAATCTGGCCCGATCGCCTGGCTCTCGTTCTAGAGCCGACTCTAGCAATCGGTCAATCTGTTGCCAACGGTCAGGGGTCATAAAAGGAAGTGACGACGGTGACTGACCAATCGGGGAGCTTTTTCAAAGCCAACGAATCACAACCCGGAGCAATTGGGTGACTCCGGAGGCGAGACTGCATACATATTAACTCCCCGAGTTGGCCACCCTAAACTAGGAATGCCCCAAGTATACCACCCGGCTTGGTCTGATTCCGTAGACTAATACAGGGAATACTGCGTGAGCGGGTTTAGCACCTTGAGGAGGGGCAGAGTGGGTATATGCTTAACGCGAAGGGTCACTTGGACGTATGACGGCGAAACCGAAACTGGCACGCGAGCTGAGGTCAGCAGTTCCTACTTTCCGGTTACTACCCGACTTATACGACCACTGCATTAGTAAACGCTACGGCGTTGATCGTGGGTAATCGGTCCCGTGTTCAATGCCACCTTCCGGAAGCTCGTTTCACAGGCCTCAACGTCCGTGTAGCGAGGATCCACTCAGGAAAATAGCAGTATGGCGTAAGAGAGCGTCTCAGCTGTTACTCATCTCTGAGCACGACGTTCGGGTCTAGCCGCGATGCGCGCCACGCCGGCAGCCAACTGGCGACCACCGCCACGGCCGTAATCGTCGCGATCACAAAGGCGATCGTCACGGTATCTGTCGGTTGCACACCAAACAGCAGGGACGCAATCAGCCGATTTACGGCAAGCGCGCCTCCCAAGGCCAATGGTGACACCCAACGCCGTGACCTGAAGCCCTTGCTTCATGATCTGTGTGAGCACGTGGGAGCGAGCTGCACCGAGGGCGACCCGAATGCCGATCTCGCGCCGGCGCTCCGTAACCATGTAGGAGAGCACACCGTAAGTGCCGATGGCTGCCAGTAGCAGCGCCAGTCCGGCAAAAGCGCCCAATAGCTGCGCCAGGAGTCTCGGCCGGCGAATCGATTCGGCGAACACCGAATCCATGTTGCGAAGCCGCACGACGGGAACCGCGGCGTCCACTTCCCGAACCACTCGCTCGATCGTCCCTGACAGCGCGGCCGGTGGCAGCGTCGTCCGCATCACCACATTCATACTCGGCGGAGAGACGCCGTGCTGGTCAAGGGATACGTAAAGTTCAGTTCCTGCCGGGCGCTCCACCCCGCGCTGCCTGACGTCCTTGGCTACTCCGATCACCGTATGCCAGACATCATCGGTAGCGCCAAACGAACCACCCGGAGGCCGCAGACGCTGGCCAATCGGGTTCTGCCCCTTCCAGATCCTTTTCGCCAAAGTCTCATTGACGATGGCCACCTTGCCTTGCGACGCGTTGTCGGTTCGCTCGAAGCCGCGGCCGGCGACGATCGGGATGCCCATCGTCCCGAAATAGTCGCCCATGACGAATTGGTAGTAGTCGATGATTTCAAAGGGCCTTCCATCGTCGGAGGTGTAGTTCTCGATAGGAGTAGCGATCGCATCTGGAGTTCGATTCGGCGGCAGACCCGACATGGCAACCGTTCCCAGCACGCCCGGTACGGAGCGAAGCCTGTCGAGGACGCGCTGATATGCCTGCGCGCGTGTGTCGGGATCTGAATTCGCCATTGGCAATGTCATCGAGAACGTCACCAGCCGCGACCGGTCAAATCCTGCATCGATCCTCGTGAGGTTGTAGACTGTCTGAACTAGCAAACCCGCTCCGATAACCAGCATCACCGCGAAAGCGACTTGGGCTATCACGAGTCCACGACGGGCGCAATGACGCCAGGCGCCGCTGGCACCCCTTTCGCCCTCCTTGAGTGCAGTCACCAAGCTACTCGTTCGCCGGCGCCCGAGCGACACGAACCCGAAAAGCAGGGCCGTCCCAGCCGAGAGGCCGAGCGCAACCAGCAGAACGGGCAAATCGATCGTAAGCCCACTCGTCCGTGGGACGCTGGTCGGGTATGCACGGATCAGCGCCCGCACGCCAGCGCTGGCTAGCCACAGACCCAGAATGCCACCGGCTCCGGACATCACCGCACCTTCGGTTATCGACTGCCGGAGCAGCCGGCCGCGGCTGGCGCCGAGAGCAGTGCGCAGTACAAACTCACGTCTGCGTGACCCGGCGCGAGCCATTACCAAGTTTGCAAGATTCGCGCAGACGATGAGCAGCACGAATCCCACGGCGGCCTGCAGAACCCAGATCGGCCGGCTGGAACTCCCAACGATCGCGTCCTGTAACCCCCGCAATTGGAGGGTGTGGTCTATTGCGCGCACGGGACGTTTCGTGGGGACATGGCCTTTCGTGCCGACACGCTCGCCCCAGTCTTCGACGAATGCGTTCAGCTCCGTCTGTGCCGCCTCGAAGGTGACGCCGTCTTTCAGTCGCGCAATGACGTATAGGACGTGGGCCCCGCGTTGCCGGGCCGTATTCGGGTGGAGCCAGAGGGGCAACCAAACCTGGGTGTGGTTATCCATGACGTCGGCCCCGGGTGGCATAATGCCAACGATTTCGTGGAGGCGGCCCTCGATTTCCACCTTTTGTCCAACGAGCGGTCGTCCTCCAAATGCTGTTCGCCACAATTCGTGCGAGAGAATTGCGATCGGTGGCGGTAGCGTCCCGGTCCAACGCGTGGTTTCTTCGTCACTGAAGAACCGTCCCTGCTCCGGCTGAATACTGAGCGCCTTGAGCAAATGTGCATCGACGGAGATCGAGCGCACCCGCAGAGGTCGATCCCCGGCCGTGAGGTTGACCTCGCCGGTTGTGTACGCCGCGCCGCCGGTCGAATAAGCGCCAACCGCCGCGAACGACTGGTTCATCTGGCGGAACTCCGTGTACTCTGGCGCAGAGAGCGCATTTCGGGTGCCCCCAATGGCCGGAGATTCTGCGGTCAGATACATCAGCTGATCGGGTTTTGGATAGTCGAGGGGCCGCAGCAGCACTCCATGCACGATCGTGAAAATGGCAGTGTTTGCTCCGATCCCAAGCGCCAGCGTGGCTACGACAACTCCTGTGAACCCTGGACTCTTGCGAAACATGCGGACCGCGTAACGCAAATCCTGGGCGAGCATTTCCAGCACCGGAATACCGCGCTGATCGCGGTGCGATTCGCGAAGCGATTCCGGGTGGCCGAGTTTCCGCATCGCTTCCCGCCGGGCCTCAGCCAGCGACATGCCGCCGCGGCGGTACTCGTCGATCAGCAGCTCCAGATGCGTACTCAACTCTTCGTCGAACTGGCGGTCCAACCGCTCTTTCCTGAATACTGCTGACAGGCGGGACCACGTTATGTGGAACCACTCCCTCATGGATGCCCCGCTTCAGAGGCGAGAACGCGACCCATCACCGCCGCGATCCGCTCCCAGTTCTCGGTCTCGGCCGCGAGCTGTTTCTGTCCGGCCCGAGTGAGGCTGTAAAACCTTGCCCGTCGGTTGTTTTCCGAGACTCCCCATTTCGACCGAATCCACCCGCGCTGCTCAAGCCGCACCAGGGAAGTGTAAATCGTTCCTTGATTGAGAATGATTCGGTCCCCGCTGACCTGCTCGATTCGACGGGCGATGCCATACCCATGCAGAGATCCCAACGTGGACAACGTCCGCAGTACCATTAGATCGAGCGTGCCCTGAAGGATGTCGAGTTTCGTTTGCAACGACGTTTGGCTCCTGTAGAGATTCCACATGAATAATCACACACCTCATGTGGAATGTCAACAGGAGCGCCAGAAATTTCTCGACGCCAAGGGACGCGTGGTCTCGACGTGACGTCCGCCCAGGGCAATAGGTCGCGGCATAACCGGAAACTGACCCACTACCAGGAGATCGGAACTCTGGAGCCTAGGTGAGAACTAGGGCAAAATGTTCTGTTACACGCGCCTGCTGCTAACTGTTTAAATCGACTTTCCACACCGGAGGTGAAGTTATGAATCAACGCCGTAGCTTGCTGCTGCTCGAAGCCGCTGCGCTTCTCTGTCTCTCCATCCTTCTCATACTCTCAGCAGGCTTAACCGCCAAGGCCGACGCTTCGTGGGGATTTTCTCTCGCCAACCTCGATAAATCCTGCAAGCCTTGCGATGACTTCTACAAATTCGCCATGGGTGGCTGGATGAAGAGCAATCCTATCCCTCCCGAATACCCCAGCTGGGGAACGTTCACCGAACTCCGCGATCACAACCTCGCGGCGATGCGCTCCATTCTGGATTCCGCCGCCAGCTCCAACGCCACTGTCGGTTCCAACGAGCGAAAGATCGGCGATTTTTATGCCAGTTGCATGGATACCGCGGCCGTAGACGCCGCCAGCCTGAAACCGCTTGCGGGAGAACTGGCCGCCATTGACGCCATCAAAGATCGCCCGACCCTCGACGCGGAAATCGCGCGTATGCATAAACAGAATATCGGTGTCATTTTTGATTTTGATTCGACTCCGGATTTCAAAGACAGCACGCACTACATTGCCGACGCCAGTCAGGGTGGACTGGGTATGCCGGACCGCGATTATTACACCCGCGATGACGAGCGTTCAAAAAATCTGCGCGCGGACTATGTGAAGCACGTCGCCAAAGTATTCGAACTTTCAGGTGATGCTCCCGATCAGGCCGCTGCGGAAGCCAAAACTGTAATGGACATCGAAACTTCCCTCGCCAAGGCTTCGCGCACCAACGTGGAGCTTCGCGATCCCGAGAAAAACTACAACAAAATGACGCTCGCAGAAATGAAAGCGTTGACGCCCGACTGGCCGTGGGAAAGTTATCTTGCAGGCTGTAGGTGCGCCGCCGCTCACGGCGATGAATATTGGCCAGCCGGACTTCTTCAAGGAAGCTGAATCATCAGCTGACGGCAACTTCCATTCCTGAGTGGAAGGTTTATATTCGCTGGCATCTTCTCCATGCCTATGCGCAAACGCTCTCCGAGAATTTTGTAGAAGAGAATTTCAATTTTTACGGGAAGACACTCTCTGGTGCGAAGGAAATCCAGCCTCGTTGGAAGCGCTGTGTGCAGTCCACGAACACTAATCTTGGCGAAGCGCTCGGGGAAGTCTACGTGGAGAAGTATTTTCCGCCTGCCGCGAAAGTGCGTGCCAAGGAAATGGTTAACAACCTGATCGCCGCTCTTCGTTCCGACATTCCCACCCTCGCCTGGATGGGCCCTGAAACCAAGAAACAAGCACTCGCCAAGATGGAAGCCTTCACCGTGAAAATCGGCTATCCAGACAAGTGGCGCGACTATACAAAACTTTCCATCGATCGCACTTCCTACAACCTCAACGTCCAGCGCGGCCGCGCCTTTGAAGAAGCCCGCCAACTGGCCAAAATCGGCAAGCCTGTCGACCGCCTCGAATGGGGCATGACACCTCCTACCGTCAACGCCTACTATAATCCGACATTCAACGAAATTGTCTTTCCCGCCGGAATTCTTCAGCCTCCCTTTTACGATCCCAAGGCCGACGATGCCGTGAACTATGGCGGCATGGGCGCGGTCATTGGCCACGAAATCAGTCACGGCTTCGACGATGAAGGCTCGCGCTTCGATGGCCAGGGCAATCTCCACGAATGGTGGACCGCCGATGATCGCAAAAGTTTCGACGAACATGCCGGCTGCGTCGTAAAGCAATTCGATGCCTTTGAAGTGGAGCCCGGCCTGCACCAGAACGGCAAGCTCGTCCTCGGCGAAAGTATCGGCGACCTCGGTGGCCTCGCCATCGCCTATGCCGCCTACGAAAAATCCATCGAAGGCCATCGTCCGAAAGACATCGACGGCTTCACGCCCGAGCAGCGCTTCTTCCTTGGCTGGGCACAGGTCTGGGGCACCAACATGCGCCCGGAATTCGCGCGGCTCCAGACCAACACCAATCCTCATCCGTTGCCGCAGTTCCGCGCCAACGGACCCATCTCCAACATGGAAGCCTTTGCCAAAGCCTTTGGCTGCAAAAAGACTGATCCCATGGTCCGCGAGCAACCCTGCAAAATCTGGTAGCGCTCCAGAAGAAGATCAGGCAAAGAAAAAAGGCGGACTGAAACTCACAGTCCGCCTTTTTCTTTTTTGTCGGCTTCACACTTATTTTCGCAAATAGGCATCCGTCTTGTTCAACCAGTCCTCGCGTGGCGGCGTGAACACATCCAGGTCCAGAGTATCTTCGAGCGCCCACGCCTCGTGCGGCATGTTCGACGGGATGCACAACACTTCTCCCGCCCTCACCACAATCTCTTTTCCGTCAATCTCAAATTTCAGCGCGCCTTCCAGTATGTAAGTTAGCTGTTCGTTGTGGTGGTGATGCTTCGGCACATGCCCCCCTTTTTGGATGAAAACCCGCGCCAGCATCAATTTGTCCCCGGTAATCATCTCCCGGTCAATCTTGTCGTTCAATTTCTCGCGCTCCACCTTGTTCCACGCGGTGTACTTCAATTCTTGTTTTTCACTCATGGTTTCATATCTCCATAAAGTTTTGCCGCGTTGTCGTGCAGGTAGCCCCGCGCCAGTTCCAACGCTTTAGCTTCCGTGATAGCGCCTTCTTGCATCAACTCGGCCAGCGCTCCGGCCAACGCCGTGCGCGAAGTTCGCGCTGCCAGCCAGAAGCTTTCCTCCGCTCCCAGCGCATCGTTGAACGGGAACGCGTCGGACGCGAACATCATCTTTTCCGGATAGATTGTCAGCAGTTGCTTCAGTACCTGCTTGAATTGCGACGGGTACAGCATCTCCGATTGGAAGGAAGTGTCCAGATACACATTCTTCACCGCCGTCAACAATGCCGCTTCGCGCTCGTACGGCCAGCCGCCGTGCACCAGTACAAAGGTCACATCCTTGTAGCGCGGATCGCGTACAACATTCTCGAGGTTCAGCACATTGCCGTTGCGCAGGCTGAAATAATCGCCAATGCCCACGCACGTGTGAAAGTGCATTGGCAAGTGCAGCTTTCCCGATTGATCCACCATCACGCGAAACACGTAATCCTGAAATAACCGGTACTCTTCCGCTGTGGGCACGCCACCGCCGCGATACTTGGTGTAAATTTCTTCGGCCTTCGCTCTCGGTGGATCGCCAAAATGGAGTGACCGGAAATATGCGGCTTCGAATTTAATCGCCACGCCGCCGTGCTTCTGGTTGCTCGCCATCGTCCGGCGCACGAAATCCTCGTAGCCCGCCAGATCCGAGGGCAATCCCTCAACGCCTTCCTGCTTTTTCCAGCGCGAAAGCATTTTTTCCTGCAACGGCACATAGACGCCCATGTCCGGCGTGCTGGCGGTCTGATCTTTGTTATCAAACGGGTAGAAAAACGCGTCACCGAAAAATACCCAGTGAAATCGCTTGGGATCAAGATAGGGAGCCATCATCGCGCGGTTCGCAAGGCAGATGTCCACATTCAGCTTGTCCAGAATGCCGTCGAAGTACGCGGGATCACCCTTCTGTTCCGCTGCTTTCTTTTTATCCGCAAGCCATTTTGCATGCTCCGGCTTGAAATCATCGTAGGGATACCCAAAAAGGGCTTTCGCTCCCGCCACAAATTCAGGATTGTCGTCGCGCAGACGTAACGTAGCGCTCTCTCCTGGCGGTGCGGCCATCGCATCTACGTCGGTATCATCGGCAAAACCCGGATGCGCGTGATTGTCGTACATCGGTATCGCGTCAATCTTCTTCAGCAGCCGCTCGTAGGTCTTCTTCACATCCTCCGCGGGATAGGGCGAAGCCTGCGCCATCGCCATTCCGCCGCATGTCGCGATCACCAGCAATCCCAATCCCATGGGCAACAAATGTCTCATAGCTCTCAATTCTCCATCCATCTGCTTACTTACGGAAATTATTCTTCACGGCTAGTCAGAAGCGAGTGGGTACAGATTTTCCTAAAGTGACTCCGGCCTGTGCTCTGGGGCTTGTGTTTTGTAGCGGTCGCCTTCCGAGACGGGCCTGTGGCCTCATTCCTACCCCGCACAAACTTCTCGCTTCACCGCGCCGCCGCCAGCCGCCAGTGCTTTGCAAGCCGCTGAATTCGCTCCAGCGCCTCTTCCAGCAGATTCGGTGCGCTCACGAGTGAAAACCGGACAAAATCCTTTCCTTCCGCTCCGAACGCCGCTCCGGCAATTGCAGCAACTCCCCCATCCTCCAGCAATTCCTTCTGCACCTGCTCCGCCGATCGCCCGGTCTCTTCAATATTCACCCACGCATAAAACGCGCCGTCGGGCGACTGGCAGCGGAAGCCGGGAATCTTGTTCAGCTTCGCCACGAACAGATCCCGTCGTCTGCGGTATTCCTCCACCATCGCCGGAACCGCGCTGGTGATATCATGCAGCGCTTCCACGGCCGCCACCTGCGTGAATTCCGCCGTGCAGGTAAACGTGTTGAGCACCAACATATCCAACGCATCGATCACGTGCTTCTGCGCCACTGCGTAGCCCAGCCGCCATCCGGTCATCGCAAATGTTTTCGAGAAGCCGTCGATGATCACCGTTCGCTCGGCCATGCTCGGCAGCGACCAGATCGACTTGTATTCGCCACTGAACAAAATCCTCGCGTATATCTCGTCGGCAATCACCCACAAATCGTGTCTCCGCGCCAGCTCCGCAATCTGGCTCAATGCGGCATCGCTGAAAACCGTTCCCGTGGGATTGTTCGGCGAATTAAAAATCAGTACTCGCGTCTTCGGTGTAATTTTCGACGCTATCTCCGCCACATCGGGTTGAAATTCATTCTTTTCGCGTAGTGCGTAGGGCACCGCCACCGCGCCCAATCCCCTCGTGAAGGATGGATAGATGGGGAAGCTCGGGTCGGGATACAGCACCTCGTCCCCCGCCTCGATCAGCGCCATCATCGTTAGCGCCAGCGCCATTTTGCATCCCGGCGCGACGAGCACCTGTTCGGCTCTCACATCGATTCGCCGCGTGCGCCTTAGATACTCCGCAATGCCTTCGCGTAACGGAGAAATCCCCCGCGTCGAAACATAGCGGTCGCGTCCCGCAGCCACGGCGGCGCGCACCGCGTCCACCACTGGAGCCGCCGGATGAAATCCGGCTCTCCCAATTCCAAATGGATGATCGAGCGGCCCTCCTTCTCGAGTTCCTTCGCGCGAGTAAACACCGCAAGGGCTCCCTCGCCAGTCAGCTGTGAAACGCGTGATGCGATTTTTGCCATAGTCGAAAAATGATACCACTACTTCCGTCAGCCTTCCCGCGCGGCAAAAAGCAAAGGCGTCCCAATTTGGTCGGGACGCCTCGGTGCCACGGCTTTTTTTTCTACACCAGTACCCGCAAACAGAAAGTGTCGACGACACCGGAAGCGATGAGGCAGACGCACGAAGTGATCGTGGCACACGCACAAAAAGTGGCATTGATCACCAAGAGCAATCGAAAAGATGATCGACACGATGCGCGGACACTGGCGCGACTGGCGCGAATCGATCCCGAGCTATTGGGGCCGGTTCGGCACCGCAGTGCAAAGGCGCAGATCCATCTAACGGTGATCCGGGCGCGAGCGGAACCAGCGCGAACGGCCCTGGTGAACGCCGCACGCGGGTTGGTGAAATCTTTTGGCGAACGACTACCTAAATGTGGCACGTATCAGGTCTTGGCGAGGGGTCAACTGTCGGTGTCATTCGGCAAGACACTGTTTCCGTTACAAGTCACCTCAGATAGTTTCACCTGAGACGCTCAACGCTGTGTTACGGTCCCTGCGGGTGCATTTGCGTCTATCACCGCCACGAACCGTTCGGAACTCGACACCTAGCCGAAGCGCCTTTGGATTGTCAACATTCCATAGGTCCCCCACTGACGAGAAACTCTTACACGCTATTTTCTAGCTGGGGCTTCCAAGTCCTGTGAGGCAACCACCTGCCACTTGCCATTTCGCTTGACGAAGATGTCGGTCCAGATGAAAGAGCCAGACTTGCCGCTTTTCTCAACCCAGATCTCGCTGCCGTTTACGATGGCGACGTCGCCGTAGAAACGAATCGTGATGTCGTCTTCGTTCAGGTGATTGGACTTCAGGGGTTCGACCGTCTTCAGCTCGGCCATGAGGTCGGCTTTATGGATGCGGCTGCCATCAGGCTCCGTACCGAAGAAGTCGTCGGCGACGATGCGATCATTGGCGGCAGCATCCATTGTGACGAAGGACTGGACCCAGTCGCGCTCCAGTTGGATGATCTGCGCGCGATCGGCCTCATGGCCGATGGCTTGCGCGTGCAACATGATGAGGAGCAAAGAGGTCACTGCCAGCAAGAGACACCAGCGGAAAGGGTTCATCTATGGCTCCGTAGTTGGCGTGCCTGCGGGGTGCGATTGTACCCTACACTATTCAGGCACAGGTTGGCGTTCCATCTTCGGGCTTGTTGGCTGAGCATGTCCAGCAGGTCGGGGACAACTGGAAGCGCTCCTTTGTATGCCAATCCATACTGCGCGGCTCAGCGTGGGTTCGGCCTCAAACGGGGGGAGTTGCTCGTTATGGCAAAAGGAGTACGAAAATATAGCACCTTTTTGCACAGGCCTGTCCGATGGTACAGGTGGCCGTTCGTTAGAACAGAATAAAGATAGCATTTACAATCAGTTACATGATGCCAAAATCGATCTCCAACGGGGGTTTTTGGCAGGACGATTGCTCTATACAGGCCAGGCGGAAGGTCCCCAATTCCGTATCGAATTTTTGTGGTCCCGGAGGAGCAAAAGTCATGAAAACAAGGTTGATAGTGGGAATGGCGCTGTTGGCGATAGCCGTCATCGGATTCGGGAGTGTAGCGAAGGCAGATACCTTCACGCCGGACACCCTGATCGGCGCGATCGACTCGGCGAAATCGGGTCAGGGCTACGAGGAGCAGCAGCTCGAGTTGGCTTGCAACTGCAACATTACGCTGGGGACGAACGTCAACACCTCCACATTCCAGATTGACGATGCCGGCAACAACTTCATCGACGTAGCTCCCAGCACGCCAGGGTACTTTCTCTTGAAGTTCGGCACCGGCAACACGGGCAATGACATGTTCTTCTTCCAGAACATCGGCGAGCTGACCAAGCTGGTATGGACCGACAAGCAGCTCACCGATGCCGGGCTGCCAGAGAACCATGTCCAGAGCATCAGCCACTTCGCCATCACCGAGAGCACCCCCACGACAACTCCTGAGCCCGCGAGCCTCGCGCTGCTTGGCTTGGGTCTGGCGGGACTGCCGTTCTTTCGCCGTCGTCGTTCCTAATCACAACCTTTTGAAACCTAGAAGCGCCGGTGAGGTCTCACCGGCGCTTTTTTCTTCGCTACGACATGCCGAGGCTAGTCTGCGAGTACCAGAAAGTCGTCTCTCGTTCAAAGAGGACTCACCCACACGAATAAACAGGAATTCCGTTGCACATTGCAGCCAGTTAAGTCGCAGCTCGCGCGCGACCGCAAATTGGTGCTGCGATGAAGGGCGTGACGATCGTGGGAGAGGTCAGGGAAGCCAAAGGGTGAGGATCAGCAGGGAAAAGATCGTGCGGCTCTCGCATGAGATCACGGACGTACTCGTCGCAAGCGACGAGGTCGATTTCATCGAGGACCGAGACACAATTCCAATCTGAGCGCAACTGCCAATCTTCGCTCAAGCGACAAGAGTGGTCCGCAGGAGTGAAGACGCCTTACATCGAGGTCATCCGATGCAACGTTTCACGCGTCGTACTTCACTTTCTTCCAAAACAATCTTGTCAATTACAGGCAGAAATCGTATGTTGAATTTCCACTGAAACGCGAGAGTGTACTTGGTAGGGCGGCCCGCGTGCCGACTATTCACGGTCTACCTCCCGCCTTGCCGACATGGGCGATCAGTGACTGAATAGCTCAATCACAGGTCGCCCTCGACCACCTCGGCGCGTTTACTAGGTGCCTTCTGCTTAATCTGTTTGCTTCAGCAGAGCACAATAGGTTGTGGTTAGCCATTTATCGGTCAGGTCCTTCGCCCCGCGTATGCGTTGATACTCTGTTGATTTGCGGCCAGTTCCGAAACCGATTCCAACGACGCGGACAGCGATGACTGGATCGTTCGCGATTTCGTGCAGCGTGAAATTCCTCCTAAGATCGTCTATTGCGTAACCTTTGCTGATCCCTTCCTTGGCGTATCGAATTGCTTCCGCTCGATTTCCGAGTGATTCCGCTACGCTGGCGGCATTGATCAGCACGCTGCATCAGCCTCATGGATTAGGGCTAGCCACGAGGGGTGGAGGCTCGGTCAGTGGAAGATCGACGGTAATTGGGAAGTGATCGGATAAGGATTCTTGGGGAGCGTTGTTGAGTTCCAATAGGGTCCAGGCGAAGTGCGGGGCGAATTGATATTTCCCGCCTGGATTTCGCGAATCGGTGGCAAGACCCTTGACGAAGAACCAGTCGAGCTTGTATTCACCGAACAACCCGCCGTACGTTTTAGCTAGCGCAAAGGTATAGCGAAAACCCTTTCCGCTGCGCTGATTGGAATCGCTGAGAGTGCCGCCTCTGCCATCTGCACTGCGTTCGCTCTCGCCACGGAAATCGAAGACGTGGCCGTCCTCGAAGCGGAACTTGTTGCTCTCAGCAAAAAGTTTAGCCTCTTTTTTGCGTGAGACCACCGGGACATCGAAGCCCGTGGGATCATTTTTATTGCGCATCATATTCACGGGCACGAGCAGGATGGTGGGCGCGCCGGTAGACCATTTAACGGCATCGATAGCCCACTTCTCGTAATCCTTGACGCGATCCATGAGCACCTTGGAGACCGACACGGGGGCGTTGTCGGTGCCGGTGGTATTTAAATCACCGCCTAGAATGATGGGATTATGATCGTCACGAATCCAATCGAGGATTTGCTTGGCTTGTTTCGCCCGGCACTCGGGTTTGCATTTGTTCTCCAGGTGAGGCGCGACAACGGTTACCGCGCCGGTGGGAGATTCAGGTACCGCGAGTTCGACGAAGAAGCACCGTGCGGCCGCCGCGCCGGATCTCGCGTGCGATTCGTTCCATAAATGCTAGATTGGCGCCTTTCCGGCGGCCCGATTCCAGCTTGGAAATTTCCTTTTTTTCGCTCGCGTACCAGTCATAACAAACCGGCAGCGGGCGCAGCGTCGCTTTGCGAACGGGATACCGGCTTAGAACGGCGGTGCCATGCATGCCGAGGTAGCGAGACTTATCGACATCGAATGACTTCTGGATATCGGCCTGGGCTTCCTTATCTTCCAACACAACTTTTTCCAGGCCGAGATTCAGGGGATCGAGTTCCAGGAACTCGACACCATAGGCGTAATTCATGTTGACGGCTTTGGCGAGATCCCGAGCGACATCCCGGTAGTCGGTGCGTGTAACACCATAGTCGACCTCATTGAGAATAAGCACATCGGCGGGTTGGAGGATTTCGAGTTGCTGTTTGACAACCTTCAGCTGCTCAGAAGTCGGAGGTTTGGATTTGGGGTCCTTCTTTTCAGCCAGGACCTGATCAAACTTCTCCGGCTCCGAAAGCGCGATCCGAATGGGATCGAAGTGAATGCCGCGTTCAATGTTCCAGCAAATCGCCCGCAGGAAAGGGCCGAGCTGCGGCGAAGAAGGCCGCTTTGGCTTGGCGCCGTCGAAGTAGGCTTCATTGCTCAGAAAAGGAGTAGTCACGAGATGCTCGAGTTTTTCAGCGAGGGCGGGCGAAGGAGGGTCGTTCTTTTCGAGATCGACGAGTTGATCGAAAGTGAGCAGCTCGGGCTTCGAAAAGCGAACGAAATCGCTCTGGGCCGCAAAACCACAATGGAATGCGGAGAATCCCAGCAGCGAGAAAGCAGCCACAATATAGCTAGCGCGCTGCAAGGACATCGGCTTCGTCGTCAGGGACATTGGTCGAGGCACAGTGTGGTCCCTTCGGTAGAGAAGTCCAATGGGATGGCTGAGAGAATATCACCATCAGACCGTTCTCAGCGAATTCGCGAAATAACTTGGCAGCAGGCACCCAAACATTATTCGGGGCTGCGATCTCGGAGTTGGAGACCTCCGTCAGAATACTCACGCGCTGTAGACTAGCGTTCTTCTCCGAATTCTATCTCACTTGCCTCCCATTTCTCATCGACGTATACTCTGCCGCGCAAGACGCTTGTCTGCCGTCTGCTTCCTTAGCAGTTGACCGAGTCAGAATCAATACTTCCTGTTCGTGAGTCATCCTGCTCGTCTCTACCTGTGGAGGAGACGTCAGGAAAACTCGGAACTTTTCGTCTTGGTTCCGGCGGCCAAGTGGAGCAGTGGCTCCGATTTGCGCAAGTGCTTAGGTTTGAAAAATTGAACGAAAGGATGATCAACATGCAACCATTGATTCGCATGCTTCTGGCGACTCTCTTTGCCCTTGTACTTGGATCGCCGCCTTCTGGCCATGCGCAAACCACAACCCAAAAGACCACCAGCAAAGCTGCAACCAGTTCCGAAGCCGACACACAAAAGAAAAACATGCAGTCTTACATAGACCTCCTGCGCAAGGACGTCCGCCAGCAGAAGGATGAAATCATGGGCTCGATGATGCTGCTCAGCGCAGCCGACGCCGCCAAATTCTGGCCCATCTACAGTGACTACGATGTGGCTCTCGCCAAGCTGAACGACCAGCGGATTGAAAACATCAAGCAATATGCCCACAGTTACAACGATTTGACCGACGAAGAAGCGGACCGCCTGATTCAGAAATCCGTGGCCTTTCAGAAAGAACGTGCAGAACTCCTAGTTGCCACCTATGAGAAGGTTAAGCAGGCTCTCGGCGGAGTCACCGCGGCACGCTTCGCCCAAATCGAACACCAGTTGCTCCTGATCATTGATCTCCAAATCGATTCATCTCTGCCCATCGCTGGGCAGGGTTCCTGAGTCAAGGATGGAAGGACATGCACATGCGAAAGGCACTTTTTGGGGCATTGACTTTATTCCTCGCAATCCCGGCTTTCTATCCAAATTCGATGGGCGCGGCGGCGCAAAGCAAAAAGCGTATCACCGTTCCTGCGGGAACTCGCATCTTGATTCGTACCGTCGACGCGATAGACTCTTCCAAGCAAAAAACAGGCTTTCGTTTTACCGCCACCCTCGAAACCAATCTCCAGGCCGAGAACACAATGGTCGCTCCACGCGGCACGACCGTTTACGGACGTCTCGCCCAAGCCTCCTCCGCCGGCCGCATGTCCGGCAGTTCCGAGCTCACACTCGAACTGACCGACATCGTTATCAACGGCACTGCCTATCCTCTTCTCACCAGCACCTATGAGGTGAAGGGCAAAGGCGAAGGTGGCAGCACCGCAAAGAAAGTGGTTGGCGGGGCGGGCTTGGGCGCGCTGATCGGTGGCATTGCTGGAGGTGGAAAAGGTGCTGGTATCGGCGCTGCAGCGGGTGCTGCCGGTGGAACGGCGATTGCCGCGTCCAAGAAGGGACAGCAACTCCAGATTCCGAGCGAATCTTTGCTGGAATTTCGTCTCGAGCAACCTGTGGCCTTGCCCGTCGCAGGCTAGTCGCGACCACAAGCCACACTCAATCTTCAATTGGGAGGACATCATGAAAAAAACGTTGGGAGCATCTCTTCACACTTCGGCTCTGGATCGCCGCAGATTTCTCGGCGCGGCTCTTGGCGCCTGTGCCATCAGTCCACTTGGCTCCTGGTCTATGCAACTTGCGGCGAGCATGAGCGGGTCGCTGACAAAAGAGCAACGTGACAGCATGACGCCGTCGCAGGTCATTGACGAATTGAAGAAGGGGAATGAGCGATTTCGTACGGGCAAGATGGCTCCTCGGGATTATTTAGCTGAAAAACGCTCAAGTGCTGCCGGCCAGTATCCCGCGGCGATAATCCTTGGATGCGTCGACTCGCGGGTGCCTGCGGAAATCATTTTCGACGCTGGGATCGGCGACACGTTCAATGGGCGCGTGGCCGGCAATGTGGTCAACGATGACCAGCTTGGGAGCATGGAGTTTGCATGTGCTGTCTCGGGATCTAAGCTAGTCTTAGTCCTGGGGCATACGGCTTGCGGCGCAATAAAGGGCGCAATCGATGACGTGGAATTAGGCAATCTCACGGGATTGTTGGCGAGGATCAAACCGGCCATTCCGAGAACTAAGTTTGAAGGCGAGAAGTCCAGCAAGAATCCGGCTTACGTCGACGCTGTGGCCCGAACCAATGTCCAATTGGCAATCGAAAACATTCGGCGGCGAAGCCCGGTATTGGAGGATCTGGAAAAGAAAGGATCGATCCAGATCACCGGTGCGATGTACAGCGTCGCGAATGGCATGGTGGACTTCGTAAGCTGACCGATCATCAGTAGGCGAGTGTGAACACTGCTAGATGAAGTTTTGAGAGCCGCACAGAGTAGCAGCATTTTGGCAACACCGGATTGTATTTCACTGACAAGCACGGGCAGATAGTCATCGAGTTGGGCGGAGCATCGACTTCCGCTCCTCAGCTTGCGCCTATCCCCGAAATGAAGATGTTCGACGACAAAGGTCAACTGACATGGCACGCCCCGCGAGTACTGAGACAAGACCTCGACATACACCTACTCTTCTTCACTCCCGTTCGAGGGGACGACATCGCTTGCTCCAGCGCAACGACGGACGCTGCGATTCCCGGCACAATTTGAGGTCGGTGCCGCGCAGAGAGTCCCGCCCTTGCCCTTGACTCTCTCGCGCGGTTTCAGGGGCCAGCCAGGTCTGGCCCCAAATTTATTATTTCACCCGAAATGCAACATTACACTCGGATTGCCGAACCGCTGCGTAGGCCTAAGTCCTTACGGCAGTGTACCTGCGACTGGCAACCCATGGTACAGGTTTTGGCCCGTACAACGGTTTTGCAAGCCGCTTGCAATGTCGCCCCGGCTAGAACGCAATCCTCAGAGAGAATTGGATCAACCTCGGCGTACCCACCGTCGAGGAAATCTTTCCGAATGGGCCGTCATAGGTTGGATTTCCCGCGGTGTCATGCGCGATGGTTTCCACGTCGTTGATTTGCGGATTCGCAAAGTTGGCGTGGTTGAAAATGTTGAAAAAGTCCGTCGTGAATCGAACGTTGACCCGCTCGGTCACTCGGAAATTCTTCATTAACGAAAAATCCCAGTTCTGTTGGTACGGCCCGCGATAGGTATTGCGTCCCAGGTCGCCGAACGCGGTGGTGCAGAAATTCGAGTTGTTATCTGGATCGCAAGTCGTCGCTGGGTTCAGCGGGTCGAACGGGTAGAGCAATGGAGCAGGCACGAAGTTCGCCACATTCAGGTAGCCGTTCAGCCTGTTGTGAATGTCACCGCTGGTATAGCCGCTGCTGATGGTCGCTCCTGAAGCCAGGCTCCCCGTCAATGTCGGCGTGTAACCGGAGCCCAGGAATCCCGATCCGCCGAGCGAATCATTGATGGAAAACGGCGTTCCGGACTGAATGATCGTAATGCCGCTGATCGCCCATCCCCCCAGCACGGCGTGCTTGAAACCGGTGGATGAGGCGAAGAACGGCAAATTGTACCGGTAGCTTAGCGCGAATCGGTGCGTCCGGTCGAAATCCGAAAATCCGCGCGAATTCTTCAAGTCCGACTCGTCGTTATACGCGGTGTTCAAGCGCGGTGTTGCCACTGGACGTTGCGTCCGTCGATTTCGAAAACGTATAGGCCGCCTGAAAGTATCCCTGTCCCCAGCGCCGCGACACCGTCGTCTGTAACGCGTTGTAGTGGGAATACGCATCGTTAGCAAAAATCTGGAATCCGCCGTATCCATTGATCGCCGGAATCGGAGATCGCGACGGGCCATTTGAGAACGTATTGTATTGAATTTGGTAAGGAGTTCCATCTTCGGCGGTGATGGTAATCGGATGCTCCGGGCTCGCGTTCTGGCCGGGAATGTTGGTCCGCGTTTCGCGCAGGTGCGTAGCGTGCGTCCCCACGTAGCCGACTTCCAGCACCCATTGTTTGCCGAGATCATGCTGCACCGTTAAGTTCCACTGCTGTGTGCTTGGCGTAACAAACTTCCGCGGCACCGCCAGAACAAATAGGTTCGTCGTGGGTACGCTACCAGGACTTCCGGCCGCGCAGCCAAACGCTCCCGTTTGGCTTGTATCGTTGGTTGGGACTGCCGGGTTCGACCCGTTTACCACAAATCCTTGGAACGCCGCAGTGCACGGGATGAAATTGGGATCCAGTGTCCCCGCGGTTGGAAGTGCATTATTCGGGCACCCAGGAAGTGGAGTTGCCGAATACAGCGATCCCAGGCAGCCAGGCGCGGATGCCGCAAACGAAATGGGCAAGTACGGCGCCTGAAACGAAAGCTGGTCCGCAGTGCCAACGTCCTCGCGCACATAGTAAATTCCATAACCGGCGCGGATCGTCGTCTTCTGGTGGCCGCCCAGATCGTAGGCAAGGCCAATTCGCGGCGCCAGTCCGGTGGAGTATCCATTCTTGAACGTGGAATCGTCTCCCGATCCCGTCAATCCGGGTACGTTCAGCAGGCTCGCGCAGCCGCCATAAACCATGGGATACAAGCCCTGCGCGGCCAGACTCTCATCAATGTTTCCGATGTGGCAGAGGTTATCGTGAAAGGCCCCGTTAATATCGGTGCGCAGTCCCAGGTTCAAGGTCAGATTCCGCTTCACCTTCCAATCGTCCTGAGCAAAGAATCCGAAAATGTTCGTCCGGTACTCGTGGTTGTATACGCCGCCTCCGCCAAAACTGAAAGCGCTGCCGCCTTGCAGGAAGTTCTGCCAGTCTGTCAGTCCGTCCGACGAATTCACGAAAAAGATCTGGCCGTTGAATGTTTGCGGAAACAATTTATCCAGGTTCACGCGTGTGTATTCCGCGCCGAAGCGAAATACGTGCGCACCTTTCACCCAGCTGACGTTATCCACAAAGTTATAGTTATTTTGCACCTGGGACTGATTAGCCGGCGGCGTGGGCCCGATCTGGAATCCGGATGTTGAAAGGCTAAACTTGTAGATCGATTGCGTCAGGTTGTTGGTTGGACGATCAATCCCCAGATCACCCACGGTAACCGGGTTGATGTTGTTCAGGTCGTAGTTCATGTGAACAAAGCCAAATCGAAAGTCGTTGACAAGTGTCGGAGTGAACAAGTGCGTCTCGTTAATCGCGAAGAATCTTGCTTTGACCGGAATATCGTACGGAAAATCAAGGTCCGTCGCGCTGATGCTGCTGGAAAGTGTTCCGCCAAGCGACGCTTGCAACCCTCCTGCTCCAAACGGCAGAGACGTTTCCGAATTGGAGAAAAAGAAGCGCGCACCCACTTTGTCTTTGCTGGCGTTGAATTCACGATCCCAATTCGTTGTGAATTGATCGTCTGTGTACGTTCCTGGTTTGGTCACCAGCAGAAGCCCGGTGGTGCCGGGCACACCGGAAATGGACGGAATCAGAAACCCATTGGGGTCATTGAACAAGTTGCTTTTGAAGTTTAGTAGCTTGCTCACGACTGGATCAATCGCCGTGGTGGTATTGCCGAAAAATGCCTGCGAAATCGAGGCATCCGAACGGTCCGCGGGAATGACAGGGAACCCCGGATTACTTACCTGAGTGCCGGGAGAGAGCGCGCTGGTCTGGCGCGTTCCCTGGTAGTTCACATAAAAAAAGCCGAGCGAATCCTTGACCACGGGACCGCCCAGGCTGCCGCCAAAGATGTTCTGCCTCACCGTCGGCCGCTTTTGTCCGTTCGCATTGTGAAAATATTCGTTGGCATTCAGTCCGTCGTTCTGAAAAAATTCGTACGCATCTCCGTGCAACTGGCTCGTTCCACTCTTCATTATAGCGTTGATGTTTCCTCCGCCATTCCGCCCTTGCGTCGCGTCGTACAAAGACGTTTGCACCTTGAATTCCTGGATCACATCCGGATTCGGCAGCGGTACATAATAATTCTGTGCCACGTTGTAGTCGGTCGCGCTAATACCCTCGATCAGATAATTGTTGTTGTCTTCCCGCTGGCCGTTTACGAAGACTTTAGTCGTCCCGCGCCCCAGTTGCGTGGAAGCATTCAATTCGCTGGCAGCTCCGGCACTCAACGTCAACAATTGCTGGTAATTCTGCGACGCCAGTGGCAGCTCGCGGACGGTCTCCGGCCCAATGGTTTGCCCGGTGGTTGCGTTGGTCGTATCAACCGTCGCTACCTGGGCGGAAATCTCAACCTTTTCGTTCACCGTCCCCGGCTTGAGCGTAATCGTCACGCGCGAGGTTTCCGTAACCCGCACTTCAATTCCGGTCGCTTTTGCTTCGGAAAATCCGGACTTATTGATCACGGCATAATAAACAGCCGGAGGCAGCAACGTCGTTACGAAGGAGCCATCCCCGTTCGTATTCAGGCGGCGAACCAACAAGTTCGTCGCAGACTTGAAAATCTGTACATCCGCATCCGCGATCGGCGCCCCACTGCTGTCGTTCACCTCGCCGCTGATCGCGCCCGTGGCTCCACCCTGGCCAGAAGCTGACTCCGGCCTCAATCCCACTCCAACGATAAGTACCATGAACAGAATACGAATAACTCCGCGCATGAGCTCCCCCCTCAATTCCTGCCGGATATGATTTGACCTGTCGGTCCAAGTTCCCGTTTTAAAATCGGGCCCACTGGCCCAATTCACTGCCGCGTGTCGCACCCACCACGCGTACATCTATTCTTTATCCTTGAAACGCTACCTATTAAGCCCCCTATTGTCAAGAACTTAGCCATCAATATTTCCTATCGGCATTATCGAAGCTGCTTATCTTTATCTTCCCCCTTAATTTGGTTAGTCCCTATCCTCCTGCGCTACGTGGCGGAACAACAGCCCCTTCCGCCCCCCCAAAGCTTTTGACCCTGTATTTCTCGCGCAACCCGGCGAAGTGCGCTATCGTCTAACCTACAGCGGGCCGTTCCGTTCGAGGTGGTTCCATGAAACGCAATTTCGTTGTCTTCGCCGTTGTTCTCCTCCTGGTGTGCATGGTCATGCCTCCTGCAGCCTCCGCGGACTCCAGCCACGCGCGCATCGTCCGACTCAGCTACGTGCAGGGTGACGTGCGTTTCGCTCGTGAATTTCACGAGGATTCCCTGACGGATCCCAAAGCCGTTTGGGAAGTTGGGCAATTGAATTTGCCCATCCGAGAAGGAAACGCGCTCGCCACCGGAAATGGCCGCGCCGAAGTGGAGTTCGAAAATGGCGCAATGGCTTTTCTTGGCGCCAATACTGTTATCGAGTTCTTTGATCTCTCGCTGCACGATGGCTCCCGCGTCACGCGCATCATTCTCCGCCAAGGCTCCGCTTCTTTTTACGATCATTCAGCAGGTGGGGATTATTTCAGTGTGACCGGCGGAGACTTTTCCGTGGAAGTGACCGATCGCGCCACTTTCCGCCTGGAAAATTTTGACGACGGCAGCACCGTTAGCGTACTGAATGGCCATGTTGCTGTGCTCCAGAACGACAAATCCACCCCACTCGAAAAAGGGCAGTCGCTGGGCGTCAACGCGAAGGATCCTGGCGCTCCGGTAATCGCCAAAGCGGTTGCCAACGACGACTTTGATCGCTGGGTCGCGGGACGAATTCAAAGCGAACAGGCCGCTAACAATCAGTTGCAGCCCTCGGCTAATTACGGCAATAGCTATGTATCCGGATATTCGGACTTGTTTACCTACGGCTCGTGGATGTCCGTTAACGGATTCAATTGCTGGCGTCCGTTCGGTGTTGGTCTTGGTTGGTCTCCCTTTAATTACGGCAATTGGTATATGGACGGTGGCATGGGCTGGACGTTTATTGGCTCAGCGCCGTGGGGTTGGCTGCCGTATCATTACGGCGGTTGGTTTTTCTCACCTGCCTACGGCTGGGTCTGGAATCCTGGCGGCTTACTCTATGGTGGTTCAATGCCGTATCGCCCGGTGACTGCAGTGTTCGTGCATTCCGGAAATACGCTCGGTGTCGTGCCTTTGCATCCATTGGATAAATCGGGCAAGACGCCGCTTAATTTGAATCAGGGCATTTATCCCGTGCAGTCGGGGGCAATCGGTAAACCGCTCGCCGTCAGCGCTGGCGAAAAATGGTCCGTGATGAAAAATACTCACAGTGCACCACTCACAGCGGGTATTCCCACATCAACTTCACCTGTCCGTGTGAATCGCACCATCACCTCTTCCAGTTTGCCGGTTCGCGAGACTACCATCAGCCGCGGCTCTTCCATCGTCTACGATGCCAGCGAACACCGGTTCATAAACCCGACGCAGGGCAACGTCGTCGTTTCTCCACATCCCGCGGCCTCCAACGAAATCAGAACTGCTAGTAAGGATGCGTCTGTCGTTGGCAGAACATCGGTTGCCACTGGTGGCAACGCCTCCGCAGCTCGTGCAGGCAACCTTCCGGCCGCCTCGCGCTCTTCTGCTCCTCCGCCGCGCCCCTCTGCTGCGCCCCCTGCTCCTCATACGAGCTCCGTTGGCAGTTCCGGCGGATCAGGCTGGCGTGGCACAAGCAGTGTCGGTAGTAGTGGACCTGGAAGTAGTGCTTCGGTGGGCTCTTCCCATCCTTCCGCCGGACCTAGCTCTTCGGGTTCGTCTCATCCCTCTGGCGGCGGTGGCGGGCGGCCTCACTAGCGCGGGCGGGCCTCGCTCCACCCCAGGCCGTGCTCTCCAAACAGCGGCCCCGAACGCTACTGCCATCCTGAAGCGCAGGATCGCGACCCAGCCATTACGACAGCCTCATCTGGTGATGGGGTCGCGTGCATCACCTAAAAATAATCCCCGCGTATCCGACCACAGCAGCGTAATCGCCCGAAATCTCTCCGGAGGTGGCATACTTCACCAATTCGCCGCTGGTCACAGACAACTTGCGCAACGCACTTAGCGTCACGATAGCCGGCCCTAAACCGCACATCGAGATTCGTTCGCGGCGGCAGGCCTCATACAATCCCTTCGCGTCCAGACGGAGCATGCACTCAATCGCCCGCTGATCCTTGCGTCGCGTGATTCCTTCCTCCTCGTAGTGATTCATATCCGTGGAGGTCACGAGCAAAATCTCATCCTCGGTTTTCACGATCACGTCGGCAATTCCATCGCCGATTTTCACCAACTCCTCGAATCGGGTGCTGCCCACGGCCACCGGCACGAAGGTAAACTCTGGCTGCAGCACCTGGAGAAAGGGAATCTCCACCTCCAGCGAATGCTCCCGGCTATGCGCTACTTCATCTTCTTGCAGCGCCGGGGCCGCAGCGCGCACCCGCAGCGCCAACTCTCGATCAACTGAAACATCTCCTAGCGGCGTCCTCCACGCCCCGTGAGACACAATCGCCAGATCTTCTCCATGAGGCTGGTGTCTTACTCCAATGATGATGATTTTTTTCGGAATAGTAATGCGTGAGAATACTGCTGCCGCCACGTGCCCGGAATAGATGTAACCTGCATGCGGCACAACACAGGCGCGCACCGGCACTTTTTCGGGTTCCCCATTCTCTTTGATAAATCGATGAATCAGCGAGGAGAGTTCGCGAGGACTTGCCGGATAAAATTGTCCAGCAACAGCGGGAAAGCGTATCATAGCGCCCCTGCCTTGGAATTTACCTGGAAACTCTTTTTAGGGACAGAAATTTAGGATTTCTTCTTGCTGGTGAGCGGCAATTCTTTACAGCGCCTTGGACGGTTTGCCTTTGAACCTTACAGCCTGCAGCGATTGTGGGTCGTAGTAAACGGTAATCTTGTCGCCATACTGATAGCCGCCCTTTTCGATCAACTGCTCCATTTTCGTCGCGGCAGCCGCGGTCAGCGCAAATGTTCGCACCGCCATTTCGTTGTCTTTGGCTCGCACTGTAAGTTGCACCTTGTTCGCATTCATTACCGTCCCCTCGAACTTTGTTAAGCCCGTCGGTTTCGGTTTTACCGCGCTCACCACGATGGACGTAGCCGTGTCCACCAGGATGGGCGTCAAAATTGGATCTTGTGCGGCAACCTGTCTGGAGCCAAAGGTGCCCAGGGCCAGTAGCCCGGCCAACGCGAGACCCGTAATTTTGAGATTCAATTTCATTCCAGATCGTCCGTCGCAATCCGCAGTGACTTCAAAAATCGCACATCCTGCGGCGTTATCGTCAGGCGCGGTAGCGCTTTCTTCTCGATGGCATCCTGCTCCATCGATTCCTGGTCCACCTGGATCCGCAACGACTCCAGGAATCGCCGGTCCTGGGTGCTCAGCCGTGGTTCGTCTTCGTTCGAACCATCACGCTTTGCTAGGCCGATCGTCGCATCCAGTTTCAGAACGATATCGTATCCGTGTGCACGCACTCCCGCAATCGCTCCGGTTATCCGGTCTGACTCGGAAACCGTGTCATTAATCGCGTGCCCAAGTTCACGCAGAAGGTTTTTGAGGTGATCATCGAGTTGCAAGGGAAGCTCCCCATTACTTCTAGGCCGATTGTAGGGCCTCACGAAATTGGATACAAGATGGTGTTTTCCTGTTGTCCTCAATGCATTCATAGCCTGTACCTGCGTACGGGTAGTCCCGTACGCCGCTTGCCATTCTGCGTTAAACTGCTCTGGTGTCTACAGTTGTCACCGGAAGAGGCGCCTCTCAGCCCGCAGGACCGCGGGGGTTTCGGCGCCTGTGGCGTGTACTCAAACAGCTTTTTCATGAAGTGATGGGTGCCGCATTTGCGGTCCTTGCACTCGGATGGTTCAATTCCGCGATGCGCGCGTGGACCAGAGACGCGGCTCGCTGGCTAATCGCTCTTCCTATTCTCGTCGGATTCATCTTTGTCGCTTTCTCGCTCACTTCCTTTCGCCGTGCCCGCCAACTGTAGCCAATTTCAGTTCGAAATTTTGACGCTCTCACTCTCGCGTCTTCCTCTTTCAACTCTTCGACCGTCGTCGAGCTGGTAGCATCGGGATTCCCGATTTTTCCTGACCTAAAGCACAGCTGTGTCGAATATCGGTCTGTAGTATTCTGGCTTCGGACCATCCTCTTGAAGCTGATTCTTGCATCCGCATCACCGCGCCGCGCTGAAATATTGCGTGACGCCGGTATCGCGTTTTCTGTTCTTTCCTCGGCCGTCGACGAAACTCCTTATTCCAATGAATCGCCGACCGATCTTGTGCAGCGCCTCGCCACCGCTAAAGCCGACCTGGTAGCTGCGCGAGCGGTCGGCCCGGCGATCATCATGGCCGCCGACACGGTCGTCATTCTTGACGGGCACATCCTCGGCAAGCCGCGATCCAACGATGACGCCGCCAACATGCTGCAGAAACTTTCTGGCCGCACACATTCTGTTGTCACCGGAGTGGCCCTGGTCCGGCTCCCAGACGCCGAGCGCCGTCAATTTGTGGAGAGCACATTGGTGCATTTCGCTCCTCTATCCTCTGAAGAAATCTCTCGTTATCTCGCCACCGAAGAGCCTCACGACAAAGCCGGAGCTTATGCTATACAAGGCCGCGCAGGTCGTTACATCCCCCGCATCGAGGGATGCTACTTCAACGTAGTCGGCCTTCCACTCTCTCGCCTAATTGCTTCGCTCCACGAACTGGGCTGGTCGGAAGAACAACTTTCATAGCCGCGTAACGATGCCACCACTTGAACTTGAGCGTATCAATCAAAACAGCCCAAATTCAACGCATGTTACCGCCCGCGGGGACGGTCTTCAAAATTAGTTTTTTGGGTTAGGCCTAAAGATCAGGCAGGTGTCGCGCTCACTTCAATCGAGTTGCCACTCTCGCTCTGGGAACTTGTCGAGGTCACTACGTAATAATACGCTGCACTCGCAAGTCCTTCGTCCGAATGACTCGTAGCAGCGGTCGAGGCAATCAAGGCATAGGGGCCACCACTTGAGCTCGATCGCTTGACGTTGTAGCCAGAGGCTCCCGCACTCGCCGACCAACTCAGTGAAACCTGGCCGCGGCCAGCCTTGGCCGTTAATCCGGACGGGGCCGAAACTTGAGCTGTAACGGTTGGCGTACCCTGTGAGGCGCCGGATACCCCTTCCTTGAAGCTTCGGATTCCCTCGCCAACGCCCTTCATCAATTCAGGGATTTTCCGGCCACCAAATAAGATGAGAATCACGGCAAGCACGATAAGCCAATGTATAGGACTAAATTCACCCATAAACCGCCTCCCTACAGATCATGCGCTTTGACGCACGACCATAGCGCACATGGTTAAACCCCGCAAGTGCGCCCGTCAACATCTGCAAAACTTTTCCATTTAAAGGATAACACGCTCGTCGCCTGCACGCTTTGTGACTCGTTGCCGGTCAAGGTACTCCAGTAATGGGATGGCGTACTTCCTCGTAATGCCCGTCAAATCTTTAAACGCGGGTACGCCGATGCGCTCCGTTTTGGATTGCTTGTAATCTTGCAGAATCGCGCTCAGCCGCTGCAGCGCAGCTTCATGAAAAATCAGCTCTGGTGAAACGCGCACCAGCACTTTCTCTTTCAACAGTATTTGCAGAATTTTTTCCGCACTACGGCCATCGATCGACAGTTGCGAAAGAACCTCTTTCGCGGAAGGCACGGCAAGTCCCGCTTTTAAGAATGCGTGCATGATCTGTTCTTTCGCCCGCGTTTCTTCAACCGTGAGCGTAACCTCAGTGCCCGGTTTCTTGATCAACTCGCCTTGGGCAACAATCTTTCCTTGCCGCCCTAATTCTGTGATGGCCGCCTCAAACGTCTCGCTTCGCACTCGCTTCCCCAGGAACCCGCGCAGTTCCTCGCGCGCTATTCCCGCAACCAGCGGATTCTCCTTATGAAATTTTTCAACCCGCCCATGCAGTTTCTCGCAGATTTCCATAAACCGCTTTTCGGAAAAGAGCATCAGCGGCGCCTGCGACACGATTCGCACCAAGCGATTTTTCGCCAATTTCTCCGCTGCGGCCTGAATTTCCACTTTCAGCCAGCCTGTTCGCGCGACGACATCGTTCATTTCCACCCCGAGGACGCTTCGTTCCGTGAGCGCCCCGATAGTCTCCTCCGCGGAACCCTTCTCCATTGTTCGCAAAAATTCCAGGCGTCCCGGTATCTTTCATCGCGGGCCGCCGTGCCAGAGGATCAAGCACCACTCCGCCGCCAATCGTCACCACCGGCGAAAACTGCCTCACGATAAAGCGGTCCTCCTTTGCCATCACTACGTCTTCTTGCACGCGAATCTGAGCCAATCCGTTCCTTCCCGCAGCCAGCTCCGCTGACCCATACAACAGCACTTCTCCCACTGTTTCCAATGTCCCCGCGTGAAAATGAATTTGTGCGCGATGTTTCAAACTTCGTGTGGAAGGAAGCAACTCTAGCCGCACATCGATTCGTCGCGATGCTCGAAATCGCCCCGGCTCCGCCAGCAGCATGCCTCGCTGAATCTCCTTATGCTCAACGCCGGCCAGATTTACCGCCGTTCTCTGCCCGGCTTCCGCTCGGTCCACGGATTTACCGCCCGTCTGCAATCCGCGAACGCGCAGTTTTCTCGCAGCCGGCATAAGTTCCACTTCTTGCCCGCTGGAAATCTGCCCGGTGACCAAGGTCCCGGTGACCACTGTCCCAAATCCTTTCACCGAAAACGAACGGTCAATCGGCAAACGAAAATAATGTTGCGGATCTTTTGCGCCGACTTCCTTGGCCGCCTGCAGCAACGCTTCCTTCAATTCGCCGAGCCCCGCCCCCGTCTTCGCGCTGACCGGCACAATCCTTGCATTCCCTAGGAACGATCCCTGAAGAAACTCTTCCGCTCTCCATCCGCACCAATGCTTGCGTATCCGCATCTACGCGATCTATCTTCGTCAGCGCAACTACTCCGCGCTTGACCCCAAGCAACCGGCAAATATCAAAGTGTTCTCGCGTCTGTGGTTTGATGGCTTCATCCGCCGCGATTACGAGCAACAGCACGTCCACACCCCACGCGCCCGCTAGCATATTTTTTACAAATCGTTCGTGTCCCGGCACATCTACAAATCCGAAGCGCACGCCGCCTTCCTCCCGAAACGCGAATCCCAAATCAATCGTGATTCCGCGCCGCTTCTCCTCCTCCAGCCGGTCCGGATGCGTTCCGGTCAACGCCTCCACTAACGTGGATTTGCCATGGTCAATGTGCCCGGCGGTTCCGACGATGACGCTTTTCAATTGGTTCATCAGATTAGCATCGCGCACGACGTGGTGATTCTAAGCTTTTGGATAGCCCGGCGCTTCTTTGACGAGCTGCGCCTGCCACAGGTGTCGGCGGTCGTGTGCATTAGCGATCAGCAACCCTGTTCCCACCGTGAATCGCACTAACGGAAAGAACGGGTTCGGATAATGCACACGATTGAGATCCACGGCATCCCACGATTTCACGATCCCCCGCAATGCTTCATGCGATTCTTGAAAATGAACGAGTGCCTGCCCTAGCTCGCCTGTCATGGCAGGTCTAACTTTTGTTGTGGTTTTTACGCGTAATCGTACCGGCGGTCCGACTTGCGACAGGAACCAGCGTCCCAGCCATCTCGGCCGGATTTCAACCGTCTTGGCTCTGGCACTCGGCGCGGCGTTCGCCAGCCCCTCTGCCAGAGCTTTCGTATAAATCACATTCGTCAAACTCAGGTGCTCTAAGCATTGCCAGATACTCCAAGTTCGGCCTACCACCGGCTGCCAATTTCCCTGCGCCTCAGAAACGACCGGCAATTAATTTCGCAGCCACCTCCTCGGAATCTCGCATCTGCTTCAAAACCGATTCGCGGCTCTCAACGTTACTTTGCATGATTAATCTGAATTGGTTTATAGCTTTCCGATTGCACTATTTTGCGTTGCCAATCTCTTCCACAATTTCCGTTGCCGTCGCTCGCGGATCGCTTGCAACCAGAATCGGCCGTCCAACCACCACGAAATCCGCGCCCGCTTTGATCGCTTCGCGTGGTGTGGCGGTTCGAGCTTGGTCATCCTTCTTGCCTGAAGGCGTCTTTTCCTTTGGCCGCACACCCGGCGTCACAATCAGGAACTCGCGCCCGCAGGCTTTCCGGATCGCTTTCGCCTCCCGCACCGAAGCCACTACTCCGTCTGTTCCGGCCTTCTTCGCCAATTTCGCCAACTGCACCACGCGCGACTGTAAAGTTCCGCCGATTCCCACTTCACTCATCGATTTCTTGTCCATGCTGGTCAGTACCGTCACCGCCAGCAATCGCGGCCGGTCCGCGCCCATCGGCACTCCGGCGCTGATCGCTTGCACCGCCGCTTGCAGCATCACCGTGCCTCCCAGTGCATGCACATTCACCAGTTGCACCCCGGGAAGGGAAGCCGCCGCCAGCACCGCTCCCGCCACGGTATTGGGAATGTCGTGATATTTCAGGTCGAGGAATATTCCCGTGCCAAGTTGCGCCACTTGCCGCACGGCTTCGGGTCCTGCGCTGGTAAACAGTTGGTTGCCGATCTTAAACATGCCGACAAGATCCGCGATCTGCTTGGCGAATTTTAATGCTGTTGGGAGGGAATCGAAATCCAGGGCTACGATCAAGCTGCTACGTGGATGCGCGTCAAATGTCGTCACGGTTCAGGGCGCGCCCTGAAGTTCTACTTCTGGCTTTGCTCGACCTGGCTTCGCTTTGGTGGCAGCAGCATCAGTTCCAGCCGCACCTGGCTCACTCCAGAGTGGATCAGGCCAATCTTCCGGGCTACACGATAGGATACATCAATTTCGCGTCCTTCTTGATAAGGACCGCGGTCATTAATTCTCGCAAACTCGAATTTTCCGTTCCGCGTGTTGACAATCCGTATCCAGGAGCCAAACGGCAGATAGGGATGCGCAGCGGTCAGGCTCTCGGAATCAAACCGCTCGCCGCTGGCGGTCGTCTTCCCGTCAAAGTCCGCTCCGTACCAACTTGCATTCCCTACCCAGGTCTTGATCGGCCTGTAGGGTTCCGTCAGGTGTGCCACCAGAGGCGCTTCCATTACCGGAGCAATCAGGAACATCAACAGCATCCATCGAACGGCGGCCCAAGCTAGAAATAGTGGTCGTCTCATAGAGTGTGCTCTTTTAGCTACGAATACCCAAAAAGTGTATCCTATTTACCGCATTATGTCAACCATTTTCTATCGCTAGTTTATCCTTTAACTCATTGATATTAAAGGCGTTAGCTTCAATTAAAGCTTGGGCCAGGGCGCCCGCTAATTGCTCACTGATCCCAGGGTCAGCGAAGCTGGCCGTCCCGACCTGTACTGCCGACGCTCCCACAGCTAGATATTCCAGGATGTCGTCCACGGTTTCGATCCCGCCGAGCCCGATAATCGGAATCTTGACCGCTTTTTTGGCCTCCCACACCAGCCGGAGAGTGATCGGGCGGATCGCCGGGCCCGAAAGACCGCCGGTCAGGTTCCCTAGCCTGGACTTTCCCGTCCCTCTCTGGAGGGACATTCCAGGGTAAGTATTAGCCACAGTTAGCGCATCGGCACCGGCGGCCTCAGCCGTTTTTGCAATAAGTCCAATGTCTGTAACAAGAGGCATCAGTTTCACCCACAGCGGCCGCTTTACCGCTACTGCTTTTGCCGCTCGGACGACCTCCTCTAGAAGAGCAGGGTTGCTGCCGAATTGCATCCCTCCCTTCTTGACGTTCGGACAGGAGACATTCAGCTCGTAGGCCGCAATTCCATCCGACCTTTCGAGCCTCTCGATTACGCCGACATACTCCTCGACGCAATTCCCGAAAACATTCACTACGATGGTGGTGTTGTATTTATGCAACAGTGGAAGTTTGCCGGAAGCGAAATTCTCCACTCCCACATTCTGCAAACCCACCGCGTTCAGCATTCCCGAAGGCGTCTCGCAGAGCCGGGGCGCAGGTGCCCCTTCGATCGGCTCCATCGAAATGCCTTTCGTTACAAAGCCGCCAATCCGCCGGAGATCGACTAGGTGGGCAAACTCCAACCCGTAGCCAAACGTTCCGCTGGCAGCAAGAATAGGATTAGGGAGACGCAGGGCGCCAATCTGAACTGTGAGATCAACGCGGGCAGAGGAACTCACGCTTGCCGAGGATACCACGAAGCTGTTCCTCCTCGCACATCGAGCATCGAACGCAACCAAACAAAACTCGAGCGGTTACCGTGAGCCGGCGCATTTCGCGGCTAGGACCTCAACCCCCACACCGCATTTACTTCATCACTTCGCGCTTCTTCAGTGCTTCCGCCAGCACCCGTCCATCCCGCGAAGCCAGGGTTACTCCTGTGAGCGTCCCGAGCGTCGGCGCAATATCTGCAGGTGTCGCTCTTTCAAAATATTGGCCAGCTTGAATCCCAAACCCCATTAACAGGATCGGTACGCGTTGATCGTAATAATAAGGAGTGCCGTGCCCCGTGCCGGTATACCGCTTGGATCCCCCTGCCGAGCTATCCGTCAACCAATACGGCTTCTGCAGCACGAACAGATCCCCGCTGCGCTCAGGGAAATAGCTGAAGGTAAAGGCCCGTCGGAATTCAGACAATGTTGCTTCGCCACCGCTGAGTTCCTCCGCACGATAAACGGCCGCCACGCCGCGCATCGTTTCCGCCGCATCCAGCGCCGCGTGCATCGCAGCCGGATCCTGCCGCAGTTGTTCATAAATTCCCGCCGCAAAATAAATGTCATTTCCTGCCATTCTCGCGATTGCCGGGTTCGCATAATGAAACGGCGCAAGGGCCTTCTCGATTCGTGCTTTCAATTCCGGCAAACTCAAAACGCCCGCGTCCACCCCTGTGCCTTGCATGTCCGCGGGAATGGGTGCCGCGCCGTGATCCGCGCTCAGCGCAACCACGTAGTTTCCGCGTCCCACCTTTTGATCGAGATGCGTGAACAAATCGCCCAAGTCCTTGTCCAGTCGCACCAATATATCCTGTATCTCGCGGCTCCTCGGCCCGAAGGTGTGCCCCACGTAGTCCACCGACGAATAACTCACTCCCAGATAATCCGTCGCTCCGCTCTTTCCGAGACCAAGTGAATCGATCGCCGTCTCCGCCAATTGTGTCAAATACGTATCCGCAAATGGACTGGTCGCCCACTGCTCATAAAAGGCGTTGTCCGGTGCAGTGGTCTGTTCATTTCCTTTCAGCGCGTGAGGAAAGCTATTCGTCCACCCTTCCAATTCCGTCGCGCCTAACGCTTTCGCATCGTATAGATAGGCGCTTTCCGACAGAGCGGGCGCCCAGGTCTTGCCGAAATCTTTCGCCACCGGATTTTTCTTCACGAATTCTTCGACGAACGGCATTGTTCCATAGGGCGGGGAGGTCACCCAGGCTCCCGTCCCGGTATCGAACCACGTCACCGCATCGCCTTTGTGGCCCGCCAGCGTTATTGCCGATCGTGCCTTCAACGAAAATGTCACAACGCGCGTTGCGCCTCCGGTCTGGAATTTCAATTCCTCCGCAAACGCCGGCATCTGCATTCGCCACGCGGAATCGCCGCCTTTCGTGCTGCCCCCGGCGTATGCGGAATTCTTCACATTCGCATCGCTGGTACACGTCACCATTTTCTGCGCCTCGCGATCCCACCACGCATTCGCCACCATGCCGTGTTCCGTCGGAAACGATCCCGTGGAAATGGTCGAGTGTCCCACGCAAGTTTCCGTGGCCGCGTACGGATATGCCGCCGCGCGGAACCAAGCTCCTTCTTCAATCAATCGCTTCAGTCCTGCGCTCCACTCGCCGCGAAATTTATCCACATAATCGGCTCGCATCTGGTCCACAACGATCATCACCACCAATTTGGGCCGCTCCGCGCGCAAGGTTTTGGTCGCCGGGGTATTTCGTGCTGTCTGTGCACTTGAGCCGCCCGCACAAAATGCCAACGTCCCAGGCTGCTCCAAGGACTAGATGAAGTTTCCGCATCGTCTCTGTCCTTCGATGGATCGCTTTTCTCGCAGCGAAATTCTAGCACGCCGCTTGGTCCTGTCGTCGGTCCACCGCGTTATCAATCGTTCCGACTTGTGCTAGCATTGCGCGCATGCGGATCGTTGAAAAATCGCAGCTCATGTCCGCCGCGGAAATCGACCGTACGCTTCAACGTCTGGCCCACCAGATTGTCGAATCCAGTGGAGGCACCCGCGATCTTGCTCTGATCGGGATTCGCCGCCGTGGTGTTCCGCTCGCCGAGCGCATCGCCCACGCCATGCGAGGCATTGACGGCGTGGAAATCCCTGTTGGCACGCTCGATATCACCCTGTATCGCGACGATCTCTCGAATATTGCTCCGCAAGCGGTACTGCAGTCCTCCCAGATTTCGTTTTCCGTTGACCGCATGGACCTCGTCCTTGTCGACGATGTTCTCTACACCGGACGTACCGTGCGCGCCGCCATGAATGGCCTTTTCGATCTCGGCCGCCCGAAACGCGTCTCCCTATGCTGTGCTGATCGACCGCGGACACCGAGAAATGCCCATCGAAGCGCAATTCGTTGGTCGCAACGTCCAGACCAGCGACAGCGAAATTGTCGAAGTGCGCTTGAAAGAAATCGACAACGAAGAGCGCGTAGTTCTGGTAGATCGCATAGATAGTTGAGCGGCACAGGCACCGTTGTCTGCGCTCTTGTCTTATTCTGACGGTGCCCCACTCGCCGGTTTCGCGTGTGGTTATTTTTCCCGGTGTTCAGTTCTCCATGTATTCCTAGACGTAGCGGCCGCCTTCGGGGCCAGCGCGTTCCTCGTCAATGCATTGGCTCTGCGTGAATCGATCATCACCGCTACTTTCTGTATTTTGAGAACCACCCCTTCTCCGCGTAGAATATGGTCCAACGAGTGTCAATGTGACCTACCGTTTTCGCGATCTGCTAGCGCTCGAACCGCTCTCCGCGGACGAACTCACTTTTATTCTCGATCAAGCAAAGCCGTTCCAGGAAATCCAGAAGCACCCCCTAAAGAAACTTGCTACGCTTCGCGGCAAAACCGTCGCCCTGGCCTTCTTCGAAAATTCCACACGCACTCGCCTAAGCTTCGGCACCGCAGCCTCTCGTCTTGGCGCCGACACCATGAATCTTCAGGCCGAAGCCTCCAGCCTTAAAAAGGGTGAATCGCTTCTCGACACCGCTAACAATCTCAACGCCATGAAGCCGGATTGTTTCGTCATGCGTCACTCCTCCTCCGGCGCCGCTCATTTCGTGGCGCGGCATCTGGAGATTCCCGTCGTCAACGCGGGCGATGGCACTCATGAACATCCTTCGCAAGGCCTACTCGATGCCCTGACGATTCGCGATCGCAAAGGCTCACTCAAGAACCTGAATGTCACCATATTGGGAGACATCGCTCACTCCCGCGTCGCCCGCTCAAACATTCACCTGCTCGGAAAATTTGGCTGCAAGTTCACCTTGTGCGGCCCCGCCATGTGGGTTCCTCGCGAACTCGAACACGTGGGCCCGCCCGGCACCCCGATCCGCTGCGTCTATCGAGTGGAGGAAGCACTCGAAGATGCCGACGTTATCATTGTTCTCCGCGTACAAACCGAGCGCCTTCACGAGCCTTCGCTCTCTCAGAGCGATTACATCCTCCTCTACCAACTCAACGCCGAGCGAATGCGTCTCGCCAAGAAGGATGCGCTGATTCTTCATCCCGGCCCGATCAATCGCGGCACCGAGATCACTCCCGAAGTTGCCGACGGCTCGCAATCCGCCGTCCTCGAGCAGGTCACCAACGGCGTCTCGGTCCGCATGGCCATCCTTTATCTTCTGATGGTGGGAGCGTCCGAGGGGACTCATCCTGCGCTCGAAGGTAAACCCCAGTCGACTTCCAAGGAACCCGCGAATGCTTCTGATTAAGAACGGCCGCGTCCTCGACCCCACGTCGAAAACCGATGCCGCGATGGACGTCCTGCTTGACGGTGAACGCGTGGCAGAAGTTGCCCCCACCGGAAAAATCGCGCGCGCGCAAAATGCCGAAATTTTCGACGCCGCTGGGTTGATCGTCGCTCCCGGCTTTATCGACATGCACGTGCACTTGCGCGAGCCCGGCCAGGAAAATTCCGAAACCATTGAAACTGGAACGCTTGCGGCCGCTCGCGGCGGCTTCACCGCCGTCTGCTGCATGCCCAACACAAAACCTGTGAATGACAACGCGGCCATCACTCGTTTCATCGTCGATAGGGCCAAGGCCCACGGTCACGTTCGCGTCTGGCCCATCGGCGCCGCCAGCATCGGCAGCAAAGGCGAAGCCATTGCCGATATCGCTGCGATGCGCGACGCCGGAATCGTAGCCGTTTCCGATGATGGCAAACCCATCGCCACCGCTAAACTAATGCGCCAGATTATGGATTACTGCGGCTCGCTGGGCTTGCCAGTCATCGAGCACGCTGAAGACGTTTCTCTCGCTGCCGGCGCTTCCATGCGTGAAGGACTAGCCTCCACCCGCCTCGGACTTCCGGGCATGCCCGCCGCCGCGGAATCCGTTTGTGTCGCACGTGATGTCCAGGTCGCAGAACTCACCGGCGGGCGCTTGCACATCGCGCATCTTTCCGCGAAAGCCTCCCTCGATCAGGTTCGCTACGCCAAATCAAACGGTCTCCACGTCACCTGTGAAGTCACTCCACACCACTTCACCCTGATCGATGAAGATGTCACCTACGATTCGCGTTTCAAGATGAATCCACCGCTTTCGGCACGCGAAGACCGCGAAGAACTCTGGCGCGGCCTCGTCGATGGCACCGTTGACGCCATCGCCACCGATCACGCTCCGCACGAGCCCGCCCTCAAAGACGTTGAATTCGACAAAGCGCCCTTCGGCATTCTCGGCTTCGACACCGCTCTCAGCCTTACTCTCGATCAATTGGTTCACACCGGAAAAATCTCGCTAATGCGAATGGTCGAACTATTTACTACCGGTCCTGGCCGCATCCTTGGTAAAGAACGCAAACTCGCGTCAGGCGAACCGGCCGACATCACCATTTTCTCCGCCGACCGCCCCTGGACTTACAACGTAAAACAGTCCGCCAGCAAGTCCCGTAACTCCCCCTTCGACGGCCGCACCTTCAAAGGCGGACCGGTAGCCACCATCGTAGCCGGCAAATTCGCCCACAGACCCTGACTCAGGTTGTCTAACGATGTTTTCTCAGCACCTATTAAATGATCTTGAGGGTGTCGACGAGTGGCACAAGCGCTCCTGCCTGTGTTTCTTTTACTGCAGAGACGGCGCCACGCTGCCCATGCAATCATCTTGAGGGCGCCCCACACTTTCGGCGACTTCTGCCGAAAGGGCGGATTCTGACGATCAAGCCACTCTCTTCCACTCGTTTCCTCTTCTTCCAATTAAATACTACTTATGATCAGCGCGCCGCAATCCGTTGAATTCGGAACTTGTCCCCTCGCGGCCACGTCACACTGTTTTTCGCACCGCAGTGCGGACATTTTGCTATCCGCTCAACTTGCTTGGCCAATCCCGTCGATCCAACAACACGCATGCCACGTTGGCACTTTAGGCATCGAAATATCTTTTGCATGTGTCCTCCTTAGCCTAACGACTCGACCCGGAGGTATTGGAAACCCTGATCCTCAGTAAGTGTTGCGCGCTAGTGCGCCGGCTCGGCCGCAGGATGTACTCCATGAGTTGGAAGTTCGTGTGTTCCGCGAGCGAATGGTTCTATCTTCATACGGTAGAAATGATCCAGCGGCACCCTACCTTTACCCACAGGGTACGCCTTTTCCATGGCCTTCACCACGTACGCCTTCGCGAGCGTTAGCGCCTCATACAGCGGCCGACCGACCGCCAGTTGTGCCGTCAGCGCCGAAGCGAACGTGCAACCTGTCCCGTGGGTGTTTTCTACCTTCACTTTGTCGCCGCCCAATTGATGCACTTCCAAGCCGTCGAACAAAACGTCTATAGCTTTCTCCATGTGTCCGCCCTTGATAATCGCGGCCTTCGCTCCCATCTCCACGATCTTCCTTGCCGCAACTTCCATGTCGGCCACATCCTTGATGGTCATCCCTGCCAAAATTTCCGCTTCCGGCACGTTCGGGGTAATCACGCTGGATCGCTTCAACAGTTCGGCAATGGTGTAATTCACTCCCCCCGCATCGAGCAGTTCCGTTCCTGACGAAGACTTCATCACCGGGTCATGCACCACAAATGGAAATTTATGCGCGTCTAGAAACTCCGCTACCACCACCGCATTCCCGCGATTGCCCAGCATTCCTACTTTCACCGCAGCGATTTCACAATCGGATGCCAGCACTTCCAGTTGTTCTCGCAGTTCCGCGCTGGGGGTGTTGTGCACCGCCTCCACTTTCTGCGTGTTTTGCGCCGTCAACGAGGTTATCGCCGCGATTCCATAACACCCGTGCGCCGCGAAGGTCTTCAAGTCTGCCGCCACACCCGCGCCGCAGCCGGGATCGAAACCCGCAATCGTCAGCAGGATCGGTGGCGTCGTATATTGATTGCCCATTTTTGTTCGTGCCTCAATCCATCCGTGAAGAAAATAGCCGGGCAGCTTTCTCGGCGTGAATCATTTCTTGCTCACGCCAAAAACTCCCGGCATCTGCGAATGTACGCGTACTAAATTTTCCCTGCAAGGCATTTTTTAGGAACACAAACGTCGCTTTGGCTTTCATGCCCGGAGTTCTGAAGCGCGGAAACAATTCTCAAGTTCAGAATGAATCGTTTTCTCTGAGGCTAGCTCGTCCACTTTGCGCGTAGCGATCTTATTTCGAAGGATCAGTCGTAATGCTCGATTCCCGGTCTGATCCTTCCTTGAATTTCGATCAAACCCGCGGTGCGAGCAAATAGACGATAGCCCAGAGGGAGAAAGGTAGTTCCAAAACAAACCTAGCGCACGTGTGGAAAATTGCTGGTTAATCGGTAGCCCCAAGTAGCCGAAGATCGGAAACAGGAAAGACATAGCTATCAGCCTCAGCCTACGGCCCGGGCCGGGCCGGGAAGGTTCCATCGATCTAGTAGACCTGCAACGAAGGCGAGGATTGCGAGAATGACTTCGCAAATCATTTCAAGCGGGATCGTGAATCTCTCGACTGGAAGAAAGTCACGTTTCCATGTGCCAGGAAAAGAGACGGTAAAATCCAATACGCTACGGCCACCACGAAGTAGAGGAATTTAAAAAGGTGGCCACCGAAATGACCAAGACGCCGATGGGGCGATGTCGATTCGCTTCCATGCTTACAACCCTGCCCTAAGATACAATTGGATTTCTTGGTAGCGCTATCGGGTGCCCCACTTGCCGGTTTTGCGGTCTCTTACTTCGAAAGATTATCTGTACTCACGGAAATAATCCCCGCACCAGTGTTGCCTCCGCCACACGCCCCACTCCCAGCGCCATCGCTGCCGCCCGGGGCGGAACGTGGTGCTTGCGCATCATGTCCAGCATTTCCTGGAACGCGCGCTGCATGATCTTCTGCAGCCGTACATTCACTTCATCGGAATCCCACAACAACCCTTCCTGGTTCTGCACCCACTCGAAGTAACTCACCGTCACTCCGCCGGCATTCGCCAGGATGTCCGGCAAAACGGTGATGCCGCGCCGTGCCAAAATCTCATCCGCATGAGGTGTCGTTGGTCCATTTGCCGCTTCCGCCACGATCCGGGCTTTCACCGCTTCCGCGTTCTGGAGCGTAATAACATTCTCAAGCGCCGCCGGAACCAGGATATCGCACTTCATCGTCAGCAAATCATCGTTCGAAAGCCGCGAAGCGCCCGGCATTCCCACGACCGTCCCGGCACGTTCCTTATAACGAATCGCCTTGATCGGATCGATGCCGCGGGAATTTGTTACCCCACCTCGCGTATCACTCAGCGCAATAATTTTCGCTTTCTTCTCCGAGAGCAGCTTGGCTGCGACGGCCCCGGCATTCCCAAAACCCTGAATCGCCACCGTCGCCCCGCGCAGCGAAATCTTCTTCACTTTGCAGGCTTCTTCAATCACATAAACCAGTCCTTGCGCCGTCGCTTCTCCTCGGCCCAGGGATCCACCGATCGACAGCGGCTTCCCTGTCACCACTCCTGGAATCGTGTGGCCCTTCATCATCGAATACGTATCCATGATCCAGGCCATCGTCTGCGAATCCGTATAAACATCGGGCGCTGGAATATCCTGGTCCGGTCCGATCAAAGGCAGAATCTCGCTCGCAAACCGTCGGGTCGTCCGCTCCAATTCGCTCTTCGACATTCGCTTCGGATCGCAAATTACTCCGCCCTTTGCGCCCCCAAACGGCACGTTCACCACTGCTGTCTTCCACGTCATCCACACTGCCAGGGCTTTCACTTCATCGAGCGTAACGCCGGGATGGTAGCGGATTCCCCCCTTGCCCGGTCCCCGAGCAAGGTTGTGCTGCACGCGAAACCCCGTCAGCACTCTCACCTGCCCATTGTCCATCTTCGTTGGTAGGGAAACTTCCAGTATGCGTTTCGGCGTTCGCAATACTTGCCGCAGCCCTTGGTCCAGTTTTAATACTTCCGCCACCATATCAAATTGAATTTGCGCGATTCGAAATGGGTTCAATTCTTCGCGTGGAGCTACCCGCGGCACCAGCGGGGGAGCCCCCGTGGGGCGATTGATTACTGCCGGTTTCACGACCGTTGCCATCTGGTTCGGTCCTTTCCGTTGCGCTGTAATTCCTTTATTGCCTGCTGCTGGGTACCCAACTGCTTCGCCGCCAAACGAATGCTTCTATCCATTCGCGGCCACCTTCTGGGTTCCCTTTCACATAGTTGTCGCGGCACTCCACGGAACAGAAGTGGAGCAGTTCATTCCCGTTTCGCAGAGGAATGGCAATCGTTTCCGCCATATGCATGCCGCAGACGGGATCGCGCACCAACTTCCTTGCAATGGAATCTTTTGGTATTTCAACATCCGGGTGCGTTTTCGGACCTGCCGTCCCCATACTATTCACAATTCGGCGCAGCAGCCCAACGCTCCAGTAAACAATCACCAGCCAAAACAGATACCTGATCATGCGAGCAATAAATGTCATTAATTGTGGCCCAGACCACAGGCTTCGTGAATTTTCTACCTGTTAAGCAGCACTGAGGGGAGTGTATGCAGGCCTTACCAGGGAGTCAAACGAAAAGCTCTGATTTCAACGGGTTGCAAGTCGCCTAAGTTCCCCTAAATCAGTAAGTCCGACGCGTGCGTAATTGTTATCTATATTGTTTTCTTAATCTTAGCTCGGAACGGTGCTTACCGTTCTCCGGCCGCCGGAATGCGCTCACTTCCCATGTAGGGCCGCAAAACGTCGGGCACGAGGATTGATCCGTCCGCCTGCTGGTAATTCTCCACCACCGCGATCCACGTCCGCCCGACAGCCAGGCCGGAGCCGTTCAGGGTGTGTACGAACTCGCTCTTTCCGCCTCCCTTGGGCTTGAATCGTATGCCCGCGCGGCGCGCCTGGAAAGCTTCGCAATTGGAACAGGAGGAAATCTCGCGGAACTCGTTGCTCGCGGGTAGCCAAACTTCCAGGTCGTACGTTTTTGCTGATGCAAACCCCATATCTCCCGTGCACAACAGCATTGTGCGGTAGTGCAATCCGAGCTTTTGCAGAATTGTCTCGGCATTGCGCACCAACGATTCGTGCTCTTGATAACTCTTATCCGGATGCGTGAATTTAAACAGCTCCACCTTTTGAAACTGGTGTTGCCTCAATATCCCGCGAGTGTCCTTTCCGGCCGCTCCAGCTTCCGAACGGAAACATGCCGTCCAGGCAGTCAGCGGAATCGGCAGTTGATCTTCACTGAGCGTCGCGTCGCGGTAAAGATTGTGCAGTTCCACTTCCGACGTGGGTGTCAGCCAGAAATCCGTCCCTTCCAGCTTGAACAAATCCGCTGCAAATTTCGGCAATTGCCCCGCACCCATCAACGAAGCCGTATTCACCAGGAATGGCGGGAGAATCTCGGTATATCCGTGTTCACGCGTGTGTACGTCGAGGAAAAAATTCGCTAGCGCCCGTTCCAGCCTCGCGCCCCAACCCTTGTAAACTGCGAATCGTGCCCCGGTGATGCGCGCTGCCGCTTCCAGATCGAGAATTCCGGCTCGTTCGCCCACTTCCCAATGCGGCTTTGGCTGGAAATCAAATTTCGGCGGCGCCCCCCACCGCCGCACTTCTTGATTGCCGTCCGCTCCCGAGCCATAGGGAACGCTCGAATGCGGTATATTCGGGATGGTCAGCAGCATCTCTCGTTGCCGGGCATCGAGCTCGGTAATTCGCTCATCCGATTTCTTGATCGTCTCGGATACCGACTTCATCTCTGCAATTAATCCGTCAGCGTTCTGCTTCTCTTTTTTCAGCTGCGCGATCTCGTCGCTCGCTTTGTTCCGTTGCGCCTTGCGCGCTTCATTCGCAGCGATCAGCCCGCGCCGCTCTTTATCGAGCGCTCGAAACGCCTCTAGATCCAGCGTGGTATTCCGTTTTCTCGCCATTTCGGCGAACTCTTCCAAGTGGTCTCTGAAATAATTCAAATCATGCATAATCTTCAAAGCATATCGTATTGCCCGCAGCCCCTCCAACCTATAGCGCTGGCTTTTGCATCCCTGCCAAAATCTTGTAGTTCTTTAGATCGGATCTTTGTCCCGAGCTCCTCCTAGCAACTATCAGGGAAGACCACCCCCAGACTTGACCCCAACGAGTCTGGTACTCCAGGCAAGGTACCCAAGTGCCATCACCAGGTACCAATGCAATTGAATCTATCGGCCTAGTGACGCAAAACCGCGTTACGAGCACAATCACTTTGTTATCGGGAGTTAGGTTCGGCTCTCGAGGCGGGTCAAATGATCGTTACGATCTTGCTCCTGTGCGTCCTTCTCCTGCTCGCGAGCGCAGTGGAAGGGCCAGCGCCTCGGAACGACGGTGAGACGAACTGAGCTTCAGATACGTACCCTCCATCCCCCACGCCGAGCGGCCGGTGCCCCCACCGGCCGCTCCTTTTTTAGGCGGACGACTTTTAGGCAAACGACGGCCGGTCAACGCGATCTTCACACCATTAGGATTTTTCGGGAACTGAATCGCACCAACGCCGGAAGAGTACCGCAAAAAATAAAAAGGGGGCTGGTGCAAGCCCCCTTTATTTCGAATCGACCCCCCAATAACTGGTAACTCAGTCGAGGTTGAGTCCCAGCCACCCCGGGAAGCCAATATCATTAGTTAAATCGATAGGTTGCACGCGCTTTGCCAACGCGTAGTGTAAATTCATTAGTCCTCTAGCCATTGATAAGACTAGCTTTATCTCCAGCGAGCGGACATCTCGCTCCGGAGGGCTCTCCAGAATCTACAATTTTCCACAGTATTTCAGCTCTATTCCTACAGTCTTTAGAAGATGCGTAATTTTTCATCACCGTGTCACTCGATCAATAGTCAAATCGGAATAGCGTTATTTTTCTCTCGGAGTCCGCCGAAATCGTTCACGATCTTTGCACACCTGGCGCCGGACCCTCTTATTGAGTGTAATGGCTCGAACCGACAAAAAGTTGCCACGTCCCAAAGAAAAATGATTTTGCAATTTGGAATCTTAGATTGCCTATAGCTAAACAGGCTTACGCCCCAATCGCACTCCGCAGAGCCTCTGCGATCGATTGCGAGAACCTCTTCACATCCGCGTCATGTTCCGCTTCTACCATCACCCGGGCCAGCGGCTCGGTCCCCGAATAACGCAGTACTACCCGACCATTCTCGCCGAGCGACTGCTCGGCCTCTGCTAAGGCTCGCGATACCTCCGGCAAGCTCTCGAGCGGCGGCTTCGTTTTCACTTTCACGTTCAGAATCACCTGCGGATAATCCTTGAATCCTTCCACCAGCGATTCCAGCGACCCGTGCGAGGACACCAGCGACGCCACCTTCACCGCCGTCAACAAACCGTCGCCCGCCGGACTGTCATCGAGGAAAATGATATGTCCGGACTGTTCTCCGCCTAGGTTATTTCCCGATTTCAGCATTTCTTCCAGCACATAGCGGTCGCCTACGGCCGCGCGCGCCAGGCTCATGCCATCACGCGCCAGCACCCGTTCCAATCCCAGATTCGACATCGACGTCGCTACCACTCGCTCGTTTTTCAGCGCCCTTTGCGATTTTAGATAACGCGCCAGCGCCAGGAGCACTCCATCGCCATTCACGATTCGTCCGCTTCCGCACACGAATAATGCGCGGTCCGCATCGCCGTCAAACGCCACACCCAACGACGCTGAATGCGCCAAAACCCGCTTTTGCAATCCCTCCAGGTGCAGTGAACCGCAGCCTGCATTGATGTTGCGCCCATCCGGAGTCACGCCCATGGCGACCACATCCGCGCCCAACAGGCGAAACAATTCCGGACCCAACTGATAAGCCGCTCCATTTGCGCAATCCAGCACCAAGCGGAACCCGCCAAGTTTGGCTTCGGGAAGCACGCGACTCCGCAAAAATTCTAGATATTCGACGTGCAGCGCATGGTTCGCCGGCAACGCCGGCAACGTCGACGGAGCTGGCTCGTCACGCAGCCGCAGAATATCTGCTTCCAGTTTTTCTTCCTCAGCATCCGGAAATTTCATTCCCGCGTGCGAAAACAACTTCACGCCATTGTCGTGGTAAGGATTGTGGGAAGCAGAGATAACCACGCCCGCCTGAAAATCGTTCTGCCGTACCAGGCACGCCACGCCGGGTGTAGTGAGCACCCCTGCAAACGCTACCGTTGCGCCTGAATGGTACAAGCCTGCGGCCAGCAATCCCGCTATGTGCGGTCCAGACTCACGCGTGTCCATCCCAATCAGCAGATGCGCCGATCCATGTTGGCGCAGCAGATAGCTACCCACCGAACGCCCCAACGCGAACAGCGTCTGGTCGTCCAGCGGAGCAGTCCCAGGCACGCCGCGTATTCCGTCAGTACCGAATAAATGTTTCGCCATGAGCCCGAGCGTCTTTCTGCGCAAACAATTCGCAGGTTGGCAGTCTAGCACGCCAATTCTCCCGGTTTATGGAATCGGCTGCCTTCAGATTCCTGTAACAACCGGTAATTTCCCCATTAGCTAGGCTTCTATTAGTAAGGGGTGCTCTTCTTCCACGTTCCCCCGTTCGCAATCTCCGCTACTGTGTTACCTTGATCTCTCCAGAGGTGGTACGTGTCCACGATTGAAACTCCACCGATTTTGCGCCCCGGTGCGGCCACATTTAGCCAGCGCATCATCGCCGCCGCCATCATCCTTCTGTTCTTTTATTACGCCGCGGGCGTGGTCATTACTCTCTTGCTGTCCATGCTGTTGGCCTATTTCCTCGATCCTGCCGTCGAATTTCTTGAACGCTTCCGCATTCCTCGGGCGGTCGGCTCTCTCATTATGGTTCTTATCCTGATTGCCACTGTATTGGCGGGCGGCTACGCCCTCTACGATCGAGTCGACGAGTTCGCGGCCGAATGGCCCAAATACAAAGGCACGATTCGCGCAGCTACCGGAGCAATCCAGGGAAAAATCAGTGGTATCGAAGGAAGCGTCACTGAGCTGACCACCTCCGGCACTGCACCAAAGACCGCGGTTCCGGCCTCCGACGGCAGTCTGGTTCATAATTTGCTGGTGAGAGGTATCGGCTCTCTCTACGCCCTGGTTCTGGAAGCGACCTTTGTACCGTTTCTCGTTTTCTTCATGCTTGCCCAGAAACGAGAGGTCTGGCACGCCACGCTGCAACTGTTTCCCGTCAACCGTCGCACGCAGGTCAAAGAAACACTCGATGATCTCCGAGACGTCCTCCGCGATTATCTTATTGGCATGAGTGTCGTCACGCTCGTCGTGATTGCCCTTAGCAGTCTTTTCTTCCTCACACTTAATCTTGACTATCCTGTCCTCGCCGGCATCGCCTCTGGCATCTTCAACATGGTTCCCTACATCGGTGCCGTTCTCGCCTGGCTGCCCGGCTTTCTGCTCGCCATCATCAAATACAAGGCCGTCAGCCATTTCGCTTTGATTGCTTTTGTTCTCACCGGCATCCACGTCATCGCGCAAAACTTGATCGCACCGCAGTTGATTGGCCGCCAGGTTCGTCTTAACGCCGTGGCCATCACCATCGCTTTGCTCTTCTGGGGATGGGTTTGGGGCGGAATGGGTCTGATTCTCGGCATCCCCATCACCGCAGCCTTGCGCGTCGTTTGCGATCACACCGAGTCAGGCAAACCGATCGCTCGCTGGCTCGGCGCCTAATCAGTTGTTCTTGTACGCTCGGCTTTCATGATCATCTCTCGATTTATTCCCTCGAATCCTCTTTTTCCCATCTCATTTTGTCGGCGACCTTCACATGCCCTTGCACGCGTCGAACAACAACGATCTCGGCGGCAACTGCGTACCTGTCAAATATTTTCGCCGTCGCCCCAGCGAGCACAACAATTCGTATTCTCCTAATCTCCATTCCATTTGGGATGTCGCCATCCTGGACCACGACAAGGTAACCGCAGAACCCCTGCGGTTCGCCGCTCGGCTCCACACACTCTTCGCCTTAAAAATTGATTCGTGGCGTAACGCAGGAATCCATGTCACCAGTTGGGTTTGGGAAAGTCATGGCCTTGCGGAGTCTGTAGCTTACAGTGAGTTGGTTCCGAAAATTCCAATAGAACTTCCGGTCGCCGCACAGAGCTGTATCGATGCCAGCAATATCGGCGTCTGCGTGTTGGCTTTGCACATTTCCCTCGGCGATGCGTATCAGGCCAAGGCTTTCCCCGCGATCGAAGAACGCTTGGCCCAAGCCGGCGTGCGTCTAGCCATGATCTTAAACGCCGCCGTAACCGCGACGTCCCGCTAACGACGATCCCGCCTGAACTCGAGGGTACCGCCGAGCTGTGCTGATCGGTCACTTAGAATCTTTAGTTTCTTTTTTTTCTTGCGGGCTTATTTCTCGTTCAAGCGGGCTGTATATCCATCTGTATTTCGTCTTCGCACGCCTATCCCGTTAGGTCATCCCGAGCATCGCGAGGGGCCTGCTTTTGCTTTTTTCTTCGCTCGCGGCGGTCCGCTCTCGTGCTTTGAGAGAAGCGTACTTTATCTGTTATTTCCTTCAGCCTTTTTCTCCACCTCCGCCACTCCCAGCGATTTGATGTAACTTATCAGCTGCCAGCGCTGTGGCTCCGGCAATTTTGACCATACCGGCATGCCCTTGCGCACCACGCCATTTGTCAGAACCCAGAAAATCGTCCCATCGCTCGCTTCTTGGACCGCAGCGGCACGCAACGTCGGCGCTTTTTTTCCGCCTTCGCCGTGTTGTCCGTGGCATTCCGTGCAATGCTCCTCGAACAGAATTTCGCCCGCTGCCTGCGCCTCGGGATCCTTACTCAGCGGGTTTTGCTTTGTGCGGCTTTTCTCCGGTGCTTTGGCAAGCTCGGTGTAGAAAGGCCCCGCTGGCGTACTCTTGGTTTTATCCTGTGCGCTACCTACGACAGCCAAAAATCCAAATGCCGCTATCAAAACGCCAACAACTTTACGTCGTCTCATCAATGTTTCCCCGTAAACAGATCGCTGACCATCCGTCCAAACCCGGAAACCTCGTAGGCAACCCCGAAGCGAAAAAGGAGCCTGTGACTCTGATCGTTCAATCCGAATGCCGGTTCTGCGCGCAACGTCCATCCTGATGGCAGATTCCACGCCAGCGCAGGTGCCAGGTACTGAGAAGTGTTGTTCAAACCAAAGCTGTATCGGTCGCCTAATCCTCCGAACAGTTCGATCCCCGCCACAAAGTGTTGCGCGCAAAAATTGCAGCGGTGCGAAGCACCCTTTAACCCCAACGGCCGCGCGATCGCGATGGCGTAACCAAATTCCCACGGTTCATTCGACAAGTTCTTCACCGCAATGGTGTTCTGCGTGAAATTCCAACCCTTGTAGTTGCTGGATAATATCAGCTTCAGTTCCATCTCTTGCTTGTGTTCCTGCGTTAACTCCGAGTTTGGCGGCGCGTTGTCCGCCTCTACGTCGTGGCCTTCGATTTCCTTGAAGATCTTATCGGCGCCGTTGATATGTTCGTACTCCACATAAAGCACCGGGTTGATCCAGTGCTCATGCTTCAGCGGCCGGAACCGGTTCTCCCAGCGGAATCCAGTGAACACGGTACTGTCGTTGAACGTGCTCTGGGCGTCCAGGTAGAATTCCGTCGTCCACCAGGCAGTTGCGCCGTATTCGAACTCCGTCCAATAGGAAAGGAAATTGTTGCCTTGCCGTTGTGTTCCAAAGTTGGAAAATGTCTCAATTTCCAGACTTCCCGGCTCCTCCAGATTGTGGTCGTAGGCCACGAAATAGGGATTCTCCTGAGCGAAGCAACCAGCAGTTGGAAAAAGGGTAAGAGAAAGTAAGAAGCAGAAAGTAAATTGTAGAGCATAGAAACAAAGTGCTTTAGGTGCACGTGTCATGCATATCAGACTAGCTTAGTCCTATATCAAATGCAAATGATTTGCATCTGAGGTGCCACGCTTACTCCTTTTCGCCGTTGTAATTGCACCTGCTTTTTGGCTTTTCGTTTGCGCTCCTACAGCGACTACATGGGAACTCGCCTGCGCGGCTCAACTCGCGTTTTGAAACGATCGGCTCGCTCGCGTGAGGAAGGATCACTCTGGCTCCACGGATGTCGCCGCCCCCTACGGATGAGTTCGGCACACTGCGATGCCGATTACCGTCACAGCGAGGAGGTGACCCACATTCGCGAGCATCGCTCACTCGAAAGCGACCTGCCTCGATTGACGGTAAGTATCGGCGTTGCCGTTTTTCCCAAGACGGCAATACCGCTCAGCAACTTTTGGAAATAGCAGACCGCCGTCTTTATCAGGACAAGAAATCCTCGGCGGCAGTGCTACTGCAAGTCGCGGCCACGGAGCAAATCTCCGGCTCGATCTCCCGCCATTTCCATCGAAAAATCTCTGAGTGCCGATGATATTCTTCTGCTCTCTGGAGGATCCCATGCGCAACCATCAATGGCTCGTTGCACTGCTCGAAGAGGGCTATCAACGCAAAACCTGGCACGGTCCGAATCTCAGGCAATCTTTAAAAGGTATTTCCGCAAAGCAAGCCGCTTGGCGTCCTACTCCCGGCCGCCATAACATTTGGGAATTGGCGCTCCACGCGGCCTATTGGAAATATGTGGTGCGCCGAAAACTGGAAGGCGGCAAACGCGGCTCCTTTGTCCTGAATGGTAGCAATTTCTTCGAGCGCCCCAAAAAAGGAAAAAGCACGGACGCCGCCTGGCGCTGTGATCTCGCCATTCTCCAAAATGAACACCGGGCCCTTGCTAAGTCGATCCGTCAAGCCTTGAAAAGGCCGATCTCCCCAAAACAGCTTCGCATGCTTTATGGAGTTGCATTTCACGATGTCTACCATGCCGGTCAGATTCGTTTGCTTCGCCGTTTTTTCGAGAAGTAACCCAGCCTCATCCATCAATCGGCAAGCCGCGCAGTTGCCTGACCACCCTCTCGGCATCCGCTGCCTCCTGGAACAGCCGAATCGCCGCGATGCCGCTCGCTCCGCGTGCATAGCATTCACTTGCGTTCTCCTGAGTAATCCCGCCGATGGCCAGAACCGGAATGGACACGCTGGCACACACCGTCCCTAGCTTTTCCAAACCCTGCGCCGGGCCAAAGGCGGCTTTGGACGGCGTAACAAAAACCGGTCCGAATATCACGTAATCGGCACCTGCCATTTGCGCCGCCCGCGCTGCCTCCGGAGAATGTGCTGAAATTCCAATCAGAAAATCCGTCGAACCGCCACGGTCTTCTACATATCGTTGGGCATACTTCACAGGAATGCTCTTTTCGCCCAGATGAACCCCGGCTGCGGCCACCGCTTGCGCCACGTCCAGCCGGTCATTTATGAGGATACGGCAGGAATGGGGCACAAGGTGGATCACCTCCCGCGCCAGTTCACTCAGTTCGCGTCCCGAAAGATCCTTTTCTCTGATCTGTATGAAATCGATTCTGGACTCACTTATGGACTTTATCTTGTCGAGCAGAGAAGCTCTCGCATTCCGTGCGGAATCCGATATTTGTGCGCGGTCTGTTACGTAGCAAAGCAGCCGTGAAGAATCACGAATTGGACGAGGGAGTGGCACGAGCGGGTGTGTTTCGCGAATTGAAGAATCCAAACGCCAGGAGAATATCCAGTACGCCGATCCCGCTGACAATTCCGCGAATCGACGGGTGCAGAAGAAACGGCATCAACGAAGGAACGTGCCGAAAAAAATAGTTTTGCTCCCAGAAGGAAGACCACGGCAGATAGAGCAGGAGCGCTCCCATCTCAAACAGCAATACAACTGCTAACGCACGCAATAGTCGATTCATTCGAAGTGGAGCGACCTTTGTTCCGGAGTCGACAGAGGATTAGACAGCCGGCTTCTGGTGCGCGGCGATGCGATCCGCCACGTCCCGGTAATCAATATTCACGGCATATACCTGAGAGAAACTTCTTACTGCCGCTTCCAGATCGCCGGCCGACTCCTGGGCTACACCCAAATCATACCGCAACGCCAGTTTGCTTTCCGAATCGATGCCGGGCGTCTGCAGGGCCCGTTCATACCAGATCGCGGCGATTGCCGGCTGGCCTTTTTCCATAAACGCTAGCCCCAGCAAGGTACAGCATTGCATGGCGTAGCGGAATGCTTTGCCGCGATCATTTGCCTTGGCCACTTTCTGGAATTCGCCGATCGCCTCTTCCAGCAAACCCATTTCCCGGAAAGCGATGCCCAGGTTGTAGTGGGTTTCCAGATCTTCATCGTCAGAACCCATTTCGCCCAGTTCCGACCGGAATTCCTCAAACACTTCTTTCAACGGCCCAGACTCCAGCTCGCCGTTCGCTGGGCCCGCCAATTTCGCAAGCTCCTGTGGCGTTTCTGCTGGCGGTCCAGAAATCGACTTGGTTTCGGCAAATTCGCCGAGGCCCAGGCTATCGATTTCATTGGCGAGATCCGCAAGAAACTGATCGGAAGTGAAATCCTTCCCGTTCACACGCGCGGCTCCTTGTTCCTGTTGGCTTGCAGCAGCGTGCCGTTTGTCCGCAGCATCGCTCGCTGGAGCCTGCGGCGTCAACGGAATTTGCGAAAGCATCTCGTGCGCGGGGACGACCGATTCCGGTTCCAGGATCAGTTCGAAATCCTGGTCGAGCTCAAACTCTGCTTCGGGTGCGGCAGGGCCAGGCAGCGCTGCCTGAGGAACTTCCAATTGCGGCTCCGGCCCTTCCGCAGCCAGTTCACTGTGTTCCGGCAAAGGCAAGGCCGTCAGTTCTTCGTCTGGCAGCAACGATTCGGCAGCATGAATCTCTTGAGTTCCTTGATGCGCTTGCTTAGAAGCGTTTCCCGAACCAACCGACGGCGCCTCCGACTGCGTGTCTATCCGAATGTCCGAGGGAACGTCCGTGGCGAGCGGCGCTTCTTCCTCCACATGCACGGCCTCGACAGGCACTTCGAATTCGAGGCTCACCGTAGCATTGTTAGCCGCGACCGGGTCAGAAACATGCGCGACTTCTGGAACACCGGGAGCCTGCTGGTTAAACATTTCGCTGAGGTCAATCTCTTCCTCAACCGGTTGCTTCGAAGCCCCGACACTCGGCGCCGCGATCGGAGCGCGTGTTTCCGACTGCTTAATTTCCGCAGGCTGTTTCGTTTCTTCCAGCAGGGAAGCCCAGTCGGAGGACGGATCCTGTTCCCCGCCCGCCCTCGCTTCGGCCTTAGCTGGCACCTCGTTTGCTGCCCCGGCCGATTCAATATGGGGCTTTTGGACAACCGCTTGTGGACCTAATTCGACTGTCGGTAAGGGAAGCTCTGCCGCTTCAACCTCCACGACCTCTACTTCTTCCACCGGCACCGCTTCTACTGACTGTGGCATCGCTGCCGCCACCGCCGCGGCGATCTCGTCATCCGTGAGGCCAGCAGCGCGCTGAAACCGCCGCCGCAATTCGCCAAACCGTTCGCCGCTGCGCGTATCTCCTCGATCTGCGTGGATATGCTCGAGGTGCGCTGCAAGTTCTGCCGTGCGCCGGTCGTCGCCTGCGCCCAGCACAAAGTCTAAAAGCTTTTCCAGCGTGGGCGTGTGCATCGGCGCGCGCCGTAAAATCGCTTCCAGAAGTCCAATGGCTTTTTGCGTCAAGCCATAGCTGGCAAATAGATCGACATCGGTCAGTGATTGCGCGATAAACTTCTGCGTTTCTTCGTCAAGTTGCGGTTCCGCTGGGCTTCCCGCGGCGCTCTGGGCGGCAACTTCGGGCGTTGGTTCTCCCGTGTCTGGCCGCAATTTTGGACCGTCTGCCCTGGGAATGTCCGCCAGCAGCGATTCCGAAATTCCCAACTGCTCCGGCACCACCATCGGTCCCGCTTCTGGCGACATAAGTCCCATTTTGCGCAGGACATCATTTAGTTTTCTCTTCGCGGATTCGCTGTCGGGTTCGCGTTCCAGCAACTGTTCGAACGTTTCCTTAGCTCGGTCGAGTTTCCCGGCCGCCACCAAGCCGTCGCCCAGATTCGCAAGCGCATCGGGCAATCGGAACGAATCACTCGTCCGCCCGTAAGTGTCTACCAGCCATTCCAGAGGTTCCAGGCGTCCCGGCAGCCTGGTTGCCAATTCCGTCAGCAAGTGGGCCACGCCCTCGTGCTCTCCGGCATCGATCATCGGAATTCGTATGCGGGAAAGCATTGACATCGCCCGTTCGCCTTGCCCATGCTCCAACAGCGCTTCTGTAACTTTCTGCGTCGCGCCAAAATTCTTTTCGTCTCCCGAGAAAATCTTCAACGCCAGCGCCGTGCCTTCGCCCCACTTGCCATTCTTCAGATACAAGTCCAGCAGCAGTTCGGCAGGTTCACCGCCCTTTTCCAATCCCGGTACTTGCTCCAGGATTTGCGCTGCCTGGGTAACGTTCCCCACTGAGGAGAACGATCGTGCCTTGACAATCAGCGCATCGAGGTTTTTCGGATTAATGTGCAAGCCCTTATCGGCCAGCCGCTCACACTCCGCCTGGTCGCCTCGCGCCAGCGCCCGTTGCGCTGCAGAAACGTATACCTCCAACGCCTCATTCGATTGCCCCATTGCCGAATACAAATCCGCCAGGCGTATCTGGATTCGCAGATTATCCGGCTCTGCCAGTAGCAGCTTCTTCAGGAGCGCCACCGCTTCCGGTTGTTTGTTGTTCTTGAGGTGGAGTTCCGCCAATTGCAAAAACAGTGGCCTGGCTTCGCTCATTACGCCTTGTTGCACGTACAGGTCAGCCAATTTTTCCAATGGGCGAATTTCTTCCGGCGCCAACTTGGCAATGCGTTTGTAAACCGCAATCGCCTTGGTAAGGAAACCGTCGCTTACAAAAAGCTGCGCGAGCCTCTCAAAGTAATCGATGGCTTGAAAGGTTTCACCTTGGCGAATATAAAGCTCCCCGATGGTCATCAGGGTTACTTGGTCTCTCGGCTCGTACTTCAATATCTGTTGATACTCGGCAATGGCTTGTGCCACCTTGCCTTGGTTCAACAGCTTCTGTGCCGCTTCGACGTACTTACTTTTGTTATAGGCCATGCGCGAACTGGGACGGCTTTCCCGTGAAAGCCATCCGCGACTTTCTCCTGGCGTATTGCAACCGCTGGGGACGTTTGCAACCGTACATTTCACGCTACGCTCGGCGGCTGTAGGCGTCAACGAAACCAGCACCGGCTGTGAACAGGCAGTTATCCCCGTAACAGATACGCTACGCGACACGAACAAAAAGCGAACAAGTACTAGAACCGCGGCGGCCCGATTTCCAGCGGTAAGTCTTCCTGTACCGCCCCGGCCGCCCAGCACCGTGACTCCCGCACCGGCGCAAACGATTGCCGGTGCAGTGGCGTAGGCCCACACTTTTGCAAAGCGGCAAGATGTTCCGCCGTAGCGTAGCCTTTATGCTGCGCCAGACCATATCCAGGGTACACCGCGTCCCACTCGCACATCCGAATATCGCGATGCGTCTTCGCCAGGATGGACGCCGCTGCGATCGACACGCTGCGCGCGTCACCCTTGATCAGCGATTTCTGTTCAATCAATACCTCCAACACCATGGCATCGATCAGCAGATAGTCTGGCGGCACGGTAAGCTGCTGCAACGCCGCCGTCATCGCCTGCCGGCTGGCCTGATAAATATTCCACGCATCAATCCGCTGCGCGTCGATTTCTGCCACCGCCCAGGCAATGGCATGTTTCCGAATTCGCTCGGCCAGTTCCGTGCGCCGCTCAGGCAAAAGTTTTTTTGAATCATCAAGTCCAACGATGCGCCGTTTAGGATTCAGAATGACGGCAGCAGCGACAACGGGTCCGAACAGCGCGCCACGCCCGGCTTCATCGATCCCGGCAACGCGGGTCCAGCCAAGCTTGCGCGCCGCCAGCTCAAAACGGGAAGAGCACGGTCGCGTCATACGTAGAGTTTCGCCAAAAGTTTACCACGCAACGCCAATACCTGTGGTCGCACGGTTAAAGACGTTCGGCCGCTACCGATTATCCGGCTGCCAAAAATGAAAATGGGACAGACATGAACGCCTGTCCCCGATGGGAATTAAATCGAAATGGCTCTTTACGCCTTCGCAGCGGCTGGTGCTTCGACTGTTTCCTCGCGGGCGGCGCGCTTGATGCGGGCGGCCTTTCCGCGAAGCGTACGCAGGTAATACAGGCGCGAGCGGCGTACACTACCCTTGCCGACTACGTCAATCGACGAAATCGTGGGCGAGTGCAGTGGAAAAATCCGCTCCACGCCAGTGCCAAAGCTTACGCGGCGCACCGTAAAGGTGGCACTGCTAGCTCGGCCCTTTTTTGAAATCACCACGCCTTCAAATGCCTGGATGCGTTCCTTGACCTTCTCGCCCTCGCCTTCCAGCAGGCGAACGTTCACGCGCACGGTATCGCCGGCGCGAAACTCGGGGAGATCGCTGCGCAATTGCGCTTCATGCAACTTACGGATTACCGGATTCATTTCTGTATTCCCTGCAGACCCACTCAGGCGGGGCATGCACATCTAAGGCAAACCATGATTATAGCGGGGTTCCCGCCGTTTTCCTAGCCCGGTTTTCGCGCTGGTCTTAGCTCCATAATTCTGTCCCCCTGAACAGCGACGTGAACATGTCACCCATGGGACAGGAAGATCTCTCCCAAATTTCAAATAGTAGTCGGGACGCACGTTTCTTTTTTTCTTTGATGGCCTGATCAGGCTGGTGGCTTGTTATGTTCCAACTCGCCGTGCGATGAGTGTCGACCCTTAATCCGTCTTGGCCAGGAATAACCGCTCCGCGACGCGCTGCTGATTCTAGGAATTTTCGCCGAGCAGGTCCGGCCGGTTTCGCCTGGTCTTCCCTCTTGCTTGCTGACGCCGCCATTTGGCCACTTCCGCGTGGTTCCCGCCGATCAGTATCTCGGGCACCTTCCAGCCGCGATACTCGGCCGGACGCGTGTAATGAGGAAAGTCCAGAAGTATTTCGCGATCCCGAGCCACGCGGGGCTTCCCAATCGTCTGCGCTATAACGTAATCCTGAAACGATTCGTTCTGGGTGGAAGCTTCATTGCCCAGCGCCCCAGGCAGCAACCTCGTCACGGCATCGATGATCAAAGCCGCGGGCATTTCTCCGCCACTTAGCACATAGTCGCCGACGGAAATTTCTTCACCTGCCAGATGCTCGGCCACTCGTTCGTCCACACCCTCGTAGCGGCCGCAGATCAGAATTAGCCGCTCCAGTTGCGCGTACCTCCTGGCGGTCTCTTGTGCAAACGTCCGTCCTGCGGCGGACATCAGCACGATCGCGGTTTTCTCTTCCACGGCCGCGGGTTCTGTTGCGGAGCCCAGGTGATGGCCCAGCAGCTTCTCCACCGCTTCAAACAACGGCTCCGGCTTCAGCACCATTCCTTCGCCCCCGCCAAACGGCCGGTCGTCGACGGTGCGGTGCTTATCCTTGGTGAACTCTCGCAGATCCTGAATGTGGATTTGCGCTATCCCCGCCTCTTTCGCGCGGCGCACAATGCCGTGGTCCAACGGTCCAACGAAAAATTCGGGAAAGATGGTGATTAGGTCAAAACGCATCGCTATGCAGTCTAATGAACCAGAGGTGTCCTTGTCACGCGCGAGGGAAGGGAAAAATCCAGCGCGGAACTTTCCGGCAGTACTCAATGTATTGCTCGCCGAACAGCCGGCGCAATGTGGGCTCCTCGTAAAGCAGGACGAACAAGGTGAACGCAGTGATCACGCCAACCAAATAAACAGCGATCGACAGGGATGTGTAGGCAAGGGCCTGCCCCAGAATGAGCGAGGACACAGCGACGTACATCGGATTTCGCGACAAACGGTACAAGCCACTAACCACCAGCACGCGAGGTGCATCTATGGGCGCAGGCGTGCCAAGCCCCTTCACCGCAAAATCCCACGCGCACCAAAGATATACCGTCGCACCAAAAACAATCAGCACCAGGCCCAAAATTGACAGCGCTGACCAATGCCAAATCGCATCTTTCTTCAAAATCTGCGGCACCAGGAATCCGACTGTTCCCGGCACAACAAGGGCAAAAATCGCGGTCTTAATCAGGGGCCAAAACATGGAATGGACTCCTGCGAATCAGTCGCGCAGACCTTCAGGCAAAGTTACGTCAATGCGCCGCGCCACGGTATCAATTCGCTTGCAAATATCTTCGGCAAGCGGAATCAGCAGTTCCCCTTTTGGAGACTCCACTTGCAGCAGCGGTGTACCCGGCGTGGCTTCTCCGGGAAAGAATACATCGCGTACCGTGCCCACGACAGCGGGCGCCACACTTGCGTCACCAGGAGCAGAGGACCGTTGGGCGAGTTCGTTCGGAGTCTCGAACACCGTGCAGCCGATCAGGTCGGTTACAAAATATTTTCCGGCTGGCAATTGTACGCGCTGTTCGAACGGCAACAGCACGTCATAGCCACGAAACTGTTCTGCTTCGGAAATATTTGTGGAGTTTGCGAAATGGAATACGCCCTGGTCGGGGTGGTTCTGATCTATCCAGAATCGCTTCAGGCCGATCGGCTTGGGATCCTGCCGTTCTTTGGCAAGATAGACTTGCTCAAGTGTGGCTAGCCGGGCGGCAAAATCGGTCATCAACTCTGCGGCAACTTCGCCCTTATTGCCGCGCGCACGCAAAACGCGGGCAACCTGAATCCAACGCAATTTCTGATCGCGAGAGTCGTTCAATCTTCCAGTATTTCTAGCGTGAATCGTTTATGCAATTTCATTCCCGCTGCGCCCAGAAGGGTGCGGATGGCCTTTGCCGTCCTTCCCTGGCGTCCGATTACCTTACCCAGATCCTCCGGATGGACGCGTAGCTCGAGAACCGTCACTTGCGATCCTTCCACCGCTCTGACCTGTACACCTTCTGGATGGTCTACCAGCGCCCTGGCTATTTCCTCTACGAGATCTTTCATAAGGGTCCTCCGCGCGAACGTCCGAGTGAACGAGCAACCGCTAGCGACCCCTCCCTGAAACTCCGTCAGAGGACGGCGAACTTTGGACCACCACGACGTGAACTTGGCGTACGAACGTGAGCTGGAGTTGAGAATCGTGCTTATGCGATTTTCTGATGCTTGATAAAGCTGCGTACCGTATCGCTTGGCTGTGCGCCTACTCCAAGCCAATATTTAATTCGATCAGCATCCAACTTCACTTCCGCCGGCTTCTTCAGGGGATCATAGGTTCCTACAGCCTCGCGGACTCGCCCGTCGCGCGCCCGGGTCCGCTCAATCACGACGACCCGGTAATATGGTTTCTTCTTCTTGCCAATTCTGGCCAAACGAATAGTCAACACTAAAGACTTCCTCCTAGAGCCTTCCATTCTAGCGTGACTTATCGGCCTCCGGCAATGTCTCCCTCCCCCAAGTTCAAAGCTAATTGCCCGTACGGACTCGCAATATACAGTCAATATAGGAGAAAAGTTGTCGAAATTGCCTTAGGAAAACAGGCGTCAGCGGAGGCGGTTTAACCCGTTAAATGCCGCCGCTTTGTAACATTCGGCGAGAGTGGGATAGTTGAAGACCGTTTGGATAAAGTAAGTCATTTTGCCTTTTAACAGCAGAACCGCTTGTCCGATATGCAACAACTCCGCGGCGTCCTCGCCATAGATGTGAACGCCGAGCAATTCCAGTGTCTGGCGGTGGAACAGTAACTTCAAGCGGCCCTCGATATGACCTGTAATCTGGCCGCGAGCGATCTCGCGATAATAGGCGACACCAACCTCGTAGGGCACGTCTTCTTCCGTCAATTGCTCTTCGGTTTTGCCGATAAATGAAATCTGCGGGATCGTGTAAATGCCGTACGGATACCCAGCCGGGTCGGACTCCGCCTGCAGGCCAAAAGCCTTTGCTGCGGCGATGCGGCCTTGTTCCATAGACACCGAAGCAAGACTGGGGAAACCGATGACATCACCCACGGCAAAAATATGGGGCTGCGACGTTCGGTAATCCTGATCGACCTTGATACGACCGCGATCATCCGCTTCGATGCCTGCCGCTACCAGATTCAAGCGGTCGATGTTTCCGTTGCGGCCCACGGCGTATAACAACGCATCTCCCACGATGCGCTTTTTGCTAACCAGGTTCGCAGCCACTTTCCCATCGGGCAATTCTTCCACGCTCTCCACTTCTTCGTTCAGACGCATGGTGGCGCGCCGGTCCCGCATGTTGTAGCTGAGCGCTTCCACCATTTCCGCATCGGCAAATTCCAGCAATCTTGGCCGCTTCTCCACCATAATCACGCGCACACCCAGGGTCACAAACATGCACGCATATTCCACGCCGATAACGCCCCCTCCAACGACAATCAATGTCTTTGGCACCGTTGGCATGGTCAGAATCTGGTCGCTGTTGATAATCGTGCGGCCGTTGACGGGCACATTCGAATTGCTGGCCGGCTTGGTGCCGGTAGCGACCACCACGAACTCGCTTTCCAGTTCGTTGTAGCCGGTGGTGTTCTCAACGCGAACGTGATGTGAATCGATGAACGTGCCGATTCCATGATAAAGATCGATTCCGTTGCGGCGAAACTGATCCTGCAAAACTGCGGCTTCGTTCTCGATCACGCGATTCACGCGAAAGCTCAGATCGCTCATGCTGATGTTTTCTTTTGGGTGGTAACTGGCACCGTAAAAAGCTTGATCTAGAAACCAGACAGATGCAACACCGCTTCACGCATGGTCTTGCTCGGGATGGTGCCAGTGTTTATACACACGCCGCCCACCATGGTTTGCCGTTCGACCACAGCGACGCGTTTTCCTGCTTTTGCGGCTTGGATGGCGGCACGCTGGCCGCCCGGTCCAGAACCGATCACGATCAAATCATACGGTTGCATTTAAGGAATCCTGTATTTCCAGTTCAGGGGTTTCCGCGGAATCAGAGCGGGCGGTTACTTCTTGCTCCTTAGTATAGGTGACGTTAACGCTTGCCTCGTGCGCCGCTCCCGAACCGTTAACCGTGGGGTGGGCGAGCCGCATCAATTGTTCCTGCACAGAAAACCCTTTGGCTTTTGATGCTCGTGGGACACGCCTGTATAACCCGTTCGAGCCGAGGATGCGGGCTTTACGATTATCGGCCAGATACGCCGGAAGGATTTCCTTGCAGATGCGCTCCACCAATCGGGGATCGCGGAGTGGAAACAGCACTTCCACTCGCTCGTAGAGGTTACGTGGCATCCAATCCGCGCTGCCAAGATAAATTTCCGGCTCACCACCGTTCTCAAAATAAAAGATGCGGCTGTGTTCCAGAAAACGTCCGACAATGCTGCGCACGCGGATATGGCTGCTGATGCCGCGAAGACCCGGAACCAGCGTGCATTGCCCGCGCACGATCAGGTCGATATTTACTCCGGCTTGCGAAGCCCGGTACAGAGCGCTGAATGATGGGAGGGTCCACCACCGCGTTGCATTTGGCGATAATCCGGGCAGGACGGCCGCGGCGCGCATTACGAGCCTCGCGATCGATCAGCGCCAGGCAGGTCTTGGCCAAATCATTGGGCGCAACCATCAGGGGTTGTAATTGGATTTTTCTGCGTAGGCGGTCAAGTAGTTGAACAAATCGCTTACCGCCGAGGTGATCGATTCATCGCTGGTAAACAAGCTCAGATCACTGTAAAAACGCGCCGTCGAGGGATTGTAATTCCCCGTCCCTAGATGCGCGTAACGACGGATCTTGCCGTCCGGATCATTGCGCACAATCAGCGCCAGTTTGGCATGTGTCTTCAAGCCAACCAGTCCATGAAACACCTGCACGCCGGCATCTTCGAAGCTGCGCGCCCACCGAATATTGGAAGCTTCGTCAAAGCTCGCCTTCAATTCCACGACGACCGTGACTTCCTTCTTGCCTGCCGCTTCAAGAAGTGATTTCGCAATCGGAGACTCCGAATTCGTGCGATACAGCGTCTGCTTCATCGACAGTACCCGCGGATCGTGCGCCGCCGTCTGTAGAAAATTTACCACCGGATCATAGGAGTCGTACGGATGATGCAAAAGCACATCTTGGCGGTGCAACGTCTCAAAGAGAGAGTCCGTATCGTGGCCGATCTGCACTTGCCGCGGCACATACTTGAGAAATTTCAGATCGGGGCGAGGCGTTTCTTCGTACAGCTGGAAAAGTCTTTGCAGATTGACCACTCCGCGCACGCGAAACACCAGCGATTCGTCCAGGTCGAAAGTGGAAACCAAGCGATTGATGATTTCCGGATGGGCTCCGGCTTCGATTTCCAGCCGCACCGCGTCGCCCTTACGCCGTTGCGCCACCTGACTGTCGATGGCGTCCAGCAACGACCGCGCTTCTTCCTCTTCTAGGTAGAGATTGCTGTTGCGCGTGATGCGAAACGGTGCGGACGCAAGAATTTCGTAACCGCGATATAACTTTTCGGCGTGAGCGGAAATAATATCTTGCAAGAAAACGTAATGAATACTTTCGTTGCCGTTAGGGACGCGCAGCAACCGCGGCAATGCGCGCGGAACCGTGAGAACTCCAAAGAACGGCTTTTCGCTTTTGTACCGTTTGCGGCGGAGAAGGAAGGCAATGCAAAGCGCCTTGTTTAAGACATGCGGGAAGGGATGCGATGGATCCACCGTAACTGGCGTCAGCATAGGATAGACGCGGCGGTCGTAGAACCCCTTGGCAATATGCGCCGCTTTGCTGTGCAATTGCGCCGGCGACAGCACGCGAATGCCGCGATGCGCCAACTGCGGTACTAGCTCGTCATTCCAGCACCTGTATTGGTCGCGCACAAACACATGCATGGCCGCAGAGACCTTTGCAAGTTCCTCCGCGGGAGTCAGCCCATCCGGGCTGATGCTTTGTGACCCGTGCTCAATTTTCTGCAAAAAGGTGGCGACCCGCACTTCCACGAACTCGTCCAGGTTGTTGGCGGTGATGGCGAGAAATTTCACCCGTTCCAGCAGAGGATTGCTGGCGTCGCGCGCCTCTTCCAGAACCCGTTGATTGAATGCCATCCATTGCAGATGGCGATTGAGATAGAGCCGCGGATCTTTGAGAGCTTCGCGAGACATGGCGTCCTTGGGTGTTGGAAGAGAATGCCTTTTACTATGATACGGCCGGATAAACAAGGGTGCTGATGATACCCTTGCAGTTTAGCTGAGGTGCAATCGATGCGCGCTCTGCGACTTCTTGCCTTGTCTTTGACATTCGGCGTGGCGCTTTCCCAATCCCGAGCCGGAGCCGCCGATGATGATGCGTTGCGCCAGCATATCGAAAATCTGATTTCCACGGTTACTGATGCCACTCAGCCTGGAGTGGCACTTCTTGTCAAAAAGGATGGAAGTACTTATATCAAAAAGGGTTACGGCGTCCGCGAGTTTGGCAAACCAGCCAGGATTGACCCCGCCACAAACTTTACGACTCGCCAGCGACACCAAGCAGTTCACGGCCATGGCCATCATGCTCCTGGTGCACGACGGAATGCTCCATTATGACGATCGCCTGACGGATATCTGGCAGGATTTCCCGGCGTACGGCAAGGACATTACCATTGCGCATCTATTGACGCACACCTCCGGCTTGCCGGATTACGAAGAGTTGATGGAACAGGTCGAGAAGAAATCCGGCCCTCGGTGGTCAGCGGAACGCCAGATTCAAGATTCGGAAGTGCTGGCTCTGTTGGAGCAGCAGACCGCAGGTAAGTTCGAGCCCGGGACCAGTTGGGCGTACAGCAATTCAGGCTACGTTCTGCTCGGACTGATTGTTGCCAAAAAATCGGGTAGCTCATACGAACAATTTCTAGAGCGCAGGATTTTTGCGCCGGCAGGCATGAAGCACTCGGTGGTCTATCAGAAGGGAAAAAACAAAATATCGGCGCGCGCCTTTGGCCATTCGCCACTGGCGCAAGATGCCGGTGCTCAAGCGCCATTATTTCGCGTAGATGACCAGAGCTCCACGTCTGCAACTTTAGGAGATGGTGGCATCTATTCCAACCTTGAAGATCTCTCGAAGTGGGATGACGCCTTGCAGAATCACACTCTGCTAAGCGCAAAAGAAATGGAGCCCGCACTTACGCCCGTTCGACTTGCCGATGGCTCGGTGCCGAACTGGCCGAAAGAAGAGAATGAAGACAATCTTGCTCCGGGCAAACCGGTTTCTTATGCATATGGCTGGTTTCTCGATCCCTATCAAGATCACGCGCGAACGTGGCATACCGGAAGCACTAAAGGTTTCCGAAACGTGATTCAGCGATTTACCGCGGATGGTCTGACGATCGTAATTCTCAGTAACCGCAGCGACCTGAATCCGAAAGCGCTATCCGAAGAAATCGCCGGATTGTGCTGGAAGGGAAAGTAAGGGATGTTCCGAACAAGCAGCGGCCAGCATCTTGGAATAGCCGGTGATGACCTTCAAGACGTTGTTGAAGTCGTGCGCAATGCCGCCCGATGGCTTCCATTTTCTGCACGTGTCGCAAACGAAGCTCGAGCCCCGCTCGGTATATCCGTAATCTCCGTCGCAAACGGTTCGAGGCCTGCACCCATAGGACGGATGTAAGGATGAACGGTGTATCCGGTGCGCACAGTGGTCCTTCCAGAAACGTTCCGGAACCAGAACCTCCACGGGCTGGCCAAGAAGTTCTTCCCGATGGTACGAATTGGAACTGCCTCCGTAGTGGATTCAGGCATCGATTAGCCGAGACCAGCCAATTTGCCGAGGCCCTTCATCTTGGCGCGAGCGGCCATGGCACCGTACTGCTTCATCATCGTGCGCATCTGCAGATACTGCTTCACCACTTGGTTCACGTCCTGCACGGTGGTGCCGCTTCCCTTGGCGATGCGTTTACGCCGCTTGCCGTCGATAACGTTATGGTCACGGCGCTCCTCGTTAGTCATGGAGTTGATGATGGCCTCGACTTGCTTCAGTTTCTTTTCGTCCACCGTCGCGTCGCTCGGCAGATTCTGCAACGGCCCGACCTTTGGCAACATGTCCACCAATTGCTCCAGTGGGCCCATCTTGCGAATCTGCTTTAGCTGATCGCGAAAATCTTCCAGTGTGAACTCTTCCTTGCGCAACTTGCGTTCAAGTTCGAGCGCAGCCTTTTTGTCGAAGGCGCCTTCCGCCCGTTCAATCAGTGAAAGTATGTCTCCCATGCCGAGCACGCGGGAAACAATGCGCTCTGGATAAAAACCTTCCAGGGCATCGTATTTTTCGCCGAGCCCCACGAATTTAACCGGCGCGCCGGTGACTTTACCGATGGAAAGCGCCGCGCCGCCGCGTGCATCGCCGTCCATTTTCGTGAGGATCACCCCGGTAAGTCCGAGGCGTTTATGAAATTCGCCCGCGGAACGGACTGCGTCCTGCCCAACCATCGCGTCGGCGACGAATAGCATTTCGCTCGGTTGCAATTCCTTTTTGAGTGTAGACAACTCTTTCATCAGCTCGTCGTCAATGTGCAAGCGGCCGGCAGTGTCTACCAGCACTACGTCGCTGGCGGAAAGCTTGGCTTCCTTGATCGCGCCGCGCACAATCTCCAGCGGCTTGTCCGTTCCGGTGGCGGGCCAAATGGAAATGCCAATGGACTGGGCGACTTGTGAAAGCTGTTCGCGCGCCGCCGGGCGGTACACGTCGGTGGAAACTACGATCGGGCGATGACCATGCTGCGTCAGCCACTTCGCCAGTTTGCCGGTGGTAGTAGTTTTTCCGGAACCCTGCAGTCCCACGATCATCCACACCGAAGGCGGCCGTGAGGCGAACAGCGGCTTGGCATGTTTGCCAAGCAGTGAGAGCAGTTCGTCGCGGACAATCTTGATGACTTGCTGGTCCGGCGAAAGCTGCAGCATCACTTCCGTGCCTAGGCCTTTAGCCTTGATATTGGCAAGCAGCTCGTCCGCAACGCCAACGTTAACGTCGCCTTCAAGCAATGCGTCGCGGATTTCTGCTAGCGCGGCGTCCAGGTGCTCGTCGGTGAGCTTGCCCTGCCCGCGCAAATTCTTGAATGTTCGTTGCAGCCGCTCTGTCAGGTTCTCAAACATGTCCGTAAATCGTCCTTGATAGTCTCAATTCATTGTACAGCCTGCCTGCATTCGGCGCTGAATCAGCGCTTAAGTTTGCTTCAAAACGACAGCTTGATGCCGGCTTGTGCGGCAAAGGGTATTCCCACTGTGGTGCCCGGACCGAAGAAATCGCCAAGGGCGCCAGCGGGAGCGCGCAACTGGTTCAGGCTGGTGATCGGCACGCCGCAAGCTGGAGTAGGACAGAGCGCTGTGGCATTCGCGATATTGTTTACAGGAGTAGGCAGCGAGGAAATATCGGCGATGAAATTGTTTCCGGGATTGTTACGGTTGAACAAATTGAAGAACTCAAAAAACGGGGTGACGGCATAGCGGTCAAGGAAAGTGAAAGGACGGCTGACGCGCAAATCCATCTGGATATAGGGTGAGCCGCGGAATTCGTTGAGCGCAGTTTTCACTCCGTTGACCACGGCGCGATCACCGACGGGTGTGGTCAGTGTGTAGGGACGGGCGCTTTCCACTTGCGCCAGCGTGGCTAATTGAATCCCCAAGGGAATCTGGAATGTTCCCGCAAGTACGAAACGATTGCGAACGTCTTCGCCTGACGGGCCGTAATCGCCGGGCGCAAATGGATTCTGCGGATCGCAAACGCCGTTGACGTAATCGAAAAGTTCGCCGACATCGCAGCCCCAGGTCTTCGCCGTGGCCAGCGTGTAATGTGCCACAAAATGCGCACGTCGCGAGACGGTGCCCTGCAGACTCAGTGCAAAGCTGTCGTAGCTGGAGCGATTGTCGGAGCGAAAGACGTTCGCTTCCTCATAACCGTAATTTCGATAGCCGTGCATGCCGGTTTCGTGTGTCCAGTCCGCAGCGACCAACCAGTTGGACGAAAATTCGTGCTGCACGCCCGCTGTGGCATGCAAGGCGTAGGGTGTGTGGTAATTGGGATCGATGAGCGCCGGGGCGATCGGACCGCTCTGCAGGCTGCCCGCGTTCACGGACTGAAATGCGTTCACCCAGCCGTTTTGCGCCAGATCGCTGAAGAATATTCCGATGCCCGCGCGAATGACCGTTTTGCGGGACGAGCCCAGCGTCTGTGCGATGCCGAGACGCGGCGCGAGTTGTTTGCGGTAATCGTGCGGGATGCCATCGACAAGGCCGGTGGCGAGCGCTGGATTGAAGGTTTGGTCGCGGCCGGAAGCGATGAACAAGCCGAACGTAGTGTCATACCGAAGTCCGTAATTTATCGTCAGCCCGGAAGTGATGCGCCAGGAATCTTCCGCGTACAGACCAAGCCTCTGCACATTTTGGGAAAAACTGCCGTCACTCGCGGGAGTGAAAACGCTTCCATCCACATAGTCGGTGGAAAATTGCGCAAGGTTGGCGGCGTTGAGGGTGTAGTATGTCGGATTTTGGGGAAAAGTAGTCAGCGTTTCCGCGGTCGCGGTGAGCGCCCCGCTCAATACCGGCTCGTGGATGAAATTGACGCCAAATCGTGTGGCGTGGTGTCCGCTGACATGGCTGACGTCGTAGCGCACTTGATATTTTTGCTGGTTGCGCAATATGGGGAATGCGGTGATAGCGGTGATGTATTGATTGTCTCCATAGGTTTCGAATCCCGTGATCGTACTCGCCGTGGTGGTGAACGGGAAGGCCAGCGCGAGACCCAAATTAGAATTGCGCGATTGCGTCAGATGCAGGAGGCTGGCGTTGAGCACCAGTGCACTGGACCACGCGGGCGAAATCTGCAATTGCTGACCGGCTACGAAGCTGAAGTAATTGTTGTGCGCGGCGGAGCCCGTGGAAGGCAGCGCGCCCTGTTGAACCAGGGAATTGCCCATCGTGTACGTGTCTGTGGCCGCGCGCAGAAACCAGCGCGAACGTTCCGATTGTGCCCAGTCTAGGCGGATCGTACCCAGATAATCGCGAAAGGGAACTGGAACGCTGCTGGGAACGTCGATGGAAGTCACTCCCGGAATTAATCCCAGCGAGGCGAGTTGCGACAGCGCGTCGAACTGCGCGACGCTGGCGGGGCTGTAGGCGACGCTGGAATTCTCGTGCACATATTCCAGCGAAGAAAAGAACCACAGTCGATCTCTCACAATCGGCCCGCCGATCGTGCCCACGTAATTTTGTCTCGAGAACGGCTGCTTGGGATCGGGAGCGGGATTGTCGATCGGAAAACGCGCATTCAGCGCGGCGGCGCGTTCGTAAAAAGCCACACCGCCGTGCCACTCGTTGGTGCCGCTCCGCGTGGTGATGACTACGGAGCCTGCCGTGGTACGTCCCGTGTCGGCGTCCGTCTGAGCGGTTTTGAAGGCGAATTCCTGAATCGCATCAGGAGAAAAGTTCTGCAGGAACCCGCCGATGTAATCGTCGGAATTGTCGCCGCCATCGACGGACACTTCATTGTTCAGTCCGGAACTGCCGCCCGTGGCGACGGCGGTGATGCGCGCCTTGGTGGGATCGGATGGCTCAACCGGCTCAGTGCCCGGTGCAAGGTACGAAATGTTGGCGAAGCTACGCGCGGCAAGCGGAATGTCTGCCAAATCCTGTCGATAGATAATCGCTTGATGTACAGCGCTTGCGGTGTCGAGTTGCGCGCTAGTAATAGATTGCGGCGCGCTGACCAAAACTTTCTCGGACACCGCGCCGGGCTGCAGAATGATGTTGATCTCTCGCACTGAACTCACCGCGACGATTACCTGCGCGCGCGCTTCCCCGAAACCACTGGCATTAGCGGTGACCAGATACGAGCCGGGCCGCAGATCTTCAATGCGGAATTCGCCCCTCGCGTCGGCATGCGTCTCTCGGGCCATGGCCGCATTCTCATTCCGCACAGCGATAGTCGCCGAGGCCACGCGCCCGCCGCTGGAATCTTGGACCGTGCCTCGCAAGCTGCCGTTCGGATTTTGCGCAAACAAAAGCGCAGGCGGCAACAAGCCACATACGAAAACGAAAAGCAGTCGAAGCTGGTATTGTTTGGTCATCGAGCGAATTTCTACACTGATTTCAAAATCGTAAGTTTAGAGACGTAAGCAAAAGTATACCGCGAGTAATCCAAGAAGGTAGCTGCCGAGTTGGCTATTGCAGACGGCTATCGAACCACGCCGTCGCACGAGAGATCACATCGCGCAGATGCTCTGGTTTTACGAACATGTGACCTTCGTGTTTGTAGACAACCAGCTCGGTCGGAACTCCCAGCATTTTAAGCGCGTGCCAGAATTCGTAGGATTGTGGCGTCGGGCATTCGCCGTCGCTGTCGCCAACAATAATTAGAGTCGCTGTCTTCACATTTTTGATGAAGGTGAGTGGAGCGCTTTTTGCGTAGACCTCCGGATCGTCGTAAACGGATTTGCCGACGAAGGGAATCATCCACTGGTCGATTTCTTTTCGCGGTAATAGCTCGATAGTTTGCAATGCCCGCGATTGACCCGGCCAGCAAACCTTTGCTGTTCGGCGACCACGCCAGGCCGTGCTCGTCCGCGTGCCGCCCCGCCGCGGCCGCAGTCAACTGCTGCAATGTTTCGGTTTTTTTGTATTCCGAAACATGGATGTCGTTCTTACCGGTATCGGCGCCATTTTTGTCAATTTGCGCGCTTCAACCCAGGCAAATGTTTTTCCGTCAGGAGAAAGAGCCACTTCCGAGGATCACTGCACAAACAACAACGATTGACAACATATTCGCTTTCACGGGAATCGCAATGAGTGCCTGCATTCGTGCACTCGTCTACCGCGATTCGCGATAAAATCCCCGTGGCTCTTGAGGAGGCTTGATGAATGACCGGCGCGGTTTTCTTTCTTCATTCGTAGGAATGGCGACTCTGGGTGTCGTTGGACTCCCTGAAGTTTGCAAAGATATGTTGGGCCAGGCTCCTGAAAAATTGCCACCGAACACACTCTACGACAGCAACGAAGAAGCGTACTGGACTGAGATTCGTAAACAGTTTCTGATTCCGGAAAACGAGGTGTATTTGAATAACGGAACGGTGGGCTCGTCGCCAGTGCCGGTGCTGAATGCGGTATTCGAAGGCTACCGCGATTCCGAGCGCCTGGCGCAGACCGATCCCGAGGACTATCCCATATGGGGTTACGCGTCGTGGAACCAATTCCGCGATCCACTGGCGAAATTCATCGGCTGCCTTCGTGATGAACTCGCTCTAGTACGCAACGCCACCGAAGCCAACAGCTACATTGCGAATGGCATTGATTTGAAATCCGGCGATGAAGTGCTGATGACCGATCAGGAGCACCCCGGCGGCGAACAGCCATGGAACCTGCGTGCCAAGCGCTACGGCATCGTGGTGAAGAAACTAACCTTGCCGAAACCGGTTCCGGATGTCGCCTCGGTGCTGAATCTTTTCGACGAAGCGATTACTCCTCGTACTCGAGTGCTTTTCTTCAGTCACATCAGTACGGTAACGGGCGTGGTGTTGCCCGCTAAGGAATTGGCGGCGCTCGCGCGGTCGAAAGGAATTTTGAGCGCGGTCGATGGAGCTCATGTGACGGGCATGATGCGGCTGAATATCGCCGAATTAGGCTGCGATTTTTATTCGTCGAGCCCGCACAAGTGGCTGCAAGCGCCGAAAGGCACCGGGTTCTTGTACGTGCGCGACGAACAGATCGATCGCCTGTGGAACACCATCGCGACCGAGGGCTGGGAAAATCCTAAAATTCGCGCGGAACGTTTTCAGCGCATCGGCAGTTCCAACGTGCCGGCACTTTGCGGGTTGCGCGCCTCCACTGAACTAGCTAATCAAATTGGAATGGAGCGCATCGAGAAACGCCACCGCCAGATGGCTGACTACATTTTGAAGGAGATGGTGGCGCGCGGCGCGCTGAGCTGGACGTCGCCCGATCCGGCGCTTCGCTGCGGAATCGCCACGGCAACCGTGGCTCCCGCCAAGATGCCCGATCTGGAACTGTGGCTCTGGAAAGAAAAGAAGATCCGGATTCGCGGCGGGCTGCCGTCAAAGGTACGCCTGTCTACACCGTACTATCTATTGCGCAAGGATGTAGATCGGTTTCTGGCAGCCTATGATGAATACTGCGGCAAGACTCCCTCGGCGTGATGTACTATCGCGAACTTCCACTCACTGTCATCCCGAACAAAGTGAGGGATCTGCTGTTTTCAAGATGCGAGGAAAGACCAGATGCCTCAGGCCAACACTGCCCTCGAGATAACAATCTAGAGAACGTTGCACGGTCCACGGTTTGCGCGCTTATGACTTTGCTGCTTCTCGGGACAGCAACGACTAATTGTCAGGCACAGGACAATTACACCCGCGCCGAAATCGGCGGGCAATTTGGCACGATTCGGCAGACTCCCGACGGCGGTGGTGGAAAGAATTTCCCGGGGTTTGGCGGGCGGTTCGACTGGAATTTAAATCGCCGCCTGGCGCTGGAAACAGAGATCGATTTCTTTCTGGAACACTCCGCTTCATTGTTGTTGATTCAAGGCGGCCAGACACTTCAGGCGGTCTTTGGCTTGCGCGCGAAAGTCGTGCAAAAGCGGAAACTGTCCGTATTTGGATTGGTTCGGCCGGGCCTGCTGCACTTCAGCGATGTGCTCAGCAACAATATAGGTTCAGCCGGAGGTTATCAGAAAATTACTCCCACTTATTTCGAACTGAACCTCGGCGGAGGAATCGAGTATTACGTTTCACCGCGATGGGTCCTTCGTGCGGATATCAGCGGCAATCCATATCGAGTCACGAATGAACACTACGCCGCGACCAACAGCACAGGGTTCGCCGTTGGCAAAATAGAAGATACAACGCGGCTGAGCTTTGGTGTCGCGTACCGGCCGGGCACGCTGCGCGAGAACGAAGTCGAGCATCAGGTTGACGGAAACTGGGAAATGGGGCCACTGTTCAGCACGATGATGAGCGAGCGCGAAGGGTCCACAAACGGCGTGCGAACCGACCTGGGCCTTGGTGGGTACGTTTCGGGAAAGATTTACTGCGTTTTTTATTTTGACGGTGATATTTTGTATTTTCCTGCGAGCCGCGATACCGTCGGACCGCACGATGGTGGGGAGATTTTTCAAGGACTGTTCGGCGTCAAAGGTGGCATCCGTCGCAACCATGTGGGATTTTTTGGCAAGGTACGCCCTGGGCTTAACAGTTATTCGCGGGCGGTGACCAGCATTACCGGGCCTGTCGACGGCGCGCAGACCTCCAGCTATGCTCGCTCGACAAATATCGTCCTGGATCTGGGCGGCATCGTGGAATTTTATCCCACGAAACGGAGCACGCTGCGGCTTGAAGCCGGCGACACGCACATTTTTTATGGGTCGCGCACCGTCGACGTCAATGGTACAAATCTGGTGTATGCCGGTGACGGGCTGAGGCACTCCATCCAATTCATCGTCGGCTACGGCTGGCGATTCTAAATCGCTCGTCGAGTGCAATTTTCATGCCTCGCGGCGTTTCTTGGTTGTCACCCCGAGCGAAGCGGGATCTGCTTTTGCCCTTCATGCCACGCTGCGCGCATCTTAGTAGCAGCAAACCGCAACCTATATTTCGAATCGTGCCCTACCTGTTAAGATTCTGCTTTAGAAGATTGATCGGAGGTGCGCGCTGATGACCCCGGAATTGTGGACCGCAGTCGATACGTACATCAAAGAGAAGATGGTGCCGCCCGATGAAGTATTGACGGCGGCGCAACAGAACGGAGTGGACGCGGGACTCCCCGCCATCGCCGTTTCGCCAACGCAGGGCAAGCTCTTGTACTTAATGGCACGGATGTGTGGTGCGCGAAATATTCTGGAGATCGGAACACTGGCGGGATACAGCACAATCTGGATGGCGCGCGCGTTGGCCACCGGCGCACGCATCATTACCCTGGAGATGGACCCGAAGCATGCGGACGTTGCTCGCAAGAATTTCGCTATGGCCGACTTTGCGGACACGATCGAGCTCCGGCTGGGCAAGGCGCTAGACTTGCTGCCGAAACTGGCTGCAGAAGATCACGCTCCGTTCGATTTGATCTTCGTCGACGCAGACAAGGAAAATATTCCAGGATATTTCGATTGGGCGCTGAACCTGTCTCGGCCGGGCAGCGTTATTGTCGTGGACAATATCATCCGCGATGGGAAAGTGATCGACGCTAACAGCGAAGACCCCAACATTCAGGGCGTGCGACGCTTCAACGATTTGCTTGCCAAAGATTCACGCGTTAGCGCCACGGAAATTCAGACGGTCGGCGAAAAAGGGTATGACGGGTTCGCGCTGCTTCTTGTAAACGGCTAACTTTCCTCAAATAAATTCCTAAAGAAACTTTCCGATGAGCCACATGGGGCCGGACGGGTCGACCACGACGGTTTTCAGCATCCGGTGAATCGGCTGTGGTCCGATCGTGGAGTGCGCGTGCTCTTCTACAGGACTGTGCTCAATCGCCCCGGCGGCGATGGCTTGCCTTTGCACGGCGATGGGGTCGTCAACGAAGAGTTCAATTCGCACTGTGGTAAAGCCGACTACTCCAGGACTGCACGTGCCATTAGGAGGCGACTCGTGAGCCAGAAAAAGCTTTGCGCAGCGTCATGCCCAAACTGCTGAACTGGTGTGACGAAGCCGCCGTCGCCCATTGGACTCATTACTCCGAAAAGCTTCCGTCGTGGCTAGAAGCTCATCAGTACATGCTGCTGGAAGGAAGACTCTCCAAGGTCAATCATCCCTCGCCCGGACAAGTGTTGAGTCAAATTCCGGCACCTGAACCAAGCCATTTCAGGCGAACACTCGTCCGCGCGTCGCGAACCTAACGTCAAATCTGATTCGGTTTGGACTAAATCGCAGGATGAATCATATTTCTATCCTATCGATGGCTGCTTTGGCAGCCCCCTGAAAGCTGCTAGAATCCTGTCTACCTCATGGTCCGAAGTCGCACGGTCGTTCTGGTTGCCTTGGCAATCCTACTTTGCTCTCCAATTGTGACCTGTCTAATTGCGCAAAATCTACAGCCTGCACCGCCGTCTGTTCCCATGTTTTTCCGGGATGCTGCTACTGAAGTTGGAGTCACAACTATGCCCAATTCCCGGACTGATCGCCGCTATGTCTTAGAGACCATGGGGGGCGGAGGAATCGCTCTCCTTGATTGCGACAATGACGGCAAGTTGGATCTAGCAGTAGTCAATGATTCGACCATTGAGCAATATCGTAAAGGTGGAGACTTAATGATCACGCTGTACCACCAGGCCGGAAACTCTTCAACATTACATTTCACCGATGAAACAAAAGTAGCCGGATTAACAACCCGCGGTTGGGGAATGGCGATTGCGGTCGGAGACTACGATAACGACGGGCTTCCGGACTTATACGTGACCGGCTTTGGCCATAACGTGCTCTATCACAATCTCGGTAACTGTAAATTCGAGGACGTCACCTCAAAGGCAGGATTGCAAGTCGGGGGCTTCAGCACGGGCGCCGCCTGGGCTGATTATGACCGCGATGGGAATCTAGACCTATTTGTCGCACGGTACGTAAAGACGGATGTAAATCATCTTCCAGATCCGGCGCGGAGTTTTCGCGGCTACAAAGGAGTGCCATTCGAATTGCCTGACACCATGGAGGGCGAAACCGACTTCTTGTTTCGGAATCGAGGGGATGGCACGTTCGAAGATGTATCCGAAAAAGCGGGAGTGAACGATCCAAACAGACTTCATGGGATGGGGGTGGCGTGGGGCGACTATGACGGGGACGGATGGCCTGATCTCTATGTTACCAACGATTTTGAGTGGACCTTCCTGTATCACAATCGGCATAACGGCACGTTTGAAGAAGTGGGAGATCCCACGGGGACGGGCGTGGGACCTGACGGGCGGGGCTACGGAAACATGGCAGCAGATTTCGGCGATTTTGACCGCGACGGCAAACTCGATCTTTTTGTTACTCGCGCCGACAATCAACCTGCCAGTCTCTATTGGAATCAGGGCGATCACTTCGTAGACATCGCTCGCAAGGCTGGTATCGCGGGCCCAACAATGGCGCCTGTGAAATGGGGGACTGGCTTCGGCGATTTTGACAACGACGGATGGCCCGACATTTTCGTCGCCAACGGCAACTTTTCGTCGCTGATGGACGTACTCCCGAAGGAAATTCGGTTTGCCGAACAGATCCAACTCTTTCGCAACCGAGGCAATCTCACCTTTGAGGAAATAGCCGACGAAGCGGGACTCAATGCCGGGCGACTCTATTCTCGAAGAGGAACGGCGTTTGGCGACATCAATAACGACGGAAACCTGGATGTCGTGGTATTCAACGCCGGCGCACAACCATCTGTCTTTCTAAACGAAACGAAGAACTCAAACCACCGCGTGCTTTTTCGGCTGATCGGGACGAAGAGCAACCGCGCCGCGATCGGGACTCGGGTGAGCGTGGCTACTTCCCAAATGACGCAAATCGACGAAGTTCACGGCGGCGGCAGCTACAATTCGACCAATGACACGCGGCTTCACTTCGGGCTCGGAAACGAAGCGACGATAGGAAAGATAACAGTCCTTTGGCCAAGTGGTTTACGCCAGGAGTTCAGCGAAATTCCGGCCGATGCGATCTATCAGATCAAAGAAGGCGACGCCATTCGAAGGACCACGCGCTTGCCTACTTTGTGAATAGCGCCAAAATGGATCGCCTACAGCTTGATTCTCGATATGCAATCGTGATCGCACTCCTTGAGGAGGAGGCGAATACTCGTCCCTCGCGCGGAGATATAGCCGTGGTGCCCCGAGCAGCCGCTTTTTCAATACGGAGTCTTAAGGCTGGTTCGCTTCGTCAGCAATGCCAATCTCTGCTGTTGATCCATGGGCTCCCACGGTACAAGTTTCTCCGCAAGCACATCCTTTCTGCGAAAGAGAGTCAACTCGAGGAATAGCCCAAAGAAATCCAAGTCCCGGAAGACCAGCGAGCCGGCTTCCCTCATCCTGTCACCAAGCCGCTCGAAATGGGCTGGCATCTCGGTCCAGTGCAGGCTGGAACGATGGTGATGGCAGAGGTGGTAACCCTCGTTCATGAAGTTCACTTCATCGACGACAGTCACGGCATTTGCAAAATAATCCTCAGGACGCTCCGGATCACAGAACGCGTGCTGGACCCAAGCGGTGATTGCGTTGATGAAATTCATGCATAGTATTGGAACTAAGACAAACCAGATCCCAATTCTCCAGTCGTAAATGAAGACAGCGGCGAAATAAGCATAGTAGCGCGCCATTCCCCACAACATCCGTTTCTGGTTCTTTTCATCGCCTCTCACTTTAAAGTAGACGTAAGGAGCAAGCCCCAGGACGGTCCAGATGTTGTCCGCGAGATACCACAGAAAATCGAGCCGGCTGGTTCGGTCGTAGCCAATGCTGTTGCGCGTGTCGTCGGGCCCGCTGTTCTCGCGATGGTGAAGACACACATGAGCCGTCCGACCCAGTTCCGGTGCGTTTCCATAAAAATACCCCAGGAAGAATTCAAGGTACCGGCCGAAGACCTTGTCGTATTTCTCCGAAAAATAGCCGTGGCGCCGGTGCGCCTCCAGGTGGCTGGCGCTGAACATCCTTACAAACCGTTGGAACTTGAGACCGTAGAGAGAAAGATAGAACGCAATCACGAGCAGCAGTCGAGGCTTCCCTACTACGAGTTGGATCGCGAAAATTGGCACTACGGTGAGGGTAAGGGAGACCATCAGCCGTAAGGCGGGAGTATCTCGCTGGTCCTGCAGAACTACTCGGCCAAGCCGTTCGATGATCCGATCGTACGACCGAGAGAGAAATCCATACGCGTCGCGCAGCGGGGAAACTTTCCGAAGGATCTTGGCCACACCGTAACTTCCGAAGGAAAGCAACGCGACGGGCAACGCGGCAAGCATGCATGCTGCCGCGATGAGGACTGCCGCCCACCGATACAAGAATCGGAACCTGGAGTTGGCTCCGAAACTCGTCGCTATGGAGGCGGCGCTAATCTCGGTATAATCCATTTCCATTTCGACACCGTGCGCCAAGGTTCGGCTAACACGCCTGAACGGCCATCTTAGGCCGCACCGCGAAAGCAAGTCAACATTGTCCTATACATTGTCCTATAACCGCTCCATTTGAGCGCAGCCAAATTTTCGGTGTTGAACTTGGCGGGAATCATTGAGCTTATCGGATTGCTTATGCTGCAAAGGGTCGTTGGAGCGCTTCCTTCGCGGCGATCCGGGCAACGTGGTGTATCGCAGGAAGTCCAGTGGGGCTGGTTTCCAAGCATCTTTTGAGAAGCAGACGTAAGCTCCGAAGCAAGCATCTGTTTCTTTTTGGTCACAATATCGCTAGTACCAGACTTTTGTTCCCACGATGAGCTAAAGTCTGAGAATCACTTCAACTGATCGAAGGAGGTAGAATGGCGCAACACCATGAATCGTGTCCTAGCCCTCTCGCCAGACGAAGCGCGGCGCGAGTTGCTCACTGTTATGCCTATGCCCGTCGTGAATATGCTGCTCTATAGCTCGGCCGCCGCAGTCGGCCAACCTGCCTTCGTTACCTCCACAGTCGCAGAGCTCACAGGATCGCCGGCACGGACGTTCCTCGATTGGGCCACCGATCAGGCTGCGGAATTTCAACCTAACTAAGTGCTGGATGAAGTTCTCGATGTCAGTAAATGCAGAAATCGAGCAGAAATTGACGCGGACACGGTCCCACATAGAGCGTAATCGATTAATTTGTCATCACCGCTGCGCTGCTGTTATTCTGCCTGCAGCATGCTGCAGTAGGAGGCATTATATGAACCAATCCTTCACACCACTCGACTCTCTGCTGTTCACCATCTTGCTCGCCACGCTGGCCATCGGCATGCCTATTGTCATGGTGTTGTCGATCCGGTTTCTGTGGGACCGCAACTTGAACCTTGGCCGGTCGAAGGAGCTCGATAAGCTCGTCTGGCAGTTGCACCGCATCGCCAGCGCGCTGGAGCACCAGATGAATTTGTCATTTCCCGCAGTTCAGCCGGGCACGGAAGAACCTCGCGATCTTGCCTATCTCCAGCGGATTGCTGCCCAGCCGAACGTTGCCACCCAAAGCATAGCAACCCCTATTGCTACAGCACCCGTCAGGCCTCAGGCTTCCGTGCCAGAGCATGAGACTCCGCCGGCCGTCGAGCAGACTCCCTCTCCGACTTTGTCAAAAGGGGCTCCTGCCGAGACCCCGCAACGCGCGGGCGTTAACTCCATGTTCGGCCTATAATTATGATTTTTTCTCGCCGCAGTCTGTGCGTGCTTCAGGAGCGCTTTCGCCTGGGTGAGGCTTCCACTGGAAGGGACATTACGTAGGAAGCGTTACGGAAACAGAGCCCAATAGATTTTCCTTGACGGCCTGCTCAAACTCTCGCCCTCGTTGCTCTGTTCCAACAGGCGGGTCACTGAAATTCTCGTCAGATTTTCAACCAAAATACAGAAACGCAACCTCAGCATCACGCGGCCGCAATAAGAAGACATTAGCAGCGCAATTTCGCAGCTGGCCCGAAGCGGAGCAAGGATTTCATCCCAGTCCTTGTCAGCCTGTTCCATCGCATCTATCTCACACAGATGTTCCGGCAATACGGATGGCCGAGTTTGCCGCAGACCTGCCCGAGCGACGTGCGTGAGGTGAGGAACAAACATGAACAGGTCATCAGTCCTCCCCTATAAGCGGCAAGGTCCCGAAAAAGGTCTCTGTCTTGACCTTTTTGGTTGACGGTGACTACCAGTTCGTCGGAGACCAGCATTTCAATGACGTTACCTATGACGGCAATCGCCCTGCTTGTTTACTTAGACTTTCGAATAAATGCACTACCTGATTTGTCCGGCATCAAGATGACGTATTCTCTATTTACTTTGCAAAACTCATCAATAGCTTTTTTCGAGCCATTCCAATATAAGCTTGAGTAGTCGTGAAGCAAAAGCAGTCCGCCTTTAGACATTAACGGATAAAAAAATCAAGGCCAGCTTTTATTGGCTCATATAAATCGCAATCTAAGCTAACAACTGAATATTTTCTATTGCGGTGGAAATCAGCGACCGATGCTGGAAAGAAGCCTTTTACAAAATCACAAACTTTGCTGTCTTCACCGATTATATTTTTAACCATAGTCAAAGATGTGTCAGCGAAAGCCATCTGTTTGTTTGAGTCGATACCTTCTAAATCTCTCTTATCAAAACCCTCGAAGGTGTCAAACAAATACACTTTTCTATTGTTTTTTGATGCAAAGTAAGCCAAAACCGAAGCGGTGTTGCCTCGCCATACCCCAAGTTCTGCAAACTCACCTTCGATATTCTCCGATAGCACTTGTTTTATGTTGAGTATGAAACTCCACAGCCGCGCAACGTCGCCAGCATTATTAAGCTTGTTATGGGCGGTAAAAGTTTTGAAAAGAGAGTTAAACTCTGGGTGATTCTTGAAGTTTGCTTGGGAGTCTGGCTGATAGCCCAAAAACACAGCAGACGAGTGAGCTTTTCCAAAGTAAAACGGAACCGTCGATATCATCTTGAGCTTCTTAAGCAATAATCTATTTCGCTCTGACCTTGGCCTTCTTATCCAGCGCAACCAGCGATGAATAAGTGAGCTTTTCATTTTACGCCGTGCCCAGTTTGTGCAGGCCAAATGCACCCTGACCAGCCCGAGATATTAGTCTAAGAGAAGTGAGAGAGTTTTATATGTTTGATCGGACTTATCGGACCGGGCTTTTTTATACCAACTCTAGGGCGAGATTTCCGCTGTTCGTACCCAAGGGAATTCGTTGGGCGACGTCTTGCCGAGAGATCGGTGAGGGCGACTCTCATTGTATTCCACCCGCCAAGTCTCCACGATCTGCTGGGCTTCCGTCAATGACGTGAATTAATGTGCATTCAGGCATTCTGCCCGGAACGTTCCGTTGAATGGTTCTACAAAAGCATTGTCCGCCGGCTTCTCTGGTCGGGAAAATGCAATCCGCACTTTATTTGATAGGCTCACAGATCCCATGCTTGGCTGGAAAATTCGCTTCCGTCGTCACAGTGCACCATCTTTGGAACTCCACGCGAGAGTTTGATGCGGTTCAACGTCCTGACCACGTCCTCACCTTCAGCGTTTGTGCTGACTCGATCACCAAGCACTCCCTAGTGTATATAGCGACGACCGTAAGTGCTCGAAACCTTCTGTCGTCCGCCAATTGATCCGCCACAAAGTCCATGGACCACACTTGGTTCGTCCGGGTCGGATGAAAGCGCTTCCGACGATGCTCCGCAACTCTAGCTAGGCCGTCTTTTCCGTCGTTGATGCAGCGTTGCATGGTGAAAGTGCAGGAATCGATGCTGGCCGCGATTTTGCGACGCGGTTCGAACGCAGTAAACTGATTTCTGCGGATGACGTTTTACTGGTAATTTCCGTCTTCGGCCGCCATCAGAAGTTTGCTAAACTACTGAAACGTCTTACTGTAGGCTCGTAGCTCAGTTGGTTAGAGCGCTACCTTGACACTTCGCAGCTGCGATGCTGCTACACCTCGTGATAGAGCGCTACGACCCGCTATTCATGCGCGTTTGACTGCACTCAGCGGGTGTGAAAGTAAGCCACCAATTGCGACCAAGTTTGAACTGGGTGTGCACCAAATTGTGCACCAACTTTCCAGAGCAGCGATCACCGGATTCTGAGACCCGTTGGGCATAGAGCGTGGTGGCGAGCATAGGCCCTAGTTGTCCGGCATGATCGCCGTACAAGGGCCGGGGCACCTTTGAGCGAGCGCGAGCCACTTTCAATTTTTAATTTTTGTAACGCCCCCACCCACCGGGCCATTTTTTATCTTTTCAGGTTTGCGCCGCCTGCGGACATTCAGTGCAACTTCGCGTACTCCGCCTTGGCCTGCTTCAGGAGTCTTTCCAAAGGGCGAGGAAATTCTGATATTCCGTGCGCGCTGTGGTCGGACGGCTACGGGAGATCAACGTCGAGGGAGTAGATTTCGTCGGAACTCATGTCTCGAGAAACGAGGGGAGATCCGTCAGGAGCCATTCCAATCATGAAGGAATAGAAGTGAAGACCTGAGAAGCTAAAGAGTTGCTCAGGTTTGCTCGTTCCCATTTTCACGCGGCAATAGTAACCGCCGTCGCCTGACCCGCCGTTATAGTAAACGTATGAGCCGTCTTGAGACCAAATAGGATAGCCGACGAAGGCGGAGTTACTGACCCAGTCTGCCCATTTCTGAGTCTCGAAGTCGAAAAGAAGAAGCTTACGTGAGTCTAACGATACCGCAGCCAAATGGCGGCCATCGGGAGACCAACGGGGAGCCCATAAGTTGTTCGAGCCAGGGACAGTGGACTCCCGCTTGGTACTTAGGTCCACAATCTTGATCACAATCGTATCGTTCGTTCCTTTCAAGAATGGGGCTCGCCCAAAGACCAATTGCTTCCCGTCGGGAGACCAGCCCACATCATTCTGATTTTCTTTTTCGGAAAGAATTTCCTGAGGCGTTCCGCCATCGGCTGAAATTGTTAAGACTTTCCAGGGACGGCCGGCTTGATGGTCTGCGAAGGCAATTTGTCTCCCATCCGGGGACCAACGGGGAAGGAAGGCAACGACCGGAGGACTAGTTAGCTGAAGACGTTCGCTACCATCGGTCCTGCTTCGCCACAGACTACTGTCCGGATACGAGACATACGCGATCCAATGGCCGTCGGCCGAGAAGCTTATTTCTCCAGCGGAAAGTTCAGAAAGAAACGGCACGAATTGACGAGACTTCGTCTCATATCGCACAAGCTCTGTGCGAGGCTGATAGCCGTCGGCGAATAGGCGCTTTCCATCAACACTCGGTGTGAGAAATGTCAGTGACATGGGGCCGTTGGATAACTGAAATGACTGCGAAGGATGCATGTGCAGGGGGCCTCTCGATTCCCGTAAAACCCAAATATTGGATAGCCCTGACGCGACGCTGACAAAGAAGCAGTAGCGGCCGTCCGGACTCCAAACCCCGCAGCACTGCTGCTCTTGCGTACGCCAACCCGGGAGCAGTGCGTGGAGATTCGTGCCGTTCGTGTGGACTTCCCAAATGGAAGAAGTCCCGGTGTCGGCGCTATTAAGTGTGAACCGAAGGTGGGAGGCATCTGGAGAGAACCGCAGAGCTGTCGCGCTGCCCGAAAGAGTGTTCAGCTTGTGGATGCCACTGGCATCGGGATTCGCCAGGTAAATGTCAGCGTCCCTTGCAAAGGCTACTTGCCGACCGTCGGCTGACCAAACAATCGAGTGCGAAATTACATCGCCGAAGCGTCGCGGGGCGCCTGACGGTACTGGAAACACCCAAGCCGGGCCCTCGACTTCAGGGCCGCGGAGCCCGGAGTCTCCGAACAGTTGCGAATGAATCGGGTGAGATGTCAGAAATATTTACACTTGGGAACGGCGTTGAAATCGGAGACGTTTCTCCACCGGCAATGGATACCTGAACCAAAGGTGCGTTAGCTCCCCTAACCTCGCCAATGTACAGCCGCGGGCCATCGGTCACATTCTTTCGAGTTCGGCGGGCAGGTCCGGATTCGATCTGGCAGCCGGCATCGCCGCTCGCGGTTGAGGATGGCTTCGAAAATTGTTGCGGAGGTTTCGCCGCGAAACGGCAACTGGGCGGTGGCCATTTCGTATCTTTTTCTCGCTCAGGGCTGCCAGCGCCAATAGAATCTTTCTCCGTCCTTCTGCACTAATTCATTCATTTAACGTCTTCACTTATGGCTCGAGATGTGATACATGTAACGGGAATCAGAAGTATCTCGCGGTCCCGCCCAATTTTGGCCCTCCTTGCAAAACGCGAGTGGTAGCCCTGTATTTAATATCAGCGACCGCAATCCGGAAGCTTATCGAGTAACGTTTGACCAAGAGAGAAATCGGAGGGGGCATGAAGACAAGAGCAATCGTACTGACGGCAGTCGTGTGTTTTATTGGAGTGACAGTGTGCTTCGCCCAGAACCCTTTTATGGGCACCTGGAAACTGAATGAGGCCAAATCCAAACTTGCGACTGGGGCGCCGAATAACAACAAGGTCGTCTACGAGGCCGAAGGCATCGATTTTAAGGTCACGACAGATGGCGTCGACGGCGCTGGCAATTCGACGCATAGCGAGTGGACAGGCAAGTTTGACGGCAAAGATTATCCCGTCAAGGGCGACCCCAATCAAGATTCGCGTTCATACACAAGAAAAGGCATTCATGAGTTAGATTTCCGGGTGAAAAAGGGCACGAAGGTAACGACTACCGGTAGGATTGTCGTATCCGACGACGGCAAGAGCCGAACGGTGACTTCGCACGGAATCGATGCCCATGGCAAAAAGTACACAAGCACGGCCGTGTACGACCAGCAATAGACAGACGTCGGAAATGCACAGTCTATGAGATCTTAGTAAAGATCACGGCTGTCGAGGAGATTACAATGCTGGGAACTTAACGAGTTACTGGGCGACTGAAATTCGGCGAGTTCCCATTTTGAAAAGTCTGAGCGGGCAAAACCAAAGGAGGAGGATATGTTGAATCGATACCGAGAGCTAACGGGAATAGTTTTGCTGACCATTGCCGTTCTGTGTCTAAGTATTCCAAGCATTGCGATTGCGGCGGATGACAAGAATGAGCAGGAGCGAGTAAAGGAATCGGGCAATGTAATGAAGGAGCTTCTTGCGTCATCCAGCGGCGTTCCCATCAGTGTGCTGAATAAGGCGGAGTGCGTTATCGTTCTCCCGTCCGTAAAGAAGGCTGGATTCATTATTGCGGGCCAGTATGGTAAAGGTGTGATGACGTGTCGGGGAGGAGAAAATTTTGAGGGGCCGTGGAGCGCCCCAACAATGATGCAATCGGCTGGCGGAAGTGTTGGTCTTCAGGCTGGCGGCCAAGCTACCGACTTCGTCATTCTAGTAATGAATGACAAGGGAGCGCGCGCCCTGATGAATGGGAAAGCTAAGCTCGGTGCCGATGCCAGTGTCGCCGCCGGTCCAGTCGGGCGGGAAGCGGAAGCCTCCACGAATGCGGCGATGAGTGCACAGATGCTCTCTTATTCCAGAGCGCAGGGTGTGTTTGCTGGCGTTTCTCTGGAGGGATCGTCGCTCGGACCTGATGACGACGCAAATAAAGATCTGTATGGCAAGACAGTGACTGCCACAGAGATCATTAGCGGCAAAGCCGGACCACCTCCCGCTTCGGCGAAGGAACTACTTGCGGTACTCACTGCGAAGTCGCCCAAGAACGAGTCAAAGGGAAAGTAATCGGCGTTTGTACACGCTTGCAGATTTGCACGGGCCGATAATCCTTTATTTATGGTTCGAATGGAACGGTCGGATTCTGCGCGGAAAATCCAGGCTGCTATGGAAATGAGAGATGGCTCGAAGAAGACGGTTCTTCTCGTGAACGAATTTTTCTATATGGATTCTCGTTTCTGATACTGGCGGCATTGGTCACGTTTGCGACAGCTTGGCTGCTAGTGCACTACTTCTTTCCTTGTCGGATGACCAGATCGGCAGATTGCTCCTGAGAATTAAAATGCTGACACGGGGCTCGAACGAATACCGTCAGCCTATGGCCACGCGGACCAGCGGCACTGACTTTGGAGTTTGGGAGCAAGTCCGCCGCGATGTGAAAAAACTGGAAGAAAACGAGGAGGCAGGTCGGGCTTTGAGCCGCGATGAGGAAAAAAGGCTATTGGAATGGGCTTCGCGCATCGGGGAACACCAGGGGAAGTGGACTCCCCTCTATACAGTCACTGTGGGGTTGAATACCGGGATGAGACACAAGGAAATCAGAACGCTCAGGTGGAGGAATTTGGACTTGGAGAACCGCGTTCTGCGAGTCGGGGAGAGCAAGACAGATGCTGGTAGGGGGCGACCTATACCGCTCACTCAACCTGCGTGTGCAGTTCTGGAAATGTGGGCTTCTCGCTTTCCAGGCCGAGAGCAGGAGCATTTTGTTTTCGCCGCCTGTGAGAATGGTAAAGTGGATGCGGAGCGTCCTATTGCAAATTGGCGCACTGCTTGGAGACGCGCCTGCCGGGAGACCGGTCTTCCACGGCTGCGCTTCCATGATCTGAGGCACACGGCAGTCACCAAATTGCTAGAGCAGGGCACGCCCATTGCCGTAGTGGCTCACATTCTCGGATGGTCCGCGAGCACAGCAGTACGCATGGCAAAGCGTTATGGGCACATTCGTCCAGAGGTACAGCGTCAAGCTCTTGAGTCGGTCGCAACGGCAGAAATTCAACCCACTGTGCACCAAATTGTGCACCAGGTGGAGAATGCGTTAGAATCGAAGCAGTTTAACTGATTGATTTTGCAGCGTTAGGCCCGTAGCTCAGTTGGTTAGAGCGCTACCT
>CAVUHY010000007.1:0-104797 GCA_963741365.1 Candidatus Acidiferrales bacterium | reverse complement strand
GCCTTCACCGGCGGGACGATCAACCGGGTCGCGGTCGACGTCAGCGGCGAGCCGTATGTCGACCTCGAGCGCGAGGCCGAGATGCTGATCCGGTCGCAGTAAGGGGCGACGTGGGCGAGCAGCTGAAGTCCTGGCACGACACACCGACCCGCGCGGCGATCGTCGATTTCGTCGAGCGGGTGACGACGGAGGGCGGGCCGGACTTCGTCCCGCCCGTCGAGCGGATCGCCGTCTTCGACAACGACGGGACGCTCTGGTGCGAGAAGCCGATGCCGATCGAGCTCGGCTTCATCCTCCGCCGGCTCGCCGAGATGGCCGAGGCCGACGAGTCGCTCCGCGAGAAGCAGCCGTGGAAGGCAGCGCTAGAGCAGGACTCACGCGTGGCTCGGCGGCGCGATCACCAAGCACTACCACGGCGACGACAGCCGACGTGAAGGTGCTGATGGCGGGGCATCCTCCAGGCGTTCGCCGGGCATGAGCGTCGAGGAGTACGCAGCGCGGCGGACGCGTTCCTGCGGGGCGGGAAGCACCCGACCCTCGAGCCGACGTTCCACGCCTGCGGCTACCTGCCGATGGTCGAGCTGCTCGGCTACCTCGAGGCGAACGGCTTCACGAACTACATCGCCTCGGGCGGCGACCGCGATTTCATGCGGCCGGTCACCGAGCGAGATCTACGGCATCCCGCCGAGCGGGTGATCGGCAGCTCGAACGCGCTCGCGCTATCTCGAGGACGAGCACGGCGGCACGGTCACCTACGCAGCGCGAGCCGGACGTCTTCGACGACGGCCCGGTCAAACCGGTCCGGATCTGGAGCCGGATCGGCCGCCGGCCGATCCTCGCCGGCGGCAACTCGAACGGCGACATCCCGATGCTCCGGTTCGCCGGCGGGAAGGGTCGGCCGGCACTGCGGCTGCTCGTGCTCCACGACGACGCCGACCGCGAGTTCGACTACACGGCCGGCGCCGAGAAGTCACTGGAGCTCGCGGCAGACCGACGGACTGGACCGTGGTCAGCGTCAAGAACGACTGGAACACCGTCTTCGCGGACGCCCCCTCGTAGCTGACGACGGTGGCTGCTGCCGGCGCTCCTCAAGGACATGGTCGAGCTGCCCGGCGGGACGTTCCGGATGGGATCGGCGGACTTCTATCCGGAGGAACGTCCGGTCCGCGAGGTGTCGGTCGCGGCGTTCTGGATCGATCGACACCCGGTCACGGTCGCCGAGTTCCGACGATTCGTGAAGGACACCGGCCATGTCACCTCGGCGGAGCAGCGCCGGACCCGGCCGACTATCCCGACGCCGACCCGGAGCTGCTCGTTCCCGGCTCGCTCGTCTTCCGCCAGGACAGCCGGCCCGGTTGACCTCCGCGACTACCGCAACTGGTGGACCTGGATGCCGGGAGCCGACTGGCGCGCACCCCGAGGTCCCGGGAGCGACGTCGGCGGCCGGGAGCGGCATCCCGTCACGCACGTTGCGCAGCGCGGATGCAACCGCCTATGCCGAGTGGGCGGGCAAGTCGCTTCCGACCGAGGCCGAGTGGGAGTACGCCGCGCGCGGCGGACTGGACGGCGCGATCTTCACCTGGGGTGACGAGTTCGCGCCGAAGGGGCGGATGATGGCGAACACCTGGCAGGGCGAGTTCCCTTGGCAGAATCTGCTGCTCGACCGCTTCGAGGCCACGTCACCGGTGGGGACGTTTCCGCCGAACGGCTACGGCTTGTACGACATGGCCGGGAACGTCTGGGAGTGGACGGACGACTGGTTCACGCACGCCGGCTGCGGAGACGGGCAGCTGCTGCGCGCCGCCAGCCCGCGCGTCCGACGCCGACTCGCCGGCGAGCGGTTCCCGCGGAAGGTGATCAAGGGTGGGTCGCACCTGTGCGCGCCGAACTACTGCCTGCGCTACCGGCCGGCCGCGCGGCAGGGTGAGCCGGTCGACACCTCCACGGGCCACATCGGCTTCCGCTGCCTCGTTCGAGAATGAACGGCCGCGTCGACCCGCGGTCCTGGGCGGCGCCGAGGCCGCCGGCGCTCCACCGTTTCGTGCCGATCACGACGTGGCTGCCCGGCTACGACTACCGGCGCCTGCTCCGCTTCGACGTCGTCGCCGGCGCGACCGTGTGGGGCTTGCTGGTCCCGGAGATGATCGCCTACTCGGGGCTCGCCGGCCTGCCACCGCAGGCCGGCCTGTACACGCTGCTTGCGACGCTCGCTGCGTACGCGATCTTCGGGACGAGCCGTCACGTCGTGGTCGGCCGGGACGTCGGCAGCGGCGGTTCTCCTCGCCTCGACCGTCGGCGATCTCGCCCTGAGCCACGACGACTACCTGGCCAACTCGGCCGCACTGGTGCTGTTCGTGCGGTGGCCTGTTCCTGCTCGCCGGCGTTCTGCCGGCTCGGGTTCATCGCGCAGTTCCTGTCGCGTCCGGTGATCGGAGGGTTCGTCTTCGGGCTCGCGATCTTCGTCACCGTCAAGCAGTTGCCGAAGCTGTTCGGGATCGAAGGCGGCGAAGGCGACACGATCCACCAGTTCGCGCACCTGATCGACGCACCTCGGCGACACGAGCGGCGCCACGCTCGCGGTCGGCGCGGGCGCGCTCGTGCTGCTGTTCGGAGTCGAGCGCTTCGTCCCGAAGGTGCCGGGCGGGCTCGTCGCGCTCGTGGCCGGGATCGTCGATCAGCGGCGCTCTCGACCTCTCGCAGCCACGGCGTCGCGATCGTCGGCGAGGTGCCGAGCGGGCTTCCCGTCGGTCGGCGTGCCCGACATCCCGAGCGAGAACATCGCGGCGCTGATCGCGGCCGCGGCCGGGATGCTGCTCGTGATCTTCAGCGAGTCGCTCGGCGCCGCGCAGAACTTCGCGACCAAGTACGGCTACGAGATCGATCCGAACCAGGAGCTGATCGCACTCGGCGTTGCCAACGCCGGTTCCGGGTTCGTCGGCGGCCTGGCCGCCGGCGGCAGCCTCTCCCAGTCGGCCGTCAACGAGGGCGCCGGCGCCCGGTCGGAGGCGTCGTCGCTCGTCGCGGCGCGTGCTCATGGTCGTGACCGTGCTCGTGCTGATGCCGGTGTTCAAGAACCTGCCGGAGGCGGTGCTCGCGGCGCTGATCATCCACGCCGTCTCCCACCTCTGGAAGGTGAAGGAATTCCGCCGCTACTACGGCGAGCGCCGAATCGAGGCTCTGCTCGGCCTCGCGACGCTGCTCGGCGTGATCACCATCGACGTGCTCCCCGGCCTCGTGATCGGCGTCGTCTCGATGCTGCTGCTCGTCGTCTACAACGCCAGCCGCCCGCACATCGGCGTGCTCGCTCGGGTGCCGGGCAGGCCGGGCGCGTTCGGGGACGTCGACCGTCATCCCGACTACGAGCGGATCCCCGGGCTGCTCGTCTTGCGCCTCGAGTCACCGCTCTTCTACGCAAACGCGGCTCACGTGCGCGACCGTGTCAAGTACCTCGTCGGCGCGAGCAACCCGCTTCCGAAAGCAGTCGTCCTCGACGCCGGCGTGAACGTCGATCTCGACATCACGAGCGCCGAATCCCTCGAGCAGCTTGCCACCCAGCTGAGAGCCGCCGACATCGACTTCGCTCTCGCCGAGATCCGCCAACCCATGATCAGGCAGCTCCAACGAATCGGGCTATTGAAGGTCGTCCCGGAGGACAAGGTCTTCCGGACCGTCGACGAGGCGGTGGACGCACTCAGCGACGGATAGAGGACGGCTTGCCAGGGCGAACGTTACGATCCCGCCGTGGATCCGGCGACGAGATAGCGGTCAGACGCGGCGACCGCCGCGCGTGATTGGCGCAGGCCCGAGGCTGCTTTCGAGGCGGCGTCGGACGCTGCGTGCACCGCTACGACTTGGAGGTACACGGAATGATTCGTCAGAACCTGTTCTCCGACGCCTGGGACGGAGCCGACGAAGAAGCCGGGACTCGGCATCGAATCTTCTGGCGGCCGGACGAGGCCAGGATGGGAGCAACGCTGTACGAACTGGCCCCCGGCGCGCCTGATATGCGGATGCATATGCACTTCGGAGCCGAAGAGATGTTCTTCGTCCTGAGCGGTCGTCCCCTCTTCCGGAACCGAGACGGCGAAGAGGAGCTGGCTCCGGGCGACTTCGTCTTCTGCCCCGAGGGACGGGCCGGACTCCACGCGTTCAGCAATCCCACCGAAGAACCCGCTCGGATCCTCGCGATCAGTGCCGGGAGCTTCCCGGACGTCGTCGCCTACCCCGAACAGGGATACGCATGGGTGGCGACTCGTGATCCCGATCCCGAGCTCCTCGCGAGAGGCGGCGATCCCGGCATCATCGCTCGCTTCGAGATCCCGATCGAGTAGATCATTCGGCGGTTTATCGGCCGTCCCTCGACGACGAAGAGGCCGCGAGAGCGGCCTCTTCGTCTTATTGCTGTTTGCCGGGCAGCGTTAGGTCGCGCACCTGAAGCATGAACGCCGTCATCCCGGTCTCGCTGCCCTTCGAGTGCACTTCGCCTCGACTGATGAAGGCCGCTTCTCCCTCGGCTAGCGCGATGGGCTGGTCGTCACCGCCTGCAACCCAACCGCTGCCGGTGAGGGCGAGGAAGATCTGGCCGAAGCCTGCTTCGTGTGGGCCGATGACACCACCGGGCTCAAAGTAGATGACGTACGCGTGTGCTTCGCCTTCGCCCTCCGCGAGCTCGATGGAGGAGGCGAGTTTCACTTGGTACGGCCGCCGGCCGATGCGTTCGGCAACGCTTGCGCTAAACCGGAGGATCTCCACCGGCCGATTGTTCCCGACGAGCATAGGCCCAGGGAGTCTTCCTCAGCTGACGTCTTCGATGATCTCGACGAGCTCGTCCACGCGGTAGCCGTGGTGGCGGGCGAAGTCGACGAGCTCTTTCGCTCGTTGGATTACCGCCCCGCGTTCGGGTGTCCCGGCAACGGAGATGCCACGCCCGCGTCGGAACTCGAGCAGTCCCTCGTCGCGGAGGAGCCGCAACGCGCGGAGCACGGTGTTGGTGTTGACGTCGAGCACGGCGGCGAGATCCTTCGCGGGCGGGAGGCGCTCTCCCGGCTTCGCTTCTCCGTCGGCGATCGCCCGGCGAATCTCGCCGGCGACTTGTTCGTACAGGTCGGTGGGGTCGGCGCGGTCGACCTTGACATTCAACATGGTGCTAGTAACACTAGCGCAACCATGTCGGACGTGCAGCTGTGACCGTCACTGCCCCGCCTCGCCCGCCTCCGCCCGGGCGATCCCGTCGACCGCGAGGAGCTCGAGGCCCTGGTCGAGGCGCTGATCGAGGAGGCGAGACAGCGCGCCCGGCGCAGGCGGCGCATCTACGGGGCCGTCGCGGCGCTGGTGGCGCTCGTCGGAGTCACGGTCTTCACGGTCTTCGAGCGCAGCGCACAGTCCCAGAATGCTTCCCCCGCGCTCTCCGCACGGTCCGGCCTTCCCGCCGGAACGACAAGCTCGAAGCTCGCTTTCATCAGGACCATGCACTCCGCGTGCTGTGGCCGTGGCCCCATCGCGCTCTACGTGATGAACGCCGACGGAAGCGGCCAGCGGAGGCTGGCGCGCGACGCGTTCACGGGGTCTGCCTGGTCGCCCGACGGGCAGAAGATCGCCTTCCAACGTGACCACCACCGCAAGTTCGTTCCCGGCGCCTATACACCCGCCGATAGCAACATCGAGATCTACGTCATCAACGCCGACGGCAGCGGGGAACGGAGGCTGACGCGCAACCCGGCGCTCGACCAAGGCTCTACCTGGTCGCCCGACGGGCAGAAGATCGCCTTCGGCCGGGGCAGCCGGGCGGCGGGCACAGCGGCCAGATTTACGTCATGAACGCGGACGGAAGCGGGCAGCGGAGGCTGACCCAGCCTCCCGGCGCACAACTCGGTTCTTGCCTGGTTGCCCGACGGGAAGATCGCCTTCGTGAGCTTCCACGGACCCAACGACTTCGATGATCTACGTCATGAACGCTGACGGCAGCGGACTGCGGAACCTGACCCGCGAGTGGGGGCTCGACGGCTTTCCGGTCTGGTCGCCCGACGGGCAGAAGATCGCCTTCACGAGCAAGCGCGACGGCAACTGGGGGGTCTACGTCCTGAACGCGGACGGGAGCGGGCAGCAGAGGCTGACGCGCAACGGCGCCCTCGAATGGGCTCCTGCCTGGTCGCCCGACGGGCGGAAGATCGCCTTCGGCCGCGACCGCCCACGGCAGCAATGACGAGATCTACGCCATCAACGCCGACGGCAGCGGGCTACGGAGGCTGACCCAAAGCGGGCGGCAACCTCTCTGGTCGCCAGACGGGCAGAAGATCGCCTTCACGAGCAAGCGCAACGGCAACGACGACATCTACGTCATGAACCCCGACGGCAGCGGCCAGCGAAACTTGACGCGGAACCCGGCGAGGGTCGACGACTCGCTTGCCTGGTCGCCCGCGGAAAAATAGGTCGCGACTCATCAACCTCTGGCGAGAGACCGCCGGGCTGCGCCGGCGTTCAGGAATGTTCTCTGAACAATGATTAGGCGGCGCGCAGAGCCTCGCCGAGTGCCGGTGATGGTGAAGACTGTCGCCATCGGAACGGCGTACGCGATGGACGCGATCAGGATCCGCCGTTCGCTGATCGGCTGACGAAGCTGGCGCGGCCACGTTCGCTCCCATCGGGCGAGAGGATGGCCGTCTGCCCGAGTGTTCGGGAATTGCCCCTCGAAGGCGGGGCCTCGCCTAGGACGTCGTCATCGGGCGCGACGCGATCGCGATCAAGTCGGCGACGACTTCATCGAGCGGTCGGCTGGCATCCAGCTCATGCGTGCAGCCTGCTCTGAGCAGCGGCTCGACCCTGGCGAGGTCATCCAAGATCATCGCTCGTTCCACTGGAGTCTTCCCATAGTTGTTCGTCGTTCTGCGCGTGATCCGGTCAAGGATCACGTCAGGAGGGGCGCTGAGCAGGACGACCGCGTTGAAACGGTCGTAGAACTTCGACTGGTTCCTCACGCACCCTTGAACGAAGAGCGAGCGAGCATCATCGGAGTCCAGCAGCCCGGTGATCTTTTCCTCGACCCAGAGCCACTCCCCGCGGCGCACCTCGTCGGAGGACTCAACATACTCGCGATACTCGCGCCAGCCCGGATCATCGGTGTCTACGACGCGATAGCCGCGTCGGCCAAGTTCGTCGAGCGCTGACGACTTGCCCGTTCCCGACATGCCGGTCACCAAGACCCTCGACATCGGGACGACGCTACCGAGTGGCAAGCGACGGCGTGGCCGTGTGGGTGACCGGCAGTGCCTCTATTCGTCCCACCGTTCAAGCCGCTCTCGGATCGCCTGCACCGCGGCCTCCCAGAGTCGGCCCTCGTCCTGGGGGGATCGCTGATAGAGGCCGCCGAAGGAGCCGTCGCCGAGAGCTTCCCTCCATGCCTCCGGATTCCCGTCTTCGGGCCATTCGACCGGAGGCTTGCGCTGCTCAGGGATGACTACACCCGGAAGCCGCGTCCAGGGGAAGTTCTCCGACCACGAGGCATGGTCGTAGGCGGGATCGATCGCGGCGGCGATCTCGTCGGGCCGGCCCTCCCAAAGCTCGTGCCACACGACCGAGCCGGGAACGCGACCCAGCGCCCATTCCCTGCCGTGTCCGGTGTTTCCGCCGTGACCGTTCACGACGAGCACCCGCGCGAACCCCTGGCCCAGCAGCGAATCGACCACATCTGAGAGAACTGCGAGAAGCGTGGACGCGCGCAGCGTCGGGCTTCCGGGATACGCAGTGAAGCCGGTCACGCCGTACGGAGCCACCGGCAGCACCGGCACGCCGATCGGCTCAGCCGCTTCGACAGACGCACGCTCGGCGAGGATATTGTCGGTCTCGAGGGAGAGGTAGGCGTGCTGCTCGGTCGAGCCCACCGGGAGGACGATCCTGTCGTCCTTCCTCAGGTACGTCTCGAGCTGCATCCAGTTTAGGTCGCGGATCCTCACGTCAGGCGTGCGCCGGCTTGCGCAGGACGTATCCGTAGTAGTTGCTCGCGCCGAAGAAGAGGCCCGACTCTGATGCCTGCATCAAGCGTTCGGCCCATGCATTCGCTTCGGCTGCGGTCATGGCCCCGGCCGTGGGTATGAGCTTGCGGAAGGACTCGATCGCAGGCAGCCAGAAGTCGGCCTTGCCGACCTCTGCGAGGACGTACGGGAACGATGCAACGAGTTCCAGCTCGGCGTCACGAACGAGCACCGGCATCTGGCGCATGACGCGCGGGTTCGTAACTATGGCAGCGATCAGAGCTTCATCGTCACGCTTGCCCTGATCGGGATCGGGATCGGGATGGCCGAAGGTCAGTGACGCGTAGTCGCCGTCGAAGATCCCGATCGAACCGCCGGGCTTGGCTACGCGGGCGATTTCGGCCAGCACGGCAGCGGGGCTCTCGACGTGGCTGATCAGCGTGTGGGCGACGACGGCATCGAATTCGCCGGCGCCGAGATCGAGGCTCTGTGTATCGCCGATGCGGAAGTCGACGCGACCTGCGAGGTTCTCATCGCCCGCAAGCTGCGTGGCCGCGCCGATCAGAAATGGGCTGCGGTCGACGCCGGTGACGCGTCCGGCAAACCCTGCCCGATGGGCGATGCGACGCGAGGCGACACCCGTGCCGCAGCCAAGGTCGATGACCGCCCCGGCGTCGTCGATGCCCATGGCGTCGAGATACTCGTCCATCATGCGCACGAAGACCGGGTGCCGGCCACGTACCTCGAGGCGCGTCGCGATGGCGTCGAGAACGGCGTCGTCCAGCTCGTCAGTCACACGATAGGGATCGAGGCTGGTCATGGCTCCCTCCGTAGAAGACGGACCGACCAGATCGACAGACTATGCGGCGAAGGTAGCGGACGTGGATCGGCCAGCCGCGGCCGGCGGTCCACCCCCCGCGCACGCTCGGAGATATGACGACGTACCTACAGGAGCCGCGATTTATCGCCGACCGCCGTCTGGTGACAGTACGCTCGCCCAGGCGACTCTGGCTGCGCCGGAGCTCCGGGAAGGTGCGGACACTGGCGGCGCCCCATGCGGGCGGTTTCCCGCGCCGCTCGGCTCTTGTCGAGATTCGGTTTCCCGGGAAGCCAGTCGCTCTCAGGGCCGCGACCACCTGAGCGTGCTGCCGACGGGCCGATAGCCGAGCTTCTCGTTGACCCTGAGCATCGGCCCGTTCGTCTCGTCGTTCTCTGTGGAGACGAGTTCGACTCCACGTCCGGCAGCGTTCACCAGGGTCGCGCGCTTGGCCAGCAGGGCGAGGCCGCGGCCGCGATAGTCACGCAGCGTCCCGGTCATGTCGGTGACTGCCCGGCCGCCCGGGGCGATGCGGAGGTGCGAGAAGGCGACCGGTCTGTCGTCGATGACGGCCGCAACGCTCGCGTCGAGGTCGGTGTCCGGATGACGCCAGTAGTCCTCGAGCCATTGCTCGAACGAGACGTCGTCCATCGCAACCTCACCGGGGACGTCCCGCATCGCCTCGGCGTCGAGCTCGTACACCTTTCGTGGGTCGAGCTCGGCGAGCGGGCGCAGATCGACGCCGGGCGGGGCGCTCGGGGGCTCGATCGTGCGCGGGTCGACGCCGGAGATCCGAGTCGTGTTGGTGTGCCGGAAACCATGTGCGGTGGCGAAGCTCCGCGACGCCTCCTCGGGAGTGGTGAACGACAGCACTGTCGCGACGCCGAGGCCGGCCAGGTGGGCTTCGCAGCGCTCGAGGAGGGCAGTCCCGAGGCCGGCCTTGCGGGACTCCGGCGCGACACTGGCCTGCAGGAATCCCGGGCGCTCGGAGCTCTGGTACTCGATCGCCGCCGTCGCCCAGCCGACGAGCTTGCCGCCGTCTTCGGCGGCCCAGTAGCGGCGGTGCGCGTCCGGCGGCTCCGCGGCGGCCGCGTGTCGGAGTCCCCGCTCAGATCCGACGCGGTGCGGCCAGACGCGGTTCAGCAGCTCGGTCGCCGACCCGAAGTCCTCGCTCCTGCCCTCCCGCACCATGACTCGGAGCATAGGCGGCCCTCGAAGACCTGGCTCACCACCAGGGAACATTCCCGAACACTCGCGCAGGCGGCTCTGCCGCCACTGGTGTCGTCAGCTGAGGTTGGCCGCCAGGCCTTGATAGGCAGGGTGGAGCTCGTCCCACCGGGCCTTGGCGTCGTCGCGGCGCTCACGCCCAGCTAGGTGGTCAGCGAGATCTTCGACATGGATCTGCACCCCGGCCCCGTAAGCGGAGAGCAGCTCCAAGGGCATGCCCCGTTGCTCCCAGACCACGGTGGTCTGGTCGCCGTCGGCGGTCAGCGTGACCTCGATGTCACGCCCTCGTCCGGCTCGTCCGCGTCCTTGGTGCGCACGAGCAGCCGCTGCGGGGGCTCGCACGCTTCCACGCGCCCGGTGCCTTCCCATCCGCTGGAGAAAAGGCGTGCTCGGTACTCACCGCCGAGTCGCAGGTCGCCCTCGACCTCGCCGTACCAGCGGGCCAGACGCGAGGGATCGGTGAGTGCCGACCACACGTCGTCGATATCGCTGTCGAAGCGGTCTTCCATGCGCACGATGCCCTTTCCCTCGGCTGATCCCAAGCTGCCCAGGATGCGGCCGCCTTCACGTGCGTTGCTCGTCATCTGGTGCTCCTTCGTTCGCGGGCCGGGAGTAGTGCTTTCCTCAGAGACTCGGCAGGCGCGCATGAATCATCGGTCGGCGTAGTCGTCGGGCGACATTCCCGCATGCTGGGCCACGTCACGCAGCTATCGCCTGAACGCGCGGTCGGGTACTCGACCACGACGGTCGGCTGTCGCACTTCCCGCAGATTGCGACAACGCGACCGGGCTATTGAGGTTGCCAGGAGGGCTCGGTGTCGCTCGCGGCTGAGCTTGTGAGTTGAACCTTGTTGTGGCCGTCGGCGCCGATCAGGTAGATGTCGCCGTTGCCGGTTCGGTCGGTTTCGTAGGCGATCGAGCGCCCGTCCGGCGCCCAGGTCAGAGTCGGAAACAAGGTGGGAGTGGGCGAATCGCGCGTCAGCCGGTGGTTGTTCCGTCCGTCGGCGCCGATCACGTAGATGCCCTCGCGGTTTGCCCTGCCGTAGAGAATCCACCGCCCGTCCGGCGACCAGGCGAACCCGTACTCGTTGTAGGCATGGCTCGTGACGAGGTGAAGCTTGCTCCCGTCCGCGTCTGCAACATAGATCCCGGTATAGCGGTCGGTGAAGCGCCCGCGCCGAACCGCCGCCCGACGAACCCGACGTGCGCTCCGTCCGGCGACCATGTAGGCAGCCCTTTCCCACGGGTCTGCGGACGGGGGAAAAACGGCCGTGGCTTGCTCCCGTCGGTGCGGATGATCCGTTGCCTTCCGGTCCCGTCCCCGTAGGCGATCTCGTCTCCTTGCGGAGACCAGTCGAACTCAATGACATCGCCGGAGGGGAGACGCCGCGGCGCGCCTCCGCCGGTCGAGATGACATAGATCCTGAGCTGCTCGGCGGAGTTCTTGGGCGGAGGCACTGTGTTTGGATCGCTGGCGACCACCGCGATCGCCTTCCCGTCCGGAGACCAGCTCAGAACCCAAGGATTCCTCAGGGGCGAACTCGCAGCGAGAAGCACACGCCCCGTACCGTCCGGGCGCACGAGCCAGAGAGCGCCACGACGATCCAGGTAGGCGATCCGGCTCCCGTCGGGCGCCCACTCAAAGAGGCGATATCTGAGCCGCTGGGCGTGAGACGTCGAAGGCCGCTCCCGTCCGCCCTGATCGCGAACAAGCCAGCAGAACCAAGTCCCAGTCCGCCATCGCTGCGGAGGAACGCAATCGTTCCCGAGCGACCCTGAACCCCCGCATGACCCGCAGTGGCTCCGACCAGCACGGACGAGAGCGCAAGGACTGCGGCGGCAGCGAACGAACACGGAGAGCTTCTTCATCGCGCTTGCTCCTTTCCTCAGCGTCAGCCGAGGACAGGCGCTGCCTCCGTCCCAAGCTCTTCTGAGGCGAAGCTTCATCGGCATGAGCGCGGTCTGCTGGTAAGGCGAGCCCAATGAGATTGAGGCGAATCATTATCGTGGTCGGCTTGGCATGTAGTTCCGCAGCTTTGGCGATGGCGCAAGACTCTAATCCGCCTACCGCACCTCCCGCCGATCAGGATACCAATCCAGTGTTGAAACATCGCCCAGCCGAATCCCGGGAAATTTCCAAATCGATTGTTAAGGAAAATATTGACCTGGCCGTGCCTGCCAGATCCGCATTGCAGGTAGTTCTTGATAGTGAAGTTAGGCTAAAAGCGGTAGGCCAGCCGATTCACGGGCGCATCGTAGAGCCTGTATTTGCGTTCGACAAACTCGTCATTCCGGTTGGTACAGAAGTGAACGGTAAAATTTCGCAGATTGCTTCTGTGTCGGTGGGGACGCGAATCGTGGCGGCACTCGATGGCAATCTCACGCCCGACCGAAAAATAGCGATGGAGTTCACGGAATTGCTGTTCGCTGACGGAAGGCATTTTCCGGTTCAAACTACTGTCGTTCCGGGGTCGGGACAGATTGCTTCGGTTCGTGGCGGCTGCTGAGAGCCAGAGAAAGACGGGCGTGAAGGACGCGGTCACGCAAAAAGAAAGGGAAGCGAAAGAAGAAGCTCGCCGCGAATTTGAGGCCGCCATGCAACAAGTGAAAGAGCCCGGAAGATTACACCGAGTGGAAAGGCTCGCCTCGAGCAATTCCGGTGCACCCACAGTTCATCGACGCAGGAACAGTCTACTTTGCCGAGCTGAGGGCTCCGCTGGAATTTGGCACTGAGTCGCTGACCCAGAGATGGCCACATCGATGAATGGAGACATCCCGCCGGGCAGCTGGTGCACGCTCGGCTGATGACCACTTTAGATTCCGCCAGCACGCCGAAAGGCGCCGCGATTGAGGCTATCCTATCACGACCGCTGATCGTTGATGGCAAATTGCTTCTTCCGCAAGGAACCGAACTGAAAGGCTCAGTCGTGCAAGTCGCGGCCGCGCGGTATTGGAAACACAACGGCCAGCTTCGCTTTGTATTTCGCGACCTGAAACTTCCTAACGGCATCGAGTCAAGAGTAGAAACGATTCTCCAAGGCATAGAGTCTGGTGAGACCGACAAATTGAATCTTGACGCGGAGGGCGGAGCAGAGACGCAAACACCGAAGGCCCGTTTCCTGACCACCGGAATTGCAGTGGCTCTGGCCGCGGCAACGCATGAAGATGACGTTTTGAACCGCTCTGCGGGCGGTGCGGGCGGATTCAAGGTGGTCGGCATCGTAATCGGCGCTACCGTCAGGTCGCAGCAACTGGCGATCGCCATGGGCGCGTTTGGGGCGAGTCGTTCGATTTATGACAACTTCATTTCGCGAGGGCGAGACGTAGTCTTTGCCAAACACACCGCGATGGAAATCGGGGTGGACACCCGCGAAACCGTTCCGTCGCAATCTCCCACGGCGACTAGCGCACCGCACAATTAAATCGTGAGCGGGTTCTTACCGCCAGTGGCATTTGAGATCGTGACCATCAACGAAAGTCGGCATATATCTCGTCGGCGATCCAGTAATTCGCGATGAGAATAGCGAGAAGCGTCCCTGCTACATAGAGCAGCCAGCGAGATGAGCCCACACACCCCGCAATGACGATCGCCGCATTGGAATGTCGATCAAGTAGGCCGCTGAATAGCAGACATTCGCAAGTAAGCCCAATACAAAAAACGCGAAAAACGCCCGTAGATTCATCGCTCGGAGGAAGTGGGGCCAGGTGGCCGCGAACCAGATGACCACAACCGCAATAAGTAAAATGTTATAGACAATCCGGCGAGGCTCCCAGAAGTGGGCTGCCGAAAGCAAACTGGCACGCCAGGATTCCGACGGCGATCCTTCGACATTCTGGACTGTGTTGCTTGACCCGTTAGCCATGGACGGGACCGCCTTACCAATTCGTGGAACGAATGCGAACACAATAGCATAATATACTCTGCATTGTAAAGTACTCTGTTTCGTAGGACGGTGTCGCAGCCAATCTCTTGTTGCAGGTGCCATCGGTACCAGATAGCCAGAGCACCGGACCGATCTCTGCTCTGAAGGCCTCCAACCGTGGTTCGTGCGCTTTTTATTTTTTTCTATGATTCATTTATCAAGTGTTATGCTCACGGCATGCCGTGCCTTTATCGCTGAGGCGAGCACCATAGTTCCTGGCCAGCCACTCGATCGGGGAAGGTGCACAAGCCGATGCAGTGGAGGTGGCCCGCCTGCTTGTCCAAGTTCCTCAAACTAGGCATGTACCCGGCTTCATATTTTCTGGAGGAGCGAGCAAGCGCCAGGGAGACCAGAGCGACTGCGAGAGGAGAAACGCAATGAAGATCCAAGAAACCGCGCCGGCAGTAGTTTTAGCGTTCGTTGGGGCGGCGCTCATTGCATCGTGTGCAAAGCCCTATCACGAAGAAAATGAACGCTACGTGTTTGTGGCGACGAACATCAACCTGCCGTACTGGCAGGAAGCGCAGGCTGGATTTTTGGATGCGGCCAAGGTGCTCGGTGTGAAGGCGCAGCTGGTTGGCCCGACAGCGTATGCCCCGAACGCGGAGATGCTGATGTTTCGCCAGGTCGTGGAAGAGCACCCTGCCGGTATATGCGTTTCGGCGGCGCGCCCCGAGCTTTTCCGGGAGGAAATCGACAAGGCGGTGGCGCAAGGCATCCCGGTCATTTGCGTGGATTCAGATGTGCCGAGTTCGAAGCGCGTATTGTACATCGGAACAGACAATGTCAAGGCAGGCAGAGAGAGCCTGCGTCAGATGGCGGCGCTACTTCCGGGTAAGGGAAATGTTGTGGTCATCACGATTCCCGGACAGCGTAACGTCGACGATCGCGTGGCAGGTGTGGCGGATGCACTGAAGAATTTCCCGGCGATCAAGCTCACCAAAATACTGGATGACAAGGGCGATGCACACAGCGCTCAGGAGCAGATAGCGGACCTGCTGCAGAAGAACGAGAATATCGATGGAATTATCTGCCTGGAGGCGGCAGGCGGTTCGGGAGCGGCCGCGGCGTTGCACCAGGCGGGAATGGAAGGCAAAGTGCAGATTGTGGCATTTGATGACGATCCGGAAACGCTTGACTGGATCGATCGCGGTGCGATTGCCGCGACGATTTCACAAAAGCCTTACGTGATGAGTTACTTTGGGCTGAAATTTCTCGATGATCTCCATCACAATGCGGTGCACAAATTCAAAGACTGGCGCAGCGCGCTGGCAGCACCGATGCCACTGTCGATAGATACGGGGACGGCGGTCGTCGACAAGAACAATCTCAAGCTTTATCGCGAAGCGCTTGCCACGCAGCCCAAGCCGCAGTAGAGATTACGATTCCTACTGACACGATCAGCTAAGATTTTCCACGAAGGCGCCCGACACCCGGATATTTCAAGTACCGGCTCGCGAATCTGATAATAGTCGGCCAATTCGGCCCGTTGTGCGCCCGCCGGTGTGTTGGCGGAACACGATATCACCGTCGCGTCGTAGTTCGCGGCGTTGGGCGATTTGGGGTCACCGTCCGGACCTTGCCGCAAGGAAGAGATATGAAGCAAGTCCAAAAGCCGCTGGTGATCCTGTTCAGCAATGAGGTAAACAATCGAAGCGGAACGTCTGCGGGCGGAGGAGTCTGGCCGAGAGCGTCACTCGACGGAAAAAGAATCTCTGTAGTCAGAAGGGAGCTGAGCAGCCAGAGGACGCACACACAACAAGGTTCGCAAAGTTCCTCCTGTTCTTTGCCGGCCAGGGGCGGGCGAAAGGAATTGGGCGTGCGAAATAATAGCGACGAGAGAATAGCATTGATTGCGAACAGAGACGTTTGCCCACGTTCGACACGACGGACAGGTTGTCACCGCACGAGAGTTGAGATCCTTCGCTACGCTCAGGATGAAAAACTACAAAAGGGTGCAAAAAACTCGCAAAGTAAGGAAAAGGCGAAGGAAAGAAAAGGCAAAAAAAAAGACAAAGAAGGAATCCCCTCACAAACCGAGGGTGGGGCATCCGGCACCAAAAAAGTCAAAAGATCAAATCGCGAAGGGTGGAGTTGCCGTTCAGCTTTGAGATTTCTCAAAGCCTGAACTCAAGCTGCAAATCGGGAGGAAGACTTACGAACCAGAACCAAAGCACTAGCATGAGAGCCAGGGCTTACGGAGCTAGGAGTAGGGCCGGAAAAAATACGCAGGCCTGTGCTACCGTTAATTAACGTTTGGAATGAGGATCGTTGGGCAAATCCTTGAACTCGTCGAGGATTTGGGGAGCATCCAGAACTTGCAGTTCTTCCTGGTCGCCCGACGTTTCACCATCGGATAGCTTCTTCTGGGCGCGCCGTTCCAGTTTCAATTTTTGTTTTTCCTGCCGCTTCATTTCTTTTTGGCGCTTCTGAAAGGTTGTAGGCATAAAGTCTCCTTAGAATTGGATTGCCGCGACGAGAGGCGGCGAGCTAGTGCAACGTGCTTCTTACCAGCGAGGCTCGCGAGGTTGCCGCGCCGCTTCGCTGTAATCTTCATTCGAGAAACTGCCGCGGCCTTTTCCGCGGCCACCACCGTACCCGCCGCCGTTGCCGCCGCTATTGCGGCCGCCGGGTCCACCGAATTTCGGTCCAGTGGATTCGCCCTTGGGTCGCGCTTCGTTTACTTTGATGTTGCGGCCACCGACGGATTTTCCGTCCAGAGCAGCGACAGCCTTGGATGCTTCCTCGTCATTCGGCATCTCCACGAAAGCGAATCCGCGTGCGCGGCCTGTTTCGCGATCCATGACCACGCGAATGCGAGTGATCTGGCCGAATGGCTTGAAGAGTTCGGTAAGTTCGCTCTCCGTAGTCTGAAAACTCATGTTGCCTACAAATAGATTCTTCATGCTGCTTCTCCTGGCGAACTCTTCCGCAAAATCTTTTCCAACAACACCAGACTATGCTGAACCTTCAAGAAAAATACGGAAGCGCCTTGAACGCGAAGGGTGACGAAGCTTGCGAAGCGCTTTGGCTTCGATCTGGCGAATGCGTTCGCGCGTTACGGCGAAAGTCTGGCCGACTTCTTCAAGAGTATGTTCGCTGCCGTCGTCCAGGCCAAAACGCATTTTGATGATGCGCTCTTCGCGGGGCGTAAGGGTCCTCAGCATGGAGGCAATCTGCTCTTTGAGGTTAAGGTTGATAACTGCTTCTGAAGGCGGAACTACCGTCTTGTCTTCGATGAAATCGCCGAGATGCGTTTCTTCTTCCTCGCCGATGGGAGTTTCAAAGGAGACCGGTTGCTGGGCAATTTTCTTGGCCTTGCGTACGAGGTCAACAGGAATGTCCATGCGCTTGGCGATTTCGTCGGCGGTCGGCTCGCGGCCCAGTTCCTGAACCATCTGGCGGCTGGTGCGAACCTGCTTGTTGATGGTTTCGATCATGTGTACGGGAACGCGGATGGTGCGCGCCTGATCGGCGATGGCGCGAGTGATGGCCTGGCGAATCCACCAGGTGGCATAAGTGGAAAATTTATAGCCGCGACGCCATTCAAATTTGTCGGCGCCACGCATCAGGCCGATATTGCCTTCCTGAATCAGATCGAGGAATTGCAGGCCGCGGTTGGTGTATTTCTTGGCAATGGAAACGACCAGGCGAAGATTGGCTTCGGTTAGCTCGCGCTTGGCTTGCTCGGCGTCGGCTTCACCGCGAAGAATTACGGTGAGAGTACGCTTCAAGCTGGCGGAGGTGACTTCGTTCGATTTTTCGAGGTCGGCGCGCTGCTGCTTGCGGGCGCGAAGGTCTTTGCGAGCCGCAGCGGCGACATCGCCCCTGGAGGCAGTGCTACGGCGTTCGAGTTGAATAATTTCCTTGTCGAGTGAGTGTAAACGCTCAACAGTATGGCGCATAATTTCGATCAAGCGTTTCTTTTCGCGTTCGTTGAATTCAATCGTACGGACAAGACGAGACATCTCCACGCGTGTCCGAGCAAGGCGGCAGCGAGCCTTCAAATAGATGCGTTTGTTGGCGCGAGGCATCTCTTCGAGATGCGCAGCTTGCTTCAGGCCGACAGCATAAAGGGCTTCGATTTTGTCGATGATTTTAAGAGTTTGCTTGGTCTTATCGGCAATCTTGTCTTCGGTGAGTTCTTCATCGTCAAAGTGAATGATCTTTTTGATGGCTTGATCGCCGCTACGAAGCTCGATGGCGACGGAGAAGAGCTCTTTGAGAACCAGAGGCGACCGAGAAATCGCTTTCAGAACGCGAAGATGGCCACGTTCAATCCGCTTAGCAATGGCCACCTCGTGCTCGCGGGTGAGAAGGGGAACGATTCCCATTTCGCGCAAGTACACGCGAACCGGGTCGTTGGTTTTTTCCGCGGGCCGAGGAAGATGTTCAACTTCGGCCTCGTCGCCGTGGACGGGTTCGATGCGAACGTCTACTTCTCCGGGTTCGACGATTTCGAGAGCGGCACGTCCCGCTTCGGCGGCGGCTACATCTTCGTAAATGTCGATGCCATCGCGCTGGATGGCGGAGAGCGCGCCGTCAATTTCTTCGGGGGTATGGTCTTCGACGGGAAGAAGATCGTTGACCTCGTCGATCAGCAAATAACCGCGCTCCTTGCCAAGTGTAAGGAGCGAACGGAACTGATCTTCCTTTTCCTGAAGTTGTAAAGACAAAGTTTTCCCCCCGCAATCTATCAGCGGAATTCTCACAGAATTCCGAGCACTACGTTCATACGCTAAGAAAACACCTGAACGCTTTGGTGAAGAGGCGAGAGATGTTTTGCCGAATGCTACCGCGGTGAAGCCGATTCGAAAGATCTGATTGAAATGCTGTTTTCCAAGCTCACTCTTACCATCATACACCAGGCTGATGTTTTTTGAGCCCTTGCCCCTGTGAAAGAAAAAGAAAAAAGCAGGCAAAGGCTGACCGGTTTACCTTGTAAGAAAAAGTTACCGCCGAGGGTTAGATTTGCCCCCGGGCAGCATGAAGTTGCTAAAGGCCGTCTCTCCCGAAGGCGCTCGTCATCCCTCGAGCTGGGCTTGGAAAACTTCGCCAGGGAGGACCATTCTCTGGGCTCTTTCAGCATTTTTTGTGGCGGAATGCTGGGCACTCACGTAGCCGCCGTCTTTTTTCGCTCTGGAGTGATGTTGCTCCAGCACATGATTAGTGCCGTCGAGACGCATCCTCTCGATCTTGATGCCGAGAGTGCGTTCGAGTTGAAAGAGTTCGGTACGCTGTTCCTTCACGTAGAGCGTGGAAGCCGAACCGTGACCTCCGGCGCGTCCGGTGCGGCCAACGCGATGGATGAAGCTTTCGGCCACTTCGGGCAGGTCGTAGTTAATAACGTGAGCGATGTCTTGCACGTGAATTCCGCGAGAGGCGACATCGGTCGCAATCAGGACGCGAAAACGGCCCTGTTGGAACGCGGTTAGAGCAGTGGTGCGCTGCGACTGAGATCGGTCTCCATGAATCATGGTGGCCGCTATGCCTTGGCGGATGAGGTTCTTGGTGATGCGTTCGGTTCCGCGCTTGGTGCGTGAGAATACCAGCGTGCGGCCCGTGTGTTTGGTGAGCAAACGATGCAGCATGTCGGCTTTTCCTTCGACGGTGACTTCATAGGCTTGCAGTTTGATGTTTTCGGCAGGCTTCAGCGTGGAACCGAAGGAAAGGCGGACAGCGTTCCGCGTGTAGTCCTTGACGAGGTTGGCCATCGAGCCTTCCATCGTCGCGGAGAAACACAGGGTCTGGCGATCTCTCGGGATCAGGTTAGCGATCTTGCGGATCGCGGGAAGAAAGCCCATGTCGAGCATACGGTCCGCCTCATCGAGAATGAGGGTTTGTACGGTGCTGAGGTTGATAAGTCTGCGGTCGATGAAATCCTGCAGACGGCCAGGAGTGGCGACGACCATGCGGGCACCCTTGCGGATGGCGTTGATCTGACCGCCTTCGGCTAAACCGCCGACGACCAGAGCCGCCGGAGAAAGCTGCTTGCCGCGAAGAGCGTTATATTGATCGAGCACCTGCATGGCGAGTTCGCGCGTGGGAACAAGGACGAGGGCCTGCACGGCGTTGGATTTTTGCTTCAGCAGCTTTTCGAGGACAGGGACTAAGAACGCCAGAGTCTTGCCGGTTCCAGTTTGCGCTGTAGCAAGCACATCCTTGCCTTCAAGGGCTTGTGGGATGGCTGCAGCTTGCACCGGAGTGGGCTTTGAGAAACCGCCCGACGAGAGCCGCTCCTTGATATAAGGAGAAATCGGTAATTCCGAGAAATTTTGCATTTTGCTTTCTTGCTGGTGCGGTCGCCGCGCGCACACAAAGTACGGAGCGGTCGTGGCGACATGCGATGCCAGACTTAGTTTAAATTACGCTGAAAACGAACGGAGGAGACTGATGGCGGGTATTCTCGTTTTGAAGCTGAGGGACCGCACAACACAACCGCGGGATTAAGCGCAAACGAAGTATACCACAGATGGCGCTGAATCCGGCGAGAATGCTGAATCAGGTGCAAGTAACTCATTGCCAGAGGGATAGTTGCTCGCATGTCTGGCAATGGCTGGACTCGAGCGCCCGCTTCGCTCCAACAAGGCCCAGGAACTTCGTGAGTACCCACCAACGCTGACTGGAACTAAGGAATCGTGCTCGGCCACGCCGCTCAACGCGACAAAAGAACAACCCTTGGTTCGATCCTGCCTGCGATCGGCAGAATAAATTGAATTTGGTAACGCTAGGGACCGCGCCTGAGAACGCATCTCTGGTAATGATGCCTGAATAGATTTCGGCGAGGCATTCTGTAAAGTGGCTGATACCCGCCGACTGTCTACCAAGCTAGCAAGTCGAGATAATACCACGAGATAACCCGACAATCCTTGGTTAAAAAGAGCGTGTTGCCAACCTAAGTCACTCGTAGTAGTGTCCCCGCATGGCCAAGAAGCCGAAGAAACGCAAGAAGGGGGTTCGCACTGCCATGTCTGCCGATCATGAGGAAAAAAACGCCGCCAACGGAGAGGTACGAGAAGGCGCAAACGTAGATAAGATTCGCGACATTCTGTTTGGGTCGAACATGCGCGAGTATGAGAAGCGCTTTGCACGCCTGGAGGAGCGGCTGACAAAATCATCTGACGCCTTGCGAGATGACTTGAAGAAACGGTTTGACACTCTGGAATCATATGTTCGCGAAGAGATGGAATCAAACAACCAGCGCTTAAAAGCAGAGAAAGCCGAACGCAACGATGGATTGAAGGAATTGACGCGGGAAACGCGCGACAGCTCGAAATCTTTAGAAAAGAAACTTTCGCAATTGGAAGAGCAACTGTCTTCAACGCAGGCCGATTTGCGCGCGCGCATCCTGGAGCAATCAAAATCCCTCAGCAATCAGATTCAGAAGTCGCAGGACGAACTGGAAAGCGCACTGGAACGTGAAGCGGAAACGTTGCGCACGGATAAAACGGATCGCGCGATGCTTGCGGACTTGTTCACGGAATTGTCGATGCGGCTCAAAGACGAACTGGAACTGCCGGAGAAGTAGCGTGACGCGTGCAATCGGGCTATCCGTGTGGCGTAGCCCGGCATCGCAAAAGTTGCGTTGCCACACCCTTCCTCGATGCAATGGCTGATCAACCCATAAAACGGGTTCCTCTCGATCCGGCGAACGACGCCACGGCGAATGGCGCCGGTGCACTTGACGAACTGCGAAATCTTATTTTGGCTCCCGAGCAGGAGGCCCTAGAAAGACTGAAACACCGAGTGGCCAATCCAGAGTCGCGCACCGAAGATGTAAGCACAGTTGTTGCTGAAGCGATCCAGCGGCGCCGCGCGGCTGGAGGCGACGAAGCACTTAGCGATGCCCTGGCGCCAACGATTGAAACTGCTCTTCGAGAGTCCATCCGCAAAGATCCGAGCACGATGGCGGATGCGCTATTTCCGGTGATGGGTCCGGCAATCCGCAGATCGATCCTGGAATCGCTGCGGTCCTATCTGGAATCGTTCAATCAGATCATGGACCAGAGCCTTTCCTTGCAAGGGCTGAAGTGGAGGTTCGAAGGGCTACGAACGGGCCGATCGTTTACCGAGGTGGTACTTCTTCATAGCCTGGTATTTCGCGTGGAGCAGGTTTTTCTGATCCACAAGAAGACTGGCCTTTCATTAGGGCACGTAGCAGCACCTGCGATAGCGATGCAGGATCCCAGCGTTGTTTCCGGAATGCTATCGGCGATTCAGGATTTTGTGCGCGATTCCTTTCACACCAGCGGAACTCAAGGTATTGAGCGGATGAACGTGGGCGACCTGGACGTGTGGGTGGAAGCAGGCCCTTTCGCGATTCTGGCTACGGTAATTCGGGGCGTGGCGCCGCGAGCGCTGCGCGACCGAATGGCGGAAGTGCTCGAGAATATTCACCGGGAGTATTCAGCGGAGTTGGATCGATTCAGCGGGGAGTCGGCGCCATTTGCAAACGTAAACAAGGAGTTGAGCCGCTGCCTGGAGATGCAGTATAAGCAAGAACCAAGGCGGAAGAGCTTTGGATACGCATGGGCCGCTGCCGGGTTGCTGGTATTGCTGCTCGGCGGCTGGATCGGCTGGCGATCGTGGCAGTATCACCGTTGGACAGAATTGGTGGATACACTGCACGAACAACCTGGCCTGGTCATTACTTCGCTTGGGCGAGAGCACGGAAAGTTTGTGATTCGAGGATTACGGGACCCTCTAGCGGCGGAGCCTGCTGAGTTTGTGAAGTTAGCCGGGCTCAATCCGACGAAGGCGGAATTTCATTTGAGAGCGTTTTACGCGCTCGACGACGCGATGGTTCAGCAAAGGGCGGTGAGAGTGCTTGCACCTCCGACGGGAACGACTCTGACGGTGAAAGAAGGCGTGCTTTTCATGAGCGGCCAGCCACCCGTCGCGTGGCTGAAGGAAATGACGTCGCGCGCGATGATGGTGCCGGGGATTCGCTCCCTAGATCTCTCGGGCCCCTTCAGCGCAGAACGTCTGGCGTTCAATCAGTCTCGCGACAAAATTCAGGGAACGCTTATCAAATTTCCGCTGGCCAGCGCCGTGTTGTCGTTGAAGGCGCGAGCGGAGCTTGCGTCGCTTTTACCGTACTTGAAGCAAGTGCTCGACGCACCGGCGAATCTTCACGGAAACGTGGCCTTAGAGATTGTCGGACATAGCGACGACAGCGGTGCGGAAGTTACCAATCGAACGTTAAGCCAAAGGCGGGCCGATAGCGTTGTGACGGAGCTTACGCGATTGGGATGCTCGCCGAAAAGTGTGCATGCGCGAGGAGTTGCGACGGCCGAACCTTTGCAAAATGGCGACAGCGAAGAGGTGCGCCAGATGAACCGCAGCGTAACCATTCGAGTTCAGACGACAGCGGCCCACTAAACATATGCTTCAGAAGAAAATTTGCTTGCTCGGATCATTTGCGGTTGGCAAGACCAGCCTGGTGCGCAGATATGTGGAGAGCATTTACTCCGAAATGTACCAGACAACGGTTGGAGTAAAAGTGGACAAGAAAGTGGTGCAGGTAAATTCCACGGACTTGACGTTGGTATTGTGGGATTTATATGGAGAAGACGAATTCCAGAAAATGAGATGGTCATACCTGCGCGGGTCGGCTGGTTATCTGTTGGTGGCAGATGGCACGCGCCGTGCGACGCTCGATAAGGCCTTTCTGCTGGAGCAACGAGTGAAGGAAGAGGTGGGCGAGATTCCCTTCGTGTTTGTGGTAAACAAGTGCGACCTGGCGGGGGATTGGCAGTTGGATGCTGGACTGGAAGAGCAATTCGCGGCAAATCACCGTGGCATCCTCCGTTCCAGTGCAAAAACGGGAGAGAATGTCGAAGAAGCGTTCAATCAACTCGCCCGAAAGTTGTTGCCCTGACCATGTCCGCGCACCTTTCAACCGTTATTCACCAATTGGGCTATGTTGTATTGGAACGTGAAGGCGGCGACGCGTTTTCTGTTTTGTCGGAAGCTCCGGACTGGTTTGCAAAATTGTTTCCTATCTTTGATTCGAAAAGAAAAACCGCCTCCATGTCGCAAGTTTCTCCGTTCCTCGACAATTTCTTGATAGACGCTGCGGCATTTTGGGAAAGGGAAGAGGTCGGAACATGTGAGTCGGGGACGTGGATCGAAAAAGAAAAATCCGGACGTGAAATTCCAATCGAAGCCAAAGCGTTGCAATTGGATGGAAGACAGCTGCTGCTGATACATTCACCGGATCCACAGTTTACGGAGCAGGCGGGGATACTGCAGAGGGCAAGAAACGCCGCGCTCGAGCACGAGAAACTGGTGAGCGAGATTCAAAAGAAAGAGATTCTCCTGCATTGCATTGTTCACGATTTATCGCAACCATTGAGCGCCATGCGGGGTTCGTTTGATTGCCTGGCGATGGAGAACGATGCCGAGCGAATTGCAAAATACATCGAACTGGGGAAGCATGCGAGCCAGCAGCAGGAAAACATGATTCGCGAGATACTTCGCGCTTTTTCCGCGGACCTGCACGCAAGTCTGGAAGCAGACAAATCCCCGGATGCTGCGCCGGATCTGCTGGCGGCGGCACGAAACGTAGCGGAAACTCTGGCGCCAGCGTTCGAAGCGAAGAGCGTCCAATTATCATTCAACGAAGAACTGGTTGCGAATCGAAGCTGGCGTGTGCAGGGCGAAGAGACGCGGCTATGTCGAGTGTTTGCAAACCTGCTAGAAAACGCGCTTCGCTATACTCCCGAACGAGCAAAGGTTACCATCGGTATCGAAGACGATGGAGGGTATTTTAAGGCGTACATAGATGATGAAGGACCGGGCCTGCCTGACGAACTTCGCCCCGCACAGATCTTCGGCCTGTTCACGAAGGGCAAGGAAAGCGGAGGCAAGGAGGGATTGGGCCTGTACTTTTGCCGGATCACCGTGGAACGCTGGGGCGGTTCAATTGGATGCGCTTCGCTACCAGTGAAAGGATCGCGGTTCTGGTTTCGGCTTCCACGCGCGCTAACGACGGAGTCTACCGGACCACCAGGAATAAAAAAAATATCGATGATCGATACCAAAGAAGATCAAATGGAGAAGCAGCGCGGGCTGCATATCTTGCTCGCTGACGATCAGGAAGATATTCGGACGCTCACGACGCGCCAGCTTGAGCGCTACGGCCATGTGGTCATTACGGTGAGCAATGGCGAAGCCGCTCTGGAAACCGCGCGAAGCAGGCACTTTGATGTGATTCTTCTTGACGAAGAAATGCCGCTGAAGAATGGTGTGCAAGCGGCGCGAGACATCCGTGAAACACAGAAGGATCAGGAAAAGCGGAGTTTGCTGGTGGCCCTTACGGGAAATAACACACCCGAAGATAAAGCGCGCCTGATTTCCGCAGGATTCGATTGGGTGCTGGGGAAGCCATTCCGGTTCGGGGCGCTGGAGAAGTTTTTACGCGACCCCAAGCAAAAAGCGGCGCCGGAGCCCCCTGCAGAGAAATCTGCCGCGAAGGCGATCGCGGGTCTGGAAGAACTCTTGCAGCGTGTGGGCGGTGACGACAAGCTTCTGCGACAAATGATTCGGACGTTCTTGCGAGAGACGCCAAAGCGACTCGAAACAATCCGGAAAGCTGTTCAACGCAGGGATGGAGCCGAGGTGTCTTCCCGGGCGCACGCGTTAAAAGGATCTGTCAGTATTTTTGGCGCGGCAAAGGCTGCCCAGCACACGCAATCGCTGCAGGACCTGGGACAGATATCTGACTTCCGGGAGGCCGAACGCGAGTTGCTTTTGCTTCAAGAAGAGATTGCGAAGTTGAAGGAAAACCTGAGAGGATACGCGAAAGTATCATTGGCCGGAGCTTCATCCGCTACAAAACAGGAAACCAGGAGAAGGAAGAAGCTCTTCAGGCGAAAGCGATGAAGCAATCGTCGTCGCGAAGATCAAGATATGTGCCGGAGTTCCTCGATGCCCCATATTCTCGTAGCGGACGACGATGCAACCACCAGGCAAATGATCGGCGGCGTGCTTAAGAAGAATGGGTACATTGTTTCAACAGTGGCGGACGGCATAAGCGCGTTGCGCGCGATACAGAAGAAAAAATTCGATCTTGTGCTGCTGGACATCTGGATGCCGAAGTTGACCGGCCTCGGGCTTCTCGGCAAGCTGCAATCGGCAAAACAAATCCCCAAAATTATCGTGATGACCACGGACAAGACATCAGACACGGTGTTGAGCGCGCTGCGCGGACGCGTATACCAATTCCTGATCAAACCACTGGAAGCCGACAACTTGCTTTTGACGCTGGACAGTGCACTCTCTTCGAACCCCTCCGCGCCGCTCATCGAGATCATTTCCGCGAAGCCGCAGTGGATCGAACTCCTTGTGCCGTGCGAACAATCAGTTGTCGGACGGGTGCAGAGTTTTTTATCGCATATGGAAAATGATTTGCCGCCGGATGTGATTGAAAAGGTCGGATACGCATTCAGAGAACTATTAAACAACGCAATTGAATGGGGCGGGCGCCTCGATCCCAATCTGAAGGTGCGAATTTCCTACGTTCGGACGAAGAAAATGCTGATGTACAGGCTTGATGATCCCGGACCCGGTTTCAAGATAGAAGACTTGAGCCACGCCGCTGTGAACAATCCAGAGGAAGATCCTATCGCGCACATGAAGGCTCGTGAGGAAAAAGGGTTGCGGCCCGGCGGCCTCGGCCTGTTGTTAACACAGCAAATGGTCGATGAGCTGGTTTACAACGAAACACGGAATTCGGTTGTGCTGGTCAAATATCTTTGAGATTAGGCGCTCGGCCACCCATCATCTGAAGGCTAAAGGCCGCCTGTATCTTCATTGAATTGGCTTGATTTGAGCGTTCTCTAGTACACTGTCTCGACTCTATAAGCACTCATACTTTTAGAAGGAGCTTTGCCTATGTCTTCAGCGACACTCAGTGGAGCCGAATTTAAGAAGCAATTGCGCGCAGGTACGCCAAAATTAGGACTTTTCCTAAACTCGCATTCACCTACCTTAGCGGAGCAGCTTGCACACAGCGGCTACGATTGGTTGCTGGTGGATTCTCAACATGGCCCAATGGGCTATGAGAGGCTGTCTGCAATGCTATGCGGCGTTGCCAGCGGCGGCGCAAAATCGCTCGTGCGCGTGGGCGGTTATAGCGATCGCCCGGGAATTCAGCAGTCGCTGGATATGGGCGCGGACGGCGTGCTGGTGCCATATATCAACACGGCGGAAGAGGCCCGCGCGGCGGTGAGTTGCACAAAGTATCCGACGACGGGAACGCGCTCGGTTTATTTCCCACAACGAAGCATGAACAAGGAAGGCCTGCTCGGTTATGCCGGCAGCGCGAACGATAATCTGATCGTTGCGCTACAAGTGGAAACGGCGGACTGCATCAAGAACATCGACGAAATTGCTGCGGTGCCGGGGATCGATATTCTCTTCCTTGGGCAGAATGATTTGTGCATGTCCATGGGCTTATACGAAAAATACGAGTTCCCGCACATGTATACCTCGCCGGAACTGGGAGCAGCCACTGACAAACTAGTGGCAGCGGCGCGCAAGAACAACCTGATCTTGGGCCTGTTTTTATTTGGGACATCGCGCGTGGGCGAATTTCTGGAAAAAGGATTTCCGTTTATCAGTCTCGGCAACGACCTACATCATGTATTGACGCAGGCGGGAGCGTATGTGAAGGACGTAGAAGAAGTCTCGAAGGTCAAAGGGAAAAGCTGGACGCGTCGGCCGACGTCGCTTTTCTAAAACTAAATGGAAGAATAGATATTCCCCAAGCCTTCGTTCCTGGTCCGATTTTTGCAAAAACGACTAAGCTTTGCGAGTGGCCAGAACTATTTTGGCTGTCGTAATCGCCTGACCAACATGACGTTGCGTGTGATCAGCCGCATGGACCAGCAATCCACCTAATGTGGTCGGTAGCTGCTTACTTCCAACTTGCCGCCTTGAATCGAAATTTTCAGCGGCCAGTCGACGTATCCTTCGTGCACTCAGATCGAGCGCAGCGGAAAGTTCGTCGAACAACTCTCTGCTTTTCCCTTCGGGGACTAGTTCTGCCTGCAAGAGAGCAATCTGCTCTGGGGCCAGCAGTCGGCCTTCCGCGTAAGAGAGGAGTCGATCCAGGCTTCTAGCGATGTGGCGCAAATGGAATGCAATCGGGGGAATGCCAAAGGGACGTTGATTCAGTTCGTCGTCGGTTAAATCACCGGCCCATTTTTTGAGATCCTCTCGTGCCAACTCAAGGGCGTGGAGGACAGCCCGCGGGCCGGCGGATACGTCGTTGAGGGTATTTCTAAGCCACGGTTCGGTCAGGGTAGTTCCGTTTTGCTCCATAAAGTTGACTCCAGCCAGTGTCAATTGAGCCCGCTGGCCTACCGGCATCAGCTAGTTTGCACGAAGATTGTCGCACCGCATCTAAGGAATTGTTACAAAGGGAAAAGTGAATGGATCATAGGGATTGGGATCACAAGAGAAAGAAGTGGGGCTCTCGGCCGTGGACGATCGACTTCGTCCCTGCAAAGCATGAACTGCCAAGATCCGTGGATTTTGCGGTTGTCGGCGGCGGCTTTACAGGATTGACGGCTGCTGCACGGCTAAAACAGTTCTCACCAGAGTCGAAAATCTGTCTATTTGAAGCTATGGTGATTGGAGCAGGATCCAGCGGACACACCGGAGGAGTGGTCCTCGCTGAGAGCGCAGCGGGAGACTTGCTGGGGCTGGGAGACGTGCTGGACGGGTATCAGAGGATCTTGCGTGAATTGAATGTCCAAGGTGATTTGGTGCTGCCCGGCGCTTACGAATTAGCGCGAGCTGCACCATTGCCTGGCTCACCCATTTGTTGGAATGATTCGGGAGAACTGCGAGCGGTGAAGCAGGTTCCCGGGGGCACGATTAATCCGGGCAAAGTTGTTAGCGGGTTGGCACGGGCGGCTGAAAAGCTTGGGGTGTTTCTCTTTGAAAGATGCGAGGTGGAACGAGCGAGCTTCTCCGAGGGTATAAGGCTGCAGACGCAGCGTGGAATCGTGGATGCTCAAAAAGTATTGTTCGCCACCAACGCATACTCCCTCGAATTGAACGACCTGGGAGGTCGAGCACAGCCGACCTTCACACTCGCGGTCGAAACGAACGAATTACCAGAGGCGACGATCCGCGAATTGGGGCTCTGGGAGACGAAGCCGTTTTATACTGTGGACATGCCGTATTTGTGGGGGCGAACACTGGAAAACTCCGTGATCTTCGGCAGTGGGCTGGTCCACATGGACGACTGGCGGGAACTGGAGACGCTCGACGTGAGCGAGGGTGAGGCAACAGCGATGCTCTCGCGGCTCGAAAAGCGCATTCGTGGGCTTCATGGTTGCCTCTCGAAAGTCTCGTTCACACATCGATGGGGAGGGCCCATCTGCATCGCCGAGGGATGGAAACCCGTTTTTGCCAGGCATCGGTATTCCGAGAACGCGATTGTGCTGGGGGCCTACTCCGGACATGGCGTGGCGCAATCAGTGTACTTGGGAAGCTGGGCCGCGGAAGTTATGTTGAAGAGGCGAGAATTGCCGAATTGGGGCAATTAAATTCTTAGATCTACTGATGGAAGACGGGAAGACTCTTCAGCAACGCAGAAATACCATTCCAGAAAATCTGGACGCCGATGCAAACCAGCAGGAAAGAAGATAGGCGCATGATGATGGTCATCGCCGTCGCGCCCAAAACTCGTGCCAGGCGGTCTGCAAATCCATAGCAGAGGTAAACGCTCAAGGCGATCAGGAACATCCCAATTAATGCGCCGACTATAGAGAAGAGAAGATTTTCGTGCTGCTCGTTTGCACCGAGAGTGATAGCGATGGAGATGGAGCCAGGGCCGACGGTCAGCGGCAAGGTGAGCGGATAAAAGGCGCGGCTGACGAGGTCGCGAAGGTCTACCGTGCGATGCACATCTTGCCGCGACTCATCTTCTTCCTTCTGGTTCAGCATTTTCCAGCCTGCAGACATGACCACAAGTCCTCCGCCCACTTGAACGACAGGAATGGAAATGCCGAAGAAGGACAGAATATGCGTGCCAACAAAAAAAGAACCCGCTAGTAAGAGCAAGCTGTTAATAGCGATACGTCGGGAAAGAATCTTTCGTTGCTCGGTTGAGTAGTAGTTGGTCAAAGAAAGAAAAATGGGAGCGCCCCCGAGAGGATTCACAATGGGGAACAACGCGGAGAAGGTAAGTAAAACGGATTTGGCGATGGGGAACATGCGTTTTGTCCGGGAAAAGTATAACTGAGGAAAGACACAGAGGGTCTCATTAACAAAGACCGATGGGCCGCTGAATTGACAGTTCGCGCAGGAGCCACTTAGCATGGGCGGCACTGTGAAGGCGGGAAATCGATTTGTAGGGCGACAGCTCATAAGCTGAACAGGTCCAATCGCCGGTCCGGCAGAATAAAATGAGTCTGCGCGAGAGGTAATTGTCGTTGGCGAAGAAAAACAAGGCGTTGCGTAATGGTGAACGACCTGGTTATCGTGCCGGCGAGTCGCTGCGCGTGTTGATTTCAGCAGCCAAGCTTCGCCGAAGGGTCAAACAGCTTGCGCAGGAAATCCGGCGGGATTTTCCAAAGAGCGAACTGCACCTCGTCGGGGTGCTGAAGGGTTCGGTATTTTTTCTTGCTGATCTGGCGAGAGAATTGCGCGGCGAAGTATCATTCGATTTCATTGGAGTTTCCAGTTACGGATCCAACACAGATTCAACGGGTGAAGTGCGGCTGACAAAAGATTTGGACGTTAGCATCGAGTCAAGAACGGTGATACTGGTGGAAGATATTCTGGATACGGGGCTGACGCTGAAATATCTGCTGCGCTTGTTCGAAGAACGGCGGCCCAAGCATCTCCGTTCGGTCGTACTATTTGACAAGGTGGAGCGCCGCATCGCCGACGTCAAAGCGAATTACACCGGTTTTGCGATTCCCAACGAGTTCGTAGTGGGCTACGGCCTCGATTTTGATCAACGGTACAGAAATCTCCCCGCAGTGTGCGTTCTCCGCCTGTCGTCAAACAAAAAACCAGAATTGCAGCAACATCGGGCTCAATAGTCCCAGGCTGCCTGCTATACTAGATACACTTCATGGAATCGACAGAGTCCAAAATAGCAATCAAGAATGTGAACGAAAGCCCGGAAATCCCGGCAGATGTTCTGGCGACGCTGACGGAAATCGGAGAAGAAGTAAACGCGTCGCTGAACCTCGACGAAGTGCTGCTCCACACCGCGTCGCTCATCAAACGTCATATCGACTATGAGCTATTTGGCGTGCTGATGGTGGATGCAGATGGTTTATATCTCCAGCACCGATTCGCGATCGGATATCCAATCGGGCTGGCCGAAAATTTGCGAGTTCCCATCGGCCAGGGCATAACCGGGACGGCTGCAGCCACCGGCCATGCCGTGCGCGTGAGCGACGTGTCGCAAGATCCGCGTTACATTAATGCCATTGAATCAGTGCGCTCCGAATTGGCAGTCCCTCTCATGCTACGAGGCAAATGCGTGGGTGTGCTGGACATTCAGAGCCAGCAGCTGGATTACTTCACGAAGGATCAACAGGGCATATTGACTTTGCTGGCCAGCCGGCTGGCAGTTGCCATCGAAAACGCGCGGCTGTTTCAACAGGTAAGCAACCAGGCGGAAACACTTTTGGTTTTGAACGAAGTGAGCCGCGAAATGAGCTCCATCCTTGATGTCGAGGAGCTGTTACGGCGAGCCGCGGAAGCAGTGAAACGCGTCATAGATTATCAAATCCTGAGCCTAATGTTGTATGACGACGAGCAGAAAGTATTTCGTCATCGAATTGACGTGAAGCACGGGCAACGAGTGCAAGGAAAATTGCGGGTGGCGGCGACGGAAGGGATCGTTGGGGCGGCGGCGACTCTGCAAGAGCCGGTGATCGTACCGGACGTCACAGGGGATCACCGGTACCTGATGGTGAATCCCGAGACACGCTCGGAGCTTGCAATTCCGATGATGCATAAAGGAAAAGTAATTGGCGTGCTCGACCTGGAAAGCCCCCAGCTGAATTACTTCACTGGCGATCATGTGCAAACGCTTTCTATTTTGGCCGCCAATCTGGCGGTCTCACTTGAAAACGCCAGACTGTATGAGCAGGTGGCTCGAGACGAAGCCCGACTGGACCGCGACCTGCAAGCGGCGAAGCGAATTCAAGGCGCGCTGTTGCGGCCAGTGCCGACCGATGATTACGGATTGGATGTAGCAGCCCGATATTTATCGGCACGCGAGGTTTGCGGCGATCTTTACGAATTTTTGCGCTATGGCCCGCAGCAACTGGGCATAGCACTTGGGGATGTAAGCGGAAAGGGAACTGCGGCCGCATTGTATGGCGCGGTGGCCATCGGGATTATGCGCAGCCTGGCGCCGCAGAAGCTGCAGCCCGCGGAAATGCTTAAGCAGATGAATCATCTGGTGAGCGAGCGCCGAATTGAGGGGCGTTTTATGACCGCGTGCTACGCGACGTGGCAAAAAGGCCGGCAAAAGCTCAGGGTGGCGAACGCGGGACAATCGCAGCCGCTTCTTTACAAAGATGGCCGCTGCGACAAGATCGAGTTGACCGGCTTTCCGCTGGGAATTTTCGAGGAAGTGCAGTACGACGAGTGGGGTGTCACGTTAGACGCCGGCAACATTCTTGTTTTCCACTCGGACGGGCTTGCGGAAACCGCGAATAACGAAGGGCAGTTGTTTGGCATGGAACGGCTGCGAGCGCTGGTCGAAAAATATCACGATCGAACCTCCGCGGAACTTGCCGACGTGCTGCTGAACGAAGTGGATTGGTTCTCGCAAAATGCTCCGCTTTCCGACGACCGTACCCTGGTCATCGTAAAAGTGAAATGAGCGGCAAACGCAAAGCCCGCAAGAATCTCGAATACGTCGATCCCACGGCGTTTACGCCGCAGTTTGCGTGGAGAAAAGGCGAGAGTGGTCACGGGCGAGAAGTTTTCTGCGAAAGCGTCGCCATGGAACGGATCGCCCGAAACTTCGGAACCCCAACCTATGTGTACAGCCGGCGCGCAATCGAGGAGTCGCTGCTGGAACTGAATTCCGGCTTGGGGAATCTTCCTCATTTGCTTTGCTTCGCGGTGAAGGCTAACGGCAACCTCTCCATCTTGAAACTGCTGGCACAACGCGGATGCGGTTTCGATATTGTTTCCGGCGGCGAACTGGAGCACCTTCGCCGAATTGGCGTTGACTGCGACCGTATCGTTTTTTCCGGCGTCGGAAAAACGAGAGAAGAGATTCGCGAAGGGTTGCATTATAAAATCGGCCTCAAATCGAGCCAGGGTATTCTGCAATTTAACATTGAATCCGAAGCCGAACTGGAAATTTTGCTGGAAGAAGCGGAACGATCACGGCGGAAAACGGGGAAAGAGCCGGGCGTCTCGATTCGCGTGAACCCGGATGTAAAGGCTGGCGGCCATCCACACATTTCTACTGGCTTGTACCAGCACAAATTCGGCCTAAGCTGGCCCGCGGCGCGCGCTTTGTATCTCGCACATAAAGACGCCAAACAAATTCGCTGGCAGGGCATCAGCGCGCATATCGGGTCGCAGATTGTTTCGCTTGACCCGTTTCGGCGGGCATTGCAGCGCTTGGCCGGCTATCTTATGGAATTGCGCAAGGTAGACATTAATCTAAAGTATCTCGATTTCGGCGGCGGATTGGGTGTGCGTTATACAAACGAGCAGCCGGCTTCACGCGAAGCATATGCACGCATGGTTGCCGAGATCGTAAAGCCGTTAGGCGTGAGCCTGCTGCTGGAGCCCGGGCGATCGCTGATCGCTCCCGCGGGCGTTCTGTTGTCGCGAGTGATCTACTCAAAACAAAATACTTCAAAGGGATTTGTGATCATCGACGCGGCGATGAACGATTTCATGCGACCTATTTTGTACGATGCGCCCCACCCGATCACGAAAGTAGTTCAACGAAGTAAAGCCAGTTCGAGAGATCGAAAACCTGTGGATATTGTTGGTCAGGTGTGTGAAACGGGCGATTGCTTTCTTGAAGGTTGGCCCTTGGGCGAAGCGAAGCCTGATGATCTGGTGGCCATCTGGGCGGCGGGAGCGTACGGAATGGCGCAAGCCTCAAACTATAACGCCAGATGCCGACCGGCGGAAACACTGGTGGACGGGAAACGCGCCAGATTGATCCGACGCCGTGAAACGAGAAAAGACTTGTTGCGCACGGACCTTTTGAAATAAGAACTTAGGCTTCGCCCCATTTCAGTTTATTCCGAAGGATTGCGAAATAGGTTTTATTCGGTGGATGAATCAACTTCAAGCGTTCTGTTGCTCTCGTAATTCTTACGCGGTCTCCCAGTTGTGTTGGTAAACCGGTCTGGCCGTCCAGGGTGAGAAACACGGAGTCCGAACTCTCCCCTAGCAGCAATTCTACCTTTGAGGTGTCGTGCACAACAACAGGGCGGTCGCTGAGCGTGTGCGGACAAATTGGCGTGATCAAGATGGATTCTACCGCTGGGTGTACAATTGGACCTCCCGCAGACATAGAGTAAGCTGTTGAGCCCGTGGGCGTGGCAACGATTAGGCCATCGGCACGATAGCGGCATACGAACCCACCGTCTATGTATAACTCGAGTTCGATCATGCGCGCGAGCGTGCCCTTGTGGACGACAGCATCGTTCAAAACGCGTTGCTGCGTGAGAACCCGATCGCCATTGACGCGTTCCACGAGCAAAAGAACACGTTCATCCATCGCATAGTTTCCGAAAAGCGCCGCCTCGAGTGCCGGATAAAGTTCCTCGAGGGTGAAGCTGGTTAGAAAACCGAGGCTACCCATATTGATCGGCAAGATGGGAATTCCGCGAGTAGCGGCTTCGCGCGCGGCCGCCAGAAGGGTTCCGTCACCTCCGAGAACCAGAAAAAGATCAGCCTCTTCCGCGATTTGATCGCGTGTCTTGCCTTTACCATCTGCTTTCATGCAAATGGCGGTTTCTCCATCGTAGACTGCTTTGACACCGCGTTTCTCAAGCCAGTGCAGGAGAGCGGGCACGACTTCAGCCAGAGTAGAGCGCCTGGGGCGAGAAATGATGCCGATGGTTTTAAACGCGGGTGTCGGTGGCATGGATTATTGGGATTCTACCCTATGGACTTTTCTGGCGTGAAGGAAATACTCCTGGTTGCCCTCCGCACCCATAAGTTTGCTGGGCGCAATTTGAAGGCAATTCAGGCCAAGAGATTGTGCAGCGTGACGAACGCTCTCGATGGCTTTCTTGTGAAGCAGAGATCCGCGGACAATGCCCCCGTGGCCTACTTCTTCGCGTTCTAATTCAAATTGCGGCTTGATCAGGATCAGGAAATCGGCTGCGGGGTTGGCACACTGCACCGCTCCGGCAGGATTTTCTTGACGGAAATAAAGGAAACGTCGGCGACGACCAGAGTCCGCCGCCTCAGGCAAGTCTGCGGCCGACAGTTCGCGGGCATTTTTTCTAATTGGGACGACGCGGGGATCTTCGCGAAGCTTCCAGGCCAATTGATCGGTGTTTACGTCCACCGCATATACCCGCGCTGCCCCCTGCTGCAACAAGCAATCGGTGAAGCCGCCATTGGAAGCGCCGACATCGAGGCAAATTTTGCCGTTTGCTGCGACATGAAAATCTTCGATCGCGCCCTCCAGCTTGAAGCCGCCGCGACTGGCATATTTTTGGAGTCGGCTATGGACCTCCACGCGAGCATTTTCGGCAGCGCTCATTCCAGCCTTGTCGGCGCGTTTCCCGTTGATCTCCACTTCTCCGGCCAAAATCATGGCTTGGGCTTTCTGGCGAGACTAGCGAGCCCTCGTTCCACGAGCAAAACATCCAGCCGCTTGCGTGAGATTTTGGGAGTCATTTGGTTTGCGGGACTGCGAAATCTAAGCGCGTCGAAGGACCAGAAACTCCGCGATGGCGTCGCAACGTTTGGCCTTTTCACCATAAACGGACAATTCCGAGATGGCTTTGCCGGCCAATTCATTGGCAATTTCATGGGAACGTTCCAGGCCGAAGACGGAGGGATAGGTGGCCTTCTGTTGTGCGATGTCCTTGCCGGCAGTTTTTCCGAGCGCGGCCGAAGATTCTTCGACATCCAGAATATCGTCGGTGACCTGGAACGCCCAGCCGATGGTTTCGCCAAAACTGCGGAGGCGCTTTACATCTTCCAGTGGTGCGCCGGCGGAGATCGCACCCGCGGTAATCGAAGCGCGAATCAGCGCGGCGGTCTTCGAACGATGGATGTCTTCGAGCATTTCCGGGCTGACCTGATTGCCTTCGGCTTCGATGTCGGCGACCTGGCCGCCCACCATTCCGTTGACGGTGCCTGCCGCGGTCGAGATTTCCGTCAGCATGGCGACGCGGAGGTCCGGAGAGACTGTCGATTTTCCAATTGTTTCAAAAGCTAGAGTTAAGAGCGCGTCACCGGCAAGAATGGCGATAGCATCGCCAAATTTCTTGTGACAGGTAGGCTTGCCACGACGCAGATCGTCGTTGTCCAGGGCTGGAAGGTCGTCGTGAATCAACGAGTACGTGTGGATGAATTCGATCGCGCAAGCAGGGAAGTGCGCGTGGTCCACCTCCTCAGCGAAAATGCGAGCGGCTTCCAAGCAAAGAATCGGGCGGATGCGCTTGCCACCGGCAAAAACGGAATAGCGCATCGCCGTGTGAATCGATACCGGAGGCACCATCTCCGAAGGCATCAGGCGTTGCAAAGAGGCGTCCACGGCCAGGCGATCTGCTTCGAAAAAATCGGGCACTTTCATCGGCTGGAAGTGCAGGTCAGTGGGCTGGGGCAGAGCTCATTCATCAGTTTCATTCCCCTTCTGCTTCGAATGCTTCGGTGACCATTTTTCCATCAGGCTTTTTTAGAACGATTTCGACGCGGCCTTCTGCTTCTTCCAGTTGCTTTTGGCATTCGCGCGACAGGCCAACGCCCTCTTCAAAAAGTTTCATGGCCTCGTCAAGAGAAAGTTGCGGGCTTTCCAGCTTGCTGACCACCTCTTCAAGTCTAGCCAAGGAGCGTTCGAAATCAGGCTTTTTGGTAGGCTCCGATTTTTTCTGCACAGGTAAGTTCAAGCTATCCGCCAATCTCGCCGGAATCCGCGTTGCCATTCCGCGACTATGCAACTCTATTTTTGACAACGATAACAACAATATGTAGAACGCCTGTCCTGGCTAATGCGCCGAATCGATTCGCCGCAGCGCCGGCAAGGCAATCCTTCGCGCTGATAGACTCGCAGAATGTGTTCCAAGCCTTGAAACCACCAATTCGGATTATGAAACTCAGGCGCCGGTTCCAAGCAGCATTCTAAAGCACGGTGAAGAACAGACACAATCGCTTTATAAAGTTTGTCGGTTTCAGCTGGCAAGATGGAATGGGCTTGGCGCCGCGGATCAAGTCGCGCGCCACAACGCTTCGCAGGAATAGATGTTCCCGATTCCCGCGATGCGACTCTGATCAAGAAGAAATTTCTTCAGAGGCTGCTTGGATTTGGCAAGTGTTTGTCGTAGTCGCGAGCGGGTAAATTTGGGGGAGAGAGCATCGACGCCAAGAGTCTTTAGTGGGCGGCAATCCGTTCCGTCCTGCCGGCGTGAATCTGGGCAAGGTGGCGTGGATCAACAATGCCGAGCGCGCCGGAACTCAATTCAAACGCTATATCGGTGTGCGTCCCGTCTTCCCCGCGGTTGATGTGGTTCAGCAGCAGGCGCCCGCGATCCAAATTTAAGAAGAGGTACCTGCCCACACGACTGACGTTCTCGATCCGTCTTCCCCGGGCCAGTTCATTGAGGTGCGCAACGGTTTGCGGCCGGATGAGGACAGGATGGAAGACGCGTACGCATCGAATTGTTTGCCCCAGGACAAGCGGCCGCATCGTGCGTGCTATGGCTTCCACTCCTGGCAATTCGGGCATGAGGTTCTCGTAACAGAAGTGAATTGCGTATGAAAGAGGGAATGGCGAGTTTTGGAACACTGGATTTAATTTGCGGGCTTCAATGTGAGCGTGTGCTTCCTGGTGCGAGTTTCCGCGCCGGCGCTGAATGGCCCGTAAATGGGTTTGCCATCGAGCCAATAGTGAAATTGATCTTTGTAATGTTCACTTCCCGGTTGCCCGGATTCCCCGGCGGGAATCAGGATGATCGACTGATCCCAATCGGCCAGATTGGCGACAAATCGCTCGGAAGGCCCATGGTGGCGGGAAGCGGCTCGAGGACTGAATGAAGTACCGGACTGCGGCTGATTCGTCAGGCTCAATAATTTTCGTAAAAGGCCTTCGCGACCAATGGGGTGGAGCATATCGAGAGAGTTAAATCGCTGCCAAATCCAATCTTCCGGATTAGGGTCCTTCGTCTTGTCCTGAAGGCTAATCACGGCCTTGTCGGCCGCCGCAGTGAGCAGTTCGTCGTAGCTTTTAAATTCTGATGGCAGCCAGCGAGCAGGGCGTTCGGTCAAAATTCGTTGCAAGAACGCAACCTTTCGCCAATCATATAATTCCGTAACTTTTCCAACGTTTGGCTCCAGGATCAGATCGAGCGCACGGTAAAGAGTCGAGTTCAGGAACGACACGACGGCGGAGTTTGCGTCGGCGATACCATTCCACTCCCGGGCTTCCTGAATTAACTTTCTTGCGCGCTCGTCTTTAGGGGGCGCGGCCTTGGCTGCCGCTGCCAATTGTTCGGCGATAAATACGTGCGGGTAGCTGTACGTATCTGTTTGCACCTTCAACATGTCTTCCGGCCGCAAATCGTGCTTGTCGTGCAACATATCATAAATGCGTGCGGTTCTGTATGGTTCTTCCCAATCATCGGTCAGGTAGAGTTTGTAGTCCGGCCCGGTCACGCGCGCATTTGCGGTAGCTATGAAGCCGCTCTCCGGATTAAAACTCTGCGGCATTTGCTCAAAGGGAATGTAACCCGTCCATTCGTATTCGTCGGTATCTCCCGGTACGGGAACAGTGCCGTGGCCTTTCTTTCGAATGGGGACTCGGGCCGCCACGGTGAAGCCGATGTTGCCATCGACATCAGCATAGATCACATTTTGTCCTGGGCCCCAGACATGGCTGAGAATTTCCCGGAATTCTTTCCAGTTTTGGGCTTTGCCTAGCCAATTATAGGTGTTCGACAAGCCTCCGGGTTCCAAAGCCGTCCAGCGCATCGCAAAAGATTTGTCACCTTCGCGCAACACCACCGGCCCATGCCGAGTTACCACGAGATTCAACCGCTCGTCTGGACCGCCTTTCACATGAATGACTTCATCGAAGATATCCGCCCGCCGCCACTTGCCATTGAAGCGGTACTCAGCCGGGTTGGCGGGGTTAAATGTTTCGATGTATAGGTCCAACACATCAGCACCGTTATTCGTGAACCCCCACGCGATCCGATCGTTGTGACCAATCACTACCATCGGCGCGCCTGGAAGCGTGAACCCTTTGACATTCCAGCCCGGGGCGGTCAGATGAACCTCATACCAGATGGGAGGGATCGTCAGCTCAAGATGCGTATCATTGGCCAACAGAGGCTTGCCGGTGGCCGTGTGAGCGCCGCTCACCACCCAATTGTTACTACCCAACATGTGACGCACGTCGCGCTGTCCGACTTCGAGCCAATCCGTGACGTTGGCGGCCATAGCGCTTGTGAAGTCGGGTCTTGAAGAATATTTGTGCTGGTCCGGAAAGCTGCGATCGGCCTTTAGCACATCGTCGTAGTCCATTTCATCGTCGTCATCGTCGTCGGAATCCGCTTGCGATAACACGTGAGGATTCTTTTCTACGTTCGGGTCGCCAACGACAAAGTGATCCATTGAAGCATCTTCGCTGTAGAGATCCTTTGCCAGATCCGGGCCTACCTTCGCAAGTACAGCGGCGCGGTTCAATTCCGCATGCCGCGTGTCTGTCAAGGTGCGATACATATAACCTGCGATTACCAGCGAATCCGAAACCAGCCAAGGTTCCGGCTTGTATTTCAGAAGAGAAAACTCCATTGGCAGGCGCGAGGGATGCTGCTCAATGAAGCGATTCACACCCCTTGCGTAGGATTCCATGATTTTACGGGATTCCGGATCCATCTGTTGGACATCGCGGTCCGCGGCGCGGGCGAAATTGAAGGTTCGGAATTCCTTGTCGATCGCAACGGTGGCAGGGCCCAGGATTTCAGACAGGCGGCCTCTGGCAACGCGACGAAGCAAGTCCATCTGCCAGAGGCGGTCCTGAGCTAGGACATAACCTTGTGCCTCGGCGAGATCTTCTACGGAAGAGGCGCGGATGTGGGGAACGCCCCAGTTGTCGCGATCGACGGTGACGTCTTTGCTCAAGCCGGCGACGGCGATGCTGCCATCGAGCTGAGGTAGAGGCCGGTAGACGAGCCACCAGAAAACGGTTCCGAACACCACGAACAGGAGAGCTGCAATCCAGAGTATTGCACGCAAAATGGTGCGCAAGCTTCACCCGCCTCAAGCCGAAGAGTAAAATTCTATTGGACGCAAGTTTAAGGCGCAACCTGAACGAAAGGGATACAGCGAGATTGTTGGGCGCAAAGTGGCATTGCAATCCGGACAAGAGGGCTCCGTCTGCTGTTACAATCCCCAATGAGGATAGTGCAACAGGATGATTTTGCTGCGACTAATTGGCGTGCTGCTGCTAGTGGTGTTGAATGGATTTTTCGCCGCCGTGGAATTCTCACTGGTGGCGGTGAGGATGTCGCGGGTCCGGCAGCTGGTAGCAAAGGGCAATGCGCAAGCCAAAATTGTTGAACAATTGTTGGGCGACCTCCACCGCGTCGTTTCTGGAGTGCAAGTCGGGATCACGCTGGCGAGCCTGGCTCTCGGAGCACTTGGCGAAGCCACGCTGGTGATACTGGTCCAGCGCATCATGCCGGCAGAGGGAAGCACGCGAACTTTATTATTGATTCACGCAGCAGCCCTGACCATCGCGTTTGCGATGCTGAGCGCACTACACGTGGTCTTTGGAGAGTTGGTTCCAAAGACAATCAGCCTGGTGCGGGCCGAACGCGTCGCACTGATGGTGGCGCGACCCTTTCGATGGTTTCTGAAAACATTTCGATGGGCAATCGACTTGCTGGACGGAATTTCAGGTGTGTTGGTGAAAGCCCTCGGGCTCGCTGCTCCGGTGAGCCATGGCCAGGCCCACTCCACAGAGGAATTGCAAATCCAGATTCAGCAGGCGCGCGAACGCGGGCTGCTGGCCGTAGGCGAAGAGAAATTTATTTTGAGTGCCATTGAGCTTGGGCAGTTGCAAGTCAGGGAAATCATGGTCTCTCGCCCGGATATGTTCATGTTGCCGATCGAGTCGACACTAGACCAGGTGATGAGTCTGTTTGCCACGACCCAACGTTCTCGAATTCCTGTGTACCGCGGTAACGAGGATCACGTCCTCGGATTCGTCCACGTTAAAGACATGATGTGGGCGCTGCTGGATACGGAACGGCGACTGGAGGAGAAACTGCCTCTTCCGCCATTTGACCTTCGTCGGGTGCTGCGAGAGATCCTGATCGTCCCTGAAACAAAACCAGCGGGTGAATTACTGTCCGAATTGCGCGCGCGGCACATAGGTATGGCGATTGTTGTGGATGAGTTCGGTAGCGTACTCGGACTGGTCACCATGGAGGACGTGATCGAACAGTTGATTGGCGAGATTCATGATGAGTTTGATGTTGTGGAACGGCCACTAACGCTTGCCGATGGAGCCGTGATTTTCGACGCAGCGTTGAATGTTCGCGATCTGGACAGCCAGTACAACATCGTGCTGCCCGAAGATCCTGCCTACGCGACGGTCGGTGGATTTGTGCTGGACCAACTGGGATTTATTCCGCGCGGTGGTGAAAGCTTCGAATATGGTGCGTACCGGTTTACAGTTGTAGAAATGGACGGGCGCCGAGTAGCGCGCGTCAAGATCCAGCGTTTGCGCACTCCTGCTGGAGAGTCAGTAGCGGACGCTCGCGAACGGAAAGCGACCGTAGCCTTGGAGAAACACAATTCCAGCAACCGGAAACTGACGGACAAGGAGCATACTCCTAGCTGAGAATGGCGCGCCACCTACTCCATCGCTTCCTGCTCACGTTACCCGCACTCTGGCTGGTTCTAACTCTAGTTTTCTTACTCATCCACATTGTTCCGGGCGATCCGGTTGAGCAAATGCTTGGCGAAGGCGCGGCGCCGGGACAAATTGAACAACTGCGTCACTCGCTGGGTCTCGATAAACCACTCCTCGTGCAGTACGGAAATTATCTTTGGCAGATTGCGTGTGGAGACCTGGGGCAGTCTTTCAAATTTCAGGCGCCAGTCCGCCGGATAATTTTCGAGCGCTATCCAGCGACACTGCAATTGGCATTTCTAGCGCTTCTCGTTTGCATGGTGATTGCGATTCCGGCGGGGGTCATGGCCGCTTACCGTCGAGGGCATCCCGCTGACCGGGTCATCGGTGTGCTTACCCTGTTCGGATTGGCGATGCCGAATTTCTCTCTGGGGCCCCTGCTGATCACACTATTCTCCATCAAGATCGGGTGGCTGCCGGTTTCAGGGCGAGGTGGCCCGCTCAATTACGTTCTTCCGGCTGCCACCTTGGGAGCGGCGTTGGCAGCGATTCTGACGCGAATGGTTCGCGGAGCCATGCTCGAGGAACTCTCCAGTGATTACGTTCGCACGGCGCGCGCGAAGGGACTATCTGAGACTACTGTGTTAGTTCGACACGCTTTACGGAATGCGCTGATTCCGATTATCACAATACTTGGCTTGCAGTTCGGGACATTACTGGCCGGCACCATCGTCACGGAAACGATTTTCTCCTGGCCGGGAATTGGCCGGCTTACCGTCCAGGCTATTTCGGCGAGGGATTACCCGCTCCTGCAGGGCTGCATCCTGGTTATCTCGCTTTCCTATGTGTTGGTGAATCTGTTGACTGACGTTCTTTATGCATTTATCGACCCGCGGGTGCGCCTGTCATGAGTGAGAGGAATCCGCTCGGCGAATTCCTGCGCCAGAGCACTCTGGCAAAAATTGGTTTTGCAATTGTTTGCATGCTTTTGCTTTTGGCGCTGTTTGCTCCGTGGATAGCACCAAGTGCGCCGGCAGCGCAAAATCTGGCGGCGCGCCTTCAGCCGCCTTCCCGTGCTCACTTGATGGGCACCGACGAACTGGGGAGAGATATCCTCTCTCGCACTTTGTACGGGGCACGGATCTCGCTGCTGGTTTCTATCTGTGTAGTTCTTGGGTGCGGCAGTATCGGCTTGACGATTGGCATGTTGGCAGGGCACCTGGGAGGAGCGTTCGATCGCGTCGTGAATCTTCTCGTCATTAATGCATTTCTGTCTTTCCCGGGAATTCTTCTGGCGATTGCCTTTGCGGCATTCTTTGGCCCGGGTATTGGCAAAGTGATCTTTGCCTTGATTATCACTGGTTGGGCAGGTTACGCGCGCCTGGCACGCGCACAAGTGTTGAAAGTCAAAGAACTGGAGTATGTTCTTGCGGTCCGGTCTTTGGGCGCAACCTCCGTACGCATTTTGTGGCGCCATCTTCTGCCGAATATTCTGCAACCCGTGCTGATTCAAGCCACCATTGGAATGGCCGGGGCCATTCTGGCCGAAGCTACATTGAGTTTTCTTGGATTGGGTGTCTTGGCGCCGCTTCCAAGTTGGGGTGCGATGCTCAACGACGCGCGCAATCACCTGTTCGATGCGCCGCATATGGTCATATTCCCCGCACTGGCAGTGATGCTGGCGGTGCTGGCGTTCAATCTGTTGGGAGATGCCTGGAGAGATTGGCTGGATCCGCGCACACGCTCTCAGATGGATGCACTGGAAAATTCTCGCTAAAAAACACAAAGCAATGCACCAGGATTCGGACTACTTGGTAGCCAATAGCACCGCTGCACCACGCCCGATACCGAGAGCTTTCGATGCGCTCCCTTTGTTCACGGCGATTTCCAGATATCCGCTCGAGCCGACGTACGCAACCGCTTCTCCGTTATTGCCATTCGCGAAGGTGGGTACGAGGCGGGTCACCGCCTGATTTCCCACCTGGAGATTGATTTCTCCCTTTTCCAGGGATTCCGGTGACAGATCTTCCGCCCGGAAGTTCGTGATCAGATTGCCGAAAACATCGACCTTTAGCACAGCCCCTTTCCACAGTCCATCCGCTTCCTTGGGCCGCGGCATGACGAACTTTTTGAAATCGGTAATCTCCTCGCCCATGCTGCCGGGTTGCCAGCTCTTCGAAAGCCACGCAGCGACGGGCGCAAAAACATCTCGTCCATGAAAGGTCTTGCTGACTGGCCGAGCGAAATAGTGTTCGCTGGTGATGTTGCGGACGAGGACAGGATGCTCTCGTTCATATACGCCGGAGAGCACGCCATTGTCAGGTGCGAGAAAATATTGGTTTTGGCCGCTGACGAGCAATGGACGACGCTCCGTGCCGACTCCAGGGTCCACGACAACGACGTGAATCGTTCGCGGCGGAAAATAGGAGTAAGTGGAGGTAATCGCCAGGGCCCCATCCAACAAATCAAACGGAGCAATGTTGTGGGTGATATCGATGATTTGCGCGTCAGGATTAATTTTAAGAATCGCGCCCTTCATGACGCCAACGAGATGGTCGAATAGTCCGTAGTCGGTGGTCAGGGTAATGATTGGATTCGTCAAAGGCCCTTCCTTTGGGCAAATTGAATCGCTCTTGAGGTCAGGATGGGGTGACATCCCGCCTATTTGACGCTATCGAACCATGCAACGGGAAGCAAGCGGCAGGTTGGGTCAAGCCACGCAAGCGCCAATGCTACCTCGGACGCGCTTATAATGATTTCGGGCCCGGCACAGCCCAATCGCGGAAAAGTGACGGCGTCTTGGGGACAACGATCTCTCTTAGAACAACAGTTCGACGAGAACTTCCTCTCGCAATTCATAGAGCGAATTTAATCGCGAATCCGTTCGAAGTATGGCCGTCAAAAAATCGGCAACGAGTCCCATTTCTCGGAAAAAACAGCGTATTCCATCTGTTTTCGTGGGAGCACGACGACTGAGGTATGAGTCGTTCGGCCAGCCCTGGCGTGAGCGTACCAGAAGCAGAGCGATACCATATTTGTGAGCTCGCGTCTCTCTCCGCTGGATAGGGAAGCGGCTGGTCTGCCAGATGCACATGGAAATACTTGCCGCCCGAGCGTGAGATCATGGGCACGTCCCCGCACATTCGGTAGATCAAACCATCTTCTCGAAGAGGCTCGCAGTGCGGGCCAAATATTGAAATTGCAAAAAGTAATCAATAACCGACGTTCAGTCTTGGGGATCACAAACCAGGCTCCTGGTTGACGAAATAACGGAAGCTGACCGCGTTTATTAATTTCACGCGGTAAGAGGCTGGGGTTTGTCGGTAGATAGAATAATGTAATATTTAAGTTACATATTGATAAGAAAGCAGCATGTGCACGCTGTGGACCTTCGGCGAAAATTATTGGCGGCCTTTTTCTCCGCTCGCCACGCATCCCAACTCTAGAAATATCTCGCGAGAATGCTCACCCAATAACGGCGGTGGCAACCTGTATTGAATCGACTGGGTCTGGTAGCGAATCGGGTTTGCGATACTGCGGACCCTTTGCAGGGTGGGATGTTCAATTTCGACTACTAGACCGCGAGCCAGACTTTGGGGGTCGGCGAGCGCTTCACCAACGGTCTGAATGCTCGCCGCGGGAATATCCCTTTCAGCCAGTTGACCAAGCCACGCGGCAGCAGGCTGGGCGTCGAATCTTTGTTGTAAGATTGGAATTAAATGTTCTCTGTTTTTTACTCGCGCAGGGTTATTTTGAAATCGGATGTCATCGCCAATTAGCTTTTCGAGTTCGAGCAAGGATAGCAGCCGCTGCCATGCGGACTGAGTACCGATGCCAACCACAAAAAGCTGGCCGTCATGACCTCGAAATGGTTGATAGGGCACGATATTCGGATGTGCGTTGCCCCAACGCTTGGGAGAAATTCCTGCATTCAAAAAGCTGCTACCGACATTTGCCAGCCAGGTGAGTTGGGAATCGAATAGAGACATGTCGAGGTAATTGCCGTATCCACCGTTCCGCTCACGCGCGAATAAAGCGCCAAGAATGCCCATCGCTGCATAAATTCCGGTGGTCATGTCCGCGATCGCGATCGGAAATCGCATGGGTCCGCCGTCCGGTTCTCCCGTGAAACTCATCACGCCTGCTTCTGCCTGAGCGAGGATGTCGTAGCCGGCCAGGCCTGATTTAGGCCCGCTAAACCCGTAGCCCGTGATGCTGCAATAGATCAGCTTGGGATATTTGGCGCGAAGAGAGGCCGGATCGATGCCGCGGCGCGAGAGGGAATTAAGGGACGGCTGATTGCATAGAAATACGTCAGCGGATACGAGTAAGCGTTCCAGAATCTCCCGGCCCTCGGCGTCGTCGTAGTCAAGGCAAACGGAACGCTTGTTGCGATTCGTAGCGAGGAAATAGGCTGACTCTGTGCCTAGGAAGGGTGGTCCCCAGGCGCGCGACTGGTCGCCCACCACCGGTCTTTCAACCTTGATTACATCGGCACCTAAGTCGCCTAACAGCATCGCGCAATAGGGTCCGGCGAGCGCCTCCGCCAGTTCGATCACCCGGATTCCTTCCAGCACACCTTGCATGACCAGGGATTATAGCGAACCAGCGACGAAGAGGTTACAACGGACTTGAGAGCAACGGGCCAGAGTTAGTCGCTTGCTTGAGCGGCGGGGTTTTTGGACAATAGAGGGCTGAGAAAAGCGTGTCCTGATTCATTGAGACGGCGCAGCAGCATCTGACGGAGCCCTGGAACGATGTCGCAATTCGCCCACCCACCGAAGCGCTTTGTTGCGTATTTTTCGATGGAATTTGCCCTGGAAAATGCCATGCCCAGTTATAGCGGCGGTCTGGGGGTGCTGGCCGGAGATACCATTCGCGCCGCGGCCGACATTCGACTTCCCATGGTTGCGGTGTCCTTGCTCTATCGAAAAGGATTCTTTCGCCAGCGCCTGTCCGAAGAAGGAATGCAGACCGAGGAGCCAGTCGAATGGGATGTGGCCAAGTTCCTGGAAGAGGAAACACCTCGTGTGAAGGTGAATCTGGAGAACCGGCCCGTGGAACTCCGCGCGTGGCGTTATACCGCGAAAGGTGTGCGTGGCTACGAAGTGCCGATTTATTTCCTAGACGCCGATCTTCCCGGAAATGATTCAAAGGACCGCGAACTGACGGGTTCTCTTTACGGCGGCGATCCCTACTATCGATTGTCGCAAGAGGTCTTGCTGGGCATTGGTGGTGTGCGCATGTTGCGGGCCCTGGGACACACGGAACTGATGCGTTATCACATGAATGAGGGACACGCGGCCTTACTAACCCTGGAATTGCTGGACGAAGAGGCGAAGCGTGCGGGACGAAGTTCTATAAAGGGCGAAGATATTGAAAAGGTGCGCAGCAAGTGTGTATTTACGACGCACACTCCCGTTCCGGCCGGTCACGACAAATTTCCAGTGGAATTCATGACCCGGCTGTTTCCCAACCAGATGGGCTTTTTCGACGTGAAGGATACCTCGTCGGCGGATGTTGTCCGGAATGTTCTGCAGGTGGAGCAGAATTATCCCGACTTTCAGGAAGCCGCGCGTCGCGGCGCGTCGTTGAACATGACTTACCTGGCACTGAGCTTGAGCAATTTTGTGAACGGCGTGGCTAAGCTGCACGGCGAAGTTTCTCGCCGGATGTTCCCCAATGTCCACGTCGAAGCGATTACAAATGGAGTCCACGCCGCGTCCTGGGCTTCGCCTGCGTTTCGTGATTTGTTCGACCGCTATATCAGTTCATGGCGCGAGGACAATTATAGCCTGCGCGGGGCACTAGGTCTCCCGCCAGAGGAAGTGTGGGCGGCGCATCTTCTCTCCAAGCACGATTTGCTGGAAGCGGTGCGCAAAAAGACGGGCCTGAAGCTCGACCCGGAGGCGTTCACCATTGGGTTTGCCCGGCGCGCAACCGGCTACAAGCGGGCCGATCTGATATTAAGCGACCTGGACCGGTTGAGAGAAATAGCCAAGAAGGTGGGCCCGTTCCAAATTGTTTATGCTGGGAAAGCACACCCGAAGGATGGTGGTGGGAAAGACATTATCAAGCGTATTTTTAAAGCGAAGAAAGCATTGAAAAAGACTGTCTCCATCGTTTTTCTGGACGACTACAACATGGATCTCGGCGGCAAGCTGACTTCGGGCGGAGATTTGTGGCTGAATACGCCGCAATACCCACTGGAGGCTTCGGGCACCAGCGGCATGAAAGCCGCGCTGAACGGCGTGCCAAGCTTGAGCATTCTGGATGGTTGGTGGGTTGAGGGACACATTGAGGGAATTACCGGATGGTCGATCGGAGAGCCCCACCGCGGCGAACCGTCGCACGAATCGGTTGCCGACAATATCGCTGACGCCGAGAACCTGTACTCGAAACTGGAGAATGTAATCCTACCGATGTACTACGAGAGCCGGAACCGCTATCTGGAAGTGATGCAGCACGCCATTGCGATAAACGGTTCGTTCTTTAATACGCAACGCATGGTGCAGCAGTATATTACCGACGCTTACCTGAGATAGGGCGAGTCGGGCGCGCGGTCTTTCCGGCGCGAACTTCCAGCAACATTACTTTCCGGGGAAGAATTTTGAAGCCAGCCTTGCGGTAAAACGTCTCGGCCTCTCGATTGTGGTGCAGCACCTGCAATTCGATGGCGCGGATGCCGCGTTCACGGCAAAAATCCTCGATTTCGTAGAGTGCCAGCGAACCTATGCCCCGCTTGCGAAATTGTTTGCTGACGTAAAGGTCAGTAAGCATGCCCTCCACTCCACCATATTCGAGGTCGAAATTGTAAGTAAGCAACGCGTAGCCCACCGGCCTTTTGTGATTTTCCATCAGCCACGCTTGGCCCTGCGAGATGTTCCGCAGCAGCGTGTCCAATCCCTTGCTAAGCGAAACGCGGTCAAAGGGAATTTTATCGAAACGATAATATTCGGTGACGAATTTCAGCAACGTGGCGTGGTCTTTGGGCCCGCAGGGCCGGAAAGTAACTAACATAGTGCCTCCTTTCTTGTCGCGCGGGAATAAGATCCCGTTGCCGAGTATCGTACTGTTTTTGGAGGTAAGGTGAAAAGCGAAGATAGAGTTTGCTGCTGACGATTGTACGAGAGATGGTTCTTATACAGGGCCATGCCGACGGCGGCATCCATGCCGATTTTTTCTAATTCGATTAGCTCGCGTTTAGAGGAGATCCCACCGGCGGCGACGATCGGTAGCTTGGTTGCGGCTCGCAATTCACGAAACCACCTTAGATTCGCTCCTCGCATGGTACCTTCGCGGTCCACACCTCGCCAAGCGTGATGCCGACGTCCTCCACGGTGTGATGCTGGTCGACGTCGAGATAACCTTTTGGCGGTAAGCTTTACATCGATGCCGCCGTGGCGCGCGACGAGGTCCAGCATGTGATCGAAGAAATGAATACCCGTGGAGACTTGAGACTTTCCGCGTCCATCGAGATTCAAGCGCAAATCGATCTCCGTTTCTTTCGTGTGTCGCCGGATAGTGGCGATTCTACTCATTCGTTTTCTCAAGCGACTTTGGCAATATTAGCAACAATTTCTTCAATTCGAATTCCGTCCCAATGGTGATTCGAGCGAAGCCCGGTCCAATGTCTTTTCGCTCCCGCACGAGAATTTTCTTACTGGCCAATTTCTTAAACAGCTTGGACGCCCTCGGTCCAAAGTCGGCAAGCACAAAATTGCCGGCGCTCGGATAGACTCTGGCGCCGCGTTCTGCCAACTCCGCGGAGAACCAAGCACGCAAGCGCTGTACTTCGAAAATGTACCGCCGGATTGTTCTTCGTTCTTTGACGGCGGCTACGGCGGCGACAAGAGCGGCCGAATTCACCGGGTAGGGAGGCATAGCGCGACGAACTAAGCTCAGAGATTTCCGCTGCCCCAGAACGGCACCAAGCCTGAGCCCAGCCATTCCCGCCGCTTTCGAAAATGTTTTCGCGATAAATAAATTTGGGTATCGGCGAATGCAAGGAACACCTGTCTGCCCGGAGAAATCGGAGTAGGCTTCGTCCAAAACGATTACCGTATGCGTTGCTGCCAGCAGTAATTTGTGTAACACCGCTTTTTCGACGAGCGTGCCCGTGGGATTGTTGGGATTTGCCAGAAACAATGCGCGAGGCTTCATTCGGAGAGCTTTGATCGCTGCCTCGGCGGGAAACTCCATGTCGTCGGTATAGTGCAAGGCTACAACTCTGGCCCCCGCAATTTCCGCGTAGTAGCGGTACATCGGGAACGTAGGTTCGCAAATGAGGATGTGGCTGCGAGGCTCGACAAAAGTATCGAAGAAAACTCGGAGAGCGTCGTCCCCGCCGTTCGTCAGTACGATTTCATCGGGCTGAACGCGGAAATAGCGGGCCAGTAGCTTTGTTGGCAGTTCGTATTCGGGGTACATCCCCCACTCTTTGGCGCTTATGAGAGACAGCGCTTTTCGAGCAGCCTCACTGCATCCTGTCGTGTTCTCGTTGAAGTCCAGGTGTATTTTGCCCTTTCGACCCTCAGCGGGGGCTTCAAAGGTGCGACGCTTCAAAATTGCGGTGCGTACCGGGAGTCGAACGCTCATCGACGAACCTCAATAGCGTTTGCGTGGCCGCTCAAACCTTCGGCTCGCGCCAGCATCTGCACATCGTTCGAAAGCCCGCGAAAACCTATCTCGTCGATGGTTTGCACGCTGATCCTTTTCACAAAGTCGGCCGTCGATAATCCACCTCGCCGCCGCGCCCAGCCTGCCGTTGGCAAAACGTGATTGCTGCCGCTGGCGTAGTCGCCAAATGGCTGAGCGCTAAAAGGTCCGAGGAAAATAGTTCCTGCGCTATTGATCCTTGCCAGAACTTTGGCATTTTTCTCGGGCAGGCTCAAATGTTCTGGCGCGAATCGGTTTACAAACGAAATTGATTCATCCAGCGAGCCCGTAAGCAGAATCGCACTGGTTTTACGGCAGAAAGCGTGCGCAGGATTGTCGCTCGGAAGCTCTTTTAATTGGCGTTCCACTTCAATTCTAACTTCGCGTGCTAATGCAGATGACGTGGTGACGAGATAGCTTCCCGCGTCCGGCGCGTGTTCCGCTTGTGCCAGCATGTCGGCGGCGATCCAGCGCGCGTTGCCGCGCTCCGCAAGCACCACCCCTTCGGTTGGACCGGCAGGGAAGTCGATCGCACAGGAAGAGCTAACAATCTGCTTGGCGGCAGTGACAAAACGATTTTCTGGGCCAAACAGCTTTTCGACGCAAGGGATACGCTTCGTTCCGTAGGCCATGGCCGAAATCGCCTGGGCTCCGCCAATGCGCGGGATGCGGGTCATCCCCAGCAAGTCCGTAGCGGCCAGCAACTCGTCGTTGGGGCGGAGGCAAACTGCCATGATTTCCGGAACCCCGGCAACTTGTGCAGGTACGCTTGTCATCAGGAGCGAGGATACGAGAGCGAAGCGGCCACCGGGAATGTAGCAACCGTTGGATTCTATAGGCTTGACGCGCTGACTGACCACGGCCCCCGGTTCTACGTGGAGACTCCAATCGACGGGCAATTGTTTTTCCGCAACACGTTTAACGTTGGCGATGGCGTGTTTGGCAGCCTGAAAAAATCGTGGAGATACCTTCTTGCGGGCCACTGCAAATTCGTCCGCACTGACCCATAAACCGGATTTTCGCAGGTCAACTCGATCGAGTTTTCGCGTCCACGTGCTGACGGCAATATCGCCACGGCGTCGTACGTTGTTCACGATACGCCCGGCGATGCGCAGTGCCACGATCTTGTTCAGCGGATATTCCACGATGCTTTGGGCCTTCGCGGCCTTTAGTTTAGGTAAAATCTGACGAACCACGGATTCTTCGATGATTGTGTTTACAGCAACCAAATCCGAATCGCTCAGCTCTGAGATCGTAGATTTTTTCAATGCGGGCAAAACGTTCAACAGGGATGCCAGATCCTCCCGCCTTACATTGAGCATCAACCCAACCCGTGTAGCCGCAGCGATGGCTCCCTGAAGCATCAGTACGATATTTTCCGCCTTCTCTCGCGTTGCCGGATCTTCCGCCGCTTTGCGCCGTTGCGGATTCGAGGACAGTGTCCAGAATCCGCAACCGGTTTGCAAGGAGCGATGAACCTGTTTCGGTCACATCCACAATGGCATCCGCCGATTGTGGCGCCTTAACCTCTGTGGCCCCCCAGGAAAATTGCACTCGCGATTTTACGCCATGTTTGGCTAGGTATGCCTGCGTGGTGCCGACCACCGCGGTAGCAATTACTTTTCCTTCGAGGTCCTACGGTTCTCTCATGGCCGAATGTTCGGGAACGGCCAATACCCACTTTACGCGTGCCAGTCGTTATTTCGCGAAAACGAGTTCACCCAATTCAACGACATCCGCGCGCGTCTCCACCACCCAATCGTGTCCAGTGATCCCGGCGTCCAGGGCACCAGATTCCACATACCGCGCCGTTTCCTGTGCTCGGACGAGCAGGCATTCCATCTCTTCATCGTCGGTCGCCGGTACATAACTGCGCGAACTCAGCGTAACTTTCCAGCCCGCGCGGGCAAGCAAATCGATCGTTGCATCCTGCAAGCTGCCTTTGGGAACACCCAATTTCAGCCGGCTCATGCAGCCCCCGTCTGTTCGTAAACCGACTTCGGATCGAATTGGCGGACTTCAACGACCAAGAGCCATCGGCCTGCAATTCCCGGAAGAAACAATCGTGATAGCCTTCGTGACACACTCCTGGGCCAGTAACCTCCACCAGGATGAGCGGGCATCTGCGTCGCAATCTAGGCGAACCTCTTTCATCTTCAAGACATGACCGCTCGTTTCGCCCTTCTTCCAAATCTTGCTCCGGGAACGGCTGAAAAAGTGTACCTCGCCACTCCGTCGGGTAAGAGCGAGTGATTCCGAATTGACGAAGTCGAGCATGAGAACTCCTTTTGTTTCACAGTCTTGGGTAATGGTCGGAAGCAGGCCCCCCAATTTTTCAAGCGCGAGTTCCACCGGAGACTCCTTAAAAAACAAAAATCCCGCTGGAGCTTTTTGCGCCAGCGGGCCAATCCACTCTGTCTTGGGAAAAGCTTTAGACAGTCCTTATCGGGCGCAGTAGCAGGTGATGATAGCGGTGTCGATGCGCCCAAGGAATCATTTCGAGACAAAGTTACCTTACGGAGGAGTTTTCATCCAATCGAATGTATCGGTATTTTGAATACTAAGGGCGTTTGCCTCCGGAAGACCCGGAATTGATATTCATTGTCATGATTAAATGCAGCGCCACTCCGAATCGCTTGTTTGGTAGGTTCTCTACTCGTACGACTTCGCCAACATACTCGCAGGTCATGGGATCGTTTGCGGAAAATGGAAAGGTAACAAAGACGCGCATTCCCTTGTAATAATTAGCTCGACGCGTATGGAAGTAAATGCCTTCTTTCGAGGCGTTGACACTGACGGGCAGATCCTCAAAATGCTCATCGCGCGGCTCGGAAGGGCGCACGCGCAGCGGTTTGGCGATTTTCGCACGCCGGCTGCGTCGATTGTGAGGGAATTTTTCAGGAGCCTCAGCCATGGTCTTTCCGGATTATTCCTTTCATACATAATTGGTTGCTCCGGGGCCAAAGGTCAAGAGAATGCGCTGAATCGGATATTGACTCCGGCGCATCAAAGCAGGGGGAAACGCGATCCGATGAATGAGAAAGTAAAGAAGTCAGAAGAGGACTGGAAGAAACAACTTGCGCCGAATCAATACTATGTGGTGCGACAGAAGGGCACAGAACCGCCTTTTACCGGAGAGTATGAATCCACGGATACGCCTGGTACCTACAAGTGTGCTTGCTGCGGTCAGGCGTTATTTGCGTCCGATGCGAAGTTTCATTCCGGTTGCGGCTGGCCGAGTTTCACGGCGCCTGCGGATGCGCAGGCGGTGGAAGAGCACGCCGATCATTCTCATGGAATGAATCGCACAGAGGTGCTATGCAGCCGCTGTGATGCCCATCTGGGCCACGTGTTTAACGATGGGCCGGGGCCGACCGGACTACGGTATTGCATCAACTCGCTAGCACTGAAGCTGGAAGAAAAATAGGGAACGCAGCGATTAAGCGGCGGGGCAGGAGAAGGCAACAAGATCTGCAACTGGATCATTTTGCCGATCCCATGCGGCCACCAGCAGTATTTTATGGCCTGTTGGATATCGGAAAACGTAATACACAGTGTTGGCGCCGTCGAATTCGTAGAAACCGGGTCTCCGGTTGTCCTCGCGGCCTTTCACTCCGGTGTTCAGAAGCAGACGTAATTCCAGTAGTTGTTCGGGAGTATGATGCCGAAGATCTTCGACAATTGGCGGTAATTTCTGTAAATAGAGCATTGACTTTTCCTTCGCCCTCAAAACCAGCTATCCTCATCTGATAAGACGTAAAATCCTGGGAAATGTTTCAAGAAAAAAGATTGATTTCCACTCTTCTACTGAGCAGACTATCACTGCCCCACCCGTCCTCATGTAACTTTTCTGCAATGCGATTGCCTTTTTTTTACTGCTGCTTTACCAGTGCACGTCGTCGAGCCATTTGCCTATCTTCCGCCTCGCGAGGCCATCACGGTAGCAAGCCTGAGTATTTTGCAGTGGGTTGATGGATATGCTTGCGCTGCTTTGGATTTGACATCTCGTGCTCATAAATCGCTCGAGTTGGCAAGTGCGAGTGAGGCACATGTTTAATTGCTGAACTCGGCCAATTAATTGCCAATTCCGTTTTCAGCGCCATCTTCATCTGCAGAGAATTTTTGTCCCTGCTGGCAAGATCGCCGTCGCCATAAGCCTTGAAATTCTCTTCGCCTACTCGGATGGGCGGCGGGATTTTGAACTTATGTGACACGAGTTACTATTCAGATAGCTACTTGCGTTAGGTTTCGTTTCTTGACATAGTGCTCACTCCGAAAGACTGAGGCCCCTAACGTGGCAAAAGCAACGACCAAATCTCCTAAAAAGTCAGTCCGCGACGAAAAGTCACAATTTGGCAAAGATCGCCGCCGCCGCCATCATCATTTCCTGGTGACCGTGGCCTATGCAGATGGAGAGAGTTTTGGCCGTGTATACACCGATAAGGATAAAGCCTCGCGATTCGCAGAAAGGCAGCGCCGTTCACCTGTAGTTAAATCCGCCCGCGTGACGCAAGTTTCCTAATAGATATCAGTTTCCAGGCACTGCTTTGTCAGGATGTTTGCTGTTTTTTGTGAAGGCGTGCTATAAATAAAAAAGAGAAGCAATCGTGCGGCCTTAGTATAGTGGTAGTACGGAACCTTGCCAAGGTTCAGGTGTCGGTTCGATTCCGATAGGCCGCTCCATAATTTCAGCTACATCCCCAAAGGATTGATCTAGAGTTCGGAATTGGCCAACGGCTCGCGTGTGGCGAAGATAGAATGTCTACGCTTCTAGTATCATTGCAGATTCCTACACCCAACATAAGTGAACGGATCGGAACTTCAGTCTAGTACTTTCTTAGTCCTAGCGTTGATACTTTATAGTGCCACATATCCCTAAAAACTAGTGCGTTTGCTTCCCTCCTTTTTTGAACCTGCCGTCCACTAGCCACAATAGCCATAATTCTCGTTTTCTAGGAGTTAACCCCATGGACCGACCGATCCGGGTATTGGTGGCGAACCACCCCAAGCTCATGCGCGAAGTCATTATCGAGACTCTTGCGGAGCAGCCAGATATTACGGTGGTGGGAGAAGTGACGATCGAAGCCGAGATCCCGGAGCGAGTCGACGAGACTCACCCCGATTTCTTGTTTATCGCACTCGAGGATCCTCAAGAGCGCCCGGCCATTTGCGACACCATACTTCGATCGCATCCGGATCTCGGCATTATTGCCGTTGCCGCGCACACGAATCACACAGTGCGTTATTGGGCGTCGATCAGCATTCACGCCACCGTCATGGAAGCTTCTGAGGAATCGATATTGGGCGTGATGCGAAATAAGGCTGCCGCCACGACGGGAAAAGCGCCATGGATCTCATAAATAGAACTTTTTCCATTGATGCATGCGGAAGGGCTCTGCTAGTGGCCGCGGTGCTTTTGGCATTTGAGAAAGGTGCTGTGGGGCAACAACCCCGGAGTCGAACGACGGCAACCACGGATAAATCTAATGTCTCTCAGTCGCTTCAATCTGAATTGTCCAAGGATAATTACGATCGTGTGTCTGCGTCGCCAGCACAAATTCGCGAAGTGTTAGTCAAAGATCCAGGGATGATGGTGGAGTTGAAGCGATGGATTGCGAAAGAAGCAAGTGACACCGGCCGGGTCGTGGACGACGAAGATCTAACGGACAACGCTGTTTTCGACCGTTTAACGACAGATGTGAAGTTTCGCTCTGTTGCTACGCGTTTAGTCCAGCGTTACGGCTATTTGCGTCCGATTGTGGATCCGGATTCGGATTTGGGAAAAGAACAGGAGTTGCTCATTAAGGAGCGTGTAAGACGACTGGTCCAGATCGAAGCTCAACAAGATGCGGAAGCTTCTAAGCCAACCAGGGCCACGCAGGCGAAGGAAGTGCCTTGCGACTGGAACTACGACAGAGATTGCGTGCCAGAGACGCCGCAAAGGACCAAGCGCGATAATGATTCACCCTTTAACGGCAACGGGCCGTCGAGGGAATTGACTCCAAACTACCCGAACCAAGATCGCCCGGTTCAACCCTCTTCTCCCATTATGCAGACGGAGACTAATAGCGACAGATCACCATTCGAAGGAGTTGGGGATAGCGGTTTCTCGCTTCAGAACATCACGAATCCGATGAAACCTCTAGGCGATTCGAAGAACCCTTCCAACTTGCCGCCCGACCCGTCGAGCATGAATCCTCTCGACCAGACTCGCGGCGAGATGAACCGAGGTTCTGGGAACGAAACCGTTTCGGGAGACACGAACGCCTCTACTACTAGCAACGCGCGCCCTGAAATAGACGGGAGGACTCCTTACCGGAGACCGCCTAGACTCGCCAAGGATCGGGACCTGACGTCGGCAAATATGGTGCGACCGCCGAATCCTTATTCGGATATTCCCTCCTTGTATGACTTATACGTGCAAGCGCCCTCGCGAGATGGTGCGCCGCAAAGGTTTGGAACAGAGGTTTTTCGAGACGGACTGCGCGATCCCCGCAGTGTGCCAATGGACTTGCCCGTAGGGCCTGATTATGTGGTTGGCCCGGGAGACAGTTTAGCCATCGACCTGTGGGGAGGTATTTCGACCAAACTCGTGCGTGTTGTCGATCGGCAGGGGCGGGTTACGCTGCCGGAAGCCGGTCCATTGCTTGTGAGTGGCCGATCTCTGGGCGAGGTGCAGCTCGCTGTGCAAAAAGCGATTGGCACGCAGTACCGCGACACCTCCGCAGATGTATCGGTGTCCAGACTGAGGACCGTTCGTGTTTACGTCGTCGGAGAAGTAGAAGAGCCCGGCGCGTACGATATTAGTTCGCTCTCGACGGCGCTGAACGCTCTGGTTGCTGCGGGAGGTGTCACGCCCCGCGGTTCCTTGCGAACGCTCAAGCATATGCGTGGGAAACAGGAAATAGAAGAAATAGACGCATACGATCTACTGCTGCGTGGAGTTTCCCCTGACGCGAAACGGCTTGAGAATGGCGATACCTTGATGGTGCCGCCGATGGGGCCGCAAGTCATAGTAACCGGAATGGTAAGACGGCCGGCAATTTATGAGCTGAATGGTGAAAAATCGGTCGCGGATGTTATGGAAATTGCTGGAGGAATTCTGCCGGCGGCGGCGCTTCGACACGTGGAAGTGCAGCGCTTGGAGGCGCACGAAAAGCGCACCATGCTCAGTCTGGACCTCTCGCTCGAAAATAATGCGGCTCCCCAACTCATTTCCTTCAAAGTGCAGGATGGCGACGAGATTCATATTTTCCCGATTTCGGCCTACAACCAGGACACGATTTATCTTCAAGGGCACGTGCAGAGGCCCGGGCGTTACTCCTATCGTGAAGGGATGAAGCTGACGGACCTGATAGCGGGGTACAAAGATATTCTTCCGGAACCCGCCGCGCATTACGGCGAGATCATCAGGCTGAATCCGCCGGACTTTCGGCCGAGCGTAGTAAGTTTTGATCTTGCCACGGCGATGAAAGACCCAGGTCGGGCCCCTGCTTTGCAGCAGCTGGACACGGTGCGGATATTCAGCCGGTTTGATTTTGAGCCTGCACCATCCGTTTCTGTTGTCGGCGAGGTGCGCGTGCCAGGCACGTATCGAACATCGGGGCAAGTTTCGTTGCGCGACGCGGTATTTCTCGCCGGAGGATTGACACCCGACGCCGGGCTGAAAACGGCGCAACTATTCCGAATCAATGTGGACGGAAGCTCGGAAATTTTCAGCGTGAATCTGGCGGAGGCGCTGAGCGGAAGTGAGACAGAGAACATATTGTTGCGGCCTCGCGATCGTTTACTAATTCACAGGAACGAAGCGAGAGTAGACCCGAGCGTTGTCGAGATCACGGGAGAAGTGGCGAACCCAGGAAGGTATCCATTTACAGGAAACATGCATGTTGAAGATTTGATCCGTGCGGCAGGTGGATTAAAGCGCAGTGCGGATACGAATACGGCAGATTTGACGAGGTATGCCGCCTCTGGCGGGTCGTCGAGCCAGATGCAGGTTTCGCTTGCTTCGGTGCAAAATGGCAACGCAAGCGAAAATATGCTGCTGCATAGCGGTGATGTTCTGGCCATCCGCCAGGTACCAGGATGGAGCGACATCGGCGCTGCGGTAAGGGTGAGCGGAGAAGTAATCCACCCGTCCACCTATGGCATAGAACCGGGAGAGCGGTTGAGCTCTGTTTTGGAGCGCGCGGGAGGATATTCGAAGCAGGCCTATCCCTACGGCGCAGTGCTTATGAGGCGAGAAGTGCGCGAGATGGAAGCCAGAAATCAGATGGAACTGATCGCACGAATGAAAGCAGAGAGAATTCAATTGAAGGCTTTGCCTGAGGGAGACACCGATCAGAAAAACGCTAAACTCAATGCACTTGCGCAGACAGATTCAACACTCAGCCAACTGACGACAAATCCTCCGATCGGCAGAGTGGTAATTCATATTCAGCCGAACATCAATGAATGGAAGAACACTTCTGCCGACATTGCCCTGCGCGATGGCGACGTATTGGTGATTCCAAAGAAAGCGAATGTCGTGATTGTCAACGGTCAGGTATTTAATCCGACCGCCATCAGCGCCCAGAAAGGTCGTTCTGCCAGCTGGTACCTAAGTCAAGCGGGTGGCTTAACTCCGATTGCCGACAAGAAAGGAGTATTCGTCATTCGAGCGGATGGATCGGTCATCTCCGCGAGGAACAATGGAAGCGGTTGGTGGTCGGGTAATCCGATGAGTGCGGCGTTGAGGCCTGGCGATACCGTCGTTGTGCCTGAGAAGACTCCGAAGATTGGCGGGGTGAACTGGACGACGGTCGTGCAAACGGCACAGATGGCTTCTTCCATCGCGCTCGCTGTGGCTTACATCCATCCGTGATGGAGAAAGTGCTAATGCGAGGACGAGCCGCAGCGATCGGCTGGATAACCTTAGTTTTGCTCGGAATGGGAGCAGTTGTGGCTCTTCCACAGGAGCCTGAAACGAAATTTAGTGCGATTGATGCGCAGAAAAAGGCACAGATGCAACCCGAGAAGAAGAGGGAATTAGAAGCAAGCACAAAAGATGACGAAATGGATCCCTCTGTGACATTTTCGCACAACGTGAGAGGACTGGCGGCCAGATTCCTCCAAGACCAGCAGCACATCTGGACCAGCCCGGCTAGTCTTCGTTGGCCCGATGCCAACTGGTTGCTGCCAATGAGCGGCATCACGGCGGGAATGTTTGTTACGGACGCTGACATGAGCGGGCACATCTCTCGCAATCCAACCACGCTCGGTCATTACAACACTCTCTCAAACGCCGCTGTCGGTGCGCTGATAGGTGGTGCAGGTGCCATGTGGTTGCTCAGCTACCCCAAGCACCAATCGCACTGGCGAGAAACTGGATTCCTCGCCGGGGAGGCTGTGGTGAACAGCTTTGTCGTTGTTGAAGCGATGAAATATCCATTGGGCCGTGAGAGGCCTTTCCAAGGAGATGGGAGTGGAGCCTTCCTGCAGGGAGGCGTCTCATTCCCCTCTGAACATGCCGCTGCGGCGTGGGCAGTTGCAGGGGTTGTAGCTCATGAATATCCGGGACCTCTAACCAAGATTCTCGTTTATAGTCTGGCAAGCCTCGTCGATTATTCTCGCTACCGGGCACGGCAACATTTTCCATCCGACGTTTTTATAGGAAGCGTTATTGGAAATATGGTGGCCGAAAATATCTACACTCGCCAGCATGATCCGGAACTCGGGGGTGTTCCAGTAGATTCCTTCCGCAGTTTCTTGCGACAAACGCGATTAAACTCCAGCGCCGATATGGGTTCGCCCTACGTGCCGCTTGACAGTTGGGTCTACCCCGCAATGGATCGTTTGATCGCGCAGGGTTTCATCCGCTCCGCGATTGTCGATATGCGCCCGTGGACGAGATTTGAGTGTGCGAGGTTGGTGAACGAGGCTGGCGAATCCCTTGCCAGCATAGACGAGAGTTTGTCGGCGGCTCCAAAGATATACATGTCCTTGGAGCGGGAGTTTGACGGTGAGTTGAAATTGCTTGAAGGCGGAGACAATACTCGCGCCCAGGTGGAATCGATTTACACGCGATACACCGGAATATCCGGCAAGCCACTGTCTCAGGGTTATAACTTCGACTTTGGCCAAACGGTCATAAATGATTTTGGCCGCCCCTATGAAGAAGGTTTTAACAACGTAGAAGGGTTCTCGGGATGGGCGACGGAATCACATTTTAGTGTTTATGCTAGCGGAGAGTTTCAGCACGCAGCTTCCGCGCCTGCGCTCACCGCATCCGCCCGGCAGGTAATTTCTCAAGTCCAGGTCGTACCGGAGCCACCGGCGATGCCTATCAGCCAGATAAATCAATTCCAATTGCTTGACACTTATGTCGGCATGACGTTGGGAAACTGGCAATTCAGTTTTGGAAAACAGAGCCTTTGGTGGGGTCCGGGCGCGGGCGGTCCTATGATGCTCAGCAACAATGGCAAACCGATCAACATGTTTCGCATCAATCGAGTCTCGCCATTTAAACTTCCCAGCATTCTTGGATGGTTTGGACCAATCCGTGTTGAGTTATTTCTCGGCCAGCTCAATGACCAGAATTTTGTTTTTGGAGAAAACTCGGGCCTGTTGGGCGGTTGGACTAATCCATTCTCTCCACAACCCATGATTTCTGGAGAAAAGTTTAGCTTTAAACCTACTCCAAACGTTGAATTTGGATTTTCGCTGACAACCGTATTTGCAGGGCAGGGCCAGCCCTTTACAACCCATACATATCTGAGAAGCATTCTAACAGCTGGTCAAGGGAATCCCGGAACCCCACAAGACCCCGGAGATCGCCGTTCCAGCTTCGATCTCACCTATCGGTTGCCCCTGCTCCGCAACTGGGTCACATTTTATGCTGACGGGTTCGCGGATGATCAGTTTACCCCTGTAGCGTATTGGGACCGATCTGCTTGGACGGCAGGGTTGTATGTTTCGCATTTCCCAAAAATCCAGAAGCTTGATTTTCGTGCTGAAGGTACCTATACAGATGTACCCGCCGGTGGCGCTATTGGCCACGGCTTCTTTTACTGGAATGATCGATTCATTAGCGGTTATACTAATGAGGGTCACCTCTTGGGCAGCTGGATCGGTCGTGACGGTCAAGGCGCGCAAGCGTGGTCCAATTACTGGTTCTCGCCCAAGAATCGAATCCAGGTCAATTTCCGCCATGAAAAAGTTAGTCAGGAATTTCTACCGGGTGGAGGCTCGCTTACCGATGTCGGAGCTCGTGGAGATTTCTGGTTTGGTAATGGAGTGGGGATAACGACTTCGGTGCAATATGAGCGCTGGCTTTACCCATCGATTCAGCCGGGGCCGGTGCGAAACGTCACTACGTCTGTAGAAATTCAGTTTCAGCCACAAAAGATTTATCGTCCTTCCTTCCATCATGGGCCCAGGAGAGTTGAAAATGTGGGGGACTTGAATTGAACGCGACCGGGAAAGCGCCCCTTCGAGAAGCACCTGTCGACGGACAGGAGCAAAATCCGTCCAACCTGCCTGTTTTGATGGGATCGGAAACAACGCCGCAAAACGTTCTACCCTACCTTCGCTTGTTTTGGGACTATCGTCTCTTTCTTTTACGGGCAGGTATATACGCGATGTTCGCGAGCGTTCTGCTCGTATTGTTGATTCCCGTGCGCTTTCAATCGACTACCAGATTGATGCCTCCGGATAACCAATCCAGTTCAGGGCTGGGAATTCTGGCCGCTTTGACCGGTCGCAACGGAACCGCTGGGCTGAGCGGAACCGCTGGACTGAGCGGGCTCGCTGGCGATCTGCTGGGGGTAAAAAGTTCTGGCGCTCTGTTCGTGGGCGTACTTGGAAGCCAAACGGTGCAAGACCGGCTCATCGACGAATTTCACCTAAAGAAGATTTATCGAGACACAAAGATTGAGGACGCCAGGAAAGATCTAGCGGAGCGAACCGATGTATCCGAGGACCGCAAGAGCGGAATTATTTCCATCGGAGTGACCGATCACGATCCCAACCGTGCCGCGGCGATGGCTCAGGCGTATGTCGCAGAATTGGACAGGCTGGTGGCGCAGGTCAGTACCTCCTCTGCGCGACGCGAACGAATATTTCTCGAAGAACGTCTGGGAAAAGTAAAAGGCGATCTTGATTCTGCTGCGAAGAATTTCAGTGAATTTGCCAGCAAGAACTCGGCGATTGATATCCCCGCGCAGGGCAAGGCAATGGTGGAAGCGGCCGCGACTCTGCAAGGCCAATTGATTGCCACGCAGGCCGGGTTAAGCGGATTGCAGCAGATTTACACAAGCAACAATGTGCGCGTTCGCGCAGCGCAGGCCCGGGCAAACGAACTGCAAAGAAAATTAGAGGAACTTGGTAGCGCCGGGACGCAGGGCGGAAGTAAGACCGCGAACGAATTATATCCATCAATCCGTAAGCTTCCCTTGCTGGGTGTTACCTACGCGGATTTGTTCCGGCAGACAAAAATTCAGGAGGCCGTTTACGAACTATTGACGCAGCAATACGAACTCGCAAAGGTGCAAGAAGCCAAAGAAATTCCCACGGTAAAAGTGCTGGATCCAGCTATCCTGCCTACGAAAAAATCCTTTCCTCCGCGAACCTTGCTTGTGGTCCTCGGAACCATGTTAGGCGTATCGCTAGCGATGACTTGGATTCTGGCAAAAACGCGTTGGGAAGAAGTGGACGTCAAGGATCCCCGGAGAGTGTTTGCAACGGAAGTATTCACGACGTTGCAAGGACTGATTCCGAAGTATTCATCTAACGGCGCTGGCCAAAACTCGAACGGAACTTCGGGACTGGGGTTGGGGAAAGAAATCGGCCCCGCCGATCGACGGGGTTCCGAAAAAGGCGATCGAGACGCTCGGTAGTGCATGATTTTGCTGTAAGTACTTGATAATGAAACTCTTATATCACTTGACGCACTGTAAGTGACGGGGCGAAGCTGTAAGCACACTCTGAAAGGATCGAAGCAAGAACTATGGCAAGCTTTTGGCCAGAAATGAATTCTGGAATCGACTCAAGTTTCGTTCCTAGAACTTCCTCTCGAAAACAGTGGTATGCAGCGTACACCAGTGCGAACCACGAGAGGAAAGTCGCCGTACAGCTGAGCGTGCGCGAGTTGGAACATTTTTTGCCAGTGTTTACCTCGGTCCGGCGCTGGAAAGACCGGCGTGTCACGCTGCACATGCCTTTGTTTCCCGGCTATGTATTTGTGCGCGTCTCGTTACCGCAGCAACTTCGGGTTCAGCAGGTTCCCGGAGTCGCTCGCCTAGTTGGTTTCGACGGCGCGCCCGCGCCTCTGCCAGACGAAGACATTGAGGCCCTGCGCAACAGTTTTTCGCAAGGAGTCCGCGCAGAACCCCATCCTTACCTGAGCGTGGGGAGAAGAGTGCGGGTCAAGAGCGGACCAATGACAGGGATGCAAGGAATCCTGCTCCAGACGAAAGGCAAACTTCGCGTCGTGATTTCGATTGAGCTGATTCAGCGATCAGCGGCGGTAGAAATGGATGGATTCGATCTTGAACCGATCCGTTGAAGCGCGAAGCGACGCACAAGTAGACGCGACACTTCGCGATTCCGGTGACAGAAGGCGCGCCAGAATAATTCGATGGTGAGAATGCATACGACACCAACGTTAGAAGAGCGGCCCGAAGGAGTTATTAGCTCTCCTGTCAAAGGAAAAAATGAAAAATGGCAACCCTTCGCACTTGTAGCAGACATTGCGACATTGGGGACGGGAACGCTGCTGGCCGGCCTCTTCAATGTGGCCCTGGTGTTCGTGGTTCCGAGGCTGATCACCGTGGAGGACTACGGTTACTGGCGAATGTTCGGACTTTACGCGGGTTATGTGGGGTTCCTGCATTTGGGATTTGCCGATGGAGCCCTGTTGCGTTGGGCTGGCCGACCAATGGACGAGTTCCACCAGGAAATCGCTTCGGCCTTGACGTACCTGTTCTTTCAGCAGGCGATCGTTCTATTGCCCATGTGCGCTATTGCAGCGTGGATATTGCCCGGTCCACTGAAATTTATCAGCATCGCGGTGGCAACCTACGCATTGATATTAAACCTGGCAACGGTTCTGCAATATGGACTGCAAAGCGCAAAGATCTTTCGGCCGGTAGCGATTTCGACGGTCGCTGCACCTGCCTTGTTCCTAGGATTTATTCTGTTGTGGCGATCCCGGTGGAAAAGCGACTACCGCGAGGTGATCTCGTTATACGAGGTGGGTTGGCTGATTGTGCTGGCTTTTTTGCTTGCTTGGACAAAACTTTGGAGTGGCCCGCGCCAAGCTGTGAACATAAAGTCCCTGGCAAAGGAATGCGTAAAATCTGGCTGGCCCATCGTCATCGCCACTGGCGGAACGATGCTGATTTCCTTTGCTGACCGCTTGGCGGTGAGCTGGTCGACATCCATTCAGAATTTTGCGCAGTACAGTCTGGCGGCAAGCGCCATGGCCGTGCCAATCACGGCGATTCAGACATGCAGCAAAGTTTGCTTCTCGCACCTGGCGGGCGTCACGCGGGACGGGAGAAAAAGGATTTATGGGATTGGCTCGCGATTTCTGCTAATTGCGTGGGCCGTTCTGCTGCCGTACTACTTTGCCTTGGAACTATTCATTCGGCGTTTTCTACCCCAGTACGCGCCTAGCCTCCAATATGCACGGATCCTACTGCTAGGAATTCCGTTTCTGGCCGCGGTTCAGATCCTACAGATGAGCTACGCGTATCTCAATGGCTGGCAGCAGCACTATCTTGCACGTACTGCGGTGGTATTGACTATCAGTCTGGCTGCCACCTCTTTTGCTGTGATTTGCACCGGTTCGCTTGGCGTGGTTGCCGCAGCACAAGTAGGCTTACTGAGCGGTTGGTGGCTCTTCAATGAATGGACGTTGCGGGAACTGACTGGGCAGAAGGATCGTGATTGGATGAAATTTGCCGGGGTGTACTTGTTCGCGGCATCGTCCTACTGGTTTACCACGCGAGGAGCCTGGCCGATTCCTCTATCTGTGCTCGTGTATTACGTGTGTCTTGCTCTGGCACTGACAACGATTTGTGGTGAAGAAATGCGGCTGTCGGCGCGCCTGATGAACCACATCACGACACTCCGAAATGAAGATTCAGGGGAGAGGTATTGATGTTCTTTCGCGCGTTTGCCAATCGTTTTCTGACACCGGCTGCTACCAGTCATTGAGAACATCTGTTGATGACTTCGGAGATACTCAACAGTAAAGTACCCGGAGTAGTGGTCGAGTGCGGGTGCTTAAAGGGGGGCAGAACCGCAACACTATCCGTTGCATGCAAGAAGGCAGGGAGGATCCTCAACGTGTTTGATTCCTTCTGCGGCCAGCCTTAGCCGACTGTACAGGATCGAAGTCACGTGTTGATTTCGAGTTCAGAACACCAATACAAGAAGGGTGCCTTTTCTGGGTCGTTGGAAACAGTGAATCGAACAGTTTCGAAGCATGGTGCCATCGATGTATGCCAATTTTGGCAAGGTTATTTTGAAGACACCCCACCCAAGTTTAAAGAACAGGTTGCGGTTGCGTTCTGCGACGTGGACTTAGTTGATTCTTTAAAGGCGTGCATTACTCACCTTTGGCCCCTTATGCCTGACGGAGGGATTTTTTTTACACACGAAGCGAACCATCTCGAGATTGCCAAACTCTTCTACAACGATCTGTGGTGGCAAGAAACCCTGGGACAGAATGCGCCCGGACTTATGGGTGGTGCTGGTTCAGGTCTCGGCCTAGGATTTCGTAAAACGCGGCATGGATACTACGGAAGCTGTCTCGGCATGATTCGAAACAATCCCAAGATTACAAAGATATCTGAAGAGAACGCTTAGACTCAATCAGAGCATGCCTAAACCGTCCAACCATTATTTTCACTGGTAGTGCTCGAGTTGAGCTCGTCGGGCGGGATCTTGGCGTTCCTGTATAGACAATAGGGGCTAGCAGAACCATGATTGAGAATGAGGCTAGAGCAGGGGACCGCTCCCCAAGTGCGCGATGCATTCAGAAATACGACCTTGCGGTTGCATATCGGATTTACCCAAAGGTCTCTACTCCGGCCCAGGGTTTTCCTTTCGGCGACGATAAGTTGAAGCAGGCCGAAATTTGCCTTCGATCGTTCAGAGCCTCGCTTGGGTCACTTCGCGTTAAAATATGGGCGATTCTCGACGGCTGCCCGGAAAAGTATCGTGCGCTTTTTACACGATATTTCGCGGACGATAATATCGTGTTCATAAATCTTAGTGTCTCGGGGAATAGAGCCACGTATGCGAAACAGATTGAAATTTTACTCCGCCAGCAGGATTCTGAATTTGTTTATTTCGCAGAAGACGATTACTTATACCTACCCGACCAATTCGCGCTCATGCTGTCATTCCTTCGCGAAGGAAAGGACGTGGATTTTGTGTCGCCATACGATCACCCGGATTGCTATTCGCTTGATCTGCACGCCGAGCGTCAGTGGATTACGGCCTTCGGAGGTCATCACTGGCGAACGGCGTCATCCACTTGTCTCACATTCCTGACGCGTAAGAACACGTTAGCCAAGTACGAGAGGGTATTCCACACGTATTCTCAAAAGAACGACGACTGTGCCATGTGGCTCAGCTTGACAAAGAGAAGAGTACGCAATCCATTCGCGGCATTTCGCTATTTTGCGCGGAGAGAATTCTATCGGAAGGTACTTTTGAAGGCCTGGCTATTCTGCTGGCCACAAATCCTTGTTGGGAAGACAGCTAAGTTGTGGGTGCCGGTGCCGGGACTTGCGACTCATCTTAGCGAGGGTCTGTTGTCGCCCGGGATTGACTGGTTGACTTTCATGCAAGGCGAGGCAACCCACGGTGATCAAAAAGCGAATCGTGTCACTGCCTAGGCATTGGGTGCGGCAAACTGAAATACCAAATCCACTTGGCCCGGGTTCGCGAATATGACTGTGTTGATGCTGACAATCTGGGGCAGCGGCATGGTAATCGTAGCTCGTTGGTTATGCGGGCGATGGTTCAACCATCTTAGCTTGTACAGTATTGTTTGGAGCGTGAGCCTGATTGCATTGTCGTTGAATCTGATTCACTACAACCACATTGTTCCTGAAGCATGGCTCTTTATTTTTCTCGCATGGATAGCTATATACTTCGGCACGGCGATTGTGAAACTTGGCAAATGGGCGCCGCAGCTGCGGAGCTTTCCGGAACTCCACATGAGACGGCTGAGAAATGCGATACTTTTACTGAGTGTTGCTGGACTCGCATCGTCTGCGGTCCTCGCTTCCAACATCGTGCTGGCTCTTGGAACGGATGGACTGTTCGTAGCTCTCACTGAGTATGCCAACCAGATTTACGGAATGCGTTTTGCAGGTGAAGTCTCTGGGCTCATGTATTTGAACTTTCTTCCCTATGCAGGTTGCGTCCTGGCCGGAATATACACCGCAAGGTTGGGAAGGCTCACCTTTGTTGCCCTGCTTCCCCTCATGGCCATGCTTGCCGACGGCATAGTTTCCATGCAAAGAGCCGCTATGGTCTTCGGTTCTTTTCTGTTGCTGTCCGGATACCTGATGACCCCCAAAGTTTCTAAATTGCGTATCTCTAAATGGCAAAAATTGGCGTTTGCTTTTGCCTTCCTAGCTGCGTTTCTGGGTGTGACCGTACAGCGCGGAGGCGCCGCGTATATCGAGGGCGAGACCCAAACCCTTGTCAATATGGGTGAGCGTGTTTCGGCACTCCCTGCGCTCTATTTCTATGCATCAGGGCCAATCCCGTGTTTCAGCGAGTATCTGCAGCATGCTGAGAGTGATGGAAAGGCACTCTGGGGCAGATACATGTTCGCCTCCATCTATCGCTTATTATCGAAATTTGGACTCGACACTTACGTCTCATACTATCAAAACTTTTACTACACTCCCGCGGCAATCAATGTGGGAACGTACCTGCGCGAATTACATCGGGATTTTGGGGCGACCGCGATATTCATTTTTCCCTTCTTGCTTGGAGTGATCATCTCTGCGATTGAACGATGTGCTCCTACACCGCAAACCGTAATAGTCCTCTCGTTTCTTTATCTCGTTGTGTTCTTCTCGTCTGACGAGAATTTCATCGGCGGCGGAGGCTGGTACTTTCCACTTCCTATCGCACTGTTGGTGGCGGCCAAAGTGAAGGTGCGTCAAGGACGGCAAAAAGAGTATCGATCGACAGCGCATGCCGTTCCCACGTGAAGTGAACAAAGTACCAGCATTTGGAATACCGCATCTCCATGTGAAAGAGACTCATGCAAATCGAACGCATTGAGGTCGTGGTCGTAACCCACAATAGCGCGCGGCACATCGGGGCTTGCGTGGATTCAATTGTTGCCGCCCAAGCCTTGCCAATTATTGTGGACAATGGTTCCACAGATGACACCTTGGAAATCGTGCGCTCGCGCTGCTCCCAAGCGAAGATCATAGCCACGGCCAAGAACCTGGGTTACGGCAAAGCAATGAATCTAGGATTCCAAGAGACCGGCAGCGCATTTGTAGTTCTTTCGAATCCCGACGTTGTTTTCCTTGGTGATTCGATTTCCCAACTCATGAATTATTTGAGGAAAAATCCGGCTGTCGGAATCACCGGACCGCAGCAGATGTTTCCCGATCTGAGCTGGCAGCGAAGCACTGGCGAATTGCCTAGCGTCTGGTCCGGAATAAAAGATGCGACGGGAATAACCACATTTCAGAACGGCCTTCGAAAGCTTTTATGGCCGCGCAGAATTGGCCGAAAACCGAAAGAAGTTTCGTACCTGGATGGAGCAGTCCTGGCGGTGAGGCGAGAGGCATTTCTGGCGATGGGGGGCTTCGATGAGGACTTCTTCTTCTACTCGGAGGAAGCGGACCTATGCGCACGTCTCAAGAAGGCGGGCTGGGGAGCGGTATTGCTCCCCCTTGTGGAAGTGATTCACGTCCGAGGGGCCAGTTCAGCGGATGTGCATCGATCAGAGCGGTTCGTGAGATACATGGTGACCGCCCAGTTGCTACTGGCAAGAAAACATCTAGCTCCGCGGCAGGCGCGCCTCTACGCTAGACTTCAAATTCTTCACTTTATGCGATTGGGTCTCATCTATCGGGCCCTGGACTGGCTTCGCCGCTGCGATGAACCCTACTCTGACAAAATATGGATGTTTGATGCCTATACAAGGATTTGGAGGGAGCTTAGTAGTTGTAAGGAGTTGGGTTACGATACTCCTAGATCTGAAGGGATCCCGATGAAATGCGATCAGACTGTGAAGGCAAAGTGATCGAAAACGGCGAGATTACTACCAAGAACGTGAAGAGGAGCTGGGATGAATTGTGGCGGACGCGTAAACGGCTCTACGTCTACCGCGATGTGGTCAAAGTTGCCGAAAGCTTTCTTGGAGGCGTGAAAGGTAGATCGATCTTGGAAGTGGGGTGCGGGCGGGGGGCAACTCTTCTGGAATTGGCCAGACGGGGAGCGAAGGTAACCGGTATCGACTATTCCGAGGAAGCCCTGGCGATATGTAGACGGCTAGAAAGCCCGAACGCGATTGCGGGAAGATCTGCTTTCGTGAACGCAGACGCTAGAAATTTGCCATTCCCGGCGGAGTCTTTTGATTTTGTCTTCAGCGTTGGATTGATGGAGCATTTCGAGAATCCCGAGCCGGTTCTCGCCGAGCAGCATCGGGTGCTGCGTGCAGGTGGCTTCCTTCTGGTAAAAGTGCCACAAAAGTATTCCGTGTACACGGCGCTGAAGAAGGTGATGATTCACTTCGGAAAGTGGCCGTACGGAGGGTGGGAAACAGAATTCAGCGACCAGGAGCTAGCTAATCTGGTCATCGAATCCGGCCTTGAACCTCAATATGTATATGGGTATGGTTCGTTCTTCCTGGCCGCGTTGAGACATGCACTATTGCCGACGCTGGATTTTGGAATGCTGTGGCGAAACGGCACGGAACTCGACGTGATACGGGCGATTAAGGCGAAAACTGCCTTGGAGATCTGCGTGGTCGGAAAGAAAGGTTCTGAGGGAGCTATCGCGCCGGCGAGCGTCGAGGAAGGGATCGAAGAGCCACGTTGAAAATATTACTCGTGTTTCCTTTCCTTCCATACCCGCCCGACGACGGAGGAAGAATTGGGTTTTTCAACCCAATCAAATACTTATCGAGGATTCATGATGTTTCAGTTGTGTGTTTGGCCGATGGTTCCGAGAAGGAAGAGTGGATCGAAGAACTCAGGAAGTTTTGCACGGATCTGAGGGTCTTCCATCGTCCCAAGTGGCAGGATCCATTTCGTTTGTCTAAGGGGACGATTTTTTCACCTCCCGGGGCCAGTGCAAAATATTGGCACCCGGGCATGGGAGATCTCATTCGAAGGACGATTGAAGAGCGCGAGCCAGACCTTGTGGAATTCCACCATTTGAACACAGCCGTCTACCGTGAATTTGCTGGAGGACTGCCGTCAATCCTGCGTGAACACAATGTGGAATACAAGATTTGGGAAAGATTTGCCGTAAATGCTCAGAGATGGCCAGAGCGAAGTTACGTTCGATGGACAGCACCGAGGGTAAGACGCTATGAAGCCGACGTCGCTCGGCGATTTAGCCGCTGCGTAGTAGTAAGCGAAGCTGACGCGGCGCACTTGCGACGTGTCGCACCAGAGGCGCGCATTGAAGTGATACCTTCGGGTGTCGATACAGAATATTTTTCTCCCGACCCGAATGCTGTTGTGGAACCCCTTTCAATGACGCTAACCGGAAGTTTTGTCTGGAGACCGAGACATCAGAGCCTTTTTATTTTATTAACGAAAATTTTTGCCAAAGTAAAGGCACAATTGCCTGGCGCGAAACTATACGTCGTTGGTAAGGGTGTCCCTCAGTATCTCCGGCAACTTGCTCGTGAAATATCTGGGGTCACAATTGTAGGGCAGGTGCCGGACGTGAGGCCATACATTGCGCGTTCTGCACTGTTGATTAACTACCTTGAGAGCGGCGGGGGAATTGCCTTGAAAGTTCTGGAAGCCATGGCAATGCGAAAGCCCGTTCTATGCAACTCGCTCGGTTGCGAAGGCATACCGACGAGCCACGGCAAAGATATATTCATTGCGGACGGTCTCGAGAATTTCTCCTCTGCAGCTGTGTACCTCCTGGAGAACGAGTCCATTAGAAATGGGATTGCGGACAACGCCTACCAGATCGCTTTGGAAAAGTACTCATGGCGGCAAGTTGCCTCAGACTTCACGAATTGCTATGCAAGAATACTTGCAAAGTACGATGGTGGCCAAGACCGTCCGAATATACGTTTAGAGAGTCTCGCATGAGGAGGATTCTGGAGCCTGTCGGGATTCTCAGACGCTGCAAGGGATTGCTGCGAGGCTCGATGAAATTTCCAACATATTCTAAAGGTACAGCGCGCTGCATCGAAAGTTCTACCGACCGTGTGCGGTTTGCGAGCATTGCACTGGCGATCGAGACTATTCAGCGTGATGGCATACAGGGAGCTCTTGCTGAATTGGGCGTTTGGCGTGGGATTACGAGCGCGTTCCTTCACTCGCAAGTTCCCGGGCGACGGCTGTACCTGTTCGATACTTTTTCGGGATTTCCAAATCAGCAGGAGATAGACGACAGGTTTCGCGATACGAGTGTAGATCTGGTCAGAAAACGTTTAGGCGATTGCTCAAACGTTAACTTCAAAATAGGCATCTTCCCCGAAACAGCGCTCGGTTTGGAATCAGAGTTTTTCGCTTTCGTACTGTTAGACGCTGACAAGTATGAGCCGACGCTTGCAGGGTTGAATTTCTTTTATCCACGAGTTTCGCGGGGAGGATATGTATTTCTTCACGATTACAACTCGCCTGAATCGGAGAGAGGTGTCTCCCGTGCAGCTACAGAGTTTTTAAGAGATAAGCCGGAGCAACTCGTCGAACTCCCCGATGTATGGGGGACAGCTGTATTTCGCAAGGTCTAACCGTTTACCCAAAATGAAAATCCTGTACATTGTGCCCTTCGTCCCGTGGCCCGTGAGAGTGCGTTCGTTCAACCTGATCCCGCGGCTAGCGAGGAATCACCAAATTCATCTGGTGTGCGTGTCCAGCGTGGAGCCTAGCGCGGAACAGGGTGAGTGGCTGAGCAGGTACTGCGAGAACGTCGTGCACGTGCCGCACAGTCCGTGGAGAAGCATGGCTAAGTGCGCGATGGCTCTGCCTACTCAGACACCTCTCCGCATTGCGTACTGCCGGTCGAAATCTGCACAAACCGCAGTTCATCAGGTTTACGAACAGATCCAGCCGGATGTGCTGTATGTCGAACGGTGGAGAGCGTTGCAATACGTTCCGGCGGACGCGGAAGCGCCCGTAGTGTGCGATCCGACCGATTCCATGACGCTCTACAATCGGCGACTCATCCAGGGAGGGACATGGTGGGAAAAGCTGATGGGGTGGGAAGAGTACAAGAAATTCTTGCACTACGAGGGTAAATTGGCACGGCAAGCAGATTTGTGCGTATTCTGTTCGAAAGTGGACATGGAGTGCGTGAAAAAACAGGCCCCTGACGCGGACTGCGCTTTAGTGCCGAACGCCGTCGATTGCGCGAAATACTTTTTCAAGCATTCTGAAGAGGAAGAGTCAAAGACATTGGTATTTGCGGGAAGTTTTAAGTACCGACCGAACTTTCTGGCGGTAAAGTTTTTCATGGAAAAGATCTTTCCAATCGTGCAGCAACGCGTGCCAGACGTGAAATTTCTTGCGGTTGGCAACGCTGCCGGCACAACTCTTCGCCGTTACGAAAGTCGCCCGGGATTCAAATCAATTGACTTTGTGTCTGACCTCCGCCCATATCTCGCAAAAGCTACGATAGCTGTGGTGCCCCTGACGGTGGGAGCGGGTGTGAGCAATAAATTGGCTGAGGGATTCGCCGTTGGTACGCCGGTCGTAGCGACGCCTCTGGCGTGCGGAGACCTCCCTTTGAAAAGTGGCGAACAATTGTTAGTCGGGAAAAGTGCGGAGGAATTCGCGGAGCACGTGATCCAGTTCTTGAGAGATAAGGACTTACGAGGGCAAGTGGCGGCGAGGGCCAGGCGATTTGTGGAGAAAGAGTACGACTGGGAGATCTCCTCTGGAAAGCTCGAAGCGGTATTCGATAAACTGGTGGCGGTTCGGACAGGCAAAAAAGATAAGCCGGTTTTAGCGTCGGCGTAAGACCCGGCACGGCATTTGAAGAGCCCTCTGTAGAATTTCATATCACAATTCAAATAGAGACGAGAGGAGAATAAGCATGACGTTTGAGTTGGAGGCTCGTCAGACTGCGGACATATCCCTTCGGCGACAGCCAATACTCACGCGCAGCGATAATTTGAGGACTCGAAAGAGGAATTCACTCAGTAGCGGTTTCCCTGGATGGACTCCCTCGCATCGTTTTTCTTGTGGTACGAGCAGCCACCGCCGTAGTGGCCTAAAAGTTGAACGAATTTTCTAATCCTCAGGAATCACGGAATACTGCACTTCTTTACTCATTCCAAAAAAGGATCCATTCTTATGTTCCTGCGCCTCAGGCTGTATCAGCAGTTCTTGAAAATCGGAACGTATTTACTTCCTGTTTTTGCCTTCGAGCTGGGATGGTGGTTTTGGAGCGTAGCTTGTAGGCTTTCTGCCCGGCCGGTGCTCTATCCTTTTCACGGCCACCGGGGTGAAATTTTATTTGGGACGCTGGTGTGGGCCATTGTCGCGAAGCATTACCGAGTGACAAGTTTCGATGAGCTTTTTCGAGAGAGAACTGGGGCAAGGGCTGCATTCGCCGCGAGCCTCGCAGCCTCTTTCATCCTATTGGCAACGCTCTATTTCAGCAGAAACGATGTATTCCCCAGAGGGCTATTAATTTTTGATTTGGTCACCCTATTGGCCCTCACCATTCTTCTCCATGCTTTTTTTCGCATTCTCAGCAGAAGCAGGGCCCATTTGGCAAAACCAACTAGGCTCCTGGTTGTCGGCGCAGATCAATTCGCCCGTGATGCCGCGGCTCGGCTAAAACGATTGTCGTTCGCGCCATGCGAAATTGCCGGTCATGTCCGTTTGCCAGGACAAGAAGTCATAATAACCGGTAGTCGGATATTTGAACTCGAAGATCTGGGCCTGCTCACTTGCGGTCATGGTATTGATGAAGCTGTGATTGCTATTCACCCTGCGCAATTTTCACAAATTCCTAAAATCATCAAGGCGCTTGAACACCTCTGCTTGCCGGCTAAAGCAGTTGTGGATCTCGGCGAGGGCATAGTCGTCCGCGAGAAATTGTTTCAACTTGGGAATATTCAGATGCTAGATCTAACATCCACCCCCACGGAGTCGTTAGACTACGCCCTACTCAAACGTGCTTTTGATGTTTGTTTTTCATCCGTCGTTTTGATCCTGACGGCCCCGCTTTTTGGGCTCATTGCCCTGATCATCCACTTTACCTCGGATGGGCCGATATTTTTTGTCCAGGAGCGGATCGGGCTCAATGGGGAAACCTTCAACATGCTCAAGTTTCGGACCATGCATTTGAGACCTGATGCCGAGAGTAATACGCAATGGACCACGGCCGAACTGTGCGGTCGTACCACATTCGGATCACTCTTGCGAAAGACCAGCCTCGACGAACTGCCTCAATTTATTAATGTTTTAAAAGGCGACATGAGCGTCGTCGGGCCGCGGCCGGAACGACCTCACTTTGTTCACAAGTTTCTGCAGGAGGTTTCTCGCTATAACAACCGTCACTCACTGAAGGTAGGAATCACTGGATGGGCGCAAGTAAACGGTTGGCGAGGAAATACATCCATCGAGAAACGCGTGGAGTATGACTTGTATTATCTGCAGAATTGGAGTTTTTTGTTCGATTTACGGATTATCGTGATGACCATAGTTTCTGGCTTAATCAATCGAAACGCGTACTAATTAGGATTCCCCCCGCCGATCCTCCTGCGCGCGATTTTAGTCAGGCAATTGAGCTAAAATAGTTTGCAGATTCGTTTTGCTCGACCGTTGACTTCGACGGTGGATCGTTTCGTGGCATGGCGCACACAAGGTAATCAGGTTTCGCGTTGTGTCGTCCCCAAGCCTTCCCCTTGATTTTAGATGGTGAACATGCAAATTATTCGTCATGCCACAGAGTTGGCAGCGCCACCCGTCTCTTCTGAGTACTTGTTTACGACCAGGTTGCCCGCAAGACTGGCATCGCCAACTAGCACGTCGCAAAATCTTTTGACGCAGCTGTTCATAAGCACAGGACTCAAGGCGTTTTCGTCCTCGTCTGGAAGTCTGCTGATTCACGGCGCTACTCCGGCTTGTTCCATCACCTGCTGCCTCTGCTCGGGGAGGAGCATTGCTACGAGTCGGTGAACCGCTAGCACCAGGTCCTCTGCATTGCCACTTTCGAGATTGGTGCCTGCCAGAAAATCGGCGCAGATCATCTCCAGACAGTAGCCACGCGATTTATTGGAACCAACCATCAAGGATGCGGTTTCCAGAGCTTGCTCGATCACCGCCAGTTGGCTCTTATAGATTTTGAAGTACAACAGTTCCCACGCTTCGATGTCGCGTCCCGTGAGATGCCGCTCGACCTCTCGTTTGAACTCTTCTCTGGGAAGAGCCTGGGCTCTGTGCACCCACGGTGCACTTTCGAAATGCTCCCCCTCTATGCGCGCGACCTTTGCGAGCTCTCTCGCTTTTGTCCAACCGATCTCCCTCAGCTTCTGCTTTGGAACCCGTGTGAGATGTTCATGGATCGCCATCAGGTAGTAGGCTTTCCTGCGAGAGTCCGAGAATCGCTTTTCCAGGAATTCATCAAAGGATTTCATTTTGTCCAGCCCCCAATACTGTCCCGCCCGAACTTCGCAGAGGTAGCGGCCCAAGTCCACGAATTGCCGATCCCTTTCCTGGGCTAGATTCTTATCCCAAGCGAGGATCTCGTCGATTTTGCCAAGGACAAAGACAGCCCGCTTGATATTGAGGTCTGGTGGTATCGCACGCCCTCTGCTAGTCCACAAGTTCGTCAAGCCAATCAAGGTAATTCGCTCCTGCGCTACGGATCAGTCTTCCATCGATAAGAGTTTGACTATTGAGGCAGAGGCCAAGATGGCAGCAACTTGTACACGTGTTTTGCGGGAATCGGATACCGCTGTGGCGAGGGAAGTGCGCCATTTCAATCTGGCCAATCGTGGATTCAAGCAATCGGCCGAATTCTTGGCGCTGCTCTTCCGCAATGGACGTTCTAAGGTACTGGATTTCCGGCTGACGCTTTCGTATAAAAGCAACTAGAGCAACGTCTGGGATACCGGTAACCCAGGAATAGCTGATCAACTGAGGGTCTAAAGAGAGCAATTTCTCAGGACAATCTGGATAGCGACTGATTGTCGTCTTCCAGTCCATCAGACAACGCGTGCCATCAAGTTCGCCAATGGCATCAACGTAGGCGACGAACTCGTTCCCGTTTGTTAGTTGCCGAATGACTTTGAGCTGGAGGTCCTGTTGCGGGCGGGGAATTGCAATTCGACTGTTTCGGGCGAATTGTTCCAGCAGATGTATCCCCTGATGTAATAAACGATCCCAGGTTTCTCCCCTTTTGTATTCGACAGAAGCATCTCTCTACAGTCTCCACTCGTCGTAGAACACTGCGCCACAATCAAGCCCGCAAAAAGAGGCTGCCAGCGCCTTCTCAAAGCACCGACCGAACGCCAAGGCTGAGCGATGATCCCGTTCGCGCCATCCCTCGAGGTAGCGATAACGATAACTGCGCGGGCAACGCAGATAATTGGCAAGCTGCGTGTAGCTATACGTCATGTTTGCTACTCTGAATGTTGTCATGATGGCTGGATGCGCAGGACAGCGTTTCCCATTCTGCGATCGGGGCGAAGCTTTCAAGATTTTGATAGAAACGCCCGCTTGACCTTGTAAACGTAGTCCGAACTATGCCACGGAGTTTCAAAAGCGCCTTTTCATCGATTTGGTTGCGTTGAAATAACTCGACGTCGTATCCAAAGTCGCGCAAAAACCAAGTGAGTTTCCAAAGCGCGCGTTCGGTGCAGTACAGCCTTCCGGAGAAGGAGCACGGTACAAAAGATTGCGGTTCCAGGATGCCGAGACCGATTTCCAGGAAAGGTTTTTGCGCGTGCCACCGGTAGGAGGCGGCTTCCACCTGGACGAGGAATAGCCCCTTGAGCTCTCTGGTCTGGTTCTGTTGCCTTTCATTAAGGCCGGGCAGGTACCGCCTCATGACGAAACCTCCGACGGTTGAGCATATGAATTCAACTTGCAGACCAGAGCTTCTCTGTTTTCCTTGGCGGCAGCCGAGAGATGAGAGATGAATGACGCGACCATGTCGCGACTGGCGCCACTAAGGGCCGTAGTGCCGCAGTAATCAGCAGCGAAGTTCTTCACTGACTTTGCGTCTAGATTATATTGTCGGATGAGTAGCGAGAGTTGATCTCGAAGCCTGGGTTGGCCGTTGTTCGATCCATTCGACCCGTGAGAGTCAAATGCTTGCGATGAGACAGGCGCTGGCTTCGATGAACCCGAAAATGCTCGCAACTCTTCGACGGAGCAGAGACCAATTCCATAAGCTTTGCGAAGGGCGCGATTCACAGCGCGGGTTTCGGCAATCCGCAATTCAGAGCCCCGCACCATCGGAGACACGTTTGCCGGATCGGCATCGCCATAGCCAACAAAGCCCTTTGAGACTGCGGACTTATAAACGGTAGCTTTGAAGACCCAGCGACTGGCCGCGGCGTCCGAGGACTGGTCCTGCAGACTTGTTTCAATCCCACAACATCCCTTACGTGAAGCAAGTTGTAGGAGGCCGGAGTGGGTGACATACCAGCGGCCGTCCAAGAGTTGCAGGTCGCCTGCGGCAATTGAGAGGCGGTATTTTGTAGTTAGTTCCTTTAGGGTGCGCGAGGCAACCCCAGAAAACTCACCCCAAAGTTGATGTGCGAGCCGCGCGTTAGATCGAAAGCTAACTGTTCTATTTTTCATAACCCCTTCCTCTGTAGTAGCCTTGACATATGAAGCCAAATCCTCCCACGGCCCGAAGCTGATTTGTTCATCGTTGTAAGAGGCCGCGATGTCGCAGAATAAGAGCGCTGACATCCAAGGAGCTTGGTGAGACTCGGGATTTCATTTAATCCCATTTGAGATATTTTATATCTCTAGAAATGTAATGTCAAGGAAGAAAATGCGGCATAAGTCTGTCTGTGTTGACTGGAAAAAGGTAGGACGGAGAATTAGAGAGCTGCGAGGATTTGATATGACGCAGGCTGAGTTGGCACAAAGAATTGGAGTGAGCCAGGGTTACCTATCGACCGTGGAGCACGGTCAGAGAGAAATTGGAGGCGGAGTCTTGCTCTCAATCAGTCACGAATTCGGCAAGTCGATAGAGTGGTTGCTTACAGGTGAAGAGTAGGCCCTCCTTAGAATTTCTCTCCGTGGTCGAGTCTTCGTGAGCGATAGCCCGAACCAAGACAAGAGAGATTCTTCGATAAACCCAGAACAGACTTCTCTTGACTTACGGAACCGGTGCGTTAGAATGGCGAATGAAAAGCGAATACTGGCGGCGTGTTCGTTGCAGTCTGAAATTCGTGCACCCGAGGTGCATAAGTAGGAAAGGTTCGAAGAAGTAGGGGGTCTGTCTAGCGGTTAGAAGTTGGGATTCGTCTTAGTTGCTGCGACAAGCGCGGCACGTCAGAATCAAAGGCAGGCGTTCACGCCTGGCCTACTTCTTCCGGAGGCAACCATGAAAGCTTTTTGCGAATCATTTGGCAGCGATGACGAAACGTCGGATGGTCAACCGAATCAGCAGCAGCCGAATCAAACTCGTTCTGAGCCACCTCCGGGACTACCAACGAATGATGGACTGTTAAACCAGCCAAAATATCTCGAGAGCGAGGTAATCGCTTCACCTTCACACGCAACCAAACCAGGTGGTCCGCGTACGGCTCGTGGAAAAACGAAAAGTAGTCGGAACGCGACCACGCACGGCATATTTTCAACAGCCGTTCTTTTGCAGCATGAATCTGCTTCGCGATTCAAATCGCTACTGCGCGGACTGAGAGACTATTACAAGCCCGTGGGTGTGCTTGAAGAAATTCGTGTTGAAAAGCTAACCGTTCTGATCTGGCGGCAACGTCGTCTACTGCTCGTGGAAACTGCTGTGATACAAGCGCAGATCAAATCCGCCGAAAAGACAAAGGAGGAGAGTTTCTTGCCGGTAGCGGACCAACTACAGCTGAGACTGGCAGAGCTGAATCACGATAATGAACGGCTGCGAGAGTACAAGAAGCGAATTGCTCACGAGTCTCAGTCCATTGGCGGTAAGTCCTCCCTAGACAGGACGGAATTACTTGAAAACACGATCCCGAAAGGCCAAAGTGTGGAAAATTTGCTGCGTTACGATATTCTTTGAACGATCCTTTGAACGCACGGTGGATCAGCTCGAGAGACTACAGACGATTCGCCGCGGGCAATTCGTGCCACCGGAGCAGCGTGTCCGCATGACAATCGAACCTTGATACACAGTTGTGGAACAACGAATCTGAGCAAGAATCGTGCGGTCTCTTCGAACTCGAACGTGGCCTCCGACCTAATGTTGGGGCAGGCGAATAGACGAATCGAGCAGATTCGAAGGGGACGACCTTTGTCATCCTCACTCTACGTAAAGGTCAATTCATGATTCGGTTTTCCGAGTTCCAGAGGGCTCGCGATAAGCGAAAATTACAAAACGAACTCTGCTAAGCTGTGTAGATTCCAATAGTTATCTTCTCGAGAGATGTTCAAATTGAGCGATATTCAACACAGGATCACGAATGAATTAGGCATCGGTTAAGGGCTATCGGAGAGGCCATGCTGCGGGAGCCTGCGAATGGCCGCAATCGCGACAACACCTCGATTTGAAAATAACGGATGTGAAAGCCCTACCTGCCTATTCGCATTGGCTGGAAAAACCCTACTCTGGAAATTGACATTGGGGATAATTATGTAGAGAATACTCCTCCAGTAATTGATCCCGTTTCTTGGGATAAGGATCCGAGGTTTTTCTAGCGTGATTCTGTTCACGCACTTCTGAGCTGAGGTCCAATGGAAAAGAATACTTCAGAAAACTCCGCCGCCGTGTCGGAGTTTATCTGGGTGTGGAAAACCGCTTATTGCGGGAAGCGTTAGTTCGCTTGTGTCAGAAGCAGTCGGATGTTTCTGTTGTCGGACAAAACCACGAAGCCACGGCCGAAGGAATAGCAAACGCCGATTGTGATGTCTTACTACTCAATTCACTCAACGCGACCTCCATTGTAAATCTCATCGGAGACTTGGCGTTTTGCCAGCCCCGTATCAAGATCATTCTCTTCGGGATGGAAGAGGATCCGGAATCTTTCTTGAGATTTGTGCGCCTGGGAATCTCCGGCTATTTGCTCAAAGAAGCCACTTCCACAGAGATCATTTCGGCGGTTCGGAGCGTGGTACGTGGAGAAGCCATCTGTTCGCCGCGTCTCTGCATGACGCTTTTCGGTCAGGTGTCGCGAGAGTTCCGGCATCGCGCAGGCATGGCCGATGACGATGCCTGTCTGCTGTTTGGTCTGACATTTCGCCAGCGACAATTGGTCTCGCTGATCGCAAAAGGCATGACAAACAAGGAGATTGCTTCGAATTTGAATCTTTCGGAGTGTACCGTCAAGAATCACGTCTACCGCATTATGAAACAAGTCGAAGCGGAAAGTCGGCAAGAGGCCGTGGATCTGATTCGCTCCGGAGGCTATTTCGCAGATACAAAAAGAAGCGCCTAGTCTGTTCAAGCGCACGAACTTTGAGGCATTTTTCAATAGGTGCAAGTTTTCATTAGGCGGACGCCTGAACGAACTCAGTCTCCAGTCTAATTAGGAAACACTTCTTCGATATGCCGCCATAATTCACCTCCCTCTGGCTCAATAAACAACCAAAGTCGACACGTAGCTGATGCACTCCTTTATTCTAGCAACTCACCTAAAAAACTTCCTGAATTCTTAACGATTTCTCGCTAGAATTCTGCCATCGCTCACCTTTTACGTGGGAGCAAATTTCGCCTCTCAGGATTCCCATGCGCATCGAATCGAAAGCACCCACACGAGTGGATCTTGCCGGCAGCACGCTGGATATCTGGCCGCTATACCTGTTCCATCCCGGGGCACTCACCTTGAATGTCGCCATTTCTCGCTACGCCAAATGCATTATCGAAACTCATCGCCGACGGAGACGAGAGTATCAAACTGGTTTCGTTGGATACCAGTCGATCGGAGTCTTTCCCGTCATTCGAAAAACTAGTGCGCGACAAAACGATATCGATTGCCGCTACTCGCAGAAATCGTGAAATTCTTTCGAACCGCAGGTGGCTTCACCTAACCACCAATTCGGAAGCACCCGCAGGTGCAGGTATCGGTGGATCCAGTGCCATGGCCGTGGCGATTTGTGCGGCGCTCGATCGTTTTACCGGAACAGGGAAGAGCAAGGTGGATTGGATCCATATCAGTCGCGACGCCGGAAGGCATCGTATCCGCGTGCCGACTGGCACGCAAGATCATTACCCTCCGGCCTTTGGCGGGATTGCGGCGATCGAACTCGCACCGGGGGGTGAACGACGCATCGAATTGCGGGTGATTTGGACGAGTTGCAGAGCCGCTTCGTGGTCTGCTATACGGGAAAGCCGCGCCAGTCGGGCATCAACAACTGGGAAGTTTTCAAGGCGCATTTTGACGGCAAGAAGTCCGTGCAGCATAACCTTGAACGCATTTCCCAAATCGCGCAAAAGATGCGTGCATCTATGGAATCAGCCAACTGGAAGGAAACTGGCCGGCTGATGCGCGATGAGTGGATGTTCAGGCGGCGGAATCTGCCGACCATCTCGACAAAAATGATCGACCGGATTATTGATAGTTCGTGCCGCAAAGGTGCGCTGGCGGGCAAAGTTTGCGGAGCCGGAGGAGGAGGCTGTCTGGTACTGCTTATCGAACCGGATGCCCGCGAAAAGGTGGAAAAGGCGGTACTTGATGCCGGGGGGCAGCTTTTGCCAATGCAGATCGACCGTCAGGGCGTCACCGTCGTATCCCGATAAATTCTTCGGCGGTCTCGCTACTCGTTGCATCATAGGTTAAGATAGGGTAAGGCTGCAGGCTAGCCCTATTATTCATGCCATATCGATACGCCATTTCGCTTGTTTTTGTGTGCTTCGCGACCGCGGATGTTCCTCACATCTCCTCTTTGCGCTCCACCCAGCCGAGTTCGGCAGAACCTTTTCCTTCGGGAGAAAATCTCCCGGTTCTCCCTGTAATGTTCGCAGACGACATGCAGGTGCAGGATAAGTCTGCGGGCACGCAACCTAAGAAAGGTACAACCCTTCAGGAGACCTCCAAGCTCGCGTTGATCCGCTATGTATCCGGAGAATTTGCTAAGGCCAGAAAACCGGTTCCAGGGGGTAAGGAAGGGGTCATCATTTTCCCGGACAAACCCGTTAACGAGGAATACTTGGATCGTGCCGTGGCAACCCATGGGGCTGCGGTCAACACGGGCGATAACGTACAGATTACCGGATTGGAATTTCACGACCACAGCATCATCGTCGATATTAACGGGGGCGGGCGCCCGAAAAAGCACTGGCGAGACCGGATTCAAGTCAGCATGGGCGGGACCGATCCGATGCCGCAATCGAAATCGACGCAGACCACACAGCAGGAACAGGGGCCGCCAGGCTTTCAACCTGGCATGGGCGGCACCATCTATATCGATTTCTCGCAGCACATTCCTGATCTCACTCCGGACCAGCTGAAGACTCTTCTCGCGCCGTTTCTGGATTTCTCGAAAGGAGCGGAGTGCTTCCGTTCATTGGATAGACACGCTTCCTCCCGCAACGAAAAAGGCCATTACCGAGCGGCATGCCATCCTTGGCATGGACCGCGATGAAGTTGTAGCGGCCATGGGAAAGCCTGACCGCAAAGTGCGAGAGCGCGATACCAATGGAAACGATACAGAAGATTGGATCTACGGCCACCCCCCCGATAAGACCATTTTTGTCCGGTTCACCAGCGACAAGGTGTCCGCCATCAAGCAATATCCACAGTAGTTCCCCCGTCTGATTATTTCCGCCGTTTCTCACCCACATGAAAAGTGCGTACAATCGTCTCCGCGACCATCGAGTGAAGCGAATGTGGCCCCGCCTGGCTGCGCGCTCAGCGAGCAATTATTTTTTGTTTTCGGAGAGGATTTCCCATGGCTGATTCTCTATTGATAGCGCAAAGTACCGAACCGCTCGATCTGTTACCTCGCATGGCCAATCGTCACGGCTTGGTGGCTGGCGCAACGGGTACGGGAAAGACCGTAACGTTGCAGGTGATGGCGGAGGCATTTAGCCGAATTGGCGTGCCGGTATTTGCCGCCGACGTGAAGGGTGATCTTTCCGGAATCAGCCAGGCTGGGAGGGAAAATTCTAAAATCTCGGAACGCGTCAAAAAACTGAAACTCGCGGACTTTTCCTTCACGGGTTGCCCCGCAACGTGCTGGGACGTGTTTGGCGAACAAGGACACCCCATTCGCGCCACGATTTCGGAAATGGGGCCGCTGCTCATGGCCCGTCTACTGAATTTAAATGACGTGCAGGAAAGTGTGCTGGCTCTGGTCTTCAAGATTGCCGATGACAATGGACTGCTCCTTCTGGACATCAAGGACCTTCAGTCGATGCTTCAGTTTGTCGGCGACAATGCCAAGCAGTTTCAAACTCAATACGGCAATATCTCCGCCGCCAGCATCGGCTCGATCCAACGCGGCATCCTCGCGATCCAACAACAGGGCGGGGAAAAATTTTTCGGCGAGCCCGCGCTCAATCTGGATGACCTTATACAAACCGATTCGAATGGCCATGGTGTAATCAATCTCCTCGCCGCCGACAAACTTATCCAGTCTCCAAAACTCTACGCAACATTCCTGTTGTGGCTGCTCACGGCGTTGTTCGAACGCTTGCCAGAAGTGGGCGATCCCGACAAACCGAAATTGGTTTTTTTCTTCGACGAAGCGCACCTGCTCTTCTCTGACCTTCCAAAAATTATCGAAGACAAAGTGGTTCAGGTGGTTCGTCTGATTCGTTCAAAAGGTGTCGGGGTGTATTTTGTAACGCAGAATCCGCTCGATCTTCCGGAAACCGTTCTTGGGCAGCTGGGCAACCGTGTCCAACACGCCCTGCGCGCATTCACTCCCAAAGATCAAAAAGCGGTCCGCGCCGCGGCGGAAACCTTTCGGACCAATCCTAAACTGAACGTCGAGGAAGTGATCACCCAATTAGCAGTTGGTGAAGCGCTGGTGTCCTTTCTTGATGACACCGGAACTCCAGGAATCGTGCAGCGCGCGCTTGTTTGCCCACCGCACAGCCAGATCGGTCCAATCACGCCGGACGAGCGTAAGCAGTTGATCCAGAGATCCCTGGTCGCGGGCGTCTACGAAAACGCTGTGGACCGCGAATCAGCTTTCGAGATATTGAAGAGCCGCGCTGGACATCCTTTACCAAGCGCGTCAGGCGGGGGTTCGAGTGCTCCCGGTGCCCCCGCTTCGCCTCCCTGGTATACCAATATTCCTGGAATGAGCGGCACATCAAGCGGTGGGAGACGTGGCGACAACATTGTGGACGTGATGGCCAAGAGCGCAGCGCGGGCCATGGGCAGTTCCGTAGGCCGCCAAATTATTCGCGGCGTCCTGGGCTCTCTATTGGGTAGCAGCAAGCGCTGAAGCCCCAAATTGATACTTTGACCATGTTGAGCAAAACCCGTGAGTGCGCCTAAATGTTCATGTTTTGCGCCCTGTGACCCACGGCACAACCTCTCTCGTTGACTTTTCTTTACACTACACCTAGCATTTTTAGTTCTACTCGCGGCGCCTTTCATGCTTGTTTCTCGCCGCTATCCTACAATCCCTCACCGGAGGAAGTAATGCCTATCAAGGTTGGTATCAATGGCTTCGGCCGAATCGGTCGTAATATTGTGCGAACGGCGCTCGACGACAAAAACATTCAGTTCGTTGCCGTCAACGACATCACGGATTCCAAAACACTCGCGCACCTGCTGAAATACGACTCGGTCCTCGGCAACCTTCCGCATAACATTACGCATACCGAAGACACCATCAGCGTCGAAGGGAAGCCAATTAAAGTTTTCAAGGTAAAGGACCCTGCGGAAATCGATTGGCACAGTGTTGGCGCGGATATCGTTGTCGAATCCACCGGCCTCTTCACCAAGGGTGCCGACGCTCGCAAGCACATTCGCGGTTCCGTGAAGAAGGTCATTATTTCCGCGCCCGCCACTGATCCGGACGCGACCTTTGTGCTTGGCGTCAACGACAAGACCTATGACAAAGCCAAGCATCATGTCGTTTCCAACGCCTCCTGCACTACCAATTGCCTGGCGCCGGTTGCCAAAGTTCTGCATGACACCTTCAAGATCATCAGCGGCACGATGACCACCATCCACTCCTACACCAACGACCAGAAACTCCTCGACCTTGCCGCACAAGGATCTGCGTCGCGCGCGCGCCGCGGCTTTGAACATGATCCCCAGCACCACGGGCGCAGCAAAGGCTCTTAAACTGGTCATCCCGGAACTCGATGGCAAGCTCGACGGCTACTCCATGCGTGTGCCCACGCCCAATGTTAGCGTTGTGGACGTCACCATTTTTGTTGAGAAGCCCGCTACGGTAGCAAGCGTAAACGCCGCGCTTAAAGCCGCTGCTGAGGGACCGCTGAAGGGCATTCTGGGGTACACCGAAGAAGAATTGGTTTCCTGCGACTTTAAGGGCAATTCCAACTCTTCCATCGTAGACGCGGGCTATACCAAGGTCGTTGGCGACAAGTGCATTAAGGTCCTCTCCTGGTACGACAATGAGTGGGGCTATTCCTGTCGTGTACGCGACCTGATCAAGTTGCTCGCTAAGTCTTAGTCGCGTCACGCTTCTCTGGTGCGTCCCTGGCTTCCTGCAAGCGAGTCCACGGACGCCGACTAATTCATTTCTAGCGGTCGACTGCTTAAATCCGGCAATGGGACTTCACCATGAACAGACTCACGATTAAAGATCTCGATCTCCGCGGCAGGCGTGTTTTCATTCGCGTCGATTTCAATGTCCCGCTGAAAGGCGGCGTCGTCACCGACGACACGCGAATTCGGGAAACTCTGCCCACTTTAAAGCTCGCCGTCGAAAAGGGCGGCCGCTTGGTCTTGGCCTCCCACCTTGGCCGCCCGAAGGGTGGGCCTGATCCTAAATACTCGTTGAAACCCGTGGCAGAAAAGCTGGAAGAATTGATCGGCAAACCCGTTGCCTTCGCTTCCGATTGCGTAGGCCCAGACGCGGAAGCCAAGAGCAACGCCCTGAAAGACGGCGACATCCTGCTGTTGGAAAACGTTCGCTTTCATCCGGAAGAAGAGAAGAACGGCGAAGAGTTCTCCAAGAAGCTTGCGGCTCTTTGTGATGGTCTGTTCGTCTGTGACGCTTTCGGTTCGGCGCATCGCGCCCATGCCTCGGTTGTAGGTATCACGCGGTTTGTGAAGCAATCCGCAGCAGGCCTGCTAATGGAGAAAGAGCTCGCCTATATCGGCAAAGCCATCACCAACCCTACTCGTCCATTCGTGGCAATTCTCGGTGGTGCAAAGGTCAGCGACAAAATCGAAGTCGTAGAAAACCTTATGAAAATTGCGGACACGATGCTAATCGGTGGCGGCATGGCCTACACTTTTCTGAAGGCGCAAGGGCTGCCGATCGGTAAGTCGCTGGTGGAAGAGGACAAGATTGACCTCGCCAAAAAGTTGCTGGCGGAAGCCAAGCAGAAAAATTTCAAATTGTTCCTGCCCGTCGACCATGTCGTTGCGCAAGAACTCAAGGCCGACGCACCTGCGAAAACTATCGATGTGAGCGCTACGCCCTCCGATCAGATGGGGCTCGACATCGGCCCAAAAACCGTTGCCACTTATAGGGCGGAGATCGCCAGAGCCAAAACGATTGTTTGGAATGGCCCGATGGGCGTCTTTGAAATGCCAGCCTTTTCCAAAGGCACTCTCGAGGTTGCGAAAGCCGTTGCCGCCGCCACCACTGCCGGGGCCACTTCCATCGTCGGTGGGGGCGATTCCGTTGCCGCCATTCACCAGTCCGACGTCGCGAAACAGATCTCGCATATTTCCACCGGCGGGGGAGCTTCCCTCGAATTTCTAGGTGGCACGAAACTCCCGGGCGTGGAGGCCCTCACCAACAAATGAACACCGCAAAGCGTCGCCGCGTGATCGCGGGCAATTGGAAAATGTATAAGAATCAGGCCGACACACGCACCTTCTTCGGCGCATTCAATCTGCTCGTTGCCGGCATCGACGATTGCGACATCGTGGTCGCTCCTCCATTCACCAGCATTCCGGCCGCGGTGGAAGCTACCGAGTCCACGAAAATCGCCATCTCCGGCCAGGACGTTTTTTGGGAGAAGGAAGGCGCTTTCACCGGCCAAATCTCTACCGGTATGCTCGTCGAGGCTGGCTGCCGTTACACGATTATCGGGCACTCGGAGCGCCGGCAGTTTTTTGGTGAAACCAACGAGACCGTCTTCAAGAAAACTAAGGCCGCGCTCGCCGCAGGGCTCACCCCGATCGTGTGTATCGGAGAAATGCTTGCCGACCGCGAAGCAAACCGCACCGATGACGTCTGCCATGGCCAGTTTACGGGCAGCCTGGGCGCGTTGACCCCCGAGGAATTCTCTCGTATTCTTATAGCTTACGAACCGGTCTGGGCTATTGGTACCGGCCGCACAGCTACCCCGGAAATCGCCGCGGCGGTGCATAAGTTTGTGCGTAGTTGCGCCGCAGGGCAGTTCTCCAGCAGTCAGGCTTCCGCCTTGCGCATTCTCTACGGTGGCAGCGTCAAGCCCGATAACATCAAGGGGTTGATGGCTCAGGAAGAACTCGATGGCGCGCTTGTGGGTGGAGCGAGCTTGGATCCGGAGTCGTTTGCAAGTTTAGTCAAAGATTGGCCCCGCTGCGGCGGGGAACTGCCTCAGTCACGAACCGGCTAACGCAGAATTAACGTCTGAAGAGGTGCAAGAAATGCCGTCTGGATTGAAATGGGCGATCTCTCTACTCGTAGGGTTTGGGATTATCATTGTCGGTTTTCGCTGGTGGGGACCGCTGCTCACCGCCTTTTTCGTTCTGAACTGTCTCGTACTGATTATCGTTGTGCTCTTGCAGAGCGGCAAGGCAGCTGATCTGGCCGGCGCATTCGGTGGCGCCGGCAGCCAAACGGCGTTTGGTCCGCGTGGAGCAGCTTCCATTCTTTCCCAGGCCACGACTTGGTGCGCAATCATGTTCATGGTTTGTGCGTTGGCGCTGGCGGTTCGTGTGGATCGCACTGCCGGTGAAGGCGGATCCGTGCTCGAGAAATTCTCCAAGCCAGCAACCAAGACCGCGCCCGCTCCGACAACTCCAGCCCCTGCGGCTCCGCAATCCTCAACACCGCAGACGCAACCGCCGGCCTCGCAGCCGAAGCCGTAATCTTCTGGAGTGCGGCTCGGCCTGATCTTCGAAGGACAGCCCTGCGGCCCTTTTTCATGCGGGCCAGCCGGAAAAGGCTGACCGTTTTCATTTCACGTCAAACTCTGGACGCCCTTTGCCCAAATTCTATAACGCTGTCATTCTGAGCCCGCGCCGTTTGCGGGCGAAGGACCTCAACTTTCACAAAGCACAACTCCAACCTGTCCGCAGCACTCCGCGAACAGGCTCTTTTTTCATTGGTTGGATTGCAAAAAGGAATGGTGCGGCCGAGTGGATTCGAACCACCACGGTATTGCTACCGCCAGCCCCTCAAGCTGGTGCGTCTGCCAGTTCCGCCACGACCGCGTTTCAGAACTTTACGAGTATAAACGAGAAGCAAAGCGAATGCGAGTCGCGATCCTTCGAGTTTCCCTCGCTTGGCCTTTTTCCCTAGGCTTCTTGCTGTGCTTGTCTTCATCCGTTTGCCTTCTGCTGCTATCATTTCTCCATGGCACTGCAATTTTCGGAGAATGAAATCCGCGTTCTTGGCTGCCTTGTGGAAAAAGAAATCACCACCCCGGAATATTACCCTCTTTCGCTAAATGCTTTAATGAACGCTTGTAACCAAAAATCCAACCGCGATCCCGTGCTTTCGCTCGATGAAACCGCCCTACGCTACGCGCTGCGCTCGCTTACCGATCAAACTCTGGTGCGCAGCGCCAGCAGCGACTCGCGCGTCGCCAAATACGAGCACCGCCTGAACGAACAATACAATTTTCATCGCCACGAGATTGCCGTCTTGTGCGTGCTCTTTTTGCGTGGTCCTCAGACCCCGGGCGAGTTGCGCAACCGCGCGGAACGCATGTACGCCTTCGAAGACCTTGAGGCCGTCCACTCCGCGCTAAACTTGCTGATGCGCCGCGAACCGCCGCTGGTGAAGGTACTTCCTCGCCGGCCCGGCACCAAAGAATCTCGTTACATGCACCTTTTGGCAGGAGATGAAAGTCCCTCGCTACAACCTCAATCGCAACATGCCACCGCTGCGCCGATGACCACAAGAATTTCCGCTGGCCAGGACCGGATCGCCCAATTAGAAGGGGACGTCGACGCATTGCGAAGGGAACTGGAAACGCTGCGCGAGCAATTCGCTACCTTCCAAAAACAATTCCAATAGCGCGAAACTCAAAATCTCTAAATTGATTGGAGATTAGCTACGGCTTTCGGAACACCGCTCGAACCACAGCTCCTTTCCCGCTGTGCATTTTCCCTTCTTCCAGGCCCACCACCGACTCCGCCAACTCCAGCACCTCCGCACCCGCAAAGTCCCGTCGTAAAATCTCCGCGGTATACAGCAAATCCAACTGTTTTGGGCCACCCGATGAAAATGCCAACTGCCCTGGATGGAAGGCCTCGAGAATTACTATCCCTCCCTTTTTGAGCGCCACCAGCATGCGAGGATGTATCTTCGCTCGTTCCTCGGGCGGCAAATGCAGAAAGATAGCGGCAACCGCGTCGAACTCGGCTTCGGGCCAGTTCCACAGGTTCAAGTCGGCCAACAGAATCTTCGCGGGTATGCCGGTGGCTCCTGCAGTCTTCCGTGAGCGTTCCACGCCAACTGGGGAAACGTCGACCGTAGTAACGTCGAAACCCTGCTTCGCCAGCCAAAGCCCATTTCGGCCATAGCCATCGGCCGGCACCAGAATCTTCATCGGCGTTTTCAATCGCAGTTTCGCCTGGGCGCGCAAGAATCCATTCGGCTCGTCGCCATACACCGGCTCTGGCCGCGTAAATCGCTCGTCCCACATTGCCGCCGGATTTGGTTTCTGTTCCTCGCGCATCGATGCTCGCTACCTTTTACTGGATATTCGGTCTGACATCCACCTTGGTTGCAATTTCCCTCCTAGCGGGTAAGATAACACTTGGTTTATCGCGCCGATTGGGCCGAAACTACTTCTAAAATGGTCACTTACGAAGATGGCGCAAATTTGCCGGGACACGCCAGACCGGGATTTCTTTCCCGCGTGGTCTTTTCGACTAACCACAAAACCATAGGCCTGCAATACCTTTGGCTGGCACTTGCCAGCGTGTTTATCGGCATGATCCTGTCGGCCGTTCTCCGCATCCAGGCTTCCTGGCCTACAACCATCATTCCTTTCCTCAGTAATCTCAGCGTCACCCCCGAGCGATTCGCCGCAGTTCGCCTCCTGCACGGCTCGCTCATGGTCTTCTTCGTCCTCACTGCCGCGCCGCAACTTGGTTTTGGGAATTATTTGCTCCCATTGCAGATTGGCGCCAAAGAAATGGCATTTCCTTCGCTCAATCGACTTTGTTTTTGGATGACGTTCGCCTCTCTTCTGGGCATGATCGGCTCATTTTTCGCTTCTCCGAATTCTGGCGTCAATGTCTGGCTCGTTAGCGCTTCGTTTTTTTTCATGGCAGCGCTCCTCAGCGCCATCAATTTTGTAACCACCACCATTGATCTCCGCACCGAAGGCATGACTCTCCCTCGATTGCCTGTCACCGTTTGGGCCTGGTTTATCAACGCCATCCTTAGCATGCTGATCTTCGGCGTGCTCCTGGCTGGGAGCGACGCCGTGCTTTCGGATCGCCTACTCGGCTCCAATTTCTTTTCTGCCATCTCATTTCTGGCGCATCGACCGCAGAATCTTGTGCGGCAAGCCAACCTTCCGATTCTCTGGCAGCGCCTGTTCTGGTATTTCGCGCAAGCACAAGTGTACGTGGCAATGCTTCCTTGCTTCGGAATCACCACTCATCTGATTGCCACATTTTCACGCAAGCCCGTCTGGAAAGAGCGGTTGGTTGTACTGTCGCTTTGCGGTCTGGGAGCCGTAGGGTTTTGCGTCTGGGGCTATCACATGTTTGCTACCGGCATGAATCCTTACGCACCGCTCGTTTTCGCCGTGTTGGCCGCCTCACTCGGCATACCGGCCGCACTATTGCTCGCGAGTTGGCTGGGCACGCTCTGGAACGCGCGTTTTCAGCTCACGACCGCCATGTTGTTCGCCGCCGGTTTCGTCTCGCTATTCCTTGCCGGCGGGCTGTCTGGACTTTTCCTCGCTCGGCAAGAACTTACGCAAGCTGCCGTCAGTGAAGATTTTGTCATCGGTCATTTTCACCTGGTCATGGGCGTCGCCGCCACGTTCGCGATTCTAGGCGCGCTGTTCTTCTGGTTTTCGAAAATGTTTGGTTGCCGCTTGAACGAAACTCTGGGGAAGATTCATTTCTGGGTCACGTTTGCGGGAGTGTATGCCATTTTCATGCCGCTCCACTGGTTGGGACTACTGACACAGTCTCGCATGCTTCCCGATGCCCAGCGCATCGCACTGGCCTCGGTCGGCTCCTCGTGTCGCACCTTTCTTACCGTTGCCACAATTGCCACGGTAGCGGCGCAACTCCTCTTCGTCTTTAATTTTTTCGGAACCCTTTTGTCGCGCAATCGAGAAAAGGTTGCGGAGAATAACCCCTGGCGCGCTACCACGCTGGAATGGAGCATTCCTTCTCCCGCACCTGACGAGAATTTTTGCTCCATTCAGCCTATCGTCTACCGGGGCGCGTACGAATTCCATGCCGGCTTTGGCAGAGATTTCTTGCCACAGCACCTGTCACCTGAGCAATTGGTTCAAAAAGCCTTGTAGGGTTGGAGACAAAGAACATGCCGGGTGCAACAACCACAAAAGACATCGAACTCATCATCGAGAATGTGGGTGGTGGTGGAGGAGGAAATCCGCCTCTGGCGGGTGGCAACGGTGGCGGGGATGGGAATTCTGGCGGCAAGCCGAGCGGCAACAAGAGACCATCCTCGCCCAATCGCTACTATACCGGCATCGCGATTGGCATTGTCTCCATCTTGATGTTCTTCATGGCGTTGGCCAGCGCGTTTCTGGTGCGCAAGGGAGGTGGTGATTGGGTTCCCGTTCACATTCCCGCGCTGCTCTGGTTAAACACCGCGATTCTGCTGTTGAGCAGCGCCACACTCGAGTTGGCGCGAAAACGCCTCGCCGTCGACGATTCGAGAGGCTTTAAAAACTGTTGGCACGTTACCACGGCGCTTGGAATCGCTTTCTTGATCGGACAAATCGCGGCCTGGCGGCAATTGGCCCGCCAGGGCATGTATCTCGCCAGCAATCCCGCCAGCAGCTTTTTCTATATTTTTACCGGAGGCCACGCGCTGCATTTGATTGGTGGGGTCATTGCACTGATCTATGTGGCCCACCGCAATTTCGACACCGCAAAAATAACGCGGTCCGTTGCCGCCGAAGTCTCATCCTATTACTGGCACTTCCTGGATGCGCTGTGGTTGTTCCTGCTCGCTCTTCTTTATATGGGAAAGTAGCTTCAAGAAATAATTTCGCGGAGAAATGGAAACGCCTCCGGAAGCAATCAGAGGCGTTTCATCTAGCGTTAGAGCGGTGCGAGATGTAGCCGGGCTAGAACATCAGCTTCAGTGCTACTTGTATCTGCCCGGCACTTGTTGTCCCGTCCGGATGGGTAATCGATATTCTATAAAACGAAAAAAATCTTCTACCGCAGTCTGCCGGGAGGATCGGCTGACGGAGGCAGGGGCTGCAAGGGACGGCTAGTAGGCGCCGCATTCGCATCCACTTTGACGGGTGCGGCGTTGGGGATACCTGCACCAGCATTCCAATCCAGGTGATCCTTGGCGCACGCTGGGCAATAACCCTTCCCGGTATCCTCATCTCGTAGATTGGCAAGTTCATAGCAACCGCACACGCAGTCGCAATAGCCAGTTGCGGATGCCGTTTTAATGGGAACGAGTGCCATGTGTTTGACTATTCGTAAGATAACACGGAGCGCCGAGGCGTTTTACAAATTCTTCAAGTGCGCCAGGCGAAAAGGCGAGTTCAGATTCTCTCGTAACTCGACCCAATGCGCTTCCGGGATCGACATAAAGACATCCACAATCTTTGAATCGAACTGCGTGCCGGCACATCGCTTGATTTCCTCGCGCGCATGGGACATGGGGAGCGCCTTCCGATACGGCCGGTCGCTGATCATGGCGTCGAGAGCGTCGGCGATGGAGAAAATGCGCGCACCAAGGGGAATCTGCTCGCCTCTCAAGCCTCGTGGGTAACCGGTGCCGTCGTAAAATTCTTGGTGCGCCAACACGATTTCCGCCGCATCGCGTAGGAACGGGATGCGAGTCAGCATCTGGTATCCGATATCGCAATGGGTCCGCATGATCTGCTTTTCGTCATTGTCGAGTGGCCCGGGCTTGCGCAAAATCGAGTCGGGAATTGCCATCTTGCCGATGTCGTGAAGAAAGGCGGCCCGCGCCAAAACAGCCAAGTACTCCCCAGGCACTTGCGCAGCCTTCGCGATCGAGATGGTAAACGCCGTAACGCGCTGGCAGTGGCCTTCTGTCTCCGCGTCCTTCAAGTCGAGCGCGCTTCCCAACGCTTCCAATGTATCGTCGTAGGACTGCGCCAGCTTAGCCAGTGCTTCCTGGTACTGGGCCGTTGCCTCGTCAACCATTTGTACCAGGTTTGTCTGATAGTTCTTGTTATCCCTCACCACCTGGCGCCAATCCAGCGCACGTTTTACGCCGTGAAACAGCTGGTCCTTTTCGAACGGCTTCAGGATGTAGTCGTAGGCGCCGCGGCGGATAGCCTCCAGCGCAGTGGAAATGTCATGGATTGCCGTGACCATAATGACTGGAATGTCCGCATCGTATTGCCGCAGCCAATCGAGCAGCTTAATGCCGTCCATTTCCGGCATGATCATGTCGCTAAGCACCAGATCTGGCGTTTGCTTTTTCACGCACTCCTGCGCCGCCCGTCCGTTGCTTACGGATGTGCACTGGTAGCCGCGGGACTCCAACATGGTCGAAACAACTTCTCGGATGGCTTCTTCGTCATCCACTACGAGTATGGTCCCTAGGTCCACGGTCTGGTTCTCCCAAGCACTATTATAGAGGACGTCACACCTACATTTGTGAGGTCTTGCCCAGTAAGAAAATAGCGTGTTAGCGTCACTGAGGGGGAGGGGGCTTGGCCTCTCTCCTGGCGGCACCCCCTTTTTCGTTCGTCTCCAATCCTAGAATTTTGCCGGGAGGCACGGCCGTGGTTCTGAATCAAGGCCTACAAGGCATCGCGTTCTTTGAAGCCACTGCGTGCCTGACCCTGCTGGTTTTGTTCATCCATCTTCACAAGGACAATACCGCTGCCTTCTACCGGTTGTGGCTCTTCGGCTGGATTTCTTTAACCCTCTCCTCCGCCGGCGAGTTGGTTCTCGATTTTGCCCAGGTGCCCTCGCTCCCTACCGTAGTTGACGGAGCTTGCATGGCTGCGTTTGTGCTCTTCCTTGCCTCCATCGTTCAACTCGTCAGCGGTTCAACACGCTTCTCTTGGCCCACCCTCTGGCTTGCCGGTGTAGTCGGTCTGGTCACGGCCTACTCCGAAAGCCGGACTGCTCATTGGATGGAGACCAGGTGGGAAACAGCCTTCTTGCAGAGCATTATTTGTTTAGGGGCCGCTTTCCTTCTTTGGCGTTCCGCCCGCCAGGATTCGGGGCACGGAGCCAAACTTCTTGCAGGATCTTTCACACTTCTCGCATTAAACAGTTTGGACCGGCCCCTGTGGACCCACGGAGAAGTCCATTTGTTAAGATTTGCCTTTGACCATTTTCTGAACGCCAGCCTCGGCATCGGAATGATTGTTCTGCTTCTTGAAAACGCGCGCGCCCGTTCCGAGGAAATTAGCGAGAAAATGCGGCAATTCACTATGTTGACTGCGACCAGCAGCCAGTCCGTCTCCCTTGGCGAACTTCTGCAAAAAGTGCTCAATCAGATTGTGACCAGTCTCAACGCGAGTCACGGAATGATTCGCTTGCTCGAAGGTAAAGGTGACGTCAAGGAATATGTCGTGCGCGCTTCAGTCGGGTTCTCGGAGAGCTACCTGAAGCACTACGGACTGTCTGGAACATGGACCCCGGAAAACTCTCAGGAGTCCTACCGGATTTCTCGCTTTGAAACCGAAAAAGACTCAAAAGTGCGTCACGGCATGGCGGAATCCGGGATCGTACAAAGGATCACTCTCCCGCTGCGAGGCCAGGAAGGCTCCGTGGGGATCCTGGAGATTGGCACGACATCCAGCAAACGTTTCCATGAAGATGAAATCGGCTACCTCGTCAATGTGGCTAATTTCCTCGCCACCATGGTCGAGAATGTCAGTCTCTTTGATCGCGTCAAGACTGTGCAGCAGCAGTGGGCTTATACCTTCGATTCCATTGGCGACCCGATTCTGGTCCATGACCTGCAGGGCCGCATTCTTCGCGGAAATTTGCGTCTTTCCAATCTGCTCGGACGAGAAAATGCCGGCTTGGTGGGCCGCACCGTAAATGATCTTTTCAGCGCCCGCGACGTTGCATTTGACATTTGCCCTTATTGTGAAGGTATTGCCGGCGATGCTGATTCACCGGATCCCTGGTTGCAGGGACACTTCCTGGCTTCGACCTCCACGTTCACCGATCACGGCGGACACAAATTTGGCACCATCCATGTGCTGAAGGATATCACCGAGCGCAAGAAGGCCGAGGAGAAATATCGAACTCTCGTCGCCAGCGTTCAAGAGGGAATCTTTATCGCCAACATGTCTGGGCGCTATCTCGACTTTAACGATGCCCTGATGCGGATGACAGGCTATGAGAATCGCGATGAGTTAATGCAGATCGAGATCGCTCAGACACTATACGTGAATCCCCTAGACCGCGAGCGCTTGAAAAAGCTTCTCAACGAGCACGGCGCCGTCAACGACTTTGAATACGAAATCCGCCGCAAAGATGGCGAAATTCGCACCGTCAGTGAATCCTCGACCGCCGTCCGCGACTCTGCTGGCAACGTGACTGCCTACCAGGGTTTTCTCTTGGACGTAACGGAGCGGCGCCACGCAGAGCACGAAATTCGCAGGCGAAACCGCGAACTGGTAGTCCTCAACTCCCTCGCCGAGACGCTGGTTTCGACTCTCGACTTCCAGGATTCCATTCAGCGTAGCCTTCGCCAGATTCTGGAGCTCTTTTCATTGGACGCGGCTTCACTCTATCTCTTCGACAACGACGGCGTCACTCTGCGGCGCGTCTCTTCTGTTGGCCATCGTTCTGATTTTACACGGAATTTTCCCGTGATTACGGTCCCCGCGGAACTTCTCGCACAACTTCGTTCCGTCCGGGCAACCTTCCTTTCGGCTCAAGGGCTTCCTTTGCCCGCGATTGCCAGGGAAGTGCAGTTAAAAGAAGGACTGGAGTCTGCCTATCTGGTCATCCTGTGGTCCAAGGACAAGATTATCGGCGGTCTGACGGTTGGAAGTCGCGCGCAACGCGAATTCTCTAGCCCAGATATTAGTCTCTTGATTGCCGTTGCAGGACAAATTGCCAGCGCCGTCGAACGCACCATGCTCTACGAAGAAACCCGCCAAGCATATGACAATTTGCGCCGCACCCAGGAACAGTTGCTGCATAGTGAAAAGCTCGCGGCTGTTGGCCAACTTATTTCCGGCGTAGCCCACGAACTCAACAATCCCTTAACGGCCATTCTTGGCTACAGCCAGTTGCTGACTTCTAGCGGTGAAGCCGGACCACTGGGGCTTGGGTATACCGAAAAAATTTACAAGCAGGCCCAACGCACCCACCGCATTGTTCAAAATCTCCTAAGCTTCGCGCGTCAGCATAAGCCAGAGCGTGTACCGGTTCGCCTAAACTCCGCAATTGAAGATACACTTGCGCTTCGCGACTATGACCTGCGCATGAGCAAAATTCGCGTGCATTTGGATTTGGCCCCCGATTTGCCAGAAACCCTCGCCGATCCTCACCAGTTCCAGCAAGTCTTTCTGAATCTCATCAATAATGCCGTCGACGCCATTCTGGAAAAAAGTGAGGACGGAGATTTATGGGTTCGGACCGGTGTTGAAGAAAACCTCATTTTTATCGAGTTTTCCGACAGTGGACCAGGGGTTAAGGATTCCGCCCGCGTTTTTGATCCCTTCTACACCACGAAACCCGTAGGCAAAGGAACCGGGCTTGGTCTAAGCATCTGCTACGGAATCGTAACCGAGCACGGTGGAACAATCCTGGTCAAGAATTCACCGCCGCGCGGCGCCACCTTTAGAATCGAATTGCCGCGGGACACACAAGGCAATTCCCACGGCAGCAAGCTATCACGGCTTGCTACGCCCGTCCTCCAGCAATGAAGGGAATTCAGATGCCAGCGGCGCACGTCACCAATACGAGTTGTCGCCGTCTGGGGCTCAGGAACTCGCTTGAATGAGTCCGGGGAGAAGGGAAACACGTACCGTCTTTGAAGCGTCTCCGGGAATAGTGCCTCATACCATCCACTAATTTCTGCAACGCTAAGGTGATAGATTACCGACACGGAATACAGCTTATACAGGCTCGGAACCACGTTTCCGATTCTCTATGTGGGCCAGTTGGCTGATGTCCAGGATAAAGTCAGGCCGCCCTCGTTTTGCTGCTATTTCCACGCTGGCTTTCTCTACCTCGCGATACGTGAGTCCCAAACTTTTTCGTGCTTGCCGCAAGCGTAGCCCAGGCGGGTACATTTTCGCGCTCCGGCTCATGACTGCCTACAAATGTATGAGAGCAATCCATAAATACGTAACGAATGCGAAACAATTTCCGTCTGTGGAAAACTTTGCAAATCTCGTTCTTACAGTAGCCAAGTGTTCCTTTCAGGAACTTCCTCCGATTGAGCCTTGTATCTTCGGCCACCGCGTGAAATTCTCTCAATTATCAGCAAACTTCTTTCCTCCAGTGGTATTCGCCACTCGAGACCTATCTTGTGCGTCACGTGCGAGACATTCACCGGTGTGCTCCCTCCTGCCTCATGCCCACTACCGAAAAAAGCTACAATGACGTCTTTTCTGGCGCGACCGTCGCTCGCATCATGACCCTTGACCTCTCCGTCTCACCAGATCTGCCATTGACCGCCGCCATCGCTATGATCCAGCGATCACGTTTTGGTTGCCTTCCCATAGTCCAAGGGCGCGAACTTATCGGAATTCTGAGTCGAAGCGATTTGGTCGACTTGTTGCAACGAATTCTGCCTGGTCAAAATCCGGTTTGTGCTTAAGAAAATCCCTAACCAATCGGCCGGAACAAACATGTGCTTCCGGCAAATCTGGTATTCTGCCGTGTATGTCCTTAGAACGACAAATCAACCGATTTGCCTGGTGCTGTTGTTTACTAATTACAGCTCTCCTTTTCTCGCCGGCGGCACTATGCGCCCAACAAAGCTCTATCCCCGTCGTTCCTCCCAATTCGTCGAAGAACAGCCCTGAATTCCTGGCCACTGCCGATGAAGTGCTTCATGAGATGAGCGAGATCACCGGTTGGAAACTAAAGTCGCCACTCAAAAAAACCATTCGCTCTCGCGAAGAAATTCACGCTTACGTCCTTCGCCAAATGGACGACGAAAAGGATGCCAAGGAGCGTTATGCATCCACGCGAAGTGCCGAGGCATTTGGGCTGATTCCCAGGGGATTCAATCTGGAGAGCTTTCTGGTGGATTTACTGACGGAGCAGATCGCGGGCCTGTACGATCCAAAAGCTCATGAGTTCTACATCGCCGATTGGATTGCTCCCGATGAGCAGCGCATGGTCATGTCCCATGAACTGACTCATGCTCTCGAAGACCAGTATTTCCAGATCGAACCCTGGGTAAAGGCAGCTCGGCCTAACGATGACGCGGAGTTAGCCCGCGAATCAGTCCTCGAGGGCAGCGCTATGGCCGCTATGCTGGAATACTTGTTGAAAGACAAGGGATTGAAACTAAAGGATCTTCCCGATATCGACCCTTCTCTCTTTATCGGCGACCTCAGCCAGACTCCGATGCTCCAGAAGGCGCCGCCTTTTATCAAGGACTCGTTGATGTTTCCGTACTTCAGTGGCCTGACTTTTTCCATGGCCGTCCTCAAGACCGACGGCTGGCGTGGCTTTTCCTCGGTGTTTGACAAGCCTCCCGCCAACACCCAGCAAATCATGCATCCTGAACTTTATCGCTCCAACACGGTTCCTTCTCCGCTTAAACTAGGATTGCCCGAGAGTTTCCTTGATGCCTCCTGGATTCGCCTCGAGGAGAATTCCATGGGAGAGTTCGGTTGGAAAGAAGTTCTAAAGCAGTTCTTGGATGAGGATCGCGCGAAGAGTCTCTCGGTCGCCTGGGATGGCGATGTCTACGCGACATTTGAGCAGAAGGAAGGCAAGCGGACCGTATTAGCGACTCATCTTCGTTTCTCGAATCCCGAGACCGCCGCACGTTTCTTCGGGCAATACTCGGAGCTGCTGGAACTAAAACACACCGACAGAAAGAACCTTTTCCGCCAACCCAATTTTTTTTCGTTTCATACCCTCGAAGGCGACATCTTCCTCCGCTGCAATGGCAAGGAGTGCATCACCCTCGAGGGTGCTGACCGCGCTTTATTTATTCAGTGGCTGAAATCCCTTGGCTGGCCGCCGCTACCAGGCGATTCGCAAAAGCCGCCCGCTGAAATAAAAACCACAGCGCTCTACAATGCCGACTAATCTGTTTGTGGGCAAAATACCGGATTAGACCCGGGCGTTTTGCGTGGGTTGGTGTCCGTTCGTTCGTTGTAGCACCAACATCGTTAAGTCGTCCGTTCGCTTCACTCCCGTGGCAAACGTTCCGATCTCTCCCAAGCACGCGGCCAGCATATCGTCTGGTTGAGCCGCACTATGCCGGGTGGCCAGTGCCTCTGCCCGTCGCACCCCGTATTCATCCCCCGCGGAATTGAAAATTTCCGTGAGTCCATCCGTGTAAAGAAACAGGCTGTCTCCCTGCGCCATTTGCAGCTCGCAAACCGGAAAATTCGTGCTCGTGAACATTCCCAGCGGCACTCCTGTGGCCCCTCGCGAGGATACTCCTGACGGCGAAATGTGTATCAATGGCAAGTGCCCCGCGCTGATGTACTCCACTTTTCCATCAGGCATTGCGCGGCCGACGGCAAGTGTGGCGAATTGGCCCGCCATGGTACTTTCGCAGAAAAGCCGGTTTGCGTGTTCCACCAGCTTCTGCAACGGCAGTTTCTGCCCGGCTAATGTGCGAAATGTTGCATGCAAATGACTCATCAGCATCGAGGCCGCCACGCCTTTGCCCACCACGTCTCCCAGCAAAAATAAAAAGCCATCTTCGGATTCAATCAGATCGCAGTAATCTCCGCTCACCAGCCCCGCTGGTTCGTAGTGATAGCGCGCCTTCCACCCTTCGATGGCCCAGTCGGTCCGTGGCAGAAGCGTTCGCTGGATTCTTGCCGCTAAGGTCAAGTCAGCTTCGAGCGCCCGCTGCTCCGCCTGTGACAAATGGTCGATGCAGAATCGCAATAGCGGGTCGCACAAAAGCCGGTCGGCTTCGATGCTTTCTTTGCACTCTTCGCAGATTCCGAACGTGCCTTTCTGCAGGCGAGACAGCGCTTCATCTACGTGGCTTAGTAGCTGCATCAGCGAAGCATCCGCCGCGTTCGTTTGCGCAGCATTCAGTAAATGCAGCCGGCGGTGCTGAAGTTCGCTCTGTAAATACGATTGCTGCGGGGTGGCCATGGTTACCTCTGCTGCAGCTTGCCGTTTAGTTCCTGGAGAGTCCATCCGATTTGCTCCTTCAAACTCGTGCATATCCGAAGAGGCACAGAAATGATTAATTGGAGTTTGCCAAACCAGGGGCCCGGTTGTCCCGTCCGAAGTCTGCAAGGGGAGTGGTTCGGACAATTTCCCTCGGTTCATTCGATGCCGCAATCGCTCCATCCGGCGCGTGAATCTCGATTCGGCCCGAGCCAACCGTGCTAACGTGTTGTGGTCACGAGAGTTTACTCGCTCGTGTGCCAACCTCTCCAGAGCCATTTCCGTAAATTCCAACGCCCGTGGTATGTCTTTCTTGTGCCGCTCGTAGTAGATCGCCAGTTGCTCGCATGCCGTTACGCCGTCTTCGGTATCTCCGGCGAGTTCGTTCCATAGTGCCGCCGCCCCTTCCAGGTCTCCGCGGCTCTTCGCCATCATCGCCAATTCGCGCTTCGCCTGTTGCCGAAACTCGGCCGGTAATCCAGCGTCCATCGCCCGGGTGCAGACCGAATGTGCCCGGTGCTTTTCTCCGCGTCGGTTCAGATAGCGCGACAACCCGAACAGATCCCGCGAATCTGTCTGCGCTAGCTGCGTCTCATGCTCATCCAATAGCGCGCTAACTTTTCCAAACAGCGCGGCGAGCCCTCGCAAATCCATCTGGTTGTGTTTCGCCACGCCTGCCAGTGGATCCGGCGCTCCTCCCCGCAAATAATCGAAATAAAATTGGGGAATCAGTGCCGAACTGATATCGTCTTCGCGATGGTAGCCCAAGGCCGCAAAATTCAGCACGTGCCGCTCCAACTCCACCAGGCGCACCGAGTCCAGCCGCAACTTCCACAGCGCCCTGGACGGATGCAACAGGTCCAGGTGCGCCGTCAGCTTGGGTACCGGGATCTTTCGCGTCATCGTGAAGCGATTTTCAAGTAGCGGCCAGTCAAATGTTTTCCCGTTGAAAGTAACCAGCACGGGCCGCTCGGCGATCCGCATGGAAAGTTCGTGCAGCATCGAGTGCTCTTCCGAAAACTCTCGAAGAAAAAGTTGCTCCACTTGCAATCCGCCCGCATCCCACCAGGCCAATCCGACAAGGAAGGCGTAGGTTCCGGTTCCGCCAGCAATCCCGGTCGTTTCCGTATCCAGAAACAACCATTTTTCCGGATTCTCCAGTGCGGTTCGTGTCCTCAGCGTTGCGCTTTCTTGTCGCGCGCCCGGAAAAAGTGGCCCACGTTTCTTGCTTGGCCCTCCCGCTCGCGAAAGGAGATCCAGCGCTACCTCGGATGGCTGCAAAAATTCCGGCGTCGAATACCAATTCCGTATTGCCAGGTGTTCTCCAAAGTCATTGCAGGCAATCCCTGCGCCAAGCAGCCGCCCTACCAAATCCGCATCGTCAGGATTTCGCAGCCTTGCCTGTGACTGCGGCATCGCTCGTGACGCCGGTTTCAGCGCCACCAACCTGGCGAATTTGTCTAAGGTCAGACTCATTTTCGGTTCCTAGTTCTCCAACTTGCTGCCCAGTTCATCCAGTATCGCCAATGCCGCTTCCTTTGCCTTCGGCGCCAAATCTCCGGCCGGACCGACGCACGATGGGCAACCCGCTTCGCACGCGCATGCCTGGATCAATTCCCGCGTCTTCTCCAGCAACAATTCGTGCGCGCGAAACAGCGGTTCCGAAAATCCAATTCCACCAGGGTATGCATCGAATAAATACAAATTCGGCTCGAAGAACTCCTTCGCATTCGCGCCTATCGCCTCCTCCATCTGCATCGGCGTCAATTCGTCCGATTCAATTCTCGGCGCCGGTGGACGTTCACCAATTGCGGTTCCAAGGTCACGCCCATCACACATCAGTAGCAATGTCGCCACCGATTCCAAGGCGTGGAGCAGCCCAAACATGCCAGACTGCCGTTCGCTGATCGAATAGGGAAGTGCCTCCAGCAGCGCACGCTCCAGCGTTATCCAATACGATGTGGTGTGCATCTCGTTCTCGGGCAGTTCCAGCTGCCCCGCGCCAATGTTTTCATTGGTGAAAAATTTGATCTTCTTGAAACCAACCACCTGCGAACGAACCAAAACGTCTCCATGGGATCGCCAGTGGCACAGGCCTGCCCCGAGCGTCGCCGTTGGGCACTCCTGCTTGTGCTCTCGGCCTGCCCTTGTTGCAGCGCCACTGCCCGTTCGTCGTTCCGACTCAGCAGTCTCCAGCACTCGCACCTGCGTAAAGCGAATCGCGTCCGTGTAATAATCCACCTCTACCTGCTTCACGTACGCTTTCCGCTCCTTAAAGTCCAGATGCTCCACGTGATATTGCTGCGCGCCATGAATGTAGATCGCCTTCTCGTGCACCGTCGTCAATGCGCTCACAAAATCTACTTCGCCAATCACCAACGGCTGACTAGTTACGTCAATAATCACAAAATTATCGCTGGTCACCGACCGCAAACTGATCGTGTCCGCCGGATACGCTTCGTGCGTCCAGTGATAACTCTCTCCCGCCAGATGAAGATAGCCCGCCTCCGCCAGCCTCGCGCACAGGTCGCGCATATCCACATCGCCAAATGTTTCCGTCGGGCCAATCGGCAATTCAAACGCCGCGCATTTCAGGTGGTTGATCAGGACTTCCAGATTGTCCGGCTGTATAAACGCATGTTCCGGAGTGTTCCCGAAGAAATAGTCCGGATGACGAACAATAAATTGATCCAGCGGAGCCGATGACGCTACCAGCACCGCGCAGGCACTCCCGCTGCGTCGTCCAGCCCGGCCGGCCCTCTGCCACGTCGCCGCAATCGTGCCCGGATAGCCAGCCATCACCACCGCATCTAGCGAACCAACATCGATGCCCAACTCCATCGCCGAAGTGGTCACCACGCCGCGTATCTTTCCGTCGCGCAATCCCCGCTCAATCTCGCGCCGTTCCGTGGGCAAATATCCGCCGCGGTAGCCGCGAATGCTTTCCGGCTTGCCCGGCATCTGGGGATTTGCCTGTCGAAGATACGTCAGCATCAGCTCCGTGTGCAGC
>CAVUHY010000006.1:0-113799 GCA_963741365.1 Candidatus Acidiferrales bacterium | reverse complement strand
GTTGGTCACCCAGCCAAGCGCGATCATGGGCCAGACGAGAAAACCGAGATAGGTGTTGAACGTGATGAGGGCGCCGAGAGAAAGCTGTCCGTGGAGGTAGCGATGGCCACCCTGTCACAAGACGATCAAGAAGGTTGTGCCAATCATAGCCTGGAGCGAAGGCATGAACAGACTCCAAGTGCGGATCAACTTCATGTTCTTGGCGGCGTCTTCGCGATTGGGTCCGTCGAAGCCCCGAGTCTCAGCTTGTTCCTTGGCGTACGCTAGGATCACCCGAACGCCGGAAAGATTTTCCTGCCGTTTGGCGGAAAGCATGGCCGGCGCGGCTTGAATTTTTTCGTCGAGCTCGTGGATCACTTTGCCGAGAGTGGCGAACGACGATGGCGACGATCGGACAGGCGGAAGAAAGCAGAGCATCGAAGCGGGGGAAAGTGGAACCATCAGAGCGATCGCCAGACCATGGTGACGATGGTCGTGCGCTGTACATGATCCCCGGGCCGAGAACCATGCGTACTGCGTTGAGATCGTTCGTCGCGCGCGACATGAGTTCGCCGGTGCGATTGCGCACGTAGAATTTCGGTTCCATCAAGAGCAAGCGGTCCAATAGGTCCCTGCGGATGTCGAATCCGATGTCGCGCCAAATCCCGATCAGAATCCAGCGAGTAGCGAAGGAGAACAAACCTTTCAGACCGATGCATACGACCACAATCAGACAGTAAAACAAAAGCGTCTGACGGCTGTTGGGTTGATAATAAGGAACAAGATCGCCAAGCCAGTTGGCTCCAACGGTTCCAGCGACGCCGTTTGCGGGATGCGAGAATGGACGTGGGCTGCCGGCTAAGGTATCGGTGATGATCCCCGTGGCAAGCGGCACAACGTTCCCGATAATTCCCATCAGGGCGAGGGTAAACAGACCGAGGGCGATGGCGCCTTTGTACCGGCCGAGGTAGGGCAACAGCCCGCTCAAATTCCTCCCGGTAGAAGCCTTTAGCGCTGGCTTCTTTTTTTCCGGAGATTGCGTGGTTTTTTCTGCCGTGGTCATCGCAGGCTGGACCTCGGGCTTTCGAGTGTCGGAGCTTCGCCCAGGAATGTTTGATAGCTGGAGTCCATGGATTGGTACCGCTTGGTGGCGGGATTCCATCTTACCGCAATCGGTAGCGTGCGTTCCGAGGAGCCGGTTTTGACGGGTGTGAAGTAAAGTGACAGGCCTTTTTCGGGGGTGTTCTCGTACTGGAGTTTCCAACCGGTGACGGGAAGCAGCGGGGTGAGAGCGAGATAGCCCTTGGTATTCTTCAAGTATTCGTCGCAGCGAACGAGCTCCACCCACTTGCCGTCTTGATTTTCCGCGATAACGGCGCGCGTGACGACGGTGCCGGCGATGACGCTTTTCGGGGTATTGGGCAGGACATTGGCGACCAAGATTTGTTGTTTACCATTCTTGGCGAGATTGCCGAAGAGGAGAACTTGAGCCTCACTGCCGAGCAGAGCCTTCGCGGCGTCTTGAAATTCTTCCGGCACGGCGGCCTCCGCCGGCTTTTTCTCGACAGTTGCCGTGTCGGTGGGCCGCGAGTCGCATCCGGTTACAGCCTGGATTAGAGCAAGAAGCAGTGAAAGTCCCAGGGAGCGAATCATTCCAATCCTTTCTAAAATAGACGCGTCGAACAGAGAGTCGTAACCAGGAAAGCGGCGCCTGTTGCGCTCAAAGACTGGGGGCGGCGAGGGTGATCTCGATCACTCTGCCTGGGGTGCCGATTGTTTCCCTGGTGCATAGAACTTCCATCACCTGGGGCACGTCCGCACCGGCCCAATCAAAGGCGTAATACCATAATTCTAGCTGCTGCCCGGCCTTGCTGCTAGGACTCTTCGAGTCGGGCGGACCGTAGAGTTGGAGGATTTTGCTAATTGGGCTCCTGAGGTGGAGGCCGTGTCCAGTCTGCCAGCCGCTCAATAGAGTCTTGCGGCCGACCGGCTCGCACTCAACTTCTTCACCACCAGACGTCAGCCGAATCACCTGTACTTTTCCTAACGCGTCGACATCCAGGGTTAAGGTCTCGCCGGAAATACAGGGATAATGCCAGGATAGCTGAGTGTCTTGAATATTCTTTTCGAATGGCCATTTCTTAAACCTGACCAAAGCTCTCGTAGCGGTATCTCGTCCCGGGCGGAGGCCCGCCAGAGTCAGCTCATTTACACGTTGCGGCGGTGTGGGCTTGGCGGGTGAAGACTTTGGGTTTTGGGCGGCTATGATGGCGCACGCGCCGAGTAACAACAAAGCGAAAGGCGCCCGCTTCCCTTCGTGTGTCAGGGCAAGCAGAAAGCGGCCGCTACACAGGCTGCGCGGGAAATTATCGCTGGGAGAGGATGACATCGAGGCGGGCTTCAAAATTTTGTTCACCTTCGCTCCAGAGTTCGCTGCGGCCTACCGAAAGCGCGGCTTCAATCGACTCGACCCAGGCGAACAGCTTCTGGATATTTTCGCGCGTTTTCTGGTGATAGAGCTTCAGATTTTCGCTGCTGGACATCCAGTTCCGAAATGTTTTCTCGAAGGGATGATCGGAGGTGTCGAACGGATTGGTGGCGAGTCCTGGGGCCAGGAGGCCGCCGTGCCCGGTGAAGATGTGTTCAAAGCTGAGGTCGGCTGTGAAGTGGCCATTCGTAGCGGAAATTGAATTGTCGTATATCACTCCGTGACAGACGAGTTCTAGAGGTTGCGGACTGAGTTGCCACTTGAGGGAATCGAGATCGAAGGTCCACAAATCCCACTGGCCGCTGACGAAGTAGGCGGTGTCGGCGTTGAGATGTTGGATGGCGAGGGCGGCGATCTCGGCGGGGCCGTATTTTTGGTCGCGGAGATCCCATTCTTCGAGCGGGGTTTCGGTGCCGTCGATGGCTTGAACGACGAGGCGGTCGAAACCGGTGCGCGTTGCGGCGAGGGGAACGGTGGTGAGGAAGCGCGCGAATTCCGCGATCATGGTTTGTTCGGAAAAGTCGCGCGTCCAGACGCCAAGATATGCCCTGTTGGCCATAGGTAAACTTTCGAATTATACAGGTACTTCCATTGGATGCGCGAATTGGAGGCTGGTGTAGATGGGGGGAGTCGAGGACAAAGTACGAAGAAGAGTTTTTGGCTCTTGATCGTCGGAGCCCACCCTTCGAGAAGTAGGGGTGGGGCACCCGTAAGCAAACTCGGTTTGCGGAGTTGGACGGGAAGGCACGAAGAGAAGAGATGTGAAGAGAAGAGATGTGAAGAGAAGAGATGTGAAGAGAAGAGATGTGAAGAGAAGAGATGTGAAGAGAAGAGATGTGAAGAGAAGAGATGAAGAGAGAGTGAAGAGAAGAGATGTGAAGAGAAGAGATGTGAAGAGAAGAGATGTGAAGAGAAGAGATGTGAAGAGAAGAGATGTGAAGAGAAGAGATGTGAAGAGAAGAGATGTGAAGAGAAGAGATGTGAAGAGAAGAGATGTGAAGAGAAGAGATGTGAAGAGAAGAGATGTGAAGAGAAGAGATGTGAAGAGAAGAGATGTGAAGAGAAGAGATGTGAAGAGAAGAGAGCTTAGCAGAAGAAGGTAGGTTCGCTGTTCGATCGTCGAAACCTACCCTTTGAGAAGCAAGGGTGAGGCACCTTCAAGTTCAGTTGGATGCGATTTTAGAGCAAGGCGCACAGGCAGGAGTGCCTAGCGATTTTACTTTTGAGGATTATTGGGTTCGAAGCCTTGGGCGATTTGTTGGAGGCGTTCGCGGAGAGTGTCGCCGAACTTGGAGAAGACTTCGGAAGTGGCTTCGCGGAGGCGTTCCTCGGCGGAGGTTGCGATTTTAGCGATGACGTCACGAGATTGATGATCGAGAGTTGCCACGGTGGCCACCATCCATGAATTGGAAATGTTTTCGAGCCGGCTGCGGTATTGCTCGGCCGATTCGTCACTGATCTTGCCGAACGCGCCGCGCAATTCGGTTTGCTTTGATTCGTGCATGGATTTCCAGGAATCGAGCAGAGCGGCAAAACTGGATTCAACCTGCTGCTGGGCTTCCTGCAAGCCCTTTTCGACGGCGCCGGTCATGGAAGTCTGGAAGCGGCGGAGGAACTCGTCCTGTTCGGAGGTAAGCCTGTAGGTGACTTCGGCGCGAGTGGCGTCGAGTTGTTCGCGGGAAGTTTCCACGGACTTCTGCATCAAATCGTTGAAGCCGCCGAGTTCGTGGCGAGCGTTCCGCTGAATCTCATCGGTAAAAGCGGCGGAAGTGGTGTCGGCGGCTTCGGTAAAGAGCATGCGGACGCGCTCGAAAGAGTCACTTACGGATTCTTCAAGTTGCTGCTGGGTCTGACCGAGGTAGTTGCGGCTGGCGCGGTCCAGATCGTTGTTAAAGATTGCGGAAATTTCTCCCGCTTTCTCGTGAAGCTGCGCCCCGGCTTGCTCGACGAGTTTTTCGGTGTGGGACTGGGCCTGCGATTGCGCCTTTTTCTCGTACCACTCTGCAGACTTGAACATTTCTCCCATGGTGTGGTGCTTCAAGTCGACGACCTTGTTTTCCATCTCTTCGAGGTTTCGGGCGGTGATGGTCTGAGCAGATTCATTCAAGATCTGTTCGACGCTGCCGAGATTCTCGCGGAAGCGGGCGAGCGAATCGGCGAAAGCCTTATCGGCGGTATTGCGGATACGGTCCTGCTGCATGGTCATCGCAGCGTCAAGTAAAGATCGGCCACCGGCGAGACGGTGGACGGCCTCTTCGGCCTGGGTGACGTGCGGCTGGACGAGGGACTGAACGTGCGATTCGAAGCTTTCCAGGGCCTGGCTGTTGGCCGTTTCAAAGCTGCTGCGGATGCGGCCGTGAATTTCTTCAAACAAACTGCCCGACTGCCGATGGAGTTCGTTACGGTGCAGGCTCAGCACATCGTCTAGCTGCGATTGAAAACCGGTGAGTGCCTGTTGCTGGACCATTTCGATGCGTTGCGCATAATGCTCCAATTTCTCCGTAGCCTGATTGGCGCGGGCGAGAGTTTCTTCGAGTTGCTGGGAGCGTGCTTCGAGGGACTGCCGCAGCGCGGCACCTTGCTTCTCGCTCTCTCCCAGAAATTCCGCTCGCAGAGTTGCGGCTTTATCGCGTAGCCGTTCCGAAGCATGCTCTTCGGCCGTCTGGAGCGTGTTGCCGAGGGAATCCTGCCACCGAGCCTGGGCCGCTTCCACTTCACGAGCGAGTTGTTCGCGAAGGGCGTTCTGCGCATCGGTTAGAGAGCTGCTGATGCGTTCCTGAATCTGGTTCCAACCCGCGGCGAGCGTTTCGCGCTCGGCGCCGGCGGTAGCTTGGCGCTGGCGTTCAAGTTCCTCGGATCGGCGCGCAGCTTCCTCGATACGCGTGGCCACCTGCGTTTCCACGATTTCGGCTTGCGTGCGGAGCTTCTCCGTGGCTTCTTCAGCCTGCGTGCACAAAGTCTGCAAAGTCTCGTGAGCAGTAGAAAGTTGCTTTTCGTGTTGCTCGCGCTGCAGGGCGCCTTCGCGGGCCAGCTGAGCGGTCAACTCGTGAGTCATCTGCTCGAGTTGCGGAGAAAGCCAGCGGGGCAGCTCATTTTTCAAGGACTCGGCGGCGGCGGCCTGAGACGCGCGGGCCGAGGTAGAAGATTCTTCCTGGATTTTATCGATGGAGTGCGCCGTTTCTTTAGCGACTTCTTCGCGGAAGGATGCGTATTTTTGCTCCCATTGCTCGGCGACAATTCGCCGTTCGGCAGCGAGGGTCTGCGCCGCAGTCTCTTGAACCAATGTTTGAATCTGTTGCTTGGCTTCGGCGACGAGGCGGGCAACTTGCCGCGCAAGTTGCAACGAATCGTCCGTGACGCTGCTGGGGGCAGGAAAAGCGCGCACGTTGTCAGGCACTCCGGCGATTGATTCCGTTTCCGAGGACGCAGGAGCCTCTTCATTCAAAAGAGGAACTGCTACCACCGGTGGCAATTCGGACGGCACGCCGCCGACGGCGGGCAAGCCGTGCACTTCGGGAAGCGAGAACCAATCCTCGGGAGGAAACGCAATGCCCCAGGCGTTGCCGGGGACTTCAAGTTCGAGTGCGACTTGAAAGAGCTGGCGGACGGTGCGGGGGCGCTGGATCCAGGAGACTTTGCCGCGCACTCGGCGCGGACCGCGTCCGGGCTCCGCCGACGGGACTTCCAGGTTGACCCACATATTTTTCAGGACGTAGTGCTTGGACTGATAGCGGCAACCGTGACAATTAATGATGAGGGTGGAGGTTCGTTCGGTGAATGGCCGACCAAGAGCATCAACTCCGGTGACATTCAGGGGCACGGCCTGCACGATTCTGGTGCTACGCCGCTTTCGCAATTCCGTGCTGGCGTTCAATGCGCCTTCCGTCATATGCGCGCTCGATTCGTCGAAAAAATCAGGGGCCCCGTCGTCATCGTGCATCGTTTGTGGCGCCTGTTCCTGGTGCGATTACTTCGTCAAATCCGATTTTTCCTTCGGCACGCTTTCGGTTGTAGCTGATGGCGTTGCACCGGTTACCGAAGTCCACATTTCTTTCAGAACCCAGATTGGCCCAACTAGCAAGTAGACCGGACCTTGAAAGAACGCGGGATTGTTTCCTTCGATTCGGTGCCCGACCAGCAGGAAGACCCAACCGCCGACAAAACTTGCCAGGCCCCAACGCCAGTGAAGCAGTGCCAAGAGAACCAGACCCACGAAAATCAGGGGGATACCGATTGCGTGGAAAAGCTTGTTCCAAATCGATTTGTGTTCATGGTCGTACTGCGCCATGTAGTGCGCCAACCCGGGCATAGCGCACCTCCTACTCTGGTTCACGCAGAACCAATGGTCGGGACTTCCACCGCGGGAACCAAACTGTATCGTGAATTTATCTGCTTGCCTAGAGGTAGAAACATCCTGTACGTCCTAGTCTCCCAGTACCATAAGTTTCGTGGACCAGTCCGGAGGAGAGTTTAGTACTTTTTGAAATTTGTGTGGGAAGTGGGGATTTTTGCCTGTGGAAATTGATGGAGGGGCCTAACGGAGAGATTGTAGTGGCGCGGTAGCTGAGATCCTTTGTCGCAAGCTACGCCCCTCAGGTTAACAGCGCATTAGTGCTAATTACTGGCTACTAACTTCGAAATTTGAATCACGAACTACGAATTACAGATCGCGGCGGCCTTCCATGGCTTTGAGCATGGTGACTTCGTCGGCGTATTCGAGATCGGCGCCAACGGGGATGCCCACGCCGATGCGGGTGACGCGAACTCCGAGCGGCTTCAACAATTTCGACAGATAGACGGCGGTGGCTTCGCCTTCAGCGGTGGGATTGGTGGCGATGATAATTTCTTCGACGGTGCCGCCCTTCAAACGCTCGATCAATGATTTGATGTTGAGTTGATCGGGACCGCGGCCTTGCAGCGGAGAGAGCGAACCGCCCATAACATGATACATGCCGTCGTAAGTGCGCGTTTTTTCCACGGCCATGATGTTGTGCGGCTCCTCGACAACGCAGATAGTACGTTTGTTGCGCGTGGGGCCCACGCAATAGAGGCACGGGTCGGTGTCGGTAATGTTGTGGCAGGTGGAACAGGCGCGAATTTTTTCCTTGGCGTTGCGAATGGCTTCGGCGAGCGCAAGAGCGTCTTCAGGAGTGGCGCGCAGAATGTGAAAGGCAAGGCGCTGCGCGGTCTTCTGGCCGACTCCGGGCAGGTGCTTCAATTCATCGATGAGACGTTCAATAGGAGCAGCAAAATCAGGCATGACACTTGTGTAGCATAACGGCGCGCGTTGGCGCAAACTCGGGTGAGTTGGCTTGTGGATTTGCGGGAACACGTTTCATAGATTGGGAATGGCTCAAAACTGACATTGGTGATGGAGTCGAAGTCGGAGCTCGACGGCCGGGAAAATGTTTTAAGATCCCGCCTCAGAAGGCGGCCGCTACACAACCCAAGTAATATCCAAAGTGCGGAATCCTCGCGGTAGGGGATTGGTTGTGTTGAGATTCTTCGAGCCACTTAGGAATTGGTTCTCAGAATCACAACGCCCGCTTACTGATTGGTGGTTTTTGAAATGTACCGGGGAGGTCTGCGATTCAAAACAGGCCGGGGATTTTGAGGCCGGCCATGCCGGGCATGTTGCCGGCGAGACTTTTCATTTGCGTGGCGAGTTCTTCGTCGACGCGCCGGCCAGCTTCGTTGACGGCGGCGCGGACCAAATCCTGAAGCATTTCCTGATCTTTGCTGGCGAACACTTCTTTCTCAATGCGCACGTCAACTACCTGCTTTTGACCGTTCATTTTCACGGTAACCATGCCGCCGCCGGCGGACGCTTCGACGGCGACGGAGTTCACCTGCTGCTGCAGATCTTCCTGCACCTGGCGCAAGCGAGACAGCATTTGCTGGAGCGCGTTGACTTCCATGTTCATTTTAGCCCCACCTTTCCGTGTGACCCTTACTCCGTTCGCCGCTTCACTTCGGAAATTCTTCCGCCGAAGCGTTGTAGCATGGACTTCACCACGGGATCCTTCTCAAACTTCGCGCGCATTTCTTGCGCACTGGGGCGACCTGAATTTGCACCGCCCGCCGCACTTGAATCGAGTCTAGCACAGACGCGAATCGCGCGCGCTAGTACCTTGCTGCCGCGTTGCGGATTTTCTCCAAAGTCTCGCGCCCTTCGATCAAACCGGCGAAGGTATTTTTGTCGGGCGGAAAGCAGATGCGTAATTCCGCGCCTTCGAGTTCCCATCGCGAGGCGTGCTCGAGCAATTCACCGACAAATTTTTGTTGCGACTGAATGGCGGATTTAATTTCGACAATTTGCGATGCGTCGATCCCTTCCGCAGCGATTTCTGCTTTTCTCTCGGAAGTGGTCACAGAAGCATTGGATACGGGAGCTAGCGCCGGCGCGGCGGCGGCTAAAGTTCCGCCGCTGCCGCCAAGTGAGAACGAATTCGTAGCTGGCACGACGCGCGGCTCGGAAACGACCGGAGCGGAATAGGAGGAAGCCTCGACGAAAGAACGGGCAGGCGCCTGATTTAGGTACGTTCCGGTGCTCACACTGTTGGTTTTTACTTCCGAAATTGCGGACGTGCTCGTAAACGCAGCGGTCGAGGTGGATGAAGACGCAGACGCGGATGCAGTGCGAGTCGGGACGGGCGCTGGAGCGGATGCCTTCGTATTTCCTCCACTGGAGTTGCCCGAAGCAGTTGTTCGACCGCCGCGAGTTTCTGCAAGCAATTCTTCCAAGGGGGCGAGCCGCGCTGCATTGACGAGTCGTAGCAAACCCATTTCGAGATGCACGCGCGGATCCATCTTTCGGCGCAAGTCGTCGTCGGTGTGCAACAGGATCTGGAAATATCTGGTCAGATCTTCTTCGCTGAAAAGAGCCGCGGCTTTTGCGAGGCCCGGGCGTTGATCGGCGGTGGCGGCAATGAGTTCCGAGTCTGCGCCGCAAACGCGCGCAATCAGCAGGTTGCGGATGTGGCGAATTGCTTCGCGGCAAAAATGCTGCAGGTTGCGGCCTTCTTTTTGGAAGCGATGAACCAGGCCGAGGGCACGTTCCGCGGATTGCTCGACGATGGCTTCGACTAATTCCTGAAGCGCGTCTTCGGGTACTATGCCGAGCAATTCGCGGACGGCGCTGTCTTTAATGTCGTCACCGCAATAGGCGCGCGCCTGTTCGAGGAGTGACAGCGCGTCGCGCATGCTGCCTTCGGCCATGCGCGCTATTACGGATAGAGCGTCATCTTCGATGTGGAGATTTTCCTTTTCGGCGATGTATTTCAGGCGGCCCGTGATTTCATTGAAGGTGAGTGCGCGAAAATGAAAATGCTGGGAGCGAGAGCGGATGGTGTCGACCAGATTTTCGGGTTCGGTGGTGGCCATCACGAAGATCACGCTCTCCGGTGGCTCTTCGAGAGTTTTAAGCAGGGCGTTCGAGGCTTCGCCGGTGAGCATGTGGGCTTCGTCTAGGATTACAACTTTGGTGCGAGCAGCGGCCGGCGCATAGCGGACCATTTCGCGGAGTTCGCGAATCTGGTCAATGCCGCGGTTGGAGGCCGCGTCGATTTCGATGACGTCGAGCGAATTGCCGGCGGTGATTTCCTTGCAGGCTTCGCATTCACCGCAGGGTTCGGGTGTCGGGCCTTTCACGCAGTTCAGCGCTTTGGCGAGAATGCGCGCGGCGGTGGTTTTTCCGACGCCGCGCGCTCCGGAAAAAATATAGGAATGGGCCACGCGATTTTTGCTGATCGCGTTGGCGAGCGTTTCGGTGACGTGCTCCTGCCCGACGAGATCAGAAAAAGTCTGGGGGCGCCACTTTCGCGCGATCACTTGGTAGGTCATGGCTGACTTGCATTTTCGACGCGCGGAAGCGAAAAGTCAAAACATCCTTGTATGTCCGAGATGACGCAGCGCGCCTCAGATCTTGACACCCGTCACTCGCCTCTTCGGAATTGGAGAGCCAGCGAGAGAGTGCCAACTCCACGAAACGCAAATATATTTTGAAAAGGAATTTGCCACGCCATTGCGATCTTGTCGCGGCCATTTCTGAGGCGGGCAATTTTATTGAGCTTCCGGGCTTCCAAATTCTGATTGTGGAAATACTCGGTTGCTGGAATGTTAGGAACAAAAACTGACGGCTGAAAGAAAACGAGGAACTTCGGAGACTCCGCGGCACACTTGGCTTACCCGGTACCGTTGCTCCCTTCCGGGCCTGGCGGGGTTCGCGGGACCTCGTTGCACAGAGCCCGAAGTTCCACGTTTCAACAGTCGACGCGTTCCCGACTGTCCCATAAATGTTAACACATGCCGCCCGCTTGCATCACGCGCGGCGAATCGCCGAGCGATTCTGTTCGCGCGAACGGTTACAATAGCGGCCGAATCGAATCGCCAGGAGGCACAGTGCAAAGATCGCGCAGGGAATTCTTGACGGAAACGACGCTGAGTGTGCTGGCCGCGGCCACTGGCGGCACGTCCGCTGCCGTGGCACAAACTCCCGGCGAGCAGACACCCGGTGCGCCTCCTGCGTTTGGCACTGCGTCACCGGTTGGGCCGACAGTTTCGCCGAATACATTTGCGGAAGCGGAAAGACTTGTGCAGGTGGAATTCACGGAAACAGAAAGAGAATTGGCTGCGGGCACGTGGGCCAGCGATATGGCTCCGATTTATGAGCGGCGCACAGGACCGCGCAAAGTCTCCCTGCCACCAACACTGGCTCCCTACTCCCGTTGGAATCCAGTTTTACCCGGGCAATCTGCCGGCCCGAAGCATAATCAATTTGTTTCGGGCAAGAGCGATGTCGATACACTGCCGGCAAAAGAAGAAGATATTGCGTTTGCGCCGCTGACGCATCTTTCGTTCTGGATTCAGAATCGAAAGCTTACCTCCGAGCGGCTTACGCACATTTACCTCGACCGACTTCAGCGATTCGATCCGAAACTTCATTGCGTGATCACAATGACGAGCGAACTGGCGCTGGCACAGGCCAACCAAGCCGACGCGGAAATCGCGGCGGGAAAATATCGCGGCGCGGTTCACGGCATCCCATGGGGAGCGAAGGATTTACTGGACACAGCGGGCATTCCGACGACGTATGGTGCGGAGCCATTTCGGGATCGCATTCCGGCGGAAGACGCCACAGTCGTTCGGCGGCTGCATGCAGCAGGAGCGGTGCTGGTCGCGAAGCTCAGCCTCGGCGCGCTGGCCTTGAACGATATCTGGTTTGGCGGGCAAACGATGAATCCGTGGCTACTGGAAGAAGGTTCTTCGGGTTCGAGTGCAGGACCCGGCGCCGCAACCGCCGCAGGGCTAGTGGCTTTTGCGATTGGGAGCGAAACGGGTGGAAGCATCGTGAGCCCCAGCATGCGTTGCGGGATAGCCGGGCTGCGGCCCACGTTTGGCCGCGTGCCGCGGACCGGGGCAATGACGCTTTGCTGGTCGCTCGACAAGCTCGGGCCCATGACCCGCTCAGTCGAAGATTCGATCCACGTGTTGCGCGCGATCAGCGGCCCGGATAACGGGGATATTTCCAGTGTTCCAAGCGAGCTTGATTTCGATGCGGCTGCGCCGGTCAGTGGCCTTCGTGTCGGCTATTTTCCGGGTTGGATGAATCAGAATCCGGCTACGCCGGTGGACCGTGCCGCGATGGATGCCGTGAAGAAAACGGGCATGAGTCTGGTGGAAGTTTCGATTCCGGACTGGCCGTACGATTCGCTGAATTTGATTCTGTTCGCGGAAGGAGCGGCGGTGTTCGAGGAACTAACGCTGACACATGGCATGGACCAATTGAAGGTTCAGACGCATGATGCGTGGCCAAATCTTTTCCGGCAGGCGCGGTTTCTTTCGGCGGTAGATTTTGTACAGGCGGACCGGCTGCGGCGCAAAGTCGCGGAAGAAATGGCGCGGCTGTTTTCTCAAGTCGATCTTCTGTTGGTGCCTTCGTTGCGGGACGAAATGCTCACGATTACCAATTTTACGGGACATCCTTCGCTGACGTTGCGTGCCGGATTTGTGGAGGTTTCGGAGGCTCGAACGGATTGGGCGCCCGATCCGGGCCGGCCCTTGCCGAAGTTTTCACCACCTCGGCGGGTGCCGCATGGAGTCACGTTGATCGGCCGGCTGTTTGAAGAGGGAATGATGGTGCGGGCGGGGATGGCGCTGGAGAGAATCTTTAACGTGGGTAACGAGCGGCCGCCGGGGTTTTGAGTTGTGGATTGCAGCAGAGGGAGCTAAGCGTTTACGCGGACGTTCATCTGCAATCGCACTCCAAGCGGGTATGACCTTTTCGCGGCTAGGCTTGATTTTTATTGCACATTGATTCTTTGATTCGATAGGCTGGTAGCAGGTTGGAGTTCCTCCCCAACCTGCCTTGGACTGCTCGCAGCAGATTCGAGGTCCGCGCGCCAGCGCCACGCCCGCCTCGCGGGCCCCCCACGATACGGGGAAGACTAAACCTGCACGGACAGTGCAGTTGGAGGATTCAAATGAAGGTGTTTTTGTCTCTCGTACTCATCGGTGCGATGTTCTGCACGCTTACCCCGCCCATCTATGCCGAGCCGCACCAGGTCATGCAAGGCACGCAAATCCATCTGACGTTACTAAACGGCGTAAGCACCGCCGTTGCGCGTGAAGGAGATCCAATCATCGCTGTGGTCGGAGATCCAGTTTTCCTCGGCAATCAATTGTTGATTCCCGCGGGAACGCGCATCAATGGAGTTATCGGAACAATCCAGAAAGCCAAGAACTTTTCGTTGTTTCGCGGCCAGGCGTACATGAATATCTCGTTTAAGACCATGGAAATTGACAGCCGCCTGATTCCGGTGCAACTGAGCATCATCGGACTGGCGCAACCCCGCATGGGCGACGAAACCAAGCGCCGCAAGGACATCAAGATTACTGAAGGTGAGATGCTGGAAGAAAAACACGACTATAAGGGCGACGCGATCGGCATGGCCATCGGCGGCGGCGGCGGGTCGATGATCGGCGTGATTTTCAGCAACGCGCTGCGCGGATTTGGGATTGGAATGGCCGGCGGGGCGATTTATGTGGTATCTCGCAAGGGGAAGGAATTGGAGATGCCGGCACAAACCGGAATCCTGGTTCGCCTGGACAACCCGGTGACGGTGCCAAGTTTGTCCGCCGGCAACGGCCCGACCAACGCCACCTATACACCGCCTGCGCAATAACACGGTTATCAGTTGCGCCGTCTTTTGATCTGCGAGGGGCGGCACCGGCCGGCCTCTTTGCATATTGAGTGGACCTACTCGCTGGAATGCGCGGCACGCGAAAAATTTGGATTGAAAAAAGAGAAAAAGGCGCCGGAGCTCAATGCTGGAACTCTTGGCGCCCGAGGCGATTCTGGCGGGCAATTCGAGGTCGTGCTCTAGGGAAGTTCCGTAAGCCTTTGATTCAATCTGCGGTTGTCACGTGCATGACCAACCTTATCGGCAACGGAAACGGCTGTAAAAGCAGGGTTTAGGATAAATGATACGGGCCAAACCTGCATGGCGCGCGGAACTCGGAACCAAATCGAAACAAGACCTGTGGAAATTCTAACTTCGGAGCGTTGGTTCCCACAATAAATTCCATTTGGGATCGAGGTATTCGCTTTCTTAATTGCGAGGATTCGTTTTTCCTCAGGTGGAAAATCCTCTTAGCCATTGACGCTCGGAATGGCCACGCGATAACTTACTGTCCACAGGCCTCCGTGGCCGATACGAGATGAAACCGATTTATTTCATCCCTCCATTTCAAGGAGATCCATGTCGACTGAACTGCGTAATTTTCTAGCCCTCACCTACGACGAGCTGGAAGAGTTGAATCTGGAAGCCAAGGAACAACGCAAGAACCGCACTCCGATCCAAAAAGTACAGGAAAAACGACTCAAATATCTGACTGATGAAAAAAGAATCAAGGCGGTCACGGTGTTGTTCAGCGACCTCGAAGGCCGGCTGCACATGCTCGATTACGACAAGAAATTTCTCGTAAAGAGCTGGGACAATCTCACGTTTGACGGCTCTTCCATCCGCGGTTTCACCGCGCAGCGGGAGAGCGACCTGCGACTGGCGATGGATTGGAACTCGTTCTACTGGGGACCGGCGGACATTTTTGGCAGTGGCAAAGTGCTGGTGTTCGGTGAGGTGATCGACAAAGACGGGTCGCCGTACAGCGCGGATATCCGTGGCGTGCTGAAGGGCTATGCCGATGGACTACACAAGAAAGAAGAATTCACCCTGAATGCCGCGAACGAGATTGAAGGTTTCCTGTTTGAAGGGCCGGACGCCGAGCGGCGTTACCACGAAACCGGCAAGTTCGAGTATGTGAACACTGGCGGATATTACCATTCACTGCCCGGCGATCCGTTGCGGACGTTCATTGACACGACAGCGGAAGTGCAGCGCGCAATGGGCTTCCAGAACGAAAAAGATCACCCGGAGGTGGCGCCTTCACAGTTCGAGATCAATTACAGCTATGGGGAAGTGGTAACGGCGGCAGACCAGATCCAGCTGTATAAATTAATTTGCCGGCAAGTGGCGAACAAACTGGGCTTCACGGCCTCGTTCCTGCCGAAGCCGGTGGTGGGCGTGAACGGAAGCGGCATGCACACCAACGTTTCCATCAGCAAGAACGGGAAGAATCTTTTCTGGGATCCGAAGGGCGAAGAAAAATTAAGCAAGCTGGGATGGTCATTTGTCGATCGCATCCTGACGCATGGAAACGATATTTGTTTGCTGCTGAATCCCAGCGTGAACGCGTATCGCCGGCTCGATCCGCATTTTGAGGCGCCCAACCAGCTCAAGGCGTCCGCTGTCGATCGCGGTTCAATGATTCGAATCCCCATCGGAAACGAAAAGAGTATGCGGGTGGAAGTGCGCTCAGTGGCGCCGGACGCGAACCCATATCAAGTTCTTTTTTCGGTTTTCAAGACCGGCATTGATGGCGAAACCGCGAAGCTGAAGAATCTTCGGCAGGCTGAGCGTTATTTGCCAGACAACATTTACACCGCGCTCGAAAACTTCCGAAAGGCGGACTGGACCACGAAGCTGTTGGGTGAGGACGTCAAGGCGCGTTACGCCGATCTGAAGCAGGCGTCTGCCGACCGTTGCGCCCGAGCGCTAGGCACGTTCGTCAAGCCTGCGGAAGTGCAATATCACCACGAGGTCTACAACCAGTTCCTCTGGAACCGTTTCTAGATTTCAGTTGCAAAGCGCGCGCTCGGTCTGGCGCGACAGGCAGGAAGACTTGCATTTGTCGCCGGCAGTCTCACTTTTCGCCGACCGTACAGATATTACTGCGGACTTCCGGGGCTTACGACGTCCGCCGTTTCCTTGGCGAACACCACAACACTCGCGGGTGCCCGAAATCGGTGCGTGTGCCGTATCTCATCGAGTCATCGGGAAACTCTTCCTCACGAGCAATCCGGCCTACGCATTGGACAATGGATTTCGCGCTGCGCGAGAACTCTCGAGGAATGCGCAGAGCCGACTGCGCCGCAGTACCTAACATCAATGGAATTTTGCTAATAAAAAAATTCCAGTCCTGGAGATATTGCTGGTCTCTGCTACATAGCCGCCGGATTCGTATTTCGTCTAATCGCCGAAACCGAAGTGGGATTCTCGTGTTATATCTTGGAGTTGACCCACGATCCGCAGTCCTCATTGTCTTTTCTCCAGCGCGAAGGAGAGGGGCGACGCGGTCCCTAGGGAGGGCCGTTACTATAGCTAAGTGGAACAGCTAATCAACTTAAAAAATTCTTATTTAAGTCAGGGAATAAGTCAGTTAGTCCTGACAGGCGATATAGGTTCTTTGTATCGAACTGGAATTTAGAGAGGCTGACCTTCATTCGATGGAGAGTGTGCCCAAGTTGGACTGCGTCAAGATATTAAAGACAGCGGCTAGAAAATTAACTTCAGCGAAAACTGAATCTGGCGTGATGTCCCGGCGGTCTTGCTGATAATGCCGAAGCCACTTCCGCGAACCACGTTGGATGGCAGGCCGAAATTCACTTTATTGAAAATGTTGAAGAACTCCGCGCGAAATTCCAGCGTGCCCAATTCTCCGTTGCCACGATGGCCGAACGGAGTGTCTTTGATTAGCGCGATGTCGAAATTCAGATATCCCGGGCCACGAAAAATGTTGCGACCAAGCGTCCCAAATTCTCCCGAATTCGGGCCTGTTCCCCCAGGGATGTTGATGGGAATCGTGAAAAACGAAGGGTTATCGGCGCCGAGTCCAAAATAATCTTCCCGCACGGTGCGCCCAGTGGAAAAAGATGGCACCCTTGCAAGATCGGGGCGATCGGCTCCGCCGGAGCCTACGCCCGTCTGTTGAATTCCGGAATACACGGTGAACGGCGATCCACTGGTGACGGTAGTGATGTTGAGGAACTGCCATCCCGCGCTGATCTTTTTATTGAGCGATTCCAGAAAGCCGATGCGATCAAACGGCAACAATTGAATAACGCTGACGGCAAAAACGTGCCTGACGTCGAAAGTCGATGCGCCTTTTTCTATGGATTGATTCCACGGATTCTGCGGGACCGTCTGCAGCACTACGCCGCTGGCGCCGAATGTTCCGCCAAGGACCGTGCTGGCATCGTCGAGTGATTTGCCATATGTGTAGCTGGCCTGCAAACCCAAACCCGCGCGTGGAGAATTTTTCGTGACGCTGGCCTGCAAGGAATTGTAAGAGGAGTGAGCGCTGGTGGTCATGATGCTTTCGGGACCGAGACCACCAATCGCCCGCTCTTGCACATCGAATTGCGTGAACGGCGCAAATTCCGGATCCGCGCCACCATAACTGTTCGGAGAATAACCCGCGGCGAGATGAATACCTTCGGTCGCGACGTAGGCGGCGCTTACCTGGAAGTCTCGAAATTGATGATCGATGCCCGCTGTCCAACTGCCGATGTAGCCGTTGCGGAAATTCCTGGCGATGCCGGCGACCGACAGTAACTGCACCTGGTTTCCGGGTGTCAGAGCCTTCAAATCATTTTGATAGCGGACCAGGTTGACCTGGGTATTCGGCGTTACGTTGGAAGCGTCGCCATTCGGAAATAGAAGTTGGCCATCCGTGGAATAAGGCTCGGGAAGATTGACGGGAACAATCGTCGGGCTGAACGGCAAGGGAATTCCTTGCAGCGCGGTGGCATATAGTCCGGTGGCCAGCGGGACGCCGCCGGTGAGGAAATTGTCCTGCCACAAATTCGGAAGAATGGTGGTGATGGCACCGCCAGCGTGAAGAATGGTATGAGTGGTCAGAGCATAATTCAAAGATATCCGAGGTCCCCATCCGCTCCAATCCTGATCGTAGGGCGGCTGCGGGTTATAGGCAAAGATCTGATTTGCGGTGTGATCCCAGTAGGGGGCAGGCTTGCCGTTCAAATCGAAAAACTGCGCAGAAGAAGTCCTATGGTGAGCTTCATGGATACGGCTGTTGACTTCGTAACGCAAGCCGTAATTCAGAGTGAAGCGCGCCGTGATCTTCCAGCTATCGTGAAAATAGAAATTGTAGGCTTCGCGACGAACGGCAGCCTCGTCGAACTTGTCGCCAGCGGGAGTGACGTTAGCGACGCCCGTTACGCTGTAAGCGTAAGGTGTTGCTGTGAGAAGCCCAGTCAAGGAATCGGGAAGGGGATCGCCAACGGCGATGTTGTGTGTTCCGCTGGCGGAAAGTATCTTGACCGGCGAGTACGTCCTGCCACCGCCAAAACTATAAAGTCCATTCGGATTGATACCGAAGATGGTAGCGTCTTTATTCGAGCGCGATTCGAATCCCAACTTGAAACTGTGCGTTCCATGCGCGTAGCTTGCGTTTGCTTTGATCTGGTAAAGATTGCTGTAGGAACCAGTGATGGAGCCGCCAGCAGAATTGAAAGACTGATACAAGCCATCCGCGAAGGCCAGAGCAGGGTCGGAATGATTGGCCGCAGGAAAAAATGGCGTGCTGCGAATGTAGCCAAATGCCACGTCGAACGAAAAATTGGAATTGACCGCTCTGGTGTAGCGCACGACGGCATTTCGCTGGTGGTCGAAGAATTGCACTCCGAACGAGGGATCGATGGCGGTCTGGTCAGGATTGGTGACGGGGCCAGTCACCTGGTTAAAGCTGAAACGAGTCAATAACTCAGCCTTATCAGAAATTTTCTGATCTACGCGAATCGAAAATTGATCGGTGTTGGTGGTTACTTTGGATGAGCCGGCAAAGGTTCTATCGTCGAAAGCGCCGTCGGGCAAATTGGGCAGGGGATAGCGGTTTATAAGCTGTGCGATTTGTGGGCTCACCGGCACCGTCAAGGTGTCGCCGGGGTAAGTTGTGGTATCGATGCCTTGGCGCTCGGCCGCGGTGGGAACGGCGAAGACCTGCGTGGTACCAAGCACTTGACGGAAACCTTGGTACTCGCCGAAAAAGTAAGTTCTGTTACTGCCATCGTAGATTTTCGGCAGCACGACAGGCCCTCCGAGTGTAAAACCAAATTCATTGCGGATGAAGGGCGGAATGCGGCGAGGGTCTTCGGCGGTGGCATGGTCGAAAAAATTGCGGGCGTCAAAGGCGGCATTGCGTACAAATTCAAAGACGCTGCCATGCATTTCATTGGTGCCGGACTTGGTTACCACGTTGCTGTAGCTTGCCGCGCCGTGGCCGATTTCGGCAGGCATCACGCCGGCGCTCGCCTGCACTTCCTGGATGGCATCCACGTTGAAATTCGAAAATGTGGCGCCGCCAAGTTCGGGGTCGGTAGTGTCCGCGCCATCCATGGCAAAGACAGTGGCGGTACCGCGCTGTCCGTTTACGCTGTACTGTTGCGTGAAGTTTGCGGCGCCATTGGTGTCGGTCATGGTTCCGGCAGCCAACAGCAAGAGTTTGCTGAAATCGCGTGCGTTCAACGGCAGGCTGGAAACTTTTCCGCCGGAAAGATACTCACCACCACTAGCCTGCTGTGCACTTTCTGGGACGCCGGAAATGATTTGAATTTCCTGCTTTTGAAGGAGGAGTTGCAGAGACTCCGTGAGTGAGGTGCCATCTTTGAAGACCACTCTGTCGGTTAGATTCCAGATTTTTTGATCTTTTTCGATGGAAAGCTCATACGTGCCGACGGTAACTTCCGAAAACGAAAATTTACCGCCTGTGGCGCTTTTAACGACGTATTCAGCACTGCCAGAGATCGCGCGGAGTTTAATCGAAGCATCCGCGACGGGCGTACCTGCTTCATCGCGCAGGATTCCGATCCAAGCACCGCCAGAATTTGCTTTCGTCGATGGAACAGCGAAAGCGAGCAATAGAACTAAGAAGGCGAACAGACCACACCGGGTGCTCAGACGCATTATCTTAGGATTATAGGGCTCGGGCGCAGCTGGTACCATGAACTCGGTACATCGCCTGCGGAAAGATTATCGTTGGCAGTTCGTCAATAGGGTGTAACGGTTAGCTGTTGACAGAAAGCATTCGACTGGCTAATTGTATTTCCGATTAGTTTTCCAGGACATTTTCAATGTCAGAATTTTGGCGTCGTGGTGATTCACGTAACCAGCTGAATTTCGAGACCCAGTCGAAATCATCAGCAGTGACGGGAGCCCGTTGTTGACTGAGACCGAACAACTTTATCGGGGCCTGGTTGAGAATAGCCGCGATTTGATCTGTACCCACGATCTAGACGGCGTCTTGCTGACCGTCAACCTTGCTGCTGCGCAAACTCTGGGCTACGACCCAGGCGAACTGGTGAATCGGAGCTTGCGCGAATTGTTGAGCCCGGTTGTTCACGAAGACCTTGAAATGTATCTAGCCACGCTACGGGAAGGGAGGACCGCTTCAGGATTTATAGAACTTTGGACAAAAAGCGGCGAGACGCGCATTTGGAAGTACGCCAGCACATTGCGAGCGGAGGGAGTAGAGATACCGTTCGTACAGGGGATGGCGCACGACTACACGGAGATTCTGCAGGCACAGCGAGAAATCCGCGAAGGTGAAGAACGACTGCGGGTAGCCGCCGAGGTTGGCAGAATGTACGCGTGGGAATGGAACCCGCTTACCGACGCGGTGCGAAGATCGGCCGAATGCACGGAGATACTAGGGCTTAACGATTCCCCGCTGGAAGATACTGCGGCAGACTATTTCACGTTGATTCATCCGGAAGATCGCGATCGACTGTGGAAGCTGGCCACTTCGTTGACGCCCAATCATCCGGCCTATCGAACCGAGTATCGGAGATTCCGTCCGAATGGCGGACTGGTATGGCTGGAGGAAAGCGGCCGCGCCACGTTCGACAAAGGCGGGAAAATGATTCGACTAATCGGCATGACGGCAGACGTAACTGAGCGCAAGTTGGGCGAGAAAAAACTGAAGGAAAGCGAAGAACGTATCCGCCGAATCGTACAGAAGTCTCCCGTAGCCATGCTGGTGACCGATGGAACGGAACAGCACAACGAGCTGGTCAACGATAAATTCACCGATTTATTTGGATACACGATCGCGGATATTCCCGGGGTCGCGCAATGGTGGGAACTCGCCTATCCGGATGAGGTATACCGCCAAACCGTAAGAACCGAATGGCAAGGCCGTGTGGCGGAAGCGATGAAGAACCGATCTGAAATTGCGCCGATTGAGGCCAAGGTTTGCTGCAAGGATGGCGCCTACCGGCACATTGAATTTCACTTCGCCTCGCTGGGAGAGACCAATTTAATCAGCTTCGTGGATCTTACCGATCACAAGAATGCTCAACAGGAACTATCGAGGGTTGGCGGGCGGCTGATTGATGCGCAAGAGAAAGAGCGAACTCGGATTGCCAGGGACCTTCACGATGATATCTGCCAACGGCTCGCTTTACTGGCTATCGAGTTGGAGCCTCTCGGCGAGCCGGCTTCGAGCGCCCGAAGGGGAATTCGCCAACAAGTGAAGAAACTGAAGAAGAGTGTGTCGGAGATCCTCAGCGATGTCGAGGCCATCTCACGAGAATTGCATTCCTCGAAGCTTGACCTGCTGGGATTGAATGCGGCCATGAGAGGGCTGTGCAAGAAATTTGCGACGGACCATAAGGTAAAGATCGATTTCGTCGAAAGCGACATACCAGCCGATTTGCCGAAGGATATTTCAGTCTGCTTGTTTCGCGTGGCGCAGGAGGCGCTGCATAACTGCGTCAAACACAGCGGCACAGACCGTTACCAGTTACGTTTGTGCAGCGAACCCAATGAGGTTCAATTGTCCATTTGTGATTCAGGCGCTGGGTTTGATCAAGAAACGGCAAGCGACAGTGGGGGGCTTGGCCTAATCAGTATGCGCGAACGAATCACGCTGGTGAGCGGCACGATCGCTATCCGGTCGAAACCGATGGTCGGAACAGAAATATCCTGCCGAGTGCCGATTCCCCCCGGACCTACATGATACCAAGGAGTTGTCCTCCGTGAGAGGACTACCATTTCGACGAGCAAGCAGCTGGGAAAGCTGGCGATCGATAAGCTGTGATCCGGCAGCTGTTATTGGGTTCAAAATTCTGCGCGCAGTACGATTCACACGACACCAACTGAACGCCGGCTCTCGATAATTTCACCAGCGCAAGCTTTCCCACGACTTGCTTGGAGGAGATTCAAATGCCAAGTTTCTTCCATGGCTTCACGAGCCGTACTCTCCGATTTTGTCGCCATGCCAAACGGCTGACGGCTCAACTTCTCATGGCTGGCGGCGCATGGGGGCTGTTTTCAGGACAAGTTGCCCTTGTCGCGCAAGAGTCACAGTCTCATCCCACGACAGTGCTGGCCGCAGGAGATCATCGACATGCGGTCAGCCTTGAAGGGCCATGGCATTACATTGTCGATCCCTATGGGAACGGGCTCTACGACGGGAACGGCAAGGTTCGAGACAATGGTTTTGCGCAGAATGCGAAATCGGCCGAGAAGAATCGCCTGATTGAATATAGTTTCGCAAAATCACCCACGCTGCAGGTTCCCGGCGACTGGAACACACAAAAAGATTCGCTCTTCTTTTACGAGGGGCCGCTATGGTACGAAAAGGATTTTTCCTATCACAAGCCGGCAGGAAAGCGCGTTTTCCTGCATATCGGCGCGGCGAACTACCGATCTTACCTGTGGATTAATGGCGAGCGCGCCTGCGACCACGAAGGCGGGTTTACGAGTTTCGATTGCGAAATCACAAAAGAGCTAAAGGATGGCGACAATTTTGCCGTACTTGCCGTCGACAATACGCGCATCGCGAACGGAATTCCCACTTTGAAAACCGATTGGTGGAACTATGGCGGATTGACGCGCGAAGTCTCGTTGGTAGAGGTTGCGGAGCAGTATATCGACGATTTCGATCTTCATCTCAAGCATGGATCAAAGAACGAGATGGAAGGGTGGGCGCACATGGAAGGTGCGCCAGCGGGAACCGAAGTTAAGGTGACGATTGCAAGTGGAGGGGACACCAGCGTGGCTGCCGCGAAGACCGGGTCGGACGGCGTGGCTCAATTTGATATTCGCGACGATAAGTTGCAGCTGTGGTCGCCGCAGCGGCCGACTCTGTATCACGTGACCTTCTCAGCGGCCAACGACAAACTGGAAGACGACATGGGATTTCGCTCGATTGAGGTGCGTGGCACGGAGATTATGCTGAATGGTCAGCCCATTTTTCTGAAGGGAATCAACGTACACGCGGAAGCCCCTGGGCGAACCGGCCGCGCCTACAGCGAAAAAGATGCTGAAATTTTGTTGGGCTGGGTTCGCGAACTCGGCGGCAATTTCGTTCGGCTGGCTCATTACCCGCACAGCGAACGGATGACGCGGCTGGCCGATAAAATGGGCATCCTGGTATGGTCGGAGATTCCGGTCTACTGGGCCTGCCACTTCGAAGACCCAGCCGTTCTGGCGAAGGCGCAACTGCAGTTGTCGGAAATGATCCGGCGCGACCGCGATAAAGCGTCGGTTATTTTGTGGTCGGTGGCCAATGAAACGCCCAGCACCGCGGCGCGCACGAAGTTTTTGACGACGCTGGTGCAGAATGCGCATGAGCAGGACGCGTCTCGCCTGATCACGGCGGCGTTATTGGTTCGCGGCGAAGGGGACATAAAGATTGTGGATGATCCTCTTGGGAACGTTCTGGACGTGCTGGGGACGAATGAGTACGTGGGGTGGTACGAGCGCACGCCTCCGGACGCGGACTATATTCGATGGGACATCCGCTTCCAGAAACCGGTCATCATGAGCGAGTTTGGCGGGAGCGCCAAAGCCGGCAATCATGGAGAGGCGACGGCGCGATGGACGGAAGAGTTTCAGGCGAGCATTTACGAGCACCAACTCGTTATGCTGAATCAGATTCCGCAACTTCGCGGCATCTGCCCGTGGTTGCTGATGGATTTTCGCTCGCCGCTACGTTTGCTGCCGGAAATGCAAGATTATTTCAATCGAAAAGGCGTGGTCTCTCCGGACGGGCAAAAGAAAAAAGCTTTCTACGTTTTGCAGAAAGCCTATAAGGAAAACAGTATCGGGCATGCCGAATAGCTCTGATCAAGCATTCCCGGCTGACTTGTTTGCAGAACTTGCAGGTTAGGCGAAACGCCCCCGGTAGGCCCAAAGGCCCAAGCCAGGGTTGGGCACAAAGAAAATGTCTTCTCCGGCCACAGTGTTGAATCCCCATACTTCAGTTTTTGGGGATCGTACAATTTTGTAACTTCGCTTAACCGCCGATAGTCGTATCCGGCATTATTCATTTCTTCGCGGCTGAGCGCGCCGGGACAATAGGTAATACTGAATCGACCTTCCGACGAGCCATAGATCAGATGTGCCGCGGCGCTGAGGTCACTGGCCAGGTCCTGGTTGCGGGCAACCGCGTCAAGGCTGGCGTGCGTTCCCCGATATCCGTATTTGCGGATCAAGCGGTCGATATTCGAATCTTCGCCAAACTCTTTCACACCGGGCGCAAGCACGACCAGTTCAGCATCGTCGGCAAGCGCCATACGCGTGCGATAGATCGCTTTGTTCCCGAGCCAAGTGCTCTGGAATTCCCCGGGGTTCAAATAAACGACTGCTTTGTGGATGGGCTTTTCGACCATCACAAAATTTGTTTTGAGACTTAGGGCGCAGGCCTTGTGAAGACATTCTTCATCGTCGCCGACAAACAAGCCGCGAGTCGCCAACTGGCCTTCTTCCTTCGCTGCCACAACCGTAAGGAGATAGACGATGGGCAAATGATTCAGAAAGCGGTCTGATGCACAGTTCAACACACGGCGCACGGGATTGTCGGGGCGCGCCCCATGATTCGTTCCATACCGTAGACAGCGCCAAGATAGTGACTGCGATTAATTCCCTCCGAGCCGCCCGTGCCCACAATAATATTCTTATTGTAATTATCCAAGTCGACAACTTCGTAGGGAACCACCTGACCGATGGAGAGAATCAGATCATAGCCGCCATCCACCACCAGACGATTTACCTGCGCAGGTCACGAATAATTCAACTTTCCTTCGGATTGCTCGCGGATGTACTCGGCCGGGGCATCTCCGAGAGTGACTGCATCCTCACGCCAGTTGTGGGTGCGGAAAATCGACAGAGGAGTTTCGCCGAACATCTTTGCAATCTGTTCAGGAGACATCCGGAGTGCGTGCCCAGAGCGGGCAAAACGGCATGCAGCTTGTCTCCGAAGTATTTGTGAGCATGCAGCGTTAATTCCCCGGCCCGTGAATGGAAGCGGCTGATGTCAGGCGGAATCGCCAGTATGCGAGTGCGCGGCCCTAGCTTTTCCAGAGCGCGAAACAGCCCTTGCTGCAAATCAGCGGAAGAAAGTTCGGCCTGTTGGCCGGCCATTTCGAAAAAAATGCTCATCTCCCGGCCTTTGCTTCAGGCTTCAGAGAAATGGGATGCAAGCCCGGCGCCAACAATTGCAGCAACAGCAATCCAACCAAATACCCTGAGGCGGCGATTGCGAACATGGGGGTGTAACTATGGGTCAGCTGAAGCAACCAGCCGGTACTCAGCGAAAAGAAAACTCCTCCCACAGATCCGGCCATGCCACCGATACCGGTTACTGCACCGACAACACTCTTCGGAAACATATCGGAGACAGTCGTAAACAAATTTGCCGACCATCCCTGATGTGCGGCTGCTGCCATGCTGAGGAGGCCGACGGCGGCCCAGAGCGAAGATGCTCGACTGGCAAAAAACATGGGCAGTACCAGCAATCCACAAATAAACATGGCGGCCAGGCGCGCTTTCGGCATGTTCAGACCGTGGCGCCGAAACAGCGACGGCAGCCACCCGCCTCCGACGCTTCCGATCATCGATATATTGTAGACAACGATTAGAGGAAGTCCGATATTGCTGAGTCCCAGGTGATATTTGGAATCAAAGAACTTTGGCAGCCAGTATAGATAGAACCACCAGATGGGATCGGTAAGAAATTTTGCCAGGACGAATCCCCAGGTCTGCCGGTAGCCGAGCAACGACTTCCAGGGCACATCGGATTTAGACTCCGCCGTTTCTTCGATGAACGATTTCAATTCCGCTTGGTTGACACGGGGATGTTCTTCAGGGCGACGATATTTCGCCAGCCACCAGATAATCCATAATGCACCGATGATTCCAGTTGCCAGGAACGCCGCGCGCCATCCAAATCTCAATGTAATCCAGGGTATCAGTGCGGGCGCCAGGATCGCTCCGATACTTGCGCCGGAGTTGAAAATGCCCGTCGCCAGCGAGCGCTCACGTGGTGAAAACCATTCCGACACTGATTTGATGGCGGCAGGGAAGCTCCCGGACTCTCCCAATCCAAGCAGAAATCGAGCTACACCAAACCCAAAGACCGAAGAGGCCAGCGCGTGACCCATGGAGGCTAGGCTCCAGAAGCCCATCAGCAGCGCGAAGCCGATCCTGCATCCGAGCTTATCGACCATGCGACCGGCGGCAACGAGTCCGATGGCATAGGCGATTTGGAAGGCACCCACAATGTATCCGTATTGCGCTTCGGTCCAGCCAATGCTGGTTTGCAGCGTAGGCGCAAGGATACCCAGTACCTGTCGGTCGACGTAGTTAATTGAGGTGGCGATAAAAAGCATCCCGCAAATGGACCAGCGAGCGCGCGGCGCGGGGAAAAAGGAAGCACTCTGAGAAGCGCTTAGGGGTATTTCGAGGCGATTTTCTTCCGCCATTCCAAAAACCTTCTCTGATTAGAGTTTGTAAGCTCTTCGCACGAGGCCGTAGGCCAGTTCGGAAGCAACCTCACGCGCTTCCTCTTCTTCCAGACGGTGTTCCGCAACCAGGCGCGCCAAATAGGAGCAGTCCACGCGACGCGCTACATCATGACGCGCCGGAATCGAAAGGAATGCCCGAGTATCATCGTTGAAACCAACCGTATTGTAAAAGCCGGCTGTCTCCGTGGCGTACTCGCGAAAACGCATCATCCCTTCGGGGCTGTCGAGAAACCACCATGGCGGCCCGAGTCGCAAACATGGGTAGTGCCCTGCGAGCGGGGCAAGTTCACGGCTATAGGTCGATTCGTCCAGCGTGAAAAGAATGATTGTGAGTTCGCGTTCATTGCCGAAGCGATTTAAGAGCGGTTGCAGCGCTTGCACATAATCAGTCCGCGTGGGAATGTCCGAGCCTACATCACGCCCGAATCGTTCGTGGATCTGAGTATTGTGATTGCGGAAACTTCCCGGATGGATCTGCAGTGCCAGACCGTCGTCCAAACTCATGCCCGCCATTTCGGTCAGCATTTGTGCGCGAAATACTTCCTGCTCGTCCGGGTTAGCGGTTCCCGAGATCACCCGCCGGTAGAGGCGTTCGGCAGGGCCGCCGCTTAAATCCGCGGTTTGGGCCGTGGGATGTCCGTGGTCGGTGGCAGTACAGCCCAACGTTTTGAAATCCTGCCGCCTGTTACGCAAGGCCGCGAGGTAGCCATTCCAGTGTGTTGTGTCCAGGCCGGTAATTTCTCCCAACCGCACTATATTTTCATGAAAATTTGGAAACTCTGGATCTACAACGGAGTCGGGACGAAACGTCGGAATGATCCGTCCGCGAAAGTTCGATGCGCGGATTTTCTTGTGGTGTTCGAGCGAATCGAGAGGCGAATCCGTTGTTGCCAATACTTCGAGCCGGAAGCGTTCGTATAACGCGCACGGACGAAATTCCGGGGTGAGCAATTTCTCGACGATCCGGTCATAGTATTCATCGGCGTTCCGGGGGTTCAGCCGTTCTTCCAACCCAAACAGTTGCTGAAACGCAAAGTCCAGCCAGATGCGTGTGGGGGTTCCGCGAAAGAGATAGTAGTGTTCAGCGAATATGCGCCACACGCTTCGGGGATCTTCGAGCGACTCGCGGCCAATGCCGAGCCGCTCCATCGAAATGCCCTGGCTGTACAACATCCGGTATACATAGTGATCGGGCACGATGAACAGCTGCGCTGGGTCGGGAAATGGTTCATCCTCGGCAAACCAACGAGGATTAGTGTGACCGTGAGGGCTCAGTATCGGTAAATCCCGCACGCCGGCGTACAGCTGCCGCGCGACGGCTCGTGTGGAAGGATCGGCGGGAAATAATCTGTCTTCGCTGAGAATCCTCACTGGGTCACCTGAACGACCGCCTTGTGAACAAGGGAGAGTCGAATTGCACGCTTCATAGCCCGCTCATTGTACCGTAAGGCGGAGACTCGCGGGCCGCTTCAAGGATGAGATACGGTCACGCGATCATGCGAACAGAATGCTCCTTGCTTAACGACCATAGAGGTTAAAGAAGAGACTAGCGCCGACTTTCGCGTCCGATTGGAAGGTCCCCCTGCGGTGTCCCAATTTTGTTAAGGAGAATGTTCATGAATGCAAGCATGATTATGGTGAAGATATGCCTCGCAATTTTGACCTGTTATTGGTTCCTGCCGGCTGGGCTCAATGTTCCAACGAAGGGTCTTTTTTTGCCGGCCTGAACGGACACGCGGACTGCGGTTGGTCGGGACGATGCACTCGATGGCGCACGCCTTCAGAGGAAGATAGTTCCGACGTTTTTGCTTGCCATCTCCACAGTAACTACGAATCGGCGGAGAGGCGAAATGATGGCGGTACTAGAAGAGGATGCGTATGAGGTAATACTGGACGTAGGGAAAGATCTGGCGGAAAACGAACAGGCCGACGAGCAAACCTGCCATGGCAAAACTGTTGCCGCGGAGCCAGTCGAGATACTTCTGAGCGCCGGATTCGCTCATAAACAACATGATGGCAGTGCTGCCGTCGAGCGGAGGTACGGGTAGAAGATTAAACGTGCCGAGAAGGAGATTCATCATGAACATCCTGAGAAGAAAGTCGTAAGTGCCGTTGGGCTGACGATGAAAAAGGTCTAGTGTGCGACCGGCGCGGAGCGCAAAGGCCGCCAGAAGCATAAGCGAAAAATTGGCGGCGGGGCCGGCAAGGGCCATCCAAGCAGAGCGTTTGGGATGGCGGCGTTCCCAGAGAGGATCGAAAGGAGCGCTGGCCCAACCAATCATGCCACCCGAAAAAAAGAAACTCAGGATGGGCACCAGGACCATGCCAAATGGTTCGCGACGAATGTGGGGGATGGGATTGAGCGTGACCTGGCCACCAAGAGCCGCGGTGGGGTCTCCGCCCCGTTTGGCGACAAAGGCGTGAGCGGCTTCATGGCAGGTAGTGGAAAAAAGAAAAACGATATAGGAGATGAAGGCGATGACGAGGGTTTGCGGGTCCAGTTGTCCCATAGGTCTGTCAGGTTATGGTTTTCTCGAGGGGAAAGCAAGTTTGGGTTTCCAAGGAGCGAAAACTGTTTGCAATTTTGTTACAAAAGAAATGCCGGATTTCGGATTATTCTTGATTCAATTCGTGTGTTGGCTACCTCTTAACTTTCCAGGCCGAACTTAATTTCGGTCAATCTGTCCGATTTCTCGGAAAAGCGTGAGCGAAATGGCCGCGTTTTTCCGGGCGAAGGGGCGCCTCCTTTCCGCAACAACGTGCCGAGAGCCGGTGCCATCGACTCGGCAGTGCGAGTCTTCATCATCCAAACCAAATCCTGCGAGGAGTTCGCCTCGAAATTAGCGAACCCTCGTCCATCAGCCTCACTTCGCTTACTTACGGCTCCGTCCTTTGGTGGAATCGAGCGCTCTCGGCACGCCGTCGTGATGTTGATCACTGCAGGAGCGCCCAGATGGACAGAGGCGATGAATTTCTCAGCATGTGCTTGTGTGATTTCACATCACAATTGGGGTTTATGGCGCAAATCAAACAGAGAAACTCCGACCGAATCGGTCCTGATACCTATCAATTTGTTAGCTAAGTCATTTTTTATAAGCGTCTTACGTGGACTTGAAGGCCTCGGGTGTTGAATAGGGGCCGTGGTCTACTTCGGCACACTATATGCACTTAGGAATAGTGCAAGAAGTATCCCGAACGAAATGCAGGCGGAGTTGAGCCGCTGAACCAAACCCAATCAGCGGGTTGGAGAATTCCGGTGAAAAAATTCAATCGCTTCCATCGAGTAACGTTCATGGTCGGCTTGCTGATTTTGGCGGTGGCGCTGACAACAGCGCTGGTTGTGGCAAGCGAGCGCAACCTAGCGAATCAGCAAGGAGCCGGGGACGAAAGTGGCAAACCTGCAGCCTCGATGCTAACGGAAACGGGGCGGCTTGGATGAACCGGAGCGCAGCCAAATCGGCGCGCGTCTCGGGAACCGCGGTAGGCTGCCTGGCGATCCTTTTGATGGTGCCTGCTGCGGGCAAGGCAGACATACACCCGGTGCCACTCGAAAAGAATGCGGATTCGGCGAAGTGCCTGGAGTGCCACGCGGAAAAGGCCAAGGGGAAAGCGGTCCACACCGCGATATCCACGGGATGCACGACATGTCATGAGGTACGAGTGAACCGGGACGCAACGTATGTAAAGCTCACCAAGACGACGCCTGCTGCGTTGTGCCTCTCCTGCCACGACGACAAGGTGGCGGCAAAACAGAAGGGTATGGTTCATAGCCCCGCGGTGCGTGATTGCCTGAAATGCCACGATCCTCACGTTTCGGATAACAAATTCCAACTTTTGAAAACCACGACCGGGGCGGACGGCAAAGAAAATCTCTGCTTGAGCTGCCACACAATCGGCATGAATGTGCCGGAAAAAGGCAGCCGCCACGTTGCGCTCGATATGGGCTGTGAAACTTGCCACGTCACCCACAAGACCGGCGAGCGTGGAAATACCGAGTTTGATTATCACCTGACAAAGGCGACGCCGGCGCTTTGCCTTGATTGTCACGATGTGAAAGAAGCGGCGATACAGAAGGCGCACCAGAATCAACCGTTTGAAAAGTCGAATTGCGTTAGCTGTCATAACCCACATCAGTCGGCGAACCCGAAACTGATGCAGGCGTTTTTGCACCCGCCGTTTGCGGACAAGCAATGCGAAATGTGCCATGCCCCGGCGAAGGACGGAAAGGTTGTTCTGGCGCAGACCGACGTGAAAGCGATTTGCGGAACCTGCCACGACGAAAAAGTGAAACAGATTGAAACCGCCAAGGTGCAGCATCCCGGTGCAGCGGGTGATTGCATCGATTGCCACAACCCGCATGCGAGCAAAACGCCGGGATTGCCGAAGTCAAACGGCGTGGAGATTTGCCTTACCTGCCACGCGGAGCAGGCGGAAATGCAGAAGACCGCCAAGACACTCCATCAACCCGCGTTCCAGCAAAGCTGCGCTACTTGCCACGAACCCCACGGCAGCGACCATGCGAAGTTGCTTCGCGCGGACGGCAATGCCTTGTGCCTGGAGTGCCATGGACCCAATCCAAAGCCCGTTAAGGTAGAAAACGCGAAGCTAGTGACGATTTTTGACGGAAAGGTTCGGCTGCCTGAAAATTATTTTCCGAAGAATAAGGTTGTTCTACTGCCTTTGAAGAATGGAAAAGGCCACCCGACGCCCGGCCACCCAACCGAAGACATACGCGACTTCAGCGATCTGAGCAAAATCAAGACGCCGATCAACTGCCTGAGCTGCCACCAGCCGCACGGCGGAGTATCACACGCAATGCTCGCCAAAAATCAAACAGCAGGACTCGATTTTTGCCGGACTTGTCATAAAGGAAGCATTGGAGACCAGATTCAGTGATGGACGGCACGAATATGAACACTCGCTCTTATAAACCGATCACCACATGGCTGACGATCCTTGCGATCGCTCTGCTTTTCAATTCTGCCACAGCGGCGGATCAGAAAAAAAAGAAGAAGACGGCCAGCGATACGGAAACGACGCCGAAGCGCGTGGAGGCGATCGACCACAGCAAAATCGACACCAGCAAGCTGGTGTGGCCGCTGCCGCCGGACACGCCGCGCATCAAGTTCGTGCAGGAGATTTACGGGGAAGAGAAGCCCAAACTTCCCGAAGGACAGAAGGAACAGAAGAAAAAACAGAGTTGGATGGACCGTGTAGCGGGGCTGCAGACGACGGAAAGTGGGGCCCTCAAGCAAGACATTACCCACCTGATGGGCAAGCCATATGGAATCGGAGTGGATTCCAAGGGCCGGGTCTACGTGGCAGACAGCATCGTGGCAGCGGTATTTGTTTTCGATGCAGAGAAAAAGGAAACCAAACTCATTCGCAACGGGATGGAGGCCAAGTTTGGGACGATCATCGGCCTGACCGTGGACGACGCAGACCGCTTGTTCGTTGTGGACGCGTTGATGCACAGGGTTGGAGTGTTTAACAAAGACTGGAAGCTGGAAACATATTTTGGCGATGACAAGCTGGGGCATCCGGGGGGCATTGCCATCGACGAGTCGAACCGGATTTTGTACGTGGCGGACACCGGCAAAGAGCAGATCGCGGTATTCGACGCGGATACGTTCAGGTTCCTTCGCACTATCGCGGGACCACCGAAAAAACTGGGAGATGACGATCCGGGGACACTCTGCAAGCCAAGCAACGTGGCCGTAGGCAAAGACGGACTGCTGTATGTGTCGGACACGATGAACAATCGAATCCAGATATTCGATGCCGATGGGCAGTATATTTCGATGTTCGGGAAAGCTGGGGATGGCCCCGGTTTCTTCGCGCGGCCCAAGGGAATTTCGATCGATTCCGACGAGCATATCTGGGTTGCGGATGCCTACCAGAATCGAGTTCAAGTGTTTGACAAAGAAGGACACCTGTTGGCGTTCTTTGGCAGCGGTGGATCGCTACCAGGGCAGTTTGGAGTGCCGTCGGGAGTGTACGTGGACAAGCGCAATCGGGTGTATGTCACCGACCAGCTGCAAGGGCGGCTGCAGATTTTTCAGTACGTGACGGATGCGGAAGCGAAGGCAGAAAAAGAAAAGGTCATCAAGCAAGAGCCAGCGGCTGTGAGTGCGCAGGCAGCTCCTGCACTAGCAAAGGAGCAGAAGCAATGAAAAGTTTTGGCAAGGGCGGACTGCTCACCCGACCAGCCAAGAACGGGAAGAAGAAGGAAGGCTCACCCGTTGCTGTGACGTCCAGTAGTTGGAAAGAAAATTAGGAGGTCTTTCGACCATGTTAAAGAAAGTGCTTTTCGTAGTACTCGTAGCGTTGTTTGCAGTAGGCATTGCTTCTTCCCAGCAGATTCCCAAGGGTCAGGATATCCTCGGGCCACACAATGTGAACGGTCATGGTTGTGCGTCCTGCCACGCCCCGCACTCGGGCGCTGTGGGGAACGGTGGAACCACTGCATCCACGGGCGAAAGCTATCTGTGGGGACGCGATTTCTACGTCACCACATATCAGACGTATGGATGGGACATTAATACGCCACTGAACAAGACGATTGCTGTCACCGCCACAGGTTTCAGCGAAACTGATCCTCTGTTCCACACCGCCGCTTGCATGTCCTGCCATGATGGCAACCAGACGCAAGTAATCGGCATGAGCGGGCTCACGGTGGAATCGATTGAAGGCGGAAAGAAAGTTACAACGTACCTCGCCAAAGACGGCGAATCCTTGAAGAATGATCACCCCGTTGATGTGGTATACAACCCGACGACCGCTTTCAATTGGCCCGGCGTTGTTGGCGCCACTGGGACGATCACCTGGACCGCCAGCGCAGACACCGTCGAATTCCAGAAGAATTACGGCCGCCCGTTCCGCCTGTATGCCAGCACGACCGGTACTTCAGGCCTCGGTTCCTACGTGGAATGCTCGACCTGCCACAATCCCCATTCCGTAAACTTTTCGCGTAGCACGTACCTTGGCGTTGCCAATACCGTGAAGCCGACGAACTTCTTCGTCCGCGGCTGGTACAACTCCGACAACCCGGCTAGCAACTCCGGCGCGCAATTCTGCCGCAGCTGCCACTACAGCAAGTCCAATGAATACATGGCCAACTACGGGGTCGTCACCCAATAGTTAGTAGGGGGGAGATGCTTCGGCGTCTCCCTCCATTCTTAAGTAACAAGGCTCGACTGGAGTCGTGCCGGTAAGCCAAGGAAGTACCGGAGACTTTCGCTCTCAGTGAGGATGAAATGAAAGATCGAATTAGCTTTCTATTTTTTGCAGTCGCAGTAGCAACCCAGGGACAAGTCGCCAACCACATTCCCACCAACAAAACGATCAACACCGCAGCACCTGCGGTTAGCGTCGTGCCGACGGCCAAGCCTGTAGTGCGCGTAAATGGCGCGGTACTAACGGATCGCGACCTCGTTCGCGAAATGATGAATGTTTTTCCGTACGCCAAACAGCATGGTGGCAAGTTTCCGAAAGATTCAGAAGCGCAGATTCGCCAGACGGCGTTGAAGAATATCGAGTTTGAAGAACTTGCCTATCAAAGGGCCGTGAAGGCCGGGATGACAGTGCCTGCAGGCAAGCTGGCGAAGGCCGTGAAGGATTTTCGAGCGCAGTTCAAATCAGAAGCGGAATATCAAGAATTTCTGAGAGTCGAACAAAAAGGCTCCGAGCAAGAGTTGCGGAACAGCATTCGACGTTCACTGATGATCGATCAGTTCCTCGTTTTGGAAGTGGACAACAAAGCTCACTGCTCTGACGCGCAATTGCGAGCGTTTTATGAACAGAATCCGGATCGCTTCCGCAAGCCGGATAGCGTCTCCATCCAAACAATTACGATCGCTTACGGAGAGAATCCAAGCCAGGTGGACAAGCAGGCGGCGCGTAAGAAGGCCGAAGACGCGCTGAAGCAAGCGAAGACCGCCAAGGATTATGAAGGGTTCGGGATGCTGGCGGAAAAGGTATCCATGGACGACTGGCACGTGATGATGGGCGACCACAAGTGGCTGCACCGCGGCCGGATGCCGGAGCAGGTGGAGAAGATAGTGTTCACGCTCAAACCGGGACAGATGACGGAACTTATTGATACGGGCGATTCGTTTTGCATCGCGCGGGTGAACGGTCGCGAAGACTCGCACCTGGTGAAGTTCGACGAAGTGAAGCCGCGGCTGAAGCAGGAACTGGAAAAGCAAAAAGCCGACCAGTTGCGTGCATCGCTCGAGAAGGGGCTGCGGACCAACGCGAAGATCGAAGAACTATAGCGCCGAAAGAAAGGTTTCTCTCGTGGGAGAGGAACGGCTCGAGAAGCAAGAGTCGTAGGATTTTTAAGGGATTTGGCAAATGTGGTCAGGCCATAAAAATTCGCTCCTCATCGCTTTCGGGATGATACTTTTCCTGGCCCCCAGCGCTGCGGCGCAGTTGCAGGTAGGCGATGACTCCACACTCAATCTCACGGGAAGCGCTTCGCTGGGTTACGACCGTTCTTGGGACTCCACCAATAGTCAAGACAGCGTGGCGTATGGAATGAACGCGCAATTAAATGGCGTGTATCACGACCCCAGATTCCTCAATTATTTGATCAATCCTTATTTAAACCAGTCCAATCTGAATTCCAGTTTCAGTTCGAATTCGCTGGCGTCGGGCTTGAACGCCGAGGCAAACTTTTTGAGCGATAGCCGAACACCGATGCAGTTCACGTATCTATACGACTATAACCGGCAGGGTACTTTCAACGTGCCCGGCGCAGTGGGGTCGTATGAAACGCGAGGCAGAGACCAGGCATTTTCAGCGAACGCCGGTTATCTGCCGGATGACTGGCCGTCGATTCGCGGAACATTTGTACATTCGGCCACGAGTTATGAAGTGCTAGGCACACCAGGGATGGGTAGCGCTCACTCCAACCTGGCCGGGGTGAGTTCAACCTATGAGCTGTGGGGCACGAATCTTTCGGCTTCTTATAACAAGAGCTGGATCAATAGCGATTCTCCGATCCTCGGCTCGGATGGATTAACACTGGTTCAAAATACGACTCAGGACACGTTTCAGGCAAACGCCGGCCATCAACTCTGGAGTAAGGGGAGCCTCAACGGTGGCTATATACGAACTCATGTTCATGGGGACTACGCGGGGTATAACTTTGATTCTACTTTCAATACTTTGGTAAGCGCTTTGAATCTGAATCTAACGCACAAATGGTCAGTCGGGGCCAGCGCCAATTACAGTTCAAATTTGAGTGCGCAGTACTTGACCAGCATTATCGGGGGTACCAGCGCTCAAAAAGGGACGACCGCTGCGGATGGCACACTCGAGGCAGGTGGCGTGGGACAGGGCCTGATTTACACGAGTAATTACCTGAATTATGGCGCCACAACGTCTTACCAGGTGGTCTCCAGTCTTGTGTTGCTAGGGAGAGTCGATCACCGGGTGCAAGGCCAATATAATGGACTGCCGGATTTTACTTCCACGACCATGCAAGGCAGCGCCACATGGACGCACAATCTATTGGGCGGCGCTTTCGGCGCTGCGTATGGAATTTCCTACGCGTTCACGCCCAATTATATTTATCAAAACAACCCCAACTCGGGAGCAATCACCGCAACACAGAATGGCCAAACGAGCTTCATCGGACAGTTTGGATCGATTTCATACGGCCGGCAATTTGGATTCTGGACGGCGAGCGCATCGGGTTCGTACAGCCATGGGCTGACGACCTACTTGGTGGGTTATACGCAAACCTCGTATGCGGGAACGGGGAGCCTGAGCAGGAACCTGAAGCAATGGACGACGTCGATTCACGGCAGCTATGCGCATTCGCACGTTGATGCGACGAATCTAACCGACAATATGTCGGCCAATTTTGGAGCGTCGCTGGCGGTTCGGAATTTTGGGGTCAGCGGAAACTATGGAAAGAGCTCAGGGAATGCACTGCAATTCGCGACCGGGATAGTGCCGTCGCCGATTCCTGTTGGCGGGCCGATTCCCAATTTTCTGATTCAGTTTTCCGGAGATTCATATGGGTTCGGTGGAAATTGGCGGCCGAAGCGGCGTTGGAATCTCTCTGGGAGTTACACGCATCTGAGTTACAGTACACTGAATCCGCTGGTGGGGCCCCTGCCGGTGCGCAATGACAGCACGCAATACTATGCCAGGTCGGAGTACGCGTTCCGCCAACTGTTTCTTTACATCGGATACAATTACGTTAACCAAGGATATAACGCCACGGCTGCAAACGCCTATCAATACCACTCCTTTTATTTTGGAGTGTCGAGACAGTTCAATTTCTTCTAGATCGAGTAGGGTCGGAATGGGCGCGTTTCTTGGCGGGATTCCGGAAGGGATCGCCAAGAGTGGCACAATGGAGTGCAGTCTGTGGATGCAGGCTGGCGCCTCCAGGAAGTTGAGCATGCTCGATAGCAAGGCCACATTTGAACAGAAACAACGACGGAGAAAGCTGCTGGTGTGTGCAGCAACTGTGACGCTAAGTGTGCTTGTTGCGCAAATTGCCATCGCAAAGGATAAGAACGGGCACGAAGTGACCGTACCGGTGCTGCAGTTGGAGGCTGGGCGCAAGCTGATATTCGAAAGGGAATTTTCCTCGGAAAGAGAAGTAGAGCCGAAACGGGGATTCTGGAAAAAAGTAGTGGACGTGGTGGCGGGTGCACCGGATTTCAAGGTGATGAAACGGCCGTACAGCGTGGTTACGGATTCCAAAGGGCGTGTGATAGTCACAGATCCGGACGCGGGCGGCGTGCACATTTTTGACTTCAAGCAGGAAAAATACAAATTCATCACGAGGCGCGAGAAGAGCAAAGAAGCAATGACCTCGCCGCAATGTGTTGCGGTGGATGCGCAGGACAATATTTACGTGACGGATTCGGAGCGCGGCAAGATTTTCGTATTTGAGCCGAATGGCAAGTTCAGCCGCGTGATAGGCAGCCTTAAATACGGCGAAGGGTACTTCAAACGGCCGACGGGTATTGTAGTGGATTCGGCGAAGCATCGTATTTATGTGACAGACACGTTGCGGAATCAGATCTTCATGATGGACATGCACGGAAGCGTACTGCAGACCATTGGGAAAAATGGGACAGGCGAGGGTGAGTTTAATTTTCCGACGGAATTGCGACTGGATGGAGAAAATCTTTTCGTTGTGGATGCAATGAATTTCCGTGTACAGGCGCTGGACCTTAGTGGCAAGTTCCAATATGCAATCGGCAAACTGGGGACCGGGCATGGAGCGATTTTCCGCCCGAAGGGTTTGGGAATCGACTCGGAAGGTCATTTTTATATTGTCGATGGTGTTTACAACGCGGTGCAGGTGTTTAACCGCGAGGGGCAATTGTTGTATTACTTCGGGGAACAGGGAACCGGATTCGGCGATTTCCAATTGCCAGCCGGATTATTTATTGATCGCACAGACAAAGTTTATGTCGTGGACAGCTACAATCACCGCGTCGAAGTTTTTCAGTACGTCGGGCTCCCGAATCGGTCTGCGGGAGCGGCGCGTTGAACCGGGTGCTGCTCATTTGTGGAATATTGTTGCTGGGCGTGACGGTGGCACTGGCACAACAAATTGGCGGCGATTCGCTCGGCGTACACGATTTGTCGCCCGGCGGCACATCTCCGGTGAAGGGAAACGTGGCGGCGTCTTGCCAATACTGCCACGCGCCACATTCCGGTTTGAGCCAGGGCACTCCGCTGTGGAACCAGACTCTGTCCACACAAACCTACACCATGTATGGAAGTACGACGTACACAGGGAAGCCCAGCCCCCAGCCTGCGCTGGGGAATTCGAGCGTATTGTGTTTGAGTTGCCACGACGGAACGGTTGCTCCCGGGGAAACGGTAGCCTACGGGAAATTCGGGATGACTGGAGTCATGAACTCGGCCGATGTCTTCGGCGCGGACTTGCAGGCGTCACACCCCTTTAATCTCGCGCTGCCGCTGCAGGATTCGCCAGACCTGGCGGCGACGCTGGCGAATGGAGGCAAAACCGCGGACCCGACCGGCGCGGTGAAGCTGATCAATGGAAATATTCAATGCACAACGTGTCATGATCCGCATGTGCAGTCAAAAGATAAGAACTCGCGGAACTTCCTGGTGATCGATAGCTCGCGCGGACAAATGTGCTTGGCGTGTCACGATCCTGTTCGCATCACGACGGGCGTTTCGAATCCGCTCAACGGCTGGCAAACGAGTATTCACGCTACCGCCCCGAACGCCGTCGCTGCTGCACCGAGTGTTGGTCCGTACGTGGATGTGGCCACAAACGCGTGCGGATCTTGCCATCAGACGCACAACGCTCCGGGGACGGCACGCTTGCTACGAGGTGCCAACGAGCAGGATTGCGCCAGTTGCCACAGCGGCGGGAACAATGTTGCGCCGCAATTGCTGAATGTGTTCGCAGAATTCGGAAAGGTTGGGCACCCATTCCCGTCGGGCAAAAACCAACACGACCCGACGGAATCCGCGGTGCTGAACAACAACCGGCACGCCACGTGCGCCGATTGCCACAACAGCCACTCGGCGAAACAAACGGCTACTTTTTCGGTTCCGCCGGCAATTCGCAGTTCCCAAGACGGAGTCGTGGGAATCAGCGGAGCGGATGGCATTTCTCCCGTGAGCCCGGCCGTGAATGAATATGAAAATTGCTTGCGCTGCCATGGAACGAGCGCGGGGAAGACCGTGAATCCGATCTTCGGTTATCTTCCAGCAAGGGTGGTTTCGTCCGGAGATTTGCTCAATGTGGCGACACAATTTGCGCAGACAAGCTCATCGAGTCATCCAGTGATGCACGTACGCAGCAGCGCATTCCCACAACCGAGCTTGCGATTGAACATGGTGCAGCTCGACGGCATTACGCTTGGGCGTCCCATGGGCACGCAGATCCTATGCGGGGATTGCCACAACAGCGACGACAACCGGGAGTCGGGCGGAGCAGGTCCCAATGGTGCGCACGCCTCCAAGTGGGCACACATCCTGGAGCGGCGGTATGAAATCAGTTCGTCGGCAACGCCCGGTGGAGCGATTAGCAACCTCTTTCCAACTCCTGACTTGACTGCGAACGGCCCCTACGCCCTTTGCGGAAAATGCCACGACTTAACGCAGATCATGAGCAATTCGAGTTTCACAGAACATGCCCGGCACATCAACGACGGCTTCTCCTGCTCTACGTGCCACACGGCACATGGAATGGGCGGGATGAGTGCGAGCATCTCCGGAGAGCGGCTGATCAATTTTGACGTCAACGTTGTGGCGATGAACGGTGCGAACCCGATTTCGTACAATCGCGCGACGAACCACTGCAGCCTTGCCTGCCACCAGCAAGCACACTAGAAGATTCGGACCTACTCCGACGCGCACAAAGACTCACGACTAAGTTCCTGGGAGTTTCTTCGCAGGACTCGCACAACACTTATCCACGATGAAGAGATGAACGGGACGATTTTTTGAAGCTTGCTCGTTTTGGAGTGAGCTACTTCGACTGTGGGTTGTTCCCCAACGATGATTTGGCCTGAGCGATTAGGTCTTCCACCTTGGAGCGAGCTTCGTAATTAGGATTTGTGGCCAACAACTTCTGCCATTCGGCGATGGCTCCGGGCGCATCATGCTTGCCTTGCCATTTAACGATACCAAGATTGAATAGGGCATTGCCTTTGTTCGGCTCGAAGGACAAGGCTTTCTGGAATTCCATGATCGCGATGTCTGCGTTTCCGCTGTACCAGTAAGCAGTGGCCATGTCCGTACGCGTGGAGGCATCGCCGGGCTGAAGTTTGAGCGACCGTTGATAGTAGTCAATGGCCCGGGAGTAGGAGCGCGCGTCGAAATAAATGTCACCCAAGCGTGCCAATAGTTCCGCGTTGTCGGGTTTGCCTTTTAGCTGCTCGAGGAGCGGTGCAGCCTGGCTATCCGCTACGCCCTTCAACATATCGGGGGTGGGAGCGACCGCGGGAGGAGCCGATTGCTCAGCGGGCGCTGCGGCGAGCGTTGTGGCGTTAGGCGTGGGAGACTGCGACTGGCGCAAAAGCCAACCGCCTGCACTGCCTAGGACCAAGCAACCAAGCGCCAGCGCCACCGCTTGTGTTGCCGACCAATTTTTGGTTTTCGTAGTTATCGCAATGTCTGTCATGATTTGGTGTTCCCGATTGACTTAGCACATCAATTCTTCGCGTCACCAGACTTGGCTCCTGCGATCATCTGTTCGACGATCGGTTTACGGTCGAGATTTGGATTTTGGTCCAGGAGTTGCTGCCAAACGGCGATTGCTCCCGCCGAATCGTGTTTCCCCTTCCACCGGATCATCCCCAGATTGAACAATGAATTTACATCTTTAGGATTGGTCTTCAGAGCCAGATCGAGTTGCTTGAGCGCGGCGTCAACGTCGCCTGCGTAATACAAACAAGACGCAAGTTCGACACGGGTGCCGACGTTCTTCGAGTCCAGTCGGAGTGATTTTTCATAATATGGCGCCGCATCTTTGAAGCGGTGAGCTCCGTTATAAACATCACCTACCTGGGTGAGAAGTGCGGCGTCATTCGGCGTGTCCTTCAACTTGGCGAGAAGTGGCGCAACCCGCATGTCCGCCATTTTCTGCATTTGCTCGATGGTGAGTTTCGGATGGCCGGCCGGCAGGCGTCCCATCGCGCGGGGATTGCTTGCGGTGGCAGGATAGGGATGAGTTTTTTTTGCGGAGATAACGTAGCCAAATAAAAGCCCCGCGACAAGGCAAGTTCCGGCGAGTGAATACACACGCGTGGAGGGCCACCCGGATGACGCTGCGTTCGATAACTGGTTTGCGGCCATGACGTTATTTGCCTCTTCAAACTGGAATGGCAAACGGTTTGTTCTGATCGACAACAGAATACTGTTCATAGCTCACTGGCTGCCACCACATGTATCACAGTGCGGTGTGATGCAAATCACAAATTGTTTTGCGAACGCAGAAGCCGGCCCTAATTTACTCCTTGCGAGTGCGTGCTCACAACGGAGAGACAAATCGCCTCGAGGCTTTTCTCGATGAGCACAAAGAACAATTGCATTCTTCACGAGAGAGAGAGAGAGAGAGAGAGAAAGGAGAAAGTTTGCGAACGAGACGGGCAAAGTGAAAATGAAATCGGAATAAAAAATAGGAGAAATAAACAAGCCGCAGTGACGCGCATCACACTGCGCATGTGCGACTGGGCAAGTCGTAAATGGCCTTATTGTTACTGATGTTTTCATTGCTTTCGATTGCGGGTAGACCTACCATTTTTGTGTACGAACCCGGAGAACCCAATGAACAGAAACATGTCAATCGTAGACGGCAATGAAGCTGCCGCTTCGGTCGCATTCCGCCTGAATGAAGTGATTGCGATCTATCCCATCACGCCGTCGTCGCCGATGGGCGAGTGGTCTGACCAGTGGAATTCCGAAGGGAAGAAAAATATCTGGGGATCCGTTCCCGATGTGATTGAGATGCAGAGCGAAGGAGGTGCGGCCGGTGCGCTGCACGGCGCGTTGCAAGCGGGTGCGCTGGCGACAACATTTACGGCGTCGCAAGGATTGTTGTTGATGATCCCGAACATGTACAAGATTGCAGGGGAGTTGACGGCTGCGGTGATACATGTGGCGGCGCGGACGCTTGCGACCCACGCGCTGTCCATCTTTGGCGATCACAGCGACGTGATGTCCACTCGCGGCACGGGATTTGCATTGCTGTCATCCAACTCGGTACAAGAGGCCTGCGATCTCGCCTGCATCGCGCAAGCGGCAACGCTTGAGGCGCACGTGCCATTTTTGCACTTCTTCGACGGCTTCCGGACCTCGCACGAAGTAAACATGATTACACCTTTGAGCGATGATGACCTGCGCGCCATCGTTGACGACAAGTATGTGCGGCAGCATCGCGAGCGCGCGCTGACGCCGGATCGCCCGAGCCTGCGTGGAACGGCGCAGAACCCGGACGTATTTTTCCAAGCACGCGAAGCATGCAATCCGTTCTATCGGGCTTGCCCAACAATTGTGCAGGATGTGATGGACCGATTCTCAAAGCGCACGAGGCGCGCGTACCGGCTGTTTGATTATTGTGGGGCAAAGGATGCGGAGCGACTCATCATCTTGATGGGGTCCGGTGCCGGTGCAGCGGAAGAAGCGGTGGATGCGCTCTCGAAGCGCGGAGAAAAGGTAGCTATCTTGAAAGTGCGATTGTTCCGGCCATTCGCTGTGGAAGCATTTCTTGAAGCCATTCCGGCCAGCGTGAAGGGAATTGCGGTTCTGGATCGCACGAAGGAGCCAGGAAGTTTGGGTGAACCGCTTTATCAGGATGTCCTGACGGCATATATGGAACGGTACGCGGCGCATCCGGCTGCAGGGATTCCGCGGATCATTGGCGGCCGATACGGGCTTTCCTCGAAGGAGTTCACGCCCGCGATGGTGAAGGCGGTATTCGACGAATTGAAGAAGCCCGAGGCGAAGAATCATTTTACGGTGGGCATCAATGATGATGTGACACACACCAGCCTGACCTATGACGAGGACTTTTCCACGGAAGATCCGCGGACGGTGCGAGCGCTTTTCTTTGGATTGGGTTCGGACGGGACGGTCGGTGCGAACAAGAACTCCATCAAGATTATCGGTAAGGGAACGAATAATTTCGCGCAGGGTTATTTCGTGTACGATTCGAAGAAGGCGGGCGCCGTGACGGTTTCGCATCTTCGCTTTGGGCCGGAACCGATTCGTTCCACCTATTTGATTACCAAGGCGAACTTTGTGGCGTGTCACCAGATTCAATTCCTGGACCGGATTGATGTTTTGGCAGCGGCGGAACCTGGCGCGACATTCTTGCTGAACACGCCATTCGGGCCGCCAGAAATCTGGGACCACGTGCCGCGGCAAGTACAGGAAACGATTTTGAAGAAGAAGCTGAAGTTTTTTGTGATCGATGGATATGCGGTGGCGCGCGCGGCGGGAATGGGCAGCCGGATCAACACCATCATGCAGACTTGCTTCTTCGCCATCAGCGGAGTGCTTCCTAAGGAAGAGGCGATCGCGGCAATTAAGAAGGCCATCGCAGACACTTACGGCAAGCGCGGAGAAGCGGTGGTACAGAAGAATTACGCGGCGGTCGATCAGGCGCTGGCCAATTTGCACGAGGTGACGGTGCCAGACAAAGTTACGGCCCTGTTCGATATGCTTCCGGCCGTTTCGGCGCGGGCGCCGCAATTTGTGCGCAGCGTTCTGGGAACGATTATCACCGGCAACGGCGACAATCTACCGGTGAGCTCGATGCCTGTCGATGGAACGTTCCCGACAGGAACGGCGATGTGGGAGAAGCGGAATATTGCCAAAGAAATTCCGGTGTGGGATGCGGATTTGTGCATTCAGTGCGGAAAATGCGTGCTGGTGTGTCCGCACGCGGTCATTCGCGCGAAGGTTTACGATTCGTCGCTGCTGAACGGTGCGCCAGAGACATTCAAGTCTTCCAAGCCCAAGTGGAGAGAATATGAAACGCTGAAGTACACACTACAGGTGGCGCCAGAAGATTGCACGGGTTGCCGGCTGTGCGTGGAAGTGTGCCCGGCGAAGAGCAAGAGTGAAGTGAAGCACAAGGCCATCAACATGGAGGATCAGGATCCCCTTCGCAAAACAGAAAGCTTGAATTGGGATTTCTTCCTGGGATTGCCGGAGTTTGACCGCCACAAGTTGGCTCACACGCAGGTGAAGGACTCGCAGCTGCTGGAGCCGTTGTTCGAATTTTCCGGCGCCTGCGCTGGCTGCGGCGAGACGCCTTACATCAAGTTGCTGACACAATTGTTTGGCGACCGGCTGCTGGTGGCGAACGCGACGGGATGCTCCTCGATTTACGGTGGGAACCTGCCAACGACTCCGTACACGAAGAATAAGGATGGGCGCGGACCGTCGTGGTCGAACTCGCTATTCGAGGACAACGCGGAATTTGGATTAGGGATGCGGCTGGCGGTGGACCAACAGAATCAGTATGCGCGGGCATTGGTGACGCGGCTAAGCGGAACCATCGGGGGCGTGCTGGCGAAAGTCCTGCTGGAGGCTGATCAAACAAAGGAAGTCGGAATTGAGGAGCAGCGGAAGCGCGTGGCCGAGTTGAAGAAAATTCTCGCGGGTCAAAACTCAGCGGAGGCCATTTCGCTAATGACAGTCGCGGACAGCCTGGTGAAAAAAAGCGTTTGGTTGGTTGGCGGCGATGGCTGGGCGTATGACATCGGTTTCGGCGGATTAGACCATGTTTTAGGTTCAGGACGCAACGTCAACGTACTGGTCGTGGACACCGAGGTCTACTCCAACACAGGCGGCCAAATGTCGAAGGCGACGCCGCGCGGCGCAGTCGCGAAGTTTGCAACCGGCGGAAAGCATACGGGAAAGAAAGACCTGGCAATGGAAGCTGTCAGCTACGGGTACGTTTATGTGGCGCGGGTGGCGATGGGCTCGAGCGACACGCACACGGTGAAAGCCTTTACCGAAGCGGAAGCGCATGACGGACCGTCATTGATCATTGCGTACAGCCATTGCATCGCGCACGGATACGACATGTCGATGGGACTCGATCAACAGAAGAAGGCCGTGCTGTCCGGATACTGGCCGCTGATGCGCTACAATCCCGGCTTGCGCGCGGAAGGAAAGAATCCGTTCCAGCTTGACTCAAAGGCGCCCAGCATTCCGTTAAAGGCGTACGCCTATCAGGAGGCGCGATACACGATGTTGGTCAGGAGCGATCCCGTCGCGGCGCGCGAATTGTTGAAGATGGCGCAAGACGATGTCGAACGGCAATGGCGCGTGTATGCCAACCGTGCAGCGATGGCCGGGCGGGCGGACAGTCCGCACATTGCGCCGGTAGCTCCGCCGGAAGCAGATGAGGCGATGTCAGTGGCGAAGAAGGGAGAAGAGGAATGAGCGACCTTTCGACCAAATACCTCGGATTGAACTTGAAAGCGCCGCTTCTGGCTTCCGCTTCGCCACTTTGCGAATCGGTTGACAATATAAAGCACCTGGAGGACCACGGAATTGCGGGCGTGGTTTTACCATCGCTCTTTGAGGAACAGCTCGAGTTGGAAAGCCTAGCGGTGGATTCGGATCTGAGCCGTGGAGCAGAGAGTTTTCCGGAATCAGCGAACTTTTTTCCGGACTTGCGTACGTACAACCTGGGACCGGACGGCTATTTGGAACTGATCCGTCATGCCAAGGAAGCGGTGAATATTCCGGTCATCGCGAGCATCAATGGCACGTCCGACGGGGGTTGGCTGCAGTATGGGCATTTGATGGAAGAAGCAGGTGCGGACGCCATCGAACTTAACATTTATTCGATCGTAACAGATCCGGCGGTAAGCGGCGCCGAGGTGGAAAAGAACTATATTGAACTGGTGCGACACTTGAAGAGAAATCTTCGCGTGCCCCTGGCGGTAAAACTATCTCCGTTCTTCAGCGCGCCTGCCAACATGGGAGTACGATTCGACGAAGCGCACGCGGATGGAATCGTGCTTTTTAACCGCTTCTACCAGCCCGATTTCGATATCGAACAACTGGTGGTGTCTCCCAGCCTGGCGTTGAGCCGACCAGAAGAGCTGCTGCTGAGGATTCACTGGGCGGCAATTCTTTACGGCCACGTGAAGGCAGACATCGCCATCACTGGCGGAGTACATACCTCAAACGACGTCATCAAGTGCGTACTCGCGGGAGCAAAGGTGGCGTTTATGACGTCAGCGCTCCTGAGGAATGGGGTGCAGCACGCAGCGTTTGTTTTGAGGGAATTGAGCCGGTGGCTGGAAGCGCACGAGTATGCTTCGGTCCAGCAGATGTGCGGGAGCATGAGTCATGGATCGGTCGCTGATCCGACGGCGTTTGAGCGAGGGAATTACATGAAGGTATTGAGCTCGTACACGCTGCGAGCGAATGTATTTAATGATTGAGGAATAGAGAAAAGGGACCGAAAGGACTTAGATTTGGCGTTTCGTTGAGTTACAGGCTGCTTCGCTACCTGAATTCCGCTGCGTTTGCGTTGCGAACAGAAATTCATTTCATTCCACATGCTTTGTCGTTGTTGGGCGTGCGGGCGAGCGCTCTTGGGATTTCCAAGCCGCTACCGGCCAATCTTCGAATTGGTGTTGGACTATGAATCGGGAACCTAGAGCAGTTGGCGCATTCCGCGCGCGTGTATCGCAGTTAGTTCTCTTCCTTCAAAACTTCACATGCAACGTGAAAAGCGGTATTGGCAGCGGGAACGCCGCAGTAAATGGCGGAGTGCAGGAGGACTTCGCGAATTTCATCGCGAGTTACACCGTCCTTGAAGGCAGCGCGCAAATGCAAACGAAGTTCCTCATTGCGGTTCAAGGCGACGAGCATGGCAATGGTGAGAAGGCTCCGAGTCTTTTGATTGATACCAGGGCGAGTCCAGATTTCGCCCCACGCGTAGCGGGTAATGAAGTCTTGAAAGTCGGCGTTGAAGTCAGTTTCGTGAGCCTTGGCGCGATCGACGTGGGCATCGCCGAGAACTTTGCGGCGCATTTTGGTTCCGGCTTCCTGGCGTTTGCGATCATCCATTGGAGGGCTCCCTTAGTCGCGAAGGAATGAAAGAACTTCGCGATTGAATTGCGTTTTTGCTTCAACGTTGGAAATGTGGGACGCGGGAACTTCCACAAAGCGGGCGCCAGGAATCCGATCGGCAAGAAATCTGCCATCTGCGGGTGTCGCCACAGGATCATGGGTACCCGAAACAATCAGAGCCGGCACCTTGACGGTAGAAAGCCGATCTCTGAAGTCAAAGTCTCGCACCGCAGCGCAGTTGGCGAGGTAGCCTTCGGAATTTGCGTGTTCGAGCATGGCGCGCATCGAAACGATAGGAGCGGGATGCGATGTGCAGAATGATTCTGTGAACCAACGTTCGATGACCGAAGCGGCCACAGTCTTCATCCCGCTTTTCCGGACAGTGTCGATGCGGGTGTCCCAAATCTCGGGCGTGCCGATCTTTGCCGCTGTGTTGCAGAGCACGATTTTGTGAAATCGAGAAGCAGCTGTTGCACCGAGGCACATACCTGTCATGCCTCCCATAGAGAGGCCGCAGAAAGAGACTTGCGAAAAAGCAAGAAAATCGAGAAGGTTCAGCGTGTCGTTGGTTAATTGCTCGATCGAATAAGGGCCGGGAGTTACCGAAGATTGCCCATGGCCGCGAGTGTCGTAACGAAGGATGCGGAAGTGAGTGGAGAAATCGGCGAGCTGGGCATCCCACATCTGGAGCGTGGCTCCGAGAGAATTCGAGAACACCAGAACGGGAGCATTTTCGGCTCCGGATAGTTCGTAATGAATTTGTGCATCCGGCAATTTAGCGAAAGGCATGAGTGCTCTCTTTCCTCACGGCTAGGCTGACGTGATACGTCGAGCATTCGCGATCACGTTGTCGATGAAGATGCCGGCGCTTCCTACATATTTCTGAGGATCGAAGAGGTTTTCGATCTCTGCGGCTGTCAGTCTTGTGGACGTGACAGGGTCATTCGCCAAAACATCCTTCAAGTGGCGTTTTTCGGTGACGGCGGCCTTACAGGCAGATTCCACGACCTGGTGGGCAGCCAATTTGCCCAGAGACTTGGCGAGAGTCATGCTGACCGCCTCGGCGAAAATGAGGCCGCGAGTGAGTTCGAGATTTTCTCTCATGCGAACAGGGTAAAGCTGCAGGTCGTGGAGCACCTTTGCCAAATGATGGAGGGCGCCGCCGGTGAGCGTAACGATTTGCGGAAGAGTCTCCCACTCGGCATGCCAACCGCCAAGCCCGCGGGCTTCTTCTTGAATCATGGAGCTCAGCATGGTGCTGACGAGCGGAGGGACGCGCAGGCCGGCGGCGAGGACCACAGCGCAGACGAGAGGATTTCGTTTGTGAGGCATGGAAGAAGACACGCCGCGGCCCTCGACAGCGGGCTCGGAGAGTTCGGCAATTTCCGTCTGCGAAAGCAGAGAGATATCGCGGGCGATCTTGGCCAGCGCTCCGCAGCAAAGCCCGAGAGCGGTGGCGACTTCGGCCAGGCGATCGCGATGTGTATGCCAGGGCACGGCGGGAAGAGCGAGATGTAAATCGTTGGCGAGAGCCGCGGAGACGGATGGGCCATGCTCACCAAGCGCCGCTAGAGTGCCCACGGCGCCGCCAAATTGCAACGTGAAAACACGCGGCCGAATTTCGTTGAGCCGCACCTGGGAGCGAAGAATCGCATCGAGCCAGCCCGCAGCGACAAAACCGAACGTGGAGGGGAGGGCTTGCTGCATCCAGGTGCGTGCCACCGTGGGGGTCAGGCGGTGCGCCTCGGCGAGAGAAGTGAGAGTGGAAGTCAGGCTGCGAAAGTCCTGGTCGATCAGTTCGAAGGCGCGGCGGAGCTGGAGCACAGTCGCGGTATCGATAACATCCTGGCTCGTGGCGCCCCAGTGAACAAAACGCGAAGCTTCTTTATCCTCTTTGGCGACGAAAGTGGTTAACTGCTTGATGAGTGGAATAGCGAGATTGCCTGAGAGATCGGCTTCGACAGCAATTTCTTTCAAATCGAACAGTTCTGCCCGACACTTGGCCGTAATGGCGTGAGCAACAGGGCCGGGGAAAATGCCGACAAGGGATTCGGCTCTGGCAAGCGCACCTTCAAAATGAAGCATGCTTTGAACAAGTTCGACATCCGAAAAGATATTGGCCAGAGGCGCGCTGCGGAAGAGATCGTCGAAAAGATTCATAGAGAATTTTCAGCGTTGAAGCTGGTTAGACTTTTTCAATAACAACGGCGATACCCTGGCCTACTCCGATGCACATTGTACACAAAGCGTAGCGGAGGTTGGTGCGATGTAATTGATAAACGGCAGTCGTGATGAGCCGCGCGCCGCTGGCTCCCAGTGGATGACCGATGGCGATGGCTCCGCCATTGGGATTTACATGTGCCGCGCCGTCGGGCAGGCCGAGTTTGCGCAAGACAGCGAGGGCCTGCGAGGCGAACGCTTCATTGAGTTCGATCACGTCCATCTGCGTCAGGGTGAGGTTGGCCTTGGCCAGAACTTTCGTCACGGCTGGAACTGGACCCATACCCATTATTCTCGGAGCGACTCCGGCGGCGGCCGCAGCGATTACACGCGCTTTGGGAGCCAAGCCGTGACGGCGCACGGCGTCTTCGGAAGCCAGCAGCAGAGCGCAGGCACCATCATTGATGCCTGAGGCGTTTCCGGCAGTTACCGTTCCTTCCGGTTTGACGACGCCTTTGAGCTTAGCGAGGCCTTCGAGAGTGGTGTCGGGACGAGGATGCTCGTCGGTTGCCACAACGATGGGGTTACCCTTTTGTTGCGGAATGGTGACAGGAACAATCTCTTGTGCGAGCAGACCTGCTTTGATTGCGGCGACGGCGCGTTGCTGGCTCCGCAAAGCGAAGGCGTCTTGATCGGCGCGCGAGACCCGGAATTCCTCGGCGACGATCTCTCCGGTTTCAGGCATGAGGTCGGTGCCGTACCTCGCCTTGAGCGCCGGATTGATAAATCGCCAGCCCATAGTGGTGTCTTCGAGTTTTTGAGAACGCGAGAATAATGCATCAGCCTTGCCCATGACGAAGGGAGCACGAGTCATACTTTCGACGCCTCCCGCGATCAGGAAATCGACTTCACCGCTTTTAATGGCGCGAGCGGCGGTAGCAACGGCGTCCATGCTCGAGCCGCAAAGGCGATTGATCGTGGTACCGGGGATTTCTTTGGGGAGACCAGCGAGCAGGAGGGCCATACGAGCAACATTTCGATTGTCTTCGCCAGCCTGATTGGCGCAGCCGCAGATAACGTCGTCGAGAGTGCTCCAGTCGACTTGCGCGTTGCGTTCCATTAGCGATGAAATGGGAATTGCGGCAAGATCGTCGGCGCGAACAAAAGCGAGCGCACCTCCATAACGGCCGATAGGCGTGCGAATAGCATCACAGATGAAAGCAGTATTCATAAGATTGCATCTTTCCTCGTTCACAGTCTACCGTAAACGCACAGGTTAAAACCAAATCGGATGTAGGATAGCGAGTGTGTGCGCTAAACTCTGGCAATGCCAGTTTTCATTTCGGAATAGCGAGAAGCCATGCTGACAAATCGCAGGGAGATTCAGATTGAGTGGGGCGATTGCGATCCGTTCGGGATTGTTTTTTTTCCACGTTATTTTGAGTACTTTGATGCTTGCACAAATGGACTGTTTCGCAAGGCCTTGGGGATCACAAAAGCGGAAATGTTGCGGCGATACGAGATCGCCGGAATACCATTGGTGCAGGCAAGCTGCAATTTCCACGTGCCATCCTCTTTTGGCGACGTAGTCGCGATAGAGTCCTGTATAACGCGGTGGGGCAAAAGCAGTTTCATGGTGCAACATAAACTATTTCGCGGAGAAATGCTGGCGGTGGAGGGGTCGGAAACGAGAGTATGGACGGTCCGCACGGCGGGCGCGGGATCGAGAGCGAAGGGCGAAGTTATACCCAAAGAGATTATGGACAAATTTTCTTGAGGCATGCTCGAGGAACCCATGAGCGGCGACAATAGTTCGACGAACTCCAGGCTACAAAAGTCTTTACCGAGTTCGTTCTACCTCTCGGACAAAATATTCTCGGACGAGAAGGAAAATATTTTTTGCCGAGAATGGTTCTGCGCGGCTCGAGAGGAACAGATTACCAAACCGGGGGACTACCTGGTGCTGGATATCCTGGGAGAAAACATTCTGGTGGTGCGCACCAAAGAAGGCCAGATCAAGGCTCACTATAATGTATGTCGGCATCGAGGAACTCGACTGGTCTCTGCCTCGGAGAAAGGGTTACCGGGAGACATCAAGTTGAATGGCGGAGTGCTGGGCGCAAATGGAATTCGCTGCCCCTACCATCACTGGACGTACGGATTGGACGGTAGGCTGCTGAACGCGCCATACGTCAACGAGAGCGAGCATTTCTGCAAAGAAGAACTTTCTCTGTATCCCGTGGGAGTGGCGCTGTGGGGCGGATTCATCTTCCTCAACCTCTCGCCGAAGGAATCGTCGCAGGCAGGGCACACCATCGAAAAACAGGTGGGCGGAGCGATGGAGCGGACAAAACGATATCCGCTTCACGAACTGCGAGCAGCCAATAGGCTCACTTATAAGGTGGAGGCGAACTGGAAAATTGTGATGGAGAATTACAACGAATGCTATCACTGCGGCCCAGTGCATCCAGAATTATGCGAGATCGTTCCTGCGTTCAAGCGGCAGGGAGGAGATGGGTTGGAGTGGGAGCAAGGAGTACCGCACAAAGACGGAGCGACGACGTTTACCTGGACGGGTATGACGAAGCGGATGCCATTTCCGGGATTGAACGAAGACGAACAGGAGCGGCACAAAGGCGAGTTGATTTACCCGAACTTCATGTTGAGTCTTGCTTGCGACCACGTGGCGGCATTTACGTTGTGGCCGACCGGGCCAAGGCAGACGAACGTAATTTGCGATTTCTTGTTCCACGCGGAAGAGATGCGAAAGTCAGAGTTTGATTCGCACGACGCTGTCAATTTCTGGGACCTGGTGAACCGCCAGGATTGGGAGATATGCAAACAGGTGCAAAATGGCATAAGTGCTCGTGTACATGAGTTCGGTTACTACGCGCCGATGGAAGATTTGAGTCTGGATATTCGGCGCTATGTGCTGGAGCGGCTAAAGAAGAGTTAAATTGTTTGTTCGTTGAGGTTTACGAAATCTAACCCAGATAATTCCCCAATTTTCTAGCCACAGCACAGCATCGATAAAGTTTCTCCAATCGACAAAGGGATAAAAAGTCCCTTAAGTTAGCGGCGAACGGGTGTTACCTCACGACTCAGAATGGGAATACCTCCCTCGAAGACCAGTTGATCCGGCCAGAGCGATTGACTTGGGCTGGAACGCCGTGTACAAGGTATACGGTTGGAGACGCTTGTAGAGTGAAAAACCATTCGGCCGTGGATAAGAAACTTTGGGCAACTGCTCCAAGAACTGGTTGGTTTCAAATCGTGCGGTGAAAGGGTGCGAGACTATACCGCGTTTGTATTTAGTACGTGGTAATTCAAAAGTTTAGAGGGCCCTATGCAATTCCGTAGTTTGCCAGGTGCTTCGTTCAAGAGCTGAGGGAGATGTACAAGCAAACGTCGTAGACGTATTCCCGGTGTAGGTGTAAGTGACGGAATCTGCATTTGCGCGGCTTCGGAACATCCCCAGTAGCTCGTCAATATTAGCTATCCGAGAGTAACTTTTCATTTTCATGCCGATCTCCGCTTCTGGAATTTACCATTACGGGGATTGTGGTCTAATTGGGGAGGGATTAGCACAGAGAGCTCTAAGCCATGCTAAATATTAAAACACAATTATAGTACATATAACTTTAGCCGGACGGTCCGGCAAGTCTCAAGAGATTTCGCGAGGTGTCGCCGCGGGTTATACATTTCGCGCTATCGCCAGGGGCTTGCACCGAGCCGTTTCCACGGTAAGCTAGGAAGTGTCCCGGCATGGGGGACGGCCGCTTCGGGCCGCTCCAGCGGACTGGGCAGCTTGGGAGTCAGCGCGTCGACCAATGTGGCGATGTAAGTCCCGCGGGCGCCTTCCACCAAATCACCTTCCCAGTGTCCGGGGACCGCTCGATGGTTTGCTTCCGCCGGCCTCTCTCGTATGGAAACTGCACCGACATCCGTGGCGTGCCGCGATCGTCGATCGCGATTCGTCATCCTCGTCAAACTTCCCGACAAACGAACAGAGGTTGTTGTTGATGCTCTCAGCAAGGCCGTCCGCAAGCTTCCTACTGCCTTACGTCGCTCACTGACCTGGGACAGAGGGAGGGAGCTTGCCAATCATGCCACCTTCACGGTAGCCACCGACGTACACGTCTACTTCTGCGATCCCTCAAGCCCGTGGCAACGCGGCAGCAACGAGAACACGAACGGACTGCTACGGCAGTACTATCCAAAAGGAAAGGATCTTTCAGCTGTTAGCCAAGTTCAGTTGGATACAGTGGCTAGAAAATTGAATACCCGACCGCGGGAGACCCTAAACTGGAAGACTCCAGCGTATATTCTCAAAGCGAGTGTTTCGCCGACCCATTGAGGCCGCGTAAACTATGTCTTCGGAACGTTCTGTAAAGGATCTCTCCGGACTGTACACAGACTATGTGGCGGAGAGGGTGGGATTCGAACCCACGGGCCATTTTGATTCTACGCAACTTACTGATTCTGCGTTCCTATGATTCCTATAAAACCGATATATTCGGCCATCGGTGATACACGGTTGATACACGGAAGTGTTCGTGGGGTGAAAATGGAAGTGAAAATGGGAGGGGGGTAGGCAAAAAAAGGGGGGGCCGAGCTGATGGAGAAAGGCGGCGTGTGATAGCAATCTGGTGGCGTCAGAAGGAAAATGTCAGTCTATCGAAAAAGTCCGTACTAAAACCCACTTGTACGGTTTCCGCTCGCGTTTGCCAGGCAATTGAGACTCGAACAGGAGGGATTCCAGAGGAAGTCAAATAGTGATTCGCTTGGGCACCACTCGCGACCCAGGACAAAAACGGCCTCTCCGAGGGAGAGGCCGTTTGGTTTTTTTGCAATCGCTGTGACTACCTACTCGTCATCCGCTTCCAAATGGAAGAAGACACCGTTTTGTTCGTGACCGATTACCGAGTACAGGTTGCGATCAGGATTCGGACTCTCCGAGTGGAAGACAAAGTCGGGCGATTCAGCTGACCAGTCAATCGTTGCTCCAGTCTTCACAAACTGACCCCGGAAATTCTGCAGGACGTTGACCACTTTCGCTCGATCGGTAATCCCGCTCCACTCGATGTCAAAGGACACCGTGGCGGGCACGGGAGCGATGGGGGGAATGCCGAGGGGGGGATACCCTTGGCCGTTGGTGAGATTGTTGTACAGATCGTGCGCGTCATTCACGGGCACATCGCGCAGCCGAAGAGATGCGACACCTGCACCAAAGTGAATTTCCATCGAATCTCGCTCGGTGGGAATCACCCAGAAGAGACCGTTCGGGGCTATCCCCGGACTGTAGTCATGAGTTTGTATCAGAGGGTTAGCGACGCCTACCGTACCGGAGGCGTAGATATCGAGTCAAATGAAGACGAAAGAGCCGTGGTGGTGTTTTCCGTCCTCCCCCACATATACGCCCTGCATAGCTCCCATGTCAGCCCGAAACGAGACGGGAGCCGCCAGTCCGGTACCGATGCCCAACCCGCGAATCTGGGTGTCAATGATCATACCGTTGAAATCGCCGATTTCCGACGGATCATTGATTTGGGTGAGAGCTGTTGTCGGATCAGCCGGCAGGGGATTGTGGTGAATCGGAACGCCGGCCAACTTAGCGCCGCCGGGAATCGGTGTGGGTTCCGCGGTCTTGTCCGCAGCCATGGACAGCGGGGCAAGCGCAAAATCCGACGCGACTGCCAAGCCTGCCGCAGCTGTTGCTGTACTCAAGAATCCGCGGCGCGTGACATTCCTGGCATCGGAATGAAAGCGACGAAAGTGCTCATCAGTCTTTCTCTGCAGAAGTCCTTTCCAAGGAGGAACGAGAACTCGGTTCATTGTTTTCTTTTCCTTTCGGCGAAAGTGTGCTCGAGGATATGTGAAGCGGGGAACGGGGCCCAGGGATCGGTTTAGTACCGCTACCCGAGGTTTGCAAGGCGCGGTAACCTTGTAGTTACGTCATACGCTCAGAATTACCTACTGTCAAGAATCATTTCTAAGGAACCCGGGCGGCTGCAGCTTTACAAGGCCGGTCAGGCTTTCTGTGAAGCACCGAATGCCAACCGGCTCCAGGACATATCTCCTGATGACCGGCGTTTGCTCATATTCGCCGATCGGGCCAGGCTAACAATGCGCGCCAACGCAATCCCTGTTAGCCTGGCTCCTCCAGAAAAAATCTAGGCGTACCCGGGGGGAATTCTGAACGCAACCTAGGGGGCTTGTTTTTCTGCAAACTTTTTTCTACTCCGGACCGGCGCGTGGCAATTGCACACACAAACGCAGAAAATGAACCACTTCCTCCCCACTTCCCGAATTATAATCGCAGCTAAAGGAGCCTCAATATGAGTGGAAAGCCAGGCCGAAGTGGGCGAAAGCCAACCGATCCGCTGCTAAACAAACTTCGCGGGAATCCCGGAAGAAGGAAACAGCCCCGTGTGACGGAAATCGCATCCGCGAATGCGAGTGTTTCCTGCGGTGCTCCGGAAATGCCGGCAATGGTCGCGAACAATCCCGTCGCTCGCCAGGAATGGCTCGACATTGTGCCGGAGCTCCTGGCTCTCGGCGTGTTGTTCCCGGTCGATCGCACGCTCCTGACGATGTACTGCATCGCCTATTCGATTTGGGTTCAGGCGAAGGATGAGGTCGCGGAGCTCGGCGTGTTCGTGATGGAGCCCATCGTCGATCGCAACGGAAAAGTCACCGGTACACGTCGCCGGCGGAATCCCGCGGTCAATGTCATGAAGGAACAGCAGAAACTTTGTAACAACTTTTTGCTGGAGTATGGTCTGAGCTTCGCAGCGCGCCGAAGGATGCGAATCGATACGGCGCCGCAAGAAGTCGATCCGTTTGACGCGTACCTGGCCAGGGGCCAGGCTCCCCCTCGTAGCGACGCCGAAAAACTGAATTGACAGAAATGTCATATTCCAGGAGCGTTTGCGCCAGGCAGCCCTTCCCTTAATCCGCCGGATCCGCTCCCGTTTGCAATCTAGCACGGCACTCCTGTGCGACGTGAGCGGTTACTGATAAACTTTTCGCGTCACTCGATGGACATCGGCATTCTCATCGAAGAAGTGGAAGCGCTCGGAATCGTTTTCACGATCGAGCCCTGCGAAGTTACTGGCTTGCACGACGGAGACTTCCTCGCCGTCCGGATTGATTATCCATCTTTCCAAGCAGAAGATTTGGCGGAGGACTTGATTGAGATCCTCCGCCCCTATCGCAAAAACGTGAAGCAATTTTTATCGAATCGTCGCCCGACCTGGCCGCCGCCGAATCTTGCCCTCATCGGTCGGAACGGGATCGCGACGGACAATCATCAGTCGGCCGTAGATTCCAGCGGCAGCACTAACCGCCCCGCGCTCCACCATTCGGTGCAGCGTGAGGTCGAACTCCTCTTTCGCGCCCAAACTGAAACGTCCGCGGAGCGTTTCCTCGAGTAAACCCTGGTACTCAATCGAGAGGATTCCGGTATAGTCAGCGCATGAATCCCTCTGCGGGTTCTGCTGCAAAAGGGTCTCCGCGCGGCCTCACGGCTGTCGGCATCTTTCTGCTATTTGGAGCCGTCATGGCGTTTATTGCTGGGACTGCCTTGACTTGGCACGGCACGAGTCTTGACCGCATATGGGTTTTGAATCCGCGTGCATACAGGCAGCTCATGCCATTCGGCGGAGAAGCGGGAATTCCGTTTTTACTGCTTTCTGTCACCCTTGCCGCTGCTGCTATAGGTTGGTTCAATCGCCGCCTTTGGGCATGGCGATTGACTGTGCTCGATTATTGCGACCCAGGTATTAGGAGACCTTGTGAATGCGTTGATGGTTGATGTCGTTAAGGGCTTAGTCGGCCTCATCATAGCTGGCGTTCTTCTCGGCTATCTTCTTAGCGGTCAAGTCAGAGCAGCCTTCGTGTCACGTGCTCGGGCTTTGAAATAGGCGATGGCGCTGGAATTTAGCCATTAACGCTCTCGTGGAATCTGAAAAATAATATACATCGGCTGTCCGCTGGGATTTCTATGCACCTGGACACTCTCGGGTGGTATCACGAACGATTTTGTTCCATTAGTCACGAGAATCTCCACGTCCCCAGCCGGGCAAGCAGCAGTGCGTCCATAGCCTAATTCATCCGGCTCAGCGGGTTCCTTTCCGATTGACGCGCATACGCCCAGGTGAACATATCCTGAGAATGTGTCAGCTACCTTCACTGTAACTCGGGTCACGGGCTTCTTGGCGCAAGAAATTAGTAATAGAGAAATCGTAAGGGCAATTCTAAGTGAAAATTTCATCGATGACACCTTCTCTGGTACAGGGATAGCAGACATTGAAAGCCCTGGTCGAGGTGTTATTCGTGCGCCCCCAAAACTTAATTAGCATCGCTCAGTCCCTACGTGCGCAATAGCGGGAAAAAACCAGCCATCCAAATGTGCCGCGATGGAACCGGTCTGATAAGGCCCCTATCCCGCACGGCTGGCAGCCTCTATCGTGGCTTTGGCGGCATTCAAGGTTGCCTGGGACTCGCGGGCAATCTTATCTTTTGCGATTAAGTTGAGGAGCTTGGCTTTCAGTGTTGTCGTCGAGTTCTTTCAATCTAGCTGCCGTTAAGGCAGCAGTGGCGAACAACCAAGCTTCCGTTTTAAGAAAAGTATGATATGAATCTTCTTCCGAAAACGAATACGGTATATTGCCCGTTGTTAATACCGTAGCTATAGCTAGGACTTGGATGAGTGCGAAAAGATGTGAATTGCACTCGATCAGTTCCTCGCTTTTCGGCCATGCGAGCTAGTCACTCTGCGTTGTGAACGTGCTACGGTTTTGCTTTGCGTCAAGATGGAAGTCAGAGCAGCGATGAGCGCGTGACCGCTGCCGCGTAATTCGTGCAACCGCTGGTGTACAACCCGCTCTAAGGCACGACTCCCTTTGGGTAGCAGCGTGACCCAGACTTGCCGCTGGTCGCGACTGCCACGGGAACGGCGGACATAACCAGCATCTTCCAAGCGATCGATCAAACCTACGGCGCTATGGTGCCTCAATAGCAAACGATCCGCCAGTTCTCGGATCGAAGCTTTGTGATGAGGAGGAAGTCCGCGAATAGCGAGGAGCATTTGGTACTGTTGAGGCTCGAGGCCTGCTGCTTCGGCGGTACTATCGCTGCCACGCAAAAACTCTCGAATGCGGAATCTAAATTCCGCTAACGCGGCGTATTCGGAATCGAAAATGGCCCTCTTCACGGGTTAAGTATATCGCACCACGATGGAGAAGCTACAGGGAAACGGTCAGCATCAGTTCTCTTCACAACGTTAAACTAATGTTTCCTGCAACATGCAGTAAAGTGACCGCATGAGGGAACAAGTTAGGACCCATGGACAATTGGCCAAATTTCCGGCACTAGTTTAGCTCTGTCTTTCGCTGCCATGTGGCTTTCTGCGCGGACCGGGCTCTCCTTCCGCAAAAGGCAACCGAACTTGGAGGATTCCAAGCGCCAGGATCTAGACCTAATCGTGACTGCCACATTGACAATGCTCGCTCTCATCATCGGATTCAGTTTATCAATGGCAGTCAACAGGTACGATCAGCGAAAAACCTACGAAGAGGCTGAGGCCAACGCGATTGGAATGGAGTATGTCCGGGCGAACCTACTGCCTTCAGCCGAAGCATCGAGAGTGCGTGTACTTTTGAAGGAATATCTCAACCAACGAATATTGTTTTATCGAACACGCGGTGACCGTCAACTTCTGGAGATCAATGCCCACACTGCTCGACTGCAAAGTGAGCTTTGGTCCTTAGTCGAGGCTCCAGCTGCGGCTCAGCAGACACCGGTTCCTCGCTCTAGTCGTTTCCGGCATGAACGATGTACTGAACTCGCAGGGATACACACAAGCCATTTGGTGGAACCGCATCCCACCTGGGGCTTGGCTTCTAATATTTGCGGTTGCCATCTGCTCAAATCTTCTGGTCGGCTTTGGTGCACGTTACACGGAGGGGGCTGCTACCTATTGTAATTGCTAGTACTACCGCTTGTTTTAAGCACCGCATTATTCGCTATTGTTGATATTGACAGCCCGCGAAGGGGTATCATTCGCGTTTTGCCTCAAAATTTAATAAGCCTTGCTCAATCCCTACGTTCGCAATAGACGCAACCAAGTACCCATCCTGACCGCCGTCGGCGGGATCACGGTTGGCCCGGCAAAGACTGTACATCGAAGTGACTATTAGTTTTCATCCCCTGTGCCAATACCGTAAGAATCCAGAATATCTTGCTTGAGCACCACACCTTCGAGTTTGTGCATGTCTGCGCGACTCACCACAGGCAAGAGATCGAATCCAGACTTACCCATGCGTTCTAGGGCCAAATGAGACAACTGATCGGCGTGAAGATGAGGAAACGCCTGCTCGCTGATGAGCTCGGAAAGCAGCATGGCCGCTCCATGCTCTTTCTGTGCGCGTTTAAGCCTGCGCTTGCTCGTCATTCCCACGACACCACGATGATCGCACACTGGCCAACAGGTCTGTCGACTGGTCAGTGTTAATTGGAGAGCATCACCTACGAGCAGCATTGCCGACAAAGTCTCCGTCGGCGAACGCATCAGTTGCCCCACTTGACGCCCTCCTTTTTGGTGACGTGTCTCGTCGCTCGGTAGATGAATGCCATCCTGATGAGCCAAAACTTCGTAGATGGGTTTCGGTTGTAGCCGCGACGAGATGAAAAAACTCACTAGATTCGAAATCATCAACGGAACGATGATCGAGTAGTCGCGCGTGATCTCAAAAATCATGACGACGGATGTCATCGGCGCCCTAACGATCCCGGCAAATGCTGTTCCCATGCCGACAAGTGCATAGCCCCCAGGGGCCGCGACATACGTAGGCAGTAAACCGTGCGCAACGTTACCGACGATTCCACCCAGCATTGCCCCTAGAAACAAGCTAGGCCCGAAAATGCCGCCAGCATTACCCGAGGCATAGCTGGTTGTTACGGCCAGAAGCTTGAGGACCAGCAGCAGGACCATCAGCCTGACCGCCATCCTGCCATTCAACACTTCACCTACATGTTTATAGCCAACACCTAGCACTTGGGGTACGAACCAGCCCATTATTCCAACCGTCAAGCCGCCTGCTAGTGGTTGGAACCATATGGTCTTTCTGGGGAATCGCAGGAAACGCGCTCGCATGCCGAGAAGAAGTTTAGTGAAGGCCACCGACACCAGTCCCCCGGCAACTCCTAGAATGGCATATAGAGCAAGTTCCAACGGATTCATGAGTTGGTATTGTGGCACTTGAAATAGAGGATCATTCCCAAGCAACAGGCGCAGTATGCCCCAGGATGTAGCTGAGGCCAGAACAACTGAGCCCAGCACCGGGGCATGAAGATCCCCAACGACTTCCTCAAGGGCGAACAGCACTGCCGCCAGGGGTGTATTGAATGCAGCAGCGATCGCTGCGGCTGCTCCCACCGGCAAGAGTGCCTTCACCTTTTCGGGGCGCAATCCCAACTTTCGACCCAACACCGACGCTATTCCTGCGCCCACTTGAACTGCCGGGCCCTCGCGTCCAAGCGGGATCCCACTTGCCAATGTAGCTGACGTGCAGAAGAATTTTCCCAATACCGTGCCGAACGTAATGTGACCCTCTCGGGCAAACAGGGCAGCTTTTGTTTGCGGAACGCCACTGCCGCGAGCATCCGGGAAGTACCGGAATAACAGATAGCCCATAGCCAGGGAGCCCGTAACTGGAACCAACAGTCGACGCCAGATAGCGCCACCCAAGGGGTAGAGTCGCGCGCCAAACCGCTCCGTGATCAAGATAAAAGCAACAACGATGGCGCCCACTAGTGCGCCGATCAACAGCGTCAAGACGAGAAAAACTTGTTCCTCACGGTCCTGTAATAATCGTGCCCACTGTCGAGATGGCACTTTCCACCAGATCTCGGTAGGTTGTTCTTCGGCTTCCTTCATTCCTGGATACCCTCGGCGTATTAACATGCCGCACCAATGTCTTCTTCAATTAATGCAAAATAAAAACCCGCCGGTAGAAGCGCCGACGGGTCCTCCACTTGTTTACAACGATTCATAGCCTCTAACCAACTGAATCAAAGCATTTTTGCCTTTACTTCACTTGACTCTGCACCAGCGGAATCTGCGATGACAACTGTATATCCAACAGAAGACCGAGTCGGCGGTCCAACTGAAAAAATGTTGCCGTCTTTTTCCCCGGCAACACTTGATTCACGATGGGAACATATTTCATTCTTAACCGAATGACAGAGTCTTCAATGTCTTGAGACCGCTTCAGATAACTCACTGCCTGTTCTCCTGTGATCGTACCCCACTTTTGTGCGTAGTCCTCGATCAGTGCAACCTTTGCATCGCCGATCTTCGCATACTCAGCTTGGTACTGATCGTAGACTGGCCAGAATTTTGTCGCTTCTGCAGCTGTTAATTGTAGATTCTGCGCTATCAATTGCTTTTTCTTCGATTTGATATCACTCCTCAACAACTTAATGTCCTGATCTGAAATAGTTTCTGAACTCTGCCCCGCCGTCTTTTGACCAGCAGTTGCCTGCGCCCCGAGCTGCGGACAGGACAAAGAAGACACTCCTACCAATACCGCTACCAGCTGCTTCTTCACGATTATTCTCCTTAGGAATTAGGTTCGGTAAATTGCCAAAGCTACACTAATCTCTCTGCTCTCGACTCTGGCCCGTTCATTCCTCCAAATGCCTTTGGACTCCCGCTCAATCGATGCCAATTTAGCTTTGCGTGCCGCTTTGCTCACTATCGAGACCGAATTTGGGAGTATTCGGTCACATGAAGCCAGGAACGCTACTCAAACTAGAATTGATAATCGATCCTCACGCAGACGTTGTCCCAGAAGTTTATCTGGTAGACGAATATGCGAGTGTGGCTGTCTGTATCGTGCTACGATATGTCTGTAGATGCAAGCACAAACGCAATTTAAAGGTCCGCGGTTTTGGTTCATCCGACTATCGACATGGCCAAGTAATCTGTATGAAGCTTGGCACACAGGGAAAAATGCTCACCACGGTGTTAACAGTGCAGTATCCAAGCGGTACGCACAAAGCTGACGAATTCTATGTACTGCGGTAAAAGTGACTTCGCAACTCGACACGCGTGCCTCACTTGGTGAAATCTGAAAGAGCCCAATGTCCGAAAGATCCAAAAATTTAGCGCGTCATATTCGCAGGGCAAAAGATCACCAAACCGATGTTATGCAGGCTAATCACGATGAAGTCCTCGACAAGGGTTTTTTGCTCCTGAAAGACGGTTTAGCACGCGAGTTTCACAATCAGATCAAAGAAGCTAACCACGAACCTGGTTGTATGGATTCGCTCGGCAGCAGATTCACGGACAAAGAGTCGCGCGTGTTCAGAATCGGACAAGAAACTAGTGGGCTCACTGTTGATTTCGACCCCTCTCAACGAATAGCGGAGATAAAAGGGAAAGAGCCAATCAAGTTCTACTACTTCATTCGGGTAAGACTTGCCAAAGATGAAACTATGTGGTGTTACGCTGGCGGCGAAAACAAGGAAGAACTCGTCCCTGTCACAGGAAAACTCGATACGGTAGTTGAGAAGGCGTTGTTTGCATTGTTCGGGGTGGAGGCCTAAGGCTGAAACGTCCCGCGTATCGACAGGCTACGGAGGGAAAATGAAGATACTGACAGTAATTTTGTTCTTGTTTGTTTTCGCAAGTACTGCGAATGCTCAAACCAGTCGAGCCGCGCCCACGAAGTCCGACTCATTTAATTTTAAATCGGGCAGCGATCTTCTTCACGACTGCGAGCAACCAGAAATGTCAAGCGCCGGAGTCTGTACAGGCTATATCCTCGGCGTACTTGACATGATTTATACAGAACAAGATTCTAGTAGAGCGGAGGAACGCTTTTCGAAGGATGGAGACGTCTGCTTACCTCCAACAGTTGATGGCTGGAAGGTAAGAGATGTGGTCAAGAAATATCTTGTTAACCATCCGGAAGCAAGAAATTTGCACGCCTCACGGTTAGTGTGGATGGCAGTCGTCAAAGTATGGGGTTGTCCCGCGAAGTAAGCTCGAACGATTTATCTCGGGGATGCACTTAGCGCCTCTTTGATTTAGCCTTTTTTGCTTTACAAGACTGAATCATTGGATTTTGCAATGCAGAGTCACCAAAAAGCCGAACCCTCTCTTTACGGTCATGGCAAAACAACTCATATTCCGGCCCGATTGAATCCTAACTAAAGCTCTTACCAAGGCGCACCTCACCGTCGCGACGAGCTCTAAGACGTTGCCGGCTACCGAGCCGGTCGACTGGATTTTCGCATAGGTCGACGAGATAGCAGTGCAGAGCGCGAAACGATTCGAGAAAATCACGTTCGCGCAGAACAGGAAACGCTTCGAAGAGCGCCTGACGAATTGCACGGTACAGTCCAGAGTCCTCCTGATAGAAGAATCGGCCGGACGCCGGGGGTGCCTCGCCCACGAACAGAACACGCACACGCCTGGGTCGATAGCATCTGCGGAGATGCTCCCTGGAACGCAGGTTTTTTCTTTTAACTTGTACGGCTCGCTTCACACTCGTGACCGGTGGATAATTCAACGCTATCGCCTATGTGAATTTCACCGCTTTGAATCACATAGCAGTTCAGCGCAAGCTTGCCACCGAATTTCTTCGCGATTTCCTTAAGTACCCCGGGATTCTGCTCTAGGGTATCGGGATCGAACGTGGTCATGACACACCGACCGCGAAGATCTTGTACGCCAATCACAGCCTCTCCGATGCGCAGGCAACTGCCAGGCCAGGACCGCTCCGCCAGTCCCTCGACCTCGCCGATGACTATGTTCGGCCTTAGTCTGCGTCTATCGTACCCGAAGGCCGCAATCGCGCCATCAGTTGCCACTAATAATGGGAGAACATCGAACCGTTTTTCCGTCTCATCGCGAACTAGGCGTGCGCCTGCACCAACAACGTCGACCACGAGTTGACGTATTTGGGGCTCACTCCATAGGATTCCATCAACGAGTGGTTCACCGGACGAATCAAGCTGTGCATTATGTCCGAGTAGTCGTGAGTGTGTCCTCGAGGTAATAAATCGCCCGCGAGCGTCTTCCACGTGAACAGCACGATCACCATTGATACCGAGGGGAGTCAACATTGCACTTGCCAGTTGTTCGCCCGCCATGGACTTCACCGGATACCGCCAAATCTGCTCGACGTACATGACACCAGACTTTTGCACTCGGTCTCCTTGCGCGGATCATGGCGATATCCGGGTGCCCCCGCAAATGACTCCCGAACACGCATCGGTCTTCTGGCCCTACCGCGCGACGCTACGCGACGCTGCCGCTTCAGAAACTAGCGACACCTTCTCGTCGTAGAACCGACGAATGTTGCTGGCAATCACGTCAAGAGAATCTTCGACGGCAAAGTGCCCCGAGTCTAACCGATGCATTTCCGCCTGCGGGAGGTCGCGAAGGTAAGCTTCGCCGCCTTCACGCGTAAAGAAGACGTCATTTTGCCCCCAGAATATGATCGTTTTGGGTTGGCGTTCGCGAAGCGACTTTTGCCATTGGCCGTAGAGCTCTACATTGGTTTTGTAATCGTAGAAGAGGTCTAGCTGCACCCGCTTCGCGTTCGGACGTTCCATGAAATAGGAATCCATGTTCCAGTTGTCCGGGCTGATCAACTCCGGGTTTTTGTGCCCGTGGAGATAGACTCCCCTGATGCCTTCGCGCTGCAGCAATCCATAGAGAGGCTCCTCCGTTTCCGGGCCGCGCTTCTTCCAAAGAGCGTTTCGAATTGCATCCCATGCAGAGGTGAATCCCACTTCGTAGGCATTGGTGTTCTGAATGATGAGCCACTCAGCCCACTCTGGGTGGCGCTCGATAATGCGGAAGCCGACCGGGCCACCATAGTCCTGCATGAAGAGTCCGAAACGGCCGAAACCCTTGGCCTTCAAGAACTTTTCGGTAATCTCCGATAGCTTTTCAAACGTGTAAGAAAACTTGGCCGGATCTGGCTGGTCACTGTTGCCGAAACCCGGATAGTCTGGAGCGACGACGTGAAAACGGTCCTCCAGCGCTGGAATCAGGTTGCGATATTGATGTGAGGAAGCCGGGAAACCGTGTAGCAAAACGAGTTGTGGATTACCTGGATCGCCGGCTTCCCGGTAGGCGATGTTCAAGCCTTCGATAGACAGCGTTCCATGAGTAACCTTGGCTGAACCTGAGGCGGCATCATGAATTTTCATACAATCTCCTTTGCTGTTGGACCTGGCGGCGCGCGGCCGCCCATCCGTGTATTGTTTCTTCGTACTGCGAGTTGGATGTGATACCGCTCTCAAGGATTCAGATAAGACGTGTAATCTGCCTTACATTGGACGCATGTCAAGAGTGACGCGGGGACGGTGAAGAGCGTGGGCGCAGGCAAAAAGTCACGAAAACCAGCTACAAGTCTCGTGCAAGCGGCATCGCTCTCTTCGGTGGATCTATTTAAGGATCTCCCAAGCTCCTGTCTGCGGGCACTAGAAGGCGCCAGCACAACGCAAGAATTCAAGTCGAAGCATGTCTTCTTTCAGCCGGGGGAAACGGGCCAGGTATTGTTCCTCCTAGAAAGAGGAAGCGTGCAGACCTTTCGAATGTACGGTGCGAAGAAACTGATCATTGCCGAGCTCAAGCCGCCGGCGATTTTTGGAGAAATGGGCTGCGTTGGCCAGTGTATGTATCACTGCGTCGCCCAAACTACATCGCCCTCAAGGATTCGCATCATCCAACGTGCCGATCTGGAGACACTCTTACAGCAATACCCCAAAATGACCCGGCGGCTGCTCGACCTGGTGAGTGAGAGATTTCTCCACGTGCTGCTGGATCTGGAGGCCACATCGTTCCGGCAATTGATCCCTCGTATTGCCAGCTTTCTGCTTGACAGGGCGAAGGAAGACTGCGTGCATAACTTGACTCATCGAGAGATTGCCCAGCATTTGCGCGTCTACAGAGAATCGGCCACTGCCGCTCTGGGAGAATTACGAAAGGCCGGCATTATCACAATCGGCAGGAGAGAGATCCGGATCATCGACCGGGCTCGTCTGCAGCGAGCCGCACGCGAATAGCGCACGACATTGACCGAGGGTTCGTCAATTAAATGAGTTTGCAGACCAAATTGCCGCGCGGATTTAAGCCTGTCGGAATCTTTTTGTTTTTTGGGTTCGTTATGGCCTCGCTTGCAGGAACTACTCTGCTGTGGCCCGGCACACGGCTTGACGGGATGTGGGCTCTGAATGCAAGCGCCTTCAAACAACTCGTTCCATTTGGCAGAGCCATAGGAGTTCCGTTCCTAGTGCTCGGGTTAGCCCTCTTTGCGGCGGGGGTAGGCTGGTTCGGACAGCGGCGATGGGGGTGGAAGCTAGCGGTGGCAATCATCGCAATCCAAATAGCTGACGACCTCGCAAGCATGCTCAGTGGAAACATAATTCGAGGTGCAGCGGGAGTCAGTATTGCGGGGACCTTATTTTTCTATATGACCAGTAGCCCCGTCCGTGCGGTGTTTGCAAAGAGCGATATTCAAACTTCCCACTGAAAAAAGTTCTTAATAAACCACGGCCGTCGGCTAGAAGTCTGCGATGAGGCCGAGACCTGCGGAAAAGCGGTTGGCGCACGCATAGAGCGACGTGACGAGCACCGCGTCGAAAATGGCGGCGTCACTCCACCCGGCCTCGCGCAAGCGGTCGACATCCGCCTGTACCATCTCTCCCGGACTACGGGTCAGCTTGTCGGCAAAGCGGAACAGTTCCATGAGCTTGGGCTCAACGGGTGCGCTGGAATAGTTAAGCGCCAATTTGCGGCCTAGCGCCTTGTCCATGCCCAGTCTGCCCAGGATTTCCAGGTGCGCCGGCAAGCAGTAGGAGGACACATTCAATCCGCTTACCACGATGGCGAGTTGTTCCTTGATCCCTCTAGGTAGACCGCGCTCTTCGAACATGGCATTGGTGTAGAGATTCGCCTGGTCCTCCAACAATTGGGAATCGTGGCCCAACGCCAGGAAATAGTTGGGAACAAAACTCCATCGCTCGCGAATGTAGTTGTAGATGCGCCTCGCTTCGGGGCTCGTCTGCTCCTCAGGGACAAGCGGCAACCAAGACATAGAACCCTCCTGCGGATGACCGATTGTTGAACACTTCAGGCGTTAGGGCGGACTCAAAACCTAGTGCAAACAGATGGTGGATAATACCAGATTCTGGCATCAGTCGCTGCATCCGGATTTCCACGGGGGTGTGCTTCGAACGATCGCGGTATATTCCGTAGACGTGTCGCTACTCGGGCTTTTGTGCTCTTTCGCGTAGAACTTTATGTAGCCGGGAGTGAACATCTTCAGGGAGCGAAACAGGTTCGGCGCCGGAGAAAATCCGAATGGTCTTTCGTATCTGGTCCACAACCATGGTGCAGTCCTCGCAATGCTCAAGGTGGCGTTCGAGTTCCAGTTTCAGGGCGGGGTCCAGGTCGCCGTCGATGTAGTTCGACAATTCGCGAATGACACCTTTGCAATTCAATTAGCACCACCTTGGCGAAAATGACGATTCAATTTCTGCCGCAATTTCAGGCGGGCCCGCAAGAGCCTCGACTTCGTAGCGGTAATCGACAAACCTAGCAACTTGGCGGTTTCCTCCGTGGGGAGTTCTTCCACATCGCGGAGCACAAATACGATCCGGAAATCCGCCTCGAGGGTCTCGATGGCCTGGGCAAGAATCTCCTTCATTTCGTTTTGAGCGCAGCACTGCTCGGGGTTTGGCGCCCAGTCATCCAACTCCCGCGGCATGATGTCTTCATCACCCGGCAACGATTCATCAATAGAAAATTCTCCGGGCCGGCGCTTCCGCAGGCGCATCAACGCTTCATTCGCGGCAATCCGGACAAGCCACGTGTAGAACCGGGAATCACCGTTGAAACTGTCCAGGTGCGCGTAGGACTTCAAAAATGCTTCCTGCATGGCGTCCTCCGCATCTTCCCTGTTCCCAGTGATATTTCGGGTCAACCGGAAGATCTTCTTCTCATAGCGATTGACCAACTCTTCAAAGGCCGGCATGTTACCGTTCTTCGCGGCGGCCACCAGAAGGTGCTCGTCATCGCGAACGACAGAAGATGGCAAGAGGTGTGGGTTGGGAGCATTCACGATCGTTTTGCTCGGCTGGGCTGACTCGCTTCAGATTATAGGCCCAGAGGGTACCACGAACCACCAGTCCCCACCTTAACGCTTCTCCGTATTCCTTAGATGTGCCGGGAGGGCCAGGGATTCAGAAATGTGAACACGTCGAGCCTCCCATCCGTTAGGCGGTTATGGCACGCCACGCGCAAGACTTCGGCGACTGTCCAGCCTTCCCGATGGAGATGTTCGCACCCGCCGTGAAGGTGCCATCCAGGCGCTCCAGCGCCATGAGATTGCCCCATGCATCCACGACGGCAATGACGCCGCCCGGAGCTTTGACTTCCTGGGCCTTTGCTCTTGCGGCAATGATCACGCGTTCAGCGCCATCCAGCGTGACCGTCTTCTTTTCGGCCGTCTGCCCCGAACATGGGCGAACCGGCAAGCAACCACAGGGTGAGTAACAACATCTTGCGAAACGTCATGGCGAATCTCTTTTTTGAATGAATTTCGTCTTGCGGGCCATTGATCCTTTTCCGGACAACGGCCCGCAGGAGACAAATGCCCGATTTACATCACTGGGGAACTGAACGTTGCTTCGCCCAGGTTGACTTCCGCGAAGGCGCACCAAATTTGAACTTTGGCGACATTCTTCACGTACGAGGGAAGAACGATTTCCTTTTTGTAGTTCGTTCCAACAAACGCCTTGGTCTTGAGCTTGTCCAGGAGGTAGACGTTACCGTCGGAATCCACGACCTGCCAGTGCGGATCCGGTGTGTCGGGCACCACAAAATCATCGGAGAGAGTCAGGAAGTTCTTTCCGCCCTTGTGGCTGTGCATAACGGTTCCCTTGTTGGCCTTGGGGCCCTGGAACTGCGAGGAAGTGTGGGAGCCACTCTGTGCGTAGGTGCCGATCGCACCCGCCGTCAGGGCTGCGGCCGAGAAAACAACGAACATCAATTTCAGGAAGCGAGACATTTTCATTCATGACCTCATTTTAGATTTTTCGACGTTCACTTTCCGTGTCGAGAGCGAATCGCAATCGATCCATGGGACGTCATCGAGTGAGTGTCCCGATTTCTCTTCCGGATAGCTCGCCGTGCACAGATGGGATACGAAGCCCTGCAGAAGGTTTCAGTGCAAACGGAAATACCCGAGCGGCCACTTGTGGCTTCTACTTCCTTCAATATTTGAGGGACACGTCAAGGCGAGAGAGTATCGCGATATTTTTTAATGGAGCGAAAAAACTTGTATGCATTCTGTTTGTGTCTGCGTCAACAAATAAGCGACCTAGGATAGCGCTCTAGTCGTCCGAAACGATGCACCATCGGATGCGGCTGTCTTGAAAAAGATGCAGGAAAGAGTCTGCATTGTTCAGCCATTTTTCTGGAACCTTTCCCGACCTGGAGACTCCTACCACCGGGAACACAAATAGACTTCTTGAAAAAGGGCCAAACCATGAAACGACTTCTTCTCCTCGTTGCACTGTTCGCGGCTGTAGCCACCTCGGCGCAAAACAAAAGTCTCTTGAACCTGGACAAAAGTGGCGTCGCGCTCCAGGGCTACGATCCGGTTGCTTTCTTCACCCAGAATCGCCCCGTGAAGGGGAATCCCCAATTCGAGAGCAAATACGCTGGCACCCGGTATTTCTTTTCTTCCGCGGAAGACAAGGCGCTCTTCGACGCCAATCCGGCCAAGTATGAACCGCAGTTCGGAGGCTTCTGCGCCTATGGAGTCTCCCGTGGCCACACGGTGCCCATCAAGATCGAAGCCTTCCAGATCGTCAACGGCCGGCTGCTCATGCAGTACGACCTCGATATAAAAAACGATTTTAACAAGGACACTCAGGGCAACCTGCAGAAGGCCGATCAGAACTGGCCGCGCCTCGTCGAAAAACAGGGCCACTAAAACCCAACAGGGGAGACGAATCATGAGGACCGAAGCAATGCCAAGCGATCCACAGAGTAAGGAGATGTCGATGATCGTTACCGTCTTTAGTTGGTTCTTGCGAATAACCGCCGCAATCATTTTGCTGCAGACCCTGTTTTTCAAATTCACAGCGGCTCCCGAATCGGTCTACATCTTTACGAAGGTGGGCGCCGAGCCCTGGGGGCGCATCGGCTCCGGCGTCGTCGAACTGATCGCCGTTATCTTGCTCCTCACCCCCCGTTTCACCTGGCTGGGCTCGCTGCTGGCATTAGGCGTCATGGCGGGCGCGGTCCTCAGCCACCTGACGATCCTCGGCATCGAGGTACAGGGTGACAAAGGTCTGTTGTTCGCCTTGGCCCTCACGGTGTTCCTCGCTTCAGGAATCAATTTGTTTCTGCACCGCTCGGAAATCCCATTCATCGGAAGGAAACTCGCGTGAACAGCGTAAATCCAACGGCTACTCTCATCGACTTTGCGCCAATCGAAAACACCAACGTGCGCCAGCAGACCCCGGAACTCGTTATCGCCAGTCAGGATGTTCTGCTGCAAGGGCTGGGGCTACTGTTCGACTTGGGGGATCGCACCTACTCGCGGGTCGTGCCAGCCCCTTACAAGGCCTCCATTGGCCAGCACTATCGCCACATTCTCGAGCATTTTCAGTGCTTAACCCGCGGACTGCGCTCACACGAAATCAACTACGACGCGCGCGAGCGGAACGTCAAACTCGGGACCGAAGTGACTTTCGCCAGCATCGCGACCTGCGATGTCCTACGTGCGATCAAGAATTACAGTGAGGAAATGCTTGCCCACCCTTGCCGGGTGGTTCATAGCGTTTCGTACGGCACGACGCAACCCACATCCATCGAGTCCAACCTGGGCCGTGAGATGGCTTACTGCACGGGCCATGCGATTCACCACTACGCCATTATTCGATTGATTTGCAGTGAACTCGGAATCGAGGTACCTGCGGAGTTCGGCTTTGCACCGTCGACCCTCAAACGCATGTCGACTTTGAACGCTGACTGAGAGATGCTCGTGGATTTTTTCTTCAACAACCAGGCACTCATACTCGCGGCAGGAATTGTGGGCGGGGCCTTCCTCTCCGAGGATGGGGCTACGATCACCGCCGCAACGCTTGCGGCCACCTGCCTGCTCAACGCAAAGATCGCTTTCCTAAGCGCGTTTGCGGGCCTCTGGGTGGGCGATTTGGGGGTGTACGCCCTGGCGCGTCACATTGGTCCGCCAATTCGAAGCCACCGCTGGTTCTCACGGCTTTTCGAAAACGAACAGCCAAAGGCGTCGTCCTCAGGAGTGTGGAGTTTGGCCCTGAGCCGCTTCTTTCCCGGGACACGAATGCCGTCCTATCTGGCGGCAGGCCTCAATCGCATGCCGCTTGCCTTGTTCGCTGGCACCACGGCGACCTCTGCGCTCGTATGGACTGCAATCGCTTTCGCGTTTGTCCGGCTGAGTCCGGCGAGGGCGATACATCTGAAGAACGAGCTCCCGCTGGCGGCACTTCTGGGGCTGAGCCTTTATCTTTTGCTCCAAGCATGGCGGAGTCATGGCAAGAGAATTCGTATGTGGCTGCGCACACGTGTCGAGCATCTTTCGCGATGGGAATTCTGGCCGGCGTGGCTTTTCTATACGCCCGTCGTAGTGGCCTGCACCGCCTTGGGGATTCGATATCGTGGCTTTTCTCTCCCCGCAGTGGCGAATTTGAATCAGAAGAATGGGGGCATCATCGGAGAGTCGAAGATCGAGATTCTTCAAGAACTGATGAAAACTTCGTCGGAAGTCACCGCCGAAGCGTACCTGGTGCCAGCCGGCCCAGAGGCCGACCGCCGGAAAAAGGTCTTGGACCTCTGTCGTTTACACGGCATCAGCTTTCCCTTCGTTCTGAAGCCAGACACGGCCCAGCGTGGGGCGGGTTTCAAGAAGATCGGATCACTGGAGCAAATAGAACCTTATCTCTCGCAGGTGACGGGACCGCTTGTTCTCCAACGCTACATCGCTCATCCGAACGAAGCCGGTGTCTTCTATTACCGATTCCCCGGTGACACAAAGGGCCGCATTCTGGGCATCACGAGGAAGGAATTTCCCGTGGTCACCGGGGACGGCGTACATACTCTGAAAGAGCTGATCGAGCTGGACCCGCGTGCACGCATGATTGCCAAGACCTACCTGAACAGGTTTGGCGCAGAGGCAAACCACGTCCTCGAGGAGGGTGAGCGATTGCGACTGGTGGAAGCGGGCAATCACTGCCAAGGTTGTGAGTTCCGCGACGGGTGGGATCTTTATACCGAAGAGCTGCGGTCTGCCTTTGACGAAATCAGCCAACGGCTGCCGGGTTTCTTCGTCGGGCGATTCGACGTACGTTACTCGAGTGATAAGGAGTTGCGCACAGGAACACGATTTCAGATTCTTGAGTTGAATGGAGCAGCCTCGGAAGCGACGAACATCTATGATTCCCACAACTCCATCTGGGCGGCGTATGCAACCCTCTTTCGCCAATGGCAAATTGTCTATGCGATTGGCGCGGCCAACTGCCGCCGAGGTTACCGTCCGCCGTCACCTCTCTCGATCTGGCGCGACTGGAGAGATTTCACAAACCAGGCCTGCGACTATCCCATGGCCGACTAGCCCATGTGCACACTGACCTTTGCTCCCACGAACGAAGGATTCCTGGTGGGCATGAACCGCGACGAACAGAAGACTCGCCCGGCAGCTCATCCCCCGAAAATTTTCAATCATGGGGATGCGCGGGCGATGTATCCTCGCGAGGCTGGAGGCGGCACTTGGATCGCATGCAGTAGTCACGGCAATTTGTTTGCACTAATCAACTGGTATTCCGCAGAGACGGATACTCTTGGCCCCAAAATCAAAACACGCGGCGAGCTAATTCCGAAACTGGCTTACGAATGGGACTCGCGCTCAACGGCGAATCGCCTAGCAGGAATTGATCTCACGGGCATGCACCCCTTTCGACTTGTCGGCGCATTCAGCGGTGAGAGAGTCCTCAGTGAATGGCGCTGGGACGGAAAACACCTGGACTGCTTAAATTTCGCCTGGCGACTCACGCATTGGTTTTCGTCGAGTCTATCCGATTCCTCCGCAGCGCACTTCCGTGGCCGGGCTTGCGCGGCCGCAAAATCCGTAGGGACCACTCCGACTCGGGAATGGCTTCGCAGCCTTCACAACTCCCATGACCCTGAGCCAGGCCCCTATTCTATCTGTATGCATCGCCCCGACGCTGCGACCGTAAGCTACACACAGGTGGAGTGCACCCCGCGGGAGATCTTCATGGAATACTTCGATGGTCCGCCCTGCGAAGAAACTAGTTCTGGCCACGCAATCTCCATCCCATAGGGTGCCAAGACGCCACTTTTCGTCCTCGCTGATTGCGTGAAACTTTTGCCCTGCCCACAGCTCTAATCTCCCGAGACTGCTGATTGGGTTCTGAGGCTAAGAAATTGCCATGAAAGATCGTGTGGTTCTGATCACCGGTGCAAAAGGCGGACTCGGGTCTTTCGTTACCCGGACATTCCTCGAGGCAGGCGCCCTTGTTATCGGTACGTCCCGGTCCATCTCGGAGCAGGATTTCCCCGCTTCCAATTTTTCCGCTTACTCGGTGGATTTTACGAAGTCGGCGGACGTCAACAGAATGATCGAAACCGTCGCGAATCGCTTCGGTAAGCTGGACGTCCTTGTACACGTTTTGGGAGGGTTCGCTGGGGGACAGACGGTGGCGCAGACCGACGATGCCACCTGGGAGCAGATGCGCGATCTCAATTTGAATTCCGCCTTCTATGTCCTTCGCGCAGCTATTCCGCACCTGCGAAAATCCGGAACCGGCCGCATCATCGCGATCGGCAGCCTCAGTGCCGGAGAGCCGCATGTAAACCTCGCGGCCTATGTCACATTTAAGAGCGCACTCTCGATGCTGGTGCGAACTGTCGCTCTCGAAAACAGGGATGCTGGTCTAACCGCCAACGTCCTTCTTCCTGGGACGATTGACACTTTAGCGAACCGCAAATCCATGCCCGGCGCGGACTATGCAAAGTGGCTTCAACCGCAAGATGTTGCGAATCTGGCTTTTTGGCTCGCCGATAAAAATGCCGCACAAATCACCGGAACCGTAATCCCTATCGATGGCACCAATGGCTGAACGAGTCGCCATATGGTTCGTTGATCTCTTGTACCTCTACGGGGCGATCGGGGCGATCTTCGCGATTGCTTTCATTGTCACGGGCGTTAAGCGCCTTGATCCGCAAGCCGTCGGAACCGGCTTGGGATTTCGGCTTCTGATATTTCCGGGTTCGGTCGCCTTCTGGCCGCTACTACTCAAGCGCTGGGCACTCGGGCCGCATGAGCCCCCGGAAGAGAGGAATCCACACCGATGATTCGGCCTCTTCGCTCAGTGCATCGACTCATCTTTGGCCTCTGGATTCTGCTGCTTCCAGCCGTACTCATCGGCGGACTGCTTTCGCGGCATCGGTGGCCCGCAGTCGCAGCCGCTTCTCTCAAAGAAACCAGTCAAGGCGAACTCCTGATTCCCGGGAAGAACGAGAAGCCGGGGGATCTCAGGTTTGAGGCCCGTCTGCTGACACTCTCGCCCGATCCAAACGCGCGAGCCGTTGAAATTGACTCCAAGATCGCGGCACTTTCACCCGATGTGCTCGTCTACTGGTCTGCAAGTCGGCCCGAGTCGAATCTTCCCGCTTCTGCCCAACTACTGGGTCCGTACCACCCGCAGCAGCAGAATCGTCTACCAAGCGAAGCAAAAGGCACTGGTTTCGTCGTCCTGTACAGCTTGGCGCAACAAAGAGTTCTTGCGTCTTTTTCCCTGGGGAATCACCCGTGAGCCATCAATACCAGGCTATCGGCTGGAACAGGCAGAAGCGTCTCTATGACTTACTCGTCGCGGCCGGCATCGCCCTCTACATTACGCTCTTTATTTCCATTAGTGCGGCACTCTTTCCTTATGCCACCGCCGAAACAATGATTATTCGTGCGGCCGGCTCCGCGGCCTTTCTACTCCTAACCATCATTCTTTGCATTGGACCACTGTGCCGGCTGGACTCGCGTTTTCTCCCGTTGCTCTACAATCGCCGCCATCTGGGAGTTGTGACTTTCCTGCTAGGGGCGATTCACGGCGTATTTGCCATCATCCAATTTCACACCCTCGGTGACAAAGATCCCCTGGTCAGTGTGTTGACTTCGAATCGGAGCTTCACGAGCCTCGCCGACTTCCCGTTCCAGCAGCTGGGCCTCGTCGCTCTCTTGATTTTGTTTCTCATGGCCGCCACGAGCCATGATTTCTGGCTGCGCAACCTCACGCCTCCGATCTGGAAAAGCCTGCACATGCTGGTCTACATCGCCTACGCACTTCTGGTGGCACACGTCGCTCTGGGTTTGCTGCAATCGGAGACGAGCCCCTTCCTCGCCATTGCGACCGGGGCCGGTCTCGGTATCGTTCTCTCGCTCCACGTCGCCGCGGCTTGGCGCGAGCGCAAGATTGATGCGCGAAAGCTTGATCTCGCTTCCGGTGGATTCGTCGACGCCTGCGCCCTGGCGGCCATTCCCGAGAATAGAGCCGCTGTCGTTCCTCTGCACGGGGAACGCATCGCCATCTTCAAATTTGACGGCAAGGTCTGTGCCCTATCGAACGTTTGTCGCCACCAGAACGGCCCACTCGGAGAAGGCAAGATCATCGACGGTTGCGTGACTTGTCCATGGCACGGCTATCAATATTTGCCGGAGACCGGAGCCTCGCCTCCGCCATTTACAGAGAAGGTTTCTACGTTTCGCACCCGGATCAAGGATGGACGCGTGTGGGTCGACCCGACGCCGATGCCCCCGGGCACGCCCGTCGAGCCATCCGTCTTTACTCGTCCTCAGGCAACCCCATGAACGAGTTCTACGTGGGTTACTTGCCGAAAGCACCTTCAGGAATCGCGAGCCGCATCTGGTGGAGCGTCTCGGTGCTGTTCCTTGTCGCGGCGACCGGTGCCATCATTTTCGCGAAGGTGCAGCGCGCCTATGCTCCGTCCGTATTTGAATTTGGACAGGAACGAACGTTTGAAGGAATCGTGGACGTGCATCCCTACCCCGCGTTGCTTGTGCCGAGGCCCGGCGCCGCGGTTGGGCAAGAGCCGTATTCGCGATATACGCTGGTAGCTGCTGGCAAGCACGGAGCGAACGATCAAGTGTCAACCTTTGCGGGTAAGACCGTCCGCCTGCGAGGCACCCTCATCTACCGCGATGACCAGACCATGCTGGAGTTGGTCAGCGGCTCCATTTCTGTATTGGCTGAGCTGAACCATGCCCCGGAGACCGCGCAGAATTTGGGCACCTTCACGCTGACCGGCGAAATCGTAGACAGCAAATGTAACTTTGGCGTCATGAATCCGGGAAACGGCAAGGTCCACCGCGACTGTGCCGTTCGGTGTTTGAGTGGGGGTATCCCGCCTGCCTTTGTCACGAACAATTTCGACGGCCGGCGCGCCACCCTTCTGCTCACGGCTCCCGACAGGCAGCCACTCCCGAAGGAAGCCTTTCTGAAGCGCGTGGCGCAGCCCGTGTCGATTCGCGGTAACGTCACGCAATTAGGAGAGACTCTCATGCTCGAAGTCAAACCGGATACGATCACCCCGCTTCCTTAATCCCTTCGGACTTATTTAATCCTGAAAATTCCTGCATCCGGTCAGGGCCTTGCTGCATCCGATGACCTCAAAACGGACGTTTGCCCCTCCGAGGTTAAGAAGTGAACGACGTCTATCAGATCAATCTGGCCAAAACAGCCTTTCGCGAGGCCTATGCCGGTGCCGACGTTGACCAATTGCTTTCGGTCTTCGCTCCGGGAGGATTCACCGACATGTCGGAAGGGCTCCCGAGCAAGTACGGTGAAGAGGCCAAGGCCACGTTGCGAGACCGCGCGGAAAACTTATTTGCGCAATACTCCGTAAAACTCAACTGCATCATCATCGATATCTCGGTCATGGCAGGAACCGCCTACGACTTCGGCTGGCACGAATGGATCCTTACCCCGAAAAATGGCGGTCCGCCCGTTCTGATGCGTCATCGGTATTTTGAGCTGTGGTCCAAGGATGCTTCAGCGGGGTGGAAGATCGCCCTGTTCGTGAACAATCTGGATGTTCGAGAAGAACTGGGCGAAAGCAGGAGCCACTGGTTCCTAAGTGAGGAAAAACCCGCTCCGCTCGTATCTTGCCGCCAGCTTGGCTGATTCTCTAGAAACCTGCGCCGCGACCCAAGTATCTAGCTTTCTTTGATTCTGCTATACAGCCGCTTGCTGAATCCTTCCGGCAAGTTGAATTCGACACCATCCGCGACCAACTTCACGACATTCTGTGTCCCGTCCAAAATTGCCGTGCAGTGGGCGCAAACCTTGAAATGCGCTTCCATCCGGGCACGCAATTCCGGATCGACCTCATTGTCGATGTAGTTGGAGATCTCACGCCAGACCTCCAAGCAGCTTATCTCGATCACCTTCATCAGATACCCGAATCCTGAATAAGATTCATGCAAATTCTACACATCTTACCAGGCCCGCACCTTTTGGTACTGCGCCTTGCCCGTGCTCCAACTTCCGTCAAACCCCGGTGCCAAAGCATCGCGCATCTGCAGCCGTGCTCGCAAGAGCCGAGTCTTCACGTTCCCGACGCTCAGACCCAGGACCTGGGCGGTCTCCTCAATACTCAGGTGCTGCACGTCTCTGATTAAAAGCACTTCCCGGTATTTCTGCGGTAAGGCAGCCAGAGCCTGGCGAAGCGCGTTCCGGAGCTCCTTGCGCTCCAGCGCCTCCGATGGAATTTCCCGCCAATCCGCGAAATCCTTCGGGAAATAATCGCCCGATTCATTGGTGTTCGGCTCATCCATCGATTCATACAAATGGCTGCGGCCCTTTCGGATCTTAAGGCGGGCTTCATTGATGGTGATCTGAATGAGCCAAGTACTGAATTTTGACTCGCTTCTAAACCTGTGGATGTTAGCAAGCGCCTTCAGTACCGCTTCCTGGACAGCTTCCTCGGCATCCGCTGGGTTTCTCAGGATCGACAGGGCGGCTGCATATGTGGCCTTTTCGTAGGGTTGCACCAAGGCGTAGAACGCTTCCCGATCCCCTTGGCAAACCTGTTGGATGAGCGCCGCCTCGCGGGCTGCGGGGCGGGGTTTTGACTCCGAGCTGTTTTCGCTTTCAACGTGCATAGAACAGTTCTCTAAAAGCTTGGTTCCGGTGTCGCTTGATGATTACGCAATACCCCGGGGAAAACGTCTTTCCTGCCGTGGCGCCCTTTTGTGCCGATGGGCGGGCTGCCTCGACTGTCGGTGCATCAGATGCAAGATTCAGGAGGAGGACGCAACTATTTTTTGGTTTGGCGCTTCCTCGCTGGATCTTCGTTTCATCCCCATCTTTCATTGGATCTTCTGTCACTTTTCTTCAGGAAGAGACTCCCATTCCCAATGAAGGACGCGGCCAATCTGACGATGCAAGTTCCTAGCTCCGGGTTATTGGACGAACCCATTCTCCAGCGTCGATGGGACTTCGTCCTTCAAGTCGCGAGAGCCCACTGGCCCGAATACCTGATGGAATCCGCCGAACTCGGGCTGTTCATGGTTTCCGCGTGCGTAGTAACCACGATCCTTTACCATCCCCATTCGCCCGCACTTCACTGGATCGCCAATCGGTTTGTCCGCATGGTGCTGACGGGCCTGGCGATGGCGGCGACTTTGTTGTTGCTGATCCACTCGCCGTGGGGAAAACAGTCGGGCGCCCACATGAATCCGGCGATGACACTGATGTTTCTCCGATTGCGCAAGATCGAATTGTGGGACGCCATCTTCTATATGACCTTTCAGTTCCTGGGCGGGCTTGCGGGCGTATTGCTTTCGTTTCTGCTGCTCGGCCGAGCGGTCGCTCATCCCGATGTGAATTTTGCTGTCACACAGCCTGGCCAGCTCGGCGTGGCCGCAGCGTTTTTCGCCGAACTCGCGATTTCGTTGGTCCTAGCAGCGACGGTCCTATTTACGTCCAATGACAGAGCATTGTCCCGCTTCACTCCCTATTGCGCCGCCATCCTTTTGGCAACCTACATTACCTTTGAAGCTCCATTCTCAGGAATGAGCATGAATCCTGCGCGGACGCTTGGTTCCGCGATACCTGCGCAAGCCTTTCATTCGATCTGGATTTACTTTGCAGCGCCCCCGCTCGGCATGTTGATCGCCAGCGAGCTGTATTTGCGGTTGCGTTCCGCTCAGCGCGTGTATTGCGCGAAATACCACCATAACAACAGCAGGCGCTGCATCTTTCGCTGCCGGTATGCGGAGCTACAGGGAAATTGACTTTCGAGTTCGAGTGCGAACAAACATCTGACGGAGAACACATCATGACGACCGGAACACACTACGACGTAATCATCATCGGATCAGGAGCCGGAGGAGGCACCCTTGCCCATGCGCTGGCTCCAACCGGGAAGAATATCTTGATCCTGGAACGAGGCGACTACGTTCGACGGGAGAAAGCGAATTGGGATTCTCGCGCCGTGAACGTAGACGCGAAGTACCAGACGAAGGAACAGTGGCGTGACAAGGACGGCAAGCCGCTTCACCCCCATACCAATTATTATGTCGGCGGAAACACGAAGTTTTATGGCGCGGCCCTCTTTCGCTTGCGCAAGGAGGATTTTGGTGAAATCGTCCACTACGACGGACGTTCACCCGCGTGGCCAATCTCTTACGAAGACCTGGAACCGTATTATCTCCAAGCCGAGCGGCTGTATCACGTGCACGGCAAGCGGGGCGAAGATCCTACGGAACCTTCGGCGAGCGGCCCGTACCCGCATCCTCCCATCAGCCATGAGCCGCGCATTCAACAATTGAGCGAGGACTTCGAGCAGCAAGGCCTTAAACCTTTCCACACGCCCCTCGGATTGCAGATCGATGAGATGAATCCTCACACCAGCAAATGCGTCCGCTGCGATACGTGCGACGGTTATCCTTGTCTCGTGGATGCGAAGTCTGACGCACAAGTCGTCTGCGTCGATCCTGCGCTGCGGTTTCCGAATGTCACGCTGATGACCAACGCGTACGTCGAGCGCCTGGAAACAAGCACTTCGGGCCGGGAGGTGGCTCGGGTCATCGTGAAACAGAATGGCCACACGATGGCGCTCTCCGCGGGACTTGTTGTCGTATCCTGCGGCGCGATCAATTCCGCTGCGCTCCTGCTTCGTTCCGCAAGCGAAAAGCATCCTCGCGGATTGGCAAATAGTTCGGACGTGGTTGGCCGGCACTACATGGGACACGTCAATTCCGTCATGCTGGCGCTCTCCAAGTGTCCCAACCCCACCATCTACCACAAGACGCTTGCCGTGAATGACTTTTACTTCGGGTCAAAAGAGTGGAACTACCCCATGGGTCACTTCTCGTTCGTCGCCAAGCTCGACGGCACCGCGCTCTCAGCGGGAGCACCCGCCATCGCCCCCGGCTGGACACTCGATTTGATGGCGCAACATTCCCTTAGCTTCTGGCTCACTTCCGAAGACCTGCCCGATCCAAACAACCGCGTCACGCTCGACCGCGAACAGAACATCGTCCTTCAATACACTCCGAACAATCAGGAAGCGCACCGCCGCTTGCTCGCCAAACTGAAGGAGTTGCTCAATCAGCAGACGAAATGCAGCGTGCACGGACATGAGTGCCACCAGGGCCTCTTTGCGCGGAACCTGTTTCTCGGAGACCAGATTCCGCTTGCCGGGGTTGCCCATCAGAACGGCACCATTCGTTTTGGCCGCGATCCGAAAACCTCTGCCCTCGATGTGAACTGCAAAGCCCATGATGTGGACAATCTCTACGTCGTCGACGGCAGCTTCTTCCCCTCGAGTGCCGCCGTGAACCCTGCGCTAACCATCGTCGCCAATGCGCTGCGCGTCGGAGATCATCTGAAACAGCGACTCGGAGTTGCCTCCGACGCAGAGTGCTCCTCGAATCCAGTTTCGCTTGCTGGAGTGCAAAATGCTTCGTAGGACCTTCCGGGCGCTTCTCATCACCGCGGGACTCTGCCTTGTCTCGCTCGCTCCTGTGTTGTCGCAGGAGAAAGCCCCGGCTGCGAATCCATCCGGATTCCATATTCGCGCCATCGGTCCAATCTTAATCACAGTTAGCGACATTGACCGCTCGATGGACTTCTATATAAGGGTGCTGACTTTCGAAGCAGTCTCGGACAAGGAAATTTCTGGAGACGAAGTGGAGCACCTGTTTGGTGTGTTCGGCGCGCGTGTGCGGCTCGTGCGCTTGAGACTTGGCGATGAGTCCATCGAACTTGCCGAGTTTCTCGCTCCGCGAGGACGACCCATTCCCGTGGATTCGCGCAGCAACGATCTGTGGTTTCAACACATCGCCATCATCGTCAGCGACATGGATCGTGCGTATTCCGTTCTTCGGCAAAACAACGTGGAACACGCCTCCTCTGGCCCGCAGCGACTCCCAGACTGGAACAAGAATGCCGCTGGTATCAGAGCGTTTTATTTCAAAGACCCGGATGGCCATCCTGTGGAAGTTCTGGAGTTTCCTCCCGACAAAGGCAATCCCAAATGGCATCGAGGGGATGGGCGTGTATTTCTCGGAATTGACCACACCGCCATCGCCGTTTCCGACACCGAAGCGAGCCTGAGGTTTTACCACGACATACTGGGCCTGCGGATCGCTGGCGAAAGCGAAAACTATGGGACGGAACAGGAACACCTCAACAACGTCTTTGGAGTCCGGCTGAGAATCACTGCCCTGCGCGCACCCGTTGGCCCCGGAATCGAACTACTGGAATATCTGAGCCCACGCGACGGGCGGCCGTATCCGGCCGACGAGCGCGCCAACGATTTGGTGCATCGGCAAACGGAACTGGAAACGGATGATGCGGACGGCACCATCGCTCCCCTTCGCTTGGCGGCGAGCCGCTTCGTGTCTTCGGGGAGCATCTCGTTCGCTGGTGGGAACATTGGCTTCACACGCGGGTTTGTCGTCCGCGACCCGGATGGTCACGCCCTCGGCATCGTGCAACCCTGAGAGCGGATGATTGAGACGTCAGGGGAGTATGGCGGTCTAACCCCGTCAATCCTTGAGCTCGATGCTGAGTACGAGTAGTTCCGCATCTCCTACGTTCTCGACCGAGTGGGGCGGCAATGGCTCGCACCACACCACCGATGGAACTCCGGGCGGAGAAACCAGCTTCCCGGGAGTCGAAGATTACGTTGCCTGCGTCGTCCCGCCGAATATGGTCGCTCCAGCACTACCACCACGAAACAGCCGAACACGTCGGCCGATGTTGGGGCTCCGGAGCCGTGGCTGTGGCCGGACACCCTTGACGCATTGATCGCGGCGCCCGAGCACCATCGGCTCGTCCATGAAAAACGAGCGTGTCCGCATTCTGGAAGTCCGAATTAGGCCAGGCGAAATCGCCCCGCTACACATGCAGCATGAGATGAACACAAGCTCCATTGGCTTCAAAGATCTTTTGGATCCTGGCGCCGCGCACCAACTGCCCCCGCCATTTGCCTGAAGAAGAAAACCCTGCCTGTCGTGAAACTTTCCGCTCTATTGCCAATCCTATCCACTGACTCTGGATATTCGACAAACAGTAGGGATGACCACCCGATCATAGCCGCACTTTGGTGCCGCCCGAACGGCGATCATCCGAGAAGTGCACGCGAGCACGGAAACTTATCATGACACTGAAACCTATAATGACGACGGAAGAATCAAGACTCGAAGAATCGCGTAACCGTAGCGCGCATTGGAAGCGCTGGGGTCCGTACCTTTCCGAGCGCCAATGGGGCACCGTGCGCGAGGATTACAGTCCGGGTGGCACTGCGTGGGACTTCTTTCCTCACGACCACGCGCGCTCCCGTACCTATCGCTGGGGCGAGGACGGAATCGCTGGGATTTCCGATCGACATCAACTGATTTGTTTTGCGTTGGCCATGTGGAACGGACGCGATCCCATCTTGAAAGAACGGCTTTTCGGTTTGACCGGCAACGAGGGCAATCACGGCGAAGATGTGAAGGAGTATTACTTCTACCTCGATTCCACGCCGACGCACTCGTACATGAAGACTCTTTACAAGTACCCGCAAGCCGAATTTCCCTACGCGAAGCTTGTGCAGGAAAACCGCAGCAGGGGTCGCGGCGACTTCGAGTACGAATTGATGGAGACCGGAGTTTTCGAAGAGAACCGCTATTTCGATATTTTCACGGAATACGCAAAAGAGACCGCAGACGACATCCTTATCAAGGTGACGGCAATCAATCGCGGCCCAGTGGAAGCAGAGCTGTGTCTTCTGCCAACGGTCTGGTTTCGCAACACCTGGTCCTGGGGCAGCGACCCGTGCCGTCCCTCCCTTCGCGCGTCCCGCCCGCTTTCGATTCCGCAGGAGTATGGCATCACCGGTTCCGCCGTGATCGAACTCGACCACAGAACCTATGGCAAACGTTGGCTTCTTTGCGAGGGAGAACCGCAGCTTCTTTTTACCGAAAATGAAACAAACGCAAAGCGCCTTTTCGGGAGCGAGAATCGCGCTCCCTATGTAAAGGACGGCATCAACGACTACGTCGTGTCAGGAAACAAGGCCACGGTAAATCCTGAGAAGACCGGTACGAAAGCTTCTGCGTTGTACCGCCTGCGACTCGCCCCCGGCGGCTCGGCAACGCTGCGTATGCGGCTCACGGATCGAGAACCGAAAGTCATGCGCATGTCTGCCCCGCGGCTGGTATTGGCGGAAGGGCCCAAAACAGAACTGCTAGGTGCGGGATTTGATTCCGTCTTTTCTTCACGCCGGCGGGAAGCAGACGAATTTTACGCACGCCGGCTCCCGAAGGGGCTTTCCGAAGATGCACGCAACGTGCAGCGGCAAGCGTTCGCCGGCTTACTCTGGTCGAAGCAGTTTTACCACTTCGATGTGCGTACATGGCTGGAAGGTGATCCGGCGGGCCCTCCGCCGCCTGAAGGACGCAAGAAGGGGCGAAATCACGAATGGTCGAATCTGTACAACGCGGACATCATATCGATGCCCGACAAGTGGGAGTATCCCTGGTATGCAGCTTGGGATCTGTCATTCCACTGCGTTCCTCTTGCCCAGATTGATCCGGATTTTGCGAAAGAGCAACTCACCCTTCTTTTGCGCGAATGGTACATGCATCCGAACGGCCAATTGCCCGCCTACGAATGGGCTTTCGGCGACGTAAATCCTCCCGTGCACGCCTGGGCAGCATGGCGTGTCTATAAGATTGAAAAGCGTGTGCGCGGCAAGGCGGACCGCGTTTTTCTTGAGAGCGTTTTCCACAAACTCCTGTTGAACTTCACCTGGTGGGTGAACCGTAAAGACGCCGAAGGCATGAATATTTTCCAGGGCGGCTTTCTGGGCCTGGACAACATCGGCGTATTTGATCGTTCGGCTCCGCTGCCGACCGGAGGACACTTGGAACAATCCGACGGCACAAGCTGGATGGGCATGTACTGCCTGAACATGCTGGCCATCGCCCTGGAGTTGGCTCGCGAGAATCCGGCCTACGACAGCGTCGCAAGCAAATTCTTCGAACACTTTGTGCACATCGCGCATGCCATGAACGATCGTGGCGGCGAAGGCATTGAGCTATGGGACAAGCAGGACGGCTTCTACTACGACGTGCTCCATTTGCCGAACGGCGAGCGCCACTATCTCAAGGTCCGTTCTCTTGTCGGACTGATCCCGCTTCTCGCTGTGGAGACACTGGAACAAGACATCGTGGATCGCTTGCCAGGCTTCAAGCGCCGGATGCAGTGGTTCATCGACAACCATCCGGATGTTCCAGAGCACATCGAGAGTGTGCAGACCGCCGACAAAGGCATGCAGCGTCTGCTCTCACTCGTGAATCGAAAACAACTGCAAAGCGTATTGCGCTACCTGCTCAGCGAGTCCGAATTTCTTTCGCAGTACGGAATTCGAGCCGTTTCGAAGTTCCACAAAGACAACCCGTACGTCCTTCCTGTCAATGGAATGGAACATCGCGTCGACTACGAGCCGGCGGAATCCAGCACTGGATTGTTTGGAGGAAATTCCAACTGGCGCGGCCCGATCTGGTTTCCGATCAATTTCCTTCTGCTGGAAGCGCTGCAAAAATTCCATCACTTCTATGGAGATCAGTTCAAGGTCGAACTTCCGACCGGCTCGGGGAAACAGGCAACGTTGTGGGAGGCCTCGGCGGAGATTTCCCGGCGTCTCACGAGAATCTTTCTTCGCTCCGAAGATGGCGTCCGCCCCGTATACGGTGGACTCGACAAGTTCCAGAGCGATCCTCACTGGCGCGATCTGATCTATTTCCACGAGTACTTTCACGGCGACAACGGTGCAGGTATTGGAGCCAGCCACCAAACAGGATGGACTGCACTCGTTGCCAAGTTGATTGAGCAGAGCGGCGAGGGCATGTAAGTAAGCTGCCCAAATTTTGAAGATTCGAAGAGGAGATGGAAATGCAAGCAGTCAAAGATGAACAAAAAGTCGTAAATACCCGCGGCAGGCAGCTGATCAAGGCCATTGCCGTGATACCAGGGAAGCCCAACACTATTCACCTGCGAGAAGTGCCGAAGCCGGCTGTGTCCGATGTCCCGAATGGACGCGGTGTGCTCGTTAAGATTCTACGCGTGGGCGTGGATGGCACCGACAAGGAGATCAACGCCGCTGAATACGGCGCTGCCCCAGATGGAGACGATTTCCTCATCATCGGACACGAGAGCTTCGGTCGGGTAGAAGCCGTTGGCCCCAATGTCTCAGAGTTCAAAGCGGGGGACTTCGTGGCGTTGACGGTTCGGAGGCCAGGATCGAGCGTCTACGACCAGATCGGAACCTACGATATGACGACGGATGAGACGTATTTCGAGCGTGGCATCAATCTGCGCCACGGATTCCTGACGGAATACATCGTCGATGAGCCCGAATACATCATTCGCGTGCCCGAAGGGTTACAGGTCGTGGGCGTCTTGATGGAACCCATGAGCGTCGCACAGAAAGCCATTGAGCAAGCCTACAGAATCCAACAGCGTTTGCGCGTCTGGAAACCCAGGCGTGCAGCAGTACTCGGCGCCAGCACGCTGGGCTTGCTCGCGACACTCGTTCTGCGCCTCCGCGGGCTTGAGGTTACGACGTTTGGTAATTCTATGGCACCCACGTTGAATTCCGGACTCCTCGAGGAGCTCGGGTCTCGCTACGTCAGCACCAAGGAAATGTCTTTGACGGATGCTTCGGCGAAGTACGGACCATTCGATCTGATCCTCGAAGGAACTGGATATTCTCCTCTTGTATATGAAGCGATGAGCGTCCTTGCCAAAAATGGAGTCCTGGCGATGGTCAGCGTCACGGGAGGGTCACGCCAGGTGGACATTCCCGCGGATAAAATCAATCTTGGCTTCGTGCTTGGCAACAAGGTCGCGTTCGGCAGCGTCAATGCTAATCGTGAATACTTCGAGACGGGGGCTAAGGATCTCTCTACTGCGGAATTGCAGTACCCAGGTTGGTTGAAGAAGTTGCTCACTCACCCGGTCAGCGGGCTTGAAAATTACGCAGAGATGATACGACTCCTCACTGAAGCAAAGGGCTCGATCAAAGTCTACTGTGAGGTCGCAGCAATGGAACACACCCAAATGGCGGCCGCTACAGACTAGCAACGACGACCTCATTCCGCCGCAGCGATGTCGGGCACAGCCCACTCCAAATGCTGTTCCACTCCTACTTGCGAGGGAGGTGCTGGGAAATTAGCTTTCGACCGCTACCTTATTAAGGTAGAAGTCATAGGTATTACGAAAAATTAGGAAATCGTGAGGGCTCCCATTGTACGCGGAAATCGCGCAACACATCGTCTAGACTGCCGCACCTGTGTGGCGTGGTGATGTGACTCATCAACATTGTGAAGACCACAGTGTCTCAAAGGAGTCTCTTTCCATTTTTCGTCGCCAATTCTCACTTTCATGGATTCCGCCCGTCCGAACTGGCACCACGACTGGCACCGAAAGCTTTTCGCCATTTAAGCTCCTCCATAAGCTGCACGTTCCATTGGGTTTTGGTTGCCGGCTCAACGAAGCGACGGACTAGGAGTCCGGCGTCAACCTCCGCGCGGAGAAAGCGCCGCCTGCGGACTGAATCGGCGCCGACGGGAGCAGGCGATACTCCCAAACGCCAGAGTAAAACCGTCACTTAGATCCTAATTGCTGGGACGCCGCTATGAACGGGATTATATTGCCTCTCGGCCATCCTCGGTACCTGTTGGTCAGTGCCGAACCTGCGGCTCCAAAGGGTAGTCCACGTGCAGTCGTCAGCGTCTCGTTCACAAAGAAAGGCGAGTAGCGTCTCGTAAGAAATCGAGAGGAAGCGCCGAAGCACTTCCTCGATTTGCGAGGTTCAGCGATTGGGCGAACGGTCCGCCGGTCTCGCTGTCGCGCGCAAGGATATTCAGCGCACGGTCGGACAGGTTTCGCAAATCGTAATCGACTTCGAGGATTGGCAATTTCATTTCCTAGATGGCACTTCTTGCGTCTTTCGAGGCTGCTACAGCGATTTTATTTTTTTCCTGGTGGAATACCCAACAGGCTTTCTGAAGAATTTTGGCGTAACGCAGTTAGCAAATCCCAGAATTCGGCGCTGTCTTCCGGGGCGAACGTGTCCGGATAGCGAACTATTTCAGCATCCGAATCCAGCTCAAACCCTTTTAAAACGACGCTGCTCGCCTTCCGCCAGCAGTCCTGCACAGTGCCGGCGGCAAGTTCGATATTTGTGGCATCGTCTTCGATGAGTACAGCGTCGTGGACGAGAGCCAGGATCCGGATTCCGGCATCAAACATGAGCGTCGTGGCCACTCTCAAAATGTCGGCGCCGGCACTCTGAATCGGAAAGTTGAAGAGAAAATTGGACGTCGTTTCCCTGGTCACAGGGACACTCCACCCCGCCGGCGAAAACATTCTCCCTTGGCGCCCCGCAAGAATGCTCTGTACGTCAACCCATCCGAAATACTGTGAATACACCCTTCGCAAATTCGCGTGTACGCGCCTAGCCGTCTCAAAGGAGCAGCCGGTGGTATTCGCTAAACCTTGAGGCGTTTGACCGTAACTCGCCGCCAACTGCGCGACTTTGTAGAGAGACCGTTCCCTGGGGTGTGAATCTTTTGTGGCACCTCGCGGCGCTGCGCCCGCCGAAATCGCCAGGCGCAGATAAACATCCTCACCGGACTTGTATGACTCGCACATCTGTGAATCGTGAGATAGCCCGGCTGCGATTCCGTATTCGCAAGCGCGTAGATCCACATAGGCTAAAGCTCTACCGGGCGTCGGCCTTATCAGTCGGCGAGCCCATTTCGGCAAACCGTAAATGTTCCCTTTGCCCGGCTGATTCCTACCACTCAAAGAGGCCCAGGGAGCTGGGTTGCATCGACACCGTCCGTCGTTACCCACAGGAAGATCGAATCGCCGGAGGTTCGTCAGAGTTTTGCGGACAACGCGCAAGGGCTCGAGATAACGGCATCTGGTCGCCATTGTTTTAAAGACCTTGTCATCATCCGCGCCCTTTTCCGGATCGGAAGTTGAGAATTTCCCTGTCGGAGTCCTCGGCCACATTTGGTCTAAACCCAGTCTGCATACCAGCGTTTCAAATCCTTTCTCGCTCCAAGTGACGCGCCCTTTCGAATCGCTGACGAAGACACCGAAGCCGTATTTGTCCTCGGCGGCCAGAGCTAAACCGGCCCGAATCGCAGACCACTTCTCTTTCAGGTCAGCGTAAACAGGCGCATCGACGGGAATTCCGTAATACTCGACAGCCGCACAAACGCGGGTGTAGCTGCCGCGCCACAGCGCTTGCTGCACATCGATGGAAGGTAGTATTGCGGGCAGCAGTCTTTCGAGAGCCGTGACGTCTTCCCAACAATAAGCCAGGATGCTCTTCTGGTCCTCAGCGGTGTACGATCCGCTAAGAATCAGATTCCGCATCGAGGTCTTTTCGGCTGCGGATATGGCTTCTAGGCCGTGATATTCCAAAGCCATCAGTAGTGACGGATGATAGCGACGGCCCTTTTCATCTTTTCGTCCGTTCAATCGCAAACACATCTCTGCGTACAAATCCAGGATCGATACTGGCAATTCCCAACCCATCGCCAGGTAATACGACCACTCGGCGGGCGCTGCGTAGCTAACGAAAAGCGTTTCCGGATCATCAGGAAAGGGGCAAAGCTCAGAGCTGCCGGGTTTATTGAATAACTCCCATCTCTTGCCGCTGACCAGCGATTTCCCGCAGATACAAACCGGTCGAACTGGTTCGCCTCTGCGGGATATGTATTCGGCGTCAAGGGCAACGATGTCCTTGACGCCGAACGCCTGCAAATTGCTGGGCACAACCATGTCAGATCTGTTCGCCCAGCAACTGTTGAACAAGTGGATGGGAGACGTTCTGGATGACGCGATCGTCGAATGCTCGATTGAGCATTTCCTGGAAATCCATTCCTGGCCAGGGAGGGTTAACCGCGGACAGTGTGTCGGGAGCGGTGGCAAATGTGTAGGCGTTCAGATCCATACGGGCGCGCATCCGTACCCATCTGTCCCGCGCTTCCTTGGCTACTTGTTTAGCGGAACTTGACCACTCGTTGTTCGATTGTTTGATGGGCCAAAGGAAAATTCCACCCCGTGGCGTGATGCATGCAACAATCGTAACCACTCGCACGAAGTTACCCACATCTCCAGGGAGCACTATCCCGGGCTCAACAAGATAGAGTTTCCTTTCTTCGTCTTCCAGCACTCGGATGTTCACCAGACTGTATTCGGGGTTCGGATGTGTCCTGAAAAACTCTTGAGGGTTCGGCTTACGAAGCGAATAAACTAATTGCTCCCAAGAGCCTTCCAAGGACTCTACTTCTTCCTCTGCGGAGATACGTGCTCGAAGGTCTTCGAGATTGATTAAACTTTTCTTTGCGGTAGCCATGTGTTTTCCTTTGCGCCATAGCGCTATAAAAATGAGATTTCTTTCTTCTCTCTTCTCTTTCTCTTCTTCTCTTTCTTTTCTCTTATATATATTGGTGGTCGGCCAGGTACCTGGTATCCCGGGTTACCCCGGGTATGTGGGGTCACCAGGGTAGGTGGGGTCAAAAAATCTCTTGTTGGGCAGGTTCAGGAGCGACTGGTGGCGGTGGTGGAAGTTCCGGCGGCACCATCGCGTCGATAGCTGCAAGCACCTGATCGCGAAACTGGTCACTAACAGCGCGGTTTATGAATTCCACGATCGGAGTGTAGGAGGTTCGGCCCTCTTTGCCTTGGTACGCGCGAGAAGGGAGAGCAATCCACCTGGAGCCTTCCTTTTTAAACAGCGAAAGGTCGTGGAGGAGCATTCCGCTCGGCAGTCTGACACTGAAAAACCCTCTTAGCGAGTTACGGACGAGTGCGCGAAAGTTAAAGACTTCGAATTTCGCTGGTGCTGGTGATGCTGGTGCGAGCGATTTGTTTGCGGGTGTGGCCATTTTCGTTTTTTCCTTTCGAAGATGAATTTCTAGTTTGTAGGCGAAGGTAAACGCGCTGGACCACCTCTTCCGGAATCCGCAAGGTCTGATAGCGGCGCCTGCGGCCCGTGGAGCACTCCTCGCCCAGGCGGCTCCCGGTTCATCCCGGAATAAAGAACGGACTTTGTCATCACACATCTTCCAGGCGGCAGAAAGATCGGTGATGGTGTAGTGCCGACGCGCGAAGGCCGGAACGACTTCCGTTGCGGGTTTGGTTTCCTGGCTCAAAGGTTACCTGGCCTTGAAAAAAGGCAGTTCGGGGCCCGAACTGGCCCATCTGTCGGCGTCTTCAACCCGGATTAGGATCCGGGTTCCCTTGCGTGAAAAGGCGATTTCCTTGTTCCTCAAAGCTCGCCGGACGGTGCTGACGTGCACGCTGTGTCGTCGGCTCACGCCCTCCGGACTCAGCGATACCACTTCGTCTTTATCCATATCAACCTCCGCTTTGAACTGTCGTGCTTGACCACGAATAGCCATTGCTAAGCGGGATTGATAGGGCTATTATGCCCCTGTCATGAGTTCAACCGCGGGTACAGAAAAAAAGGGAGCCGCAAAACTCGCAGAAGCTGGACGGCGCCTCGCGGCGTGGTTTAACTCAAATCATGCGCGTCGTCGACCGGTGGCAAAACTTCTCGGTTTGACGCAATTCCTAATTCAGTTACACACACAAGAAAAGCCGTACGAAGATTCCTTCGAGGTCGAGGAATACAAGGCGGAGATCGATCAGATCGCTCGGCTGTACCCAAGCGTACGTGAGCTCGAACGATGGGATCCGCGTGCTCGCAAGTATCCGCGCTTTTATGAGCAGCCAATGCGGAAAGATGCACGATCAATCGAAGGTTGGCAGGTGTTGCGCGACTTGGGCATCTTAACTGAAGGCGGTGCGCTATGGAGGGTTCGCCGCTGTAGGCTGCCGCTGTGCAAGAGGACATTTTACGCGAGAAATCGGGAGAATCTTTATTGCAGTCCTCCCTGCCAGGACGCGGCGAAGGAATCCGCCGGAACACGCAAGGAAAAGAAACGCCTGAAGTCGCGGACAGCTTACTGGAACAGTAGGACGTCCGAGCAGCAGGAGAAGCTTCTAGAAAAACGCGCCAAACGCAAGGCTAAAAACAAATCCAACTTTGACGAGTACCTGAGGGGGAGGTAGGAAATGCTAAAAATCTATCGGCGGCACCGGAAATCATGTAACCATCGCGCCGCCGGTCGCAGCTATCGCCGTTGTCAGTGCCCGATCTGGGTTGACGGCACGTTGGGCCACAAGCGTGTGCTCAAAAGCTTGAACACGCGGGACTGGGATACAGCGTTCGAAACCTCTCGCGAGTGGGAACTGGCCGGTCAGGAATCCGCGAACGAAGATGACATCAGTGTAGAGACGGCCACCGCTGAGTTTATTGCCGATGCCGAGGCCCGTGAGCTTCACGAACGCACTATTTACAAGTACAGGTTCCTGTTCAGACAAATGTGCTCATTCTGCGAGGTCGAGGGGATTACCCGCCTCAGACAACTGGACGTGAGATTGTTGCGGAAGTTCCGCACCGAATGGAAGGATCACAACCTTGCGGCGCTCAAGAAGCTCGAACGGTTGAGATCGTTCTATCGATTCGCCATCTCGAATAAGTGGGTGGAAGACAACCCCGCCAAGAGCCTTAAATCGCCGAGCATCGAGGATCGTAGAACTCTGCCCTACTCTAACGAGGAGATGTTTCGCATTCTCTCGGCTGTAGAGACGTGGATTGCGGAAGCTCCCCCACAGAACCGTGATAATGCCCGTCGCCTGCGTGCCCTGATCTTCTTGCTGCGTTACTCCGGATTGCGGATCGGCGACGCGGTTGGTTGCTCCACCAACCTGCTAACGGACGGAAAACTCCGCTTGCACACGCAGAAGACAGGATCGCATGTCTATGTACCGTTGCCGCCCTTCGTCGTTGCCGCTCTCGATGCGTGTCCGCGAATGAGCGAGTCTTACTGGTTCTGGACCGGAAATGGAAAACTGTCCACCGCAGTCGGCGACTGGCAGGGACGGTTGTTGAATCTGTCGTCGATCGCAAAAGTCGGACACCTGCACGCACATCGGTTTAGAGATACCTTCGCCGTGGCGCTTCTGCTGGAGGGAGTGCCCGTTGAACGCATAGCGATTCTACTGGGACACTCTTCTATCAAGGTAACGGAGAAACATTACTCGCCGTGGATTCGGGAACGTCAGGAACAAGCCGAGAGCGACGTTCGTGCCACTTGGGCTCATGATCCTGTTGTGGCGCTCGCCGCAACGAACGATACACGGTTGATACACGGAAAATCGACCCGCGCTAACTAGATGAAAACAAAAAGAGAATTCTGGCGGAGAGGGTGGGATTCGAACCCACGGTACGGTTTCCCGTACGTTCGCTTTCGAGGCGAGTGCTTTCAACCGCTCAGCCACCTCTCCACGGTCGTGTGTACGGACGATATTTTAGCAGAATGCAGGTCTGCGCGGCTACGCTCTCTTCCGCTTAAATGGCAATCCTAGCGCCTTGCGGCAAAGAATGATTGCAATAGCGCCGCAGATTCGGCCGCACAGACCCCAGGAAACACATCAACTCGATGATTCAGTTTTGGGCTTGTGAGTATCTCGAAGCAGGAACGGAAGGCGCCTCCTCTCGGGTCGTCGGCAGCGTAAACAAGCCGCTGGACTCGCGCCTGGATCACGGCACCGGAGCACATCGCGCAGGGTTCCAGCGTCACGTAGAGCGTTGTATTTGCCAGGCGATAGTTCCCCAGGGCACTCGCGGCTTTGCGAAGCGCCATCATTTCGGCATGAGCCGTGGGATCGCAGTCACGAATCGTACGATTCCCGGAGCGCCCAACAATTGTTCCGTCGTGTACGAGCACAGCACCGATGGGAACTTCTCCCGCTTCCGCAGCGGCGCGCGCCTCTTGAAGCGCGATTTGCATGAATTCGATATCCGTGGCCATCATGGAAGAGTGAGGATATCACGTCAGTACACTCATTTTCGTTCTCGCCTGGGCAACGATTCGCGCTCAAGAGTGGCGAGAATCCTTGACAATGTCGCGTGGCCGAAAGAGACTGAAGGCATGAAAGAACTGGTAGAGCGGCTGTTTCAGCTGGATTTTATCAAAGGCATGGGCGTCACTTTCCGCACCCAAAGCCCCAAGAATATTTACACCGAGCAGTATCCCCTGGAGCGGCCTCTGGTTGCCGAACGTTACCGCGGAGCGCCCCGCCTGAACGACAATCCCGAAACTGGCGAGACCTTGTGCATCGCCTGCAACCTTTGCGCACTGGCCTGTCCTGAAAATTTGATCGTTGTCGGATGGGAACGCGACGACGCCACTCGCCGTAAAGTTTTGACCACATTTACGTACGATACTTCGCGCTGCATGTTCTGCGGTCTGTGCGAAGACGCCTGTCCCACGGATGCACTGGAACTAACGCAGGATTTTGAAATGGCCTATTACTCACGCGAAGGCGCTATCTGGGACCGCCACCGTCTTGAAGAGGGTCCCACGCCCACACGCTACACCCGATAGAAGAGCGCATGGAAATTCGACGAGATCCCATTACACAGAGCTGGGTTGTATCCGGACAACGGGAAGAGACCGACGATAAGGATGCGCCCTGTCCCTTCGACCCCGGAATTGCTGAGAACGCGAAAACTCTCCTCACCTGGCCTCAGGAAGGCACTTGGCAAGTTCGTGTGATTCCGCACCCCGATCCGCTTTATCGCGTCGAAAACGATCCAGGTCGCGCCGCTGAAGGTATTTACGACAAAATGGGGCCGCTTGGCGCCCATGAAGTGATCATCGAAACGCCCGATCACGAGAAGAAACTTTGGCAACTGAGCGACGAACAGATTGATCGCGTCCTGTGGGCTTGGGGAACGCGACTCGCCGACTTGAAAAAAGACGCTCGATTCAAATACGTCAGCGTTTTCAAAAATCAGGGAGCCCTCGCCGGCGAGGAATGGACGCATGCGCATTCCGAAGTTACCGCAACCATCTTTGTTCCGCGGCGCATCAAGTACGAACTGGCGGCTTCTCACGAATGGTTCAAAGACCGCGAACGGTGCGTATTTTGCGATATCGTCCGCCAGGAGGAAAAGCAGGGCAAGCGGATCGTCGATGTTCAGGGCGATTATTACGCATTGTGCCCCTATGCCTCTCGCGTACCTTTTGAGATTTGGCTGCTTCATCGGCGCCACAATCATCTTTTCGAGCAGCCGCGTCCCGGTTCCAACCGGCGTCAACTTGCGGCTTTACTGGGCCGCGTGCTTCGCCGCCTGGAAAAAATTGCTCCGGCGTTTCACCTTGTTGTTCACACTGCGCCGAATACGCGCAACAAAAAGGGCGAATTGGCCGGCTACTGGAAAACGCTGGCAGATGATTATCATTGGCACATCGAAATCATGCCGATCCTCGAAAAGCGCAGTAAGTCCTACAGCATCAAAGAAGTCTATTTCAACGCGAATTTGCCGGAACAGGCCGCGGAGCAACTTCGCGCCATCGACCCGAATACATGAAACGGCGTTCAAGAGGCCGGAGCCAGCAAGGGGGGACGATATCCACTCTGGTTAGCCTGCTCTTCCTGGTTGTCCTGTGCGGCGGCATCTATCTAGCTCGTCATCCCATCATGCGCTTTGTCGCGGAATCCTGGATCGTGAATGAGCCTGCATCGCAAGCCAACGCCATCGTGGTGCTTGGCGACGATAATTTTTATGCTGACCGAGCTACCCATGCCGCGGAGTTATTTCGACGGGGCAACGCTCCCGTCATTGTGGCGAGCGGTCGGAGACTACGCCCCAGCGCCGGTATCACCGAGCTTATGCAGCACGACCTGATCGAACGAGGCGTCCCAAAGGCGAGCATCCTGCCCCTGCCGCACGACGCAGACAGCACGAAGGAGGCAGCCGCCGTCATCGCACGTTTTTCGGCCGAGCATCGGTGGAGCAAACTCATCGTGGTTACTTCCAATTACCATACCCGGCGTGTCAGATATATCTTCCAGAAAGTGGTACCGGTTGGCATGGAGATCAGCGTCGCCGCCGCGCGAGACGGTGATTTCGATCCGGAACTTTGGTGGGAGAAGCGACAATCGGTCAAGGACTTCCTGGGCGAGTTACTAGCCATGGTGGTCGCGATGTGGGAGTTGCGGGGCATGGGCCATCAGGAAGTGAATAAACCAATTGCTACCTCGCAAATGGTACTACCAAAGCTTCCTATAGACCGTAAGGACACAGGCCAAGTGGAAAAAAGTTGGCTTGCGCTTTACACTGTTTAAATGCTGTAATATGTTGAGCTTTCTGAGTCGTAGCGAGGATCCGGCCCGCGAGTAGCGACTTCGAAAATAGATCCAATTGCGGCATCCCTATGGCGGAATGAGGAGGCGATTGCGCATACTTCCTCGACGATTTCCACAGGTTCTGAGAAAGCCACTGATCCAGGAGCTTCCATGACGATTAATCCAAAAGAAACCACCGGTTTGCCACCTGTTACTTCGAAGGCTGCAGCGTGTGTTAGTCAAGGCATCAAGATTAAAGGCGAATTAACAGGCAGCGAAGACCTCTTCGTCGATGGACAAGTAGAGGGAAGCATCACCTTTACAAATTCCGTTGTAACGGTCGGGCCAAACGCAACCGTGAAAGCGGAAATTACGGCGCGTGAAGTGGTTCTGCGCGGCAAGGTCCAGGGAAAAGTAACTGGAGCCGAGAAAATCCAGGTTTGGAGTAGCGCACGCGTGAATGGCGATATGAAGTCCGACCGCATTTCGGTTGAAGAAGGCGCCGAGCTTCACGGGAGCCTCGAAGTGGGCAAGGCTGTGGATCGTTCCGCGGACGCCACCAAGGGCGCGAACGCAAGAAAGGTTGAGAGCGGTAAATCCGGTGCATCCGGCGGTGGTGAAATGGCATCTTCGGGCGCTGCAGTGGCAGGAGCGAGTTAAAAGATGGGTATTCTTAACAAATTGGGCGTAGCAGTGGGCGTCGGGGCGGCGCGCGAATCATCACGCAAACTTCCCGGCGAGCGCAATTCTTCGGCGGGAGGACGCGGCCTGATTGCCGCAGGGAGCCCGCGTGCCCCAGAGGCCCCGGAAGCGACTCGTGTTTCTAACGGCCTGAAGGAATTCTTGTGGAATCTGGATGGACTGGGTCACGGGACACTGCTGGACCTGGGGCCCGCTTGGCAAACGACACTTACGTTTTTTATTGAGCGCGGTTTCCGAGTTTCGTCCGAGGATCTGCTGCGAGGATGGTCTGATTTCTGCGCCGAAGAGGAAATTCGTACGAAGGATGCCAAAACCGTGGAGGAATTTGCGGAACGCGCACCGGAAGCGCGCGCCAAGCGCTTTCTGAAAGATAATTTAAACTATCCATTGTCTTCTTTCGATGCGCTCTTGATGTGGGATGTTCTGGATTACATGGAACCGATACTGGCGAAATTGGTTGTAACGCATCTCACCGAGCTTTTGCGCCCCGGCGGAGTAGTTTTTGCTATGTTTCACAGCAAGAAGCCGGAGGGATTTCAGCGGTATCGTGTCGCGGACACCAACACGCTGCAAGTGTTATCGACGAAGCCAATCTGTACAGCACAAAAAGTATATCAAAATCGCGAAATCCAAGACCTCTTCGGCCGTTATCGCACGATGAAATCATTTGTTGCGCGCGATCAACTTCGCGAAACACTCTTCCTAAAGTAACCTAGAAAAATTCACAGTCCAAATCATTGATTTCGCACCGGATAAGGATTCGCCGGTATTATTTATTTTTTCCTATTGCGTCCATTATTTCCGCGGCGTATATGATTGGTGAAAAGTACCGGAGGAATTACGCATGACTCCACCGGACTTAAGTGCGAAAAAAAGCTAACCACACCGCTCATGCGGTGCGCGTCGCTGATGAGCAGATAGTTTTCATCATCTGCGCACTCGTCGACAAAGCAAGACAAACGAGGAGCCATTCGGCTCCTCGTTTTGCTTTACATGTTCGTATGAAATTTGTTGGGACGCAGAGACTGGTCACGAAACCGAAGACCTTCCAATGGTGAATTAACCTAACCGCCGAACCGGCTTTCCATCATGCGAATGACGGCGTTCTGCTTGGCAATCACCTGAGCTTGCCACACCAGTGCGATTGACATAATGCTCATCGTGAAAATGCACACGGCAATCACCAGACCAATTTGCGTCTCTGAAGCCGGTACATGGAACGCTCGTCGCAACCATGCCATGGTCGAATCTCCTCGTTTCGCCGCCCGCACGCTCTAACGGCTGGATTTAGTGCCGGGACACAATAGTGAAGGCAATTGATATGCCACGGCGGAAATGCAGTTTTAGTACCCTCATTACTGTGTTTTTTAAAGGCTTTTTGTTGAATTCTCAAAAAGCGAATCCAATGAACGGTGCGCAGTGTGTAATCGATCGTACACGCGGGACATTCTGTTTCCCAGAGTCATTGCCGTTTGGCCAGAATCGCCTCTAGAGTTCTCTCCCAGGTTTCGGGTGACAAGAAAGGCAATTCCAGGGGAGTTGGCCCTTTCAATGCGAACGCTCGTGGACCTATGTGCGATCGCTCCGTCAGTAGAATGTTCCGGTTACAACAGGAAAAAAGTTCCGGCGCGTCTTCCCCGGTCGAAAGCGCGATATTGAAAGGGTGCGTGCGAAATGCTCTCTCGTACAATCTAGAGAGTTCGCGAACGCACGACACCAGATCTGCGCCAACGGCCAAAGACCGCAGGTTGCCTCTCGGCCTTACTTGCAATTTGCGCCGCGCTGCTTCTGCATGAAATTCCGTGATCTCTTCTTCCGTGACGCCAGCAAAAAAGAAAAATTCGTCGAAATCGCGCTTGCGGAGCAGTTCGGCTTCCCTTTGCGGCAGTCCGGCATTCTGCGAAAGTTCTCGAGGTGAGAGTGCGCGCAGTGGCACTACCGAAATCTTGCTGTCTTCGGCCAGCTGGTCGAGGGCGAGCGCGGCCGCGGGTTGCGGCGAAGCCACAGGAATACAGGTAAAACGAGCAAAGCGCGTGCTCCGCGACGGCTTGAGGTGGAAGTAGTCTTCCGGCAGGTACACGCCTGCACCACCTTCGGCGATGAACGGAGACGACTGGCCGACTTTACGAATTGCTGAATCGATCTGCAGTCGCGTTCGTGAAGTTACCCACACGCAGGACACGCTGGCGTCTTGCAGCGCATCCAGAAATTCGAAAAAGCCGTTGCGCGGCTGTGACAGATTGGAAATCAGTTCGTCGATTGTGCAATAAACGACGGTGGTCGGAGAGCGCTGAAGCATGCATGAATTGTAACGGAATTCACAAGCACTGCGGCAAACATGAAAACGGCGGGAAGAAAGCTTCCCGCCGTTAATTCAACTGTTTTTTTGTTTAATTTACTGACCCGATTTGGTGGCTGAGGTAACCGTCGCGGAATTCGCTTTCGGTACGCTCACGTAGCCGCTAATCTGGTTCTTGCCGACACGATTGATGACCACCTCTTCGGGGATGTGCGAATCGGTGGTGTAGAAGATCAACGGTTGGTTGGTGGCGCGGTTCTTGTCTTCATACTTCTTGTCTTCTACCGTGACCACCATGTTGGCCCGGCTCTTCTTCTCGTTGGTACCCTTCAATTCGATCGTCACGTTGCCAACCTTTTGTGGTTGGTTTTTGCCGGCGATCGTGAACTCCACGTAATCGCGCTCGCCCTTACGGCGCAGCAAATCAATTTCATCATGATTCCGAGCGATCAAGGTGCCCAAATCGCTCTTCGCCATGTTGAGGTCGCTGATGGTCTTGTTTAAGTCTGAATTCACCTGAGTTACGCGGGTGTCGACCGTCTTCACTTCATCAGTTGACGCCTTGCTCGCCAGCTCTGTGTGCACCGAAGTATCCAGCGCCGTCAGTTTGTCTTTCGTCTCTGTGGCTGCGGTGCCGATTGCTGTGGCTTCCTGGCGCGCCTTCTTCAGCTGCCCTTGGGTAATCTTCAGCTTGTCGGTAACTACCTTCAGATCGCCCTGGAGGTCGGTGTTGGTTTTCTCATCCTGGGCGATCCGCTCTTTGAGTGTGGTCACGTCCTGCTGCACGGATTGCTGAACCGTTCGTACCTGGTCAGCGACAGCGGTCTTGGTTGCTTCCAGCTTGGATGAATTGCTCCACGCCCAACCCAAGCCTCCCAACGCCAAAAGTCCCAAAACAACAATGGCCGGCAGGTGCCAAGTCGGATTGTTGACAGTCTCTACCCTGTATTCCTTTTCATCTGACATAGTGTGCCTTTTCTCCTCACCCCGTAGGGTCGTGCGTTTCGATTGGGAGCAGCCTCCTGCTCGGAAAATCTTGTAAATCATCGGTGCAAACCGGAGACCTTCCCTGGCGGCGGATAAGGCATTCTAAGTACTTGAGAAGAGACTTTTTACTAGGAGAGCTAAAATACGACACAGTACTAGTTCTAGCAATCTTTACGTACATTTGAATGCTTTCGGTGAATTCCTACTCAGTTCGATCCGTTCCGCAACTTCACTCCCAAAGCCACCAAGTCCTGCCCAAGTTGTTCCCCAGACCGAAACTGGATCGAGTGCATTCCTAACTTGTGGGCGGCTTCTACGTAGGCGGCAATGTCGTCAATATAGACGGCTTCTTCCGCTCGAGCACCGCAGGCTCGCAGGGCTGCGCGAAAAATGACCGGATCCGGCTTGCTTGCTCCCACTGAACAGGAATAGATGCGAGTCGCCGGCGGAAAATAACGCATGAATTCATAATCGGACTCAAGCCTTCCGACATGCAAGGGATCCGTGTTGGACAGCAGACCGAGTTTGTAATTCTTCGCCAGGCCCTCAAACAAACTGTTGGAATGAATCGGCTCGGGATCAAGTGCGCTGTTCCAAACTTCCGTGAATTGTGCGAAATCCATGGAGACGCCTAGCCGCCGAGTCAGGTTCACATACCAATCGTGCGCCGATATTCGGCCCTCTTGCCAATCTTGCCAGCGCGGATCTTTTTCGATCGCGGACCACAGTTCTTCGGGAGAGAGCGAAAGACCCTTAGCCAGGCCGGCTTTGGCGTTGCGCACATTCACCCGCACCAGTACGCGTCCGATATCGAAAATGATGGTGCGAATTGCACTCACTGGCATCGATTAGGATACCTTTACGCTGCGCCGCGCATTTAACAGGCTGAAAACAACCGGCAGCACCGAGACGAAGATTACCACCAGAATCACGTAGTGAATCTTCTGGCTGATGTTGGGTATGGAGCGGCCCAAGAAATAGCCGCCGAGGATCATCGTGCCGACCCACAAGATGCCGCCAAAGATATCGTAGGCGAGGTATTTCGTATAAGACATTCCGGCAGCGCCGGCGACGGGAGGACAGAAGGTTCTGATAATGGGAATGAAACGCGCTAGGATGACGGTCTTGCCGCCATACTTTTCGTAAAAATCATGCGCGCGTTGCAAATGGCGCCTTTTGAAAAATAACGAGTCTTCCTTCTTGTAGATCGTCATCCCCATGCCACGACCAATCCAGTAGCCAATCTGATCGCCTATGATTGCGCATAGCATAACAGGCAGTAGCAGCCACTTCAGCGGCACCACTCCCGATGCGGAAAAGACTCCTGCCGTTACCAGCAGCGAGTCGCCCGGCAGGAAAAATCCCACAAAAAAACCGGTTTCTATGAAGACGATGAGACAAACAAAGTGAGGAGCCCACGGGCCGGCACTGCGAATCAAACCTTCTACATCATAGATCGAGTGGAGTAAATGCTTGATGAATTCGAGCAAGGAGTCTTGTGCCTCACGGAGACCGGGATGGGGGCGAACGCGCGGGAACGCAAACTCATAAAAGTGCCCCAGCCAATAAGGTAACAGAAAAGCGCAGGATTCTCGCCACTTTCCTGCCAGCGGGCGACCGCAGGAGCAAACAGTTTCACAAGCCAGTCCATGCTCATCATCGCAATGAACTCGCCAGGAGAAGTTCGCCTTGCTTACCAAATTCGGAGACTTTCTCTATCTTCGGGGTGCTTAGCTTTCTTAGCTGAGGCAGAGCCGCAAATGCCGCCTTGGCTCCCGCTTCGATTGCTTCGTCGATGCGGTGAAAATCGTCCCAAGCCAGCGACTGCACGTTCGGGCGCAACACCAGATCGGCGTGCCGCTCCCATACCTCCAATTGGTGTTTCTGTGCAGCGCTTACCGCGCGATTGACTACTTGAAAGATATTGGTTGGCGCCCCGCGCTCGCCATCATGCGTTCCAACGGAAACTCCGACAACCGTCTGCGCGCCCATTTCGCGAGCCGCGCGTGTTGGAACAGGGGCAACCAGACCGCCATCGGCCAGATAACGCGTCCCGATGTGTACCGGCTCGAAGAGCCCAGGGAATGCGCAGCTCGCGCGGATCGCGTCGGAAATGCTTCCTTCCTTAAATAGCACCGCATCGCCCGTTCCCAGATCGGTCGCCACGATACCCGTGGGAATCTTCAAGTCCTCAAATTGCTTGCTGTCAAAGAAGCGTTGCACCAACGCGCCCAAACGCTCGTTGCTGGCAAGGCCGAATCTGGATACGCGCCATTTGGCAAAATCGCGAAAGCGAATCTCGCTGCATTTCGCAATAATGCGTGGCAAGGGCGCCCCGCTGGCATAGGCTGCGGCCAAAATGCTTCCAATGCTGCTTCCCACCAAACACGAAATTGGGATCTTTTGCTGTTCGAATACCTGCAAGACGCCCAGATGCGCGTAACCACGCGCGAATCCGCCTCCGAGGGCCAACGCCATTCCAGGACGCAACGGCAGTCTTTCGGACAAGGAAAATGCGGGGTGTGAGCGCTGTGTCACGAGAACAAGGTTCGCAAAATACGCCTTACACCTGCGATGGAACGGGCGTCCCGAATTCGTGGTACGGAAGTACTTTCGTGCCATTTCGCTCCATCTCATCGAATTCGCCGCCGGACAGTACGAAAATACTAGTAGGGTACCCGGCCTGTACCATTGCGGGACACATCGCCTTCCGCGATTCTGCTTATCGAAACTTCGAGTTCACTCAAGTCTGAGGGGGCACCATGCAAACGGGATACAACGGATGGCTGGGACATGCGGTCGTTTTGCAGGTTGCTTTGGGGGATATCAAGGTTCCACTGCGCGGCAAGTTGCTCAAAGAGAATGGGGAGACCGTCCGTGTGCGGATTGGCGAAGGTTGGGATGTGGATATTTATAAGGCCATGATTTTGGCAGTCGAAGAAGACGGAATGGCAATGATTCCAGCTTAAAGGGGCGGACATGAAAAATGAGATTCCAAAATATGTGACTCGTGCGCGGGCAGCCTATTTGCTCGGTTTGCCCGTGGAAGAAATCGGCCGCATCTCTGAGGAAACCGGCATCGGTCATCGAGAACGCGCCGGCAACGTCGAAGAGACATTTTTTACGTACACCGAATTGCAAAAAATCTGCGTTTTGGCTACTTCCCAGGGTGCTACGGCCCACTAACCAAGTTTGAGTTTCCTGCGCCCCCCTCAGGAGTACCCCCGCCCCGGTTCGAGGTCCCCATCGAGCCGGGGTTTTTCTTGTGCCCGATGGATTTCTGCTATTGAAACGATTTATAAAACCTTTGACATCAAGCTCGCCAGCGGAGAAACTTAGCGACATTCGTTTACGAGAGGCAGTTGCATGGTGAAGACCGTCAGGCTGGTCAACGGGCCCTTTGCCGCATAGCGTGGTACGCGCTACTCTCATTCGTCAATCGTTTCTACCATTACCACAACTTTTGAAATCGTTCCAAGAAGGGGAACACCAAACCTTGCACCTGACATCGCTCGACTGGATCGCGATTGCCGGCTACCTGGTGATCACTCTCTTACTTGGCCTGTATTTCCGTCGCAAGTCCGGCAAAAGTACTGGAGATTATTTCGTGGCAGGCCGCCAGGTCAGTTGGTGGCTCGCCGGCACCTCCATGGTCGCCACTACATTTGCCGCAGACACGCCGCTGGTTGTCTGCGGCCTCGTGTACACACAGGGCGTGGCAGGGAACTGGTTATGGTGGAGCTTCCTTCCTTCCGGCATGATGACCGTCTTTCTGTTTGCGAGGTTGTGGCGGCGCTCCGGTCTGATCACCGACGTGCAATTTGCGGAATTCCGATATCAAGGCAAGCCCGCCGCCTTTTTGCGTGGCTTTCGTTCCGTTTATCTCGGCCTGCTGATGAACTGCCTGATCCTGGGATGGGTCACCAAAGCCATGGTCAACATCATCAGTACATCCATGGGTATCAGCGATGCAAAGGCCCTCGCAATTTGCGTCTTCTTCTTGATGCCCTTTACCGGTCTTTACGTTTCCTTGGGCGGTTTGTGGGGCGTGCTATGGACCGACCTATTCCAGTTCGTCCTCAAAATGGCCATCGTCACGGGTGTTGCCTGGTACGGCGTGCACGCGGTTGGAGGTATGGCGCAGCTCCTGGAGAAATTGGCAGCCATGCGCACGAGCGTCGGTCCGCGCGCCAGTGAAATCACCGGCATGCTTCCCGATTTTTCTCGCGGCTTCACAAGCGAAGCGCTCTGGACTCTCCCCGTCATTACGTTCGTCGTGAATCTCGCTGTGCAATGGTGGGCTTTCTGGTATCCCGGCGCGGAACCCGGTGGTGGCGGCTACATCGCGCAAAGAATTTTCAGTGCGCGTGATGAACGCAACGGCTTGCTTTCGGTTTTGTGGTTCAATCTTGCGCACTACGCCCTCCGCCCCTGGCCCTGGATCCTCACTGCACTCGTTGCCGTAGTTTTGTACCCCGGCCTCGCACAACCGGAGCGCGGTTACATGCTGGTCGCTACGCAGCACACGCCGCACGCCGTACTTGGCGTTCTCCTTGCCGGCTTCATGGCTGCGTTCATGTCCACTGTCGCCACGCAATTGAACTGGGGCAGTTCCTACCTGGTCGAGGATTTCTACCGCCGCTTTGTGAAAAAAGACGCCAGCGAAGCTCATTATGTAAATGCCTCGCGCGTTGCCACGCTACTTCTGGTCGTTGCCGCCGCCGTTGTTTCCATGCAACTGCAATCCGTGGGCGACGGTTGGAAAATTGTCCTGGAGTTGGGCGCGGGTACCGGCGGCGTGTACCTGCTCCGCTGGTATTGGTGGCGCGTGAATGCCTGGAGTGAGATTTCCGCGATGGCCGCCGCGCTTGTGACCACGCTGGTCTTGCACAACCAACATCTTTGGATGTCGCTTGCGGGACGCCGTGGCCCGTTTGAGGGTTCCGAACCGGTGATTTTCGCCAAGTTGACGCTGTGTACCACTGGCGTCACCACGCTTGTTTGGCTTGTCGCAACTTTCCTTACGCCTGCGGAGCCGGATAGCACTCTCGTCGAGTTTTATAAAAAGGTTTGCCCTGACGTGCGAGGGTGGAGGCCCATCGCTACACTCAGCGGCATCGCCGAGAAAACCGAGGATCTTGGCACGAATCTCGCTAGCTGGCTGATCGGCGTGGTATTCGTGTACACCGCACTTTTCAGTATCGGACAATTCTGTTTTGGCCGAACTGCTTACGGCGCAATTCTGGGACTGGTATGCGTGGCGTGCGGTGTGGCATTGTATCGCCTGATGCCGAAGCCCAATGAGTGGCGCGTATAGCTCCATTACCAAAGCAGGTCTGGCGCGATGACTGAACCGCAGCGCAAGCTGGGGACGCACCACGCGGTCCTCGCCGGTTTTCTTGGCTGGACGCTTGACGCCTTCGACTTCTTCGTGATCGTTTTTCTCTACGACACGCTCGCGCGCGAATTCAGCGTCTCGAAAAAAGCCATCATCTTCACTACCACCGCTACGCTTGCTCTGCGTCCCGTGGGTGCGTTGTTTTTTGGCTTGCTTGCTGACCGCTTCGGCCGCCGTATTCCCCTCATGGCTAACGTGATCTACTTTTCAATCATTGAACTGGCCTGCGGTTTCGCACCCAATTACACCGTCTTCCTGATTCTTCGTGCGCTCTTTGGCATCGGCATGGGGGGAGAGTGGGGCGTCGGCGCATCGCTTGCCATGGAAGCGGCTCCGGTTCGCTGGCGCGGCACTCTCAGTGGAATCTTGCAGAGCGGCTATTCGATCGGTTATCTGTTGGCCGCAATCGCCGCTCGTTTGGTCTTACCCGCGTGGGGCTGGCGTCCAATGTTCTGGATCGGGGCCCTGCCGGCCCTTCTGGCGCTATATATTCGCACAAAAGTTCCCGAATCGGCCGCATGGAAAGAGCATCGCGCTGGTAGCATGAAGCATGTCGTGAAGACAGTTGCCGCGCAGTGGAAGCGCTTTCTCTATCTCGTGGTATTGATGACGTTCATGATGTTTCTATCTCACGGTACGCAGGATCTCTATCCCGATTTTCTGAAGGAAGTCCATCACGTCGCCGCCACACGCGTTGCGGACATCGCTATGATCTACAACGTGGGCGCGGTGATCGGAGCCATCATCTTCGGAGCCTTGTCGCAGAAACTAGGACGAAGGAAAGGAATGGTGGCAGGGCTCGCGCTGTGCTTCGTTGTGATTCCCTGGTGGGCCTTTGGCGGCAGTGTCCCCCTCTTGATTCTTGCAACGGTCTTGATGCAGATGGGTGTGCAGGGCGCCTGGGGCGTCATTCCGGTACACCTCAATGAACTCGCTGCGGACTCCGCACGCGGCCTAATGCCCGGCCTGACTTATCAGCTCGGAATACTCTTGGCCGCGCCCACCAACAACATCGAATTTGCGCTGCGCCAGAAGTTGGGCTACCAGTGGGCCCTCGCTGGATTCGAAGTAGTGACGATTCTTACTCTGGCCCTTCTTTTGTGGCGCGGCGCCGAGGCCCACGGCAAATCCTTTGTCACATCTTCGTCGCCTCCCCAATAACCGTGCTTACTCCCACCATTTACGAGCCGAGGTTGCAAGTAATGAACATTTAGTCGGAGCTAGCTGTGAAATTACTCCAAGGATATTTGGGCGCTCGCCAATCTCGGCCGCCGCGTTTACATGTTCCGCGCGGACGAGTAGATTTCGCTGACGTTTTTGGGTGAGCTTTGGCGGATCGATGCCTAACGCGGTAGCAAAGTAGTGCAATCAAGCGGTCCCGTTCTTCGATTAGAGTCTCGCGAATGTGCTCGGCGATTGCGTACTCGCCGAGCTGCTCGAACTCTTCCATCCGCCGGCGACAATTCCGAATGGTTTCGCTCCCGCTCGTCAGGTTGAATTGCAGCATTTCCTTCGCGTTTTTCGATGTTTTCGCAGGCTTTGTTTGTACCGCCCATGCCGCCCAGATAACCGATCTAGTTGGAGTCTAGTTCTGCTTCCGCATACTGTTTCGATTCCCCGGCGATACTCATGTATTCAAGCGCCTTTCAGCATCTGGAAATATACTACATTGCAATTGATGGCTTGATACTCGCGAGCCATATCGTCGTTCAACTTCTCCATCAACTCTTCGCGCGAGATTTCCTTCGGCGTCTCTGGCGCCCGCTTCGGTTGGGCCATCTGATTCCTGCTTGAAACGTGAGCGACGTGCCCCGCTCCAGTGTTTCTTCTTAAAGTTGTCATTTCGCGTAGGCGTGCCGCACACCCGGACTGAAAAGTCTAACAATCCGGAAATGCCAAGAGTGTTGCGAAAGACACGCCGCCGCAAAGTTGGACGCTGTCGACGTTTGCCTGCCCCCGCGATTCGCCCTCAGTCGGTGTACACGAACGATCGGCGCCGATGACACGTGACTGCCTGGCGCAGCGTATATGACGATAGCAACTTCCTTCATCGATGGAGCATCCAGCTATTAGAGCGTCGGCGACGATACCGTGTTGCGAGGCGAAGCTTCCTCCCACTACGACAAGAAAGTCAAGTAACGGACGGCTCTCGCAGACACCACGGCGGCTTAGTTCGGCCGACGCTGAGGTGGGCTATCCTGTGGTTGCAGCGAGACGCGCTTCCTTCCTCGCCGGGCAAACCTCCACCGATGGTGAGCGAGGAAGGAAATGGGAGCATGCGGATGATCACGCTGGAGGCGGCGACGCCTGAATCGGGGCGTTCTTTGTGTGGCGCCCTGTCGCCGTTCGATCCCGAGTTCGTCACTGACGATGAGGGGAAGTGCTTCGTCTCGGTCTCAGTTGGCACTCAGACGGAGACGCTCGAGGTGCTCGACACGATTCAGCGGCATCTGGTCGGCGGTGCCGATTCGATCACGAGTTGGGTGACGACGGCGGCACCGGCCGTTCCCGTGCTCTCATCGAGGGGAAAGGGAGGTTCGGGATGAACCCGAGAGATCGCAGTTGGTGGAAGCCTCCGCCGGAAACGACGAGCGAGCATTACGGGAAGCTGGCGGAGAGAGCTCGGTTGAGGTTGAGTGAGCCGGCCTTGCTGCTGGCTGATCCTCCCCGGCGGGGGGACGGACGTTGCGTGAACTGTCGCAGCGGCCGCCCCGAGATCGCGGTCAAGGACGGCGATCCGTTCTGTTCGAATGAGTGCGCACGGACCTGGCACGACCAACTCGCAACAATCGGCGGCTGAATCCCGTCGCCATTCGAACCACGGCCCGGGCGCGGGGATCGAACACATCGCCGGCCGGGAGCGCGGGGACGGAACCGATAGGCTGTTCAAACAGCGAGGCCGCCCGTCCTCCTCGTCGAGACAGCGTCTAGCTCCAGTACGAGGAAGGAAGTGGTGGCTTGGAGACGATCACGATCGAGGCGGCGACCCATGAATCGGGGCGTGTCCTTACAGCGTTCTCTCTGCCTTTTACCCCGAGTGGGACACTGATGCCGGCGGCAAATGCGTTGTGTCGTGTTCGCTCTAACAGCGAAACGCAGACGCTCGAGATAACCGACGCCATCGAGCTGCATGTTGCTGATGGAGCAGACGGCGTGAACTCGGTCACATTCGCTCTGGAGAACGACCAATACAGCCGCCGAGTCCAGCGACTCGACGACTGGCCCGGTCCGAAGCTGACGCTCCTTCCCGGCGGCGACCATGACACGATGCGACCGTACGACTTGCGGTCGGTGGACCCTCTGAAGACCTATGCTGTGCAGCTCTTGCAGTTCGATGGAAGAACGAGCACCGCGGGCGTGTACGACAGTCCTACCGGGAAGCTTCCCCGCGTCGATGATGTGATCCCTGTTGACGAGAGCGGCGGCCGCGCTCGTGTCACAGCGGTGTCCCGAAGCGATCACCCGCCGATCCGCGCCGACCTCCTCAGCTAGAGCCGGCCCCGGTGGCCGTTCGGACGGAGGCATCCGCCACGTCATCGGGGTTGCCGTGCTCGGTCGCCCAGCTGAAGATCGCCCTGGAAGGCCCTGCGCGGTCACGGCCTCCGGTGGGCTGTGGAGCTCGACGAGAATCGGTGAGCCAAATCGTTCGGAGAGAGGACGACCGCCGAGGCGGCCGCCCTCTCTGTCCGCGTTCGCTCCCGCGGCTCGTTAGGCTGCCGCGCCGATCTGCTTGAGGAGAGTCGTGGAGTCGAAGTAGTGGCGGCTCTCCTTGATCTTGTCGCCCTCGAACGTGAAGAAGCAGGCAGCGGGCGTCTCCTGCCGCTTGCCCGACGCCGGGATGGTTCCCTCTGCGTTCTCGAGCGGGCCGGTGTGTGTGCCCTTCCAGGTCACTTCCAGGGCCGCCTTGTTGCCGCTGGCGATGACGCCGGTCACCGTGCCGGCCGCATCCGGGAACGCGGACTTCCAGCCCTTGAAGAGCTCGACGATCATCTCGCGACCCTCGACCTTCCGCTGAGTTCCGAGCTCGTCGTAGCGTGCGTCGGAGGCGAACGTTTCCCGCAACTGCTCCCAGTCGCCGGCGTTGAAGGTATCGATCTGCTTGCGGGCGAGCTTGACGATCTCGTCCGTGGTCAGCACTTCTGTTGCCATTGCAGTCATTCCTAGCTCCTCTCGATAGTCGGCACGAGCAAGCGGCACTCGGAGAGGCGTGCGCCTCCGAACGGCCACCTCGGCTCGGCCAAGACGTGGTTACAACGAGGAAGAAGAGCTGGCGACTTGACGGACAAGAATCGAGACCGTCAGCGCGACTGGCTCGGTGTTTTCCAATACGGAAGTCTACCTTATTTCGAGGGCAGACTTTAGAGTGTCTTTTTTAGCCGCCTTTTAGGCGGCTCTGCACGATCCGCTGCGAGAGCGCCTGCGAGATGTCCTCGGGCGCCTGCGAGTAGACCTGGAGGTCCACCGGGAGCGACTTGAGGGCCGCTCGATAGCACTCGAGCCGGTAGGTGGCGTCGATGCGTCCGTCTGCCCAGTCTTTGAGCAGCGCCTTCGCGCACGTGCTCTGGACGGGCGTCCGACCGGCGACCTTCGCGGGATCCGGCCTGCCCGTAGCCAGCAAGACTGCGACGACAGCGAAGAACACAACGGCCAGGCCCGCGGAGAGTCCTCCGAGGAGTGTGCGACGTGTTTTTCGAGCGGGCACGATCAACCCGCCGTGCTTTCGAGCACGGTCTGCCGCGACTCGCATCCGTCGCTCGCTCGGCGCCGGGACCGGGCGGCACTCCCGTCCAACTCGACGACGAAGAACCGGTCGGCGGCTCTGACGACAGTGGCGTCGTCGAGGTTCGCCGGAGTGACGATTGCGCCGAGGTGCGCGGGGACCACGATGAAGCGCTCGCCGGTTCCCCTGTACGACTCGGCGACGGCGGGGAAGGTCTCCCGACAGTTCGGCAGGGCGCATTCACAGCGAAGCCGGGTGACCAAGCCGCGGCGTTCGAGGTTACCCGCACGGCGTGCCGGCGCGAGACTCGGGCCGCGGGCCAGGCGCGGCAACGTGGTTACTGTGCTCATGTCCCTCCTGTGGCCGGGTGGATTGCCGACCGGGCGGCGTGAGGTCGGTCAGAAGCGTGCTCCATCCCGCTCGTCTGTGAGAGGACATCTCGCCGAGCCTGGAGGATGCGGCCCGGCTGACACTCTGCAGTGCCGATGATTACGGCACTGACAACCCGGACCCTAGCAGTCCGGCGCCTGGGCCGTGATCCGGCGCGGAGTCAACTGCCTTCGCTCAGGGGAACGCCGGCTCCGCCCAGATCGTCTTGACCGATGAGAACAGCCCCGTCGGCCGGTGGGCCCTGGTAGGGCGGCGCTGCGGCCGGGGGCGGCGGAAGCAGCAGGAGGTGGCTCTCGACGACGGCAGCCGCGACATCGCTGAGCTTGCGGCCGTTGTGTTGTGAGTGGTCGCGAAGGCGCTGGAAGGCGTCGTCGGCGCCGATCGAGTGGCGGGCCATGAGGATCCCCTTTGCCTGCTCGATCAGGGCACGGCGCCCGAACGCGCCCTGGAGGCTCTGGTACTCGCTGAAGCGTTGAAGGGTGATGTCGATCGCGCTCTGCAGCTCCTCGGGGGTGCCGTCGATGATGTAGGCGAAGACGCCGCGCTTTGCAGCTTCGTGAACGTAGGCGGGATCGTCGGCGTGGAGGATCGCGATCACCGGGCAGGATGCCTCGCGCACGATCTCGGAGATCAGCTCGAGAGCGTGCTCCGAGCTCGACCCGAGCCCGACCAGTGCGACGTCGGGACGCTCTCTTGCCGTGACTGCGCCGACTTCCTTGACGTAGATCTCCCGTGCGATCACGTCGTGTCCGAGGCCGATCACGACCTGTGCGAGTAGCTCGAGCCGGTCGCGCTTCTCGTTCGCGATCAGGACGCGCAGGTGTTGCACATCGCTCTCGGGCATGGCTGTCGTTGGCAACGCTCCATTTTACTCCCGGACCGAGGCTGGGCCGGAGCGCGCAATGGTGCTACTGTCTTCCCTAGCGGCGCCTTATACCTCGGCGTTGCGGAGTGCTCGCCGGGCCCGACTCAGGTGGCCCGGCGGATGTCCTCCCACAGTCGATGCGGGTTGGAGCCATAGAGGCCGACCCACGCCTTTCTGGTCGGCGACCGCGCCTCGACCACGGGAGAGACATGCTCGAAGCAACCGAACTGCCACTCCGAGAGCGCGGCCCGCACCGCCCGCGCGGATCCGTTCCTCACCGGGAGTGGACAAGCCTGCCGACGGGCTGGGTATACGGAAGCGTCCATCCCGTCGACATCGTCGTCCACGACCGGGACTCGGCCAGGATCCTCCTGGATTACGCCGTCCCGCTGTTTGCCGCGGAGGTGTTGCCCGGTCCCGTTTGGGCCATCAGGTTGCAGCCGCCGGCAGGAGAAGGATGGATTGTGAGGCTGCTCGCGCTCATCGAGCGCTGGCTGGAATCCGCGCACCTCCCCTGCGCGAAGGTGCTCTGCGGCGGCCGTAGCTATCTGATTCGCACCTCGCCCGACATCGGTCGGTCCAGCACCGTCACCGACATCACGAGCTCGCCTGTGCTCGCGAGCAGCCTGTAGATCGGACGGAAAGAGAAGACCATGCCCACCCAGACCGAAGCAGAGATCCGGCCCGCACCCGAACCCACCCGGAACGGCGGGCCCCTTTTGTCCGCCGAGGCGGCGCCCGCCGAGACTCGCAGGGAGCGCCTCGGCCGCAAGGCCCGGCGCACCCGCTTCTACTCCTACGCGTCCTTGACGGTCGCGCTGATGGTCTGTCTGGTGGCACTCGTCGCCGCGAACACGCGCCAGGTCGAGTTGAGCTGGGTCGTCGGATCGTCGAGCACCTCGCTGGTCTGGATCATCCTCTGCTCGGCGTCTCTCGGCTGGCTGCTGGGGATCGTCAGCAGTGCGCTCATCCGCTGGCGGACACGCGCGCCGCGAGCCTGATGTCGACGGGGAGCATCGCAGCGGTAGGCATTGAACGCGCCCCTCCGCGGCATCGGGGCCGCCTGGTCGCGGGCGTGGCCTTCGCCGTGATCACGGTTGCCGCTGCGGTCCTGGTCGGACGGCGCTTGACCCAGGCGAGCTGGCCGCTCGACAACGCCCAGCCCGCGCTGGTCGTCGCTGCCGCTCTCTCCTATCTCGCCAGCTACTTCTTCAGGGCTCGTGGCTGGCACAGGCTCTTTCTTCCGGAGGAGTGCCCGGATCAAGCGCGCTGCCTCGCCTCCGTCGGCGCTGCGGCCGCAAGCGGTGCCGTGCTTCCGTTCCGGCTCGACTACCTGATCAAGGTCGGGATGCTGCGGAAGCTCGGCGGCGTTCGCGTGGGCTTCGAGGCAATCGTTCTGTCGATCGTCTCGCTGGGGATGATCGACGCGATCGCGATGCTGCCACTCTCGATCTCGGCAACTGCGACGAGCGGCTCCGTGCTCAGGGGCCCACTCCTGATCGTCGTCGTCTTCGGCGTCGGCTGCTGCACGCTGCTCGTCGTCGGTGGACGCTTGATCCGTCTTCCGCTCCTACGCAGGAGCTGCCGCCTGCGAACGATCAGCGATCACGTCGCCTGGCACACGACCACCCGGGGGCGTCGCGACGCAACCGTCGCCTGGTTCTACTTGCTCGCCTGCTGGTCGACGCGCGCTTTCGGCAGCGCCGCCCTGCTCACCGCGCTCGGGTTTTCCTTCTCGCCGACGACCGCGCTTTCCGTGATCTGCTTCTCGGCCGCAGCCGGCGTGATCCCGATCACTTCCGGCGGCGTCGTCGTCGGCGCCGGCGCAACGGCCGGGATTCTGCTCGCGCTCGGCGTCGGCAAGGACATCGCGATCAACTTCTCCCTCGCCTCGGGTCTCCTGCTCGTGGGCAGTGCGACGGTCGCTGCCCTCTTGGGCGTCTTCGCTTCGCTTGCCATCCGGACAGTGGCCCAGTACAAGCTCGCGCAGGCCGGAGTCGTGCTTGGCTCGATCACCACATCGGACGTGCGCCCATGACCCCCGTTCTTGGACTGGCAGGCGTTTGTTTCCCGCTTCTACCCCGCGCGAGTGCGCGTCACGACTATCGGGCGCCGAAGGTGTACGACGCGTACAGAAAAGGTCTCGCTGCGGAACAGTCCGTCGGGCCGGGAGACGCCGAGGCGCTCCGG
>CAVUHY010000005.1:0-213921 GCA_963741365.1 Candidatus Acidiferrales bacterium | reverse complement strand
TTCGCACCAAAGGCCCATACGGCGGCGACACTCATGTAAGAATTTAAGCCTTTAATTGTTGAACACGAAGCGACATGCCCGCTGCCCTGCCGTCATTGGCTCATGCGGCGGTGCCAATGTGGGTTAATAACTATCCACTTCAGGGAGGTGCTGTCGTGCCGCCTCTCGTAGACGAAGTGGTGTATTATTGAACGACAATGTGCTTGGCCTTGAGTGCGTGTTCTAAATAAGGTGACATAATTGAGAGGGAGTTCCGATGAAGTTGATTATTGCGCTGGCTGCCGCCGCTCTCGTGTCGTCTCTAATTGCACTCATTACTCTAATGTGCAGATTTGAGAAGAAAGACCCTGCTTGCATAGAGAAGTGTCATCGAGCTGGCGGTGAATAGGGGCATACTCAGCCTCGTGTATCGCAGCCTGTCCTAAACTCACCCTCGGATCATACTTTTAAAAAAGCAAGCAGCGTCTAACAATCCTAACGATCCGAATTGGGTGAACAGGAGTGGCGGGTGGAATTGGGGTAATTGCCGCCGTTATGCCATGGTGAATAACTGTCAAGTACGATATGACACTCGCGATTTCCAATGCAAATGCATATGACGCGCGGTCTTATGCTCACTAATGCAAGCCAATTCAGGGGTAATAGGTGTCGCTGACAGGTGTAAGAGTTTAAGCGTTTATAAGATTGATGGTGCTGCGCTCGTAAGCGCACGGCCAAAAACTGCCGCGCGGTGCCGAGGGCGTGTACTCAAAAATCGCGATTACTTCGCCATCGGCAGGCTGCCGCAAACGAACTGAAAGCTCAGGCGATCTTCTGCCGCCGTCGCCACCAGCCGAGCAGACCACCGCCCGCCAAGATCAGACCAGGAAGCCCAGCGCCAACGATGGGGCTGGGGACACTATCTGGAGTGACGACTACGCTGCGCCCGCCTGACGCAGTTCGCCCACTCATTCCAGGGGCGGTATGGTGCGTACCCAGGCGACAAGGGCGTTGAGATCGGCGTCCGTCATTTTGCTGAAATATTCCTGGCGCGCGATGGGTGGCTTGAGCTTGCGGCCGTCGCGGCCGATCCCTTGCGCGAGCGCCCGCTTGATGTCCGAATTGCTGACGGCGCCGATACCCTGCGTCGGGTGCGACGTGATGTTTGACACTTTGACCTCGCCGTAGGGGCCTTTATTAACGTGGCCACCCTTGCCCACGAATCGCGATAGCCGGGCGTGCCGTCTGGACGTCGCGCATGGCACTCCATGCAATGCGCAATCGTGGCAATATAGAATCCGCGCCTGAGTGGCTCGTTCAGTGCCTCGTCCGTGAAGGGTTTTTCGCCGCCTGGGATGTCCTCGTAATGCATGGCGGCCTTGTATACCGGCTGCTTTTTCTGATTGCTTTGCGGCGCGATCGAACGGATATAGGCGCTCACGGCGTCAAGATCGCGCGGGGTCAGAATTTCTTGTAGAAGGCAAACGGCATCTGCGGGGCGACCTTCACGCCGCTTGGCCGGACGCCCTCCGACATCAGGTGCTTGAAATCGGTGTCGCTCCAGACGCCGATGCCATTCGTGGGATCGGAGGAAATATTGGCGCCTTTGACGAGAAAGTGTGGCTCGTCCCAGACCTGGCGAACTGCCGGAAAACCGCTTCGTCTTCCCGAACTCACCGCCCCCCGGACGCGGCGTATGACACCCGTCACAGGCCATGATGGCGTTGACGAGGTAGCTACCCCGTTCGAGCGTGGTCTCGGCGCGAGCGCCGCTTATCACCGCCACCGAAGCAGCAAGACATATCATCGCAATGGGAGGCATGGTCATCGCGGCGGCAAGCGCCGCGCTCAGCTTCGATTTCATGACCTGCCCCGCCTCTAAGGGAACCGACGTGGTTCCATGAGTGGAACTTGGAACATCAAAGGTTGGAGCAGTTCCTCGACAAGCTGACACCATTGAAGCGTTTCGAAGATCTGAAGAAGCCGCTGGCAATTGCCGCCACCGACATCAATGCTGGTTTAGCCGTGTACTACCATCACAGCGGACCGCTCGCGCCGCCGTTGCGGGCGTCGTGCGCCTATCCGGGCTTATTTGTTCCTGTCCAATATGAAGGCCGCACGCTCGTCGATGGCTTCCTGACCGCTCTAGTTCCAATCGAAGGAACGTGGCTGCTGGGGGCAGAGATAGTCATCGCTGTTTATCTGGAAGTTGGCGTCACCGAAAAACCGCGCACCTTTACTGAAATTCTCAGCCGCTCGTTCACCATTATTCAGAAGCATGCAGACCTGGAATGGCGCCACCACGCCGACGTGATTATTGAGCCCCTGGTCACGCCGTTCGGGTGGGACGATTTCACAAAAACAAGTGACATGATCCGCGCCGGAGAGCAAGCCGCCCGGCAAGCGCTCCCCAGGATTCGAGCCGCACTCGATGGTAAAACGCGCGCAAACACCTAGCCTAAGTCGCTGCGATACGTGTCTGAGAAAGTGGAGCAAAAGGGGAAAGCGACGACAAGATTCCCGCCCGAACCCAGCCGCCGCAAACCCCAGTGCTGCATCATGAGAAATATATTCCCCCATGCGAAGTCGTACAATCGGGGAAAGCCTGATTGCATGATAGAGGAAACTCGGTCCTTGACCTCTCCGAGCGGTCGTCAACTCACCCACGTGGAGACGGACCGGCCCTTAATCGAGCCTATCCAAGTCGAGAGTTGCGGATACACCCGGCGAAAATGATACTGATGAATATTTAAGCAGTGGCTCTCGTGCGCAGCGGCTGTTTTGCCGCTAACGTAAAATGCCACCTTTTGCCCCAATACGATGTATCGTTTGATCGGGCGGGATTCTCGTTCTCTAGCCCGTCTCGCGCAGATCTCTTAGTGTGCCCACTCCTTCGGCTACCTCGTAAATCACCGGCTGACCACAAATGCTCTCCCTTCAGCGACGATTCATACAACTGAGATAGAATCCTGAGCATGACGCCGGAACAGAAGTCAGCGCAGCCCGGTAACTTCGGCCTGGCATGGTTGGCATTGTGCCTGGCGTTCGTGGTGCACGTTGTCGACGAAGCATTGACTGGTTTCCTGGACTATTACAATGCAACCGTACTTACACTATACGGCCACTTTTCGTGGTTTCCTCGGCTGGATATGGAATTTCGCACGTGGCTCACTGGGCTGATCGTGGCCAATTCCGCTCTACTGATCCTGACGGCGTTCGCGTATCGCAACTCGCGGTTTTTGCGCCCGCTAGCCTACCTGTTTGCTGGAATTATGATGTTGAACGCCTTTGGCCATATTTGCGCGACGATTCGCGGACGCATCGTTCCGTCCGTCCATTTCCATGGAGTTGCGCCGGGATTCTATTCGTCCTCGCTGCTTCTCCTGACGTCGGGCTTTCTATTAGTCCGTTTACGGCGGTCGGCGAAGCCCGTCAACAGCTGAGTTGTCTCTGCACGCTACTGCTTGTCAAACACGACGACGTTGTGAACGTCCTTGCCATCGGCGTTCTTGCCGCGCCACGTCGATGTCCGCGTCTTTCCGTCTTTGGATACTTTCGACGTAATCGTCATCACTACCTTCCCATCTTTCTTCTGTTTGGTTTCGGTAGTGTTCGCATCGATCCGCTTCATCGAAACGGTGTCGGCATTCACGATCCCGGTAGCTGGGTAGTCCTTCCCGTCAAGCTTCGCGTCATATTGGACGTGCATCGGTTTTCCGTCACCGTCCGTCCCGGTCGCGTCTAGCTTGTAGTCAGTCTCATTAGCTTCGATGACAACCGTTAGATCCTTCGGCGGCGGTCCTGGGCTGTACTTCGACTTTTCTGCATTCATCTTCCACGTTCCCGACACTTGATCGGCTGCTGCAGTCGCCACAAACAGCGTAAGCGCAGCAATCAGCATCGCTATCGCAAAACCAACTAACCCTTTATTTTGCATGATTGCCCTCCCTGGCGAGATTCTAGGATACGCCCTGTATCTTCCTTATGTTCTCAATTGCCCAAAATGTCCAGCACTTCCTTGAAGTGCGATGGCCCGATCCTCTTAGTCATTTCCACGCCCTCCGAGCCTGCTCGCACCACGAAATCTTGTGATATCGAAGGGCATCCACGAAACAGGTCGGGAGCAACAATCAGCGAAAAGTACGTCATCGGCGTGGCCGGGTCGCTCGTTGTCGAAACGCCCGAAGTAGCACTCGCGGGCGGGCACCAGGCCACGCTGCCAGTGATCATTACCTCCAATATACTTTTCGCGAGTCACTGCTGTGTCCGGGAGCAGGAATTCAACGCACAACTCCATGGGTACTAGCAGCAAGATATTCGGTTCTCAACGAACTAGGAATTGATTGGGCTTGCTGATAGGCTGGCACAAATTTAGATTGGCTTGCTCTTTTGTTCTTGACGCCTCCGTCGCATTCAACTACGTTCGCAACATACCCAAGGGACCTAGCTCTTGAAAACGGCAACGAAGGTTGTCCGTTGGCTGGACGCTCTCCAGCGAATGCCTCCAAAGATAAGCCCGCCCAGAAAGAGAAACAGTATGACTCCGGATGAACTCAGCAATATCGCCGTTGAATTGAAACGACTCGGCACAGAACTAAACCTCTCCGATACGCAGAAAGAAGGACTCAAGTCCTTTCTGACGGAGAAATACGAGAAGCTGCAAGAGTATAGGAAGCAGAATCCAAACGTCTCGAAAGAAGACATCGCCAAGTATATTGCCAAGAATCGCGACGCTGGCCGGGAGAAACTTGAGAACTTCCTGACGCCAGAACAACTGACTAAATTTGACGCGGAGATGGCAAAGGCCAAGGACTTCATCAGCCAACGGGCCGCAGGTGCCTAGTTTGAGCGATTCCATCGGGCGACTGAATTGTTGATTTTGAAGTCGCAAGAGTCGGCTCCTCTCGAAGAGGGAGGAGCCATTCTTGTTTCAGGAGGAATAAAAACGCTCGCCATTTGGATCCAAGTTACTGAATCCGTCTACCATCTTCTGACAACTTAAATCAACGACCACGAATCTTTCTTCACAACCAGAATGAAAATGCGACCTCATCTTTTCACACTCTGCGTTGCATTGTTGGTATGCGCCAAGTTCCATGAAGTCTCCGTTCTTGCACAGGATGTAGGAGCGACTTCCGGCCATAACTCGCACGATGCACAGACTGGAGTGACATCTCAACAGAAGCGGCATCGTTGTTTTGAGCAACCGCAAGAGGGGCGGCAGACTATCCGCGGATTGCCAACAAGTGCTCGCTACTGGCTGAGCGAGGATGCCGTCTACGTCATCTCCCCGGAAGAACGTTGCGCCTTTCTGCATTTGCGTACCGACGAGGAGCGAGATCAGTTCATCGAGCAGTTCTGGTATCGGCGTTCCGTCGATCCCGATTCGCCAGACCACTATTTCAAGGTGGAGCATTACCGTCGCATCGCCGTAGCGAATGAAATGTACAAAGAACGGGCTCCCGATGGCGGCCAACTTGCCGGTTGGAAATCGGACCGCGGGCGAATCTATGTGCTGTTCGGCCCGCCCGATTCCGTAGAAGCGCGCCCTAGAAACGTATAGCAAGCGCTTTCGCAAAGAGCGGCTGGCGGGGCTGTTCAGCAGGCACGCAGGGCAAGAGGCCACCACGCTGACTCCTGCCCTGGAAGCGCGTATTTTGCAATGGACGCTCAAACGTTCGCCGCCGGACGGGGCGACGCAGTGGAGCACGCGCAGGCTGGGAACGCAGCTCAAGGTCAGTCACATGATGGTGGCGCGGGTGTGGGCCAAGCACGGACTCAAGTCCCAGCGGCTGGACCGCTACATGGCAACCAACGACCCGGATTTTGAGCAGAAGGCCGCCGACATCATTGGTCTGTATCTGAACCCTCCGGCGCATGCGGCGGTGTTCTGTGTGGATGAAAAGACGGCGATTCAGGCACTCGACCGCAAGGATCCGGTGTTGCCACTCTCGCCGGGACGTGCCGAGCGGCACGGCACGCTGTCCCTGTACGTGGCGTTCGACACCAAGACCGGCGAGGTGCTCGGCAAAACGGCTGTGCGATACACCTCTGCGGAGTTCGTCGCCTTCCTGGCGGACATCGTCGTCAACCAGCCGCGCGGCAAAGAGATCCACGTGATTGCCGATAACCTCTCGGCCCATAAGACGGGACAAGTCGACGACTTTCTGGTTCGCCATCCGAAGGTTCATCTGCACTTCACTCCGACCTATTCCTCCTGGCTCAACCAGATCGAACTCTGGTTTGCCCAGATCGAGCGCGACGTCATTGCGCGCGGAGTGTTCAAGTCGGTGTCCGACTTGCGGAGAAAGCTCATGAAGTACATCCGGCATTACAACAACGTGCCCAAGACTGTAAAGTGGCGCTACTTCGACCCTACACGTCGCATTACTACCACTTCAGCTGTTACAGTCCACTAGCCCGCATCCGCCGCAACCGCCAGCGCCTACCTTCAAACGGCTCGACCGAACGCGCGCAGAGCACCTAGGCCGGACTTCAGGCTTTTGTGAAAACGCGCCTCCGATAGAGTACTTACGTCACCCAGAACCGGCCATAAGCTCTTCGCTCCCCCGATTACTGATATCAATTATCTCTCCCCCTACTCCTTCACATGCGCCAACGGAATCTGCGAAAACAATTGCAAATCGACCATCATGCTGAGTCGCCGGTCCAATTGAAAAAACGTCGCCGCCTTCTTCCCCGGCAACGCCTGGGTCACCGCCGGCACATACTTCAATCGCAACGCCTGCGCTTGCGCGCCCACCTCCATCCAGCGCCGCACATAAATCAGTGCACCCTGGTCCGTCATCGTTGCCACATTTCCGCGTACTGCTTCAACAGTGCATACTTCCCGTTGTTCACTTCATGCAAGTCGTCCGCCTAGTGTTTGTAGATGGGCCAGAACTTCTCCGCCTCCGGATCCGACAGCGACATATTCTGCCCAATCACCTGCATTTTCATTGCCCGTACATCTTTCCGCAGCAAAGCAATGTCCTCGCCGGTTACTGTCGGGCTGATGACCCGCTGCAGGACAACTCACTGCCCCTGCGTTTTTGCGCGCGCCGCAGCCATTCCCCCAACCAACACCGTCGCCACCAGCATCCCCGCAACAAATGCCCCAGCCAATCCTGCCGCTCCCGTCATTTTGCTGTTCATAATCTTTCTCCTTAGCCAGTACTCCACAATCTTCCTCCGCCCCGCCATTCTGCTCGTACAAGATACCCTATCAAGTCATGGGTTAAATCCGTCTTTCACGGGTTTATCCACATCTCGAAGAGTGGCCATCGTTCGCACCGTTTGTCATAGACGGCGGGCTCTTTCGCTCTAAGGCCGCAACTTCTGTTCATCTTCTCTCTTGGGTTTGCCTTCTTCGAAATGCGCCAGGCGTGTTAGCCACGCTCCAAATTAACGACATCGCCCGAAAGTGACCACGAGAAAGGGTCCCCCTCGCTTTCATCGAAGCGCGCCGGACTTGTAACGGCATTATTTCGAGTGCCTTCGTGCAACCTCCCCGGGACTTCAATCGACCTGCCGCGCTTTGCGTTAGCCCCTCCCGAAGCCAGCGCTCTCGGGGTCAATGCAACAGCGGACCCACCGACGAGATAAAATTGTCGAAATCCCCACTGGTACTTTTCCTAGGTGACCGCGCCAACTGAGCCGGGATAGTCTCACTCAACTTACTACTTCTAACACCCCCAACCTAAGAAGAAGGCGACTTGTTTCCCCGGTCGCCTTCTCATTTTCTCCGTCTTCGGTAATGTAATTCCGTAGCTGCAAAATATCGCGGTGTCCAATGGGTCCGAAGTCAACAAAGTCCAGCAGGAAGTATCACGCCCGGCCAAATAAGGTGGACGTGAGCGGAATGGCAAAAGTATCCTTATGCTCATGACTTTCTCGGCTCGCAATCGCCTCGAGGGAACAAACACCGAATTGCAACTCGGCGGTGTTATTGCCGACGTCGTCATCAATGTTGGGAAAGTTTTATTGAATCCGTGATGATCAGGCGAAGCGAACGACTCGCACATACTTGCCCGAACTTGTCGTACTCTCCCGGCGATTTTGTTTTCGATCTTAATCATTTCCACATTCTTCCCGATTGCGATTCCGCAGACCCTGCCAGCTATCGCCCAGCTCAAAATCGGGGAGCTGTGGCCACGCCACTCTCATTAACGATTGCGGACTTGAAGTCGATGCTGCGAACAACGGTGCGCGTCACGAATTCACACGAGAAAAAGACGGAAGTCTAGGAGGGTGTGTTACTTGAGGAACTGAGCCTCTCATGACTACCTAAGCTATAGCGGAAGCAGAAGACGGCTATCGAGTAGTGTTCGCTCTTGCCGAACTTGATTCTGTATTCCTCGATTCCGAAATTCCTTGTGGCCGATACATTGGACGGGGCGCTCATCGGTCCCAAGCTGGGCCGTTTCCGGTTAGTGGCGCCACACGAATTAGTAGCCAGCCCGATGTGAACCAATTCCTCCTGCAGTACTTCATCAATTACAACCTGAAGAAGGGCCATTACCTCGCGTGGCAGCCAATTGTCACCGTAGATTGGGAAGCATCAAGCTCAGTTCTCGGAATTCTGCCTAGCCCGGCAGTGTGGGCGAACAAGCCGATGCCGGCGAGAAACCCGATACTCACGAACACATGAATACGCTTCATAGTGCCTCCACTGCCTCCGTACGGATAAAAGAGAGAGCCTCGCTCTTGCGGTCGCTCGCCGTCCCCGCCAGACGCTGCCCTCATGCCGGCTACCGATGTCGCTCCGTCAGCCAAACACTTTTTCAGTGTATAATTGCCGACAGCTAACTGTTTACAGGTGAATCTTGAGCGCTGCGCAATCTCCAAATCTTTGGATCCCCGTATGTTGCGAGCGCGTCATGCGCTACAACATGTTTGTGCAACGGGATGGGACGGCGTATGGCGCGCTAGTATGCTTGGTGTGCAACAAGAACGTAACCTTCGAGCTCGAACATCAAGCAGAGATTAGCTCCTACGGAGAGGGCTCGCGCGTTTTGAGCATGCTAGGTTCTCCCAAGCCTCCGAATGTGGTGCGCCGAAAGCCAGAGGGAGACGCCAGTCTCGACGACCAGACATTGTGAAGTTCAACTCCGCTTTCTGAACAGTGGCCCCAGCGATGATTGACGAGACCATCTCCCACTTTCGCGTCACGGAAAAACTTGGTGCCGGGGGAATGGGCGTGGTCTACAAGGCCTTCGATACCCGCCTCGACCGACCGGTTGCTCTGAAATTCCTGCCGGACAACATGACCCAGGACTCGCTCGCCCTGGAGCGGTTTCGGCGCGAGGCGCGAGCCGCTTCCGCTCTGAATCATCCGGGCATTTGTACTATCTATGATATCGGGGAGCAGGATGGCCGAGAATTCATTGCTATGGAGTTCATCGACGGTGAGACGCTGCGCACTCACATCGATGGAAAGCCGCTTCCTCTCGAAGAAATCCTGAAACTTGGCATCCAGATCGCCGAAGCCCTGGACGCCGCGCATACCGAAGGAATAATCCACCGCGACATCAAACCCGCGAATATCTTTATAACGAAGCGCGGCCAGGCCAAGGTTCTCGATTTTGGCCTCGCTAAGCTTGTTCCCAAAGGCGCTGCCATGGCAGAAGCAGATCTTGCCGTCGTAACGCCTGATTCCACTTCGATCGCGGGAATCATCAGCGGCACTCCTTCCTACATGTCACCCGAGCAGGTCCGCGGAGACAATCTGGATCCGCGCACGGATATCTTCTCGTTCGGCCTGTTGTTATATGAAATGGCGACAGGGCGCCAGGCCTTTAGCGGTACCACCGGCGGCGTGATTATCGAGGCCGTTCTGACGAGGTCCCCGGTTTCCGCGCGAACGATTAATCCCGATGTGCCGTCGATCCTCGAAGAAATCATCAACAAGGCACTGCTTAAGGATAGAGACCAGCGCTATCAGCATGCGGCCGACATACGCGCGGATCTGCAACGACTCGAGCGAGTCATCGATTCCGGTCCGATATCCGACAGGAGTCATCTGCAATCGACCGGAGAACACAGGGCAGGGAATTCCACAACGCAGACAGGCACCCTCCGCGCAACGCGAGTCTCGAAGATCGTCGACTCGCTTGCAGTTTTGCCGTTCGAAAACGCCAGTCGCGATCCGGAGCATGAATACCTCAGTGACGGAATCGCGGGCAGTCTTATCAATATTCTCGCGACCATCCCTAAACTTCGAGTCATGGCCCAGAGCTCAGTATTTCGCTACAAGGGCCGAGGAATTGCCCCGCTAGTCGTCGGTCGCGAGCTCAACGTGCGTGCCGTGCTCACCGGAAGAATTATGCAAAGCGGTGGCTCTTTGCGCATTGGGACCGAGTTGGTCGATGTGGCTACGGGGTCTCAATTGTGGGGCGCGCAATACGATCGCAAGCCTGGCGATATCTTTGCGATTCAAGATGAAATTTCTGATGAAATATCGGAAAAATTGCGCTTAAGGCTCTCCCGCTCGGAAAAAACGCGGCTGACCAAGCGCCAGACCGACGACCCAGAAGCGTACCAGCTTTACCTGAAAGGCCGTCATCACTGGAACAGGTGGACCGAAGACGGGTTCTACAGGTCCATCGAATACTTTCAGCAGGCGATCAAGAAGGACCCCGGCTACGCTCTCGCATATTCTGGTGTGGCCGATTCGTACGTGCTTCTCGGTTGGAATAGCTATCTGCCTCCAAACGACGCGTACCCGAAAGGCAAAATCGCCGCGACGCGGGCCTTGCAACTCGACCCGGACCTCGGCGAAGCCCGCACCGCGCTCTCAGCCGTCTTGTGGCTTCACGATTGGCAATGGCAAGAGGCTCAGACGGAATTCAAACGCAGCCTTGCTCTCAATCCCGTCTATCCGACCGCCAATCATTGGTACGCCGAGTATTTGATGACCATGGGGCGCCACGAAGAAGCCATCGCAAAAATGAAGAACAGCCAGGAGCTCGATCCACTCTCCCTGATCATCAGCGTTGCTATCGGCTGGGCCTTCTACATGGCGAGGCGATACGACCACGCCTTCGAACAACTCTGGCGAACCGTCGAATTGGACCCGAACTACCCGGTTACGTATTGGATCCTGGGCCTGATGCACCGGAAAATGGCTCGCCATGAACTGGCCATCGCCGATGGTGAGAAGGGAGTCGAGTTGTCTGGCGGCAGTCCTCTGATGCGCGCTGCGCTGGCGCAAACTTTTGCCACCGCGGGTAAAAGAGAGAAAGCCATCCAGATTCTCGGCGAGCTCACGGAACTAACAAAACACAAGTATGTTGCACCTTATTTCTTCGCCGGAATTCACATCGGCTTGGGCGAAGACGACCGCGCCATCGAATACTTAGAGAAATCTCACGAAGAGCACTCCCACTGGCTCATCTATCTTCACATCGATCCCAGCATGGACGCCTTGCGCTCCAACCCGCGCTTTAAGGACCTCTTGCGGCGTGTTGGCCTTCCCTTACCGTACGCAATCCCTACCTGAACGAAGCCAAGTCGGTATAGGCCAAACCAAAAGACGGTTCGAATTCCAATGAAGGACTTTGAGCCGATTTAGAGAGGCTCAGACGGGTTCCGCATGACTTTCCTCAAGTAGCAACGGTTCCGCGACCCTGGGGTTGGACTGTTTTATCCCACGCTTATCTGCGGTATTGCAACCTTCGGAACTGTCAGCCGCATCCCTGGCCCGCTACCGCCTCGGCACGCTGCCACGAGGAGGCATCATGCTTGATAACACCGTTCGAATTTCGAGTATCCATCTTCTACTTTTCTCCGCACTCTCGCTCTTCTTCGTTGCTGCCCAAGGCAAAATCACAAACGATGGGAAGTGCAGACGCCGAACGGCTATCGCTGGTGCTCAAAGCGACGTGCTACCAGCCTGGATAATCTTCGAAAATCAGCCTGTGCGAATCGAATAAATTTATGCTGGAGGGTACGGCTGGGTGCCTAGTACAATCCCCTCAGTAAATCCTGAGGCCGCCAAAACTTCTCTCCAGGAAAGAGGCTGATCTTGAACAAATACATCGCTGAATTCATCGGGACATTTTTCCTCGTTTTGACCATCGGATGCACGGTCGTCGGTAACGGTGCAGGTGCGCTCGCCCCGCTCGCAATCGGTTCTGCGCTCATGGTGATGATCTTTGCTGGCGGCCATATTTCTGGGGCCCACTTTAATCCCGCCGTTACCCTAGGCGTATGGCTGCGCGGGAAGTGCGAAACCAAAGATGTCGCGCCCTATATGGCGTTCCAGATCTTTGGCGCCGTGCTCGCCGCTTTCGCCGTTAAATTCTTAAAGGGCGGCGTCGCCGTTACACCACTCCAGCCGGCGACACTTCCGGCGCTTCTCGCTGAATTTCTTTTCACCTTCGCCCTTGTTTACGTCGTTCTGAATACCGCGACCGCCAAAGGTACTGCCGGTAATTCCTTCTACGGACTCGCCATCGGATTCACCGTGCTCGTCGGAGCGTTTTCCGTCGGCAATATTTCTGGTGGAGCGTTCAACCCAGCGGTTGCTGTGGGCATCTCGGTTATGGGCCTGTCGTCCTGGCCCAATATCTGGATCTACCTTATAGCCGATTTTGCCGGCGGTGGATTGGCGGCCGCAACTTTCAAAGTCCTAAACCCAACCGATAATTAAGTCCGCTCGCCCCATAAATCTCTTTCCCGAGAACGGAATCTCAATGAACACGCTTCTCACGGCCGGGGTGCCCCACTCGCCGTTTTTGTGAGTGAGTCCTCTATTTGCAATTTCCGTGCTGCCTTGCGCAAACCACCCACGTTCAACGGAAAGCAGGTGATGACGCACACGGATGCCAAGGTTCATCCTCCGCGTGCGCATCGCAAAACCACTTTCCACAGATTGAACAATGTACCGTAGCTGGGAATCCACAGACTACCCTGCTAGGCGAAACGGCCTCGCACAGCCGCTCTCTGTCTTCGCCATTCAATGGCTCTTCCACAGGCATTCGTATTTATGCCTCTATATCCAAATCGGAAATCTATCACGAATCTTCTTCAAGCGCTTTCCCTGGAGGGCGCTAACGTTTGAGCTCGAGACAGTAGGACTCAATCTGAGACCCCCTTCGAGTTAATTTATAAATTACGCATTCTGTCTGGGAGCCTTAACCCTACTGCGAAGCCAGACCTACCTCGGCGCGCAGTAGCGCCGCTTGCGTAGCAAGCTCGGCGCCCCGAAAGCCGTCACCGCGATGGCTCATCGGCTCGCTCGACTGGTCTATCGAATGTTGAAGTATGGTCCGCAGTAGGTCGACAACGGTGCAGAGTATTAGGAGCGAAGAAACCGCCAACAACAAATCGAATTCATCAGAAGGAAAGCTGCCCAACTCGGCCTAGAGGTTACACCCGCCCATGTATCAAGAAGTTTCTGGCGAGTCCACTTACCGGACAAAGTCTCCCCCAGTACCCACACGTCCGAATAGCGCGCTAGTCAGATGTGCTTCGAGCACGTCGAGTATTGCGAGCTTATCGCATCTCTCGGAAACCGGCCTTCCCATTCACTGCAATTCAAGATGCGGCTGCGCGGCTTTGGCTTCAATGCTCACAGCACCATCGCTTAGGCCAGACGTCTTGGCCGTCAGCTTGACGGTGCCGGCATCGTTTGATGTGCGAACCACAACCAGCGCGCGCCCCTCGAATAACTTGCGCCGATCTCCCTGATAGGATGCGTCGTCGTGTCCGTCACCGTTTCCGACGGCGGCGATCTTGCCGGGGCCGCTGATCGAGAACTGTACCTCGTGCTCTGCATGCGGCTGAAGCCGTCCTTCCGCGTCGACCGCCTCCACCGTTACAAACGACAAGTCCTCCCCATTGGCCTTAACCACAGGTCGGTCCGCCGTCATGCGCAGACCCACAGCATCTCCGGCTGTCGTCAGAACGCTCTCACCGACAGCGCGATTTCCGCGGATGCCCACCGCCTTTAGTGTGCCCGCCGAATACGGCACGGAGAACGCCGCCTTGAATTCCTGGTCGCGGCCAGTTGGCTTCTCCCCGATCAGCTTCCCATTCAGAAACAGCTGCACCTTTTCCGCGCCGGAGTACACCTCCACCTGAAGTTCTTTGCCTTCCTGGCCCGGCCAGCTCCAGGCTGGAATCGTGGGATATGTGGACCAACCAACCGCGATGATCTTCTTGCCGTCCGGCTTCGGGTAAACGCACCGTTGCATACACGCGATCGCCGCCGTTCCACATAATGTCTCGATAGTAAGACTGCGGTTTCCGGAATCCCGTCAGATCAAGATCTCCGCACACCGCCGCGTGCCACGGATAACCGTGAAACAGAACCTCCATTGCAGCTTTCATGCCTGGATCGGAAGAGCCTTTGGCCATTTCCGCCATAACATCCACTCCATTGGCCATGTCCGTGAATAACTTGTCGATAAATCCTGCGTCCACCATGCCCGTCCATCATCTGCTCCGCCGTCTTCAGCCTGCTCCGGAGTGCCATAGGACCACGCGCCGATCCCCGACTCTCCCAGATAATCCATTGCCGTCCACGTGAGATCGCCTGATCACAAATGGGTTATCCTGCGAGATCTGCCATAACGGGAACGCCTTCGCAGGATACGACTCCGTGGTCAGCATGATTCGCGACGGCAATTGTTCATGGTCCGCCGTATAGGTCTGGATGAGGTTGTAGTTGTAGCCGGTGATGTCCAGAAACGAAAAAACGGCGAGCGCATTCGGTGCCGTAGTCGTGCCGGGAAATGCCAGTGTAAGCGGGCGCGTACTGTCGAGCGAGCGCACCTGATCCGCCAATTGCTTTCGCGATTGCCTGGCCTGATTCAACCTCCAGCTCGGGGATCTCGTTCCCGATTCCCCAGATCACGATCGAGGGATGGTTGCGATCGCGCAGCACCATTGCCGAGATGTCCCTCTTCCACCACTCATCGAAGTCGCTGCCGTAATCGAACTTCGTCTTGTGCGCCCTCCACATATCGAAAGGTTCATCGAGAACCAGAAGTCCGAGTCGGTCGCACGCATCCAGAAACGAAGTGGACGGTGGGTTGTGTGCCGTTCGGACCGCATTGTGACCAGCCGCCTTCAGTAGCTCGACTCTCCGCTCCTCTGCTCGGTCAAACGCCGCAGCGCCGAGAGGTCCATTGTCGTGGTGTACGCTGCCGCCGGCGAGTTTGACTGGCTTCCCGTTCAGCAGCAGTCCCTTTTCTGCCGACCATGCGAGCGACCGGATGCCAAATGGCGTTACGACCTCGTCTACAACTTTTCCGTCCTCTCGAACCTGCGACAACGCGCGATACAAGACGGGCGACTCAGGCGACCAAAGTGCCGGCTTTGTTACCGTGATCTCTTGTGTCGCTTCCGCCTCGCCCCCCGGTGCGATGGCCAAATTCGACTTCGCAGTTCCCACTTTTTTTCCGGCCTTGTTAAACACCGTTGTCTCGATGCTCACTCCCTCCTGCTGCGCGGACTCGTTCGCCACTCTTGCGTGCAGTGATATTTTGGCCGACGTGCTCGAAACCTCAGGCGTAGTGACAAAAGCTCCCCAATGCGCCACATGCACGGGATCTGTAACGATCACGCGAACGTGCCTGTAGATGCCCGAACCGCTATACCAGCGGCTGTTCGGCTGCGCTGAATTGTTAACCCGCACCGCCAGTACGTTCGCGCCGGCAAAATCCAATTCCGGCGTAAGGTCGAAAATGAAGGCCGTATAGCCGTAAGGATGGGTTCCCAGCTTGTGCCCGTTCAGGTACACGGTGGCATTTCTGTACACTCCGTCGAACTCCACGCTCACACGCTTCCCCTTCCATTCAGCAGGGACGTGGAATGCTTTGCGATACCAGCCCGTCCCGGTAGGGAAGAAGCCTCCGCCCTGTCCGCTCGGATTGTCCTTTTCCGGCCGGCCTTCGATGCTCCAGTCGTGCGGCAGGTCTACAGTTCGCCAGGAACTGTCTGCATACGACGGCACCTCGGCCCCGTTCGGATCGCCCAAGGAGGAACTTCCAACCGGAGTCTGCCGCCAGTTCCAGTCTGGGGCTTTCCGTTTTCGCCTCACCTCGCGACACAGGAACGAGCGATGCAAGGATCGCAACAACCACGATCCGGTAACAAAAATGAAGCTTCACGGGATTCTCCCTTTGGTAATGCGTTTGCGAGTTTTCGCCCGCTTTGCAGGTTTGCTTGCGCCCGGAGTTTCCGGCGCGCGTAATGCGAGCAAGATCAAACGAATCGTTTCGCGGAACAATCGATCGATCGGTTGACCGTATTCCAATTCAACTTTGTTCCCTAACGACGCCAGACGACGCTGTGCGCCAATCACCGAGTTGATAACCGCATGCATCGTCAGATCCGGATCCAAATCGCGGCGCAGAGAGCCGTCAGCAATTCCCTCGCGGATCAGCTTGCTGAAGTATCGGAATCCCTCGGGATTGATTTGTGATTCCATTGCCAGCAGGCGTTCCGTAGGCCAGTCTCGTGCGTACATCACATCAAACTGCGCCATGAATCGCACTTTGCTTTGGTGCTCGCAAAGCTCGTCGGCCATGAACTCAAGCAGGGCCGTGATCCGGGCGAGTGCGGTCGGCGCACGTGCGATAGTCTGCTTGATCGTTCCAAGACCGGCTCCCAGAACTTCACCCGCGATCGCCCAAACGATGTCGTCTTTATTCGAGAAATACTGGTACAGCGTCGATGCTCGGAGCCCGCTCGCGGAGGTGATTTCCGCCAGGGTGACCCGATCGATTCCGTTTTCATCGAACAGCGTTGTGGCGGCATCCAGAATCCGCCTTCGCTGACGCTCGCGATGAGCGCGGTACGTGCTCGCCGTTTTTGTCTTCCTCGGGGCCACACCCAGCATTCACAAAATCTGTAATATTATTCCAAATTCATAAGACTATGACGAAGTTATATCTCGGCCCCCAGGCAGCGTCAAGCCCAAAAATTCCGCAACCGGATCGTACTGATTCGAGGCTCGGCACTCATTGCGACTAGTTGCGGGACTATTTGCTGCCAAATGCGAAGTTCCTGCGGATTGCGATCCGTTTCGGATCATGTCCGCCATCAAGCGCACTCCAGCGTTAAGTTATTCGAGCGTCTTCGTTTGCTCAAGAGAATGCACCGGCGAGATAGCTCACTGCCAGGCAGTCGCCTGCCGATGCCGTCATCGCCACTTTGAGCAAAACGCAACTCCACACTCGCGGAAAACCAACCACGAGGCGGCTCCAGGCAAAAGTCGGCTACTAGGCACATGGCTACACTCATGGGCAGACGACGTTTGCTTACCTTATGATGGAACATGCCTCCCGTAGTCAGATTACGCGGGTTTCCCTAAGCGTCGTGCATCTCTAGCGACCAATCAAAGAATGTCTTTCGCTCTAGCGTACGAAACAAAGTGTAGCGACAGCAGCAGAAGCGCCAAGAGGAGAAACATCAAGATGAGGCCACCAATCGCTACGCTAATCCAGTTTGCTGCGCTCGACGCGCTCGCATCGGTAGTGCCTGTCTTCGCTGCTTTCCGCACCTGCCAACTCCTGCCTGCACGAGCTGACTAACACACGGCAACCTTGATTGTGCAGGGCTCCGCATCACGCCGTCCACATCGCTCTCCGCACGTAGTGGATGATTTGTTTGCTCTGTTTGCGCCCCAGACCAGGGTGATGGCAAACTACGAGGCAGTTTCGAACTCTGGTAGGGCGTATAGACCAGCGTTGATTTGCAGTCGTTCACGACCAAGACCAAATGAAAGCCGCCGTTCTTACAGCAGCGCGTGCCGCGCCGGAAAGATTTCTAGAAATCAAGGACGTGGATCGCCCTCAGGTCAAAGCTGCGCACCTGCTGCTTCGCGTTCTCGCTTGCGGCGTCTGTCGCACTGACCTTCACATCGTGGAGCGAGATCTTCCCCCCGTTAAGGAGTACGTCATTCCAGGTCATCAAATCGTCGGTGAAGTTGTGAAGGGTGCGACGCCCGACGTGCCTTACGGATCGCGCGTCGGGGTTTCCTGGATCGGCGGGGTAGACGGTGTTTGCTGGTACTGTCGCCACGAAATGGAAAATTTGTGCGATAAGCCCACGTTTACGGGATACACAGTCGATGGAGGCTATGCCGAATACGCCCTGGTACGCGCGGACTTCGCTTTTCCATTACCCGCGGGTTTAGACGACATCTACGTCGCGCCATTGTTGTGCGCCGGAATAATCGGTTTCCGCAGCTTGCGCGTTGCCGGTGTTAAGTCGGGTGAGCGAGTTGGCCTTTTTGGTTTTGGAAGTTCCGCAAGTTTGGCAATTGCCATACTGCAATCCTGGAATTGCGCGGTCTATGTTGTAACCAGAGGCGAATCTCATCGTGCGCGGGCTGCCTCCCTTGGCGCAACCTGGGTCGGAAAAGAGGACGACAAGCCTCCTGTGGAACTCGATCGCGCCATCACCTTTGCTCCCAGTGGTAAAGTGGTTGTGAGCGCCCTTTCCAGTTTGCGCAAAGCAGGCGTGCTGGCCATCAATGCCATTCATCTAGACCAGATGCCGCCATTCGATTATGACAAATTGCTTTGGGGCGAACGCCAGATCCGCAGCGTCGCCAACATGACCCGCCAGGACGCCCGCGATTTTCTGAAGATTTCCAACGATCTTCGTATTCGCCCTAACGTCAACGTTTTCCCGCTGAAAGATGCCAACAATGCGTTGCTCGCCGTCAAACAGGAAAGCGTCCTGGGCTCAGTAGTCATTGCTCCATAAGCGGATCATTCGGCATCACCAGCGTGTGCCGGCACTCCGATCAGGATCTGCGTGCGCGAACTCGTGATCAGCTCCAACCCCTTGTTCCTTCCCAATTGGTAATTCCGGTTCCCGCTGGCTGGTTGATCCCAAATATCGTAGCGGAACTCCTGTTTCAGCCGGCCAGATGTTGTCGCCACAGGAGACAGCCAGTTCTCCGATAGATTGATCCACGCGCGCAACAAATTCGGTTTCTTCTTTTTTTCGTTGGTTCCCTCTTCCGCTCCAGCGTTCTGGCCGTCCGCGCATGTACTGGCACTCTCTTGCGCTCCCGCTACGCTCGCGGACACGCCTTTCCTCGTACCGTCATCCGCCCTCGCGACGGGAAGCAGCAGCGCCATCGCAACAAACGCCGTTACAACCAGGCTTCGGCCCGCAATCCTGCATTGGATTCTCCTGTCCACACTGACGGTGGCCGGAGAATTCGCCATGCCATCAGCCTCCAGACGCGATGACGCAGAGAGGGACTGCAGCGTGACGTCGTGCCGTTCTGAACACCATTCGGTTGCTGTGTGAAGTTCAACGCCAATCCTTGTTCTATAACACCGTAATGGCGAACGGCTCCTCCGGCGATTTGAAAAAGTGCTGCGCTCTAGGCTTCCACGCCGCCGTGACTCAGCAACCGGGAGCGCGCGTCCAAACCTACGCCTTCATTGACTTCGACACCTCGGGCGTCTTTGGCCCCGAGATCATGGATACATCCATTGCCGCTCATGAAGTAGGCGAGTGGATGGATGACCCGTTCGGCGGCAATCCAGCTCCCGCTTGGGGCCACACCGGGCAGACCGGCGGGTGCCAGGACAATCTTGAAGTAGCCGATCCGCTGACGGGCACGAACGTCGCCACGGTTACTGGAACGAACGGATTCAAGTACCACCTGCAGGAAATGGCGTTTTTCTCCTGGTTCTATGGTGCGCCTTCGATCGCGGCGAACCAGTGGTTCTCCAACAACAATACTTTCACCACCGATGCTGGACCCGTTTACACGAAGAAGTAACTCGCGCATCCGAGCTTTGCAGTCCGGCTTCGATGGGTCAGCCATCCTTGCGTTTACTTGTCTCGCCCTCGCATCTTGGGAGTGACCACGAGAAAACTTCAGAGCCCGCGTCGACAACTGTATAGTCGTCTCCGGCAACCCGAAAGCCGAGTGACGCCGCAATAACTCTTGCCCTTCGGTCGGACGCAACCTCGCTCACCGACAACGGCACCCTCGAAAATTAATAAGGACAGGGAATTTGTGATCGGCGAGGAAAGAGCCTACGTCTTCACCGTTCATGCCCCACTCCCGATCGGGATTTGGCTTTCAAGGGATATCGCGCGGACGCCGGTGCGAAATTTGCCGACGAGCAACCCTCGAATTCAGCATTCTTTATGGCACGCCTGTCGGAAACCTTGGAATATTTTGTCGTCCTTCATAGCACGGGAAAGGCAACACCCTTCAGCCTCGAGGTCGAGGTGCCTCGCAAACTGTTTCTCGACAATGCCGCATTACCGAGGTATGCAGCTCCATGCCTGCGAACACCGTACTGGCTTACCTCGTACCTCCCGGCGAAGCCATTTCCACCGAGCTCGCTAGCGGCAGCTACGAAGCGATGAAGACGCCGCAGACAAACTGTGCCGAGACCAGTTGCCCTTCGGGCTTGTATTCCCGGACGGTCACTTCCATGAAGCCTTCGTTTTTCTGGTTAGCCTTCGTCCCCGCGCCGTGAGTGTTTTGCGAAAGACACCTACCTCACACCGCACGGTCTTGGCGGCCAAGTCCCGCGTAGCGCGGAAAATTGCGCGCACACCGACTACCGCATCACTCCGCGCTAGCGTTACTGAGCACTTAAGAAATGAATGTGTCCGCGCGACGCACTTGCAGTAGGCATCTCACTATTAATACTGTCCGTAGCGTTCCTTTGCGGACTGCGCCAGTTTTTTCGCGTCGTAGCCGACGCCATCCTTAAAAACGATCTCCACATTTTCGATATCAGCGATTCGAGACGCTGGATCGCCTTTTATCAGCACCAGGTCCGCATCCTTGCCAACCGCAATCGATCCGATGTGCTCCTGCCTGCCCATGTAAATCGCCCCGTTCAGTGTCGCAATTTTGATTGCTTGCAGCGGCTGGAATCCAGCCTCCACCAGCAATTCAATCTCGCGCTGATCGCCATATCCGGGAACGACCGAGCCATCGCCGGTGGGGTCCGGCCCGGCCAATAGCAATCCTCCCGCGGCCGCAAAGGCGCGCTCCAGCTCCATATCGCGCTTCATGAGCTTGGCGCCGTCACGTTTCGATGAACTGACAGCCTGCCGGTTTCGCCCGTAGAAATACGCTTCGCGCGCTTGCGGCGATAACGCGTCCAGCATCGCCTGTCGAAGTGGTGGCCGGCCTGCGATGTCACCTTCAAACACCGGCAGCGTCGAAGTGACGGCAACGTGATGCTTCACCAAAGTCTCGATCAGCGATTTCGCCTCCGCGCTGTTCGCATCCATATGTTCTAGAGTGTAGTCGCCCATGCTATCGCTGCACTGGTCCGGCTTTTTATTGGGATCGAGTTGCGTATTCGCAAAAAATCCGTGCTCCAGATCGTCAATGCCCAGCTCCGCCGCTTCTGGGTACGTCACGGAACAAAGATGGCCCGTAACTTTGATCCCGCGCTTATGAGCAGTTTCAATCGCGGCCTTCAGTTCCGCGCGGGTAATGTTCATGTACGCCTTAAACGAAGTAACCCCGCGGTCCGCCCAGTAGTTTACAAACTCTCGCGCCTCGTCGACCCCGCTCAGTTGATGCATCTGAATAAAGTAACTGTCAGCCCCTTCTAGATAAGGTCCGGTTACGTCGATGTGTGGGCCCGGCATTTTACCCTCGTCAATCGCACGCTTCAAATTCAGATCCGTATAGGTCTCAACGCTTCCCGTAGTCCGCATCGTGGTAACGCCGCCTGCCAGATACAGACGCGGAGCGGAAAATGTCATCTGCGGCACCAGCGGGGGAGGTTCATGGTTGCCCTGGCTATCCTCATCCGGCTGCGCCATGTAAAAAAGATGATTGTGCATCCCCACGATTCCGGGCATCACCGTGTATCCGTGCAGATCGAGCACGGTAATGCCATCGGTTGCGGCAACGTTCGAAGCCGGACCAAGTGCTGTAATTTTGCCGCCCTCGATCACCACGTTCTGATCGTCCGCCGCCGCACCGCCGGTGCCATCAATCACGCGAAGGTGTTCCAGCACCACCTTCGGCGTGTTTACACGTACGTATTTCTGTACCTGAGGCGAAAGGGAAGGGGCTTGTTGTTGAGCGCAAGCGCTGGAAGCCAAAAGAAGAACTGCACAAAAAGATAAAGTTCTATTTATCCGCACGGTTTCTCCAGCAAAATCGCGGTCATTGTAACGCGCAAACTCCTGAAAAGGGGAAAAGTCTCACTGCCTCGCGCCGCCCTTAGCCTTTCGAAGCGCCCGCGGGATCGCTACGTGGAATTGATGTCGCCGCCGATCTAGTTCATCAAGACGTTTTACTCGATAGTTCCAGCGATCCCAACCGCACCACTCAAATCGAACAAGCGGTAGGATAGAGATTGGAAATCGTTCGTGTCAGGGGAACTCGGGTTGCGATGCGTCCCAAGGAACGTGGATGACGAGCGGGGAGGACTAGACAATGGCTTCTTCGAACGGTTGTTTGCCGAGGCAAGCCGATGTGCGTGAGACGAACACGACGACACGGTTTTCTTTGGAACGTGGCCGGCACTCGCAAGGCTTTGCCCGGTGGGTGTTGGCTGGCTGGCTCGCCGTACCGGCGGTGATTTGTGGCGTGGAATTGCAGAAGCAAACCCAGGACGCATTTGAGAATTACGTCCACCTCACCGAAGTCCGCATTGCGGGCGAACTCCATCAATCCTGCCAATTCCTTTGGGTGGATACGCTGCCTGAATCGCGCCGGCATGCCTCCTACGAACGACTTCAACAAGGACAGGTTGTGGTCGATCGCCTCGAAACCCGTGACAACGGGAAACAAATCCAAATCCCGGATGGTTTGATTCATCACTGGGTAGGAATTATCTTTATTCCCCGCGTTACGCTTCCGCAGACTTTGGCTTTGTTGCAGAACTACGACAGTCATTACAATATTTACAAGCCCGAGGTCACCCGTTCCAAACTCCTTCAACGGGACGGCGATCGTTTCAATATTTATTTGCGACTGAACAAGACGAAGATAATCACCATCGTCTTCAACACCGAACATGAAGTTAGGTATTACTCCCTGGATGATGCCCATGCCTACAGCAGCGCCTCCAGTACCCGGATCGTGGAGGTCGAGAATCCGGGACTGTCCGACGAACGCGAAAAGCCCGTTGGAAACGATCATGGCTTTCTCTGGCGCATCAACGCCTATTGGCGATTTCAAGCAAAAGACGGGGGCGTCTATGTCCAGTGCGAGGCCGTTTCGCTGACCCGTAGTGTGCCGACCGGGGCCGGCTGGCTGGTCGGGCCGTTTATCCAGGATATTCCCCGTGAATCCCTCTCGCATACTCTTGTCTCCACGCGCATAGCCCTTGCGGGAAACCCTTCGGACGGGACGCAGCATCGCTGAAACAGAGCTGGTGACTTGGCTCAATTGGTGGCAGCCATGAAACAGTTTGGCGATTCCAAGGTCAGAATTTACAAAGTAAATGTGGCCACACATCAATCGGCAAATCGAGGCACTGTGTCGAGTTATCCCACGATTATCGATTGGCTTGAACCAGGAAAGAAGTTGCTGCTTAGCAGGACTGTAAATGGTCTGACGAATCTTTGATCTTACGATTCAGCGGACCACGCGTTGACGCAATTCACTTTCGGTCCCGGTTCGGACCTTGAACCCATGCCCTATCCGTCCGGAAAAAGGGATCTTGCGCGCGAACGGAAAGGGTTCCGGTTTCCTCACTGCTTACCATCTTCGGACATCGTTTTCGGAAAATGCCACGCAATCAACCATTTCTTCAGATGGAAAACCTTTCATATACGGCTCCTCCGCCAGAATAAGACAGAACTCTGGATCGCCGATATCGATGGCAGCAATCCTGTGAGGATTGCCTCCTCCGGAGCCTTAACCACACGGGCTTGGTCTGCTCACGGCTCTCAATTCGCGTTCGCTGTTATAACCGGCGAGAGTAGAACTTTTTTGGTTTGCGCTGACGGGCGTGGTCTGCGCCAAATCGAAGAAGTCCCGGCGAGGTTGATTGGCTGATCTGGGCCCATGACGGCAGCGCGATCTATATCAGCGCCACGAAGGGTGGTTTCAGCACCGCACTGTGGAAGGCGGATTCGAATGGCTCTACTCTGGAGAAATTCGTCGTCGACGCTTTCTTCGTAACAGATGCCTCTTCTGACGGGAGGCGCTTGCTCGGATTTTCGTCCCGAGGCGAAAAGACCGGTATGTACCAGATTTCACTGCAAGACAAAAAGATCACTTCGCTGTTTAGGGTGTTTCGACATTTGGGGACCGCTATGCGCCCGTCGGAAAGTCGGTACTCAATCCCGTTGCGTTTCGCGACCAGGTCACATTTTATCCCAGGCTTTGCAGGAAGTCATTCCTCTTGGCAAACCACTGGTTGCACTCAAACTGCCTTTTACCTTCCGCTTGTTATACTTCTGCAACGCCTTTGATTTTTCTCCCGACTCTCCACCATTCTCTACGCGCGGCCCGGCGGCCAAGCCGACTTCTATCTCTTGAGCCCGCCACGATAGTCCGATGCACCTAGTGTGCTGTCCTAGAAATAACGGACATCGATAGTAGATGCGATTGCATTGATGTCGCACAACTTACTGCGTGGAATTTATCGAACCTATTTTCGGGACACTACACTAGCTGGAGCCGGTCAGCATGTCCGTTAAATTTCTTTCGCTTTCCCTCCACGATCAGCCCGATTCCCTCGCTCTGGCTTTCCTTGGCAGCAGTAATACCATCGCCGCCGCAAGGAATAACAGGATTCCCGCAATCGCCAGACCGGCGTACGCGTTTCCCGTTTTCATCGCGACGGCCCCAATCATATACGGCCCCGCTAACTGGCTGAGGTTTCCGAGCGAATTAATCAACGCAATTCCGGCTGCTGCCGAAAATCCCGTCAGAAACTCGCTCGGCAATGCCCAGAAAGGGCCGAGAGAGCTGAAGACGCCAACCACAATGAACGATAGCAGCGTCACTGAAAGGAGCGGCGAACGCGTTGTGCCCAACAGCCCGAGAGTAACGCCCGCCACAATCGCCGGAATCGCCACATGGTAACGCCGCTCGAGCGTGCGGTCGGAGCTGCGCGAGACAACGATGATCGCTGCCAGCGCCACCAGATTGGGAATCGTCAACAACACCCCAACCATGCTGTTCGAATACTGGCTGGAAAGTGATTTCACCACTTGCGGTCCCCAGGATTGCAATGCAGAAATACCGATCGTCATTCCGAAATAAATCAAGACCAGATGCCAGACGCGCCCGCTTGCCAGCGCCTGGACCACGGAGTATTGGTGTTGCTCCACTTTCTGCTGTTCCTCGTGCCCCAATTCGCCGCGGATCCACTCCTTTTCTCCCTCATTCAAGAACTTGGCTTCCTGTGGGCGGCTTGGCAGCAGAAAGTACGTCAGCACTCCGCAGACGATGGCCGGCGCTCCTTCCAAAATCAGCAGCCACCGCCAACTGCTCACGCCGAGCCAGTGCACGTGATCCAGGATGAGCCCCGAAAGCGGCGCCCCCAGAATGTTCGCTATCGGTAAGCCGAGTATGCACAAGCCCACGGCACGTGCCCGTTCGCCTTCTGGAAACCAGTACGTCAGGTACAACAGGATTCCAGGAAAATAACCTGCTTCGGCTAGTCCCAAAAGAAACCGCGCAATATAGAGCTGATGGATAGTGTGTACGAAACCCGAAAGCATCGCGGCAAATCCCCAGGTAATCAGTATTCGGGCGATCCAGATCCGGGCTCCGATCTTGTGCAGCAGCAGATTGCTGGGGATTTCAAAGATGGCGTAGCCGAAAAAGAAAATCCCAAAGATCAATCCGTACTGTTGGCTGTTGATTCCCAGGTCTCGATTCATTGTCAACGCCGCAAAACTGATGTTGATGCGGTCGAGATACGCAACAATGTAGAGGAAAAGAATAAAAGGAACGATCCTGATCTGTACTTTCCGGATCGTCTTCGTTCCGATGGAGATCGCGTTGACTGCTGGCTCGCTTACCTTGCTCTCTTCCGTGAGGAAGTCTGGCAAAACATCTCCTTGGTGGCATGCCCGATCGCAGACGTAGAATGAATTGCCGAGACTCTATGCCTCGAATCGATATCCGTCAAGCGGGCCCGATCCCTCGCGAAATTTCAGAATAGGGCTTGTGGCCGGTGACCAGTAGCAAATTATTCCCTCTCATCATTCGTGCTATAAATTCAGAGTGCGGCCTATAAGAGTGGCGCCATGTCTCACAACATTGCTCTTGCCGAAGCCACGCCGCAGGATAAATTCGCCTGGCGGCCCGCGCCCCACGTGTGCTCCATCAGCGAAGTCTACATGCGAATTTCGATCTGCTCAGCGTAACTAGAAATGTATTGGACTGCACTTATAACCCGCGGTAATTGGCCTGGGATCGCGCCTTCCACTCAGTGCTTGTTCAAATTTCGTTGTTATCCTTCTCGCATTGTGTATGATGGCCCGCACAATCCGCAAAGCTCCTCACTTGCCGTTCCGCTTCTCCCGCAAAAATTCCTCCACATCGCCCAGTTGTTCTCCCAATAAATTCAACTTGTGTGCCAATCCCTGGATCTCCCCTTCCGCTCGGCGATTCACCGCGTAATCCAGTTCGCTTCTCACCCGATCCTTCCGGTCCTGCCGGTTCTGGCTCATCATGATCACCGGCGCCTGTATCGCCGCCAGCATCGACAAAAACAAATTCAGCAAGATAAATGGATACGGGTCCCACGCTTTGTCCCGCAGCAGCAGGTTTGCCGCCGTGTACACGCTCAGCACCAGCGCAAACACGATGATGAATGTCCATGACCCTCCCAGCCGCGCCACTCCATCGGCGATGCGCTCCCCAAACGTTTCCTTCTCTTCGAAGATCTCGTTGGCGTTGCGCATCGCGCGGATTCGCACCAGTTGCTGCGAGGAGTGAAATTGCTTTCCAAGTACCGTCAGCATCGGCATACCGGCTAGCGGCTTTCGCCGCAACAACTCTGCGATATCGTCGCGGCTTACTTCGAGGCAGGCCGTTTCTTCCAGCGCGGTTGCGTTTGTCTGATGCGCTGTCTCCTCCAGCATCGAGGCGAATCCAAAGAACTCTCCGTGCGCCGGTTCGTCCACTACCACTTCCTGGTGATCCTCGTCTATGGTCGTCACGCGCACGCGCCCGGAAATCATTACGTACGCCTGCCCGCCGGGGTCGCCCATCTTGTAGATACGCTGCCGTGGCGAGAATTTTTTCAATTCCACCTGCGCCGCCAGCACAGCCGACTCTTCTTCATCCAGCAGTGCAAACAACGGCACATGCTTCAGTTCTTCAGGTTCACACGCCATAGCCCATTTCCTCCGCTTACACCTTCTGTAGTAACTTCTGTTTTAATTTTTGATCAACCACCGCAGCTTATCTGGTTCGCCGCCGCTCAAAATCGCGCCCGCCATCGTATCCCACAAAATGTCTCCAGAAAGTTAAAGCCCGCCGCGTTCCACGGCAACTCCTATGTTTCTCAAGGCCATACTAGGCAGCACCGGCGATCACTCCAGTCTGGTCGTCGCGTTTGGGTCAGTCCCATCTCCCTGCAATCCAGCTTCAGGAAGCCCCTCTGCAACTTGTAAATTCACCTCGCTCAAGCCGCTGACCCGTTCCTAAGCCCTAAACAGCGACATTCCTCAGCCCGCGCCTGGGCGCTCCCTTGAGAACTTTTCATTCAGAGAAAAGTACGCGCATTCGGTTCTCTCCCCGGTAAAACAACTTTTGCCGAGTGTCCACTTTTGTACGGCAGAAACGTGACATTTTCTCTATTCTCACCCTGTCGACGGCGAATGCGGGCGATATCGGCTCAAGTGCTGGGCGGGCGGCGAGACTTTAGCGAGCGCGTCTCGCCAACTTCCTCTTTTCTTGATCCACGAAATAACTCCTACCATACACAAACCTGCTTCTCCTCCTTATTTTTGCGCACGATGCTTTCCTCTTTGCACCTGTGCTACCGTACCGTGAGTTCAAAAAACCTTTCGGAGGCGCAACCCTTGCCCAACACTCCCTTGCGCAGCGGCGGTCCCAAAGCCCGCATTGCGGTCATTCCCGGTGACGGCATTGGCAAGGAAGTCACGCCCGAAGCGGTGAAAGTCATCAACGCCGCCACCGCCAACCGCAACCGCCCGATGGAATTCGTCGAGTTTGACTGGGGCGCCGACAAATTCCTGCGCGAGAAAGTCACGCTTCCCGATGGCGCGCTGGAAATGCTTCGCGACGAATTCGACGCCATCCTCTTTGGGGCCCTGGGCGATCCCCGCGTACCCTCAAACCAGCACGCCGCTGAGATTCTCCTGGGCTTGCGCTTCAAGCTCGACCTCTATGTCAACGCCCGCCCAACTGAACTTTTACACCCACGCCATACCCCGCTCCGCGATCGGGGCGTCGAAGATTTTCACCTGGTGGTATTCCGCGAAAACACCGAGGGCCTCTATGTAGGTGTAGGCGGCCACTTCAAAAAGGGCACTGCCGACGAAATTGCCGTCCAGGAAGACTTTAATTCCCGCAAAGGGGTCGAACGCATCCTCCGCCACGCCTTTGAGTACGCCCGCGCACGGAACCACAAGCGGCTCTGCATGTCCGACAAGTCCAACGCGATGACCTACGCCGGGGACCTCTGGCAGCGCGTCTTCAAGGAAGTCCGAGCCGAGTATGAAGATGTCGAATGCCGCCACTTGTATATTGATACGCTCGCCATGGAGCTGATTCGTGACCCCGGCCAGTTCGATGTCATCGTCACCGGCAACCTGTTCGGCGATATCATCAGCGACCTCGCTGCTCAACTGGTCGGCGGCTTAGGCTTGGCCCCTTCCGGCAATATCCACCCCGGCCGCACCTCGCTCTTCGAACCAGTCCACGGCTCCGCCCCCAATATCGCCGGAAAGGGTATCGCCAACCCCTTTGGGTCGGTTCTAGCCGCAGGGCTCTTGTTGGAGTTTCTAGGCTGGCCGGAAGAAGCCGCCCTATTAAAGCAAAGCGTGAAGTCCGCGCTGACTTCAAGTATCACTACACCTGACCTCGGTGGATCTAAACAAACAGTTGAAGTGGGCGAATGGCTCGCCAACTACGCTGCAAAGGCCCGGTAGTGGCCAGACTTTAGGCTGGTCCATTCGTGCTTTCTGGGCACATTTGTCAGGATATGGCCGAGCTGGAGTTGGACCTACCACAGAGGATAGCCTGAAAGTCTCAGATTTCACGGACGCGGCGACCGAGGATCACCGTGATCAGCATTCCAAACAGAAATCCTCCCACGTGTGCCCACACCGCGACTCCACCAGTCGGGTCGCCCTCTAACGCCTCCAGAAACTGAAAGACAAACCAATATCCCAGGATCAGAAACGCCGGCACGGGTATCAGGAAAATGAAGAAGAAGGTAAGTATCCTGGCCCGCGGGAACAACAATATATAGGCACCCATGACTCCGCTGACTGCACCGCTGGCACCAATGGCCGGTATCGCGGAAGTCAGATTGAACAGCACATGCACCAGCCCGGAGCTGACTCCGCACACCAGATAAAACAGCAGGTAACCGATATGCCCGAAGTAGTCTTCTATGTTGTCACCGAATATGTATAGGAAGAGCATATTCCCCAGCAAGTGCATCAACCCGCCGTGTAGGAACATGCTGGTGAACAGTGGTTCGAGGGCGATCTGAACACTGCCGTGCCCAGCCAGGAGCGCCGGGATCTTCGCCGGAATCGTACCGTAGGCGAAGATGAACGCCTTCTGCGCCCGGATGGGCAGCGTGGCCTGGTAGAAGAAGACGGCTACATTGATTAGGATCAGAGCAATGTTGACGAACGGCGTGCTGCGCGAAGGATTGATATCTTTCAGTGGGATCATGAATGGGTCAGAGCCTGACTCTCCTGGCGGGAGGCGGTTCGGGCGCAGGCGCGAGAGGGGCCGTTCGTCAGAGTAACGGAACGCCCCCCAAATGAAAAGCCCGGGACGGGAAGCGACAGTCGCGCGTCCTATAATCATTCCGCGAGTGGAGCTCAGGTTTACATAATCCAAGAGCGCCGAACTGAGCCGCTTCTGCTGCGTCTTTGCGCGGAGCGTGCGAAGAACACAGCAAACCGGCTCGCCCGAACGACTTCTATCTCGGCTGAAAACTCGTCGCGATACCGGCGCTACGCGCCCTAAGCGCGACAGCACACCGGACGGGATGACGACTCTTCGCCGTCCGCGCAGGGCCGTTGGCAGCCTGCAATGTCCTTTCATCGCGACCGGAGGAAGCGCCGTATGCGTAGCGAACCGGAGGGATCGTGGCGAGCAGCCGAAAAGTTCTAAGTATAGGCAACTCCGTCCGCGCGCAATCAATGTTCCGGGGGCCGTGAGGTGGCCGGACTTGAAAAGGCCCAAATTCGGTTTAGGGCGATGTGACAAATTGGGATGGAAGTTCGAATGTGGGCCGATCCAAATTTCGGCCAGTACAATATGTCGGCGCGCCGACGAAAGATGTGGGCGGCCTAGCTCATGCCCCATAAATTCGCTCGAAAACCACTTTTCCAACAAAAATTGCTTGCCCGCATTGCGCTGTTTCGCTTGCTGTGGTAAATAATTTAGCTCTGCATTTGAGCGCATTTTATCTGGATGCTGCTGCGCTCTGTTGTCGGCGCGCCGACTACGAATGCCTGCCCGGGAAACGGAAGCCATCATTCTGAAGACTTTTCCGCTGGGCGAGGCCGACCGCCTGGTCAGCTTCCTCGGTCGTAATTCGGGTCGCATGCGCGGCGTGGCGGCAGGCGCCCGGCGCATCAAGAACCGCTACGGTTCCACGCTGCAGGTCATGTCGCACGTGCAGCTCTGGTACGTCGAGAAGGAAACGCGTGACCTGGTTCGTATCCAGCAGTGCGAGCTGCTGGAGTCGCTCAACAAGTCGCAGAGCGACTACGGGCTGAGCACCGGTCTCGCCACTGTCAGTGAGGTTGCAGAACTAGTTCTGCCGGAGCATGAAGTCAACGAAGTCTATGTTCCGGCTGATCCTGCTCACCGTACGCGAGATCGAACGCCGCGGCAGTTGGCTGTCGCCCCTTGGCTACTTCGCGTTCTGGACGGTTCGCCTGTCGGGTTGGCTGCCGCGCTTCGACACCTGCAGCACCTGCGGCAAGGCCTTCGGTTCGCAGAACGCCTACCAGGGCGGCTGGTTTCCCGGGCTAGTATGCGAAGACCATCGCGGGTCGGGCATGAAGCCGGTGTCGCTCGCGGCAAGGGAACTCGCAGAACGATTCACGCGCACCAGCCTCGACAAACTGGAACTTGGCCCGGAGTCCGACCAGTCACTGAGGGAATTGCGCGAGGCGGGATTCAACTGGATTGAGCATCACGCGGAACGAAAGCTGAGGACGCGCGAATTGTTGGAGACCACTTGACACCTAAAGTAAAACTTGAGCATAAGCCCACTGGCCCCACGTTTCAGGATCTCATCCTTAAGCTCATGCAGTTCTGGGGCAAGCAGGGTTGCGTGCTCCACCAACCCTTCGACTCCGAGGTCGGTGCCGGCACCATGCATCCCGAGACCTTTCTTCGCGTGCTCGGCCTTGCCGCTCATCGCGTTGCATACGTTCAACCGAGCCGCCGTCCAGCCGATGGCCGTTATGGCGAGAATCCGAATCGCCTCTACAAACACTTTCAATATCAGGTACTGCTCAAGCCATCGCCCGTGGACATTCAGGAAGTCTACCTTCACAGCCTCGAAGCCATCGGCATCGACTTGCGGGAACATGATATCCGCTTCGAAGAGGACAACTGGGAGTCGCCTACGCTCGGGGCGTGGGGCATCGGCTGGCAAGTCCTGCTCGATGGTCTCGAGATCACTCAATTCACCTACTTCCAGCAGAGTGGCGGCATCGATCTCGATCCGATCTCGGTGGAGATCACGTACGGCCTCGAGCGCATCTGCGCGTTCCTCCAGAACGTAGAGAGTGTCTATGACATTCAGTGGACCGCCGACCGTACCTATGGAGATATTCGCCTCGCCGAGGAGCAGCAACTCTCCGAATACAGTTTCAATCGCAGCGACGCGGCAGCCTTGCGCGCGGAGTTTGAGTTGCACGAGAAGCAAGCCAAAGATTTGCTTGACGGATGGAAAGGCGCGGAAGGGAAGGAGCGGATACGTTACCCGCTACTGGCGGCCTACGACCACTGTCTGAAGTGCTCGCACTTGTTCAACTTGATGGAGGCGCGCGGCGTGATTTCGACTACGGAACGGGCCGCGTTGATGGGCCGTGTCAGGACACTGGCTTGCCGGGTGGCCGCCGCCTACCTCGAGCAGAATGTCGGCGCGCCGACATTGAAGCGCGAGGTGCTGTCATGACGGCCCATGCACTGGCCGGCCTTCAGACTGGCCAGATTGAATTTGGCGTTGCCCCAAATCGGGGGGAAGAATTGGAGAACGGCCGATTTAAAGTTCTGCCACTACGAAATGTCGGCGTGCCGACATTCTGCACTCGGAGGAGCGAATGACCCCGGCACGCGTAACATCCTCCTTGAAGAAAGTTACCGCAAAAATCGCTAAGCTCTCCCCCGGCAGTAAAGCGAAGAAGTCGTCGCCGGCAACTGCCTTCAAGACAACCGCCAGAACCGTTGATCTCGCCACGAAGCGCATCGAACTGCTCTTCGAGCTTGGTTGCGAGGAGATTCCCGCCGGCATGCTCCCCCGCGCCATCGCTGAGCTGAAGACCATTTTTGAAAAGCAACTCACGGCCGAGAACCTGACTGACGGTGTCACTGTCGAAACCTTTGGCGGGCCGCGCCGCCTGACCGCCTGGGTGCGCGGCCTGGTCGCCAAGCAAGCCGACGTCGAGAACGAAGTGACGGGTCCCCCCAAATCCGTGGCTTACGATAATATCGGCGCGCCGACACGAGCCGCTGTCAGCTTCAGTGACAAGCAGGGCGTTTCGCTCGACAAGCTTTATTTCGTGCAAACTCCCAAGGGCGAGTACGTCGCCGCCAAGGTCATCAAACGCGGGCGCACCGCGCAGGATCTCCTGCTCGCCATTCTTCCCCGCGTGATCCACGACATCCCCTGGCCTCGCACCATGACCTGGACCGGACTCGACGGTGCGCGCTTCATCCGCCCCATTCGCTGGATCGTTGCCTTGCTCGATGGCAAGCCATTGAAGTTTACCTTTGGAGGAGTCACCTCCGGAGAAGTGACCCGCGGTCACCGTTTTCTTGGCAAGCCCGATATCCGCGTTCAGAGCTTTGCCGACTACGAAAAGAAACTCCGCGCGAACGGCGTCATCCTCCGTCCAGACGAGCGGCTCGAAAAGATCACTCGCGAACTGGCGGCCCACGCCAGGCACACCAGCTCGCACATTCATGAAGACAGAGACTTACGCCAACTGGTCACCTATCTCAATGAATTTCCGCACGTCATCGCGGGCAGCTTCGATCCGTCATTCCTGGAGCTCCCCGACGAGATCCTGATCACCGTGATGCGCGACCACCAGAAATACTTTGCCGTGGAGAAGCGGGGCGGGGAACTGGCTCCAAGCTTCCTGGCGGTGATCAATCAGGCGAAGGATCCCAATGGCTTGATCCGCGCAGGGCACGAGCGAGTGCTTCGGGCGCGGTTTGCCGATGCGCGGTTCTTCTGGGAGTCCGATCAAAAATGTCGGCTCGCCGACTATTTGCCGAAGCTCGAGCGCGTCACCTACGAATCCCACCTGGGCAGCTACCGCGAGAAGATCGAGCGCACCCGCACCATTGCGCGCTGGCTGACTGAGCAGTGGTTCAATCGCGGCTTGGTACAGGCGCACGTGGCCGATGCGGACCGCGCCGCGGAACTGGCCAAATGCGACCTGGTCACCGAGATGGTTAAAGAGTTTACCGAGCTGCAGGGCGTTGTCGGAGGCCTTTACGCCCGAGCACAGGGCGAATCCGAAGCCGTTGCAGATGCGGTCTACGACCACTACCGACCTGTCGGCCTCGACGATCCTATCCCGCGGAATATTACCGGTTGCGCCGTGGCGCTAGCCGACAAACTCGATTCCATCGTGGGCTGCTTCTGTGTCGGCGTCGTGCCGACTGGCTCTAGCGATCCGTACGCGTTGCGCCGCGCCGGGCTCGGCATCGTGAAAATCATCCTGGAGCGCAAACTGCCTGTATCGCTTTCACAGGCCATCGGTGCCGCCGCCAAGGCACTGCACACATTACCAGCGAAAAAACACCTCGCCGCAAAACAGGAAGAGCAAGTGATGGACTTCATCCTGGACCGCGCCAAGTTCGTGTTGCGAGAGAAGTTCGGCTATGCCTACGACGAAGTGAACGCCGTTTTCCGAGCCGGCTCGGACGACCTGGTGGAAGTGGAGCAGCGACTGAAAGCGCTGAGGGCCATCCGCAAATCCAAGAACTTCGAACCGCTGGCCAGCTCCTTCAAACGCATCCGGAAGATTCTGGAGAAGGCCGCGCTCCCGGCCGACGTTGTTCAGACGATCGACGAGAGCCTCTTCGAGAAGAACATTGAACGGGACCTGCACACCGCCGTCCGCAAGACCGCCGCCAAGGTGAACGAAGACAAGCGCGCCGGGAAATACCTGGAAGCGCTGGAAGAGATTGCCGGGATGCGGAAGGTAGTTGACCAATTCTTCGAGGAAGTGATGGTCATGGCGGAAGACGAAGCCGTGAAGAAAAATCGCCTGGGGCTGTTGTCGGAAATTCTTCGCGAGTTCACGACCATCGCGGACTTCGCAGAGTTGGGTGGGGAAGAGGCTCGGTAGCGATTGTCGGTGTATTGTCGGCACCTGCGAAAATGTCGGCGCGCCGACATTTTGCGAGGCACAGTCCGAGACGTTTGTAGGGTTTGGTTTGAAGGAGCTCAACGGAAGAGTGCCCTTAGTTGCAGCAACTAAAAGTTGAAACCCTTTCGGCCGGCAAAATATTCCAGACCTCAGGATGACAATGTGTTATGCGGTGGGCGTTAATGTAAAGCGTTACTTTAGGTGCCAGGTTTCTTGATGACGCGGCAAATTTCTTCGGAAAAATGTCGGCGCGCCCACAGCTTCCCACTCCAATCCCAATCGAGTGGAGATCGCGCGGCGCGAAGTAACAGTCGAATGTGTGGCAGACTTTAAACTGGCGGTTTGGCTCTGCTGGAACAACAGCAGAGGCGAAACCAAAATCGCCGATCTGAGGATCGACCACTACAGCGACACAAATAAAGCGAGGAATACCGTGAAAAAGTGGGTCTATTTTTTTGGTGCAGGCAAAGCGGAAGGCAAAGGCGAGTGGCGCGACCTGCTCGGCGGCAAAGGAGCAGGGCTGGCGGAGATGACCAGGATTGGCCTTCCCGTCCCGGCCGGTTTCACCATTTCCACAGAAGCATGCGACGATTTCTATGAGAGTGGCAAGAAATTCAACAACGAAGTGAAAAAGCAGGTTGCGGAAAACGTGGCAAAGCTGGAGAAGGTCACGAAAAAGAAGTTGGGCGATCCCAGGAATCCGCTGCTGGTTAGTGTGCGTTCCGGCTCGGCGCGCTCCATGCCGGGTATGATGGAAACCATCTTGAACCTGGGCTTAAACGACAAGTCCGTGAAAGGCCTTGCCGCCGTCACCAGGAACGAGCGCTTCGCGTATGACGCCTATCGCCGCTTCGTGCAAATGTATTCCACCGTGGTCATGGGCATGTCCAAGGAAGACTTGGAACATCGCTTGCGCGGGCTGAAATCCAGACTCGGCGTAAAGGAAGACACTGCCGTTCCCGCCAGTAGCTGGAAAGAACTCGTTGCGGAATACAAAACCTACTACGAGGAACAGGCAGGGAAGCCATTCCCGGACGCTCCCATGGAGCAGTTGTGGGGAGCGATTGGCGCCGTGTTTGGCTCATGGATGGCGGAAAAGGCCACCACCTATCGCCGCGTGGAGAAGATCACCGGCTTGCTGGGCACTGGCGTCAACGTGCAGCAGATGGTGTTCGGCAACACCGGCGACAATTCCGGCACGGGCGTGTGCTTTACGCGCGACCCGAGCTCCGGCGAAAAGATTTTCTATGGCGATTACCTGACCAACGCCCAGGGCGAAGACGTGGTGGCCGGCATCCGCACGCCAGTGCACCTAACGGAACTGGCGACGATCATGCCCAAGGCGTACACGCAACTCGAGAAGGTTCGTGTGCAACTCGAGAAGCATTACCGCGACATGCAGGACATGGAGTTCACAGTGGAAGACGGCAAGCTCTACATGCTGCAGACGCGCACCGGCAAGCGCACTCCGGCTGCCACCTTCAAGATCGCCGAAGACATGGCAAACGAAAAGCTCATCACGAAAGAAGAAGCGGTGCTGCGCATCAAGTCCGAAGACATCGAGCGGCTCTTCTACCCGGTCATCGACGTGAAGGTGGACAAGAAGTCGCTGGCTTCGCGCATCGTGGCGCATGGCATCAACGCAGTGCCGGGCGCGGCCGTCGGCAAAATCTGTTTGTCGGCGGCCGACGCGGAAGAATGGGCCAAGAAGGGCGAGAAGGTGATTCTCGTTCGCCGGGAAACCAGCCCGGAAGACGTGGGAGGCATGGCCGTGGCGCAGGGAATCCTGACGGCGACCGGCGGCAAGACCAGTCACGCGGCCGTGGTTGCCCGCGGATGGGGCAAGTGCTGCATCGTTGGAGCGGACACCATCGACATCAATTACAAGGCCAAAACGGTGACCATTGCCAAGGTTGGCAAGACGCTCAAGGAAGGCGACTGGCTTACTTTCGACGGCAGCGAAGGCCTCGTTTACAGCGGAGAAATGCCGCTGGTGACGCCGCAGTTGCCGAAGGCGTACTTCAACATCATGAAGTGGGCTGACGGTATCCGCACTCTGCGCGTGCGCACCAACGCGGATACGCCGCAGGACGCGCGCAAGGCCATTGAATTCGGTGCGGAAGGCATCGGCCTTTGCCGCACCGAGCACATGTTCTTCACCGACTTCGAGCAGCCAGAAATGAGCCATGAACGGCAGCTCGGCATCCAGGAAATGATCCTGGCGAGCGACAAGGAAGCGCGCGTAAAGGCTTTGGACAAACTGCTGCCATTTCAGCGCCGCGACTTCGTCGGCATCTTCCAGGCGATGGACGGTCTGCCGGTGACTATCCGCCTCGTCGATCCTCCGCTGCACGAGTTTGTACCGCACGATCACGCCAAGCAAGCCGAACTGGCCAAGGAGTTGGGCTTGAGCGTCGACGTCGTGAAGCGCCGGGTCGAGCAGCTCCATGAATCCAACCCGATGCTGGGCCATCGCGGCTGCCGTCTGTGCATCACGTATCCGGAAATTCTCGAGATGCAGGTGCGGGCGATCATCGAAGCAGCCATCGAATGCCAAAAGGGCAGAGTTAAAGTATTACCTGAGATCATGATTCCGCTCACTCTCGACAAGAAGGAGCTTGGAATCTTGACCGACGCCACTCGCCGAGTTGCCGACGACCTCATCAAGAAGGCTGGCATCAAGCTGAGCTACCTCGTTGGCACCATGATCGAGCTGCCGCGCGCCGCGTTGCTCGCGGGACGAGATCGCCGAAGTTGCGGAGTTCTTCTCCTTCGGCACCAACGATCTGACGCAGACGACGATGGGGCTATCGCGAGACGATGCGGGCCGCTTCCTCCCCGACTACGTGGACGAGAAGAAGGCCGGCGTGTTCCAGGCGATCCGTTCCAGACGCTCGACACCAAGGGCGTCGGGATGCTGATGAGGTGGGGCATCGAACAGGGCCGCAAGACCAATGCGAAGCTGAAGGTGGGAATCTGCGGCGAACACGGCGGCGACTCGGACAGCGTCAAGTTCTGCCACGAAGTCGGCATGAACTATGTGAGCGCTTCACCGTTCCGTGTGCCCATCGCGCGCTTGGCTGCGGCACAAGCGGTAGTCGAAGCAAAGGAAAAAGCGAACAAGGGCAAGAAGAAGTAGTCGTAGTGGCACAGGCACACTGCCTGTGCAGCCGATCGAAATGCTAGCAACGGCCCGCCGCGCATCTCAAGCGGATGCTTGACGATGTCGGCAAGCCGACTTTTCTTGGAGTGCAGCAGTCGCGTGCCTCTTGGCGAGCGCTGCAGAAGCTGAATTAGTAAAAACGAGAGCGGATCTCGCGCACCACTCGATTCAGAAGATTCAAAATGTCGGCGCGCCGACATAATTGTCGAGCAAGTCAAGCCCCGGCGAGAGGAATAAATTTTATCTTGGTTCGGCGACGCTGGGGAAATTCCGCCGGCCGGGGACCTCTCGTTTATTACCAAATTGGCAGCACCAGCGATACGTGACTGATGTTGAGATTCTGACAGAGTGTGCGGCAGGCTTCCGGGATTATTTCCTTGTTGGCCAATTCTCCTACGATTTTGGAATGGTTCATCTCGAAAGTGCCTTTATTCAAGTACCGAGTGTCGGGCTGGACGTGGATGCAGCTGGAGAAGCGCGAAGCAAACGAACGTGCTCAGGGAGCCCGAGTGCTCGAAGGCTGGATCATGGATTTGCGAGCTTTGTAGACCCATGGGCCAAGACGGATATCTCCGCCATAGAAGTGGGCGAACTCATGCGCCAGGACGGCGCAAAATTGGGAAATGCTCACGATGGAAAGGAGCGGAGACCCGGGACCGCACATGATGCGGTGACTCCCAGAATCCATTACGCTGCCGAGGTCGGCCACGTAAGCGTTCATGTCCGGGATTAGGTAAACATCGCGCGGAACGGTTTGACCGATCTTGGCTGCGGTTTCTTCAAGTTCCGCGAAGGGACGAGGTCGTACAGCGTGGTCCAGGCGGAACAAACTTTTCGGGGCGGGGCACCATGGACCAGGGCAGGGCGCGCCCGCTACAGCTTTGCCGAACAAAAAGAGCAGAACAATCTGAAGGTTGGTCACACGGGGCTCAAGAATAGGGAAGGGTAGCTAGACACAAGTAGCAGCAAGGACGATCAGAAAAACAGAGCATAGGACGGTCATCAAGAGCGCAAGTAAGCCGAACAAGAACGAATTGCTTCCCAGAACGGACGGCGAACGGAACATTGCTCCTAGGATCTGCAAGATCAGCTGCCACTCGGGTAGAAGTTCAGTATCGGTCGAATCAAAAACGATGCATTATTGCAACTTAAAGCAAAAGTTTAAGCAGGCTCAAGTAAGAGTTGAACTCGTGAGCTCTGGGAGAGAGTGGCAAGAAGGGCCCGTAATGGCATAGCAGCGAACGTGGACGGCGGCGCTTCGGAGTGCGTGGGCGGCCGAATGTCTTTTCGCCGATGGGAGAGGCAGGGAGTTTCACAGCACGTATGCTGGAACAGGAGGAACAAACGCAATGAGCAGAGCGTTGACGGTGGAGGAGGTGCAGCAGGTGGATACAACGATCCTTTGCCGAGACACAGACGTTGGGGAGAAGACTAGGGATGAATGATCGTGAAGGCGCGCGGGGTTGGCACTAACCAGTTTGCCACGGCACAAGGGCCGCTTGAAGGGCTGGGAACAATGTTTCTGTCATGGGCGACGTCTTGCGTAAGGGTGTCCTGCAATCCGGTTCGCGCGCCTGCTATTTGTCCCAGCCTCGGAAAGAGCGAACCCGCTGCATCACTTTATACCAATAGGGATCTTGCTCGCTCAATTTCGCGGCTTCTAGAAGCGTAGATCGCGAGTGCGACGGCGAATAAGTGCGTGGGCATGAAAGCCAGTGCCGCTAAGGACGAAGATGGAAAACTTGCGGGTGGTGTTGGTGGCGCCACGGAATCCTTTGAATATCGGGGCGGCGGCGCGGGCGATGAGCAATTTCGGGGCGCTGCATCTGCGCGTGGTGACGCCGTACGAGAAGGCTTATCGTGAGGCGGGATCAGCGATTGGCGCGGCGGATTTGTTAAAGCGCGCTGAAGAATTTGATTCGCTGGCGGAGGCGCTCGCGGATTGCACGCTCGTGGTGGGTACGACGGCGATCGGGAATCGCGAGATCGTCCAGCCGTTGCGGAATTTGGTGGAGGCGGCGCCCGTGATTCGGAAAGGAATGGCCGCGGGACGTGTGGCGATTTTGTTTGGTTCCGAGAAATGGGGATTGTCGAACGAGAGTTTGAGCCATTGCCATTGGCTAATGCACATTCCTACGCGGAAAGAACACTACTCGATGAATCTAGGGCAGGCGGTGGCAGTGTGCCTCTGGGAATTGCGAAGAGGGGTGGGAGAAGGCGAAGAGGAAAAGCAAGAGGAACCCAAGGCCCACGCGCAAAAGCGGCCCTTCGGCTTCCCTCAGGGCGAGCGAGTCGGGCTCCCGGCTACGCGGGAAGGGCCTGCGAAGGTTGAGACGGTGGAAATGATCACCGAAGCGATGCTGGAGATTTTGCGGGAGAGTGGCTATGTGGCACCTCGAGGACAAGCGCTCGCGGAAGAAAAGTTGCGGCGGATGCTGCGGCGGTTTGATCTGAGCGCGGCGGATGCGGAAGTTTTTTTGGGTATGATGCGCAAGATCGCGTGGAAGTTGGGAGAAAAATGTTAAGAGCTTACAGTCAAATGTTTACAGCCCAAAAGTAGAGGACTAGGAAGAGAAGAGAATTTGAGGCCTTCCGTCGGAACGCACCCTTACAAATCAAGGGCGTGACACCCTCAAGTTCATTGAGGCGAGGCACTGGAGCAAGAACCCGAGACCCACGCGCAAAAGCGGCGTATGGGGCAACCGTCTGAACAATCCCAGCAGATTCTGAATACAAACCGTGAGTTCGCCCTTTTCCTAAAGGCTGGACGTTGGCGGAAAATATGTATACCGCGTCGCATGCATATTACCGTGAAACTAGTTTTGACGACGCTCATAATTCTTTTTGTTGCATCGGTGTCAAGCCTGCATCCAACGGAGCAGCAGAAGCCAACCTGAACTAATGATGAGCTATTCCAAGTCAAGAGTAAGGTCGTCGGCAATACCAGAACCATCCGGGAGCTCCTGCCTCCGGGCTACCACAACGAGCAAAGCTCAGGAGTTCGCTATGCGGTTTTGTACCTGAATGACGGTATGCGGTCTTCTACGGTTTATCGCCTTATCCGTCAAGGCACAGATCTTGAAAGATGCGCTAACAGCGAAGGGATTGCCAAGCCTTATCTCGATCGAAGTCGGAACGAACGACATACCCGAACCTGAGGTTAACCAAAGAGTTGGCATGAACGCGAAGAAGCTGGAAGCTGCAATAAACGAACGCTCGCCACAGGCCCACACTTGGGCGGTTCTGGAGAAAGATGCCAAGCACATTTCGGAGGCTTGGAAAGGCCGGCTTCCCGACGCTCCTATTTTTTTCCGCTCCGTAACGCAATTTTTGTGTTTTACGGCCATTGTTGTGTTCCTTGGAATTGACGCCGTCACCGGAGCCAGGCACGAAGTAAGTAGCGTCAGGTGGGCATTTTAAAAAAGAAGTAGAGGCCGAAGAAGAGGAAGATGATGTCGGGTGACCAGCCGGCGAGCATGGGCGGGAGCTGGCCGATTCCGCCCATGGCTTCCAGCAGCGCGGAGACGGCCCAGTAGGTGATGCCGATGCCAACGCCCATGGCGATACCGCTGATGGCGCCCCGGCTGCCGACGAGAATGGCGAAGGGGATTGCCAGAAGCATGCTGATCGGGGCGATCAGCGGGTACGCCAATTTTTTGAACCATTGCACTTTAAGCGACGAGACGTCGAAGCCGGCGCGCTGCAACCCGTCGATATATTTTTCAAGGTCGAACCAGTTCATCTGGATGGCCTGGATCACTTCGCGATTGAAATAACTGGGCGGCTCGATCAGCTCGGGAAGCGTGGTGACCTTGAAAGGCGTGTATTGGGCGACTTCGCCGTTGGCAAATTCTCGGACCCATCCGGATTCCAGTACCCAGGTTTTTTCCGTCGCCAGCCAGTTGGCGCGCGTGGCAAAGACACGGCGGCGCATTTCAAATGTCGTGGGATCGAGTTCGATGACGGTTAGCCCGCCGAAAAGATTCTGCGTGGCGTCGAACAGGTCGTAATTGTAGACCTTGGCATTTTCACCAAAGATCCAGCGTTGCGGACGGGTGTAGGTCTGCGGAGGGCGGCCCTTGATCTGGTTGCGAAGCGCATCCTGGCGCTGGTTGGCATAAGGTAAATAGGTGCTGTCGAGAATCAGCAGAGCGCCGGCAAGAATCGCACCAGCGATCAGAAGTGGAACGGCGAGGCGATACAGGCTGATGCCGCTGGCTTTGAAAGCGACGATTTCGTTGTTCTTGCTCATGACCCCGATGGTGGCCAGGACGGAGACTAGCGCGCCGAGCGGCGCCAATTGATAAAGCAGAAAGGGAAGCAGATAACGAAAATAATTTGTCACCACGAGGAACGGAATGCGGTGGCGGGCGATGTCGTCAAGCAGCTCGAAGAACGTGAAGGTCTGAAACAGCAAAATGAAAATGCCCATCACGATGGCAAAGTGATAAGCAAAGCGGCGCAGAATGTAGAGATCGATGATGGTGTGGATTCGCGAAGGGCTAACGCCGCTCGGTTCGGCGCGCGTGGATCCATTTTCCATGCGGGCGACGCCATTTTCGGTGCGCGCATAGCCATTGCTCGGGCGCGGAGCAACGGCGCGAGAGATGACCTTGGATTTGCGACGCCGCAGAAAGCGCCAGAAGACGGCGAGGCGCGCGCCTAGTCCCATGGATTTCACTTCGCCGCGATAGCGTTCCATGCGTGGCAGAAGGGCCAGACCAGTGAGCGCGAGGATGACGTTAGCTCCCCACATGCCGAACCAGGGAGGAACGGCGCCTTGCCGAGCGAGGCCCGCGCCCATGATGAAAAGCAGATAGTAGGCGCCGATGACGATGACGGCGAGAAGCGTGCCCGCGGCGCGTCCGCCTCGGCGAGGCTGCGCGCCAAGCGGAACGGCTACCAGCGCGAATACGAAACAGGCGATGGGAAACGCGAAACGTTGATGAAGTTCGACCCGGGCTTCGCGCCAGCCTTTGCCCCGATCGTTCCACAACTCGCGGAGGCTGCGCTCCGGATTGCCGATGGCGCGCTCTTTGGCGTTGCCGAGGCCGTTGACCTCGATAGGCCAATCGCTGCGGCCAAACGCGGTGACCGAATAATGATTGGGATCTTCTCGTGAAAATTCATGCGTAGAGCCGCCGTTGAAGTGCAGCTCCAACTTGCCCTGCCTGGGGTCGGCAATTACAATCGCGCTTTCCGCTAAGGTGACGCGCGAACCGCTCTCCGCGCCCGCTTCGGCGAGAAAGATGCCGTTCCAACGCGTTCCGCTCGCGAGCACGTCGCTGACGAAGAGAACCTTGCCGGGAAAGCGCTCGTCGAAGATGCGCGGCTGGACTTGAAAGGAAATTTGCGAGGTGAGCAGGCTGCCCTCGATGTTGCGGAAGGTTCGCAGACTCTTGGGAGCCAGACAGATAGTCATGAGCAAGGTAAGAACGGCGCCAAACGTGGCGAGGACTCCCACAGGCAAGAGAATTCGTTTGCGGCTGATGCCGAGGGCGGTAAGGGCGATGATTTCACTGTCCATGGACATGCGGCCGAGGCCGAGAAGGACGCCGACGAGTACGGACATAGGAATGGTGAAGACCAGGACACTCGGAAGGATGCAGAGGAGGAGCGTGGCGATCTGCGAGCCGGAGCCGGAGTGACGAACAAACAACTCCATCAGGCGCACAAGCTTGGGAACGAACAGAACAAATGTGAAGATAAGGAGTCCGAGGAGGGCGTGGCGGAGTACTTCTCGAACGATGTAGCGGTCCAGGATGCGCATGTCGCGAAGGGTGAGTGTAGCATGGGGATTGCTTTTTAGTGGTCCGTTGACCATGTTCAACAAAGAGGAAAGGCGGGAAGAGATTTGCCGCAGAGGCGCGCAGGACGCAGTGAGGGGAAGAAATAAGAGCGGTAACGGGGGAAACGGGACGGATGAATCGAATTAATCTGGCGGTGCTCTGGCATATGCACCAGCCGCAATACCGCGATCCGGAAACGGGGAAGTATGTGCTGCCGTGGACGCGCCTGCATGCCACCAAAGATTATTACGGGATGATCAAGCTGTTCGACGAGTTTCCGGCGTTCCATGCTACGTTCAACATGGTGCCGTCGCTCTGCCTGCAGTTGGAAGAGTATGCCAGCGGAAAATTCGACGAGCCGTGGTTCAACCTGGCGTTCAAGAAAGCGGAACAGCTGACGCGCGAGGACAAGTCGGAAATTTTGGCGCGCGCGTTTCAGGTGAACCAGGAACGGCTAATGACGAAGTGGCCGCGATTTGTAGAGTTGCACGAATGGTCTCGCGCGGCGGGCGGAGCGCAGGCGTTGATCACGTTCACCCCGCGGGACTGGCGGGATTTGCAGTTGTTGTCGCAACTAGCGTGGATGGATGAAGATTGGCTGGCAACTGATCCGGCAGTGTGCCGGCTGGCGAACCGCGGCAAGGATTTCAGCGAAGCAGACAAAGAGACGTTGAAGGCAAAGACGGTGGAGTTGATCGGGCTGGTGTTGCCGGCGAACAAGGAAGCGGCGCTGCGCGGGCAAGTGGAACTCAGCACCACGCCGTTTTATCATCCGATTTTGCCGCTGGTATGCGACTCGGATATCGCGCGCGTGGCCAATCCGGGGACGCCTCTGCCTCGAAGAGCATTCCGCAGGCCGGAGGATGCGCGAGAGCAGTTGCGTCGCGCCAAGGAATATCACGAAAAGATATTTGGGATGAAGCCGGCGGGATTATGGCCGTCGGAGGGATCAGTGTCGGACCAGATGCTCCAAATCGCGGCGGAAGAAGGATTCCAGTGGTTTGGGACGGATGAAGGCGTGCTTGGCCGCACGCTGAACGTGGGATTTTTCCGCGATGCGCAGGGAATTCCGGCGAACGCGGAGCAGCTTTACCAGCCGTGGCGAGTACAAATGGCAAACACCGGAATAACGGGACTGTTTCGCGACCACCATTTGTCCGACCTGGTTGGATTTGTGTACAGCCGGATGGATAGCAAGGCGGCGGCTGCGGATTTGCACGGAAGGTTGCGGCACTTGGGCGAATCCGTCAAGTGCGATCACCCGCTGACGATCTGCCTATTCCTCGATGGGGAGAATGCCTGGGAATATTATCCCGGCAACGGGCGTGAATTTTTGCGGGAATTCTACCGGCGGATCAGCGACGACAGGGATTTTCGCGCGTTGACGGCGAGCGAAACGATTGCGGTGGCCGGCGATGTGCCGAGCACCGGCGGAATTTTTCCTGCTTCGTGGATCAATGCAAATTTCGATGTATGGATTGGCGACAGGGAAGATGTGACCGCGTGGGATTTGTTGTGGGATGCGCGGGAGGCGTATGCGCGAGGCGCGGACGCCAATGCGCAGGGGCACACCAATGCACCGACGACGGCGGAGCTAGCCGAAGCAGAGGAATCGCTGCTGGCCGCGGAAGGAAGCGACTGGTGCTGGTGGTACGGTCCGGAGCACAGCACCGCGAACGATGCGGAATTCGATGCGCTGTATCGAAAGCACCTGACGGGGATTTACGTGGCGCTGGGACAGGTAGCGCCGGAAGAACTGGCGAAGCCCATCAAGCAGCGTCCGGAGCGGGCTTACCAGTTGTGGCCTTCAACATTCTTGAAAGTGAAAGTGGATGGGCGGGATTCATCGTATTTCGAGTGGCTTGGCGCGGGGGTGTATTCACCGGAACGGCGCGGCGGAGCGATGCACGGGCGGGTGTTTTATTTGAAAGAATTGCGCTACGGATTTGAAGACGAACGATTCGTGCTTCGCGTGGACGGCTTTCCAGAAGCGCTGGGGGAATTGGAAGACCCGGAATTCCGCATCGTCTTCAGCGGGATGGAAGAAACGACCGTGGTGGTGAATCTGGAGCGCGGACGAATGAAGGAATTCGCGATTGAGAAGAATCGCGTGTGCTTGCTGAACCCGTCGACGATCGTGACTGCGGAATACGATCGGATGTTGGAAGTGGCCGTGACGAAGGAAGTTGTCGACTTGACGGGACTGAACAAATTCCGGATGGGTGTGGCGCTGTGGCACGGGGGATTGCCCGTGGACGTGCTGCCGGCGGAAGGGTATCTCGAAGTGCAGTTGGGAGAAGAGAATTACGCATGGCCGGTAGCGGCGGAGAAGAAGGCGTAGGTTTTAAGTTTGAACGGATGTTCCACACGCTGGTTTTGCGTGTGGGTCTTGGGTTTCTCTTGTTAACACTCGTAGCGAAGATTGATTTTCGTTCGGCTGGCGTGTTGCCGCGATTCCTCCGTTGTAGCTCGGAGAACGCGCGGGCCTCCGGTCGGGATGACGCAGGCATAACCTTCACCAATCGGGGATGGGGCACCCGGAAATAGGCTCAGTCGCCGAGATCACGGCTGTACGGGGCGATCGCTATCCAACCGCTCTATTTTGCCTGCCGGGAGATTTTCGAGAAGGATTGAAATTCTTCGGCTACGCGCGTCGGCAATTCCGATCCGGTTTTCTTGCCTAGAAGTTCATGGCCGACACCTTCCACCTCCATCAGGACGTGCCGGGCTTGGAGCATGTCTATGGCTTGTTTCATTTCCGCGATTGTCGCAAACGGATCGCGTGTGCCGTGGGCGAAAAACGCCGGCGCAGTCAGTTTGGGGAAATGACTGGTGCGCAACTGTTCCGGTTTTCGCGGCGGATGCAGAGGATAGGAAAGCAGCAGCAAACCGTCCACGAATTCTGGCGACTCCGCAGCGAGCATGGTGGCCTGCCGTCCACCGTAGGAATGGCCTCCCAGATAAACTGGCCCCTGTACTTTTTCCCTCGCTACCTCTACCGCTCGGCGCAAACCATCGCGGTCGCGGGCTGCGCCACCGGAAGAAGGTGGTCCATGGGGGCGGAGTTGACGGAACGGCAGGTCGACGCGCAAGACCAGGAAGCCTACCGCGGCGAAGGCGTTTGACAACTCAACCAAAAGTTTCGACTGGCAGTTTGCGCCGGCACCGTGCGTGAGCACCACGGCGCTTTTGTTTGGGCGTACGGGGAGGTGCAGGAAGCCGCGCACCGGAGGATCGCGAACGAGATCGGCAAATGCTTCCGGCTCGGATTGGGGAAGCTTTCCAGTTGGGCGATGACATTTCATGACTGGCGGAACAAATTGGCGGAGGCGTCAAGTTCGTGACGACTATGCTACTCCGCCGAGCGCTTCGCTCAAAGCCGATCTTCCGCTGCTCGAACTAGTGGCCGACGCCGGGATGGATAGTTGGGGAATTGGTCAGTAGGGCCTGATACTCTTTGGGCAAATTGATTGTGGAAGTACGTGGGTACTATGGCCGCTGCCAAGAGTTCTTGAAAAAATGGGTGGGCTAGACCGAATCGCGCGCTTAGTGTGTGTTCAGGCGAACGCGGTCGCACTCCGGATCGCGTAGTGGGACTGAGGGATAGTCGCGGTGAGTTCGGCAACAGAAACTAAAGACGGCACGGGAGGAAGTGGCAGCGCGGGAGAGCCCTTGGGCACTCTGGGGAACACACGCGCCAATCCAGTGGTGGTGGAAATTCCCGTGAATGCCACGGGGACGCGTCCCGGCAGCGGGCCGGACAAGCGCGAGTTGTTTTCGGAAGAGACGGCCACGGTGCTGGTGTTTCCCGACGGAGCAGTGATCCGTCTGTCCGCGGCGGTGGCAACCGGCCAATTGATTTTCCTTACAAATACAAAAACAAAAGTGGAAGTAGTCAGCCAAGTGGTGGGCAAGCGCGTCCACCGCCCCACGAGCTGTTACGTCGAGCTGAAATTCACGGAAGAAATTGCGGGATTCTGGGGCGTGGAATTTCCTGAGAACGCCGCCGAAGCAGTACACACTTCGGAGCAAGGCTCCAATCACGAGCAAAAAGAATCGGCAGAGAAAAAATCAGTGACGGAGGCGGTGAGCTCCGCGGAACCGATTGACGACCGCGGCTCGGCGGTAACTGAACTGCCGACGGATAAAGAGGTCGACCAGTTAAGAGATGAAGTCGAAACGCTGCGGCGACAATTGAACAATATGAAGAAGGCGGAGGATGCGGCAAAGACGGTCGCGAGCATGGCGGAGGCCGTGCGCGCGACGGTTCCACTCACTCTGCCGGGAGCGGCTCCTCCGCCACTTGTGAATGATGCGCCGGCGAACACCATGGCTGTGGCAGAGCAGGTGAAGGCGGCTAAGGCTCCCCATGTCCCCATGAAATTGCCGATCCCGGTTAAGGCGAGGATCGATCCGGAGCAGGAAGTCATCGATCAGCTATTGCCGCGGCCGGAATTGGATTTTTCGAAGGCACCCGACCCGAGCCTGCGAAGGGATCCAAACGATCCGTTCGCGATTTACAAACCGACCAGGGTGCGGGTAGGGAAATCGACGGTGGCGCTGTTGGCAGTCGCCGTCGTCTTGGTGGTGGCACTGGGCGCGTGGAAGTTTGGGATTTTGGGCAGCCTTTTTGGCGGCGCGAGGAAGTCGAGTGCTGCGACGGAATTCGTGAAGCCAGTCTCGGCGGTGACCGTACCAGTTACACCGAGCAACGCGAATGCGCCAAGTGGCAGTGCGGGTCACGGCACGAGTACTTCCACTTCCTCGGCACCCCCGGTTGTGGCTCCACCGGCGGCTAACGCAGCGGTGCCGGATGACTTGGCTTCGAGGGAGCTGTCGAAAGCGGATGTAGGGTCGGTGAATGAAGGCAACGGCAAAGCGAACAATTGGACGATTCCGGCGGAACCCAGCAACAAAGAGGTAGAAAGAAAGAGCGCGGGTGGCCGCGAAGTGCTGAAGCACGGGACGTTCGTGGCTAGGAAGAAAACCGCGGACGAAAGCGCAGTAGCGGCGAGTGCGAAGCCCGCGGAGGTGCAGCCCGCGGGAGACGACGAACCGGTTGTGCCAGCAAAATTATTGAAAGAGGCGAGCCCGGTATATCCACCCTGGGCGATGCGCAATTTTATTACTGGCGACGTGCGTATGACGGCCGAGGTGGATGAGAAAGGGCGCGTGCGCAATATGGAGGTGGTATCCGGTCCGAAGGCGTTGCGCGCGGCAGCGATCGAAGCGATGAAACAGTATCAGTATGCTCCTGCAACGAAGAACGGAAAAGGTGTGGCCTCGCAGGTGAGGGTTACGATCAAGTTCTGGTTTATTCCGTAGCGAGAAAAGTTATTGGTTTTTTGGTTTCAAGCCTTCCGCTTTGAGCAAGACGCAGATCCGGACAGAAATCATCCGCTAAGATCTGCAAGTAACCTCAGAAAAGCAAACCAAGGGCAACAAGTAGAGAGTTTTTGACTCAAGATCGTCGGTGCCCCACCCTCTACGGAAAAAAAAACACAATGGGTGGGGCACCCTCAAGTTCGATTGAGATACGCACTGATCAGACCAGAGCCGTAAAAGAAACTAAGGCTAAAACTTAAGAGCCGAAACGATACTCAGGCGCAGGAGTTGGAGTTGTTGGACTACTCGAGTTGAAGGGTATAATTGCCGACTTTTTTGGTTTTCCAGGCGCAGATGTCGCCGATTTCGCCGATGGCGTCGTCGTACTAACCTTGGCTTGGCTCCGGATCGTTGGTGCCTTCGCAAAGCTCGCGCGAAGACGTCGATGTGATCGCGTCGAGCTTGGCGATACCACCCTGGCAGTCGGTACAGTCGAGATAAGGCATCAGGGCGTAGTAAAAACCGTTGACCGTTTCGCGATAGCCGCAGAATTCAGAGCAGGATGCGGAGCCGCCGGAAGTGCCCTGCGTGCCAAGAGGAAGATAAACAAAGTACAGCGTATTCGAATTCGGAGTGGGAAGCGTGCCCGCGGAAATCTCTTGCCACAGCATGCATTGGATTGCCGAGTTGTCGATCGAATCGCCAGGCTTAGAAGCGCGTGCGCTTGCCGTGGCCGATGGATTTGCCGGGAACGCTGTACTCAGCAAGCTGATCGATCAGCTGCTGCTAAGAAAATACGTTTATTGACTTGTGCGAGCACGGAATCGTTCGCGGAATCCTGCCAGGCTTTCCCCCAGAAGATTGTGAAGACTTAGACACTGCTGAGTAAAGAACCGTAGCGGTTGGTGAGTTGCGGGCCGGCAGCGGCGGCATCGCGCAGGAAAGGATGGAGCGGAACGATGCGGAGTGGATGCTTGTGCTTATGTTTTGGATGGGAGGATCTCTTGCTAACGTGTTGCCGTGGTTGGCTCCTTGACGGCCTGCCTGAGGGATTTGGGCTGGGAGCGGGAGTGCGACCCGGGCAAGTTCCTGTTTATGGAACGACAGGCTTACTGTCCTTACGTTCAGGTATTACTTAGGAGCCCTGCCAGTCACAATTTGCTGCGTTGGGCTCGTACAAATATCTATCATTTGCTTTAGCGTCTGCTTTAGCGTCGCAGACAAAGCCTTTCAAGAGGTGCCCAGTGAAACAATTCTCGGTGGTTGTATCGTGTGCGCTGTTGGTTCTGCCCGTGCTGTGCGCCGGACAGAGTTTGCAACCTAAGCCAGTTTCGAAGAAAAGTTCTACGAGCTCTCCAAAACCGGCGCCCCCCGCGCTCAAGCCCGTAGAGCCACCCTCGAAAAATATTTATGCCGAACTTACCATCGGCGAATTGATTGCGGAAGACGCCAATCGCTGGTCTGACAAAATGTCCGCACACGCCGCAGTGGGTGGGTTCGTTACTCAAGTGAGCAAAGGAAACGACGGCGACACGGACATTCGCATTTGCGAAAACCCAAAAATAGACGGCATGGATCGAGCGCGTTGCATCGTCGCCAAGTGCATTCCGAAGATTCCCTGCGATCTGCCGCAAGTTGGCAAGCCCATCACTGTGAAAGGCATCACCCGGTATGACGCCAAGGTCGGCACACACTGGTGGGAAATTCATCCCGTCGAAGAGGTAGAAAAATAATTTGCCAAGACTTGTGGCTTCGGCCTAAGCCAGTGTGCCGAGAAGAAGCATCAGGCGCCTTCCAAGATCATAGTGTGACTGGCTCAAAGACGTGTGATCGGAACATACCAACGGGGGTTATGGAGGCCTTAGATCCAATTCGTTGGCTTGCAATCCTCTAGGAGTAACGAAGAAATACCGAGCAATCATTCAATGTCAGCATAAGTTCCTTCGAACTCCGCTGGATTTTCTGAAATAACGCACCGTTCGCTGTCGTTCCGACTGCCAGGTGAGTGCGTTACATCATGCGGCACAACAACGAGCACCGGAGTCGGGGTTAGAGCGTTCCTTCTTTTCATAATGCTCTTGCCAGAGTAGATTACCGTATCGCTGCAGCAAGGCGCTTCATGGCCTAAATATAGCGTTTCACGCAATAACCCCTGGCTTACGGCCTCCTACGCTTAAGGAAAAAACGATGACGCATGGTACGGAACTCAGATCCAAAGTTCGCAAATTCGCCTACGGCAGCGTTATCATCGCGACCCTGCTTTTGGCAGTGCTGACTCTCTCTATTTTCGCGACCGACCAGAGTCTGAAAGTCGGCACGGTTGACGCCACGGCAATAGGCACCAGCGAGTTAGAAATGGAACACCTGAATTGCTTGACCGGCGGCGTTTGCACTCGCTAAGATGCAGGCTCAGTTATGCCCCCCACTGGTCTGAATGCGTATGTTCCGCTGCTGATACATTTATTGGTAGCCGCGTTTCTCGCGGGTGCGCTCATCCTCATTTCCACATTTATCGGTTGGCGGCGTCCGAGCAAGACAAAACAGCAACCGTACGAATGCGGAGTCACGCCAATAGGGGATGCTCGTGAGCCATTCTCGGTAAAGTTTTATCTGGTGGCGATGGTATTCATCCTGTTCGACGTGGAAGCGATTTTCCTTTATCCCTGGGCATACATATTCACTGATGTGGCCCGCAATCGGGAAACGCGGCCGATGGGCTTCTTGGAAATGTTCTTTTATCTGGGCGTGGTTTCTGTGGGATACATCTATCTGTGGAACAAAGGCGCGTTCGACTGGCATAAGTCAAAGAAGTAATGCTGCCAGCAAATCACCAATGCGATTCCCACTGACTTTGTTCCGCGCTCTCTCAATTCTTCTGATGCAGAAGTGGAAAACGAAGTTCAACGCCTTCTGATCTGAAAGCACGTTGCAAAATCTTGTTGACCTGAAAGTAGCACACTTGGACAACAACGTTTCGCCTCCGGCCACAAAAAGCCTTCCTGTCGAAGTGCTGCTGAGTCCATTTGCGAGTTTTGCAAGAATGGAAGCGGCAAGTGGGATACTGCTTGTGACCAGTACGCTCGCTGCGCTGGTATGGGCCAACTCGAGATGGGAGGACAGCCACCACGCGATCTGGAGCGCGCCCGCCACCATCGGCTTCGGGACATTTGCATTGACCGAGACGCGCCATGAATGGATCAACGATGGACTGATGGCGATTTTCTTTTTCCTGGTCGGTTTGGAGATCAAGAGGGAAGTGCTGATTGGGGAACTGTCTTCGCTGCGCCAGGCGGCGTTTCCTCTGGTGGCAGCCATTGGCGGTTCGATCGTGCCGGCGTTATTTTACGTATTCGTTGCGCATCAAGGAGAGATACTGAAGGGATGGGCCATCCCGATGGCCACGGACATCGCTTTCGTCCTGGGTGTACTGGCGATTTTGGGGAGTCGGATTCCAGTTTCGCTGAAGATTTTTCTGACAGCGCTGGCCATCGCGGACGACCTGATCGCGGTGCTGGTCATTGCGATCTTTTACACGGAAAAAATACAGGTGATCAGTCTCGCCCTGGCCCTCCTCGGGATCGCACTTTGCTTCGGAACAAACCTGTTGGGCGTCCGCAAGCCGATTATCTACGCCGTCATCGGGATTTTCGTGTGGTATGCGGTGTTGAAATCCGGAGTGCATGCTACGGTCGCCGGTGTGCTGCTGGCGTTTACGATTCCTGCTCGAACTTATGTGGATCGAGGCTCTTTCCTAAACGACGGACGTCGGCTGCTCGATCGGTTTGAAGCCGCGCTTCCGCATTCGTCGGAGGCACACTTAGCCGTGCACGCACTGGAATCTCAGCTGGAGTTGGTCGAATCACCGATGCAGCACATCGAACACGGTCTGCACCCGTGGGTCAGCTTTGCGATTATGCCAATTTTTGCGTTTGCGAATTCGGGCGTGCGAGTTTTAGGAAATGTGGCAGCTGCGATGCGGCATCCTGTCAGCCTGGGGATTGTCCTGGGGCTGTTCCTTGGCAAGCCTCTGGGAATTTTGCTCTTTGCCCGTTTGTCGGTGAAAACTCGGCTGGCGGCGGCACCAGCGGAACTCTCGTGGGGAACGGTTTTTGGAGCGGCGTGGTTGAGTGGGATGGGCTTCACGATGTCGTTGTTCATCGCGAACTTGGCGTTTGGCGAGGGACACTTGCTGAACATGTCCAAGATTGGGATTCTCGGGGCGTCGCTGCTGGCAGGCATGTGCGCAAGTGTATTTTTGCTTAGAGCTAGTGGGTCAAGTCCGTCCAGCAATAGCCCTACGGCACAACCGCAACTGCCATGACTTCCGTCATTTCCAGCTCCTAGCCGGTGTCCTTGTCGAACAGTGTCGTTGGAAGGAACACGAGAGTCAGCATAGTCGCGATGAGCAATCCGCCGATGATGGCGAATGCCTTCGGTCCCCAGAACACCGTTGGCGCGATGGGAATTAGTCCGAGCGCGGTCGCTGCCGCAGTGAGCATCAGCGGCCGCAACGTGATGCACTTATCACTTCAGAGTTCGGTTTCAGAAATCTTCGAGGCGGAGCTGCAGATCCGGGTTCTTCCAGGAGCTTTGGAATTCACGCTGCACCCACCCGAATGCGTCCATGTTCTTTTCCAGCTTCAGAGATTCCGCCAGGCCGAAAAGGGCACGCGGGTCGCGTGGATTTCGCCGGAGACACTCGCGGAACACCGCCTCTGCTTCTGGTATGTTTCCTGCCTCAAAAGTGCCGCACCAAGTGACTCGCGGATGGGGTAATACCAAGCAGGAGGTTCGTCATAGGCGAGCGTGTCTTGCGCTTGAACGGCCTTCTTCCAAATCTCAATAGTGAGTTTGGGATCCTCCGCTAACCGCGCGTCTAACTCGAGTGATGCCAGGTTCACCATCGACTCACCTTTGTTGAACATCCACATGGTGCCCGCGGATATTTTACGGCACGCTTGCTCAAAGGCAACTTTCTCTGCCATTGCGTTTTTCCGCTGTTCCTTTCCTACAAACGCTACCGCGCGCCCAAAGTGCCAAAAAGCATCGCCGATCAGTCGCTTGGAACGGGGTTCGGCCAATTGAAGGACGTCGTCCCATTTCTGAAACCGCAGCAAGACGAAGAGAGGAACGGGCAGATAGTAATCCGAAAACATCGGCCATTCATCCTGAATTGGCGCAATGTAGTCCGCTACTTCATCGGCAGCGCGTTTGGCTTCGTCATACAGACCCTGCTCGACGCGCGATCGCGAAACAAAGTGAATGTCGTGCATATAGTAGGCGAGCGTGTACACGTTCTTATCCGGATGGGTGAGCTTCATGTTTTCCCGCTCGGCTGCAGCGGCTTGCGCGTTGACGCGGGCCGCCATTTCGTAATCGCCAACATTAAAATATATGTGCGAGGGCATGTGGATGAGATGCCCAAGCCCCGGTGCAACCTGTCCCAAACGGTAGGCGCAGCCCAGCGCCTGCTCCGGGCGGGCCGAGTCCAGAATGTGAATACAAAGGTGATTTGCCAGTGGATGGCTAGGGTCGCGCCGAAGCACCTCATCGATCTTGCGGACGACTGCATTGGTTCCTTCCGCAGGCATGTCTTCCTGGAACCACTCGTAGCGATGAGCCATCATGCCCGCTTCAAGGCTTAGCGTCACAGGATCCAGATCGTCGATATATCTGTCCGCGAGCGATGTCATCGCGGCCGCGTACGCCTCGTCCAATTTCTGCCCGTCCGCCTTTTCATCGCTCGAGCATCGTTTTGCCAACGCGCGTATGTACAGCTGCTCGTTTTCGGGAGCGCTGCCGATTCGGGCAATCGCCTCCTGGATGGCCGCGTACGCTTTGGCGGGCTCGACATCCATGTCGGGTCCATGTTCGAAGAAGCGAGGAGCCGGACGAGGTCAGAAAAGTTTTACCGCGATGCGTTGCGGGTGATTGCCGGCGGGAATCATGGTTAGGAGGCTGTCTGTGCGGGTGCGCAGAACGGCGAGGTCGCCGGAGGATTCGTTGATGACGAGGAGCATAGTGGGAGGTGCGCCAGTTTCGGTGGGATCGAAGCGCATGGCGCCCGGCGAGGCGCCGACGTCGATGGGGCGGCCGACGCGCCGGTTGATAATGTCGAGCGGGAGAACGCGATTGGCTTCGCGATCGGAGACATACATTTCGCCCGCCTCGGCGGTGAGGACGGCAGTGGTGGGTGACGAGCCGAGCATGACGTAGTCGCCCATTTCGTGGGTCCAGGTGTTGACGGCCTGCAGGCCGTGGGTTTCGGGAGAAACGACGTAGAGTTCGCCGCCATCGGACTTGAGGAGCATCTGCGTGGGCTTGCCGGCCAGTTCGAGATTGGCGAGCAGGACGCCGCGGCGAATGTCGACCACGGAGAGATGCTTTTCGGCCCGGCTCATGACGAACGCGACCGAGCTATCCGGAAGAGCGACCACTTCTTCGGGATTAGGAATGACAGGGACGGCGGCACGCAGCTGCAGTGTGGCGCCATCGTGAATGCCAAGAGTGGCGGCGCGGTGATTGACGACCAGAAGAAATTTGTTGTCGGGCGTGATGCGGGCCTGGACGGGTTGCGCGCCAGTCTTGGCGCGGCCGAGGATCGAGCGAGTGGCGCAGTCGATGGCGATGAGCTGGTCGCTGGAGGAAGACGTGGTGTAGGCGCGATCGCTTTTCACGGAAAAATCCAGAGAGTACGGTTGTGGGCCGACCGGGATGCGCGCGGAGAGCTGATTACTGTGTGTGTCGATTATGTAGATATAGCCGCCATTGGTGCTGACTCCCCAGATTTCGTCGCGATGGGGATGTTCGAGAATGTCGGCGAGGCCTGGGCCGGCGAAAACTTTGGCGATGGCGCGCAGGCTGATCAGGTCGACGACGGTGACGGTGCCGTCGGTGCTGCTGGAGACGTAGGCGTGGAGATGGAGACCGGGCCGGAGGAACGACGGGCGGTGCTCTCGAAGGAGCACGATGATTGCGGAGGCCAGGAGAATTGCGAGTACGAAATAGATGCGGAAGTTTTTGAGACGCAACATTTTGTATTTTCAGTTTAGCGCAGGACGGACGGAATTTGGAAAAGGCCGTCGCCCCTAGAAAGCGCAAGTTGCCACTCGCGCATTAGAAATTGCCCTTGCATTGAGAGTTGCGATCGTGCTGCAGGGCGTAGGCACGAGCGATCTGGAGTTGCGCGAGCGCGTAGACGGCGCTAAAGGGGTTCAGGCCGCGCTGGCCGAGGATTTTCTGGAATTCGGCGGCGGCTTGGGCTCCATCGTGGAGTTAGCCGAAAACGCGCGGCTCTCCGGTCGGGATGACGGTGGTTGCGGCTCCAGGATGGTTTGCGGGCGTGCTTACGATGAGGTGTTTCGTTGCGAACGGCGCTCTTAAGGTGTGGCGATTACGATCGGCGAATAGGTTAGTTCAGGGTGCGGTGGAGGACGGTGGCGATTTGCTGCATCTCGGCGTAGAGGGTGGCGTAGTCAGAGGGGAGGATGGATTGGATGCCGTCGGAGAGGGCTTGATCGGGTTGGTGGTGGACTTCGACGAGCAGGCCGTCGGCACCCACGGCTACGGCGGCACGCGATAGAGGAAGAACTTTGTGGCGCTTGCCGGTGCCGTGGCTGGGATCGACCAGAATGGGAAGGTGGCTGCGTTTTTTTACGGCGGGGACTACGGCAAGATCGAGCGTGTTGCGGGAGAAATCGGAAAAGGTGCGGACTCCGCGTTCGCAGAGCATCACGTTGTAGTTGCCTTCGCTCATGATGTATTCGGCGGCCATCAGAAACTCATCGAGAGTAGCTGACATGCCGCGTTTGAGAAGAACCGGTCTTTGGGCGCGGCCAGCGCGTTTGAGCAAAGAAAAATTCTGCATGTTTCTGGCGCCGATTTGGATCACGTCGGCGTATTCATCCACCAAATCGAGGGACTCGTTGTCGATAGCTTCGGTGACGATGCCGAAGCCGTAGGTGTCGCGCACTTTGGCGAGGATTTTCAGTCCACCTTCAGCGAGGCCCTGAAAACTGTAGGGAGAGGTGCGCGGTTTGTAGGCGCCTCCACGGAAGAGGCGAACGCCGGTGGGTTTAAGCTCTGCGGCGGTGGCAAGGCATTGCTCTTCGGATTCCACGGCGCAGGGGCCGGCGATCATGGCGAGGTGCGGGCCGCCGACAAGTACGTCGCCGGAGGGAGTGGGAATGCGGACGATAGTGTCTTCCGGTTTAAGGTCGCGGCTGACTAATTTGTAGGGCTTGGTGACAGGGATGCATTCGATGACGCCGGGCATGGATTCGAGAAAGCCGAGGTCGGCAGTGCCATTGTTGCCTGTGATGCCAATGGCGGTACGGCCGGAGCCGGGGATGGCGTGAGCTTTGAAGCCGAGGGTTTCGATGCGATCGCAGACCGCTTTAATCTGGTCGGTGGTCGCGTGGGACTGCATGACGACGAGCATGGTGGCGGTTTCCTTTGGTGAGTAAAGAACAGTTTAATTGAGATTGCGCTGGGATTACAGCGCGGAGGGTGGGAGGCGAACTCGCCGAAGCGGACACAGAGAACAGAGTGGCGGGTCACATGGAATTTCGATGAGGAATGAGGGTTGCCACGATCCCTCCGTTGCGGCCCGCTAAGAGCGCGGGGCTTCGGTCGGGATTACAGATTAGGAGAAAACACAAAACAGGAAAGAGAAAACTGATTGAGAACCCACTCGCGAAAACCGCCCTTCGACTTCGCTCAGGACAAGCGAGTTCCGGTTGCAGGACAGTTGTGGCGGGCGGGTTTTGACGGTTAGCTTGCCGAGGGAATTTTAGGGGGTCAGGCAGTGGCGCTTTGCGCTTGATCTTCGTCTTTAATGGCGCCGCGGACGCTGGTCAGCATTTCGGGCGAAATGTCCGAGATGTTATGAGCCGATTTTGCGTGCTCGGCCGCTTGCATGAGAACGTCGGTTTCGGTATCGCCACGGCCAACCCAATTACAACCTGGCATTAGATCGTTGCAGCGCAGGATTTTCGACATGTGGAGTCTCCTTGAGGAAAGGTAAGAGTGGCGATGGTAGGCCGGTGCTTTGGGTAAGTCAATCGACAAGATGAGCGGAAAGCTAAATTTCCTCAGCACCGGCACGGTTTGGGTATAATCGCGGGCGTATGATGACGGGGATCGCGCATGTTCACAGTTGTGGAATAACTAAGGATGGCGGACATGAAGAAGTGGCTGATGGAGTGTGCGCAGGTACTGGGATTTTCGCTGTTGCTGGCGATTGTCGGCGCGGCCTGCATGGTGGTGACGGCGACGAACAAGCCGACTGCTTACGTGGCGATGAAGGCGCAAAGCTCGGCGGCTACCCCATCGCCGGCTTTGCTGGTGCTGAACAAAGAGGAGAATGCCCTAGCGATTTTGGACCCGGCTACGCTGAAGGTGGTGGCGAAAGTCCCCACGGGTGCAGTGCCGCACGAGGTGGCAGCTTCGGCGGACGGAAAATTGGCAGTGGCGACGAATTATGGGACGGAGCGAGGCGGCACGACATTGAGTGTGATTGACCTGACGACGCAGAAAGAGATTCGTCGCCTGGACATCAGCCCGCTGAAATCGCCGCACGGGATTATTGCTACGCGGGATGGAAAATTTATTTTTACGGCGGAGGGGAGCAACGCGATTGCGAGCTATGATCCGGCGAAAAACGTGGTGGGCGCCTGGCAAATGACTACTTCGCAGAACGGAACGCACATGGTGGTAGAGACGAAGGCGGGAACGTTGCTGTTCACCGCTAATATCGGATCAAACAGTGTGACGGCGTTCGAACTGGACGCGAAAAATGGAAGATGGGCCACCACGCAGATTGCGGTGGGAAAAGGGCCAGAGGGGATTGATCTGTCTCCGGATGAGAAGGAAGTATGGGCGGCGAATTCGGGCGATGGAACGGTGTCGTTGATTGATGCGTCGTCGAAACGCGTGAGAGGGACACTGGATGTGCACACCAAGAGATCGAACCGGTTGAAATTTACGCAGGACGGGAAACTGGTGCTGATTTCGGATTTGGGAACGGGAGACCTGGTGGTTGTGGATGTAGGGACGGAAAAGGAAGTGAAGCGGATCCATCTGGGAAAGAGTGTGGAAGGGATATTGATTCAACCCGATGGGACGCGGGCGTTTGTGGCGGTGACGCCGGAGAATAAAGTGGCGGTATTGGATCTGAAGACGCTGGAAGTGGTGAATACGTTTACGACGGGAGAAGGGCCGGACGGAATGGCCTGGGCGAAGTGAGGAAAGTTTTCAGTTGTTAGTTGTAAGTTTTAAGTAACGGAATTGGCCCGCGTGTTTTGGCTGGCAGGTTTGCTGTGGCAAGTTTGGGCGGCGGGATTGGGGTTGAGGCCCTTCCCTTCGCTCGGTGGAGCGAAGGACCTAAACTGCATACGCGCAATTCCGAATGAAGACACCTTCCGGCCGCTTTTCCGCTGTTCACTGTAAACAGTGGACTGTAAACTAATTCTACATGACTACTCCGTACAAAATCACCATTCCCATGTACGAGGGTCCCCTCGACCTGCTGCTCGACCTCATCAAAAAGCAGGAAATGAACATCCACGATATTCAAATCTCCAAAATCACTTCGCAATACCTCGACTACCTTCATCAGCTCGAAGTCCAGAACATTGACGTCTCCGCCGAATTCATCTACATGGCCGCCACGCTCATCTACATCAAATCGAAAATGCTACTGCCGCCCGACCCGCTGGCTTCCACTGAAGAGCAAGCAGCTGATCCGCGCGAAGAGCTGGTGCAGCGGTTGCTGGAACACGAAAAATACAAGAATGCGGCGCAGTTGCTCTATCAGAAGCAGCAGATCGAGGAAAACGTCTGGTCGAAACCCGATAAATCGCTCTACAGCGACGAAGGCACCGAGGGGGAATTAGTCGTTTCCCTGGTGGATCTGGTGCGTGTGTTCCAGCAGGTGCTCGAGCGCAAGAAAGAAGTCACGCGCATCGAGCTGACCCACGACGTCTTCACGGTCGCGCAGATGATCGCCCAAATTCGCGGACAAATCCTTGCCAGCGACACCAACACCGTCAACCTCATCCAGTTTTTCGACGCCTGCCCGTCGCGCCACGCCATGATCGTGGCCTTCCTCGCCGTACTGGAAATGGTCAAGCTGCAAGCGGTCATGCTCGTTCAGGAAAAGCAGTTCGGCAACATCGTCGTCAAGAAGAGCAAATCCTTCGATGTGGCCTTCGACGAAACTGGCGCCCTCCGCATCGACGCCGAATATCAGTAAGCAGTTCTCAGTTTGAAGTTTTGAGTAAGAAAATTAATAACTGTTCGACAGAATGAGACTCCATTGCTTAATAGTCATCTGATTATGAGATCGAAGATTCTCGTTCTCCTCATTGTTTGTATTGTGACGAGCTCACGTTAGTTGCGAGCCACGTTAGATTCCGAATTGATGTATCATTTCTTGTCCCCCAGATTCGCATTGCAAGTCGGCTGTTTTTCTTAACTTAAAACTGTTAACTTAAACTCTGCCATGACCAACGAAGAACGCGAAGCCGCACTCGAAGCCATCATTTATGCCGCCGACGAACCCGCTACGCTCGAGCAGCTTGCCCAAGCGCTAGGCGAGGAGAAACTCGCGGTGCAGTCGTCTTTAGATGAACTCATCGCCGGCTATGCCAACGATGAACGCGGCATCGAAGTCCGCGCCGTGGCCGGTGGCTACAAGCTCTATACCAAGCCGCAGCACCACGACGTCGTGCGCCGCTTCATCAAGAGCCTGCGTCCCCCGCTGCGCCTCTCCATGCCCGCGTTGGAAACGCTGGCGGTGATCGCCTACAAGCAGCCGGTAACCGCGCCGGAAATTTCCGAGATTCGCGGCGTCAACACCTCCGGCGTAATCAGCACTCTTCTCGACAAAAAGCTGATCACCACTGCCGGTCGCAAAGAAGTGGTGGGCCGTCCCATACTTTACAAGTCTTCAAGAGAATTCCTGATGCGATTCGGTCTCAGCGATCTTGACGAATTGCCCAGCCTGAAGGAATTCGAAGCGCTGGCCCGAGAAGCCCTGGGCACAGATGAGGGAATAGCCGTTTCAAACGAAGTGTCGGACGAATCTATATTGAATTCACCGATCGTCGACACGCTGGTCAAGCCCCGGCCACCCGAAAGTTCCGCAGAAGTTTTTGCGGCGACATACCAAAGTTCGAGCGCAACAGAGGAGGGAACCATCGATTCCATCCAGTCGGAAGCGCTCGCCGACGCAAACGCCGACCCGATCCTTCGCGAAGAAGAGGTCACCGCCACGAACGAAGGGATGCCCAGCGGCCAATTGGACGAAGCTCCGCCCAAAGCCGACGCCAAATCCGCCGGCGAGTAATCCTCTTACCGAAACGTTGTGAAGCTCCGACGGTATGAACTTGAGGGTGCCGACGATCACACGTCACAAAATCTCTTTTCTTGTTTCGTCTTTGTCTCCAAATTTCGGCTACCATAGAAAGTCCATGCTTGAACGTTTACAAAAAATCATCGCTCACGCCGGCATCGCCTCGCGCCGCCACGCGGAGCAACTCATCCTCTCCGGCCAAGTCTCGGTAAACGGACAAGTCGTTCGCGAACTCGGCAGCAAAGCCGATCCCGCCGTCGACAAAATCGAAGCCGCGGGCCGCCTCGTCGAGCTCGATCGCAAGCCCGTCTATCTCGTCATGCACAAACCGCCGGAGGTAGTTTCCACTCTCGCCGATCCCGAAGGCCGCAAGACGCTGCGTAATTTTCTGCGCGGATTTCCGGAACGTGTCTATCCCGTCGGCAACCTCGATTACGCCGCCAGCGGCTTGATCTTACTCACCAACGACGGTGCGCTCACAGACAAAATGCTCAAGTCCTGGTCCAACATTCCGCAGGTCTATCACATTAAAATCAAGGGCCGCCTCAATCTCGACGAGCTGGACGCGCTCGGCTTGCGTACGAATACCATCGTTCGCGTAATTCGCCAGCCGGATTCCACGCGCGGCCACGCGCAAAATTTCTGGTACGAGGCGCAGGTAACCGGCTCCAAGTTAGACGTGCTCGCCGCCGCGCTTCTCAAGGATCAGCATCCCATCGAAAAAGTGAAGCGCATCGGCCTCGGCCCGCTCTCCCTAGAAGGTGTTCCTGTCGGCCACTACGTTCATCTCAACAAGGATCAAGCCGAAGCCCTGCGCCATCCGACGCGACCTGTAAAATTCACGCCGCATCCAAAAGTGAAAACGTTAGTGCAATCGTATCGTCAGTCGAACACTCCAGGAAAAACGCAACGTTTTTCCAATGCCTACGCAACACCACAGGGCCGTCCGACTCGCTACACCAAATATCAGCGGCGCCCCTCGACGCCACCAAATGCGCCTGAAAACTTTGACGAGTTCGACGACGAGCGCCTCGACAGCACCGAGAAGCCCCGCGCCCCGTGGCTCACCACCAGTCGCCCCGCTACGAATTCATCCGACTCGCCTCGCGCTGATTCCAAGCCTTTCCGCCCCAAAATGCCGCGTGGTTTCGGGTCATCGAAAACACAATCTTTCAACAAGCGGAATCGCTTCGGTAGCTCATCTGATAAGTTCAAGCGTCCTGCGCACGATTCCGGCAAGCCTTCGCGACATTCTTCGGCTCGGCCTAAATCCCATCGCAATTTCCCGCCGCGGCCGCAGCCTTCTCGCTAGTCTCTACTCCACTACCACCATGCCTGTAGAGCGCCTTCAAAAAATTCTTGCCGCCGCCGGAATTGCTTCTCGCCGTAAAGCCGAAGAAATCATTGCCGCTGGCCGCGTGACGCTGAATGGCAACCTCGTCACCGAACAAGGAACAAAAGCCGATCCACAGATCGACGCCATCGCCGTGGATGGCAAACCGATTAATCGCGCGCAGCCGTTCGTCTATTTCCTGCTCAACAAGCCCAAGGGGTACGTCACCACGGTCAACGATCCCGAGGGACGTCCTACTGTTATGGGATTGCTGGGAAAGGTGAACAAGCGCGTCTATCCTGTCGGCAGCCTGGATTACGCCAGCGAAGGATTGCTGCTGATGACCAACGACGGGGCCCTGGCGCAAAAACTAACCAAGGCCGGCTCGCATATCTCCAAAACATATTTGGTGAAAGTCAGCGGCAAGCCCAGCGAGCAAGCCATCCAGAAACTGCGCGCCGGAGTCAGCATTCCACTGGAAGAAGGCCGCCGCGTAAAAACTTCGCCTGCAAGAATCCGCCTCGCCGAAGACGCTACCAATCCCTGGTATGAAGTCGTCTTGATTGAGGGGCGCAATCGCCAGATCCGCCGCATGTTTCTGGAAGTCGGATTCCTGGTTGAAAAAATCAAGCGTGTCCAACTCGGACCGATCACACTTGACGTCGCTCCTGGCAAATTCCGCTCTCTTACCAAATCCGAAGTGTTCCAACTAAAGAATCTTTCGACCCCTCCAGCCAGTTCAAAGCATTCAACCTGAATTTCCCCGCTCCATGCCAGTTTCAAACGTGCACGTCGGTGCGCGCCGTCACTTCACTCCTTGTCCCAATTGTGCATAATAAGTATATCGCTATAGATCCTATAAGTTTTGCCGGCAGGCGAAAGCGATCACGCCCATGACCCACACTCTCGAAGAGCTCATACCCGATTACATTCAGGGCCTACCCGCGTACGTTCCCGGCAAGCCTGTGGAAGAAGTCGAACAGGATCTCAAGATTCACGCGGTCAAATTGGCCTCCAACGAAAACCCGCTCGGCCCCTCTCCCAAAGCGATCGAAGCCGCCCGTCGTGCCCTCGGTGACGCGAACTGGTACCCCGATGGCGGCAGCAAGCGCCTTCGCGAAGTCCTCGCCGCGCGATTCGGAGTGTCGCTTCGAAGAAGTTTTTGTAGGTCTCGGCTCGAGTGAGATCATCGATTTATCTTCCCGGGTTCTCCTGCGCCCCGGACTCGAAGGCATCACCAGTGAAGGTTCCTTCGCCCTGTTCTCCATCGCCATTCGTGCCAGCGGAGGAAAACTCGTCTTGACGCCGATGAAGAATCATGCTTTCGATCTCGACGCTATCGCTCCGCGCCGTCACCCCGCAAACCCGCATCATCTATATCGCCAATCCCAACAATCCCACGGGCACTGCGTTTGGCGCCGCCGAATTTGCCACATTTTATGAAAAGAGTTCCCGGCGATGTGCTGGTGGTTTACGACGAGGCCTACAAGGAATACGCCGAGCGTACCGATTTTCCGAACGCCATGGAACTGTTCCGGCAGTACAACAATCTCCTCACTCTGCATACCTTCTCGAAGGTTTACGGTCTTGCTGGTCTTCGCATCGGCTACGGCATTGGCCATCCCACGTTGGTCGCGGAAATGAATAAACTGCGCACGCCGTTCAACGTAACCAGCATCGGTCAGGCTGCCGCTCTGGCAGCCCTCGACGACACCGAGCATGTGCAACGTTCCGCCGAGATGAACCGGGCGGAACGCAAGCGCCTCTACATCGAACTGTGCCGGCTCGGTCTGAAGCCTGTCCCTAGCGAAACTAATTTCCTCTTCATCGAACTCGGCCAAAATGCCAAAGCGTTTTGCGACTCGCTTCTTCACGAAGGTGTCATCGTTCGTCCGATGGCCTGGATGGGATTCGCCGACGCCATTCGCATATCGATTGGCAGCCCCACCGAGAATACGAAACTCCTGGGGGCCATTGCGCACCTGGTGGGAAAGTTCAGCGCGCCCGCGCCAACGCAACGTATTTGATTTTGTTTAAGTGCAGCCGTTAACGTGTGGCGATTCCACAGCATCCAATCCTCTATGAAGCTGCTTCTCCCTCCCGATATTGTGATTTCCATCGACCCCATTGGCGACATCCTTCGCGAAACAAAGACTATTGCCGTCGTCGGCCTTTCCTCCAATCCCGCGCGTCCCAGCTTTAGCGTGGCCCAATATCTGCAATCCGCCGGATATCGCATCATTCCCGTCAATCCAAACGAAAGGGAAGTGCTCGGGGAGAAGGCGTACGCCCGCCTGGAAGAAATTCCTGAAAAGATCGACGTCGTCGACGTTTTCCGCCGATCGGAAAATGTTCCACCCGTTGCTGATGCGGCGATCGCCATCAGGGCGAATGTGCTCTGGCTGCAGCTCGGCATCGAAAATGCCGCAGCTTCCGCGGCCGCCCATGCCGCTGGTCTAAGTGTCGTAGAAGACGCCTGCCTGCTCGTTGAGCACAAAAAAAGGCGGCATCGCTAGGCGCCATTTTGAAGTACTCTTTTCTCACTTAGAACTAATGACTAAATACGTACGACTGCATTGTTCACTTCATCGAGAATATCTCCAGATTCCGTTTCCCAGGCAGAACAATTCCAATAAATCGGCCGTCTGGGGACACGCCATACTCCCGTATGGTCAGCCCGTGCAGCAAAAATTCCGGTGTCGGTTCGCTGACCTGTACTTCCGCCTTATTCGCGTATGCAACTAATTCTGGCACAGTGAACATCACCAGGTCCGCCGACTTCTTCTCCACCGTCCGCTTCAAATAAAACTTCTTCTCATCCGCCGACCATTGGAGAACCCCCAATCCGATGCGCATGCGCGCGATCCGTTTCGGCGCGCCGACTTCCCGAATCTCCAGCACCTCGTTGTCCAGATAATAAGCGGCGAACCCGCCTGAGGGAGACAGGCTCAGACCGCCCGCATATGCATCCAGTGTGGCCACTTCCTTGTCGTCCTGTGCCAACAGTTCCAGCAGTTGCAGACGCGGCGGCCCATCCATGTTCCGGTCGCGCTCTACGGCAATCGCCGAATTTGTCCCGGAGATTCGTGCGGCGGCGGCGAATGTCCGACCCTCAAAGGCCTTACCTGCAGGCCCGCTGAAGATATTGATGTACTGCATGGAGAACAACGCGCGCGGCGTGACTTCTTCCGACATGTACAAAACTGTCGCATTATCGCGCAGCCAGACGGGATTCTCGGCGTTCAGTAGCACGCCTTTTCCCGCGGGGCGTAGTTCGCGGCCCGAATCATCAATAAACAAGAGCGCCCGCGCCTCTTCAGTGTGGCCGTCGTCGATGTCGACGGTGATGGTGTTCATCTGTACAGCAAGAATCTTACTGTTCGGCGACCACGTGAAATTCTCAATCAAGTACGTCAGCGGCTTGTCGCCGGTCGAAAATTTCTCGCCGGAAAAAATCTTCTTCCGCTTGCCGCTGGTATCCAGCATGAAGATGTCGTCGCGTTCCAGGTCATACTTCTTCGCCTTGTACATATGGCGGACGGAGTACGCGATTCGTCCGTCGAGCGCATAGGCGAACGCCGTGACCTCTTCGTCGACGGTCATCACCGGCTTGTTCATCTCTTGAGCGGGCAGAGGAGGAACTGCTGCAATCAACCACAGAGTGAGAATTAGCGCGATCATGAACCTGCCGTTGACTTGCCCTGAGCGGAGCCGAAGGGTTCTCTTTCCTGCGCTAATGGAGTGCACTTTCGCTCGACCTGTCATCCCGACCGGAAAGCCATCGGCTTCTGACGGTTTGGAGTGGAGGGATCGTCGCAAGATGTCCACAAAGCGACCATCATTGGAATATCCACGCGCCGCGCCACGCAAAGCTCTCCCCGGCGAAACGTTGGTACTCTTCTCCAAAGTTCCCGCAACGCGTCTCTTCATGACTTAGGATGGGTCCCCGTAAACTCCGAACCGCACGGCTTCTGCACTGGCGTAAATTCCATCAGTCCCACGCGGGTATAATCCGGATCGTACAAATTCAATTGCCATTTTCCGCCGCGTCCAATCTTTGGCTGTTCGGTAAGTTTGACGCCATCCTTCTCCAATTGGATGGGGGCTTCTTTCACACTTGGCACTCCAACGGAGATGTGATTCATCACGCCCCGTAGCCGTTGGTCCGCGTTTGGGGCTAAATTCAACATATACTGAATCCAATCTGTCCGATCCGGCACCTGCAGAGCCACCCAATTGGTCTCGCTAGCCTTCATTCCGCCTTGCCAATACAAATGAAATCCCAAAATATCCCGGTAAAACTTGACCATCGCCGCGCGGTCCTTCACTAAGAATCCAACATGATGAGTGGAATAGTGTCTGGCGTTGCAGGAGTTCCTACCGTTCGTTTAAGCTGCATTAGACCACGCTCGGGCTCGATGAATTGAAGTTCGTGACCATCGGGGTCGAATACTGTCAGAGATGCGTCACCGTCAACCGGAAGATCTAAATCAAATGGCACTTTACTCGCGCGCAAAAATTTCATCATCGATCTTACGTCATCAATTTGACAGTCAATTGTCACCAGTGGATTTAGTGGTTTCTCGGAAAACTGTGTCGAGAAACGATTCCTCTGAAAATCGGGTAGCAAAGAGTTGTCTGCCAACGGCCGTTTCTCGTACCACGTACAATTTCGTAGCAAGGGATAAAGTTTTCCGTAAAACTGGTTCGCAGCTAGTTCGTTCGATACGTGAATGTCGATCTCGTGAAGGCCTAGAATTTTTGGTCGTTTAGCTACCTTAAGAGCTCCCCAAGTCGGGACAACCAGGGAAAAAGCTACCACTAGAAAAATTCGTCGCAGCGCGAGATTAATCAGATTATGTCCAGCGTTCCAGTTTCTCTCGAGTGCTTCCTGTCCGCAGTTCCTCATGGCTTTGGCTGCGTCCCTCCATACGCCGAGCAGCACGGCTTTTCTGCCGGCGTAAACTCCATCACTTCCGCTCGCGTGTCATCCGGATCGTATAAAGTAAGTTGCCATTTCCCGTCGCGCCCCAGCAGCGGCGGCCCGTCCGCGCGCACGCCTTTCGCCTCCAGCACCTTTGCCGTGGCCCTCACATCCTGCACACCCAGCGAAAAATGATATTGGATGCCCCAGCTCCCGGTGTTCCGCATCCGCAGGGATATTCAGCATGTACTCGAGCCAGTCCGTTCCATCCGGCACCTGCACCATGTACCAGTCCGTTTCATCATCCTTGAATCCGCCGTGCCAGTAGACGTTAAACCCCAGCACATCTTCGTAAAACCGGCTCTCGGCTTTGCTGTCTTTCGTCACAAACCCGGCGTGCAGCAGCCGATTGCTGATAGCACCTTTTCGCGCCGCTCCCGACTCGTTTGCCGAACCCTCAATAAACACAATTTTGTGATGCTCGGGATCCAACACTTCGAGATACTGCACTCCGTCGGGACGGCGCAGAACTTCTCCAGCCACGATGCCTTTTGCCGTCAAATAGTTCCGCATCTGCGTTGCGCTGCTTGTCGCTAATCCGATCTCCGGCAAAAACGGACCCTTATCTCCCGGCTGGTTTTTAGCAGTTCCACGTGCTGCGCGGCGTTGATGCTGAAGCAGAGATTGGCCACGCCTTTGCAAGCCGGCCCGCCCGATTGCAGTCCCAACACTCCCCCGTAAAACGCTTTCGACTTCTCAATGTCGGTTGCCTTCACCTTCACAAAAGCAATTCCATAAATCTTTGGCCTGCCCGTGCATCCGCGGCCAAACCTGGCAGGCCTATAAGCAACGCAGCCGCGCTCAGAATGATCTGACGTAGCGTTTTCATTTTCCGGCACCTCGCACCTTCAACTTGCGAATCTCTTCCATTCGCGTTCGCACTCGCGCTTCAAATCCCTGGTCGCTCGGTTTATAGTACGTGTTTCCCGAGAGATTGTCCGGCAAGCACTGCATGTCGGTCACTTTCTCTTTGAAATTGTGCGCGTACTTATATCCCTTGCCATATCCAACATTTTTCATTAAGCCCGTCACCGCATTTCGCAAATGCAGCGGTACCGGATCCGCTTCTGTCTTCTGCACATCTTCCATGCACCGCGCCATATCCCGTATACAGCGCATTCGATTTTGGCGCCAACGACAAATACACCGCGGCCTGCGCCAGCGCCAAATTTCCTTCCGGCGCTCCCAGAAAATCAAACGCTTCCTTCGCCGAAGGGTCACCGCCAGCGCACCTGGCTCCGCCAGCCCGATATCCTCGCTGGCCATGCGCACCATTCGCCGCGCCAGATACAACGGATCCTCGCCGACTCTCAATCATCCGCGCCAGCCAATACAACGCCGCATCCGGATCAGAATTCCTGCACGGACTTATGCAGCGCCGAAATCAGGTTGTAATGTTCTTCGCCCGCCTTGTCATAACGCAGCATCTTCCGCTGCAGACACATTTTCCAGCAGTTCCGCCGTAATTCGCTTCAACGTTGCGTCCCTGCCGCCGGTTTTCCCGAGTCTTCGTTCTCTGGCTCGCACTCCTCACGCACAGTTCCAGCGTGTTGTACGCCGCCCGCGCATCCCCATTCGCAAAGGACGCCATCCGCCACAACACCACTGCTCTGATTTGCCGTCGATCTTGGACTTGCTCGTTTCCGAGTCCGCGCTCTTTATCCGCTAAGCTCGTTTCAGCAATTCCACCAATTGCGGCGTCGTTATGCGATTCGAGTACGTACACTTTCGTCCGCGACAGCAGCGGCGAAATCACCTCAAACGACGGATTTTCCGTCGTCGCCCCGATAAACAATAATATGTCCCGCTTCCACGTACGGCAAAAACGCATCCTGCTGCGACTTGTTGAACCGATGCACTTCATCCACGAACACAATCGTCCGCGCGCCCGCCGCGAGATTTGTGTTCCGCCTACTGCCATCACTTCTTTGATTTCCTTGATCCCCTAAAGCACCGCACTGAACGAAACAAATTCCGCTTTAGTCAGCCGCGCGATCAACCGCGCCAGCGTCGTCTTTCCGCAACCCGGCGGCCCCCAGAACAGCATCGAACCTAAATTGTCCGATTCGATTTGGACCCGCAGAGGTTTGCCCGGCCCCAGCAGTTTTTCCTGCCCGATAAATTCGTCCAGCGTACGAGGACGCATCCGCTCTGCCAGCGGCTGCAGTCCCGCCGCGGCTTCTGCCTCCGGCAATGCCGAAAACAATCCCATAGCCCTATGAGTGTAACCCAGCCTGACTCCCCGCGCCTCGTTCTGCGTCTGCTTCGAAGACAACTCTAGCAAGATGTCACCCTGAGCAGCGTAGTCCGCGACGGAAGGCCTCAACGACAACGTCTATCATGATTTGCGCCACATCTCCTCTCGACGCCCATTTAGGAGGTGGGACCTGAGAAAATCGCGTCCCGGGCTTCTTTTGCCACCTACTCTCTCCGTGATCTTTGTCGATATGCTTCATAAAACAAAACCGCCGCAGCGGCCGCAGCATTCAAAGACTCCACATTCGTGGCCATCGGTATATGAATCCTCTCATCCGCTCCGTGGACAACTTCTTCCGGCAGCCCGGCTCCCTCATTCCCCACTAGCAGAGCCATCGGCTCGCACCAATTGACTTCCCACGGGCAGGCCGGTTCTTTAAGGCTCCCTCGCACATCACTGTGCACACAAGACGCTACCATCTTGATGTTTTGCACTTTGAATTGGGTCATCAGAATCGCCAGCGACATTCCCTGGATCACAGGCAGATGCAGCGTCGCACCAGCGGAAGCACGCAAAGCCTTCGGTGCGAATGGGCTGGCAGTTCCGCCTTGTCCTGTGGACGAGGCCACGGCTCCCGTTACTCCAAACGCCGCCGCCGTTCGCAGAATGGTGCCCACGTTTCCAGGGTCCTGCACGCCCGCCAGCACAACAATCAACGGCGGGCACTTTCCGTCGGGCACAATCAGCAGATCTTCCAATGTTATTTCTCGTGGCCGTATCAGTGCCGCCACACCCTGCGGATGTTCCGTATCTGCGATGCCTTCAAACAGCCGGTCTGTAGTTCGCAACACCGGAAATCCCAACTCTGCCCGGTCAATCAGAGGTGCCAATCGCTCTCTGTGCCGCTCACCGGATTCGCTCAGCAATACAGCCTCCACGGTAGCTGTCGACCGGAGCGCTTCCTCTACCAACCGAACGCCTTCAACGCCAACGCTTCCGCCTTCGGTTGTTAGCCCACCTCGCAAAGTCAATCGAAACGCTTTCAGCCACCGGCTGTCGCGGCTGGTAATCAGGACGTTCCCGGCGCCCGCCGACGTTGATGCGGCGGATCGCGTACCAGCGCGTCGAGTTTTTTCCGAATCAGCCATCTTCGCGACTTTAACAAATCAAGCTCTTCCCCGGTAGGGGCGGGCGCGGCCGGAGCACTGCTTTGACAAGGAGGCTTTGAGGATGCATGGGCAGGGAATTACTCTTACGCGTCGTTTCTGCTGTTCGGTGCAACTTAGTCCGTAAAGGAACCGTCTATCCCAGTATTCTTATCCCTCGTTGGTCCGTTCTAGGGGGCGAATTCACGTGCGGCGTCTTTCATTCTTGGCTACTGCAATTTTTTGCTTCTTCGCATGTGCTTTGTCGGTGGTTTCGCAAACTATTCCGTCCGTTAAGGCCAGAGCTCTCGACGATTCCGAAGTCACTCTTCCCAAACCGTCGGCTCAGCAAAGTCCAGATTCTAATACTCGGCTTCTCCAAAAAGAGCGGCGACATCTGTCAACCCTGGGCAAAACACGTCAGCGCAGAGTTACTACTTGACCCTCGCGTGAATTACTACCAACTTCCGCATCTCGAGGGCGCTCCGGGCCTAGTAAAGCCCATGATCCTTCGCGGCATGCGTAAAGATCTCTCTCCGGAACAATTGGCGCATTTTGTTCCGCTCTACGACAAACAGGAGGAGTGGAAGAAGTTGGTCAACTTCAACGTGCCCGATGACGCCTACATAGTTCTTACCGACCCGGAAGGCCACGTTTTCTGGCAAACGCACGGAACTTTTTCCGATTCCACTTTTGTTGAGCTGAAGAACGCGATTTCCAATCTGCTTCAGAAATATTCGAACTGAACAGGGCAAAACGGTCGGAATAACTTCATTCCCCACATGTCCATTCATTGCTTGGTCACTTACATTGCGAAACAGCCAAATCGTGTGGTAGCGTCTCGTTGAGCGGTGCGCCCTCCCACCGTCACTCTAACTAAGCCAGGTAAGCACTTGTCCGCTGAAGTTCTGAAGTTGAACTCGCAAAGGCCGGACCCTAACTCCATTCGTTACGCTGCGCAATGGCTCAACCGCGGTGCAATCGTCGCCGTTCCGACGGACACCCTCTACGCGCTTGCCGCCGACCCCGTGAATCTGTCCGCTGTTGATGAGATTTTCCGCGTCAAAGGCCGCCTGGAAACGCGCGCGCTGCCCATCCTAATCAACTCGCTTGACCACGCTTCCATCCTCGCGCGCGAGTTGCCTGACAATTTTTATCGCTTGGCCGAGGCCTGCTGGCCGGGGCCGCTTACTCTCGTCGTGGATGCTTCGACTCGTCTTCCGTTGAAGGTGACCGCCAACACCCGTCGCGTCGCCCTGCGTTGGCCCAATCACTCCGTCGTCTCTCGGCTGATTAACGAAATCGGTGTACCGCTTACCGGCACCAGTGCCAACATATCCGGCTCTCCGACTTGTGCCAGCGGCGACGAAGTTTTTCGCCAGTTAGGCGATCGCATTCCTCTGATCCTCGACGCCGGCGAAACCGAAGGCATCATGCCGTCGACGATCGTCGAGCTTCGAGGCGATCACTGGTGCGTAGGACGCGAAGGAGCTATTCCCGCCGACGATATCCGCGCCGTCCTCGAAGGCGAAAACGGCGCCGAGATGTAGGAAGGGTATTACGCCGCCTTGCCGCTCTTGATGTCGCGAAGATACTCCGTTGAGGTGATCTTTCGGCCAACGAAAATTAGCCAATCGGGTTGTCCTGCTGCGAGATTCACCGCGCTAAGAAATCAAAATCCCCTGTCGGCGTCAACTGCACCTTCGCCATCTCCCGCCGGTGCACACTCACCACGTCCACGTACCAAAGCGGTATGTACGGCAACTCCTCCGCCACAATCCTCTGCACTTCGCCGCAGAGATCCGCACGTTTTCCCCGGTTCATTTCTCCCCGAATCGCCCCGATTAATTCATCAACGCGTGAATTTCGGTAATGCCCACGATTCGATCCGTTTGGCGGCATTCGCTTCGACGAAAACACCAGGTCGAAAACGTCCGGATCGTTATTCGCCCCAATCCAAATTGAATAGCTCAACTGGAAATTGCCCTTGCTTAAATCCGAAAATAACGTCGCCGTTTCTAGCGGTCGCACCTCGAGCTCCACGCCGACTTTCTTCCATTGGTCCTGTAGCGCGGCTCCCAGAAGCCTCGCCTGCTCCTGCGTGGAGACCTTCAGCATCAGATTCATCCGCTTGCCGTCCGCGCCGCGCCGGTAACCTGAGCTATCCAGCAACCGTTCCGCTTCAGCTGGGTCGTACCCATACTTCTTCACATTTGAGTCGTACGCCCAATGATTGGGCGGCAGAATTCCACTGGCCAGTCTAGCTTGTCCGTGCAACAGATATTTCACCAGCGATTCCCGGTCGGTCGCGGATGCCAACGCCTGCCGTACCGCCTTGTGAGACAAAATCGGATCCTCCAGATTCAATCCCAGGTACGCGAAGTTCGTTCCCGGTTCCTCGCTCACTTCCAGTTCACTACGTTTTGCAAGTACGGGAATCATGTCTGGCGAGAGCGAACTCATCTCCACGTCGGCGGACCCTTTTCGTAGCTCCAGTGCGCGCACAATCGCATCCGGCACGATTCGAAATGTCACGTTCTTAATCTGGGCAGGCGCTCCGTCAAAATAATTGGCGTTCGCACTCAGGATCACGGTTTCATCTTGTGCTTGACTCACGAATTTGAAAGGCCCCGTCCCCACGGGCATTCCGCCGAAATCACCGCTCGCATCCGCCGGAACGATTCCCACTGCCGACCGTTCCAAGTTCCACAAAAATGATGCATAAGGCTCTTTGAGACGGAAAATTACCGTTGCGGGATCCGGAGCCTCGATCGAAGAAATCATGGTAAAGGCCCCGCGCTTCGGTGACTTGTTCGACGGGTTCATCATGAATTCGATCGTCGCCTTCACGTCTCTCGATGTCAGCGGTCGCGAATCATGAAACTTGATTCCTGGTTTTAAATGAAAAACGTAAGTCAGGGGGTTTGGATTTTCCCACTTCTCCGCCAAATCTCCGTGGAGATTCATCTGCAAATCGCGCTTCACTAGTCCATTGAAGATCAGCCGGTCGATCCGCTGAGAAACTCCATCCGTTCCAAATCGCGGATCCAGATTGGTTGGAGCGGATTCAATCAGAAATGTAACCGAAGAATGCTCATGCACCGCCGCACGCGAACACCCGTCCAAAAAACCCGCCAGCACACAGACCACAAAGATCAAAAAGCGGCACAGGCTTGCACTGGGCGAAGCCGAAGGGCAATCCTGCCTGTGTTCTTGGTTTTCTCTGCGCCCTCTGCGTTCGATCTCAACGACCTCTGTGTCAGCTCTTTTTCTTTCACTCCATTGGTGCATCGACAATTCAACGCCCCGGCGCATAAGAAATCTTCCCCAGAATTGCCGATCTCTTCGCACCTGTTGCCGATGACAGATTGCCGCTCCGCCGGTGCCACGTCTCATAAGCCAATAGAGCGAACGCATACGCCTCTTTCGCATCAATATCCATGCCCAGCGCCGAGGACGACATTACTTCAATTGGTTCCAGCGCCGCCGCAAGCTGCGCCATAATCACTGGATTGCGCGCGCCGCCTCCTGACACAATCACCTGAGCGATCGTCGTCCGCGACGCCACAAATCGCTTCAAGGCATCGACGACCGATAACGCCGTGAAGATTGTCGCCGCGCGCACCAAATCGTCTGACGAAGCGCGATATCGCTTTCCAAGCTTCAATAATCGTTCCACGTATTCTCGTCCGTAATATTCGCGTCCGGTAGACTTCGGAGGTGTTACCTGCACGTATTCGTCCTTCATCATCTCTGCCAGAAGTTCCGCATGACTCGCGCCTCGCCTCGCGATGTGTCCGTCCTCATCGAATCGCTTCTTGCCTTTCGTAAAATACTCCACCAACGCATCAATCACCATGTTCCCCGGACCAGTGTCGAACGCATAAACCTGTGACAATTCGGCGCCAGCTGGGAGTACAGTAATATTTCCGATGCCCCCTAGATTCAGCGACACTCGTCCCATTTTCGGATGCGTATACAGTAACCAGTCAACGTAAGGCACGAGCGGCGCTCCCTGCCCTCCCACCGCCATATCTGCCGTTCGGAAATCCGTCACTGTGTGGACTCCGGTGCGTGCCGCGATCACAGCGCCTTCGCCAATCTGTAGCGTCGAAGCCGTAGGACGCCCTAAAAAAGGCGAAGCCGCGCCTTGATGGAAGATTGTCTGGCCGTGGCTTCCGATGAGGCCGATTCTCGATGTCGCCACACGGAACCGTTTACAAGCGCGCAGGACGGCATCTCCAAACGCCTCGCCCAACCGAAAATTTAGCTGGCTAATCTCTCCGGCCGTTGCCGGTCTGCCTTCCGCCACGCGAAGAACTTCTGCTCTCACAGCCTTACCCATCCGGAACGTCGCATGTGCCAATAATTCTCCGCTCACTCGCGTTGCTCCGCCGCCACGGACTCGGGCCAGCGCCACGTCCACGCCATCCGCAGACGTGCCAGACATCACTCCCATCACCAACATCGCATTTTTGCCCATGGGCTCGTTGTAGCACACCTCTCCTCACGCATCCATTCTCCTGCGTCAGTCCTGTATCGGCGTGTTTACCCCTTCACTCTCCGGCGTTACTACTTGTGCGTCGAACCCTGCGGCAACTTCCAAGATTTGCGTTTCTCCCCGCATACTTCTTTACATGAAGTTCTTCAGCCAGGATTACAAGGAGAAGCCAGTCTGGCTCGAGAGTACTCGTGTATTTTGTCGCTCCCGCGGTATCACGATTATGGCGTGGGGGCCCAACATGTTGGTGGTGGAGGCAGAGTCTCCGGAGCGAGCAGCGGAAATCGCGACGTTATTAGCGATCTTGGGTTTTGCGGCGATTCAGGATGCGGATGACTCCTATGCTGGCTTACTCAGCCTTTCACATCCAGAGTAGGTCAGAAATTTCTTCAGGGAGTTCACTCGACTTGCCTTTTCAACTCCGCTAACAGATTAAGCGCATCGATTGGTTTCATGTCGTCGAGGTCCGAGTCACGCAACTTATCAATGACCGCTCGATCTATGGCCGTGAACAGCACGTTCTGATTCCCATTTTTGTGCTCATACTCGGCCGCTCCCGGCGACAGAGTCTCGCTCAACTCGTGCTCGCTTTGCTCGTGTTTCTTCAGTACCTCGCGCGCGCGTTCAATCACGCTCTTGGGCAAGCCCGCCAGCCTCGCCACTTCAATTCCATAACTCTTATCCGCGCTTCCCGGCTCCACTTTGCGCAAAAAGATAATCTCGTTCGGCGTCTCTTTCACCGAAACGTGAACATTCTTGACTCCCGGCAGCAAATCGCCTAGCTCCGTAAGTTCATGATAGTGCGTGGCAAATAATGTCCGCGACTTGGTGTGTTTCTGTATATGTTCGACGACCGCCCAGGCGATCGAAAGCCCATCAAAGGTCGACGTCCCGCGGCCCACTTCATCAAGCAGTACCAGGCTAGACGGCGTCGCATGATGCAAAATAGCCGCCACCTCGCTCATCTCCACCAAGAATGTCGAGCGCCCTCGCGCCAGATTATCGCTTGCGCCGATCCGCGTGAATATTCTGTCCGTCAGCGGTAGCCGTGCCTGTCTCGCCGGAACAAAGCAGCCCGCCTGCGCCATCAGCACAATCAACGCCGTTTGTCGCAGATAGGTGGATTTGCCACCCATGTTCGGCCCGGTGATCAGCAACAACTGTTGCGACTTCGGTTCAAAGCAGAGGTCGTTCGGGATAAATCGCTCGCCTTTGCCTCGCAATAATTCCTCAATCACCGCATGACGTCCTCCGACAATCAGTAACTCGCCCAAAACATTGAATTCCGGGCGCACGTAATTCCGGTCTGCCGCAAGTTTCGCGAAGCACGTCAGCACGTCCAGTTGGGCAATCGCCGCCGCCGTTCTCCGCAAGCGTCCTGCTTTCGCTGCGATCCCTGCGCGCAAATCCACAAACAGCTGCCGTTCAATCTCCAAAATCCGTTCGTCCGCCGCCAGAATCTTTCGCTCATACTCCTTGAGCTCCGGCGAAGTAAACCGCTCCGCGTTCACCAGTGTCTGCTTCCGTTCGTAATCCGCGGGAGCCAGATGCAAGTTGGCCTTCGAAATCTCGATGTAATATCCGAAAATATTGTTAAATCGGATTTTCAGCGAACCAATCGTTGTGCGTTTGCGTTCGCGCTCTTCCATCGAAGCAATGATTTGTTTGCTGTGCTGGCTGAGGTTCCGCAGTTCATCCAATTCCGCATGGTAGCCGCTACGGATAATGCCCGGATCGTTCCCATTTGCCGGAGGCTCATCTGCAACCGCCTTCTCCAGCCGTTCGCGCACGTCGCCAAGGTCGTCAATTTCGCCGTGCAATTCCCGCAGCAAGTCGCTTCCACCCGTAACCGGTGGGGTGACAAAGTTCTTCAGAATGGGCAATTGTGCCAGCGATTTCCGCAGGGACACCAGTTCTCGCGGGGTGGCCAATCCAAGCGTGATGCGGCTCGTCAGCCGCTCCAGAGTCCTGAATTCCGCGCAACTCTTTCCGTATTTCGCCACGAACAACGGTTTGTTGCACCAAATGCCCCACGGCGCTCAACCGCGCTTCAATGGCATCGCGATCGATCAGCGGCTTCAAAATCCACGCCCGCAACAGCCGCGCGCCCATTCCCGTAACGGTCGAGTCCAGGGCCGCTACCAACGTTGTCGGGCCGCTTGTCTTTGCATCTTCGCTGAAGATCGGCGTCAGAAGTTCCAGGTTCCGCACGGAAACCGGGTCGAGCAAAAGCGCATCATGTTGCTGGTAATAACGAATGTGGTCGAGATGGCGCAAAGCTTCGACGCTAGGGCCATCTTCACCGCGTGCGGAGTTTTCGCGCAAATAATGAACCACGGCACCGGCAGCGGAAAGTGCATGCGGATGTCCATCCATCCCGAAGCCCGTAAATTCCGCCACGCCAAACTGCTCACGCAGAATTCGTTCACCATAGTCGAGATGAAAAATCCACTCCTCCAACCGTGTTTCGACTCCTCCCGCGCCCTCCAGCAGGGAAGTCTTGGCGGTCTCGAACAGTTGTTGGGGACGCGGGAGCAAGGTCTCGCGCGGCCGGATCAGCTGCAATTCGTCCCGTAACGCTTCCTCTGCGCCGGCCCCCGAAAACTCTGTAGCGTGAAAATCGCCGGTCGAAAGGTCGACCATCGCCAATCCAATTTTTGCTTTCGCGGGTTCGTGCCAAACCGCAGCCAGAAAGTTATTTTCCCGGGCATCCAGCACCGAAACATCGGTCGCTGTTCCCGGAGTAATCACCCGCGTCACTTCGCGCCGAACCAGTTTCTTCCCCGGTCCCGGTAGCTCCATCTGTTCGCAGATCGCTATTTTGAATCCCGCTCGGATGAGTCGAGCAATATAGCCATCCGCGGCGTGATACGGCACGCCGCACATTGGAATCGGTTGCCCTTTTTCTCGATTCCTCGAAGTCAGCGTTATCTGGAGCTCGCGAGAGGCGATGATCGCATCTTCATAAAACAGTTCGTAAAAATCGCCCAAGCGAAACAGCAGTAGCGCGTGCGGGTACCTGGACTTGACCCCGTTGTACTGTTGCATTAGAGGCGTGGAAGCTTCGCTCATCTGCGGATTTCTGGCATTTCCGTGACGAGTCAGAATTCCCGGCTGCCCGCTTAACTCTCCAATCCCATCTGCGTCAGCATAAAAGCGCGAGTCCAATGCGATCTCTCGCAAATAATCGTACCGGCCGCTGGCCCCGCCGTGTCCTGCGCCCATGTTCACTTTGAACAGCAATGGATTTCTGTCGCGCTTCAAGGTCCGCAATCTGGCCACATACTTTGCCGGCTCCCAGTACATCACCTGGCTATCATTCAATCCGGTCTTCACCAGTATCGTCGGATACTCTTTGTTCTCCAGGTTCGTGTAGGGGCAATACTTCTTCATGTAGAAATAATCCCCTGCCTCCTGGGGATTACCCCATTCTTCGTATTCACCCACGGTCAACGGCAGCGACGGATCCATCATGGTGTTCAACACATCCACAAACGGCACGTGAGAGATTACCAGGCGAAACAGGTCCGGCCGCAGATTCACCACCGCACCCATCAATAACCCTCCGGCGCTCCCACCCTCAATCGCCAATTTCTCCTTCGAGGTGTAACCCTCGGCGATCAGGTATTCGGCCGCTGCAATAAAGTCTGTAAACGTATTCATCTTGTGGTGCATTCGCCCCATATCGTGCCACGGCTTGCCAAGTTCGCCGCCCCCGCGAATGTGCGCCACCACAAAAATTACGCCTCGATCCAGAAGGCTCAAGCGGTTCGAACTAAACGTCACCGGCATGGAAAGTCCGTAGCTGCCATACGCGTACAGTAAGAGCGGAGCTCGGCCGTCGCGGTTCATTTCTTGGCGGAACACTACGGACAGTGGGATTTTCGTACCATCTTTCGCCGTCGCGTGCAGCCGTTCACTTCGATAGAGCGTGGCATCGTAACCGCCCAGCACGGGCTGTTGCTTCCGCAGGATTCGATTGCCGCTTTTCACTTCATAGTCATACACGGAGCGAGGCGTGATGAAGGATTCGTAGGTGAACCGCAAATACTCCGTGCCGAACTCCGGGTTTGCTCCCAAAGCCGAATTGTAAACTGGCTCGGCAAATTCAATGCGGTGCGAAGCCGTCAGCGCCGAAATAGCTTTCCGCGTCAGATCGACGATCCGAAGATAAGGCAATCCATCTTCTCGCTCGCAAAGCACCAGATGGTCCCGGAAACATGCAATCGCAGAAAGCATCACACCCGGCCGGTTCGGCACCACCTCATGCCAGCGAGCCCGCGCCGGTTCGCTCGTCGGCGCCGTCATTAATCGGAACGTCCGCCCCTTGCTGTTCGTTCGCACAAAAAACACGCCGCCCCACGGCTCTACCGAACTCCCCGGGTGATGGTCGACCGAATACTCGTGTTCGTCCTCGCGGAAGGCCACCACGTGGAATTCTTCAAACGGCTGGTCCGCTCTCAAATACCGCACTTCGCTCGTCGTATGGCTGTTTGCCGCCAATAACAAGTAGGCGCCACTTCGCGTGCGCTCGATCTCGATCCTGAATCGCTCGTCTTTTTCTTCGTAAATCAGAACGTCAGCTTCTTCCGAATCCAATACATGGCGGTAGAGCCGGTGCGAGCGTTTCGTTGTCTCGTCTTCCACAACATAGAAAAACGTTCGGTTGTCCGACGACCACGCCACACTGGTCACACGCACAACTCGGAAGGGAAGAGTCTCTCGCGAATGGAGATCCTTGACTTCGAGCGTATATTGCCGGAATCCCGTGGTGTCGGTGGCATAGGCAAGCCGCTGGTTGTCGTCGCTGACCTCGAAACAGCCTAGGCCCAAGAAAGAATGCCCTTCCGCCAGGGCGTTCAAATCCAGCAATACATCTTCCTCGAAGTGCCGGTCTTCAGCCTCTGTCGATTGCCCAGCCTCGGGCTCGGCAATTCGGCAATAAATCGGATACTGTTTCCCCTCCTCCGTCCGCGAATAGTACGAATACCCCCGCAACCGGTACGGCACGCTCAAGTCGGTTTGCAGAATCCGCGCCAACATCTCCTGGTAGAGCCTCTCCTGCAGCTCTTCTGTCGGCTTCAATACCGCGTCGGCGTAGGCATTTTCTTCGCTTAAGTACGCCAAAACCCGTGGATCTTCTTTTCGCCGCAGCCACGCGTATTCGTCCAAGCGCCGGTCCCCATGGGCCACATGCTCCACTGTCTCGCGGTGCGCCACGGGCGGCTGTACACGCAATGCGTTCAATTGTTCTGGGGGAATGTACATCATTGCCGCATTAAAGTCGGTCGCCATAATTCGTTTGTCTGGAACTCCGAGGTGGGTATCGGTCACCCTGCCGTATCCTTGTCTTCGACATACTAGCCGAACTCCGTTCCCACGCAAAGACACCGCCACATCTGCCGAACCTGCGACCCTCTACTCTGCAGCCACCCTGTGCCGCTCGTCACAGAACGCTCATCTAAAAACTATGCCGCAAGAGACGGAAATCAAGCTGTACATAAAAGATCTGAAAGGTTTGCACCGCGCCCTGAAGCGCCTCGGGGTTCAACCCGTCTCCCCCAAAACGCCTCGTGTGCACGAATCTAATCTGCTTTTTGATACACCTCAAGGCGGCTTGGCCAAACATGGGCAGCTGCTTCGTATCCGCACAGAAACTGCGGCTTCTGCGAACAAAAGGCCGAGCGCAAACAGCCCTGAGCGCCATCTCCTTACCTTCAAGAGTCCGCCCGAATCGCTAGCCATGGGAGCCCAGGCTTCGGACTTCCTTCCCGAACGGCAATCCTCCTCAGGTCGTCGCTATAAGATCCGCGAGGAAACGGAACTTGTCGTCACGGACGCCGAGGCACTCCAGAAAATATTCGAGGGCCTCGGTCTGCACGGCTGGTTCCGCTATGAAAAATACCGGACTACCTACAAACTCCCCGCTCGTTCCAAATGGGGGACGGGCCTCCTGATTGAAATCGACGAAACCCCCATCGGAACTTTTCTCGAACTCGAGGGGCCATCCGAAGCCATCGACCGTGCCGCTCGCGAACTGGGTTTCTCTCCCGCAGACTTCATTGTGAAAAATTACCTCGTCCTGTTCCTCGACGATTGCAAAAAACGCGGCCAGTCGCCGACCAACATGCTATTTAAGCCTTAGATTGCTTTCGATTCACCTTGATTCTCATTCCTAAAGGGGTATATAGCCTGGTTTCAGAGTCCTCATTTACATCCAGACACGCTTTGCGAAAAAAAGTTCCTGAAAACCTCATTCTTTTCTTGACTTTAATTCTTAGCAGGCTTATTCCTAATTTTGGAGTGAGTTTTCCACGATGAGCGCGTCCCGCGATTTCGGCCCTCACCCTAGCCGCCTTCGGGGTAGGTGCCGCTACTCGACCGCTTCGTCCCCGATTTCTTGGGACTGCGCCAAAACTGTCTTCGTGGGAGCCTTCACCTCTGGCTAACGGTAAGTCCAGCATCATGCAGTTCTTGCCCGCGGCCGCCTAAACAGCATCGCGGGTTTTTCGTTTAGAGCAGCAGGGCGCCCAAGTCCCCCGTCGCTCTGACTCCGCGGAAAGTGTGCGCTTATGTTGTACGCAACTGAACTCATGGGCTCTACTGCCTACGATGTCAACGACAACTTCGTCGGGCGCGTGCGAGAATTCTTTATCGAACCCGCCGAGCAGCCCAATCGTGTTTCTCATTTTCTGATCTCTCGCGGACGCTTTCAACCCCTGGTTGCCCGTTATGATCAGGTTTCCAAAGTCACTCCGGGTCGCATCGATCTCAACGTCAACGAGCGAGCCCTCGATGCCTACCTACCCAACGAATCCTGGCTCGCGGTTCGCAAAGACCTTCTCGATCAGCAAATTATTGATACCGAAGGCCGCAAGGTTGTCCGCGTAAACGACGTCGACCTCTCCGAATATCGCACCAATGAGCACGTTGAGCTTCGCATCGCCCAGGTAGACGTGGGCCTTCCGGGAGCCATGCGCCGCCTGTTTCAGGGTTTGGCTCCCTCCAAAGTAGTGCGGCGTCTTCAGACCAAACTTCCCCAGCGCAGCATCCTTTGGGAATTTGTTAACCTAATCGAGCCCGACCCGCTTCGCCGCGTCAAACTGCGCATTACTCACGAAAAGCTTGAAGATCTGCATCCCGCCGATCTTGCCGAAATGATGGAAGAGCTTTCCGCGGCCGAACGGCAGGGAATTATCGCCTCTCTCGACGAAGAGACTGCCGCCGCAGTTCTCGCCGAGCTCGACGAACGCCTAACCACGCAGATCGTCGAAAAACTCGATCCCGAAAAGGCTGCCGATATCATCGAGGAAATGGCCCCCGACGCCGCCGCTGACCTCCTCGCCGACCTTCCTAGAGAAACTTCCGAAGAAGTTCTCGACGAAATGCCCAATCAGGAAGCCAAGGAAGTCCGCGAACTCCTCGCGTTTGATCCCTCAACTGCGGGCGGCATGATGAATACCGAATTCGTCTATGTTAGTGAACAATCCACGCGCGACGAAGTCCTCCAGTGGATGCGGAATCAGGATTTGAACCTTGAACAACTCGACACCATCGTCTTGATCGACAAAATGGCGAACTTTTCCGGCACTGTTCCCGTGGCGCGCATGCTGCTCGCGGCCCCCGAACAGCCTATGTCTGAACTGAAGACCGAACCGCTGATCAGCGTTACCACGGACGCAAGTGAAAAAGACGTCTTCGAACTATTCGACAAATACAATCTCCGGATGCTTACGGTCATCGACGACCATCAGCATCCCGTCGGCACCGTCACGGTCGATGATGTTGTCTCGCGGTTGGTCAATGCCTGACCGCCGCTTCACTTCCGAATGTGTGGGCGGATTCGTATTTATCCTCAGCCTCGAAGGGTCGCCAATTCACTTTTGCAATCGTGCTGTCGGCTGTGAGCTGTCGGCTTTTTTTTCTCGCCCGGGGTTCTCATGCTCCTGAACCTCACCTCCATCAACAATGTCATCGACCGCCTCCGGGCGCGCACCCTCGACTTCTTTTCTCGCGGCAAAGCCTGGCGCCGCCGTATCGCGCTTTTTCTCGCCGTGGTCGGCCCCGGCATCATCACCTCGAATGTTGATAACGACGCGGGTGGAATCGCCACGTACACACAGGCCGGGAGTGCCTACGGATACGCCTTGCTCTGGTCTCTGATTCCCATGACGATTGCACTCTACGTGACCGAAGAAATGTGCGCACGCATGGGGGTTATCACCGGCAAAGGCCTCTCCGATTTAATCCGCGAAGAATTCGGTTTCCGCCCCACTTTTTTCGTCATGGTCACTGGATTTCTTGTCGACCTCGGCAACGTGGTAGCCGAATTTGCGGGCGTTGCCGCCGCCATGCAGATCTTCGGAGTCAGCAAATACATTGCTGTCCCAATTGCGGCCTTGTTTGTTTGGGTGCTGGTGCTGAAAGGTACGTACCGCCAGGTCGAAATCATCTTCATGATTGCATGTGTTTTTTATCTTACGTATCTGTTCTCCGCGCTGTTCTCCCGGCCCGACTGGATCCTCGCCGCGCGCATGACTGTGGTTCCCAGCGTCCAGTTCGACACCGGATACCTGCTCACTCTTGTGGCTCTCGTTGGCACCACCATCGCACCGTGGCAATTTTTTTATTTACAGGCAGGCTTCGTTGAAAAGAAGGTTGGCGTGCGGCAGTATCCTCAGGCTCGCCTGGACGTCCTCTTCGGCAGCATCAGTTGCATGATCATCGTTTTCTTTATCATCCTCGCCACCGCCTCCACTTTGCACGTCAATGGCATGACTACCATCACCGATGCCGCCGAAGCGGCCAAGGCGCTAATCCCGCTGGCGGGGAAGTGGGCCGGCCTTACGTTCGCTTTCGGCTTGCTGAATGCATCCCTCTTCGCCGCAACCATCCTACCGCTCTCAACCGCTCACGTCATCTGCGAAGGTCTCGGCTTCGAAGCTGGCATCGACCACAAATTCCGGGAAGCTCCGGCCTTTTATTGGCTCTACACGATTCTCATTGTCTTTGGCGCGGGAATCGTTCTTATTCCCAACGTGCCCCTATGGAAGATTTTTATTTTCTCGCAAGTCGGAAACGGCATCTGGCTGCCGATCGTTATCATCTTTATCCTGCTGCTCGTCAATCGTAAAGATCTCATGGGCGAGCACACCAATACTCTCCTCTTTAACGTCGTCGCCTGGATCACGGCCATTTTCATGATCCTCCTTACTTTCGTGCTCGTGGGCCAGGGCTTCTACCAGGCTCTCCGTCCGCCATCGACGTAATGTAGGGGGAAGGTTTGCGCCGCCGCCGCACCATACGCCGCTCCCAACGCTGTAATTAATCGTTTTTTTCTATTCCTGGATGCCAGGCATTGCTTAATCCACAACACCCGTTTGCTCTACCCCCGATGCCTGTGTTAACTTTGCGGCATAAAGAGGATTTACCGGATCGGCTGACTGTGGTTCATTCTCGACTCAAACTCCCGACTCTCCCTTCGCTCGCCGACGGTTTCGGCCCGATCACCGCGGAGGAGTCAAAGCTCCTCCAAAAGCTCGATCTGACCCGTTTGCCCCGCCACATCGCCGTCATCATGGATGGCAACGGCCGCTGGGCCAAGAAGCGCATGCTCCCTCGTATCGCCGGCCACAGCGCCGGTACCCAATCCGCCCGCACCACCATCGAAACGTGCGCCCGTCTGCATATTGAAGCATTGACGCTCTACGCGTTTTCCGTTGAAAATTGGCGCCGCCCCAAAGCTGAAATCGAGTTCCTGATGCAACTCCTTCGCGAATATCTCCGTAAGGAATTGCCTCTCTTGCAGCGCAACAACATTCGGATGCGCTTCCTCGGCCGTCCCGAAGAACTTCCCGAAGGCGTGCAGCGAGACACCCGCGAAGCAACCGAAGCCACCTCCGAGAACAGCGGAATGATTCTCAATGTGGCTCTGAATTACGGCGGCCGCGCCGAAATCGTAGACGCCATGAATGCCATCATCGCCGAACGCTCGAATCCTTCAAGCGGAAATGGCAATCAGGCGCAAGAGCGTATCACCGAGGAACAGATCGCTAGCCACCTTTACACGTCTGATCTGCCTGACCCCGATCTCCTCATTCGTACCAGCGGAGAGATGCGCGTCAGCAATTTTCTCCTTTGGCAAATCGCTTACGCGGAAATTTTCGTCACCGAAACACTCTGGCCCGATTTCAACCGCGCCTGCCTTCTCGAAGCCCTGATCGACTTCCAAAAGCGCGAGCGCCGCTACGGTGGTATAGACGCTCCCCCAGCCTCCGCCGTCCGCTGATTGGGAAGATGCAGCCCTGCTGCCGCCTTTGCAACACAATCGGATCTCTCTTACAAGCGTCACTCACAAATCGACTTGAGGGTGCCCCACCATTGGTTTGTAAGGGTGGGCTCCGACGATCGAATGCCAGAAAATCTCTTCTCTCCTTCTTTTCTTCTCTGCGCTCTCTGTATCCTCTCTGGTAAAACATCGTTCCGCGATCGCGCCCTTGCTTCTTCCCGTCTTTTCGTAATTTCCCCAACTTCCCGCTATAATCTCAAATCGTAACAGCACTCAACCCTGTCCTCAGTCGGACATTTTCCCGAGGCCCCTCGTTCGATGACCTGGAAACGCGTCGCCACCGCCGCTGTACTAATCCCCTTCGTCATCGCCATCGTCCTTTTCACTCCAACCTCGGTAGTCGCCATCGCCACCGCCGCCATCACGATCCTCGCCCTCCGCGAATATTTCGCCCTCGGCGACGCCATAGGCCACCGCGCCTACCGCCTCTGGACCATCTTTTGCGCCCTGGTATTCATCTACTCGCAGTGGGTCGCCACTTACGAATGCCGTGGTTCGGATCAATTTCATTCTCCGTTTGGTTGGACTGTAGGCGCGGCGCCGACACTCACATGGTGCCTGTTCTTGTTTGTTCTCGGGCTCGCCATGCAAACGCTTTGGACGACGCGTCCGCTCGTTGAGGCACTTCCCGCAACAGGCATGAGTTCGAGCGCCCTGTTGCTCGTCGCCTTTCCACTTTCCCACGCAGTGTTGCTGCACGGCCTCCCAAGAATTGGCCCCCGGATTCTTCTCTTCGCCCTCGTCCTTACATGGGCCGCAGATACCACCGCCTACTTCCTCGGCCGCGCCATCGGCAAACATCCCTTAGCTCCTCACATCAGTCCAAAGAAAACCTGGGAAGGTTCTGTAGGCAGCATGATGGGCTCTCTACTCGTCGCCTACGTCTTCAGCTTCTGGATTCACATTCCACTTATGCATTTAATCATTATGGCGGTACTCGGCAACATTGCGGGACAAATGGGAGACCTACTGGAGTCCGCCTATAAACGTTCGGCTGGCGTAAAAGACTCCGGCAGCCTTCTACCCGGCCACGGTGGCGTCCTCGATCGCATCGACGCCGTTATCCTCTGCATACCCGTAGTCTGGTATTACCTGGTTTTAGTCAATCCGAGAGTTTTGTAACTAACGGCACCCTTCTGCTACCTTGACGCAGGAAAGGAGGCGGGCGGTTCTGCTTCGTGCGAGTAGGCAACGCCATTCCCGGTGCAAGACCAACAGGTTGATGAAGGTGCGCCGTTCAGCGGCAACGCCGGGATGGCTCTGGAGTCTATCACCTGCCCCACCGTTGCTGAATCCGTACATAGCGGCGATACGCGCTCCGTTGCAACCACATTCGAGGTTACCTGGCCCACTCCCCGTGTTATGTCCACCCTAACCCGTTCCCCGGTTCTCACGGTAATTCCATCGCGCTGGTACTTCTGGAATCCTTCCTTATTCACCAACGAGCTGTAGGTTCCGGACTTCAAAATGAGAGTAGTCATATTCCCACATCATTCGTCGCAGCCGGATCGCCCAGATTCATATTCACTTCCGTCAGAATTACGCTGGCGCCGACGACGATCTTCTGAGACGAAGCCGTCACTTCTCCCATAATTTCGCCACTGCCCGCTTGCCCCCAACCCTTTCCGGGAATCGATACACTCAGGATAAATGAAAACAGCCAGATATCTATACCAACGCAGCCCCATACTTCGTCCTCAAAAACAAGTTGAAAGGGGGGAAGTTCAGCTTTATTCGCTCAAACAAGAGCCTCTTACCCCCGGAAACAGATATATGAGTTAATCTGGTACGAGTCGCAAAGTCAAACCGATTCAATACTTAGAATTATGCGAAATAATGCGCTTTCGTGGCGCCAGGGGCCCCCGAACTTGCCTGGTGCCGTATTCCGTTTGCGCCATGCTTCGCATTCCACTACGCTCTAGCTAGGCCATGTCAGACACCAACTTGCTTCCCTGTGACGGTTGCGGGCAATTTGCCCCTCCTGCACATATCGCTCGCCGTTTGCAGCGGCTGGAATGGGTCACACGCTACCGCCCCGTGCATATCCAAACCGTGCTGCTGGGTGGGATCGTTCCGGCCCAGCAAAGTTCCTATCTTTATGCCGAAGGCACCGCTTTTTCCGGCGAAGCCGCACAGATCCTTGACGCGTTGCAACTCTCCATCGAAGGCAAATCCCGCGAAGACGTGCTCACGGAATTCCAGAAGCGTGGCTTGCTGCTCATTCACGTTCTCGAATGCCCCCTCGAAGGGCACCTCTCTTCCTCGGAAATTAATGGTCTTCTCGAAAGGCAACTCCGTTCCACCCTAGTCCGCATCCGAAGGTCCCTAAAGCCGAAGCGCGTTCTTCTCTTCTCCAAATCACTGACTCCGTTGGCCTCGAAATTAACGGAGGCAGACGTTGACTGCCCGCTGTTGCTCGATAACGGAAAACCCTTCGATCTTGAGGAAAACCATGATTCCAATCGTTTTGTGGCCTTTCGGCAGGCTGTCAACCGCGAATTGTCCCTGCAGAAACAGGAGCGGGCGTGACGCCTGTCACTGAGAAAAGTGACGGGTTAACTGAAAGTAGGACTCGAACGCACATGTTGTTGGATATGCTAGAATTTAGCTCTACTGTACTGCGTTAGAGGTGCTTTGTGCAGAATCGTTCAAAATTCGGCGTCGGCATCGGAGTCATCGTCGTTGCTTTAGCCTTCATGGCCTGGCTTGGATACGGCGAGAGCAAGACCTACTACCACACGATCGCCGAATACCAGAGCCTGGATAGTTCTGCGCGTAGCCATCGTATGCGTCTGGCGGGGACCGTCGCGCCTGGCACCATCAAGCGCTATCCGGGCCGCATCGATTTCGTTCTTGAGGAACAGGGCAAGACACTCGCTGTAAGCTATACCGGCTCTGATCCATTGCCCGATACTTTCATCGACAAGTCACAAGCCCTGGTCGAAGGCCGTCCCGGTTCAGGCGGGCAATTTGTCGCCGAACACGTGCAAGCCAAGTGCGCTTCCAAGTACGAAGCGGCGCCCGGCGGCGATAAGCCTGCGCCTGCCACAAAAGCGCAGCAAAGTATCATGTAATCTTTTTCGTGCCTGAACATTTCTAGGCCTGGGGGAAGGCGGAAGGCATGGATGTATTTGGCTCTTTTTCGCTTCTGCTCGCGTTCGTTTGTGCAGTCTACGCGTTTGTGGCTGGCATTGCCGCCATCATAGACGCGTCATCCGCTGCTCATCAAGAGCGCTCGGCAAGCCGGCATCGCCACCTGCGCCCTGATCTTCCTCGGCACCTTCAGCGTCATCTATCTGCTTCTTCACCGACAATTTCTCCGTGGCCTACGTGGTCTCCCACAGCAACCGCGACCTTTCCACGTTTTATAAAGTCGCGTCGCTCTGGGCCGGGCAGGAAGGCTCGCTCCTCTTCTGGAGTTTTCTTCTTTCCATCTACATTTTCTCCGTCCTGATCGCCTATCGCAACAAGAATGGCGAACTGATGCCTTACGTAGGCGTCATCCTCTGCCGGCGTCCAGATTTTCTTCCTTACGCTCAATAATTTTGTCGAAAGCCCGTTCAAAGCTCTTGGCCTCATGCACGCCAACGGAACTTTGAATTCTTCACGCGGCACGATGGCAACGGCCTCAATCCCTTGCTGCAATATCCGGAGATGGTCATCCATCCGCCGAATCTCTATTCCGGATATACCGGATTCACGATTCCGTTTGCCTTTGCTCTGGCCGCGTTGCTTGCGCGCTATCCCGGCGAAAAGTGGATTCACCTCACCCGCAAGTGGACCATGATTGCCTGGTGCTTCCAGACCTGGGCATCCTGCTTGGCGCGCACTGGGCTTACGCGGTTCTCGGGTGGGGCGGCTACTGGGGTTGGGACCCAGTCGAAAACGCTTCGCTGCTTCCATGGCTTACCGGCACGGCGTTCCTGCATTCCGTGATGATGCAGGAAAAGCGCGGCATGATGAAGGTCTGGAACGTCTGGCTGGTTTTCTCCACGTTCCTGCTTTGCATTATGGGCACGTTCCTGACCCGCAGCGGCGTCGTCAGTTCCGTCCACGCCTTCGCGCAACTCGCAAATCGGTCCCTGGTTTGTCGGCTTCATGGCCCTGACCCTTCTCGTTTGTTTTGGCGCGTATCTCAAGAACCGCGATTATCTTGCCAGCGAAAATCAGCTCGATTCCATGGTCTCTCGCGAATCCAGCTTCCTTTTCAATAATTTGCTCTTCGTCGTCGCGTGCATCGCCGTTCTCTCGGGTACGCTTTTCCCGGTGTTCTCGGAATGGTTCTCCGGTTCGCGCATCAGCGTTGGAACTCCGTTCTTCAACAAGGTAATGATACCTATCGGGCTCGCCATTCTGTTTCTCACCGGAGTCGGCCCGCTTCTCGCCTGGCGCAAGACTTCGCCAGATAGCATAAAGCGCAATTTCGGCTGGCCGCTGATCGTGGCTATCCTGAGTGGCATTGGGTTTTACGCGATGGGGTATCGCCACGTTTATTCCGATCTCAGTTTCATTCTGTGCGCGTTCGTCGGATGGACCATTGCTCAGGAGTTTTATCGCGGCGCAAAAGTTATATCCGCTCGCACGGACATGGGATTGGTCATGTCCGCTCATGAGCTCGCCATGCGCAACACGCGCCGCTACGGTGGCTACGTCGTCCACTTCGGCATGGTCCTGATTTTCATCGGGCTCGCCGGCGCCGCCTTCAACAAAGACGTTCAGAAATCCATGAACCTTGGTGATTCGCTGAAAATCGGCCCCTACACGCTTATTCTCCAAAGTGGCGATACCAAAGCCGAACCGAATTACACCGCACAGCGCATGATCATCGAAGTCTTGAAAGACGATAAACAGATCATGATGCTCTATCCGGAGAAACGTAACTTCCAGGCCAACCAGGAATCCGGCACCATGGTGTCCATTTACTCTTCGCTCCGCGAAGACCTTTATGTTGTCTACGCCGGCCAGGATCCGGAAAGCGGCATGCCCGTCATCCACGCTTACCTCAATCCGCTCGTAAAATGGGTTTGGCTCGGTGGTGTCATCGTGGTGTTCGGCACGCTGCTCGCCCTGATGCCGAATCGACGCCCCATCATCGCTCTCGCCGCCGTTCCGGAGGCGACTCCTTCCGGTGTCGCGCCAGCGCTCCATCCTTCGGTCACCTTGCGAGAACATCATGATTAGGCCCAAACGCTTTCTGCTCCTTGCGGTGCTTCTGAGCCTCGCCATTGTGCCGCTTTGGACGCTGAACCTTTACGCGCAGTCCGACCGCGCGCGTCAAGTCGGCATGCACCTTAAATGCATGTGCAAGGGCTGCGACATGTCCGCGGGTGGTTGCTCGCATCCGGGTGGAGCGTTTTCCGGACCATGCCCAACGGCGAAAGCCATGATGATGGACGTCGACCAGCACATCGCCAAAGGCGAATCCGACGAACAAATCCTCCAGGCGTTCGTGGCGCAGTACGGTGCCATCATTTACGTTGAGCCGCCGAAGCACGGTTTCGGTCTTGTCGCTTGGATCATGCCGTTTGCCTACACGGCGCTGGGCCTCGGGCTTGTCGTATTTTTCATTCGCAAGTGGCGCAAACAGCCCGTCGCTGCGATTCCCGATTTCAGCGGGCCAACCATTTCTCCCGAAGCGCTGGAGCGTGCTCGCGCCCAGGCCAACCGGGATACCGAGGACTAATCGATGTTCGCCGTCACTCTCATTCTCTCCTTCATCGCGCCCGCGGATTGGGCTGTGCTCGGCGCTTGTGTAGGACTCGCTGCGGTGGTCATGCTCTTCGTCTTCTATATCCAGCCGGATGCCTCCGACCTTGCACCGCATCGCACCAAGCTCGATCAACTTCTCGAACGGCGTGATAGCATCTACGAGAATCTTCGTGATCTCAAATTTGAATATCGTGCGGGCAAATACTCGGAAAGCGATTACGAAGGCATGAAGATTAGTTTGGAAAATGAAGCGGCGCTTGTTTTGACCGAAATTGAACAGGTCACCGAATCGCAGGTCCGACGCCCTCGGCCGGCTCGTCCCGCCGGCGCGGAGCGGGGTACTCGATGAAGTCGGTGTGGCCGCGCCTTCTTCCTGCAGCGCTTTCAACCATCTTCGCCGTATCGCTCCTCGCTTCAAGCGCCAAAGCTGGAACTGCAAGCGGCACCGTCATCAACCGCACGACCGGAAAGCCTGTTCCCAATACGGATCTTGATCTCCTCAGCCCCACGCAGGGCATGATCGTTTTGGCCTCGATAAAGAGTGATGCGGACGGGCGATTCACCGCTGCCAACGCAGCGATCGGTGCTGGCCCGGTAATCATTCGCGTCACCTATCAGGGCGTCAGCTTCAACACCTTTCTTCCGCCCGGCCGGCCGCAAATCGACGTCGAGGTGTTTGACGTAGCCAAGGATCCCAAACTGATTACAGTTTCTTCTCACATCGTCATTTTTCAGCCGCGCGGAGACAAGCTCCTGGTCGGCGAAGAATACGTTGTACAGAATAATTCGCAGCCGCCGCGCGCTTTTTTTCGCACGGAAGGGAACTTCGATTTCGGCATTGCGCCAGACGTGAAGCTCGATCAAGTTTCCACCACCGGCGCCACGGGCATGTCGGTTGCGCAAGCCGCCATCGACAAAGGCCATGGCCGTAATGCCATCGCCTATGCCTTCCATCCGGGCGAAACCAATATTCGCCTCTCGTACGAAATACCGTATCCCGACAACGCTGCTATTGTTCCGCTTCCGGCCATCTACCCCGATGTCAAATTGCTCGTAGTCGTCTCACCTGGTATGACCGCCACCGCTGATGGCTTGAACGCGGCAGGCCAAGAGCAAGGAATGCTTGTGTTTACGCACGCGCCACTTCCTGCAAAATCATCGCTGAAAATAAATATTTCCGGAGTCGGTACGGCGCCCCAAGCTGCCGACGCAGGCGCCGGAGGCCAGCCAGTTACCCCGGATCAGGGCGCGATGCCGCAGGAAGGGAATTCGCGGACAGGTGGTCAAGACGTCCAGGCCGTTCCTGGCCGCCTTGACGTTCTTAAGTGGCCCATCCTGATTGGGTTTGCCGCTCTGTTTGCCCTTGGCGCTGTGCTCCTCTCGCGAAAGCAATTGGTGGTGGCTCGCGCATCCTCTGCATCCCACGACGAACCGGTCGACGCAATTCCCGCAACGTCCAAGACACCAGCCATCCAACTGGCGCAGTCATCCGCAGCCGATGGCAAAATTTCCCCGTCCACTGCGGTCGCTGCAGTTAGTGCCGAAGTGTCCCGCAGCCTCGAGGCTCTCAAGGATTCCATCTTCCGTCTTGAATTGCGCCGCCAGGCCGGCACGGTTTCCGAGGAAGAGTACGTCCGCGAACGCGCGCAAATGGAAAAAACACTCCGCGACCTGGTGCGTGGCTGAGAATTGAGAATTTGAAGCGGGATGGTTCCGTCCCACATCATGAGTTTCTTTTGGTTGATTCAGCGGTGGAGGTACTCTTGCCTGTGCAGCTTGTGATGCATAGTCAGTGCCGGATGTACGCACTGCTGGAATTTCTACCGTGAACTCGCCCACACTACCTCCAACCGGTCTCCACTTTGAAAAGATCGATAAACGCTTTGGCGGCCTCTACGCTCTCCGTCGCGTATCGTTCGAAATTGCTCCGGGCGAATGCGTCGCCCTCGTCGGCCGTAATGGCTCCGGCAAAACCACCCTCCTGCGCATCGCCTCTCAGATCGTTCGTCCGACTGCAGGAAAACTCAGTTTCCCCAGCGCTGGGGGTGACGCCAAGCGCATCGGCCGGCCGGGTTATGTCGGCCACTCCACCATGGTCTACGACGAACTCACCGCCGAAGAAAATCTGGTGTTCTTTGCCAAACTACAAAATGTGGATCAGCCTGCCGCGCGCTCTGAAGAACTTCTCAAGGAAGTCGGCCTCTTCGAACGCCGCGCCTCGCCGGTCCGCACGTTCTCTCGCGGTATGCGCCAGCGTATTGCCATCGCTCGAGCGCTGATTCATCGCCCCTCGGTGCTGCTCTTCGATGAACCGGCCACCGGTCTCGATCCGCTCGGCATCACCTGGTTGGCGAACGCGTTGCAACTGCTCAATAGGTCCGGCTGCACCATCGTCATGAGCCTCCACGGTGAATCCGAAATTTCCGCCCTTGCTACCCGCGGCGTGCGTCTCGACGCCGGGTCCGTCGTCGAAGACACAAACTCCGGCGCCTCCCTGCGCTCGGTTCTCAACTTCGGAGGCGCCTAAACACCCTCATGGGCCTGCTCTCCAATTCCGCTACGCTGCTCGGCAAGGAACTTCGCACCGAATTTCGCTCGCGCGAACTTCTCACCACCACCATCGTCTTCATTCTTGTCGTTCTGATACTCTTCAGCTTTGCCATCAGCCCCACGGCCGAAGAGTCGCGCGAATTTGCTCCCGGGCTTCTCTGGCTCGCTATTCTGTTCGCTCCTCGCTCATGCTTCAGCCTTGCTTCCTCCGCGAGCAGACCAACGACACCCTAAGCTCCCTGCGCCTCGCGGTCACGGATCCGTTTTCCATATTCCTCGCCAAGCTCATCGCCAACACCGTTTTCCTTCTGCTCACGGAAGTTCTCATGCTGCCTCTGTTCGCCGTTTTCTATAACGTCCCCATCCTTCCGCAACTCCACTATCTTCTGCTCGTTCTCTTTCTCGGCAGCCTCGGCATTTCCATCACCGGCACAGCACTCTCCGCTATCTCCGCGCAAGCCCGCATGCGCGAACTCCTGCTGCCTTTGCTGCTCTTGCCGCTTCTCACTCCCGTGCTCGTGGTAAGCGCCACCGTCAGCGTCAGCTTGCTCGATCGCGCCCCGGTCGTACAATGGAAAGGATTCGCTTTCCTCGCGATTTTCGATCTGATTTTTTTGACGGCGCTATGGCTTTTCGGTGAATATCTCCTGGAGGAATAGTCCACCATGGCAAAACGCATCGCCTTCGGTGTTGTGGCCACTCTGCTCTTAATTGTGGCAGCCTACGCGAATTTCTACGTCGCACCGGAAGAGCGCACCATGGGTGTGATTCAGCGTATTTTCTATTTCCATGCTGCCACCGCCTGGGCTGGCGAAATGGTTTTCTTCGTGTGCTTTGTCGCCAATCTCTTGTACATCTGGAAACGCGACCAGAAATACGATTGGCTCGGCGTCACCTGTGCGGAGGTCGGGCTCGCCTGCATTACCGTCGTTCTGATCACCGGACCGATCTGGGCGCATCCTGTTTGGGGCATCTGGTGGACCTGGGATGCGCGGCTTACTTCTACCTTTGTTCTGTGGCTTCTCTACGTCTCTTACCTGCTGCTGCGTTCGCTCATCGAAGAGCCCGATCGCCGCGCCCTGCTCAGTGCGCTCTTCGGCGTGTTCGCCTTTCTTGACGTTCCTCTGGTTTTTTTCTCAATCCGCTGGTGGCGCACGCAACATCCTGCTCCGGTCATCATGGGCGGCTCTGGCTCTGGCTTGGACCCAACGATGAGCAAAGTTTTCTTTTTCAATGTTCTGGTAATGCACATTTTCGTGGCGTTCCTGATCGTCGAACGCTACGTGCTCGAAAAAATGAGGCACGACGTCGATATCCTGCAGCGTGAGGCGGAGGCACAATGAAGAATCTGGACAGCGTTTTTGCGGCCTACATGATCGGATGGGGTGTCTTCTTTCTTTTCTTTCTGTTCATCCTGAAGCGCACCTCCGACCTTCGCGTCGAAATCGATCGGCTGAAGAACTCGCTGCCGACTACGAAAAAGTAGCAGCCAGTTGTTTCTCGAAATAACGCCGGGATGTTGCCGGCCATTGGGTTTTTTCCACGTAGTGGCCGGACTCTAAACCGGCTTTTTCGATTTTGCTTTTTTTTCGAGGGCCGGAGCTTGAGCCCCGACCTAAACGGATTCGCCACCAGAAGATTTTCTTCGCGTCAGAGGGGAAAGGGAATTAACTGTGACCAGCAATAACAAAAAACGCGTTGGCATCGTCCTCTTTCAGCTAGGAGGCCCAGACTCCCTGGAAACCGTTCAGCCATTTCTCACAAATCTTTTTCTCGACCCGGACATCATTCCGCTAGGTCCTCTGAATTTCATTCGTGGCCCGCTGGCACGCTACATTGCGAAGAAACGCTGTGGCCCCGTCGCGCAACGCTATGGCCGGATCGGCCGCCGCTCTCCCATCGGCATCCTCACGGAAAGGCAGCGCGCGCGCCTCGTCGCGGCCCTGCAACCCTACATTGACCCCGTAGCCGTCACGGCTATGCGCTACTGGAAGCCGCTCACCGAAGATGCCGTCGCCAAAATCAAAAAAGAAAACAATCTCGACGAACTCGTCTTGTTGCCGCTTTACCCGCACTACTCCTTCGCCACGACGCTCAGCAGTTTGAAAGAATGGCGCAAAGTCTACGGCGAGCCGTCCGATGCTCTCCCCGAACGGACCGTGGAACATTTCTTCGATCACCCGCTCTACATCCAGGCCCTGGTTACCAATATCGGCAAAATCCTGCGCCAGTTTCCCGACAGCTCGCGCATCCATCTGGTCTTCAGCGCCCACAGCCTCCCCATGAGCCTGGTGGAGAAAGGCGACCCTTACCCGAAGCACATTACCGAAACGGTTCGCCTCGTATGTGAACAGGGCGCGGCAAAATATCTCAACTGGCCCAGGACGCACTTACTCTGCTTCCAGAGCAAAGTTGGCCCCGCGAAATGGCTCGAACCATCGTTCGTAGGCACGTTGGAGCGCCTCGGCCACGAAGGCGTAAAGGAAATGCTCGTCGTTCCGATCTCGTTTGTTACCGAACACATTGAAACTCTTCACGAAATCAATATCGAAGGCCGCGCCGACGCCAGAAAAGTCGGCATCGAACGCTACCGCATGATGCCAGCCGTGGGAGATTCCCCCGCCTTTATCGCCGCCCTAAAAGATTTAGTCCTCCGCGCCGTGGAAGTTCAAACTCGAGCCTCCTTTGCTGAATAAGACGATAGCGGCTTCTATGGTCCTGGTTGACGATGTTTGTACCGCAACCTATAACTTTTGCCTCAGGCCTGAGCGGCCTTTTCTTCGCGTCGTAATTTGGCGCGCCGGGCCGTGCAGTCGAAGAATTGTGGCAATATCTCAGACTCATTCGAAATCGCTGTGAACACCCGCCGCCCAACCCCCAATACCCGCTCCCTTCGCCCGCCATTTTCCTCTTGCGGTATAATCTTTAGTTCGTGTCGAGTGCCAAAACCATGAAAGCGACCTATCATCCGGGAATCCACCAATTCTCCATCTTCGTGGTGTGCTGGACCGCCCTGCTCCTTACCGCCGGCGCCCTGGTCACCTCAAAAGATGCCGCGCTCTCCGTTGCCGACTGGCCCACTTCTTTCGGCCGCTGGTTCCCCCCGCTGCGCATGCTCTCCGGCGGAGCATTCTACGAACACTCTCACCGCGAAATCGCCGCCATCCTTGGCCTCTTCATCATCATCCTCGCCGCGCTTCTCTGGCAAAAAGAGGAGCGTCCCTGGCTGAAAAAATTGGGCCTCGTCGCTCTCGCTGGAGTTATCTTTCAAGGCGTTCTAGGCGGACTGACGGTTATCAAAGTACTTCATTACTGGCTTCCCGTCATGCATGCCTGCACCGCGGAACTCATGTTCGCCTTACTCGTCAGCATCGCGTTCTTTACCAGCCACTGGTGGATGGAAAATCTTCCGCAGTATGAAGATCGTGGCACTCCGTCAATTCATTCCATCGTCACGCTCAACGCGGCGATCATTTTCTTTCAGGTATTGGCCGGCGCGGGCTTTCGCCATCAGTACATTTCCATCAAGCCCCACGTAATTGGCTCCGTCGTGGTCTTCGTTTCCGTCGTGTGGACCGCCTCGGTGCTTCGCCGCCGATTCAGCCAAGTTAAAGAAATCTCACGTGTGCGCGTCGCGCTCCACGCCATCGTAGGGTTGCAACTCCTTCTGGGCGTAGCTGCTTACTGGTCGCGCATCTCCACCGCCTCCGACCCGCAGCCTATGCCCGTGATGATCACCTTCACGGTCATTCACACTGTAGTAGGCGCGCTGCTCTTCGCCACGGCCATCATCGCCGTTCTTTTGTGCTATCGTCTTGTTCCACGGAAGAGAGAAATGATCTTCGCCACCACGCACGGTGAGGTGCCGGCGCAATGAGCACCATCACTGTCCGGGCCGCCACACTGGCGCAGCCTAGCAAGCACAGCGCCTACGTCGCGCTGACCAAGCCCGACGTTTCATTTCTCGTATTGATGACCACTAGCGCGGGATATTATATGGGCGCGCAAGGCCCCGTCTCGTGGCTGAAATTGCTGCACGTCATTTTCGCCACAATGTTGATTGCCGGCGGCACTTCGGCTCTCAATCACTACATCGAGCGAGAATCCGACCGCTACATGCGCCGTACTGCGTCTCGCCCGCTGCCCACGGGCCAGCTCACTCCTACCGAGGCATTGCGCTTCGGTCTGTTGCTCTGCCTCGCCGGTGCCGTTGATCTCTTCTACACGGGCGGCTATCTTGCCTTCCTGCTGGGCGTGATCACCAGCATCAGCTACCTATTTGCCTACACGCCGCTAAAAAAACGCACTATCTGGGCCACGTTCATCGGCGCGATTCCGGGAGCCGTTCCTCCCATGATCGGCTGGGCCGCAGCCACCGGTTCGCTGCGCACGGGCGCGTGGCTTCTCTTTGCCATTCTCTTCTTCTGGCAATTTCCGCATTTCCACGCCATCTCCTGGATGTATCGCGAAGACTACGCTCGCGCCGGGATCCAGATGCTTCCCGTCGTCGACAAAGACGGTACACGCACGTTCCGCCAAATTATTCTCTATGCCGCGAGTCTCGTAGCCGTAAGCTTGCTTCCCTCGCTGGTCGGTCTGACCGGCATTCTTTACTTCTTCGGCGCGTTGGTCACCTGCACTACAAGCGTACAGTTTTGTCTCTGGGCAGCCGCCTCCAAATCCAACTCCCGCGCCAAATGGCTTATGCATGTCACCGTCATGCACATTCCCATCCTCCTGGGCTTGATGATGTACGACAAACTCCCGCGATGACGAGATCCAGCCGCGCCACTGTTGGTGCCGCTTTAGGAGACTCCCGCTTCTGTAGTGGCCGATCTTTAGCTTAGTTCGTTTTTGTTTTTCGTTTAAACTTGATTTGACTTCAGGAGGGAACGATTATCCGATGTTTTCCCATGCCGCGCTAAACGCCGCCCTGAACGGCACCAGTGCCATTCTCCTGGCTTTCGGCTACAGTGCGATTCGCCAGCGCAAGATCGCGCTCCATAGAAAAATCATGCTCTCCGCCTTCGCCGTCTCCACTCTTTTCCTCATCTCCTACCTCGTCTACCATTACCGCGTAGGCCACGTAGCCTTCCAGGGCCAAGGCTGGATACGCCCCGTCTATTTCGCTCTTCTGCTTTCCCACACTATTCTGGCTATCGTGATCGTCCCCATGATTCTCGTCACTCTCCGCCGCGCCTGGCTGCAAAAATTCGACAAGCACCGCCTCATCGCTCGCTACACTCTCCCCGTCTGGATGTACGTCTCCATCACCGGAGTAATCGTCTACCTGCTCCTCTACCGAATATATTAGTTGCCCTTTCCCAAGGCTCATACACCGGTGTCACCTTGCCATTCTTATTTTTGCCCGTGGTAACTACCCTTTTCAAAGCGGCAATACTTGCTGCCGATGGGCGCTTTATTAGAATTGAGCGCAGGCGATCTGCGAGCATGCCGGAGAGCGACATTAAAATGAAACTTGACTTCGCATAAATGACGGGCGTACGGTCGCCTGGCAAATTAGTGAAACGACCAGGCACGAGGGTTTTGGTCGTACTATTCAGGTCCTTTTGAGCGTCCACCGCCAGGTTGCTTCGATTTGCCAGGCCCTTATTCGCATACTGCCTAACGGCAGGAAGCAGGTTCTTATCGACAGCACGAGCGGTCTGCTGGTCGTCCCCGCGGGCATCACCTTCGGACCCGACGGCGCACTCTACATTTCGAACGTTGGTTACGGTGCGCTCCCCTGTCGGTGCCGGTCAGATTCTAAAAGTCGAGCTGACTGATTGACGGCGATTACTGCCGTGTGGTGCTGCTACCGTCATTTCCGCTCGGGGTTGGCGGGCGCCAAATTTCCGAAGCCCTCAGTAAAGCTCACCGCAATCGTCCATCGCGATCTGAAGCCCGGCAATATTATGCTCACCTCCAGGGGGCAAAACTTCTCGACTTCGGCCTGGCTCAGCCGGCGTCCCCACTCGCCAGCCTCGCTACCTCACCGCAGCGAGTCCGCTCCCCTTGCCGCATACCCAAGAAGGCACCATTGTTGGCACTTTTCAGTACACGTCAAGTGGTGAAAACGCAGAAGGAAGAGCCAGTTCAGCCTGGAACGAGCCCGTGGCGAATCGGCCGCTCTTCGTAATCTGGCCAATGCTGCTCGACTTATGCCCGACAATCCGAATCTCCTGCAGCTTCGCGCCTTGCAGGGGTTGACCGATTCTCCCGGAAATACGGTGGCATTAGGTCTGCCGAACGGTCCTGTTCCAGTCACGAAGCAAAAGCCACCGGCGAAATTACCAGGAACGAAAGAAACTGTGGAAGCAGAAGAGTAGAAGTAGCGCGTTATTGCTCCAGAGTTTCCGCTTACCGTTTATTTCAACGCCTTAATCACCGCATCCGTAAATTCTTGCGTCCCCGCCTTGCCGCCAACATCCTTCGTTGTGTGCTTTCCTTCTTGATACGTTTTGATTAACGCCCCGTCGACTTTCTTCGCCGCGTCGCGCTCGCCCAAATAGTTCAGCATCAACACCGCGCTCATTATCAACGCCGTTGGATTGGCCAAACCCTTGCCGGCAATATCCGGCGCCGTACCATGCACTGCCTCAAAGATCGCACACCTATCTCCAATGTTTCCGCTGGGCACCACACCCAATCCGCCCACCAGACCCGCCGCCAGGTCGCTCATCACATCGCCATACAAATTCGGGAGCAGCAGGATATCGAACTGCGCAGGATCAATCACAATCTGCATGCAAGCGTTATCGACAATCAATTCGTTGTACTCGATATCCTTATAATTCGCCGCCACCGCTCGAATCGACCGCAAAAACAGCCCATCACCCAACTTCATGATGTTTGCCTTGTGTATCGCGTGAATCTTCTTTCGCCCATTTTCCCGCGCATACTCAAAAGCGAACTTCGCGATTCGCGTCGATGCCTTCTCCGTAATAATCTTCAGGCTCTCCACCACGCCAGGTACAACCTCGTGCTCCAGTCCGGAATACAAATCCTCGGTATTCTCGCGCACGATCACCACATCCACATTATCAAAGTGCGATTTCACCCCAGGAACATTCCGTACCGGCCGCAAATTCGAATAGAGATCGAGGCTCTTCCGCAGCGCCACGTTTACGCTGCGAGCGCCCCCTGCCACCGCTGTTGCCATGGGGCCTTTCAATGCCACACGATTCTTCTTCACGGATTCGATCGCGGCGTCGTTCAGCACTTCCGCGCCCGTCGTCGACTTGTCGGTATTTGCCGCACGCGCATGAAGCTCTTCCCAATCGATTTTCACGCCTGCGGCATCCAGGATCCGTCGCGTTGCGGCCGCAACTTCCGGTCCGATTCCTTCACCAGGTAGCAATGTCACTTTGTGGCTCATAAGTGCATCCTAGTTTATGTGAACCCCTGGACAGTCGAAAGCCCTTAAGCAGGGAAGTAAGGTTTACGTAACGACCGAATTTGCGTTTTGTAAGTATGTGTTATACTAGCGAAGTAGACATCACTGCGGAGCATTTCGCAGTCGGAGGCCAGTATAAACTATGATTAACCTCACACCGACCGCCGCTGTTAAGGTCAAGGAAATCATGAGCATGCAAAACCCCGTGCCCGTGGCGCTGCGCGTCGCTGTAGTGGGTGGCGGATGCTCGGGTTTCCAATACCACATGGCTTTCGAGAATCAGACCAGCGATGCCGATGAAGTGGTGGATTTCAACGGCCTCAAGGTTGCCGTTGACCAGATGAGCTCGATGTATCTCGATGGCGTCGAAATCGACTACGTCGAGACCCTAGAAGGTGCCGGTTTCAAGTTCAACAACCCCAATGTCAAGAGCACCTGCGGCTGCGGCAGTTCGTTCAGCGTCTGATTCTTTCGTAGCACAGGCTTCAACCTGCGCTCGACGCCGAACGCTTCTCTTTGGTGGCTTCCTTGCCGGCCGCCACACACGCCGCCGTCGCGTGTGTGGTCTTTTGCATCGTTGCTTCAGGCCTCCTTAATCCTTTTACCTCTTCGCTTCTTTACTTCTCGATTCTCGAGGTTCACTATATTTCACTCCAGGAGGCACCCATGGCTCCCAGACACGTAATCCTCATCACCGGCACCAGCACTGGCTTTGGCCGTCTCTTTGCCGAGACTCTTTCCCGCCACGGCCACACCGTGTTTGCCACCATGCGCGACGTCAACGGCCGCAACGCTTCGAACGCCGCCGAAATCCGAGATCTCGCCAAAAGGGAATCGCTCCCTCTCTACGTCCTCGAGATGGATGTCACTGATGACCTCAGTGTCGAACAAGCTGTTCGCGCTGTCATCGAACATTCCGGCCGCTTCGACATCGCCATCAACAACGCGGGATACGGCGTCATCGGCCTCGCCGAAGCTGTCACGATCGAACAAGCCCAGCTCCTTATGAATACGAATTTTTTCGGCTCCGTCCGCGTTGACCGCGCCGTTCTCCCTTACATGCGCCGCCAGCGTAGTGGCCTGCTCATGCATGTCAGCAGCAGTGCCGGCCGCTTGGTGATCCCGTCCTTCGGCTTCTACTGCGCCAGTAAATTCGCACTCGAAGCACTCGCCGAGGCCTATCACTATGAACTCGCACCACAAGGAATTGAATCCGTAATCGTTGAGCCCGGCGCCTACCAGACGCCGGTTTTCGGCAACATCGTCGTGGCTGCCGACCAATCGCGCACCGACACATACGGATCAGCTAATAACATCCCCGGCAAGATGAACACTCTTCTCGTTTCTTCCGCCGGAAACCCCCAAGAAGTTGCCGACGCAGTTTTGCGCATCGTGGAAACCCCAAACGGTCAGCGCCGACTCCGCTACCGCGTCAGCGCCGCCGATTTTGGCGTCGACAACATCAACACCGTTTCCTCGGAAGTGCAAAAGCAAATGCTCGAAGGATTCGGCCTGACCGCCGACACTGCATTCGTCCAGCGCACCGCTGCCGCCTCCGACTAACTATGTAACGGCCGCTTTACGACGACTTTCGTCTCTTAATACGCTTGCCGCTCCCTCTCCAAACGGGCTCCTGAAATCGCGTTGGGATGCTGTCAATTTATCGCAATCAATAGCAGCATCAGCAACTCCGTTCAAATCCTCCAGAGCCAGATCGCGCCGCTAAAAATCCTCCTCTTCGAGGACAACGCCTTGAACCAGATGGTTGCGCGCCGCATGCTTGAGAAATGCGATCACGTCGTTACCTCCGCAGTCAACGGCAGGGAAGCGCTCGCCGCCGCAACGTTGCATTGTTTTGATATCACCCTTCATGGACTTCCAGATGCCCGAAATGGACGGTTTCTGTCATTGACCGCCAGGCCATGGCAGGCGACAGGGATCGTTGTCTCGACGCTGGAATAGACGGCTACATCTCCAAACCTATCGTTTCCAAGGAACTTGATGAAATTTGCAAAGCTAGAGCATGGCCCCGGCAAAACAGGGGAGAGTGACGCCATTTGCTTTCTCTCGTTTCCCCACTTATCCTAATCTCACAGCCGAATGAAGATAGCGCTCGCTCAATTCAATCCCACTGTAGGCGATTTTGAAGGGAACGCGGCTCGCATCCTGAGCCTCGCGTCGCGAGCTCAGCAGTGCGGAGCCGAACTCGCCGTCTTTTCCGAGCTTTGTCTTTGCGGCTATCTTCCTCTCGATCTTTTGGAACGTCCCGCCTTCATCGAACGCAATCACGAAACGCTGAAAGAGGTCGCTTCGCAGATGCCGCTTCCCGCCATCGTCGGCTATGCCGGACGCGTCGATCACGAACACCAGCGGGCAGGGAAGTCTATCGCCAATAAAGCCGCTCTCATCGTGGAAGGGCGCGTCGTCTTCGAACAGAGCAAAATGCTGCTTCCCACCTACGATGTCTTCGACGAGTCCCGCTACTTCCAACCCGGTGACAAACACTACGTCTACGGTCTTGGCCGCGAACAGCTTGGCATTACAATTTGCGAAGACGCCTGGAACGATAAAACCTTTTGGTCCAACCCGCTCTACTCGCGCGATCCCGTCAGCGAACTGGTCACGCAGGGAACCAGCCTGCTCATCAATATCTCTGCTTCACCCTACACAATTGGCAAGCGCGCTCTTCGGAGCGAAATGCTCCATGCCATTGCCGTGCGGCATAATCGCCCGGTTATCTACGTCAATCAGGTCGGTGGCAACGATTCCCTCATCTTCGACGGCGCCAGTTTTGCCATCACCGAACAAGGTGAAATTGCCGCACAGGCCAAAGCATTTGAAGAAGATCTGGTCCTCTTCGACACTGTCACCAACTCTGGCGACCTTCACCAACAGCCCACCGACGAAATCGCGTATGCTTATCAGGCCTTGGTCACTGGTACCCGCGACTATGTTCGCAAATGCCGTTTCAGCAGAACTATAGTCGGCCTCAGTGGCGGCATCGATTCTGCCGTGGTCGCCTCCATCGCCGTCGCCGCTCTCGGCCCCTCAAACGTTCTGGGAGTCTCCATGCCGGGCCCGTTCTCCTCCGAGGGCAGCAAGACCGATGCCTGCTCGCTGGCGCGAAACCTGGGTATCGAATTTTTCACCATATCCATCAATCAAGTTTTCGATGCTTATCTTGGCGCCTTGGCTCCCGTGTTTGCCGGGCGCAAGCCCGACGCCACCGAAGAAAATATCCAGGCGCGCATCCGCGGCAATTACTTGATGGCGCTCTCCAATAAGTTTGGCTCAATGGTTCTCAGTACCGGGAACAAATCGGAAAATGCAGTTGGATACTGCACCTTGTACGGCGATATGGCCGGAGGACTCGCGGTCATTTCCGACGTGCCCAAAATGATGGTTTACGAACTCGCGCGATACATCAATCGCGAAAGGGAAGTCATTCCCCCCACGACCATCGACAAGCCGCCTTCCGCCGAGCTTCGCCCCGACCAGAAAGACACGGACTCTCTGCCGCCGTACGAAATTCTCGACGCGATACTTCGCGCCTACATCGAGGACGTCCAGTCTCCAGAAGAAATTGCCGCTCAGTTTCATTTCGATGAGAAAATGGTCAGCGACATCGTCTTACGAGTTGATCGCAACGAATACAAACGGAAACAAGCGGCGCCTGGCTTGAAGATCACCTCCCGGGCCTTCGGTTTTGGCCGCCCGTTCCCGATTGCGCAACGGTTTATTCCCTGATTCAACGAGGCAACACGTGAAAGCATTCTTAAAGCTCGCAACTCCTTCAGTCACATTATTTGTGGTTTTCGCTGTCTCCGCGCAACAACCAGCGATGCCGCCAACAACGTCCGTGGCACCCATTACTTCGGCTACACCGACTCAGAAAAACATAGAAGCCTTCCTCCGCAATTTCTACGCGCTTGGCCCGGAGATCCAAATCACCGTCGCTACGCCCAAAGACCTCGACAATTCCGGCATCATGGAAGTCTCTGTCGACGTAAAGACCCCCGACAACACTGAAAAAGTAAAAATGTATCTCTCGAAGGATGGCCGCTACCTGATGCGCGGAGAAGTCAACGACCTTACGACCGACCCACTCGCCGAGACTCGTTCCAAGATGATTCTTTCGAATGCGCCTGTGCTCGGCGATCCCAACGCCCCCATCACCCTCGTCGAGTACTCCGACTTCGAATGCCCGGTATGCCGTATTCTTCACGACAGCCTACGTGGATTGCTCCCTAAGTATCCTCAGGTAAAAGTCATTTTCAAGAATTACCCCATTGAATCAATCCACCCCTGGGCGCGTACCGCCGCGCTGGCGGGGCATTGTGCATATACCCAAGACCCTAAAGTTTTCTGGAAGGTTTACGACCTCATCTACGACAATCAGGAAGTGATCTCAGCCGCTAATGCGTACGAGAAGTTCGTGGATTTCGCCGGCCAGACCGGCCTTAATCAAACAACCTTCAAATCGTGTTTAAGTAGCCCCGAGGCCGCCCGAGCGGTCGACGCCAGTCTTGCCAACGGCAACCTCCTCGAAGTCCGCAGCACCCCAACGGTATTCATCAACGGCCGCAGGGTGGTTGGCGCCGACGCCCACACCATCCAGCAATATATCGACTACGAACTAGCCCAGCAAAAATCCCAAAAACCTTAAGCCAAGCCGAAGCCAATGACCCAGGCTTCAAACCGGTTGTCATCCCGGCCGAAGCGCCGCGTCGTTTGCGGCTCGGAGCGAAGGGATTGTGAGAGCCAATCTCTTCGTGAGGACCACAAATTCACTTCAGCGCATTCCCTATCAAAAAAATCCAACTTATCCGCGCGCTGAAACCGCATAAACGTTTTCTTTGACATCCACATATAGGAGGGGAGTTAGAGGAAAGGACCTCAGAGCGAGTTTGGACGGAAGCAATTACACCCCGCAGGGGCAAGAATCGTCCCTCATTTGGTAGTTAACATAATATATCTTATAGGACACGCCAGCAAGCTCTTTATTTGCCCTTTTTATGACCTCTTACAGCCTCAGCTCCCATCCGAAGAGCCGCGCCACTTGAAGAACGGGAGGCTGGCTCTGTGCAAAATCAATTTTCGCCGACCCGCCGCGCGCCGCCCGCAGGGCACTGTCGCGTTCCCTTCCCAAGGTCACGGTTCTTACCTTTTCATCCGTTAGGTCCGCCTCTGCAGCCGCCAGCCGTGCCCGGCAAGCCTTGCAGTCGACCGCAAAGTCGCGTACAGCAGACTCCAGATCCTCCTTCGGAATCTCATTTGGGGCTCCGACGAAGAAATTGGCCGGAACCATTTCCCGGAACCGTTCCTTGCGTGGATGCGATCAACGATTTCGGCGTCAACTTGACAAAGTTTCGGGTAGGGCTTTCACAACCTCTGCTGGGCTCTTCGCGTTCGTTTTCAGCTTCGACAGTTTCCCCACCTTTTGAGTGCCGCGTCGCGAGTCGGTCTGACTAGCGGCCTACGAATGACTGGTCATCCCGACCGCAGTGGAGGGATCGTGACGATAAGTTAGACCCTCCGCTCAGCGATTCCGCGAGCTTCAGCCCACGCCAAAAAAAAAGCCCCGAAACATTGTCCGGGGCTTGGATACACTTTTCTATGTCAGAAGTGTCAAGGAAATTCTTCAAAGTTTTTTTCTTTTATTTCTGGCCAACTACTCTTCTCACAAAATCGTTATTCCAGTTTTTTCGGTAATTTATCTCTCATTTCTCGAATTTCACTTGACAGTCTCTCTCCCGGGGTTCACCCTGAAAATTCTTCCGAAGCCCCTCCCTTTGGAAAATTAGAGAGGCTTTCTATGTCCTACTTTTGCCATCAAGTCAGTTTTACTTCCACCGCCTGGTTCAGAGTTTCCCAGAACCCCGACGACCGCTTTGAGGCCATCCGCACCCCCATCGAAAACCTTGGCGGTACGATTCGTGCCGCCTTCTTTACCACGGGCCGTTTCGACGTTCTCGCCATTACTGAATATCCCGATCACGTTTCTCCGGCCGATGTCTCCATCGCCTTTGCTCGCGGCGGCGCCGTCGCCAACATCCAGACTATACCGCTTCTTTCGGCGACCCAAGCCATTGAAGCCCGTGCCGTGCCGCACGTCGGTGCGGTCTACCCTCGCAAACGGCCCATGTCCGCCACCGCCGGCAGCTGACAAAATATCGAGTGCCAATCTCCGTATTTTTTTGGGTGCCCGTTTGGTCTTTCAGCCCCAAGGAGCATCATCCGTGAACTTCATTTTCAAATTGCTGTCATCCTAAGCGAAGGACCGCAACTTTTCTTGGCTCACCAGTCGCACATGCGCGACAGAAACCTCTCACACCGCTCTCGCAAAATCCTCTCGACCCTCTGTTAAACTTATCCCGTGCCCCCCAAATCCCTACTCCATCCATACATCGCGCAAATCCGCCTCTATCCGATCAAATCACTCGACCCCATCATCGTCCCCGAATCCACGATCAGTCCTTCCGGCGGACTAACCCATGACCGCGCTTGGGCACTCTATTCCGTCGACGGCAAATGGGTCAACGGCAAGCGCACTCCGGTCATTCATCTCATTCGAGCCGTCTATTCCCCCGACCTCTGCTCCGTCACCCTCTCCGTTCCTAACGATCGCCGCAGCATTCCCTCCCGCACGTTTGCTTTTCCACAAGCCCACGAAGAGGCTTCCGAATGGTTTAGCGTTTTCTTTGATCAACACGTCATCGTTCGCAATTCCCCCGGCGGCTTCCCCGACGACCCCATCGCCAACGGTCCCACCATCATCTCGACGGCCACTCTGCAAACCGTCTGTGAGTGGTTTCCCGGCATCACCCTCGACGAAGCCCGCCTCCGCTTTCGCACGTCCCTCGAAATCGACGGCCTCCCTGCATTCTGGGAAGATCGACTCTTTGCCGGCAATCCGCGCAATATAATCCGTCTCCAGATCGGCGTTGTAAATTTTGAAGGCAGCTATCCCTGCGCCCGCTGTCTTGTCCCCAGCCGCGATCCCCACACCGGCATTGCAAACGACGGCTTCCAAAAACGTTTCACGCAACTCCGCCAGGCAGAGCTGCCCGCAGAATCCCCGCGCGAACCTTTCGACCATTTCTACCGCCTCGCCACCAATACCCGCGTCCCTACCACCGAATCCGGCAAGTCCCTCCGGACCGGCGATCCCCTGATCCTTGGCTCCTGAATCTTCCTCGCTTACGGTGGCACAGGCTTCGCCCTGTGCTCTTCCGTACCCTGGCTTTTTACCTGCGCTCTGTTATCCCGACCGAAGGCCCGCGCCGTCAGCAGGCCACAGTGCAGGGAACGTGGTAGCACGTAAGCCATTACAAAACAGCAAAAAAGGGACGAACCATTTCGGCCCGTCCCATTCCCGCTTTAACTTATAACTGAACGCTTACAACTGAAAAGTTCCTACGACTTCGCCCCCGCCGGCAACTTCCCCTTCGTCGTTTCCAGCATCTGCTCCTTGCGATACACCAGCGAATTGATGTCGTACGTCGCCAGTTCAAATCCATGCCCGTGCGTAATCGCATCCGTAGGACACGCTTCAACGCAATAGCCGCAAAAAATGCACCGCGAATAATCGATGTTATAGACCTTCGCGTACCGCTCGCCCGCCGAAATCCGGTGTTCCTCCGTATTCTCAGCCGCCTCGATATAAATGCAGTTCGAGGGGCAAGCCGCGGCGCACAAGAAGCAACCAACGCACTTCTCCAGGTTGCTTTCATCGCGATGCAGCACATGAATTCCGCGGTAGCGCGGTTGAAAATTCACCGGCTGGTGCGGATAATTCTCCGTCACCGTTTTCTGGAACATGGTCTTGAATGTGACGCTGAAGCCCTTCACCAGCGCCAGCGCCGTTTCCCCTACTTCTCGTATGAGAGATGCCATATGTTTCCAGTCTAACAAACCCTCCAACACACCCGCAATTCGCCGGCGCACCTCGCCACCTAAAGCATTGAAGGGTGCGGGCCGCAGCCGAGGAATCGTGGGACCATCCATCGGCTCCGCAACTCGACAGGACAACCACTATCCTGCGCCTCCGCCAAAATCTCTACAGCAAACCCGTCAACGCCTCCACAATCTGTTTCCCATGAAACCGCCCATTTTCGATAAATATCTCCGCCGTATTTCTCCCCGCGATCACGACGCCCGCCAGAAATATCCCGACGACATTGCTCTCCAGCGTCTCCAGATTTATCTCCGGCCTCCGGCTTTCTCGATCTAAACGCACTCCCAAACTTTCGATAAACTCGTAATCCGGGTGATAGCCCGTCAAAGCGAAGATTTGCCGGGCGCTCAACTCCCGCTCTCCGCCGTCGGCCGAAATCACCACCCCAACCCTAGTAATCTCTTTGATTCTGCAATTAAAAATTGCCTGGATCTGCCCGGCTTTGATCCGATTCTCGATATCTGGCTTCACCCAATATTTCAGCGATGTTCCCAAATCCGGCTTTCGTACCAGTAGCGTTACTCGAGCCCCGTTCCGATACAAATCGAGCGCAGACTCCACCGCCGAATTCTTTCCCCCAATTACCACCACATCTTGATTCCAAAATGGGTGCGGCTCCGTGTAGTAATGATTCACATGCGGCAAGTGCTCGCCCGGCAATCCCATCTCGTTAGGCAAATCGTAATATCCCGTCGCGACAACGATCTTTCTACCCGAATAGCTCTCCTCGCGGCCGGTCGCGGTTTCCGTCACAACGGTGAAAGCGCCGTCATGCCCACCCACGCTCAATACGCGCTCGAATAATCGCAATTCCAACCCGTCGTGCTCCGCTGCCTTGCGGTAATATTTCAACGCCTCCAGTCGCGTCGGCTTATCCGCTCCGCACACCATCGGTAATCCGCCGATCTCGAGCAATTCCGGAGTCGTAAAAAACACCATGTTCACTGGATAGTGGTAAATCGAATTGCACAAGCACCCTTTATCCACCACCAGCGCCCGCATCCCCGCGCGCTTTGCCTCAATCGCGCAAGCCAAACCCGTTGGCCCAGCCCCAATGCAAACGATGTCGTAAGTAGTCATCCCTCTGCGATTTCTCCCATGGATCGCTCGTTACAAAATCGTATTAATGGCTCCGTCCACCGTGAGCCGCGCCTTGCAACTCCGGCTGTCATCACACTCGCCCTAATGGATGTCTGGACCTCACCTCTCCATGACTCGAAGGTTCGGCGCCGCGAAACAAGAGTTAGCCCAGCGCCCAAGCGCTGGGTAAAATTACCATAGATCTCAAGCGCCGTAGGTGCGGCAGACGCCACTATTCAAGTACAATTCTGGCCATGTAACGACCCACGAGTCCTCTTGCTTCTTGAATATTTTCAGCGTATGTTGATTCTTCCGACCCCAGTCGTCCAGCCGACATTTGAATTTAGCGTGCATGAATCGTCCCGCATGCTAGCAGTGTTGTGCAACCTTCAGGAAGTTTTTTCGTGACTACGGACAGCCAACTCGTAGAGCAATCGTCCTTGCATAGGCGCTTGCTGTCCACCGTTCGCGCCGCCGTAATCGCCACCCAGCTCGACGGCACAATTATTTTCTGGAACGCTTTCGCCACCGAACTTTACGGCTGGCAACCGGAAGACGTAATCGGACGCAACATCATGGAAATCACCGTTCCCGAAGAGGCCAGCATCCAGGCCGCCGCCATCATGATCTCTCTCAGTTCCGGCAACTCTTGGGTTGGTGAGTTTACCGTTAAATGCAAAAATGGCACCCGCCGTGCCGCGTCCGTCGCGAATTCTCCCATTTTTGGCGATACCGGTGAGCTCGTCGGCATCGTCGGCGTCAGCTTCGATTTAACCGCCAACAAACAGGCCGAAGAAGAACTTCGTCGTAGCGAACAACAGTTCCGCTCTCTCGCCAACGCCCTTCCTGAAATGTGCTGGATGGCCCGAGCGGACGGCTATGTTTTCTGGTACAACCTGCGTTGGCATGAATTCACCGGCACGACTCCAGCGCAGATCGAAGGATGGGGATGGCAATCCGTTCACGATCCAGAAATTCTCCCCGCTGTCATGAAACGTTGGACGAACTCGATCCGCACCGGCGAGCCGTTCGAAATGGAATTTCCTTTGCGCAGACACGACGGGGTGTTCCGCTGGTTCCTCACGCGCGTGCAGCCGTTTCGAAATGGCGAAGGTCAGATTGTCAGCTGGTTCGGCGTCAACACCAACATTGATAAGGAATTTAAGACGCGCCTGGCTCTCAACGAAGCCCATCAGCAATTGGAATTGCATGTTCAGGAGCGTACAGCGGAACTCTATGCCGCCAATGAAAGCCTGCGCAGCCTCTCCGGCCGTCTCATGCAATTACGCGATGAAGAACGCCGCCACCTCGCGCGCGATCTTCACGACAGCCTCGGCCAATCCATCGCCGCAATCGGCATGAACCTCGGCGCCCTTCGCCGTCAATCAGCCAGTTTGAATCCTGCTGGGGTCAGAGCTGTCGAGGAAATCGCCAAGATGGTGGACGACATGAGCCGCGAAACGCGTACCATCTCCCATCTCCTCCATCCTCCTATGCTCGATGAAGTCGGTCTCGTCTCCGCTCTTCGCTGGTATGTCGACGAATATTCGCAACGCAGCGGCGTAAAGGTTGATTTGGACATTTGCGAATCCTTTGGCCGCCTCTCCGATGATCTCGAGATCGCCATTTTCCGCATTGTCCAGGAATGCCTTACCAATATTCACCGCCACTCAGGCAGTCCCAACGCCGCCATACGTATTTCCCAGCCAAACCGCCATGTCATCGTTCAAATCGAAGACCGCGGCCGCGGCATCTCGCCGGAAAAACTCGCGGAACTCAATTCCTCAAGCCTTAGCGGCGTCGGCTTTCGTGGAATGCGCGAACGCGTCGGTCATCTCCGCGGCACTTGGGACGTCCGCTCCGATGAACACGGCACCATCGTCTCCGCCACTTTACCCGTCACCAAATCCCTCTCCGCCACCGCATCCTCTAAATCATTGTAATCTCGCGCGACGGTTAAACTTGAGCGTGCCCCACCGTTGGTTTTTGTGGGTTCCGACGACCGGAACGCCACCAAATCTCTTAGTCTGGGTTTAGTTAGCTCCTGTTACAGTTTCCCAGCCACTTCCAAAATCCCCTCCAACTCCAAGCGAAATGCCTCCAACTCCTTCAACCTCCCCGCCGTTGCCCGCAACGAATCCTTCTTAAACACAAAAACGTCCTCGTTCCCTCTTTTCAACCGCACACCCAGATTTCCCTTCACCAGAAACGTAGGCGAAGCCAACAATTTCAAGCCGTCACTCTCCACCGGAGCCAGCAACGCCGCGCACTCCCCGCGATGCACACACAACGCCTTTTCATACGGCGGTATAGCAATAGGGCAATATCCCGCCGCCAATAGACGTTCCACCACCTCCATCTGCGTCGCCGTCAACTCAAACATATTGGTATGGAGTCACAAAAAGAACGTTTCCGCTCGATCCAACGCTGCACCACCGATGATTGTCATCCTGAGAGAGGCGATCGACCTGCAAATGCTCGCCGCTCTACAGTCCCGCAAAAGCTCGGCTGCCTCACTTAAAACTGATAGCTGTTTATTGCCTCTCCTACGCCGCCGTACTATCCGCCTCGGAAGCCCCTTCCAACTGCGCCAAAATCTCCCTTAGCGTCCGAACCAGCTCTTCGCGCGTCACATGGCTCTTCTTAAACTGCAAACGAAACCGGAACGCATCGTCCTCCGGCTCGTAGTGATAAACAAACGGCTGCGGCCTTTGCGGCCCGCCCAGCTCTTCCTTTCGTTCCTGCCGGGCCTCATCCCGCGTCAATCCGCCCGTCAAAATCCTCTGCAGCATCTCTACCATCTTCTTTTCGGTTGGCTGCCGCGCAATTTGCAGCAACGTGGACTTCGAACTAATTCCATACTCCGCGCACTTCTTCCGCAAGGATTCCGGAATATTCCGCAAAGAGAGCGTCTCCGTCACCGACGACCGCGACCTCCCGATCTTGCGCGCCATATCCTCGTGCGTATACTCAAACTGTTCCTGCAACCGGTGCAATCCATCCGCTTCTTCAAACGGCGTCAAATCCTTCCGCTGCATATTTTCAATCAGCGCGATTTCCAGCGTCTCCGCATCGTCCACCTTCTTCTCGATGCACGGCAGTTCCCGCAATCCCACCGCGCGCGCCGCGTGATATCTACGTTCGCCGGAAATGATATGGTAGAAATCCTCGCCGCCAATCATCCGCACTAGCAACGGTTCTAGCACGCCTTTTTCGCGCACCGATTCCGTCAACTCGCGCAAATCTCCCAGCGCCTTACGCGGTTGGTCTGGATTCGGCCGGATCTGATCCACGGGGATCATCCGTCCGATGGCCGCTCCGCTGTAGCTTGTTAATGACTCAATGTAATGCGCGTCATGCCGCATCTTCAGCGTGACGGGCAACCCGACTCTCTTCGACACGTTGTACTACCTCCGCTGCGAGCTTTTTGTATTCCACTGCCCCAGGCGATTTGGGTGCAAACGTTAAAATCGTTTCTTTGTACGCAGGACTCTCTTCCAGCCGCACGTTCTTGCTAATCTTCGTCTTGAACAGCACTTCGCCAAACACCGAACGAATCTGCCCGTGCGTATCCCGTGAAATATTCGTTCGCTTGTCAAACAGCGTGATCACCACTCCCAGCATTTTCAGCCCGGGATTGGGGCGCGCGCGAATCCGTTCGTAGGTCTCCAACAAATCGTCTGTGCCCTCAATCGCAAAATACGCCGCCTGAATCGGCACCAGCAAGTGCGTGGACGCCACCAGCGCATTCACCGTCAAAATTCCCAGCGATGGCGGCGTGTCCAGCACCACGTAATCGTAATCCTTCAATACCGGAGCCAGTGCGTCCTTTAACCGGTACGGCGCGTCAAACTGTCCCGCTAGCACCGTTTCCAGTTTCGCCAACGCCAGCCGCCCCGACCCCACAAACAAGTTCGGATCGTTCGTCGGCTTGACTGCGTCCGCCATCGGCGCGTGCGCGTCGCTCAGCACGTCGAACATCGAGACGGTAATTTCGCCCATATTGAAAAAAGCAATCGTCGAGTTAGCTTGCGGGTCCAGGTCGATCAGTAGCGTCTTTCGTCCCCGCGCTGCCAGCGCCGCGGACAAATTAATCGCCGTAGTCGTTTTTCCCACTCCGCCCTTCTGATTCGCCACTGTTATAATTGCCGTCATCGACGCTCGCCCTCCGCACGCGCACAAACTCTCGCACGAGACACGGGGACAACTTCTTTTCTGTAAGTTGTTATGCCGGCAGAAAGGCCCCAAGGCATACGTGAACTTTACGTTTCAAAGCCTAGCCAGTGCAAGGAAAATTATCCCATGCAAGTGGAAAACCTCCCGCGTCCGCCGAACTCCGAGCCACCCTCCACCGCGCATACACTCCTGCTTGCCCTGACAAAGTAGGGCCTGTGCACCCATTTGTCCCGCCACTAATCCCGTGAACTTGAGCCCCACCCTTGGTTTGCAAGGGTGGGGCTCGAGACGATCCCAACGGCTCAATGCTCTTCTTTCCTTCTTCTCCGCACTTCGGCGTTAGTCCTTCTCTCCGTTCATCCGAGTAAAAACAAAAACGGGGCCGAAGCCCCGTCGTTTCGTCTTTTCCCAAACTCGCTCCCCTAAAACTCCAATCCCCAGAAATCGTCCGGCGGGTTATCCAACTCCAGTCCCAACTCCCAACCCGACCGCCCCTCATGCCCGCGCCAGATCAGCCGCGCCTCAGACTCGTTCCCGTTAATCGAGTTCCGCATCCTCATCTTCTGTCCCACCGCAAATCCTTGCGGCACCACCGCCAGGCATCCCTTCGGGCTGATGTCTACCGTATATCCAGAAACCGTACGCGTCTTTCCGGCCTCTTCCCACTCCAGCGTCAGCCGCACACGTGAATTCAGCCGCACTCCAGCTCGCATGTGCTGCATCCGTAACGCATAGTTCGTTTCATTCATGATTTTTACAACCATCCCCCAAACGTTTTATCGGCCAGAGTTTCCTATCCCCTCACGCTACGGTCGCCATCCACCGGTGTCAATGGAACCAGGAGCGCTTTTCCCCTCACCAGTTACCCCTAACGAATGCACTTGAGGGTGCCCCACACACCGATCCAAGACCACCGGATCTCTTTCCTCTCTCTAATACTTCCTCTGCGAACTCTGCGCTCTCAGCGTTCTCCGCGCAATTCTCTTTTTTCTCCACTCTAAATCCAACTCCCGTACACTTTTAAGGCACCCATGCTCACCTGGCCTACCTTTCGTTCCGAATTCCGCCCAACGCTTCGTTTGGCCCTACCTCTAGTCCTCGCCGAAATCGGCTGGATGAGCATGGCTATCGTCGACACCATGATGGTCGGCCGGCTCCCTGACAGTGCGCGCTCCATCGCCGCTGTAAGCATCAGTTCCAACACCTTTCACGTCTTGGCCTTCTTCGGCGAAGGCATCCTGATCGGCCTCGACACGCTCGTCTCCCAGTCCTTCGGTGCCGGCCGCCGCGAGGATTGCTATCGCTCGCTCCTGAACGGCGTCTACCTGACCGTTCTCATGACCCCTATCCTTACCGCCCCTGTCTTCTTCTTCCGTACCTTCCTGCAGCACATCCAGGTTGAATCCCCAATCGTCGATCTCGCCATTCCTTACACCTACGCCCTCGCCGTCGGCATGCTTCCGCTCCTCCTCTACTTCGCGGTTCGCCGCGCCCTCCAAGCCATGGACCTGGTCCGCCCCGTAGCATTCGCCCTGGTTACCGCCAACATTGTCAATCTCCTGCTCAACTACCTCTTGATCTATGGGAAATGGGGATTGCCTAACATGGGCGTAGCAGGCTCGGGATGGTCCACCGCTCTAGCGCGTCTCTACATGGTCCTTGTCCTCATCATCTATCTCTTCTGGTACGACCGTCGCCACCACACCGATCTACGAAAAACTCCCGTCGAACTCGATCTCAAACGCATTCGCCATCTCCTCACGCTGGGTTTTCCCGCCGCCATGCAAATGACCATGGAGGTCGGAGTCTTCGGACTGGTCGCAGCCCTCATTGCCCGACTCGGTCCCATCGCACTCGCCAGCCATCAGATCGCTCTCAACACCGTCGCCTTCACCTACATGGTTCCTCTCGGCATCTCTTCCGCCGCTGCTGTTCGCGTGGGTCAGGCCATCGGCCGCAAAGATCCTCCTCGGCGCCGCGTTGGCAGGCAACACCGCAATTCTGTTGGGCGGCGGATTCATGTTCTGCATGAGTCTTGTACTGCTAGCTTCCCGCGCTACATCGCGCTGATGTACACCAACGACGCCGTCGTCATCAAAAGCACCATCGCTCTTCTCGCCGTAGGCGCCGCCTTCCAACTCTTCGACGGCATCCAGACCGTGGCTACCGGCGCACTTCGGGGCACAGGTGACACGCGCACTCCCATGCTGTGCCACTTTTCCGGCTATTGGCTCATCGGCCTTCCCCTCGGCGTCTACCTCTGCTTCACTCGCCACTGGGGAGTAATCGGTCTCTGGTCCGGCCTGAGTCTCGCCCTGATCCTCATCGGCCTCCTCCTCCTCTATTTTTGGCGAAAGAAATCCCACTCCCTCCGCACTAACTCCCTGTAGCTGGCCGGGCTCTAGCCCGGCCCTTGGTCTTTCGATCACCTGAACTTGAGCGTGCCCCACCCTTGTTTTGAAAGGTTGGGCGCCTTAATCGACGCCCTCTAAATCTCTTCTTCCATCTCTTTATCTTCTCTTACTTTTCTCTTCCTCTTGCTCTACGTCTCCCCTGTGGTGAACTCCTCCTCACCACACACTCAACGTCAATCCCACTACCAACCCACAATCCAATCAAGCGCTCAAAAATCTAGCTGTCGATTGATTCCCAAGAGGCGAGCAACAATACCATCGGAACAGGCGTCCCGAGTCACGTAAGACTTACACTTAAACGCCCTACATCTTATATCTACCCAAATCCTCGTCCGACAATCCTTCCAACCAATTTTTCAATTGGTCGTTCGAAGTCCGCTCCGCCAGCGCCGTCGTCACCTTCGAATTCTTCAATACCTGCTCTTCCACAAAAATCGGGCAATCCATGCGCAACGCCAAAGCCAACGCATCACTGGGCCGCGAATCGATGCTCATCGTCTCTCCGTCGCCGTCACCCAGATCAACGCATAAAACGTGTCGTCGCGCAAATCGTTCACCACAATCTTCTGCACCTGCACATCCAGTCCCAAAAACACATTCTTCAACAGATCGTGGGTCATCGGTCGCGGCGTCTGCACCTTCTCAATCTCCAGCGCAATCGCGTTCGCCTCATACGCTCCCAACCCAGATCGGCAGCACCGCCTGCCCCTGCACATCCTTCAGCACCACAATCGGCATCTGCGTCACTGGATCCATCATCAGGCCGCGTATTTTCATCTCTACTTCCATCGCGCCCCCCTTTTTCCCTGCCGACCAACCGAATCCGCTTTTCGTAAGCGCCGGGCTTTAGCCCGGCCCTCCCCCTGTAGTGGCCGATCTTTAGATCGGTTCACTTTCCCGGGCTACTCTTCTCTTCCCCTATGTATACTCTGTGTCTCTGCAATAATCCCTTTTCTGTCGTCCTCTGCGCTCTCCGTATCCTCTGTGGTGAACCCCTCTTCTCTTTCCTTTGACTCTTAACTCTCCACCATCTCTCCCACCAAACTATTCGCTCCCGCGCTCGTCACCTTCACTTGCACATACTCTCCCAGAAGTTCCTTCTTCTGTGAAGTGAAATTCAATATCGCATAATTTCCCGTGTGCCCGCTCCACTGATTCTCTCGCCGCGATTTCCCCTCCACCATCACTTCAAAGGTCCTTCCCACCATACGCGCGTTCCGCACCAGCTGAATTTCCCTCTGCCGAGCCAGCAGCACCGCCAACCGCCGGTTCTTTTCCTCCTCCGGTATCGCGTCCTCCATCGTTCAACGAAGGGGTGTTCGGCCGCGGGGAGTATTTGAACCCGAACATCAAGTCGTACTGCGCCGCGTCCAGCAGCGTCATCGTCAAGTCAAAATCCTTTTCTGACTCGCCCGGGAATCCCACGATGACATCTGTAGTAATACTAATCTCCCGTTTCGCCCCTCGAATCAGCGCCACCTTTTCCAGATATTCCTCCCTCGTGTACATCCGCTGCATCGCTCGCAGCACGCCAGTCGATCCCGATTGCACCGGCAAATGTACGTGCTCGCAAAGCTCCGGCGTGGCGTCAATCGCCTCCACAATGTCTTTTCCGAAATCCCGGGGATGCGAAGTCATGAACCGTACGCGTCGTATCCCCGGCACGCTCGCTACCGCCACAAGCAACTCGGAAAATCGCATCTTCCGCGCTGTCGGGTCCACGTACGAATTCACCGTCTGCCCCAACAACTGAATCTCCCCGTATCCCAGATCTGCCAGTTGCCTTACTTCTTCCAAGATCGACGCGCTTCCCCGGCTCCGCTCCGGCCCACGCGTAAACGGCACCACGCAATACGCACAAGCCTTGTCGCAGCCCTCGATGATTGTCAGGTACGCGCGCCATGGATTGTCCCGGCGCGTCATCTCGGTCTCGAACGTCTCATTCGTATCCAGGTCTAGCCCCATCACGCGCTTATTGCCCGCTTCCAATTCCGCGATCAGTTGCGGCAATTTCCGATAACTCGCCGACCCGCACACCAGGCTCACCCACGGTGCGCGCTCAAATATCTCTTCGCCTTCTTGCTGGGCCAAACATCCCAGCACGCCAATCATTTTCCCCTCAGCTCGCCGCTCGCGAAACTCTCCGAGTCGCGAAAAAACTTTCTGCGCCGCCTTTTCTCGGATCGAACACGTGTTGTACAGAATCACGCCCGCCGCCTCCGGCTTCTCCACCTGCCGGTACCCTCGCGCCATCAACACACCCGCTACCTTCTCCGAGTCGTGGTCATTCATCTGGCACCCAAACGTCTCCAGAAAAAACGTCGCGCCGCCGCCGACGTTCTCTTCGGGTGCCCCACACGTCGACTTTACGTGTGGGTCTTCTTTCGGAACAGACCGATCCAAACGTAGCTCTACACCGCCGACCTCTTCAGTGGTACAGGCTTGCCCTGAGCTTCGAAAGGCCCCGGTCAGCCGCTCAATTCCAATATCAAACGAATTTCCCATAGGAATCTCAGTCTACCATCAACCCGCACATAACGCCTTCAGCCGTGGATCCACCGTGTCCTCGAAACTATAGCTGCCATCCTGGGCGAAGCGAAAGATCTCCGTATTCGTGCACCCGAAAATAGCGTCAACACCCTACTTTCCCTTCGTCTTCCAATACGCTATCGCAAACAAAATTCCCAGCATCATATCCGTCGACGCAAAAACCAAATCCGTCTGGTGCATCCGGCCCTGCATGACCAGCGCTACCACCGCAATTCCAAACGTAAACTTCTCCACCACACTCGGAATCATAATCGGCCGAAGCCGCAACGGCTGCCGCGCAATCAAAATGAACGCAATCTGCCACGCTAATCCCACGCCTACAAACCCGTAATAAAATCCGGGATGAGTAATCTCAGGCGGATCCTGTTTCCCGATCACATCAAACATAAAATACAGCGGCGTGATCACCAGCAATCCCCAGATCCCCGCCACCCAAAACACCGCCTTCGCAAATCTCATCATTCGCTCCTCTGTGTAGGGACGGCTTTACGTAAACTGAACCACGAAGTGCCGCCTGGTTTCTTTCGCTCCGAACCTGCGTTCAACACTATTTTCCCCGGTATCGCCTTCTTCCGCCGTAATCTCTCTGCAATTTTTCCGTCTCCTGCAAATTTTCATCGCGAGAGCCTTTGACTTTTTTGCTCCGCGCGCCCCATCCTCGGTTTGTGAGAATGGGTTTTTGTTCTTTGTCTTTTCCTTCGTCTTTAGCTTGCTTTGCTCTTTTCTTGTACCTTTTCGAGCGAAGCGAAAGTTCTCATCCCGCTTCATACAACCACGTTATCGCACATCTTCATCTCATTTCTTTTGACCATGTTTCAAGCGTATGCTACGTTTCTCTTGTCTCTAAATTTTTTCTTTTCTGAGGGGTTTTTCTTATTCTTCTTCTCTCTGCCATTTTCATCGGCAACATTTTAGATATTATTGCCCAAACCGGCTGGGTCGCCCGCGCCGTCCTGCTTTTACTTCTGCTTTTCTCGCTGATCTCCTGGGCGATGATTTTGCAAAAACTCTCCCTCTTCGGCCGCGTGCGCCGCGAAAGCGACCAGTTCCTGAAAATCTTCCGCGCCACCAAGGGCGTAGCCAATCCTCAAGGACTCGTTTCCGCCGGCTCTCCCTTCGCCAACGTCTATGCTTCCGGCTATCGCGAACTCCAATCCCAACTCACTCCGACTACAACAACCGCAACCGCGCCAAAAATTAAGAGCATGCAAGCCGTCACCGTCAATATGCAACTCGCCTCCACCGAAGAAGTTCGCCGCGTCGAAAAGGGCATGTCCTGGCTTGCCACCACCGCTTCCGTTACCCCTTTCATCGGCCTATTCGGCACCGTCTGGGGCATCATTGACGCCTTCTCCGGCCTCGGCACTTCCGGCTCCGCCAGCCTCCGCGCGGTAGCCCCTGGTATCGCCGAAGCCCTGGTTACCACCGCGGCCGGGCTCTTCGCCGCCATCCCCGCCCTCATCGCCTACAACTATTTCCTCCAACTCATTCGCGATCTCGCCCAGCGCCTCGACACCTTCGCCAACGAATTCGCCGCCCAGATCGAAAAGACCTTCACCTGATATGACGACTGCTACTTCAACACGCCTCGCTCCTCCGCACCCTCTGCTTCTCACTGGTTTGGAGGAAGCACAGTTCAGCGCGCTCTGCCTTAATTCTTATCTTTTTCCGACTGTAGGGGCGGCTTTACGCCGTCTTCCAACCCTCTCCAGTGTTGTCATTCCTATCGGAGCGAGGGATCTGCTTTTCTCTTTCGGCTTACCGAAAACTGATAACCAAAAACTGACAACTCGCTGACCGCCATGCCCCAACTCTCCAAATCCACGCAATCTTCCCTCTCGGACATCAACATGGTTCCGTTCATCGACGTCGTCCTCGTCCTTCTCATCATCTTCATGATCACCGCGCCCATCTTGCAATCCGGCATCGAAGTCGACGTCCCCAAAACCCGCACCGTAAAAGAAATTACAGAGCAACGCCTCGTCGTCACCGTCGACAAGTCCCAGCGCATCTATCTCGGCAACGATCCAGTCAACATTCACGACCTCGCCAACAAAATCAAAAAGCAACTCAAACGTCCCAGCGACGCCATCTTCCTCCGCTGCGATGAAACTGTTCCCTTTGGAGCTTTTGCCAGCGTCATCGATTCCCTTCGCCAGTCCGGCGTCTCCAATATCAGCATCGTCACGCAGCCCATCACCGAACGCTCCCAAACGCGTTAGCCATGCAGCACACCGTCAAAAATCTGCCAGCCTGTGTAGCGGCCGCCTTTTCCATTCACCTCAAGCTTGACATTCCACCAACCAACGCACCGTTCTCTCCGCGGTTTGCTGCGAACTCTGCGATAAGTCCTTTTCTTCTCTTTTTCGCCAGCACAAAATATTACAATCACTGAAGCACCCATTATGTCCACCGCGAACTATAACGCCGACCTCAGTTTCAAACCCTTCTTCGGTTACTCCCTCTTTCTGCATTTCGCTCTCACCGCGGCTCTGCTCATCGGCTTGTACATCGAACGCAATCGAGTTCCCTGGGGCGGCGTGGGTGGCGGCGACTCCGCCGCTAAAGTGAACTTGGTCAGCAGCGCGGGCATTCCCATGCCGCAACCCGTCATACCGACTTCAAGCCCAACGATCGATCCAACAAAAGGCCTCCACAAAGAGGAACCGCCTCCGCCTCCCGAACTCAAAACCGACGCCACCAAAATTCCGAAATTCGACAAACTTAAGCCTCCGCCTCCTACCAAGCCATCCAAGGTTCTCGAAAATAAGGAACCCAAGCCTGACAACGCCGTCAACTACGGCAAAGGCGGCCAGATGAGCGTCCCCTCCGGCTACGCGCAATCTCCCGGCCCGCTCAACGGCGGCATGACAATCCAAGGTCAAGGTGGCGGTGAGTTTGCCGCACGCTACCCGTGGTACGTCGAAAGCGTCAGAAAGCGCATCTCAGACAATTGGCTGCAGAACACCATCGATCCCGCCGTCCGCACCGCTCGCGCCGCGCACACCGTTGTAACCTTCACCATTAATCGCGACGGCACCGTTAAAAACGTTCGCCTCGACACTACCAGCGGTAATCGGTCCATGGATGATTCCGCCATGCGCGCCATGCAAAGCATCGACAAGATGCCTCAGCTCCCCTCTGACTGGCGCGGCACCACCGTAGACGTAACCTTCGACTTCGATCTAGGCCGCCACTAATCTTTCTACCTCTCTACCCTTTTTTCTATCTCTTTCCTTTGTTCCCTTCTTCTCTGCTTCTGTCTTCCTCCCTGCTCTCTGTTTGCACCGCGTGGAACTCTCCCTCCCCCCACTCATACACCAACACACGATTGTCATCCTGAGGGCAGCGAAGGACCTCAACGAAGCCTTCGCCTCGTATTCAGTTCTTCATCCCCCAAATTGTCATCCTGCCTCGTGCTTGGGCGGGAGCGCCGTAACCTGACGCTTTTTCTTCGCGTCGCCCTTAAGACGCGTCGGGTCACGCAGTCGAAGGATCGCGGCGACATTCCAGCATCATAAGCAAAGCAAAAATATCGCCACAACCCCATCCCCGCCGCGAAAAATCTTTCTTTCGCCCTGTGTACTCTCCAACAAAACTCCCCTACTTTTTCGTCCTTTCCCTCGCATCCCCCTTTCCATTTTTGTTATTCTTTCTTGTACGACCCGCCCGCAACCCATCCGCGGACGAAATCCTTGGAGGCGTCGTTGTCCCAAAACTTCCGTCCCGTATTTTTTCTTTGCCTGATTCTCTTCACCGTCAAATTAACGAACGCCCAGGAAAAAGGCTGGTTCCGCATCGGCACCGGTATCGGCATGGAAAAACCCCGCATCTCTGTCCCCGATTTCGCTCCCCGCTCCAATGAGGCTGCATCCCACGCGACTCTCTTCACCACCGTCGCGCGCGATGACCTCTCCTTCAGTGGTATAGTCGATCTCGTCAGCCCCAGCTTCTATCCCGCCACGCCGCCGCTCACGCAACCCGGCGAACTCCACAATCTCACCTGGACCGATCCTCCGCTCAATTCCAATTTCGTCGCCTTCGGCTATCTCACCGAAACCTCCGCCGAAGTCGTCATCTACGCCTGGATGTACGACGTCCGCAATCCCTCCTCGCAAGCCGTCGTTGGCAAGGTCTACCGCGGTGCTCCCACCGATCCCCAAGTCCGCAAATTCGCTCACCAATTCGCCGACGAGATCGTCAACAAACTTTCTGGCGGGGCCAGCAGCATCGCCTCCACGCAAATCGCCTTCATCAGCTCTCGCACCGGCGCGAAAGAACTCTGGCTCATGGATTACGACGGCTCCAATCAGCATTCGCTCACTTCTCTCGGCAGTATTTCACTCACGCCGCGCTGGTCTCCCGATGCTTCCCGCATTGCCTTTACCTGCTTCGCTCCCGCCAATGGAGTTACCAGCGCGCAAATCTGTATGTATTCGCTCGACTCCAACAAACTTGTCTCGTTCGCTCGTTTCCGCAGCACCAACACTTCTCCCACGTGGAGCCCCGACGGCTCGCAGGTCATGTTCTCCTCGTCCATGCAAGGTAATCCCGAACTCTACGTCACGGATCCCAGCGGCAATCGTCCCACGCGCCTTACGTTCACCTCACACGGGGCCAACACCTCGCCTGCATGGAATCCGAAGACCGGCCAGACTGTCGCTTTCGTCAGCGATCGTTCTGGAGTTCCCCAGCTCTATCTCATGAATTCCGACGGCACCAACGCGCAGAAACTCGACTTGCCCGACATGGGCTATGTCATCGATCCCGCCTGGTCGCCAAATGGCCAACTCCTCGCCTTCAGCTGGCGCCGTCCCAGTGGCAATTACGACATTTACATAATGGATGCCGCCAGCCGCTCCATCCTTGAAATCACCCGCGACTCCGGACGCAATGAACGTCCCAGCTGGGCCCCCGACGGCCGCCACATTGTCTTCGAATCCACGCGCGGCGGTTCGCGCCAGATCTGGATCATGCTTGCCGACGGCTCCGAACCGCGCCAATTAACTACCAAGGGCCACAACGAATCCCCCAACTGGTCCACCCGTTAAATGATCAACGTCTCACACACTTCCGTGTTCCCGATCCAACGCCCTGACAAAATGAACTTGCGAGTGCCGCGTGCCTCACACGCCGCATTTGCGTGGGGGTTCTTCTCTTGCTCTTCTCTCTACTTAAAACTGAAAACTCAAGACTTCCCGTCACGGTCTATTATTTTATTCACACCTGTCGCCTTTCCCTGTCTTGCTTCAACGGGTCATCTGCCGTCATACTTTTGTCTCAAGGAGAAATAGAATGATTCTGTTCAACCGCCCGCTCGTTCGCGCGTTTTCAATCGCCGTCTGCTCCATCGCTCTGCTCGCTTCAGGGTGCGGCAAAAAGACGCCCACGAAATCTACCGGAACCTACACTCCGCCGCCCTCGGCCGTGAAGCCCACCGCCTCCCTAAGCGCCGACAAGACGGTCATTAATCCAGGTGAATCCATCCGTCTTTCCTGGACCACCACCGACGCCATCAACGTCTCGATCGCTCCCGAAATCGGTGCCGTTACTGCGCAAGGCAACACAGCCGTCACTCCCGGCGCTTCCACTTCCTACACGCTCACCGCGAGTGGCCCAGGCGGCAATGCCGACGCCACCGTTCGCATCACCGTGAACACTGCCCCTCCCACGGATACCACCGCTGGCTCCAAGGCTTCTAGCGTTGATCAACTCTTCCTCGAGGAAGTCGGTGACGCCTACTTCGATTACGACAGCGCCGAAATCCGCGACGATGCCAAATCCGCTCTTCGCAAGGACGCCGACTTTTTCAAGAAATATCCCACCATGCGCGTCACCATTGAGGGCCACTGCGACGAACGCGGCTCCACCGAGTACAACCTCGCCCTCGGCGATCGCCGCGCCAACGCCGTGAAGAGCTATCTCGTTGGTCTCGGCATACCCGCCGATCGACTCAACACCGTCAGCTATGGCAAAGAAAAGCCCTTCTGCATGCAAGCCGACGAAGCCTGCTACACCAAAAACCGCCGCGGCCACCTCGTCCAGGCCAAATAACGTCGGGGCGGCTTTACGCCGCCTTCCGATTCTTCGGGCGCCCCACACGCTTGCGCTTAGCGTTGTCGAAGGGCCTTGCTAGCTTGTGGGCTCTGTTCTTAGGATCTATGTTCTCGTTCTTAACTGCCAGATCACTTTTACTCCACCACCAAACCCTGTCATCCTGAGGAGCGCATTCCGCGACGAATGATCTCACCTTACCACTCACCCTCCTATTCCGCTCCGTCAAATCTCTTCCTTTCCTCCTCTGCGCCAGAACCGCGCACCACCGGCTGAATTCTCCCGCAACGTTCGTGCTACCATTCTTCTGCGCCGAGAAAGAACTCATGACTCTGTCCCAAAAAACCTATAACGTGGACTATCTCGTAGTAGGCTCCGGAGTCGCTGGCGTTCGCGCCGCCATCGAACTAAGCCAATCCGGCAGCGTCTTGGTACTTGCAAAATCCGACTTGAGCGAATCCGCCACCGCCTACGCGCAAGGCGGCATCGCCGTGGCCCTCAGCGACGAAGACGAAATCGGACTCCACGAGCAAGACACCATCAACGCCGGCGACGGCCTTTGCAATCCCGAATCCGTTGCTCTTCTCGTCGAGGAAGGTCCCCGCTACATCACCCAACTGATCGAATGGGGCACCGAGTTCGATCGTTCCGGCACAAAACTTTCCTTCACTCGCGAAGCCGCTCACAGCCGCTCACGCATCCTCCACGCTCACGGCGATTCCACAGGACGCGAAATCTCCCGCGCCCTCCTCGCCCGCGCCCACACCATCGCGCATCTCCATCTGCGCGCCCATGCCTTCACGACTGAGCTCATCGTCGAAAATAATCGCGCCGCCGGCGTTCGCTTCCTCGACGAAAACGATTCTTCTCTCCACGAACTCCGCGCCGCTGCCACTCTTCTCGCTACCGGCGGACTCGGCCAGCTTTACCGCGAAACCACCAATCCCGAAGTCGCCACCGGTGACGGCATGGCCATCGCCTACGATGCCGGAGCCGTTCTCTCCGACATGGAGTTCGTTCAGTTCCACCCCACCGCGCTGGCCATAAAAGGCGCGCCCCGATTTCTCCTCAGCGAAGCCCTGCGCGGCGAAGGCGGCATCCTCCGCAACATTCATCTTGAACGTTTCATGAAGCGCTATCACGAAGCGCAGGAGTTAGCCCCGCGCGATGTCGTCGCCCGCGCCATCGTCAGCGAAATGCATCGTACCAATTCCCAGCACGTCTATCTCGACATGACTTCGAAGCCCAAAGAATTTCTCGAAAAACGCTTTCCCCGCATCTACGCCACGTGCCTCAGCTATGGCCTCGATCTTTCCTGCGACGTCGCTCCCGTAAGCCCCGCCGCACATTTCATAATGGGTGGAGTGAAAACCGATCTTTGGGGACGCACCTCGCTTCCAGGCCTCTACGCCGCGGGTGAAACCGCCGCCACCGGGGTCCACGGTGCCAATCGCTTGGCCAGCAACTCGCTTCTCGAAGGGCTGGTTTTCGGCGCGCGAGCAGGTGACGCCATGATGACAGACGCCCCGGTCTCAAAAAAATATCATGGTGCGCTTCCTGGAAGTCCCGCGCCAAGAACGTGGAGCAATTCTCAGGACACCGCTGTGGAGAAAAAGCCCAAGCCCGGGCCCTCCGAGGCTCTCCAGAAACTTCGCGAACTGATGTGGAATAACGCCGGCATCTTGCGCAGCGGCAAAGATCTAAAAGCTGCTATTCAATCGCTGGCCACAATGGAGATTCCGCAATCGCCCAAAAATACTCGAGTCGATCACGAATTAAAGAATCTTCACAGCCTCGGATCGCTTATTACCCGCTCCGCTCTCGCTCGCGAAGAAAGCCGCGGCTCCCACTACCGCTCCGACTTCCCCTATCGCGACGACGACGATTTCCAGAAGCACTCCCTGATCTCCAAATCCCACGAACCCACATTCGAAAAATAATTCCCCATACACAATCCAGAAACCATTGTCATCCTGAACGAAGCGAAGGACTTTACCGCAAATGTAGCCGCCGCTGTAAAAACTCGACGGCGCGTGCCCCACAGGCCACCGTCGCGTGTGGGTTTCTATCGACTCGCTGGCGCCAAACTCATCAAGCAGACGCGCCAGCGAAATACCTCCCATCGCCAACCCTTTTATCGTCGAACGGATCTTCCCAACTCCACGAACCAAATTTCTGATTCGTACCCAGTAGGTTTTTAACTCAGAACTGAAAACTTACAACTGAAAACTTCCTTCCTCCTCACCGCTCTTGCAACCCCTTCACCGACTCCAGCACCACGTGCCCCACCACTGCCAATGTCTTTGCACTAATCTTATCCATCGTGTCATCCGATGTATGCCAGTACGGCACATCATTTTTCGTATCCAGGTCCATGATATCCACCGACGGCACCTTCCGCGCCGTAAACGAATAATGATCATCGCCCCCAAAATTCGTGCTAGCTTTCCCGAAAATCTCGCCGTAGCCCAGATTTCCCGCCACGCCCCACACATAATCCTTCAACCAAACAGTCGACTCGCCGTCCCGCAGAAAATGTGGATTCTTTCCGCCTACGAGATCGACCAAGATGAACGCCTTGATCTTTCCCAAATCTCCGCTGTTCGCAAACTGCGCCGCCATCTGTCGGCTTCCGTACCGGTTGTCAGGGTCCACCCACTCCTTGTTGACAGCCTCTTCCCCGTCGAAAAACGCAATCCACACCGCATACTTTCCTGTTGATTTCTGTGCACAAAGCATCCGCGCTACTTCCAGCATTACCGCTGTTGACGAACCGCCATCATCCGCGCCCACAAAATTCGGCAATCTCTTCGTATCGTAATGCGTCCCCAGCAGAATAATTCCCGGCTGCGTCCCGGGAATCTTCACCAGGATATTTTTCATCGGCAAACGTCCCGCAGGAGTGTCTGCCGAAAAGTCGTCCGTCTCAACCGTGCAGCCGTACGACTTCAGCTCCCCGATCATATACTCCTGCAATTTTGCCAGTTCCGGCGATCCCGCCACCCGCGGCCCGAAATTCACCTGTTTCTCGACCAGTTCATACGCATGATGCCCGTCAAATCCGCCCGCCGTCTCCGGCGCCGGAGCTTTCGTCAATTCCGATTCCGCCGCCCCATCCCCCGCCACCGCGCTCATAAACGGCGGTTTCCCGGTCTCCGCCTGCTGCGGCTTGCATCCAATCGTCAGCATCAGCAAGCAAACCAGCGCCAGAGGCGCGGCATACGTTAGCCCAGACCCCAAGAGCTGGGTCCATTCGCCGTAGAAACGCAAGCGCCGTAGGTGCGTAACACCTTGGCGCGCCAAAACTCTGGGCCTCGCAAAATCTGTCATCCCGTTTACTCTGAACTTTGAAGGGGGCAGCGCGAGGGATCTGCTTTTTCTTGGTGGCACAGGCGCTCCTGCCGCAAGTTCCTTTCGTCTGACGCCCGTCACGCCGCAGTCCCCGCCCTCTCAGCCTCTTCCCTTTTCTCTTATTCCGCACCACGATCGCAGACACCAGTATTCCCACAAAATACAATCCCACCATCGGGGCCATAAAAATCAGCATCGTCGTCGCATCGGGAGTCGGCGTAATCACGGCCGCCACAATCGCAATAATCAAAATCGCGTACCGGAAATTCGCCCACAGGAACTTCGGAGTCACAATCCCGAACAGCGTCAAAAAGAAAATCAGAATCGGCAGCTCGAACACCAGCCCCAGCCCCAGCAAAATCATCAGGATCAAATCAAAATATTCGTTGATGCTCAGCAGCGGCGCCACCGTGCCGCCAAAATTCTGAAAACTCACTAGGAATCTCAAGATGTACGGTAGCGTAATAAAATACCCGAACGCAATCCCTGCCAAAAACAGAAACACCGTCGAAAATAGGAATCCCGTCACCGCGCTTCGCTCATGCTTATAAAGCGCGGGCGCCACGAACAACCAGATCTGGTAAAGCACCACCGGCGACGCGATCACCATCCCCAGATACACGCCCAGCGTAATCACCAGGTTCACTGCGCCCGCCGGATGGTTGTAATACAGCTTGTCCGAGTATCCGGCAGCGATCAGCGCCTTCTGCATCGGCTCATTAATAAAGTGAATCAGCTTCGGCGCAAGGTACACTCCCACAAACGCGCCAATTCCTATCGCGTAAAGCGAATTGATGATCCGCTTCCGCAACTCGGCCAGGTGCTCGAAAAATGTCATTTGGCTCCCGGCTTCTTCAAGCCGTGCCGAAAGAGAAGTGTCAGGCTGGCTGCTGTTGGTCATGAGAGGGGTCGGATTGCGCCGCGGTTTTCGAGCTTACTGCATCGCCGTTGGATTTCTCGTCGTCAAAATTCAGTTCGCTCTGCTTGGCCTCGGCGCTACTTCTCTTCGGCTAAGCCACTTACACTTTCCCCCGCCGCCGCGTCTAACCGTGGCACAGCCCTTGCCACCGGCTCGATCACCGGAGTATCCGTGACTTGTTCCAATGGATAGGGGTTGGGTGTCACCTGGGTGCCCGCCGGCACTTCCAGGGCAGCCACAGGAGCAGCGCCAGTGCCCGCATTCAAATTCGTCGCCGCATTAGCTGCGGCCACCGCCTCTGCAGCCTGCTTCTTCAATTCCGCAATTCGCGCTTGCCGTTCTAGGTCCCGCATCTCTTCTTCAAACGCGTTTTTGAAGTCTCCAGACGCCTTCCGGAATTCCGCCATCAATTTGCCAAAGCTTCGCGCCAGTTCCGGCAATTTCTGGGGCCCAAACACCACCAGCACCACCAAAAACACCACAATCATGTGGGGGATACTTAGCATAGGCCGATACAGTCCTTTTATGCCCTGTGTGCATCATAGAAAGGGCAGTCATCTCTGTCAAACGACACTTGACAGTCCTCATGTTATACTGCCCTTTCGTGATAGTTTTTGTAGTGGCCGGCCGTCAGACCGGTTCTTTTTCTTGGGTTTATGGTTTTGTTTCAATAGCTATCCCCGGCCTGACCGCCGGTAGATTAACGAGGTACACATGAACGCTGAACGACGTGGCATCGTGGTCGTCATTGTGGTCTTAGCCCTCTCCGCTGGCCTCGGTGCCATCTATGGCCCCTCGGTCAGCGCCACCTCGTCCAGCTCCGACGACTACCAAACCGCAGTGCGCGATTTCTCTCGCGTCCTCGACGTCGTCCAGAACAACTACGCCGAGCCCGTCGACGTCGACAAGGCCGTATACCAAGGCGCTATCCCAGGCATGCTCCGCATGCTTGACCCGCACTCTAATTTTTTTGATTCTCGCCAGTTCGCTCTTCTCCGTGAAGATCAGCGGGGCAAATATTACGGCGTCGGCATGGTCGTCGCTCCCCGTGAAAATCACACTGTTGTAATGTCCCCCTACGTCGGTGCGCCCGCCTACAACGCGGGTCTGCGCCCCGGTGACGTCATCGTCAAAGTCGACGAAAAAGGCACCGACGGTCTCAGCACCAGCGAAGTTGCCGATTTGCTCAAAGGTCCCAAGGGCACCATCGTAAAGATCACCGTCACCCGCGAAGGCTATACCGAACCGCTCACCTTTACCGTCACGCGTGATGAAATTCCCCGCCACTCCGTTGAAATTGCGTTCATGCTCAAGCCTGGCATCGGCTACATTCGTCTCTCGCAATTCAACGAAACCACCGACCGCGAAATTGCCGACGCTCTGAAAACGCTTGGCTCCAATTCACTGGATGGCCTCATCTTCGACATGCGCGGCAATCCTGGCGGCTTGCTCAACGAAGCCGTCGCCGTGGGCGACATGTTTCTTGAAAAGGGTCAGACCATCGTTTCCTATCACGGCCGCAGCGCGCCCGAGCGCCGCTTTACGGCTATCCGCGGCAATCAGGGCATGACCGTGCCTCTGGTCGTTCTGGTCAACAACAATTCCGCTTCCGCCGCCGAAATTGTTTCCGGCGCCATTCAAGATCACGATCGCGGTCTCATCGTTGGCGAAACCACCTTCGGCAAGGGCCTGGTGCAAACCGTTCAGCCTCTCGCTGAAAACACTGGCTTGGCATTGACCACCGCTCGCTATTACACTCCCAGCGGCCGCTTGATCCAACGCGACTACAAATCAATTTCACTTTACCAGTATCATTACGAGCGCAAAGTTCCCGATCATCCGTCCGAGATTCGCCAGACCGACAGCGGCCGCCAGGTCACCGGCGGCGGCGGCATCACGCCAGACATCGTCGTGGCCGCTCCCAAGCTCAACAAGTTTCAGCAGAGCATGTTCCGCAGCGATGTCTTCTTCCCTGCCGAACAGGGCGTAGCCGGATTCACCCGCTACTATCTCGGCAACAAGCCCAGCATCACCCACAGCTTTGAAGTCGACGACAAGGTTCTGCAGGACTTCCGCAGCTACCTCGCAAAACACAACGTTCACTACACCGAGCCAGAATTTGCCGACAACCTTGACTGGATCAAGCGCAAGATTAAGCAGGAAGTGTTCATGTCCGCCTACGGCACACAGGAAGGCTTTAAAGTCCTTCTCGAGGCCGACCCCCAAGTCCAGAGGGCGGTCGACTCCGTTCCGCAAGCGCGCGCCCTCTACGAAAACGCCCGCAAAGTGGTAGCCCAGCGCAGCGGCCTAACTCCTGACCAACCCTAAACCGCAACGCCATCGAACAATTCTCTCTTGCGTAGCGGCAGCTTTACGCCGATGGGTTCCCGTCGCAGTTCAGGGCAGGATGACAATCCCTGGATGGTGGTATCGTCCCTCTGACGGACTTCAACTTTTCCCATTCCTCGTATCGCCAATCCGTAGCCCCAGTTGCCGCCTCCTCGCATCTATAGTAAATTGAATAAAGTACTGCCCGTCCTGTGGGCGTGTAGCTCAGCTGGGAGAGCGCGTCGTTCGCAACGACGAGGTCGCAGGTTCGAACCCTGTCACGTCCACCATTCACATTCCGCTCTCAAGCCAATCGCTGAAACTGCCCCTGCTACGCCCCGGCAGCGGTACGATTCAACACAAATTCCAGCGCAAGCATCAGTGCAAGAATGAAACCGCGACTCCTGTTCTGCAGCCGTATCCCTAGCCTGGCTTGCTGGTCTGCTCCCCCTTGTGCTCTGTGAACCCGGCACGTTGCATGCCGCGCTTGGCTTCTGGGTTTTTCATAAAGGTCTCCCAGACGAACGAAGTGCGTGCGTTCTCTGCCATAACGATGGAAATTCCCACGTCAATTCCAACCACGTCGGTATCGAACCAATTCGTAATCGGGTTGAAAGCATCTACGAATCCGTATTGCGTCCAGGCGCTCGCTCCATAACGGTTCTTGATTGTGCGAAGCACGCGCATGGTGGCCTCGGGAAGAAAAGGGAGTGAGCCCGCCGTAGCGCACGGAACAATGGAACCGTCGATTGGTCCGGTCGCCGGCGGTCCGCCCCACGCTACATACCCTTTAGGCGAATCGGATGCCGTGATGCCCCACAAGTCCTCGCTGTAGGTCGGAAAACGCGTTGCGAGGTCGAGGCAAAAGCGCCGGTGTGCCTCCGTCGCCAGGATCGAATTCTGAAAATAGTCGGTATATCGGTCGCGCTTGCCGCGAAAATCAAACCATGCCTGCGAATACTGGTGAATGAAAAGAGGCGCGAAGGATCCGATGTAGCGGATTCCGTCGTATTCGAATAGGCTCCTTTTCCACGCATTCCAGGCTTCGGGCGGCAATGGATGTAGCGTGGAGCCAAGCCCCAGAAGATACATCATCATCATTTCACTGTAATCGCCCCATCGGTACTGGAGAAAGCCTCTTTCCGGAGTCCATCCGTGCGGCAAGATGGGTGTGTCCTCTGAGAGCCAGTTCCAATCGACGCGGTTGAAGATCAGCAGCGCCAATTCCCTGAGCTCGGGTAGTAGGAAATGTTGCCTGCAGGTCAGAACCCCGCAGAGAAGGATGGCGGTGTCAACCGAAGAAACTTCCGAGTCCCAAAGCCTTTCGCCGGTATTTATGTTGCCAAAGTGATAGAAGAATCCCCGGTGGTTCGGTACTTTCTTCCACAAAAAGCGAAGCGTGTTTAAAGCGCGCCCTTCCGCCTCCACGCGCGAAATATAGCCGCGATTTTCACCGACGCACAGCGCGGTGAGTCCGAAGCCGGTCGCGGCAATGCTGCCGAGCACGTTGGTGACGGGTTCGCGAGCGTGACAGCGGTCGAGCACCAGCCCCGTTTCCGGGTGCGCCTGTTCCCAAAAATACCGAAAACCGGTTTTCTCCATTTGCTCCAAAAGATCGTCGTCCGCATCGGCGAAATTCTTCGGCTTCGGCGGCGGTTTCTTTTGGCCCCAGCCGGAAACGTCAGTGAATGGACTTAGCCCTAGTAAAGACGCGCCGGCGCCCAGGCGAGAAATTTCTTTTAGCAATTCCCGACGCGATAGTGTGCGCAGGCTGGTGTCCTCACTCTCGTTTTAATTCATTATAGTCATTCTTTGCAGCGAATGACTTCCACATCATGCTCAACTTTGTGTCGGATATGTCATTCTGCGTTGGTCAAAAAGCATCCTGAATCAGCCTTGATTTCCTGCAACGCGCGAGGTAGGTTGAAATTCAACCATGACAGGGTCTCGAAAAGCCGTTATCTTCGCGATTGCGTTATTCGCTGTTGGCGGCATCGCGGCAGGCACGCTGATCGCGATTCGCAAACACCGAAGAATTCGACCCATCACCATCAGCGGAGCAGTCTTCAAACAAGATCACGACCCCCTGAAACGGTACCCTATCGCCGATGTGGAAGTGAAGTCGCCGGACGGTTTGTTGCTGCGTGAAGGCAAGTCCGATTTCTCGGGCTCATTTCGGGTTTCGTTCCTCACCAGCGTAAAGCTGGGACAAACGATTCAGCTCTCCTTTCGTCATCCGGATTTCCAGCCTCTCGATGTGGAGCAGGTGCTGAGCGACAAATTAAATGTGGTTGCGCTGACGCCGCTGCATGGTGAGGCGGAGCCGAAAATAACTGCAAATTTGGGCGTCGTCGGCAATGTGATGGTGCGGTATTCCACGGAGGCGACGAAAACCGAGAATATCGGAAGCGCCGTCAAGATTTTTCAAATTGAGAATCAGGGTAACGTGCCTTGTCTCGAACAGCTTCCTTGTTCGCCCGATGGAAAGTGGAAAGCTACAGTCGGCTCTGCGTTTCTCGATGCCGGAGAGGGCATCGTCTTTCGTGATGCGCGAGTGACCTGCATTGCCGGACCGTGCCCCTTTACCAGGATTGATACCGATGAATTTTCGAAGGGCGGCCGGACGATCAAGGTTACTGCACGCACCTGGTCCGACACGACTACGTTTCTCCTTCAGGCCGAGGTCTTTCGTACCCAACTGGATTCCATTGTGCGCATTTCGTATCCCGTGATTTTTGGGCGCGCCCTGAACTTCACATTACCTGCGTCGGCCGAAGGGCCCAGCATCCTGGCGGAGATGGACGGGATACCAATCGTTTATCCGTTGGCGCCGAGCCCTGGCCTTAGCTGGGCCGATTGCCAGGTAAAAGTGGAGAAGAATCAGGCGAAAGACTATCGATGCGAATTGAAAGACGGATATCGATTCCGCTGAGAGCCATACAGTTTCGTTGAGAACTTCGTTCTAAATATGTTGGTGCTGTGAATATGTTCGCTTTACTCTTCCGCCGGTGCCCCGCTCTGAGCGCCGAAGGGTAGAGTTTCTTGGGCCCCCGCGGAAGCACTCGCGGTCGGTGCGTCTAGGTCTCGGGTTTTTTCTTTTCCTCAGCGCCGTATGTGTTCTCCGCGGACTCTGCGTTAGTCTCGCCCCACAAGAATAAGGGCCGGGCAAGCTCCGGCCTTTTTCAATCTCACTTTCCCCATCGCTCAGTGTCCTGGTTTTCCGCCACCGCCGCCGGGATGTTTTCCGCCGCCCCCGTGGCTCTCGGATTCGTGTTGTTGGATGGGAGCCGCTTGTGGCCTGCCCGAACTCCCATGCTGCCCATTCCCTCCAGACGGCATTTCTGCATGAGGTCCACTCGCCGACTTCCCGTGCGAAACATTTCCGTCGTGGGGCCCATCGCTGCCGCGCCCCGCATTCTGCATTTCATGGCCGTGGGAGTTCGTCGCGGCGGATGGCCGATCATTTCGACCTCCATGCCGGTTGCCGTTTTCCGATCCATTCGGCTGCCCATGGTTTCCATTTGACGCATGTGTTTGCACCACCCCAGGCCCGCGAAACTCCCCTGGCCTTGCGCTCGCGCCTACTCCCGGATGCCCGTGGTTTTCGGACGCCAAGAACTCACGATTCGAACGGGCGGCTTGTTCATGCCGTATTTGCTCGTGTGTCCCTTCCATATGGTGTTCTCGTTCCGCCGAAAGTTCTCTCGATGACGGCCGCGCCATAATTCCGTCGTGTCCGCCGTTGTAACTCACTCGGTTGATCGTCGTGTTGTTGTTGATCACCGTGGTGCGATAGGTGTTATGGATAATCCTCGTGTTCACGTTCGTTACCGCGGTATTGTAGTGATACACGCCGCGGCGCCACTCGCCGCCCACAAATCCTACGCCGCCATAGCCATACCCGTAATTAATTCCACCATAAAAACCCACGTGCGGACCCCAGTAACCGCGGTGCCAAATGTACGCTCCGCTGCCCCATCCCCAATACCCAGGGGTCCACAACAGTCCCGGTGACGGTGCCATGACCCAGGTTCCGGGAACCCAGTAATATCCATCATCTCCGTAGCCCCAATAGCCAGGCGTCCAGATATAGCCTGGCCCTGGACAAATCGGCTGCGCATACACCGGTAACGCCGGTGGCCCGATGTGCACCGACACTCCCACGGCAACCTGTGCCGTCGCCCTCGAAGGCATTGCCAATATCGCAAAACCGCACAAAACTCCACAAAGTAGCTTGGCGTTGAGCTTCATCGTATTGCTCCTTGGTTTCCTAGCATCCCCTGCAGCAAGTCTTTCGCGAGGAGCCGCAAAATCATCCGCTTCCCTATGGATCCATCCTCGGATACACGACCGTTTCGCGCAGTAGTACCTCGGAACAGAAGTTCCTGAGGGATACCCTGCACCCTTGTACAGGCACTTCTACTCGTGTCTTAAGTTGTTACTAAAACGTGGGTTGGTACAAAGTATCGCTTCCAGGCCGCTTGTCAAAAAGTCCGACGAGAGGCTCCCCTGATTTTGGATAGGCACCAGCATCTGAAGGGAACAGAGATGGGGCAGTACCAAGACTAAGGTTTAGCCAATAGTTCTATTTTCCGATTGGGAGACCAGGACAATAATCAGTTGTGTTCAGTACGGAAACTGCGTCACCACTTGAAAAGTCGTGAGCCTATGTGGAAAGTCCATGATGAGACCAAACTTAGCGACATCGCTAAGATGGCCGCGTTCGTTAGCACTGCCTTGATTGGCTTAATTGGCGCTGTCGTATCTCTCCTCAATGTGACATGGGGAAAATAAATTTCTAAATTCTCCGTGGACCAATTCTCCAGATCTTAGGGCACCTTTTCGTTGGTCGCATAAAACTCATCAAACTCTTTGCGTTTTCCTGGTAATCCGGACTTCTCCTAACTTTATATGTTCTTGAGGTCCCCCCGCCTTCAAGTTCATCATTCAGTCCGTTTCATCCCGTGACTTCCGCCCTGTCAAAGGAACGTTCTCCCCTAGGGTCAACCACCTACTGGCAGTCCTGATTACCTCCCGGCTCGTGCTTGCACACGCACTCGCTCAAGCGCAGGGCGGTGCCGCCACCGCACAGAAAGACAATCGGATGCCCTGGCCGCGCAATTCAAGCTCACGCCCGAGCAAAAGAGGCCTCAGCCCGAAGGCCGAGCTTCCCAAAATGCAGGCGATTAAAGACAACGCCCCGCTCTTGAGAATCCAGAAGTTGGAGCAGATCGACCCTGCCCTGCTCGCAGACCAGCCCCCAGGTGCAAGCAATTCTTTGGCGCGGGCAATTCCAGGAATTAGAGACCATTCGCTAACAAGACATCGAGGCTATTATCCAGAAGAAGGGCGCAGGGCTGTAGTCGCTCCGGATCGAATACGCGAATGACCTCGCCAAGTTCCGCTGCCCGCCCGGATTCTACTCTTACTGTGCCGCTACTGGAATCTGGTCAATGAGAACCTTCACCCGTTGCGCAATGTCATCGCGCACTTTACGAAAAACCTGCTTCTTCTGACTAGTTGATTCCGCCTCCACCTTGGGATCGATCATATCCCAATGAATAATGTTCCGGCAAAACGGCCACACCGGAAATTTCTCTCTAGATGCGTCGCACACCGTAACTACATACGAAAAGTGCTCCTTCAAAGCATCTTTAACGTCCTTCGAATTCAGCGCGACGATGTCGGCTCCGGCCTCCTCCATCACGTCTCCCGCAATCGGATCGAAATCAGTGGATTGCACCGCAGTGCTTGCCGCCGCGATTCGGTCACCGGCAAAGGCGTGCAGGAAGCTTTCTGCCATCCTGCTGCGCGTGGCGTCGCCAGTCGAGAAGAACAAAACTCTTGGTTTTGATCCCATCTCATCCCCCCAGCTCAAGAGAATAGGCTTCCGCCGCCGCGGGTGCCACCCAGCGGATACCCTAGCTCGTTTTTTCCCCTAGGTCTGGAATCTCAGTTGTTTGTGGTAGCTTTCTCACGCAAATTCGTTCGGAATCTCATTTTCCGCATCTGTGTCACGGAACCTTTTTCCACCTCCCCTCGTCTATTCCCATAGCTATCTATAGGAGTGGCCGTGGACAAGCCCAGAAACGATATCCTTCAAGGTACCCTGGTTCTTCTCGTCTTGAAGACCCTCAGCCGCGAGCCCATGCATGGTTACGGCATAACCCTTCACGTCCAAAGGGTTTCCGATGACGCCCTGCGCGTCGAAGAGGGGTCTCTCTACCCTGCCCTTCACCGCATGGAGCAGGAAGGCTGGATCGCCGCCGAGTGGCATATGTCGGAAAACAATCGGCGCGCCCGTTACTACCGCCTGACTGCCGCCGGTCGTAAACAACTGGCTCAGGAAGAAAGAAACTGGAATCAACTCACTCGCGCCGTTGCCAGCGTTCTGCAATTCGTCTGAAAAAAGGAGCCACAACACATGTCTTGGATATCGCGCCTAAAAAGTATGTGGCAACTCGACCAGTTGGACCGCAATCTGGAAGAAGAACTGAGCTCTCACCTCGAAATGCGCGCCCAGGACAATATCGCCGCGGGCATGACCTCGCAGGAAGCGCGTTACGACGCGCAATGCCGCTTCGGAAACTCTACCTTAGTGAAAGAGGACACGCGCTCTATGGACATCGTGCATTGGATCGAAACGCTGTCTCAGAATGTTCGTTACAGCGTGCGCATGTTGCGCAAGAACATCGGCCTGGTCGCGGCCGTCGTCGTTACCCTCGGCCTTGGCATCGGCGCTACCACCGCGATTTACACCGTCGTCTACGCGACGCTTCTCGCGCCACTGCCCTTCCCCCATCCCGATCAATTAGTCATGGTTTGGTCCAAAGTGTCTGGCCATGACAATGGAATGTCAGCCGGCGATTTTCTCGACTGGAAACAGCAGAGCCATTCCTTCCAGCAACTGGTCGCCTTCACCGGCGGCAATTTCAATCTCACCACGCAGGGTCAACCGGAACAGGTCAACGGCAGGCTCGCAACTCCCGGCCTTTTCGACCTGATGGGGATCTCTTTTCTCATGGGCCGCGATTTTCTTCCCGAAGAAGCCGTGCCGGGCAGCGACCACGTCGTCATCCTCACCCACAAAATCTGGAATCGCCTCGGCGCAAATCCCAATATCATCGGTCGGCAGATGCACATCAACGAAATCCTGTACACCGTTGTCGGCGTGCTCTCGCCAGGCATTGCGGATCGCTACGATGCACAACTCACTGCTCCGCTCGCCTTTCGCTCCGAACAAATTAACCACGACTATCATTGGCTTCTCACCATGGGCCGCTTAAAGCCCGATGTAACGTTGCAGCAGGCCCAGGCCGACATGGATGCCGTCACCAGTCATATTGCCTCGGTTTACCCATTATCGAACAAAGGCTGGGGCGCGTCCGTTGAAGCTCTTAAGAATGACTTCCTTCCACCACAGCGAATTCGTAATCTCTGGCTTCTGCTCGGCGCGGTTGGCTTCGTCCTACTCATCGCCTGCCTCAACATCACGAATTTGTTGTTGGCCAAAGGAGCGGCGCGCCATCGCGAGATCGCTGTGCGTGGCGCGCTTGGCGCAACGCGCCGCCAAGTTTTCGTGCAATTCCTCACCGAAAGCTTCGTTCTTGCTTTGCTCGGCGGCGGGTTTGGTGTCACTCTTGGCATAGTCTTATTGCGCGCGCTGATCGCTGTCATGCCGCCAGGTACGTTGCCGTCCGAGGCAAATCTGCATCTCGATTTTCCTGTCCTCGCAGTGGCCGTTGGCGCGACCACCATCGCCGGCCTTCTTTTCGGCTGCGCCCCCGCCTGGTATGCATCGCACATCGAACCCGGAGAATCACTCAAAGATGGCGGCCGCTCCGGCATCGGCTCTGGAAATCTAAGATTGCGTCGCCTCCTGATCGTCGGTGAGGTTGCCTTCGCTCTCACCTTGCTCGCCGGCGCAGGTCTCGCCATTCATAGCTTCTCCAACTTGATGCGTGTCGACCTTGGCGTACGCACCGATCATGTCCTGGCATTCCGCCTCGAGCAGCCGCAACGCCGCTTCCAAGAGCCTGCACAAATGGACGCCTACTATCAACAGATTCTCGCCAGCATTCGTTCCGTTGCAGGTGTCTCCAATGTTGCCGTCGTCACTGGCATGCCCCTTCGCGGCACCAGCGATGGCATGCCCTTCGATATCGTTGGCGCGGAGTTCACCGGCGATCCTTCGCTGCGCTCCGCTGCCAACTTTCAATCCGTCTCCCCGGACTACTTCCACACCTTCGGCATCCAGGTTCTCAACGGCCGCGCGTTTACCGAGCAGGACACCGCTTCCGCTGTCCATGTCGCGATGGTCAACCAGGAATTCGTCAATCGCCACCTGAATGGCAAGAATCCTCTCGGCCAGCGCTTGTCCATCGAAAAAATCATTCCCGGCCTGCCGAAACTAGGTCCTCCCATTCAGTGGCAAATTGTCGGCATCTTTCACAACATCCGCTACGGAGATTTCCGCGGCGACTATCCCGAAGTCGACGTTCCCTTCTCCCAATCCCTATCGCCGAGTGTAACCATCGGCGTGCGCACCGCCGAGGATCCCGCCTCCATGACCAAAACAGTTGCTGCGGCCGTTCACTCCATCGATCCCCAGATTGCCTTGGCAAACGTCCGCACCATGGATCAAATCAAAAGCGAATCCCTCGCGGACGATCGCTTCACCATGTTGCTCTACGCCAGTTTTGGCGCGGTAGCGCTGGTCCTCGCCGGAGTCGGCATCTACGGCTTGATGGCTTTTGCCGTCTCGCAACGAACCGCGGAAATCGGAGTCCGCATGGCGCTCGGCGCCGATCGCGGCCATGTCACCGGTATGATTCTCAAAGAAGGTTCCGTTCTCGCACTGTTCGGCCTACTCTCAGGCGTAGGCGCCGCCTTGCTGGTCGGCCGAACCATGCAAAAAATCCTGTACGGCATCGACAATCTAGACTTGTCCGTAATCGCGTCGGTCGCCGTCATCCTCTTCGCCACCGCCCTGCTCGCGTCCTATCTCCCCGCCCGCCGCGCCGCCTCCATCGACCCCATGCAAGCGCTCCGCTCCGACTAAATCCATGCTCCCACCGGCGAGACTAAACTCGACTCGCGGTGCAAGCAAAACACCAATTCTTTCAACTTGGCATCCTGCCTGCCCTGAGCTCGAAGGGATCAAAGCGAAGAACGTCGCCTTCGACTCGCAAGCGACATTCGAGCCCTCTTAATATAGTCATCCAGAGCGAAGCGAAGGACCTCAACTGAGCCCTAACAGCAATTCGACCCGTCCTCCAACTCCGCTCGCATCCAGTCAAATTTGACAATCCATTACCCACGACGTATTGTTCCCTCAGTCCCTTCCAACCTTGTTCGTCAGGTCCAGGCCAAATGAATCCCGCCACGAGCGGAGAAAAATAGAGGGTATAAAGAATGCGTTCAATCGCCGTGAAGTCATGTCTGCTTGTCTGCGCCTTAATCGCACCCCTCCTTTCGGGGAGTCCGGCATCGGCACAATCAGCCAAAGAAGAAAAGCCGCCTATGTATACGTACGTTTCCGAATGGGCGGTTCCTCGCGCCATGTGGGCGGAATATCAGAAGCAGCAAAGCAGCGAAGATGCAGCCATGAATAAATTGGTCACCGACGGCACACTGATTTCCTTCGGGAGTTTCTCGGTCTTGAATCATCAGGAAGGGCAACCGACGCATGGCACTTGGTTCTCTGCCAGTTCGATGGTCAACATTCTCAAGGTTCTCGAAGGGCTCCGTTCCGGACCCGATTCCGGAAGTCCCGTTCTTTCTGCATCGAAGCACTGGGACTACATCATGGATAGCCGTGAATACAACGCCCATTCTGGCACCTTTAAAAACGGCTACCTTCGCGTAGGCGACTGGAAATACAAGGCCGGTGCCAGCGATCCCGACGGAAAAATCCTCAAAGCAACTATGGTCGCCATGCTGGAAAAATTATTGGCTGACGGCTCCCTGCATTCTTACCAGATCGACGAAGAGGTCGTGCACTCGGCCGATCCAGGCGGCTTTTTCATTGCGATCGTGACCAACGGCGCAGAAGGGCTCGACAAGTTCGCGGCCGCGCTAGATGAAGCCGGAAAGAAAAACGCAGCGGGCATGGCTGGCTTCGGCGGATTACTCGATGTCAGTGGCCACCGCGACACGCTAGCGCACGTCGATGCCATGACCCACAAATAAGCCTTGCATTCCGACTCTCTTTATTGCTGCGAATCAATCGGTGCAATACCGGACAGGTTCCCACCTGGGCTGTCCGGTTCCGCACCAGCCAGATTCGGATTTCTCTCTTTCTTTGCACAGGTTTTCCACGTACTAATTCCACCCGACCAGAAATTACTTCGTTTCCTGTATTGCTCATTTGCTCGGCCCATGCGATTCTCTGGGCGTGAACTGTGCTTCCTCTAAACCAGGAAACACACTAACAAAAAAGGGGCATGGAGAAATCCAAGCCCCTTTTATTTTTTCCTGCTGAAGGCCGAATTCGACTCGCCACTCCGGTCCGTCCATCAGTTTTTTTCTTTCGCTACTCATTCTGTAACTCTGCGTTACGATGACTGCCAATGATCTTCGGACCACTTGTGCCAAGTCGGGCGGGACAAATTCGATTGAAAACTTAAAGTGGAGAATTTTTGTTTGGGGAGGAAATGAACGATAAATCGATTGCCAATTTTGATGTCGATTATCGCGCTCGCCTGGCTCCATCCGTCGCGTGCCGAGAAGAGCCTTAATCCGAAAAGGTCCCGGCGAAAACAGCGGCCAATCCCCACTCAAACGAAGAACGGAATCTCCAGGCGTACATCATGTCAAACCAGGGCGTACTAAAGGTACTGTCGCGCTGTTCAATAACATAACCTGAATAGTCGCTCGATTTTTTTCGCTACATTTTCCAATCGCGCCTAAACTCCTTTTGTCGCTCCGCCCGCGATTGCTCATGAATTTTTTGTAATTGTCAAATCCTTCCATGAAAGGTAATGATTTGGGAACTTTCTTGCAACCTCTGATGGCGGCGACAATTCACCGTGAATAACCCCTACGCCGCATCTCCCATAAATAAAAACCTTTACGATAATTCCTGCTCGAGCGCGATATGGCGCGCATTGGAGATAGAAGTGCTCCACAATAACCTCTTGATTTATCTCTGGGGGAAATATGCAAAAGTTAAAAGTTCTTGCTGTATTCGCAGCCCTCTTGGTCTGCGCAGCCTTGGCTTCGGCCAACGCCGTTCCGACCCGCACTCGCTCGTCGTACGGGCAAGCTGGTTCCTTGATTCTGAATACCGGTACGACCACCACTGACGGCGTTACAATCGATTCGCAAGAGTTTTGTTCCGACGCAATTACCAGTCCCGACTCTGGCACTTGCCAAATCGCCTTTGGCTTCCAGATAACTTCTGCGCTGCCAGCCTCGGGTCAGTCCCTTTCCCTCACCCTGCCTGTTCCTTCCGGGGCATCTCTCGACTCCTTCCTTCCGTCATTTGGGTTACTTACAAATGACGACGAAATTCCTGACGGCAATGTTTTCTTTTCTCCCTTTTCAGATGCCGATGTAGCTGCCTTATCAGACACGGCGCTTCTCTTCGGTACCGACGGCGCTGGTAACCCGACATTTACCTTCAGCCTCCCCATCGGACTTCCGGGCGCTGGCAAGGGCTTGGCTCTGTTCATGAATATAACGAATCCCCTCAAGGACGGCGGTGTTTATTGCTACCAGAAGGGAACGGGAACGACGCCCGATACCTGCACGGTCGGAGATTTCCCTGGAATTCCAACGCCCGAGGTGAAACTCACCACTTCTACGGTCCCGGAGCCAGCAAGTTTGTCTCTGCTGCTCACCGGACTTCTCGGCGTTGGTGGTTTCTATCTGCGCAAGCGCAGCTAAGCCAGGCGCTTTTTTTGCCTCGCTGCATAAATTAACAGCTGCCCAAAGACTTCAAAAGTCATAACTCTGCAAAAACAGTTGCAGTGTTCCTTTACTTGGCAATCGAGTTCGCCTTCTTCGCGATCAATGTATATCCGGCCGCACTAGCATTTACTTGCAGGCGTTTTGCCTGAAGCTTGGCCGATGCCGCTGTGATGCCTAATTCAATTTCTGTCTCTGCGAGTTGAGCTTCGAATTCTGCCCGTTTCATATTCATTTCGCCAGATTTTTTGATCGTCTCGGCGAGGGCTCGCGTGGCCTCGGCCGTCTTACCTTCGCGCGCATCAAGCCGCGCCTCTGCAATCACGAGCCTCAGTCGGATGCCCTGGTCCTGCGCCGGTAACAGCTTGGCGCGCTCGATCGCCTTGCGGGCTTCCGCGACGTTATTTTCGGCGATCAGCGCTCGCGCAAGCGTCGCCAAAGCGTCCATCTCCAGATCCGCATTCTTTTGCTCGCGGAATGCGTCTGCGGCTTGCCGCGCAAGCGTTTCGGCATTTGCTGGTTGATTCTGTTCCAGCGCCAGTACCGCCAGCGAAGCGTTGTTCTGAGCCAATCCAAGCTTATCCGCCAATTGCTGATTCAATTGCAGCGACTCCCTGTAATTCTTCTCGGCTTTGTCGAGGTGGTCCTGTGCCAGATATATGTCTCCCAGATTGATCAGCGCGGAAGCGTAATCCGCTTTCATGTCGGCGCCCTGCGTAATTTTCAGCGCCTTGTCCAGTCGGTTGCGCGCACCCTTAATATCGCCTTGTTCGAATAGGATTAAACTGGATCCCACGAGCGCAAACGCGGCATTCTTTTGATCGCTTACTTCATCAGCCGTTTTGAGCATCTCGTCATAAATTCTTAGCGCCGCAGAAGAATCCCCCGAGGCGACAAGATCGGCGGCAAGCCCTCCCTCGGCGTCCAGAATTCCTTGTTTGTTGTCGATTTCTCTCGAAGTCGCCAACGACTGCTGGTAGTAGCTGTGCGCTTCCTTCAAATCACCTTTGGCGTATGTCATGTTGGCGATGTTCAGTAACGCTCCGGCGATGTCCCGCTGCGCTCCGATCTCGCGCGCGAGCTTCAATGCTTGTTGGTGGCATTCCAGCGCCGGCCCAGCGGCCCCCTGGGCGCTCAATGCATATCCCAGGCCAGTGAGGCTTCTTGCTTCAAGCAGCGCATCGCCTACCGCTTTCGCCGCGTCGCGCGCTTTCTCGCACGCAGCTTTTGCCGGCGCCGCGTCGCCCATGTTCATCAATGCCGTGCATCGGTGCCACAACGCGCTTGCCGCCAGCCGCCGCGACCCCTGATGCTCCGCTTTTTCCGCCGCTCGTGCCGCGGCCGATTCTTGCGCCTTGAAATCGCCCATCATTTCCGCCGCTTCCGCAGCGCGAATATCGATACGCGGATCCTCACCCGCCGAACCGAAAATGGTTCGCAAATTCGAGATCGTTTCAAGCGCGTCTTTTGGTTTGCCGCCCCGGATCTGCGCGTTGGCCAGTCGCAGTCCCGAATCTAGGTCGTCCGGATAGAGCGTCAACAATGCGTGATAATAATCGGCGGCCTTGTTCCAATCAGACTCGAATTCGTAGAGTCTGGCCTGAATGAGCCCCTTGTCCTCCCTGGAAAGCGCCTCTGCCTTGGCAAGAGCTTTTTTCTCTTCGTCCTTCGCCTTGTCGTCATATCCGAGGATCGACCATGACTCCGCCAGAGCCGAATGAGCCAGTGCGTATTCCGGCGCGCTCTGGATTGCTTTTCCCAGCGGATCGATCGCACCCTTTGCATCCATTTGGCGCAACTTCTCAATTCCCTGCGCGTACAGTTGCGCGGCCGCAGAACTGGCAGGCACCGTAGCCTTCAACACACCTTCGGCGGCTGGCGGCCGTCCTTCGAATCCCAGCCCTCGCCGCAACTGACCTCCGGCGTTTCCGACCAACTCCACCAGGTCGGACATTTGCTGTGCGCGGCCATTCACGCTGATGGTGTCAACGGTTTCGCCTGTCCGCGCATTCTGCAATCGCAAATCGAGCCGCAACTGACCCGTCCCTATCACAACGTACGATCCGGTGACTATATCTTCCGCACCCAAGATCCTGCCAATACGCTGCAGCGTTTCGCCACCGTAGCTGTCCGCGACCGGTAAATCCAAATCCGATTTCATTCGTGTAACATCTTCGCCCGCAATCGTCCGCAGATTGCCGCCCGCGCCCAATTCGGTCGTCAACATTTCTGGAAGCGCACTCGAAAGCCAGGCCTGTTCAGGCTGTTTCGCAGTGTTCGCAAATGGCAAAACCGCAATCGCGCGCCGCGATACAGGCGCAGGCATTGCGGATCGAGAAACATTAGCCTCAGGTTGCCCCGGACCGAGAAGCCTGCTTCTCACACGGCCAGCGTCGAATCCAAAAGCCAACGCCAACACCAATGCGATGCCCGCTCCGCCCGCAATCCATCCCCACCGCGCAGGCTTCGCCGCAGCGTCTGAGGCACTGACATTCGATAACGAAGAAGGCGGAGGCGGCAAAGGCAGCGGGCCACCTACAGTGAAACTTCGCGTCAAGGTTTCAAGCGCCGTCCGCAATTCACGCGCCGTCTGATATCGCTCGGACCGTTCCTTGTCAAGAGCCTTCAGGATTACAGCTTCGAGCCCGGGTGAAACCTGGCCGTTGAACGTGCGAATCGGTGCCGGTTCTTTATGCAGGATTGCACCCATCAATTCCGCGGTCATGCGTTGCGGAAACGGTCGCGACGCCGACGCCATTTCATACAACACCGCGCCCGCAGAATAGATATCGCTCCTTTGTTCCGTAGGTTCTCCGCGCAATTGCTCCGGCGGCATGTACGGCAGGGTCCCTACGACATTGCCGTGCAATTCCGTCATCGTCCTCGCAATGTCCACTTCTTCCGAAGGACGCAACAGTGTCGCAAGTCCGAAATCCAGAATCTTCAGCCGGTTGTCCGCGGTGATGAACAGGTTTGACGGTTTCAGGTCGCGATGAATAATTCCCTGCTCGTGCGCTGCCGCCAACCCCTCGCACATCTGCACGCCAAACCGCAGCACATCTCGTTCCGTCAACGGTCCGTTCCTGAGCTTTTCGTTAAGCGGTACGCCCGAAATCAACTCCATGGCCAGAAAATCCAGCCCGTCCTCAGTCCCAAACGCATATACCGTTTCGATATTGGGATGATTCAGCCTTGCTAGCGCCAGTGCCTCTTTGCGGAACTGTTTGCGCGCCGCTTCATCTGCCAGGGTTCCCGCCGCCAGTACTTTCAGCGCAACGTCGCGATCCAGACTCTCGTCGTGGGCGCAATACACCACGCCCATTCCGCCGGCGCCCAATTGGCTCAGGATTTGATATTGCTGTAGCTTTTTTCCAATCATTTTTCAGTAACTGCGCCGAATGTTAGGCCGCCCTTAAAATGAATTCAACTCTGGCTCAGCCTCAAAAGTAGGCAGAACAAAGTGGCTAGTCCCACTTTCTAAACGAATCCGTCAATCATGCCCTATCGCACCTCACATTCTGCGAAGGAACTGTGCAAGCCATTATGCCACCGATGACTCGCCCGGCGTCGGCAGCGCCGGGATAATCGTGATATAACTTGCCTTCGAGAGTGCCACTGGCCGTCGCCACGAGGGCCCCATGCTGCGGTTGTCCATCGCGTCTTGTTGCTTCGTGTTAGCCGCGACTCAATCCTATCCTTTATACTCAATCGTCCGGCGAGCCCACTCTCTGGAAATAGACACAGCGATGGAGGCAAACGATGGAGTATCCGCAGTTTGGATTGAGCGGCCAGGTGGCTCTCGTTACCGGCGCGGCGCGGGGTCTAGGCCGCGCTATTTCGCTGGCCCTGGCTCATGCAGGCGCCGACGTCGCGTTGGGTTTGCGCGACATAAACGCTGACTCCGGGCTTACGGCCGAACTACGCAACCTCGACAGAAAATCCCTCCCGCTTCAGATGGACATGCGAAACATGGATCAGATTCGTTCTGCCGTCGAACAAACTGCCAAGCACTTCGGCCGAATCGACATCCTAGTGAACAACGCCGGCACCGCTCCCGAAAATCTCGCCGAAAACGTGCGCGAGCAGGACTTTGACGAAACCCTGGCCATCAACTTGAAAGGCACATTTTTCGCCAGCCAGGCTGCAGGCCGCATCATGATCTCCCAGAAGGGCGGAAAAATTATCAACATGAGCTCGCAAGCAGGCTTTGCCGCGCTCCCGACCGAATCCATTTATTGCATGACCAAAGCCGCGATCGTCCATTTGACCAAATGCTTGGCCGTCGAATGGGGCAAGCACGGCATCACCGTAAACGCCGTCGCGCCGACCTTCATCCGCACACCGGGTACGGAAAGCGCTCTTGCCGATCCCGCCTTTCACGCCGACACCGTAGAACGCATCGCTGCACTCCATCGCATCGGCGAGCCCATGGAAGTGGCAGGCGCCGTGGTGTTTCTGGCCTCGGCCGCCGCCTCGCTGATCACCGGCGAAACAATCCTGATTGACGGCGGCTGGACCGCCCGCTAGCTGGCCAGCCAGAGCCGAGAAAACTCCGCTTATCATTAGCATTGACGATATCGGGCGACATAGTTAAGCTTTTTCCTAAACCCTGAACTTTGTGAAAGTGTAGAAAGGTCACGATGATGTCTCGCTGTGCCATTTCCCTGTCGTGTTTCTTCATCCTGTTTGTTTGGCCAACCCGTGCCCAATTGACCCGTGTCGACCCGGTGCATCTTGCGGCAGGAACCGTCCTCACCTTCCATTTGCAGACCCGCCTTCATCCCGTTCAGGGAAACGCCATGGATCTCTTGCCCAAGGGCACTGTCCTTCGCGTAAAACTACTTGACTCGATCGATTCCACTATCGAACGCGATGGCTCGGAATTTCGCGGCGTACTCGTCTCAGCGTTGGTCTCCGGGCAGGAAACCATTGTTCGCTTGGACTCGGAAGTGCGAGTCTTGCTCGCCTTGCTAAGAAGCAAGAATCATCCCGACGGCTTCCGCTACGAATTGCTCGTGACTAGCGTGAAAGACCATGGGAAATCTTTGGACCTTACCGCTTCGATGAATCCTGCTTTTCTCGACAATACTCCCCAATGAGTATCCGCTGAGCTTGCAATCGTCCGCTCCCGTTCCGGGTAAGTTCCCAACCTGACCTTGGGTTCATTCGAAAGAAGCCAAGGGGTATCGATATTCGCACTTTACATCACGCGGACGCTGACGGCGATATTGTTACCATTCTCTGTGCGATAAGTCACATCGGCGCTCGCACCAACCTGCAGCTTGCCATCGATCGTCGTGTTCTTGTCCACCTGGAACGTCATTGTCTTCCCGGTTTCTTCCTGCAGCTGCTGTCCCTGAGAGCCAACGCTCAGAGTGAACGAACTTTCCTCCACCGAAGCGATCTTGCCTGACACCGCTTGCGTTTCCACGTTCACTTGCGTGGCAGCGGAATGCGACGCCGCCGTTGCCGGAAATTGCGTCATGCAAAGCGCAACCAATACCAGTCCAATGGAAGTGAGATACATAATCGAAGTTTGGTTCTTCATCGTTAAAACCTCCCAGTTTTTTGGCTGGTACGCACTACCGTGCATAAACGACGCCATCGCGCGCCTGCAACATTCGAAAGATTTATCTCGCTTGAACGATTGGTCTTACGGTCATTATTGCTAGAATTCGCAACCACCACCGTAAGTACTGGCACTGGAAATCTCTTCACACCTAAGTGCTTATCTTCGTACAGCTTTCCGTGGGCTTTGGTTTCATTAACACTGCATTCACTTCTCTTGGACGCCGTGTGAAGCCCTTCCCGCGGTCGAAGTTTCGCGTTGTCAGTCGCGCAACTCGCGCGCGAATCTCGAAACCGTCCCCATTCCCCGATGTTATATTCTTGAAATATTAGAACGCACATTGAATCGGAGTTTCCCCATGTTGGACGAAGGCGTTTGGGCTGAAATTAAAGTGGGTGGCGAACATCTGCGCCTGTTTTCAGAGCATAATGCGCTCGGTGTACAGGCATCTGTTTATAACGTCAGCGCCAAGAGGTGGATCGCGCCTTCCGAAACTGTAGACGACATCGAAGAAGGAAAACATCGCGCCGAGGGATACGCAAGAGCGTATCTCCTGAAGGCCAGCAATCTCGAATTGCCTCCCCTCGAATGGAAGAAGGCACGTTCCGTCTAAGTGCGAAGTCTCCAGCGGGATCCTCTCGCCTACGAACGTCGTATACGAACGGAGTCAACCTTTCGTCGGGAATTTACAGCTCGCCTCGGCATTCGATTGGGCTGCATCGGCACCACGAGGCATCCAAATCGCGAGCAAAATAGCTAAGAAAAGGGGCGCAGGAACATCTCCAAACAGGTGTCCATGCTCAGAAGGCATATTCAAAGCCTGCGCCATCATGATTCCAGCGTGCACGGCGCTCGAAAAGACCGTAAACCAAATCATGCTCAGGTGACGAAGCGGATTTCACGAAGCGATCAGCAGAAACACCCCAAGCGTCGCGCAACCTCCCAGAATCATCTGCTGGTATTGGGTCTGTGGGACTCCACCGCCGTCCGGAAGGTTACAAAGACTTCCTCAATGGATAGACCCCAAAGATAAATCAGATCTGACCAAGATCAAAGCTCACCGCAGATAACGTAAACGAACGGGGGCCCTCATGATGGCTCTCCTTCAATTTCTCCGCGGGGAAATGCTGGCCTTGAAGCGAAAACTAGGCGGAATCCGTCGGACTGTCAACTTCGTTTGCGGGCGAGCTGAGCGCGACCTCTTGCAACAAACTCTTCCGCCAATTTGGCAGCTAGCTTTTCGATAACCTCTGTGATTTCAGCGCATTCGGAAGGCATTCAATCCGCTGCTTTTACATCTTTTTACAACTCTTTGCTACGCCTTGACACATCTCCCTTGCCGGGTCTTTATAGTCCTATCATCGCAGACGGCGATTCGCTCAATCAACGAGGCACGGAATGTTAAAGAAGTGGAAATTAACCGATCGCACGCGAACCCTGCTCACCCTGGAGCTGGCCATTATTCTCCCCGCTGCGGCCTTGATGGGCTTCAGCATCTGGAACCTCAAACACATTCAGCGCGATAAAGCCATTGAAGCTGCCATCCAGCGCGATTTCTCCTACGTCTTGAAGATCGCCGAAAAGAAGAGCTGGGAAAAAGCCAACGCCATGCTTTCATCCGTCCGAGAAGAATATCCAAATCCCGATGACGGTCCCAAAATTAAAACCAAGCTGGAAGAGATTCTCCGTCAACATCCTGAGTTGGCGATGGCCATCTTGTATGACAAGAAAACCAACATGCTCATCAGCGGCATGCAACCCAACCATCAAGATGATCCCGACTATTGCACCTACGCGGGAGACTTGATCAAGGACGCAAACATGTGGGTGCCGATGGAATCCGCAGAGTTGGCGAAGCATATCCGCATGTTAAAAGAGAAAGAAGAGCCGCCCCTCAGCTTCTATGACGGGTGGGTGGAGCGAACAATCAGCACATCTATTGGAACGTTGCGTACTTCGTCCCTCCCGGCGTCTCGAGTGATCGCGTTGTAGTGGGCCTAGTTGGGTTTGACCAGAATTACCTTCGCGAGAATTTTTTTCCCGCCGTGCTGAAAGCTGTCTTGAACAGCAAAAGCAGCATGCTGCGTGCCGATCTGAATCCACCGGCCATGATGATTCATCCCGTAAAGGATTACACTCCCTGGGTCGCTTCCGAAAACTGGGATGGCGGCCATTCGGAAGTCGAGCGCGCTTTTTCTGACACTTTCCCCCACTTAACTTTGGCCATCAAATACCCTGGTACCACGATTGCCGATATCGGTTCCAAATTTCTGCGCTACAACTACACAATCCTGGGCGGCCTTTCGCTTCTGATGATTGGCGGCATCCTGCTCACCTATCGCAACATTTCGCGCGAAATGAAGTTGGCCCGGTTGAAATCCGATTTCGTCGCCAACGTCTCCCACGAACTCCGCACACCGCTGGCCCTCATCCGTCTTTACGCGGAAACCTTGGAACTCGGACGGCTCAACGCCAAGGAAAAATATCAGGAATACTTCCGCATCATTCGCGAAGAAAGCGAACGACTTACCTCGCTCATCAACAACATCCTGGACTTTTCTCGTATCGAAGTGGGTCGGAAGGAGTACGACTTCAAGGAAACCAACCTGGCCGAGCTCGTTCACTCCACTCTCGATTCGTATCGCTTCCAGATCGAGCAAAACGGTTTTGCTTACGAAGAGAATATCTCTCCCGACATCCGCCCTGAACGTCGATCGGAAAGCCATCGCGCGCTCGCTTCTCAATCTTGTCAATAACGCGCTGAAATATTCCAAGGACAGGAAGTTCGTCGGCGTCCGCCTCTATCGGTCGAATGGCCGTGTCAATCTCGAAGTTACCGATCGCGGCATCGGCATCTCGCCAAACGAGCAGGAGAAAATATTTGAGAAGTTTTATCGCTGCGGCGACCCCCTGGTGCACAACGTCAAGGGGTCTGGTTTGGGCCTTTCACTGGTACGCCACATCGCTCGCGCTCACGGCGGTGACGTGCTCGTGGAAAGCGCCCCTGAACGCGGCAGCAAATTTACGATTGCGTTGCCGTTGGATCCGTCTTCGCCAACAGGCGCCGCAGTCGCGTAAACAGTTTGATTTATCGAGTGACGCCCTGGCCAGGGTAAGTGAGTGAGGAGCTGGAATGGGAACTACCAAAATCTTGATCGTAGAGGATGAACCGAATATGGTCGCCGGCCTGCGTGACAATTTCGAATACGAAGGCTTTCACGTCATGACCGCGCTCGACGGCGTCGAAGGGCTCGAACGCGCCCTCAAGGATTCTCCGGACCTCGTGGTCCTCGACGTTATGATGCCCCGCATGAGCGGCCTCGACGTTTGCAAGCAGCTGAAAGCCAAGCGACCCTCAATCCCCATCATCATGCTCACCGCCCGAGGTCAGGAAGTCGACAAGGTCGTCGGCCTCGAACTTGGCGCCGACGACTACGTCACCAAGCCCTTCTCCATCCGCGAACTTCTTGCACGCGTGAAAGCCGTTCTACGCCGCACGCAGACTCTTCCGAAAGATCAAGACCGCTACTCCTTCGGCGACGTCGAAGTGAACCTGCGTAGCTATCAAGTTCTGCGCGGCGGCAAGCCGGTCGAATTCTCCACCAAGGAATTTGAACTGCTGAAGCACTTTCTTTGTCATTCGGGAGAAACGCTTAGTCGCGACCGGCTTCTCGACGAGGTCTGGGGCTACGAGAATTTTCCCACCACGCGCACCGTGGACGCCCACATTGTGCGCATTCGTCAAAAACTCGAGCCAGTTCCAGACCAGCCGCAGTTTTTTCTTACCGTCCACGGCGTTGGTTACAGATTCATAGGCTGAAACTCTACTGAATGAGGCGAGCATGATGGTACTGAGTGAATTGAAGTCGGGCATCACGCGATACACACGTGGGGACTACATCGCGCAGTCCGCGCCCTGCGAAGACATGTGGGTAGCTGCTTCGCAATCCGCGCCCGCCACGGATGCGCTCACCTTGGAAACCTCGTCTCTCGCCGACCAACTCGCCGCTCTGCGCCGCGAACACGGCAAGCTTCAGCAGGCCATCTTCGAAGCTGCTCAGGTGCAGCGGAAGCTCTGCGCCCCGCGTGAACTCACTTGGGGCGAATTTGAAATTGCTGGCGAGATTTTCCCCGTGCGCCACCTTTCCGGCGATTTCTTCAAAGTGATAGAACTTGATTCCGCCCTGGGTTTGGTCCTGGGTGACATTGCCGGCAAAGGCCTGACCGCGGGCATCTGGCTCACACACCTGACGGCATTAATTCAGCGTTGCGCGCACCGTTTCGCGGATCCGGCAGAGGCTATTGGAGCCGTCAATCGCGAACTCTGTCAGGACGCTGGCGAACCGCCGCTGACGGCACTCTTCTTCGCGCGAATCGATCCGCTGCGCAATGAACTCAGCTATTGCAATGCCGGCCTTCCTGCACCGCTGCTCTTCCGCCACGACAAGTCCGTCGAAAAACTCGAAACCGGCGGCCCCATGCTCGGTGCCCTCGCGGAAGGAGTCTTCAACACCGGACGCGTGACGCTGAACCCGGGCGATATGTTGATCGCTCATTCCGATGGTGTAACCGAGTGCCGAAACTCACAAGACGAAGAATTCGAGATGAAACGCCTGCTCGCCGCCGCGGGAGCCGTCAGCGGCGGTAGCGCCAATCTGGCGCTTTTCTCAACTCTCGGCGCTGTGCTTGATTTTGCCGATGCATGTTCTCCCGCCGATGACGTGACCCTGTTGGTTGTTCGCAGGCACGCGGGAATCCTGGGTGTGGCAGCCCCTTCGCGCGAAAAAGATTTTTCGGTGCCTCGCCGGGCCAATTCGGCCTCACGACCGAAGAAGCTGATCCGGCGGGGACGCGGTTCCAAATAGTTGAGCTGAGTCAGCACCGAGTCCAGGAATGATCACTTTCGGATCCGGCGCTGGGGGTGTCTTCAAACCCGGAGTGAAAGGACGAACTAACGATGGCAACTTCAATCCTCTTCGATGAACCGGATCTCTGTCCGGTGTTGGACGACACTATGCAGGCCAGCCCCGAAGCCATCAACAAGCTCTACAATACTCACTATCGCCACGTATTAAGCGTGTGCCGCCGCTTTTTCCGCCGCCCCGAAGACGCCGAAGACGCCGCCGCCGAGGTCTTCCTGAAATTACGCGCGGTTTTGAGGCAAAAAAACGAATCCCGCCCCTTTCGGCCCTGGGTCTCTCAGGTGGCCGGCCGCCACTGCATTGATAAACTTCGCAAAATGAAGCGCGAAACTAATTCGTGTGTGGACGGAATCGAATTCTCGGAACTTCCCGACCACGAGGCGCAATCTCCGCTGTCCCAGGTTCTACAGAATGAAGAACAGCGGCGCGTCAGGAATCTCCTCAGTAAATTACCCAGGCACTATCGGATTCGCTCATCCTCCGCTACTACAACCAGATGAGCTACTCCGAAATTGCCCGCAAACTCAACCGCGGCTTGCCCGCCGTTCGTTGCATGATATTCCGCGCCAAGAACCAGTTGCGCCGTGAACTGCTGCTCGATCCGAGCTAGCTTGCAAGGTCGCTGGTAAACGAGTGGCGATACAATCGGTGCTCGCCACCCATCCACTACATCAGGGATGAACCCTTCGCGGTCGATTTAATGCTGAGGTTGCGCATTAACCTCAGCAGCGAGTTCGGATGAAGCCCGAGGCTCTTCGCCGCCTCCATGTAGCTCCCGTTCGCCTGTTGCAACGCCTGCTGGATCATTTGTTTCTTAAAATCCTTCACGCCATTGTGGTACTTGGCCGTGTCTTCGGGCAGCCCAGTCGCCTCAAGAATGTCTTCCGGCAAATCATCGGGAACGACTGGCATCGCCCGCTCCGAGCACCGCCGCGCGTTCGATGGAATTTTCCAGTTCGCGCACGTTGCCGGGCCAGTCGTAGTTGCAAAGGCACGAAAGCGCCTCCGGTGAAATGGACTTCGCATTCGTCTTACATTTGCCCCGCGCCTTCTGCAAAAAATATTCGGCCAACTCCGGGATATCCTCCCTTCGGTCACGCAGCGGAGGCATGGTTACGCTGACCACGTTCAGCCGGTAAAATAGATCCTTGCGAAACTCACCGGCCTCCACCGCGCGCGCCAGCGACTTATTTGTCGCGGCGATCAAGCTGAATGTTCAATGGGATCGACTTCGTCCCGCCTACGCGTTCAAATTCCCTTTCCTGTAATACCCGCAGAAGCGTCGCCTGCAGCGCGGGAGCCAGCTCGCTGATCTCATCCAAAAATAAAGTTCCACCCTCAGCCATTTCCACTTTTCCCTTTTTCTGCGAGACCGCGCCCGTAAACGCACCTTTCTCATGGCCGAAAAGCTCGCTCTCGAACAGGCTCCCGGTAATCGCGGCGGAGTTAATGGCCACAAACGGTTGTTCCGATCGCGAGCTGTTCAGGTGAATGGCTCGTGCGATCAGCTCCTTCCCTGTTCCGCTTTCTCCCTGAATCAGCACGGTTGAGTCCGCTGGCGCCACTCTGCGAATGAACTCAAATACTTTCTGAATTCTCGGCCCGCTCCCCACCATGTCGTGTTTCAAATCGATTTCTGCGCGCAGCGCGATGTTTTCCTGTCGGACCTTTTCCCATTGTTCCAGATTTTCCACGGCCAGCGCCGCTATATGGGCGATGGCCTTCAATACGCGCAGATGATGGTCGTCGAAATGTAATGTCGGAGTCTTCGAATCCAGGTAGATCACTCCCCGCACTCGCTCTCCCACCACCATGGGCACGCACAATAACGACGCGGCCTTCGCTTCCGCGGGAAGATCGCTTCCAGCGCGATTCACCACGACTCCCGCGCGCTCGGCAATCACTTTACGTAGCACCGCTTGGCTCACCGGCACCGCATACTCGGGGCCATGTACTCGGTCCCAGGCCGTGGTTGAACTCACTTCTCCCTCGGCGTCGAAAAACAGCACGCTTCCCCGCTCCGCAGGAATTACATCGAACACAAATCCCAGCAATTGCCACTGCAGCGATTCGCGTTCCCGTATGCATCCAATCGCGGTTGCAATCTTCAAGAGTGAATTCAGGTCGTTCTTAAGCCGTCCGGCGGCGTGCGTGGCCGCTCCCTTCTCTTCTTCCATCAGCGGAAAGTCCGGGTCTTCTTGCGCTAGCAAAACCGCCAAACCCTCAATGCTGGCGGTGTCTTCAAACTCCACGCGGCTCGAATGACTCTGTTCGCCTTTGTCCTCATGTAGAAATACAAAAAGGGATGACCCGATCGAAATCTGGTCGCCATGCCCCAATCGTTGCTCTGAAATGGGGACGCTGTTTACTCGAGTCCCGTTGTGGCTTCCCAGATCGCGGATGCGAATTTCATCGCCAGCGCGTACCAGCGCGCAGTGACCCCGCGAAAGCGCGGCATCGTTCACCCATAGCTTGTTAGTCGGTTCGCGGCCGATAGAAATTTCTCCCTCAGGCAGAGAGAAATCAGCCCCTCGGAACGGGCCTGCGATAGCTACAATGTGGGGCGCCATAGTCGACCTTGAGCGCGATTCTACACTATCCAGTGCAACGCTTGTGTAAACAGCAACGCTAACCGAAAGGCTGGAGCCATTAACCGTTCGGTTAGTGAACTTCGCCATTTCCGGAGGGCATCTGTGCTCTGGGCGTTCCGCGCCAAACTCTAATCCCGCCAGAATCATCAACTTCCATCCGAACACCAATCTGCCGACTCGTAGCTGGTCGCATGGCCCCAATCCTGCTTTATTACCGGTTGTTGCTGCTATCAAGGTTCCCGAGAGCAGCGAATGAAATGACCGGCAGCAGCCAATTCTGTCGTGTTCGATTTGTCTACGCTGTCAGGTTTCAACTTAAGGAGATTTTATGAAAAACATTAGACTCGCTTCCTTGTTCGTGGCTGCTCTGTTCATGGGTTCACTTGCGCAAGCCCAGCAAGCTCATGTCAAAGCCACCGTCCCGTTCTCGTTTGTGGCTGGCAATATCACCTATCTCGCAGGAGAGTACGAGATTCAACGCGTCTCCGAAAACCTTCCGGCTCTGCGCATCGAATCGACCGGCGAAGTTCGCGAGGCTACGATGGTCCTGTCAAATAGCTGTTCCTCCAACAAGCCGTCCGAGACTTCGAAGCTCGTATTTCACCGCGTTGGCGATACCTACTTCTTGTATCAGATCTGGTCGCAAGGTAGCTTGACCGGCCGCGAATTTCCTCTCAGCAAGCAGGAAATTAAATTGGCCTCCAATCAGTCGAAAACTGACCTCGTCATCGTTGCTGCAAACCTGGTCAAGTGAGTTCTCTCGGTGCTCCTCACTCGCCCCCTGACAAAAGAAAGAAGGAACGGCCCCTCCGTTCCTTCTTTTCTTTTGTTCCTCTCTCTTGCAACCCCGCTCCCTAAAGCTTGCTGCTGGCTACAGGAATAAATTCATTGCTATGTGCCTTGAATGCGGCTCATAATCCGCCCGGCGCTGAGGCAAGACGGAGAAGGATAGCCAAAGCGATCCTAAAGGAGAAATCCCAGTGAAACGCATGTTCCTGTTCGCCTTCCTGATTCTCACGGCTGTTGTCGCCCGCCCGCTGTTGGCCGAAGACAACCCTTTCGTGGGTACCTGGAAACTGAACACCGCAAAATCAAAATTCGAGCCCGGACCCGCGCCAAAGAGTCAGACGCGAACCGTGGTAGCACAAGGCAATGGTGCAAAGTATTCCTTTGAGGGTGTTTCTGCTTCCGGGGACGCAACCTCCTACAGCTTTGAAACCAGCTATGACGGGAAGGATTCCTCCGTCACCGGCACGGGAATGCCTGGTGGCGCCGACAGCATCGCGCTAAAGCGTGTCGACTCCCACAAGGTAGAGGCCACGTTGAAAAAGGGTGGTAAGGACGTCGGCAAAGCCACCGCCGAAGTCTCCAAGGATGGAAAAGTCACCACCGTTAAATCTAAGGGCAAAACTCCCGACGGCAAGGACTACAACACCGTAAGCGTCTACGATAAGCAGTAACTGACCTGTTCGGGCGGATCTCTTCTGAGGTCCGCCATTGCATGTTCGCGCGAATCGATGCCAGTAATCTTACTCCGGCAAATTTTTCATAGATCTTTCCACAAGAACCAGCATCAGCCGCGAACAATATAACCACCAAGTATTGACGCCCATCCAACAACTGAGACATTCAATCTTGCCGCCGAGTCACTTGGCGCCCAGCGATTGCGCCTAAGCCTCGCAGGCTCGTATAATTTCGCGACATGGACAACTCGCCTTCTCAACATATGCAATGCATGGAGGTCTGGAGCGGTAGCCAGATTACCACCCGAGGCGTTGCGTTCGGTGGGCTGGACGCCTGGATCTACAGCAAGCCGCATGGACAGGCGCAGCGCGGTGGCGACGTGTACTACGCCTCGACCTGTGCCGCGGGCCGCATCAGCCGCTTGTTGCTCGCCGATGTCTCCGGCCACGGAACCTCGGTTGCCGGCATCGCCGCTGATCTTCGGTTGCTGATGAAACAATTTGTCAATCGTTGGGATCAATCCGAATTCGTCCGTTTGTTGAATCAAAAATTCTCGGCTCACTCCACCAGAGGCGCCTACGCCACCGCCATCGTAAGCACTTTTATCGCCATGAGCCGTAGGCTGATTCTCTGCAACGCGGGGCACCCTCGCCCCATTCTCTATCGTGCTTCCCAAAGAGAATGGAGCCTTCTCGGTCATGAAGGGTCGCCTAGCCCCTCTGGCCCTCTAAATCTCCCGCTCGGCATCATGAGCATCACCGAGTATGAACATTTCGACGTTGTGTTGGATCCCGGCGATTGCCTAGTCACCTACACCGACGCCCTCATCGAATCCAGCGATGCCGATGGAGAAATGCTCGGCGAGGAAGGCGTTCTCCGTATACTCAAATTACTAGGCGACGTCCCGCCGGAAAAACTCATTGACGCACTCCTCGGCGAAATCGCTGAGCGATTTCCGGAAAATCTCTCTAACGATGATGTTACTCTGCTGATCTTTCGCGCCAACGGCACCGCGCAATCCCTCACACTCGCCGACAAGGTCCGCGCCGCAATGCGCATGGCCGGCGGCGCACTTCGTTCCTTCTACCCTCGTCTGTCCCAGTGAATTGAAAGTTCGCATGCACCGAGCATCAGGATTCATCGAAGGACCTGGCGACTTCCAAGCTACCACGGAATCTATGTAACCACGTCAGAGCAAGCCCAGGCCGTAAATAAATATGCGGACCTTGGCTACATCCAGATCAAGCTCTACAGTTCACGGCAACCAGTGTTCGTCCCGGGAATTGCAAAGCTGGCCCATGAACACGGTTTGCGTGTCAGTGGACACGTCCCCAACGGCATCATCGCCAGCCAGTTCGTCAGAGATGGCGCCGACGACAGCAGCACATTAATTTCATTTTTCTGAATTTTCTCGCTTCCCAGGTCAAAGACACCCGCACTCCGGAGCACTTTACCGGCGTTGGGCGAATGCCGCCAAGCTCGATCTGAACTCCGAGCCGGTCGCAGACTTTATCGCGCTCTTGCAAGCCCAACACACTACTGTCGACGTGAGCCTCGCGACCTTTGAGGGCATGTTCATCGCGCACCCGGGAAAGCTCTTTCCTGATTCGTTTTTCTGGCGGGGATGGACGCCCTCGCCGGACTCACGTTGCATCGCGAACTGGAACTTGAAGTCAAAGCCGGAATTCCCCCTGCCAAGACTCTGCAAATCGCCACCTGGAATGCAGCCAAATTGCTGAAGCAGGAAAAAGACCGGGGTTCCATCGCACCGGGAGAGAAGGCCGATCTCCTGCTGATCGACGGCGATCCCGCACAAAATATCAGCGACATCCGCCGCCGCAGGCATCAAGCCCGCAAATTGACGCAGCAACCTCCTGCTACGCCTTCGCCTCCGGCGCCTGTTGCCCCATCCGCTCCCGGATCTTCCTTCTCTTCCAGTGCGACCTTCCCGATTTTCCCATGTGGCTTCCCTTGAACAAAATATGTGACAGGATTAGCAACCCAACCGCCTGCCAGAACGTAATCGCCGGCAGTTTGAAGATCACCGGCATCAGCCAATTCCACAACCACATGGTAATCCCCGCAAACAGCGCGAGGAACGCCGGAACGAAAACGATTGCCGCTACGATCGACGCGACCTTCGCCCCAACCGACCACTCTACCCACCTCTTGAATCGTCGGTGCTCGTCTTCGTCTTCATAATGCGCCATGATACGCCTCCCATTTCCGAATCAATCGTCCATCCAATATTCCAGTGCGGCCGCCAGCTTGCGTATCGCGTAACGCTTTCTCGCCATCATTGTATCGATCGATACGCCGGTGGCCGCCGCAAGTTCTTTGAAACCAATTTCGTCTAAAGCCTGCGCGCGGATTACCTCGCGCTGCGACGCTGGCAGTGCATCGATCGCTATCTCCAGCGCGCCGAGCAATTCGTTCCTCTCAAACAACTCTTCCGGATCGAGTCCCGCCTCGACCGCTACTTTCTCCAGAACGTCCTCGGATACCTCCGCCGCTCCCGCCCTCTGCCTCACTCCCTGCGCCCTCCACAAGTCGATCAGCCGGTTCCGCATTGCGGAAAAAATCCACGCCGCCAGGTCCTGCACAGGAGAAAGAGCATCGGCATTCGACAGCGCACGCAGAAAAGCGTCCTGGAAAATGTCCTCCGCCGTCGCCGCATCCGGAGCATGCCGCCTCGCCCAGGCCAGAAATCCTCGCCCGCGCTCGCGATACGCTTTCTCGATCGTTTTTCTCGTCGCCGAGGTGCCCTCGCCTTCGCTTGCGCTTTGGCATGTGCTCATGGTCTTCACTAGTATCAACGTTTCAGAAGCAACTTTCGTGTAGCCAAAAACAGGTTTCTGGCGGACTTTTTCCATCCTTGCCTTTTCTGTCGCCTTTTCTTTCACTAACTTCCTTGGAGTTTTCGCACCTTTTCCTACTTTGTCATCCTGAGCGCAGCGAAGGACCTCAACCTGTCAGCATTAATACCCAGTATTCGCTCGCGGAACCGTAGAAATGCCGATTCTTACAAGCTCTTTATTTCAATGGGCTCGTCGATCACTGGCGAGAAAAGGACAACTGCGTGTGAACAATCTGCGCGATTACGTCGAGACATTGCAAGCCGAATAATTGTTCGCCCCAATAGCCCAATCGCATTGGGGGGGGGGAAAACGTCGCGTCGTAGCCCTCCCGAACCTACTTCGGTTGCGGGACAATCCGAAGGTACGGTTTGACCGCCTTCCACCCATTCGGATATTTCAGCTTCGCCTCTTCATCCGAAACCGCTGGCACAATAATCACATCTTCGCCCTGCTTCCAGTTCACTGGTGTAGCCACCTTATGCACCGAAGTCAGTTGAATGGAATCCAGCACCCGCAGCACCTCGTCGAAGTTCCTGCCCGTGCTCATCGGATAAACCAACATCAGCTTGACCTTTTTATCCGGCCCAATCACAAATACCGTTCGCACTGTCGCGTTCGTGGCTGCCGTACGCCCCTCGGAAGTCGTTCCGGCGTCGGCAGGTAGCATGTCGTAAAGCTTCGCAACCGCAAGTTCCGGGTCCCCGATCATCGGATAATTCACCCGGTGGCCCTGCGTTTCCTCGATATCTGCGGCCCACTTTCCGTGGCTACTCACGGGACGGGATCGACACTCAGCCCGATGATCTTGCAACTTCGCTTCGCAAACTCCGGTTGCATCCTGGCCATGTATCCCAGTTCGGTTGTGCAAACGGGCGTAAAGTCTTTCGGGTGCGAAAACAAAATGGCCCAGCCGTCGCCAATCCATTCGTGAAAGTTGATCTTTCCCTGCGTAGTTTCGGCGGAAAAATTCGGGGCTTCGTCATTAATGCGCAAACTCACGGTTTCGTCTCCTGGATTAGTTCACTCAACCGTTGGCAGCGCCCCAAAAATTGAGCCCACTCGAATTGCTTTCGATTCAAATGTGGCCAAAATTATACAACTGTCCCGCGAATTTCATATCAGCTCTCTTTTTTTTATTAGTCGGAGTTCGGCGTGTTCAATTTCCCATGATGTCATTCAGCTCTCGAGTCGTCACACACCGATCCAGAAAGTCGAATCGTCCCTTATCTTTCACTTCCTTTACCGCATTGAGCATCCCCGTCATCGCCGCGCGATACAGCGACGTCGCCAGGCTGATTCGCCGCACTCCCGCCGCCTCGAGTTCACTCACCGAAAATGATTTTCCTTTGATTCCCGCCATAAAATTGAATGGCTTCGCCAGTGCCGCACATACGTTCCTGACGCCATCCAGATCCGAAAGCCCGGGCGCGAACAGCACATCCGCCCCCGCTTTCTCGAAAGCCTTCAGCCGGCGGATCGTTACATCGAGACTCGGAGCGCCGAACAAAAGATTGTGCGTTCGCGCCGTCAGCATAAAGGGAGACGACAAAGCGCGCGCCGTCTCTACCGCGGCAGTAACCCGTTCCACAGCCAGCCAAAAATCGTACAGCGGACTCTCCTGCTTTCCCGTCGTATCCTCGATCGTACATCCCGCCAGCCCCGCTTCGCCGGCCAGCCGAATCGTCTCCGCAACAATTTCCGGTGTGTCGCCGAACCCCTTTTCCAGATCCGCTGACACCGGCAAATCCGTTGACGCTACAATCAAGCGCGCGTGCGCCAGCGACTCATCTCGCGTCAGCCCACCGTCTTTCCGGCCCATCGCCGCCGCGGAAGCGGCGCTGGATGTGGCCAATGCCTGAAACCCGAGTCCCGCAAGCAACCGCGCGGACCCGATATCCCACGGATTCGGGATAATAAACGCCCCGGGCCTTCGTGAAGTGCTCGAAATCGCGTTCCCTTTTCCTTTTGTGTCATGCTCATCATATTGTTACTTCTCGGCCGCTCCCTCAGTGCCTGGTCTTGATAAACGTCCGGCACCGTTTCGCGGCTGCACCATTCCTGGCATGCTGCCCAGTCGATCAGGTGTTTTGTCCGCGACGCCCAGCGAGCAGTACCCTTGCGGAAAGCAAACCACAACGCTTGAATTAAATTACTATGAAACTCCACAAAATAGCCGCAACCGCACTGTCCATTCTCGGACCGCTCTGTGCCACTTCCTCGGCCCAGCAACAAAAAGTCTTCACTTGGCAAGCGGCGAACGACGAGAGCGTGCGCCTCGATCCCGCCTATTATCACACCGGCCGGACCTACCACCCTGGCTCGAACGGTGGCAACATTCACGTCGGCATTAAGTCGCAAAAGCCGGTAACCATCTTTCTGGCCGATACCGACGCCTGGATTCAAGCGCAGCAGCGGCCCGACACCATAGTCAACCTGCCGCAGATCTGCAGACAGGAACACGTCATGGAGACAACCTACGTCTGCGAATTGCCACCAACCGCCATGACCCTGGTGATTCGCGATGAGCGCAACAATCCCAACGCGGGCGTATTCGCCGGACTCGGCGTAGTCCTCGACAGCAGTGACCAGACTCAACGCGCGATCGGTGCAGGTCTGGTGGCGGTTTTGAACAGCGAGTATGGCCCCACGCGCAGGTTCATTTCACCCAACGATGTGCACATCCAATACTACCGTTGGTCCTGCGTGGAGAATTGCGTTCAGCCTGAATTTCAGTGGATCCGCCAGATCAAGGAGAAGTACGAGCTCACCTCGTTTCTGAAAGTTTACGGCGGCTTTGTGCCCGACCACGACAAAACGGAAGTGAGCATCAAAATCAATTCTCACGCACCTATGGTCGTGGCGATGCTTCCATCGGAAATCGCCAATCAATTGCATGTCCGGCCAGATTCGCTGGAAACCGCGCTTGAAAAAAGTTCCTGCCAGCAGCGAGGCGTGCAGAAACTCCAATTTCAGTGCACTTTTAACGTCGACGATGGGCCTCAGTCCTTGATTGTGGCTCCCGAGCAAAGCTCCAGCGTTCCTCACAAAAAAGCCGAAGTCGAGATGTTGGCCGTGAAGTGCGTGCTCAACTGCCAGCTCCTCGACGACGGCCCCAAATCCGGTACCATCGCCGGGGTCCCCGACTCCAATTAGTCAGCGGCATTTTGTTAACCAGCTTCATGGACCCTGATTCACGAGCCCGCTTTGTCCCGAAGCCCCCATAGCGCGAATAGTGACGTCGCGAGAATCGCAATGCCAATACACATAAAACCGCCTGTCACCAGGCTCTCCTGCCACGGTAGCCCGCTATGTCCCGCCGCCGTAACCGGCGACAGCGCCGCGGTGCCGAAAATAGCGGCCAGCGTCGTCATCAGCCAGTTTCCATACGTTCCGAACAGCGCAACCCAGAACGCGATCGTCTTCGTTCTCGGCGACAGCCTCACGTCATTCCACACAGCGCCCAGCGCTACCAAAAACGTTCCGTTCATCACTCCTTCCAAGTGCGCTGCAAGCCCCATGCGAACGTTTGTGAAATGCTGCTCCGCAAATCCCGTGATCAGCCCAATCAAAAACAACATCATGCCGTGCCACATCAATCGTCTGTTCATACCTGCCATCTCCGTCCCTCATTTCCTTCAAACTTCGCGCAAGGACCGCGGTCCAATCATCAAAACCGCCAGCCCGGCAACAATTCGCACGATTCTTCGGCAGTTTGTTCTACTTACGAATCAGTAATGGCCGTCTGCGATTTCGGTGGATTCCGGTATGGCGCCCCGCCACCAGTCGTGTTTGCATGCTTCCCAGCGAGGAGAGTCCTCATGAATAATTTGTGCGTTAAGCTGGCAATTCTGTCAGGCACGACGATTTTGGTTATGACAAGCTTACCGAATTCGCACACGGCATCAGCGCAAGCTCCGCAAAATGAAAACGGTTCCGCTACCCCGGGCCCTCCTCAAGATCGCGACGGAGATCGCGATGCTCGCCAGAATCCAGGCGATTTCCAACCCATCACGTTAAGCGAGGGCACCGTCATCCCTATCCGCATGGCGGACGCCGTGAACTCCAATCACGATAAAACCGGCACGATGTTCACTGGAACAGTAGACCCATCAGTCCTGATTCACAACGCCGTCGTCATTCCGCGCGGCACGGAAGCACATGTCCGTATGGTCGAAGCCAAAAAAGGCGGCCACATCCACGGCAAAGCCAAGGCGTCTCGAACTTACCAGTTTGATAATCAACGGCCAGCGGCTCGGCGTTGATTCCAGCACTCCGTCCAAAAAACAAGGAGCGCTTGAAGCAAAAACTTCAGCGGTCGTCAAGAAAAGCGCAAAATCCGGTGCGGATGCTGCCACCGGCGGCTCACCCGATTTCACGGCCGGGGCTGGCCCCATAATCGCTGCGTTCACTGCCGCGAAGGTCGAGGTCAAACCCGGCGGTCGCATCGAATTCCGCCTCGAATCCCCGTTTACCTTCCACAAACCTCCCACCAACACCGCCGACTCGCGCTGATCTCCGTGTCGACCATCGCGACTTCAGGCGCAATTCTTTGCCGCGGAATCCTTATTTGATTCCGATCACCATCGAGTCCGGCCCCACCAGGTGCTTCACTCGCGTTTCCCTGAATCCCGCTTCTTTCATCCAGCCCGCGCAGTCCGCTCCGCTATAGTCAAATCCTCCGGGCGTTTCCACCAGCATATTCAAACTCATCAGCAGGCCAAAGGAATTCGTCGAGCGATCATCATCGATAATGCTTTCGTATACGACGAACGCGCCGCCCTCCGGCACCGCTTCATACGCTTTGCGCACCAGCATCCGCTTTTCGTCCAGATTCCAGTCATGGAGAATATGGCCCATCATCATCACATCCGCCTTCGGCAATGGCCCTGTCAAGAAACTTCCCGGCAAAAACTTCACGCGTCCGGAAAGTCCATTAGCCTCCACGTACTCCTCAAATATCGGCGCCACCTCTGGTAGATCAAATCCGATTCCTTCAATATGCGGATTTGCCAGCGCCACCTGCGTAATTAAATCGCCCTGCGCCGTTCCTGCATCCACAGCGGTTCGGTACTTGCTCCACGGAAATTTCCGCGCGATCGCCAAATTCGCGCCATGGCTCACACCGGTCATCGCCCGTAGGAACTCTTTCAGACCCGCGGGGTTGGCGTACAGTGCCGCGAAAGTATCAGTGCCGTCGCCCTTCTCTTCACTTTGCGGCAACCCGGTACGCAGCGCTACAGTCAGGCGCGCCCATGAGGGATACAGTCGCCGGTTGGCCATCTCCAACATTCCGCCGATGTACGATCGCTTCAACTTGTCGAGGTACATATCCGTTGACGCCGTGTTGAAATATTTTCCGTCCCGCCGCTCCAGAAACTTCAGTGCCACCAGCGCGTCCAGAAAATCGCGAGCCGCTCGCGGGTGTAGCCCCAGTCGTCCTTGCAGAGTCTCCAGGTCCTCTGGATGTTTCGCCAACTCCGTAAACAATTCCATTTCCACGGCACTCAAAAGTGCTTTTGAAGCCCAAAATCCCAGGCCCACCTGCATAATTTCGTCTGGTCGTGGTTCATTCATTCGCCTTGTCGCCTCCGCCGTACAAACAACATTCTTGAGGATTCTTGGTTCCGCCATGCAAAACAGTGTGGGAAAGAGTAAGCCAGAAGCACGAAGAAATCTACACCGTTGTCGCTCCTCAAACATCCGCACCTTTCGCACCCTGAGAACCACTCGGCTTTGGCGGATTGCTAAATTAGAGACTAGTCCAACTGCGAAAATGTTTGGTCCGTCAAAAGACTTTCACGAAACCAAACCTTCAAACCGTGCATGTCCTCTTCCTCCACTTCAAAAAGGCAAGAATCCGCAATCATCCAAAAACTTGCGCCACCGCAGCAATAAAATTCTCCCAGTTGGCCGAATTCCGGTTCGCACAACTCGCAACACAAAAAGAGGATTGGGTCACGATCCGGGAGAATTGTCATCCTGAGCGCAGAGAAGGACCTCAACCTGACCATCTCCAGCCAACCAAACCAATCGAGCTACCAATTCGCAATTGTCATCCAGAGCAAAGCGGAGGATCTCAGCAGCAAAGCAACCTGCTCCTGCATCCATCATTCACTCATCATTTACTATTACTTCTATATAAGCGTTTCTCCACCAAAAAGCCTTCTCCCAAGTGAATTGTGATATAAGGGGCGTCGTTACCAACCGCCGCGCGGAATTGAGGAAAAAAGTGAGAACGAACAAATTCAACTTTCCTGCCACGCTGAGAACCGGCCTGCTGCTAGTTTCGGGCCTCTATCTCGCCGGTTGCGGCGCAAAAGTGGAAGGCAACACTTACGCCGGTAACGGTGGCGTCGTCCAGATCGAATTCAAATCGGGCGGCAAAGCATTCGTCTCCACGGGTCCGGTTTCCACTCCTTGCACCTACTCGGAAACTGGAAAGTCGGTGACCCTGGTTTGCGAGGGTGACAAGACGATCTTCACCGTCGACGATGACGGCGCCCTCATCGGTCCGCCGAACGGCATGTTGGGGCGTCTGACAAAAAAGAAGTAGCCACCCTCGGCTGGCAAAGAGTTTCTGGCACCGGAGTGTGTCCAATGCTTCGTATCCTTGGCATTTTATCGTCGCTAAAACTGGCAACCCTTGCTCTCGTCCCCGTGCTATTCGCGTCCATTCTGGCCGCGCAAGAACCCCTGCAATTTAACGTCAAGTATCACTGCCCCGACGGCACCGACAAAATCATCCTCAGATGCTCATCCAACCCTCGAGGCGAGATCTGCTTCTGGCGCGAAGAAAGAAACGGCGACCTCATCGTTGAACGTTTCAACGTCCGCGGCCAGATGGACGGCTGGCTGAAAATCTGCAAGCCTCCCGCTCCCGGTGTGCAAGTCTCGAAACCTGGCTCGGCTCCAAATCAACCTCCACAACAACCTCAACCTGCTCCCCTAGGCCAGCCGTTGAATCCGCCGTATCTCAGCGAAATGCCTTCCGTCGACAAAGTGAAGCACGATATTCAGGGCACCAGTCCCGACGACACCCTCGCTCGCCAAGTGGCCGTCTTCACCTATCTCCCGGCAATCGTTACCCGCAGCCAGGGCCCAGGTCGCAGTGTCCGCGAAGGCCTGACACCCGATGAAGCGCGCATAGTCGGTGCCTACAATCTGGCCGCCTACGAGATGTCCCAGGCCTACGCCAAGTCCCACACACCGGAACAAGCCAAAGAATTTGAACGCGCACACGGCCGCTACGAGATGGATTCCGCGTTTTACAAAGAGTGGTTCAACCAGTTATTTTCACCCGCGTTTCGCGCCGGATATCAAAATGTTCAGTCCGCCAACAGCGCCCATGCCAAAGCGCACTTCGACACCGAACAACGGCAACACGACGATGCCGTCGCTCAGCAGAATGCAGCCGCCGCCGAAGCCGCGAAGCCTAAAGAAATTCAGCCCGGCAGCAAAGCGGAACTGGCCCGCTGCATCGCTTCCGGAAGGAGTCAGCGCGTCTGCTTTTCCGAAGTCATGGGCAACGGATTTGACCAGATGACCGGCATCAGCCTCAAGCTGCCGATCACGCCAGGACTCCGCATGACCGGCGACTATTCCAGCCCAGCCGGTTTTCGCGTAATTTTCCAGCCCGAAAAGGCAATCATGAGCTGCCGCGGAGTTCCCTCCCCGCAGTTATACTCCGTCGAAGCGTCTGCCACGCAAACACTCGTCAAAATTCAGAATGGAGCCAAGATCGTCGTTCTCTCATTGAAGCAGGATGGCAAGCTCGAAGGATCGGGACCGATCCGGATAACTGGCCAGGTCCCCATCGGCACTCGCACCGAGCAGACTTCCGGAATGACCACCAAGACCACCACTACGCAGCGAGAGCTGACGCCGCTCGAAGCGCAGAATTATCCAGACGCGAAACAAAATGGCCAGGTCTTTACCAATACCGAAAGTGCCACCGAGATGGTCTATGGTCCCACCGGCACCCGGCAAGTCACTCAATACGCCAGCAAGACGGTCGACTGCACTGTCGGCCTCATGACCGCCACCGGCCCAACGCCACTCCCTCCCGATATCGAAAGCCCTTTTGGATTACTCACCACCATCTTCAGCGGAACCGCTACACTCATGGAAACCGGAAGCACGCAAAAAGCCCTTAACCACATGCTCACGGTTGATAAACCCGCCGAGCCCGGCCTTCGCATGGCCGGTAAATACGTCGGCCAAAGCGGCTTAAGCCTCACCTTTCATCCGGAGTCTGTGAGCGTCACTTGTAGAGAAGCCGAACTCGCCCACGAATACGTCATGCAAAAAATCGCCAACCAGATTCTGCTCAAGATTAAAGACAACACCGATCCGCTTACACTTCAGCTCAAGCCAGACGGTTCCCTCTTCGCCGATGGAACCGCGCAGGTGAACGGCAGGGTGATTGTCGGCACTACCGAAGATCCCAAAAATCCCTTTATCTTCGCTCCCAAAATTGCCCGCTGCCCCGTCGGCACGCTCATGCCCTCCGCCCGCTGATCCCAATCCGAACGCATTCGCGGAAGCAGAGGGCTCGGACCGCAGTTCAAACCTTCGGCGCCAAGTTGGCACTCTCAAGCGGGCTACTCAATAACTTCGCTCAGTTGCATCACACTCCGCGAACTCGTGTAGTTGGCCTCGTCCGCAATGAATTCGGCCGCATTCTGCCAGCGCCACTTCCATCTCCTCCACACTTCGGAAATACAGATGTCCCACTGCGTGATAAGTAAAAGGCGAACCTCGAGGAAAACCGCCAACCACCTTGTCGATTTCAGTTCGTAAGAGGCCACGTGAGGACAACAGCCTCTGCGGCAGCTCACGATGCTTGCCCCAGTCGAATCGCGAGCCGAGCGTTACCGGATCATGACACTAAGTTTCACCATACGCGAAATCTTACCATCGACCAGCCGGCCCGGCCGCATCTTCGAATCTTCGCGCTCCTCCGAATGAGCGTATGATTTAAGTTTTCCAGGAGCATGTTTTATAGCTAACATCGAAACCCCAGATCAATATCAGAGAAGATTCGCGGGATACGTCGAAGGGAAAGATCCCTTCGCCATGCAGCGCCATGCTGTCGACACTCTGACACGACTCACCACCGGCGTGCTCGAAGAGAAGTTGACGCGCAGGCCTTGCCCCACAAAATGGTCTGTGCTCGAGATTCTAGTCCATCTCGCCGAGGATGAACTCGTCACCAGTTGGCGTTATCGGCAGATGATCGAGCACAACGGCATCACGCTCTCCGGTTTTGATCAGGATCAATGGGCAATGCTCGGTGATTACCAATCCTGGAACGTCCACGAGGCGCTGGAAATGTTCCGTTTGTTGCGTGCCGCAAACCTCCGGTTACTTTCTCGATTGACGCCCGAAGAATGGGAGCGCAAGGGAAACCACGCCGAGGGGGGACCCATGACTGTGCGCGATCTCGCGCGTCACATGGCCGCTCATGACGTCAATCACATCCTCCAGATTGAGGCCATCCTTCGCATGGACACGCGCACCTGAACGCAACCCCAAGCATCGCCGTCTGACTGACATTCTCCAGAACTCACGAAAACTACGCTTTGAACAGAATCTGTTTCCCTTTTGAAGCTTTCTTGTCGCCTCGCTTGTGTATGTAAATAGCGTGAATGCCGCACCAAGAGAGCAAACCCTTGCCTGCGCTCTTGCGATTCGGATGCCGCCCTATAAGTACGTTCGGCTGAATAAGAGGAAACCATGTCACTTCCGCCCAGCTTGCTCGTCCATATCTCCGCCGGAACCGTCGACTTGTTCGCCGGTTCCGCTGCAGTTTCCTTCCACAAATGTTCTCCCCGCCATCGAAATACATTTTTCGTCTGCATGCTGACCATGGCCGCAAGAGCAGCGTACCTGGCGCTCGCGAAACACCCGATGCAACGTCTTCGGCGGCTTCTTCACATTCTATCTGGTCTCCAAGGCATGGCTCACCGCCAGGCGCAAAGAAGGGGAAACGAGAATTTTCGATTGGATCGGGCTTCCGGTCGCATTATCCGGAGGTCTGACTATCCGTATGGCTTGAAAGTCGCGTGCGGCCAGAACATAGTATCTCTTCCCTTTTGTAATTTAAATCCTCAATGGAAATGACCATTTCGAGACAATCTCTTTACGCCGGATACCGTTACAACGCGGCGAAAAATTCGTCTCACTATCAGTACACGTTTTGAGGCAGATCGTGCGAAGCGCCGCTCTTGATGAAATCACAGCTCGCAGCGGCAGTTGTTTTGAACGACACCCTTAACGTCCCAAAGGAGACAGTATGAGAAAACAGTTTTTGCGTATCGTAGTTGCCTTTATCGCCGTCGCCGGTCTAGTTGTGGCCGCCAAGGGCCAGTCTGAGGAGCAGATTATCGTAAACGTGCCGTACGACTTTGTCGTCGGAGGCAAAACGCTTCCCGCCGGCACCTACAGAGTGAACCGCGTGAGCGCCGCCGCTCCCAGGGCCTTGATGCTCACCGGTTATCAAAACGATGCCACCGCCATGGTCCTCGCCACTGACGTCGAAACCAATGACTCCGGCAGCCACAAAATTTCCCTCGAACAATTTGGGAGCGAGTACTTTCTCAGCGAGGTCGAAACCACCGGGCACTTGTACCGCCTTCCCGTCTCCCGCGCGAAAGCTTTGGATGCCGTTGCGAAATTACACAACGGTACACCTGTCTCCGGTAACCCGGATGGCCGTCAGTAGCTCATCAATTCGGGTTGGGGGCGGCAACGGCAGCCGCTCCTTCCTTAATGGATGCCTAAAACTGATGTCGAAAACTGACTCTTCTTATTCCGGAATGGCGAAATCGTAGATTCGGCCGCTGGCACTTCCGCCCGAGCGTCCAGAACCCATGTTACCGCCCGACATGTTGGATTGCGCCCGTGTCCCCAGGAAGAATGCATACTCGCCGACTTTCGGATCGGAATCCAAAGTGATCTTTTAAATACGGATTCCTACGGCGCGAAAAGGGAATTTCCTTTTCTTTCTTGGCGCCGGACTTTCCGCCGGTCACGCCGCCGAAACCTCCGACTTGAAATTCCCTGTGATCGCTCTTCTTCTCGAGCTTGAGGAGCACAGAGTCAGGCGCTGTGTCGCCATCAGGAACGTAGAAATAAAATACCGGTCGGCGCTCTTTCACGGATTTTGTGAAGTCGGCTTGCGATGGTTACGTCCCAGTGTTTCGAGCGCATTCCATTGGTAAAAAAGCTCTGCGACGCCGCCACAACCACCGGGGCGGGCGCAGGTCCGGCATTGAGCATTACTTTAATCGCTTCATCCGAAACGTTCGCCAGTACAACCGCGCAAATGACACTTGCAGCAATCCGGGCAGCGTTTACCTTGAATCAACGCTCGGAATCCATTGCCATCGGAGAATCCTCTTCTTCTTCCGCTGCTCCCGAATCACGCAGCAATCGCGCGACATCTCTCCGAGTAACTCTGAATCTAGGGTGTCAATCTACCACAACGATGTGAGCGCTGTCCCGCGCACCGCAACCGCTGCTCTGACCCCCGCAGGCCAAACGGTGTCGGCGCTACACCCCAAACCTGTGCCGGTAGGCACTAGGTGAAGCCCCCGTGTGTCGCTGGAACAGTGCGCGAAAAAACGCTACATCCTGATAACCGACGGCCTCACTGATCTCCTGCATCGTGCGGTGATCGCTCTCAAGCAGGCGCTTCGCCGCCGCAATCCGCAACTTCTGTAAATAGGTCAATGGGCTGTCTCCGGTCGCTTGCTTAAACCGCCGCACGAAATTCCGCAAACTCATTCCTACTCGCCGCGCGGGAGCCTCGAGCGGGAAGGGTCGATGAAAATTTTCGTGCAACCATTCCTGCGCGTCGGAGATGGTGTCGTCGGAGTGTTCCGTCTTTAACGGCACCACCGCGAACCCCGCCTGCCAGGCTCGCGGCGTTTCAATCAGCAGCGCCTTCGCGCTTTGCATCGCAACATCGTGGCCGCAGTATCGTTCCACCAGATATAGACTAAGATCCAATGCCGCGTTTACCCCACCACCGCAGTACATGCCGTGATCTTCGGTCACCATTAATTCCGGCATCCACTTCACCTTCGGATATTTCTGACGGAACGTCTCCGCCAGCGCCCAGTGCGTCGTCGCCCGCTTCCCGTCCAGCAGACCCGCCGCCGCAGTCAGTCCCACGCCGGAACACACACTGGCAATCGGCACTCCTCGCTTTTGCCACCGCCGCAGCCACGGCACCATCGGCGCATTGCGCTGCACCACGTCGTCCACGCTCACCCCTGTCGATGGAATAAAAATCAGCCCCGTTGTCCGGATCGATGAAATCGCCGTCGCCGGTTTGATTTGAATTGGGCCGTCGCAATTCACTATGCGTCCGTCCACCGACGCCGTCGTCACCCGAAATCGCGGAGCCTGCGGCTTTCCTGTCAATAGATTCCACAGTGTTCCGGCGTGTCGAAACACTTCCATCGGACCGATCGCGGTGGACGGGAACGTCTGGTCAAGAAGCAGCACGGTTACGTCGATCATGGCAATCCTCTTTCGAATCTCCGAATTTCTATTGTGGCCTAATCACCTATGTAGAATGGCATATCTGCCATCTTGTCGCAAGTCACCCTCTTCCCTACTCTCGAAAGTGCAATACAACTGGTTCGAGAAAAGAATCAGGCGGCGATTGTTCCAAAGGAACACGCGCCGGAACTTAAATAGAAAAGAAAGGGAGAATCGATATGAATACGAATGCATCGAAGTTCGGATTACTGGCCGCCTGCCTACTTCTTATCGGCGCGACCCACGCCCCCGCCCAGGAAAATTCGTCGGCCTCGAATCCCGCTCCGGCTACAGCACAAGTCGTCGCGTTGGACGAATGCGATCCCACCACCTTCAATGCGGCGCTCGGGCCCGACTTCTGCCACAACGTCGCCCTTGGTGCCGTTACCACTTTGAAAGACTTGTTCTACAAGGCTTCCATTGGTGCTCCGGACAAGAATTGGGACTTCGAACCGGACACCGTCCACCTGAGAAAAGGCGGAACGCTTGTTGTGTCCGATCAGGGCGGCGAACCGCATACCTTTACGGAAGTACGGGAGTTTGGTGGTGGCTTTATTCCGATGCTCAATGGCCCGGGTGAAGAGACCGTGTCCGAATGTTCCGATGGCTTTTCCAATCTCGCGGTAGCCAAAACCCGAATCCTGCAAGGCAGTCAGTTGCAAATCAACAACGTTTCAAAGGGCGAACATCTGTATCAGTGCTGCATTCATCCCTGGATGCGCGTCAAGGTCGAAGTGAAGTAATTCGCGGCGGCTCGCGACAGCATCTGTCGCGAGCCTCGATCTCAATTAGTAGTACGAATGAAAAGGAGAACAGCAATGAAGAAGTTCATGATCGAGCGCGAGATCCCCAAGGTGGGGACGTTGGAAGGAGAGCAGCTGCGTCAGGCAGCCGAAAAGTCCAACCAGGTATTGCAACAACTTGGCCCGGAGATCCAGTGGCAGCAATCATTCGTCAGCGGCGACAAGATGTTCTGCGTCTATCTCGCCAACGACGAAGCCATCGTTCGCCGCCATGCCGAACTCAGCGGCTTCCCTGCCACCAGGGTCAGCGTGATCGGTAAAACCATTGACCCCACCACCGGCGCGAAGCCGCGTGAAAAGTCCTGACTGTGGAGCGATCGAGAAGGGCCTCGCCACTTTTATTCGGTGAACGCGTGGTGCCGCTAGGCTCAACTCGATAGCGCGGTTGTCGCTGGCCCCGGAACATCTGCCGGGACCAGATCAAACCCCCTTGGGCGACAGTTTCCTCTTAAACCACTTTGATCACTGCGTCGACGTTCCCGCGTATCGCTTTCGAATAGGGACACGTCTTGTCCGCCGCATCCGTCAAAGCCTGCGCCACACTTCGCTCCAAACCCGGCAAGCTTACGTTGAGCCGCGCTTGCATTGAATAAGCGCCTCCATCCAGACAAAGATCCACTTCCGCATTGATCGCCATATCCGGCGGCAGCGTCACCCTCATTCGGCGAGCCGCTAGTCCCATCGCTCTCTGGAAGCATGCCGAAACTAGCGCGGCAAACCGACAACTTCAAAATACTGTTCGTCAACTTTTGAGCATGCTACCTGGCTAGCACCTAGCACTTCATCCCTAGAGCAAATTCGTCTCGTACACTGAATGTTGCAGTGATGGTTGCAACCCGTCCTCGGTTACACGGTCGTCTGAATGTAGGAGATTTTCGGACCGCGCGTGGGTCTTGGGCTCCCCAACGCGAGAATCACTTCAACGTAACAACCAACTGAACTTGAGGGTGCCCCAAGCTTGGATTTCAAAGGGCGGGTTCCGACGATCAAACGCCACAAAAGTTCCGATCTTTTTTTCTTGGCATCCCCCAGAAACTTTCTTCACTACCAGCAGTCGCGTTTAAAGCCTTGCAATCTACCGCCGCCTTCTTCGCGTCAGAGCCGCCGCCGAAAACGCCGCAACTGATTCTGCTCGACTTACCACCGCCACGGTGATAGTTTTCTCCGCACCTTTTAGAAACTTGCTCCGAACCGCCCGTGGTTTCGACTCTGTTGAATGGGAGGACTTATGTTCAGGCAAATTACCTCAGTCGCCCTGCTTCTGGGCCCATTGCTCTTAGCCGCCGCGACGGCACTCGCTCCGAATGCCGCTGCACAGACTGCGCAACCCGCGGCCAGCCGCGATGGCGGATCGTCCATCGATCAAGATATCGCCATGCTCCGATCTGATTTGCGGTCCACGCGAAAGCAGGTGATCGCTGCAAACATGAAATTGACCCCCGCTGAGGCCGAAAAGTTCTGGCCGATTTACGAACAGTACGTCAGCGATCTGATGAAGATCAACAACGCGAAATACGCTCTGGTCAAAGAATATCTGCAAACAACCAACTTGACCGAGGAACAAGCCGACACTCTCTCCAAGCGGTGGATTGAAGTAGACGAATCCGTCGCGCAGCTCCGCCTCAAATACATTCCCATCTTTCGCTCGGCGCTTACCGCCAAGGGCACCGCCATGTTTTTTCAAATCGATCGTCGCGTGCAAATGATGATCGATCTGCAATTGGCATCCTCGATTCCCCTGATTCAGCCGACCTGAGCCAACTGCCAGCCGCATTCTTGACCGGAATGCAAAGTTTTATCGCGGCTTTGCTTAAAGCTGCCGTTGTGTTCGGATTCATTGCACGGCTTTCCGCTCCGTTCCGTTGATAAAAGCTGTAGCCTCGTTCCACGGAGCATCGGCCACGCGGCGCCCGGTCTCGCGGCCCACCACATCGTCCGCTTCAAAATGAAACCCACCGTAGCGCCGCGAAATACCCGGCTGCTTCGCCGCTTCGGTGAACGTAGCCCAGCGAAGCAGCACGGTTTCGGACGGCGTCGTTTCTGGTTCCACGATTGAAGCGTCGGAGCTTCAGCTTGCCCTGAGTTGCGAAGGGCTTCGAAACTGAGCAAAAATGGGCTGTCGTCCTGATGAATCCTTCTCACCGTCCCCAAAAACGGCTATCCTTTAACTGCCAAAACCTAACGAAGGCCCGATTCATCAAATTTCTCCCAAAACATGAGGTTTGCGGATCCAGAAAAAGGGAGAAACATCGACGTGACCGGTCAAGGAAGGGATCAGAGAAATGGCAAATACCCAGAAAACAGCAATCGTTACGGGGGCCTCACAGGGGATCGGCGCGGGGCTCGTCGAAGCTTTTTTGAGACGTGGTTATAGCGTCGTCGCAAATTCGCGTAACATTACCAAAGCGAATCCTTTTCCGGCCTCCGCGAGTCTTGCCTTGGTCGATGGAGACATCGGCGACCCGAAAACAGCCGCCAAGATTCTCGATGCCGCGGTATCGCGTTTTGGCCGGGTCGATGTGCTGATTAACAATGCCGGTATACTTATTTCGAAACCCTTTACCGAGTATACCACCGAAGATCTCAACGCTTTGGTTTCCACCACGCTTGCTGGCTTTCTCTACGTTTCGCAGTTAGCGGTCAAGCAAATGCTGCGCCAGAAAAGCGGGAGCATTGTCAATATCTCGACCACCCTTGTCGGCCATCCTATCGCCGGTGCATCGGCGGCGGTTCAAATTATGGTTAAGGGGGGGTTGGATGCGGTAACGCGAGCCCTCGCCATGGAGTACGCCAAGGATGGCATCCGTGTGAATACCGTTGCGCCGGGCGTTGTCAATACCCCGATGCATAAACCTGAGACGCATGAGCCCCTCAAAGGGCTGAGCCCTTTCGGCAGGCTCGGTGAAGTCAAAGAAATCGTAGATGCGGTCTTGTTCTTGACCGACGCCACGTTCACCACCGGTGAAACCGTGCACGTAGATGGCGGCGCGCACGCAGGCAAATGGTAACGCACGAGGGTTCTCGGCCTGCCAGCGCCGAGCAGCGGCTAAAAGAGCTTGGCATCAATCTACCGGCGTCGCCAAAGCCGTTCGGCATGTATGTCGAAGCGGTGCAGACCGGCAATCTGCTTTTTCTGAGCGGGATGATTCCCACGGCGGGACCGGTAGCGGAATTCATTGGCCACCTTGGCGCAGAACTCGATGTGGAAGCGGGGCGCAAGGCGGCTTATCTCGCGGCGCTCAACGCCCTCGCCGTCCTGCGCCAGCATTTGGGATCGCTCGACAGAGTCTCGCGGATCGTCCGTCTCAGTGTCTCCGTGGCGACTGCGGGAGATTTTCGTGATCACCCGAAAATCGCGGATGGCGCTTCGGCATTGCTGCAAGACGTCTTCGGAAAAGACAAGAACCCTTGCCGCTTGGTATTTGGCGTCGCAAGCCTCCCGCTAGGCGTGCCGGTCGAACTGGAATTCATTTTCGAGATAGCTCACTGACCTGCTACTGTTCTACTCTCGGAACCATACAGAATACTGGCGATAGCGCCTCCCTACGCTGGTTTCTAAACATGCAGGTTTAAGCCATGAGAAAAATAACCTATGACCTTGTTACCGTAGGCGGCGGCTTGGCCGGCGCAAGCTTGGCCCAAGCAATGGCTGCGCGTGGCGCGAAAGTCCTCGTTCTCGAGCGCGAACCACGCTTCAAGGATCGCGTGCGCGGAGAAATGCTCGTCCCCTGGGGCGCTGCCGAAGCCCAAGAACTCGGCATCCTAGATCTACTGAAGAGCACCTGCGCCAATGAAATTCATTTCGTGGAGATGGGAACGGGCCCGCGTAATCTCCCATCAACCACAAAGCAGCAACTTCCTGGTTTCACGTTTGCCCATCACGAAATGCAGGAAGTCTTGCTTTGCGCCGCACAAGCCGCCGGTGCGGAAGTTCGTCGCGGGATCTCCGTTGAACGCATTGAACCTGGCCATCCCGCTTCAGTCACAACTCGCGATCCGGGCCATCCACAAATCTCCGCGCGCCTTGTCGTTGGCGCCGACGGCCGTGGCTCGGCGTGTAGAAAATGGGGAAACTTTCTCGTCCGCGAGTCGTCAAACGATTTTCTTTTCGGAGGCGTCATGCTGAGTGGTAGCACCGAGGCAGACGATCTCGTCTATTTTATTTATAATGCTGACTTGGGAACGATTGTCGGCTTTATCCCCATCGGAAAGAAACGAATCCGCGCTTATCTTGGTTATCCCAAAACGTCCAGCTACCGTTTGCAGGGAGAAAACATGCTGGATCTGTTCTTCGCTGAATCCACCCGGACGTTCCCAGCCGCCGCTCAGCTATATTCAGGCGCAAAATGCATCGGTCCTCTGGCCAGCTTTGACGTGAACGAGTCTTGGGTTGAACACCCTTATCGGGAGGGAGTGGCTCTCGTCGGCGATGCGGCCGGCACCAGCGACCCAACATTCGGCCAAGGCCTCAATCTCACCCTGCGAGATGCGCGCGTCTTACGCGATGAGCTGTGCGCCGATTCTGACTGGGATCTCGCAGCTCACCGTTACGCCGATCAACACGGCAAGTATTTTCTAGACTGCCACACCGTAGAGGGTTGGCTTCGTACTGTCTTTCAGGATCCTTCGCCGAAAGCATCCGCCATCCGCCAGAAGGCCATGCCCCTCATCGCTCAGGATCCCACTCGTGTCCCAGACCACATCTTCTGTGGTCCCGATCTCCCTGTGAACGACGAAATTCGCGCCCGTTTCCTCGGTGAATGTTGAGTCTACTCTTGCACGGACCGCGCTACTCCAGGATGCACAGCGGTAGGGAACGGAGATCACCACGTGCAATGGCGAGACACAAGGGTTTAGTAAAGGCGAGTATAGCGAGCTGAAGAGCTAATCCAAATATCGAAGGAGATTGCGAATGCCGACCACTCTCGATGTTCTTGACAACCATCTGAAGTGCTTTCGCAGAAACGATCTTGAAGGCGTACTTGCCGATTACTCAAAAGATGTCGTTCTCTTTGTTCCCGGCGGCCCATTAAAAGGCTCTGTCGAAATCACGCCTTTCTTCCAGGCAATCCTTTCGGAGTTTGCCAAGCCTGGTGCTTCGTTTTCGTTGCGGCAGCGATACATTGAGGGTGAATACGCTTATATCCTATGGAGTGCGGAAACAGCGGACAATTCCTATGAGGCCGCAACCGACACCTTCGTCGTCCGCAACGGCAAGATAATAGCGCAATCTTTTGCTGCCAAGATCACGCCGAAACACTGACCTGCCGCTCCAGCGTCTGCCCCACAACTCTTCTTGCCGCAACGATCCCATCCGCACGGAAAAGAACAAACAACTTTGTGACATCTCCATGACAACCGCCCAATCGCCCGCTGTTACCGTTTTTGGCGACGCAGAGTTTCAGTGCAGCACGCGGAGAAAAACGAGTCCCACCCAGCGGCTCGTTCGGCTTCCTGCAACACTCGGCCACCTACCGCTTTAGCACAAAAACTAAATTCAACTGACTCCTTACGAGCGAGGTCTGGGATGAAATCACTAATGCTGTTCCCTTCGAATCACAAAGCCGGCGAGACTCACCATTCGCCCGCCGCCGATCCGAAAAGCGCAAAGGAACACCCTTTGATATTTGAGGACTGCTTCTGGCTATGGCGCAATTCCCTTCTGCAGATCGCTCACAGTCTTCTGGGCGATCCGAAAATGGCTATCGAGGTAGTCGAAAGCTGCTTCCTCCGGGCATCGCATAATCCGCCACGCTTTGATTCCGATGGTGCCTTCGGCAGCTGGATTCTCCGAATTCTCATCGACGAAGCCTTGCTCCGCCGTTGTCAACTGGAAAGCAACGCGACCCTCGCGCGCGAAAGAACCGTTTCCCGCGGGCCCTTCTTGCTCGAAGGCGGCGAGGTATTCGCCGAAAGCCTCGAGACGAAGGGGCGGCAGAAATCATGAGCTGCAGCGATCCGCGCCTCACTTACCTGAATTCTTACGGCTACAACGTGGTGAAACTGCCGCGCGATGGAATCGGCCCACTACAAGTCATTGGCAAAGACCGCCATTCGATTGAGGATCTCGGCTCGCTCTCCACCATCTGGAAGTCCGCGCAGCCCGAACCGAAAACACATGGCCCAAACGTCGCTGCGAATATCAACGGAGGAAAAACAGACAATTTAAAACTTTCGATTGGTCTGGACATCTTGGGAAGCATCCTGCAGGGAATGGGTGCCTCAGACCCAAAAGTAAACGGCGCTTTTAGCCACGCCAGGAGTGTCCAGTTTACCTTCACCGGCGTTACCGAAACCTTGGTTACACCTCTCGAGGTTGGCGCCTACCTCAGTGCCGGCGACCTCGACACCACCAACCCGTTCGCTTCGTATCTTCTGGATCCTAACAAGCACGCCTACGTAGTCACTTCCGTCCTCGAATCCGATTCGATCATCGTCACTGCCAGGCACAACTCCGACGCCTCGATCGCCGCGGACATCCCGTCAATCCAGACTGCCGTCGGCGTCGACGTCTCCGTCAGCGCATCTGGCGCAAACAACGAAGACGTCACGTTTAAAGGAACCGAGCCCTTGACCTTCGGTTTCAAAATGTTTGGCATCACCTATAGCAACGGGCACTGGCACGTTTTTGGGGAAGCACCAAGCGCTGGCGGAGCACTTGCTCGCAGCGCGCCCCTCCTCTCTGAATTCAACGACCAGCCCATCGTGATCGTACCAGGTGCGTTGCTGTCCGAGCTAAAGCGGAAACGGCGAACACCTCAGCGCGCAATCCACAACTATCGCAGGAATATCCCTCAACCAGCGTGACTCCGTCAGCAATTCGGCGTCTGCCGAGTGAGGTAATGATCGCCATATGCTCAGACGGCGAACGTCCCTGTTGAATGGAAAATATCTTTGCCGAGGGAGTAGTCCACCTCGGCGCGTTCTCTTCGCTTCCATTCCCTCTTCTCCCCTGTGTCGAAGTCGCAACGATTAATACCGGCAGCTCAACGAAAACCATTTCCCTGTTGTCCCGCGAGCGGTTAAAGTGTCAGAATTCAGTTAGGAAATTGCCTGCCTCCTCGCTGGGTGACTCCGCGAGGAATTCGTTACCATTTTCGTTTCAAGATGAGTTTATGAGCACACACCTTCCAGTTAAGACGATCTCGCCCGAGAGTTCTGACTCCGAACTTCAAGTCCGTCGCATGCTCGATGCCATTCCTCAGCTCGCTTGGCGGGCTTTTGCTGACGGCGAAGTCGAGTTCTGCAACAAGAATTGGATTGATTACACCGGCCTCACCATGGAACAGGCCCAAGGTTGGGGATGGGAAGTCGCGATCCATCCGGACGATCTGGATGAAGTCGTCTCGACATGGCGCCGCTTCTTGGACGCCGGTGCACCGTGCGAAGTGGAAGCGCGGATGCGAGCGGCCGACGGCACCTTTCGCTGGTTTTTGGTCACTGCCATGCCCATGCGAGACGAGCAGGGCCGCATCGTTTGGTGGTACGGCACCAACATTGATATTGATGAACACAAGCGGGGAGAACAGAAACTTCGCGAAAGTGAAGAACGATTTCGACTGGCAGCCCAGGCAGGAAAGATGTTCGCTTATGCATGGGACGCGGCCACCGACGTAATCGTGCGTTCGGCGGAGAGTTCCCGGATTCTTGGGATCGAGGATGAAACTATCCTCACCGGTCAGCAGGTATTCGCCAGGGTTTACCCGGCTGACCACGAAAAACTTTCGGCCGCGATGGCCGCCCTTTCTCCTCAGACGCCTTACCTTCAACTCAGTTATCGCATCATCCGCCCCGGCGGCACGATGATTTGGGTCGAAAGGAACAGCCGCGCGCACTTCGACGAAAAAGGCAGACTTTTGCGAGTCGTCGGTATGGTGGCCGATGTCACCGAGCGGATGCGCACCGAGGAGGCCCTGCGCGAGAGTGCGGAACGTTTGCGCATGGCGGCGGAGGCTGGCCGTATGTACGCTTATGAATGGGACGTCGCCACGGACACCATCGTGCGCTCCCCTGAGTGCGTCTCCCTGCTGGGTGCTGGTAGCGTTAGGCACACCACCCGCAAGGAATTGATCAACTGGGTTCATCCCGACGACCATGGGCTGTGCGGCGACTTGAGTGCGGTTTCGCCCCAGAATCCGACCCTGCGGGCGCGTTACCGCATCGCCCGGCAAGATGGTACCTGGATGTGGGCGGAGAAGTCGGCGCGCGCCTTTTTCGATGAACAAGGCAAGATGGTCCGCATGATCGGCATGATCGTCGACATTAGCGAGCGCAAGCTCGCGGAAGAAGCCCTCTCCTCCGTCAGCCGCAGGCTGATCGAGGCCCAGGAGCAGGAGCGCGCACATATTGCACGGGAATTGCACGACGATTTGAGCCAGCGAATGGCTCTGATCGAAATCGGCCTGGAGCAATTCGCACAAAACATTCCTGACTTGACTTCCGGCGCCCGCGAGCAGCTGCACAACATCTCGGAGGTCGCCTCCGAGGTTTCCAGTTACCTCCACAACATGTCCCACCAGTTGCACCCGTCGAAACTTGACCTCTTGGGTCTGGTGGCCACCGTGGGGAGCTACTGCCGAGAACTGTCTGCCCAGCAGGATCTGAACATCGAGTTTTTCCATCACAACGTCAGCGCGCTAATCCCAAAGAATGTAATGCTCTGCCTGTTTCGCATCGTACAGGAAGCTTTACGCAACGTCGTGAAGCACAGCGGGGCCTCGGCAGCCAAAATTGAACTCTCTGGCGATGGCGAACAAATCGATCTTTGCATCTCGGACAACGGCGTAGGTTTCGACCCTGACTCCGCAGCAGCACAAGCGGGTCTTGGTCTGATTAGCATGCGCGAACGTCTGCGTCTGGTCGGAGGACATCTTTCCGTCGAATCACAACCCTCGCACGGCTCGCGCATCCGCGTTCGTGTTCCGTTGCCTACCGCTGACCTGCAAATCGCTGCTGAATAGCAAGCTAGCCGCCCCTGAAGTTAAACCGAGCGCTCGCCGATAAAGATTCAGTGCTAAGGCGTTCTTCCTTCACCGGCTTCGGCACAAAATATCCCTTGCGAGCTTGCACTTTGGTGTTTTCCCTATCCACGACCACTTTCAAGGCATGAAATCTGTCGTCTGGCCTTTGCATCGATGGCGAAAAGTCGAGCACATACAGGTACTCGGGTACTTGAATCAAACTTTTCAATCCGCCATCGAGGTCGTTGCTGTTATGAAAGTACGCTCCTCCGGTTCCGTTCGCGAATTCTGTCATGATCGCTTCATTCAAACTCATGCTGCTCCGCTGATATTCTGAATGCTCGCCCGTCATCAGGTCACGCGCTGAAGATCCACCCCTTTGCCTGGCATTCGTCTCCGTCGTATACAAACCTCGTGCATCAAGCGCGCTGACAGTAACATCCAGACGCGCCGCAAGATCACAGATTTCCGACTTCGCCGCTGTCGCCTGCGATGAGTTCGCCGGAAAGCCGGGAGAAATCAAAACCAGCCGCCGCTGCCCGGGAAGTCCCCCATGACTTGAATCAATTCCTTTATCATGAACAGCGTTACCTGCACGTCGGTGCACCCGATTGCCAGTGTGTGCGTGGCAGCCGATCTCACCGCGGAACGTAAACAACAGCAACCAGCAAGCGCTTGAGGCAGAAATGGCAGGTTACGCAACGTGCGCACACTTAGTGGGCACGATTCCCGCAATGATTGACAGCGCCAAGGATGGGTATCTTCTTGCGCGCGCAATGTTCGGGATGCCGCGACAGGTCTCTCCATCATTCCCCAGGAGAATCGCCATTCCTCATGCGTCGCCCTATCGCAAATTTCCCGCCTCAGCCAAGCTGCCCCGCAACCCACGCAACGTGCCCTCACCAGCTCCCGCGTGTCATCCTGAGAGTTTGTGACTTTTTTTAATGTCGTGAAAAATCGATGATGCAAACAAAACAGTTACGACCACAAAATGGCCACAAACTTAATAGAGTCACAGCCTCTGAGCGCAGCGAGGGACCTCAACCCCGCCCTGTCGCGGAGTGACAACGGTTTGCCTGGTGCCCCGCCTTCCCCTCAATCCCTGTACTTCCCACTCAACTCCCTAACCCGTTCCGTTATTCCTCTCCCCCCACCCTGCAACGGTTGCCCATTTGCTCCGTCTAATCACTCTGGTATCTTTGTGTCACTAAGCGTTTCTCCGGCCGATTTTGCTCGCAATATCCGTCCCCGCTCGGCGCGGCTGAGGTGAAAGCAATGCACGATTTTCTGCAAGACATACGGTACGCCCTCCGCATCCTCATCAAGAATCCGGGCTTCAGCGCCATCGCCATCCTTTCTCTCGCACTGGGCATCGGCGCCAATACCACCATCTTCACGGTCGTCAACGCCATTCTTCTCAATCCTCTACCCGTCAAGCAGATTTCCCGCGTCGTCGAGGTCGACACCGTGGACACCAAAACCCGCGTCACCGCGGCGAATGTCACCAAGCTCGGCATGTCCTATCCGAACTTTCAGGACTATGCCCGTGGCAGCCAGGTCTTCAGTGGGCTCTCCTGCGTCGTCGGTCCCCTTCCCTTAACCTGGAGCGGTGGCGCCGAGCCCAAGCAAACCTTCGGACAAATGGTTAACGCGAACTATTTCGATATCCTCGGACTTCGTCCTGCCGCGGGCCGCTTCTTCCTGCCGGATGAAGACACCAAGAAAGGCGGCAACAACGTCGCCATACTGAGTTACAGCCTCTGGGTCAATAAGTTTGGCTCTGATCCCAACATCGTCAACAAAACCATCACCCTGAACGCCACGTCCTACAACGTGATCGGCGTGGGGCCTCGCGGATTCAAAGGTGCCTTTACCTTCGGCAACGCCGAGCAAGTCTGGCTTCCCGTCAGCATGTATCCGCAGGTGCTGGCAGGTTTCTTCAAAGACTATTTTGAGGACCGCAGGTTTCTGGCCACTGCGGTCCTCGGCCGCCTCAAAGACGGCGTCAGCGTGAATGAAGCGGAAGCTTCCTTGAAAGCATTGGCCTCGAATCTCGAGCGCGAGTTTCCCAAAGACAACGCCAGCCGCAGTGTCGCCCTGACTCCTCTCGCCGAAGCCGCCGTCGGTGTCAACAACCGCAACCAGTTCGTCCTCATCGGCGGACTGATGATGGGCATCGTGGGTCTGGTACTTCTGATCGCCTGCGCAAATTTGGCGAATCTGCTGCTTGCCCAGTCTGCCAGCCGCCAGAAAGAAATTGGCCTTCGCGCCGCTCTGGGCGCCAGTCAGGGACGCGTTACTCGTCAATTACTGACGGAAAGCTTGGTCCTCGCTGTTCTCTCCGCCATTGTTGGTCTGGTCATCGCCTTTGGTGGCCGCGCCGTGTTGTGGTCTTTTCGGCCGCCCTTCATCCTCGATGGCGACGTCGATCTCAGCTTCGATTCTCACGTTCTTTTCTTCACCCTGGGCGTGGCCATTCTTACCGCTGTGATCATTGGGCTCGTTCCGGCAATCAAGGTCGCCAAGCCGGACCTTATCGAAGCACTGAAAATGGGTGGGCGCGGCGGCACCGTCGGCTGGACCCGCAGCCCCTTCCGCAGTCTTCTCGTCGTGATGGAAGTCGCTTTGGCGCTGGTCGCACTGATCGGCGCAGGCCTCTTCATCCGCAGCTTGCAGAATGCGCAGCAAATCAGTCCGGGTTTTGAGTCGAAGAAACTTTTTGTATTCGCTTTCGATCTTGGCGCCTTGCATTACGAAGAAGGCCGTGCCCAGCAGTATTTTCGCACCGTCATCGAACGCGCCCAGTCCGTTCCGGGTGTTGAATCCGCGACCATCGCCTCCAATTTCCCCCTCGGCGGTGGACTCGGCCGTACCGTCTTTCCCGAAGGTCAGGACGAAGCTTCCGGCTATCGCGGCACCTTGACTCAACTCAACGACGTCGCGCCAAATTTCTTTCAGACACTGCGCATTCCCCTGATTGGCGGGCGTGAATTCACCGACGCCGACCGCAAAGACACCAATCAAGTCGCCATCATCAACGAAGCCATGGGCAAGCAGTTTTGGCCGGATCAAAACGCTGTCGGGAAACGTTTTCACTTTTTCGGCGAGACGCAATTGCGAGAAGTCGTCGGTGTCGTCCGCAATACCGTAGTCAATAACATCGGCGAGGAGCCTCAACCCCTCGCCTATCTGCCGCTCGCGCAAGACTTCGCCCCGGCCGTCACCATGCAGGTCCGCACAAGCGGCCGCCCCGAATCCGTTGTCGCCGGAGTTCGCAGTCAGGTGCAACCACTCGATACGAACCTCGCCCTCACCAACTTCAATACCATTGAAGAACTGATTGATCAGGGACTTTGGGCGCCGCGTGTCGGCGCCGGGTTGCTTGCCGTGTTTGGCGCACTCGCACTCCTGCTCTCCGTGGTCGGTGTCTACGGCGTGCTCTCGTATTCCGTGAACCAGCAGACTCGCGAAATCGGCATTCGCATGGCCATGGGCGCGCAGACCGGCAGCGTATTGTCACTCATCGTCGGCCAAGGCATGCGCCTCGCGCTCGCCGGACTCGCCGCCGGATTGCTGGTTGCCCTTCTGGCCACTCGCGTCCTTTCCAGCCTCCTTTTTGGAGTCACCGCCCACGATCCGCTGACCTTCGCCGGAGTCACGCTGGTCTTGGCAACCGCGGCAATTCTCGGCTGCTACATCCCCGCTCGCCGCGCCACCAAAGTCAACCCCATCACCGCCCTGCGCTACGAATAGCGCCTGACCCGATGTGAAGATATTTAGCATCAGAAGTGTATGACGGCCGAGTACGCTCCGCTGGTACGCCCCACGTCGCAGATTTCCTAGTTATTAGAAATTGATTGATTTAGATTAATTGAACGTCAAATGCGACGATGTGGTAGCACTGTGATCGTCCATCCCCATCGCCTTCGCTTCCTCACTCCAATCCCGAACAAAATACCCACCTTGATCTGAAACTCTTTTCTATTTTTTTCGTCTACACCCATAACAAACTGACAAGCGATGTGGTCTCAATAGCTCGCCGAGCGTTCGGCGCGCCGTCGTTAGAGGTGTGTGCGCCTTCTATCCTTCTCGCGCATTCGTTTCTCTCCCGCCGCGCTGCCGCTGGTGGTGTGTTTTCTCAGTCGCGATTCTTTCGCCTTCGGCGACCAACCGGGCCGGGATCGCAAGAAATAGAAAGCACGCCCACGGAGGTTCATCATGCTTGCGCCACATCGCTCCGCCAATCGCAATTCGAGAATCCACCTCGTTCTACTTGCTTCTCTCCTCGGCGCGAGTTTCTGCTTCTCCGCGTCTCGCCAGGAACCACCGCCCACTCTCGCTCCCACCATCTCGGAACTGAAATCTCGCGCCGATTCCGGCGATCCGGCCGCTCGCCACCAACTCGTCAAATTCCTGATCTCCGCTGATCCCTCCTCTCCAGGCTACGACATGGCGCTTAACTGGATTCGCTCCGTCGCTTCAAAAAATAACCCGGACGCCCAGTTCCTTCTCGGATTTCTGTACCAGCATGGAAAAGGCCTTCCGCTCGATTTAACCAAAGCGGCTGAAAATTATCGCGCCGCCGCCCTTCAGGGCAACGCTCTCGCCGAAAACAATCTTGGCGCTTTGTACCACCACGGAACTGGCGTTCCGCGCAACATGGTTCTTGCCTTTCAGTGGTATCGCGCCGCCGCTGTGCACGGAAATCCAGCCGGACAGCACAATCTCGCCACTCTCTATTATCTCGGCTCCGGCACTCCCATCGATTTCAGCCAAGCGGCAAAATGGTTCCGCGCCGCTGCGGACCAGGGTTTCGTTCCCAGCGAGAGCGACCTCGCTTTTTGCTATGTCAAAGCTATCGGCGTCTCCCGCGACTACTCCCAGGCTGCTCATTGGGCTCTTCTCGCCGCCGATAAGGGCCACCCTCGCGCCGAGGCCCTCCTCGGCTATCTCTACGAACATGGTCAAGGCTTGCCTGTCGACTATGCCGCCGCTTACGTTTGGTATTCCCGCTCCGCAGCTGCTGGCGAAAAATCCAGCGTCGATCGCCTCAGATCCCTAACTCAGATCATGACGCGCAACCAACTCGACAAAGCCAACGCCATGATCTCTTCGCTATCGACTCCGCCTGAGTCGAACTCCGCTTCCATCCCCTCCGCCGTCGCTCTTTTCCCCAATCCCTGACGGCGCGATTTGGGAACGCATGCCCAGTCAAATCTAACTTGACTTTGGCGCCTCCAGACGTATCGTAGTCGTGGTTCCATCGAGTCCACTAATCGACCCGAATCGGATTGGCTGAACAAGGCGCCTAACCAACAGCTATGTTGAACCGAAACTCTAGCTCGCGCATTCGCTTTAAAACTGAAAGCCAGCGAGGCCCCCTATGGGCGCAACTCCCAACTCAACTCCGGAACTAAAACTCGAAACCGTCGCCTCTTCTGAAGAAAGTCGCGTCCGATGCATCGGCAAACTGACTTTCACCACTGCCGCCGCCCTCCAGACCACCATTCGACCCCTCATCCCTGAAAACAAACGCATCGTGTTGGATTTGGCGGAGTTGACCTACTTGGATAGCTTTGGTCTAGGTTCTCTTGTGAGCGTCTACCTCTCCGCCAAACGACAAGGCTGCGAACTGAAACTCATCAATATGCCTCAACAAAGCAAAGATCTCCTGCGAATCACCAATCTTACTTCCCTCCTCGACTAAGTTCGCAAACTTCTTCGATTGTCGCCTCGCCACGAGCTACTGCCTACCGCTGCCTGGCAATCCAACAGCAGCTCACCGCGAATGCTTGGGCCCCGCTCGCTTCGAGCACATCGCCTCCGAAACTTTCGCGCCTTCGGTAGGTTGCGGCCTAGCAGACTCGACTCGCCGGATCTTCGGTCAACACCATCTGAAACTTCGCGAGTACCTGAAACAAGCGCTCAGCTACAAGGTGCTTGAGGATTGGGCCTCACTGGGCGTCGCCTCCGCAATCCTTCCCAGGTCCAAAGTCTCGGCGACGAACCGCGCAAGCCCGCCCCCCTTCCACGATGGAAATGGTCCGATGTACATCCGCCACCAAATGGCCTGGAGCCGTGAATCCACGAAGCCGAAACATTTGCAGGATTTTCTTGCTTATTTCAACACCGCAACAAAGCGCATCACCCGTAGTTTGGCTCACGCCGCTTCGACAACTTAGTTAGGTAGTCGCCTCAAAATAAAACCGAAGGAAACCACGCCCCCGATGGCTCGTTGTAAAGTCCCGTGCTCATCAACGTCATCGGCTGGATCACCTGTAAACCATTCCCGAGGCACCAGCGTAGCAAGGAGCTGTTTCTCGACGGCACAAGAATTCCCGGCCCGCCAAATGATTCGGTCGAAGCGATCAGCGCTCGCATGTCTAGATTGCTCTCCGCCGTAGCATGGCCAAAGAAAGCTAACGAGGTAGCGTACCCAGTGATGTGGCCTGCCCGCTCCACCACAATGGCAGTTTTCTGTTCGATCGCTTGCGCCAACTCGGTGCCGCGGTCGAATCCGTGTACCTTTCGCGAAAGTACGTTGCACGTATCCAGATCGGCGTTCTGCGCCGGCCTTATCGCGCATCCGGGAACACTCCGTTCGCCGAGCCGTCCTTGCAGGCAGGAAAGCGGCTCTCGGATGTCGAATCCCAGGCTGGTGTAAAGCGACAATGAACGGTTGTGAAACGCGGCTTGCACCAGCCGCACTCCCGCGGCACGCCGCTCCTTCGCGCGATCCATCACCGCCTGCATCAGCTTCTTTCCGACGCCAAGATTCTGCGCGCCGGGATCAACCGTAATCGGCCCTACCCCGGAAATCACGGAACGCTCGTCCAGGCAGTTGCTTCCCACAATGCGTCTGCCGATCTCCGCCACCACGCAGTAAAAGCTTGGACTGGCAAACATCATCGAAAGCAATCCGATGCTCGCCTCCGCCGTGGGAAAATCGCAAGGAAAATTATGCCTCGCATTGAGTTTCGAAAATGCTTCGTAGCAAATTTGGCCGCAGACGGTACTGTCATCCGGCGTGGCGGCACGAACCACCACCTCCTGCTTGGGTTTCACCGCCATCGATAAAACCTCCGTTTTCAGCGGAAGTATACCAGCCCGCGCCCGGCCTCTGCGGCCCAATCGCAAACTCTTCGTCAGCGAGTTCGGCGTGCAGCTCAAGCGCTGGGTGCACTCTGCAAACCAAATGTTGAAAAGGTGCAGCAGGGAAGCCGATAACATCACGAGCGTGTGTCGCCCCGACTCTGCGAGCAAGGAGTAAGCTGCGAAAGGAGTGAGCGGGGCGTCGCGCCAGAAGCGCGGAGCCTATCCCTTTTAGGAATTTAGGCAAATTTATAACCATTTATATTTTCAACAGTTTGGCCCACACTTCCCTTGTAGGCATTTACCGGGATTTACCGGGATTTGCCCCAAACCCAAGCTGGAACCAAGCTGGAGGAAACGAATGAAAAAACCCAAACCCACAGTGCGAGCCCGGCTAACGGACCGAAGAATACTGGCGATGGCCCCGCCCGCCCGTGCGCGGAAACTGTACGACGTCCAAGTTCCTTCGCTCGGCTTAAAAACTTTGCCCAGCGGTCGGCGCGTTTTCTTTTGGTTCCGCAGCGTCTTGGACTTGGAGACGCGCCGTCCGCGTTCCACATGGATAACCATCGGCCCGCACCCCGCCATAAAATTGGATGCCGCCCGCGAGCGCGCCCGCCAGTTGGATTCGCAGCTGGCCGATTGGCGGGCACGCGGCTTCCCTGCGCCCTCGCCCTTCAAAAATGCGCCAGCGGTGTTGCCGGGCGCGGTGCCGACGTTTGAGCAGGCTGTGGAGGCTTACATAAGGGAGCGAGTACCGAACCTGCTCGATCCCAAGCGTGCCGAAAACCACGTGCGCAGCGTGGTGCGGCACCACCTGGCCGGGTGGGGCGCGCTGCCGCTGGACAAGATAACCGTGGACATGGTCTTAAGCGCGAAGTTGGCCTGCGGGGAAAAGCACGGCGCGGCCAACAATTCCGTCGAACTGGCGCGCCGAATTTTCAGCTGGGCCGCTGGGCGACGTGACGGAAAGCTAAATTTTTGGAAGTGCGAGAATCCCGCCGCAGATGTTTCCCTGCATAAGAAGCAGCAGCGCGCAAGGTTCTTGCAACCCAGTGAGTTGGTCAAATTCAGCGAGGAGCTGAAAAAGGAACCGAATCGCGATCTACGCGATGTGCTGACGCTGCTGCTCAGCACCGGCGCGCGAAAAGCCAACCTTCTCAGCATGCGGTGGAGCGACATTTCCTTTGAAACGGAAACCTGGCGTGTACCTATGTCGAAATCGGGCGAGGGGTACACCGCGAGCTTAACGCCCGCCGCGCTGACCACGTTGGAGCGCCGCCGTAGGGAAATCCCTGCGAGCACGCCGTGGGTTTTCCCCGCTAACACGGCCAGCGGGCACATTCGTGACGTAAAAAAGAGGTGGACAAAATTCCGGCGGCGCTGCGGTTTTCCCGACGTATGGATGCACGACCTCAGAAGAACACGCGGCAGTTACCTTGCCATTGGCGGCGTCAGCCTGCAACAGATTGGCGCGGTGCTAGGTCACAAGAGCTTGGGCAGCACGCAAATTTATGCGAGGTTGCACCGCGAGGCTGTGACCAAGGCGCTGGAAGTGGGCGACCAGACGATGCAGAAAATGATGCGGGCAGCGCGCACACGGCGGCTGCCTGCACCAAAGGCGTGAAAAAGTTTTGTACAGAAAGGAAAACAACAATGAAGAGAATCATATTGCTCTTGGGCCTGGCCACGCTAGCGCGGGCCGATACCATAGAAACAACAACGACAACCGACGGAGTTTCCGCTGTTGTCGGCTGCTGGAATCCAAGCGTTTGCACCGATCCAAGTTTATTCTGGAACGCATTCGGATTGCCTGTGCCCATCACGGAACCGCCGTACGATGCCTTTTCCTTGCCCGGACAGCCATCATTATATGATTGGGCGAATTACGATCCCGCGTGGTTTTCCGATCCACCTATCACCATAACAGCCGTGCCTGAGCCGGGCGTGGTCGGGATGTTGGTGGTTGGTTTGATTTTATTTCTCACAAGTGGCGTGAAAAGTTTTTTAAAAAGGCCCTTTATAGATGGGTTAGGTTCGAGGTAAACTTCAATTAGTAATAGGCTGGCGTGGAACGAAGCAGCCTAGAGTTGGCACGAATCTGCCGCGCACTTGTGGGAAGCCACAGCCGGATATAAGCCACCGGAACTCCTCAGAAGCTCCGACGGAAGACCCGGAAAGAAATTTCTGGAATCTTAAACGTCGCGAGGCATCTGTGCTGAAAAACCCCCAATCCAGATTTCCTGAAACAAGATCTTCGTGCCCGCTTCAGCACCGGGCAGAAGGCGGCTTCACCGCCGTAGTCGCTTCCGACGTGAGGGGCGGGCATTTCGGTGCTCGCCCTTTCGAGGAGCGCGTATGGCCGCCACACAGCCACAGCTAAAAACTCTTGAACAAAAAATAGATAAGTTGACACGGGTTCTGCAACGGGCCGTGGACACGGGTGCGTTCGCCGCCCGCGCCGTGCCCGAGCTCGCCGACACGGAAAACCGCACAGCTGCGGGTGCCCGTTACTTGGGCTTGTCCCCGGCTACGCTCGCCGTCTGGAGAACCAGCTGGAATTTGGAGGAAGGCACGGCGGGGCGTGGCCCTAGGTTCACGTACCTGGCCGACGGCACGCCCGTTTACTCCCGAGAGGACCTGGACGCTTGGCGCGTCGGGCGCAGTACAGAGGGCAAAAAGCGTATGGTCGCCGACGACGTGGGCAGGCCGCCAAAAAAGCGGCGGACTGGTGCGCGATGAGCGATCACACCATCGTGCTGAATCAGGTCGTTGACGAAACCGAAGAGCAACAGATACTTGAGATCATCCGCAAAGCTTGGGCCGCGTATCAACCGACCGAGAGATACGGGTTCGCGTTCGGCCAGGCCATCTACGAGTGCGGGTTGAGATTCGCCACTTGCGGCGGGGTCGGCAACAAGGGTAAGGGAATTCGTCCAATGTTGGACCAATTAAACATCCCAAAATCAACAGCTTACTGGTGGCGCAAGCGCTACATGGTGTCTGTCGGACTGGAAGCGACGCCACCTGAACCTGACGACCGTGAATTCGACGGTACCGAGTACCAAGACCTCACCACAATCACCGAGATTCTCGACAACGCGGAACCGACCATATGTCACTGGCCCCCTGTCGCCATGATGATCGCGCAGCCGCAGCTCAACGCGTCGCCGCGCCGCTGCAGCATCTGTGGGGAAACCACGCACACCAACATTTGCACAGCTTGCGGACTGCCGGTCTGCTCACACTGCTGGCCGAATCACGCGTCCGGGCACCCGGCGAACCTTAACCTGTATCGCGAACGGTCAAAGTTGGAGGCAGCCACGCCCACGACTGAGTTGGTCCGCCAGGTCGAGCTCGCGCTGCATAACGCGCTCAGACTCTGGCCACGAGAGAAGAGCCTCCAAAAACTCCGCGAAGCCATCGAAGTGATACTCGATAGAGCGATGCGTCAACGGAAAGAGGAAGTCGCAGTAATTCACTATCCGACCGGCGATGTGGCGCAATGATGACTTTCCGCGACTATCTACTGAAGCGCGCCGAAGTGGCCAGGACACGCCGTTATCTGCGCCGTAGCTGTGCCGATGACCTAGCTTTAGATTTCGCTCAGGATTGCGCGGAAAATCCCGACCGCGTTCCCGCGGACGACGTCGATCTGTACAACTACCTCGACCACCGTACTCACGATATCAAACTCGACTCCGGCGACCCTGTACTGGAATGGCTGTGGCATCGGTGGCTGCGGGTGGGACTATGAGCAGAATCTCGTTGCTTCAGTTTATTGGCGCGCAAACGTACAGCGGCGGCCCGCTTTCCAAAGTGAGCGAATGGGTCGTCCGTCAAAAAGACGTTCCTGTCGGTGCGTCGGACGGAAAACAATTCCACTGGCTGAAAGAAAACTATCCCGAGCCGGACGTCATAGGCACGGCGTTCAAGCTGTTCGAGCAATCGCAGAAATTCATGTCCGCGAACGGAGACGTGCCCGTTTCCAATCCCGATCAGTGGCGCGAACTGTTCCACAAGCCGGAGGATTTTATGAACGCCCCGAATATTTCATTCTCTATTGAAGGATTTTTGCAAAACGATACCAGTACGATGATCGGCGGTCTGTCCGGCCACATGAAGACGTTCATCATGCTGTCTGTCGTGAAGGCGCTACTTGACGAAAAGGCAGAAAAGCTCTGGGACTACTTCCCGATAAAAGAAAAGGCGAAGCAGATTCTTTACCTGATTCCGGAATGTTCACTGGTGCCGTTTGTGCATCGACTGCGGTTGATGCGCTTAATTCCCTATACGCAGAACGAACGGCTGCTGGTGCGAACCCTGAGCATGGGACCACCGCCGATGCTGAAAGACCCGGCCCTGCTTAGCACTGTAAAAGACAAGGAGGTGTTTTTGGACACGGCGTTGCGCTTCGCCGAAGGAGACGAGAGTTCTGCCAGCGACGTGTCACAGGGACTTTCCAGCGATTTCTTCGCCCTGATAAATGCAGGCGCTCGCACACTTGTAGCCGCGCATCACAGTCCGAAAACTTTCCGAAACGAACGCGTGATGAACCTTGAAAATGTTCTCAGGGGTAGTGGTGACTTAGGCGCAGGACCCGGTACGTGTTGGGCCGTGAAACTTATCGACCCGATCACCAACGTCGTGCACATCGAGAATGCCAAACCCCGTGACTTCCAACCTTGCGGCCCGTTTCAGTTGATTGCGCGCCCGTTCATTGACATAGATGGCGACTTCAAAATGTTCAAGCGGCCGGAAGAGTGTGGCGACTTGGACGAAGAACAGCCGGCGAAGAATGCACACAACGAAGAGAAGAAAAAGGAACACATCAAGCGCGTCGTGACTCTAGGTTGCTGGCTGAAAGAAAAAGACCTGACCGACAGCGAGATTGCCGATAAGTTCAAGGCGGAGGGCGTCACGATTTCCGCGCCCACGGCAAGGCGTTATCGCCAACAGGTGTTGAAGGAAATGGCCGGATGAAATCCAAGTGCAAACGAGTGTTTGTACACGGTCACACTCAACGAAGTGTGACGTGTACACGAGTACTTGCCGTGTCGATTATACCCTCTTCTTTCCTAAGGGGTCTGATCGGACCGTTTGCAACCGATTACGCCCGTATGATCGGGGGTATGAGCGATTGAAAACAAACTACTTACGAAACGATTATACCCAACCGATCAGTGATTCATGCTTCTGTTCGCGAAATTGCGCGTCGCCGGTTGGGCCGGTTGGGCGGTGCAGACGCGTCCAGCGGACCGGCAACGGACGCGGCGGGGGGGGTTGGGAAGGAACTGGGCACGGGCCGTAAGGGGGATGTATGAAGCAGCCGCCGTTAATTTTCAGGGACTGGTTGTTGGGCACGGCGCACGCGCCCGGCAGCGCCGCCGCCCGACTGCGCCAGGACGTTATCGGGGAGGAAAAGCGACTCGAAAAGCAATTCCAATTCACCGAGCGCCACCGGCTGGCGCAGTACTGTCGCGTCATGCCACCGGACGTGGCGCCCACGAAAGAAGAAGTGGCCGCGTTGTGGCGGCAGTTTGTTGTCGCTGAGAAGGACGCGACGCCGTGAATCCTTTTGGGGGGAAGCCGGGCGAAAAAAAGCTCAGCCCTCGCGCCGACAAACGACGCCAGGGATTTGCAGGATCGGACGGCTTTCAAAAAAATGAAAACGGAAATTGGTAGGAGAAAAAATGGCTAAAAAGACCGACCACTTCACCCCGCCCGCGCACCTGTCCTCCGAAATGAAGGCGTGGACGCGCCACGTCGTGGAGCACTTTTCCACCGAAGAACATCACTTTCGCATTCTGATTCTTGCCGCCGAATCTTGGGACGACTGCGTGCGGGCGCGAAAAGTTTTGCAGGCACGAGGGACGAGTTATACCGACAGATTTGGCGCGCCAAGGATGCGGCCGGAATGCGCCATTTTGCGTGACAGCCGCTTGGCATTTTTGCGCTGCCTGGCAGCACTCGGAATCCAAGCCGAGAGCGCAGGCGATGAGGCAGCCGAACCAAAAATCAAAAGTCGGAGAGAAAAACATTATGAGCAAACATAAACTCCCCCTGAAGAAGAGAAGGAAACCACGCCTCACACCCGGTGCCGAGGATTACTTCATCTCCGGCATAGACACTGGCGAATTTGACTTTGAAGGCGGAGGCGGCGCGGAAGCTGCGCACGCGGAGTGGAAGCTGCACCGCAGCGTGATTATGAAGCAGTGGCACGCCGACCCCGTGAATTTAGGCCGGAGGCCATTTGCGTGGTGGCAATGGGACCGTCCGAAAGACGCATTGCGACGTTGCATTAGCGGATGGCCACCACTTCCGGATGCGCCAATCTTTATGGGATATGCAGCGAAGTTTGTAGACAATCGCACGCTGATTGAACCGGAGGTATTTTTCTTGGAACGCCACGGATTATTAACATCTGTGGAACTGCGCAACGTGGATGCACTGAAGGCCAAGGCACGCGAAGAACTGGTGGCGCACGCGGCCAACCGGAATTGCGCACCACCGCAAGAATGGGCCTGGGAGGGCACACAAGATGCGAGTCCTACTGTCTCCCCCGAAACGGTTGCAACGCTGAAAGCCCAACTGATGACGTGCTCACCGACAGAATTTGCAGCAATTCTTTTTGAATTGGAGGGGTAAACGTGTCACAAAAACTGAAAACGATCAAGGCCGAAGTTATCAAGGAAATCCAGCCGCAAACGCGCGTATGTCCGAGATGTTTGAAGCGATCCGCCGAGCCGGACAGCGATTTGTGCCATGAATGCCTGCGCGTGCAGCGTCAGAAGAATGGCCGATGAAGCAGAAGCGCCTGGGCTTTCCGTGTGAGTTTTGCAAAAAAGGTGACGCCACAAAACTTTTGCACACCGATAGGCGTTGGCTCGGGAAGCGAATCACGCACAGGCGACACCGATGTAAGAAGTGCAATAAGAGATTCAATACCATCCAAATCTACAAAACGCGGTACAAGGAACTGTGCGACGCGGAAGAGGAATTGAAATGCCTGCGCGATCCCACGCGCCGGTAGCCAGTTCCTTCCAGGCTGAGGATTGTTTATAGGAGATTCCCAAGTCCTCCAGAGTCTGTGGTTTAGTAAACCTTCCCACTGGGAAGGTTTGGGCTTTTGGATGACCTTGGCTGCGAATCTCGCACCGTTTTTCCATATCGATGAGAAGTTCTCCGGCTCGTACGCATCTTTTTCCCGCTGTTGACAGCGGGTTTTGGGCCGGGCGCGGTTTTGTGATTTACCACTGTTGCACGTAGAGCGAGAGTTATAGAATGAGAGCGAAAATGTTGGTCTCTATCGCTTCTGCGAATTTCAGCTATCAGCCCGGCGAAGTCGTTGACTTGCCTGACGACGCGCAAACGCGCGCATGGCTGGCCAACGGGCACGCAGAAAAAGTCCCTGCGAAAACGCCGCTAACTGACCGCGAACTGAACGCCCGTGATCTTGATGCTGATGCGGCGCGCGCACATCGCTGCACGCACTGCGAACGCCGCGCGGCGTACGTATTTCAGAATAAAGCTTACTGCCCGCAACACTACAGGGCAGAACTGGGGTAAATTATGCCGATAAAAATTAAATACAACGACCACGACGCGGACGTGACCATTGACCCGCGCGACATTGATTTTCGCAGCGCCGACGATCTTCTACCGATGACGAAGGAACAGCGTCGTGCGCGCATCGCGCAGTTCGACAACGAGCAGCGACGCGCGTATCAAGAAGCGTTTGGAACTTTCCTGCAATATGGAAAGCGCGGCCTGACAGACGAGCAGCGTGCGCAGAGTACGACAACGAGCGGTGGCGGTTATTTGATTCAAGCTGCTTTCGAGAAACAGTTCGTAGCAATGATGAAGCAGTATGACCCGATTCTCGATATCAGCAATAACTTTGAAACCCCGACAGGGGCTGCAGGTGATTTCCCGATCGACGATGATGCGTTGTCAGGCAGAGTCGTTGCTGAGTCGGGCGCGGCGACGGAGACAGACACGACGTTCGGCTCTCTCCCGCTAGTGAAATGCCCAAAACATGGCAGCGACATGCTGCGCGTTCCCCTGGAATTGCTGCAGGATTCGTTCACGACGTTCGACACGCTGATGCAACCAGTACTGGCGCGGCGCTTGGCGCGCAGCGTTGCCGCCACGGCCGTCACACGGCTCTTGGCTGATGGCGACGTTGCGACGACAGCCGCCAGCACGACCGCAGTTGTTCCAGGAGAAATTCTGGATCTGATCGCCGCAGTTGATCCGGCGCATTCGCGCGTCGGGGTATTTCTGATGGCCGAAGCCACGTTGACATCGTTGAAAAAATACACAGCCTACACGGCAGGCTATTTCCCGAACATGTTGGGCGTTGACGCGCAAGGCCGCGAGGCGGTATTCGGAAAGGCGGTGTATTCGTCGCCGTCGATGCCAGCGCTTGGCGCTGGAAACAAGGTGATCGCGTTCGGGAACTTCAGCCGGTTCTACATGCGTACCGTGGCTGGGTCGTTGGTGCTGCAGCGTTACGACGAACGGTATGCAGAGTACGCGCAAGCTGGTTTCCAGATGTTCTGGCGCGCACAAGCGGCGATGGCGAAGTCGACGAACAGCCCAGTGCCGGTTCGGTTGTTGGCGAATCATGCGTGAGGTTTGATCGTGCGATTACGGATCGTCTACATCACGACGGAAGACGGCGTCGAGCACGCGTTCATATTCTTGTACTGCGAAGATGTCGGCGTTTCGTTGGCCATCGAGACTGAGTTGTGCGAGATCCCGCAGCTCTGTGACCGGCTGGGTTGCGACTGACGGCACGGCTGCGTGCAGCCCTCCTCCGAATCCCTGCTTTATGAGTTTGAAAATTGTGCGCCGATTTTCAAGAATCGTTTTCAGCCATGCGAAGCGGCCCATTTGCGGAAAATAAATTCCCCGAAAGCAGAGGCGTGCGATAAGGATGTTGATGCGATAACCCAGCGGCTTGTGGTTCAGTGAATCCACGGCCCTTTCGATTGCCTCCGGATTGTAAGAGCTGATCCACCCCTTGCGCACCTCGTTATGCGCTTCGTCGATGCTCATCTTCAGCGGCGTATGGGCCATCGCAAAGGGAATGAACTCTTGCCAGTGTTTCGGGCGGGTGAGCCGCCCCGCGGCTTCCAGCTTTTTGTACAGGGGCGTCGCAGGAAGAGGGGTCATCAAGCCAAAGATAGGCAGCCCCGGTGGCCAACTGCGAATTTCCTTCAGTGTTCGCTCGGCCACTCCAGGCGTGTCATTGTCCATGCCAAAGATAAAAGAGGTGATGGCAAAAACGTTGCGCTGGGCGAGCCGATCGAGCACCACGCCATATTCACCTGGCTTGTTGAAACCCTTTTTTACGTCAGCAAGATTGGCCGGATCGATGGATTCCATTCCGATGAAGATCCACTTGCCTCCCGCAGCCGCGATCAGATCAACTAGTTCCTCATCGCGCAGTAGATTGGCGCTGATCTGGGCGACCCAATGCACTTGCGCGTCAGCTGCGATGATGTCTCGCAGCAATGATTTTGTGCGCTTTACGTTGATGGCAAAATTGTCGTCGATGAAAAATACGGCTATCTGGCCGCCCTCCTCCCGCGCGCGCGCTTTTAGCAGCAAGAGTTCGTTCACCACGCTTTCATTGGTACGAAAGCGGATGGAGTCGCCAAAAAATCCCGTCACGGTGCAAAACTCGCATCCGTAAGGACAGCCGCGCCCGGACTCCACGGGAATAATTCGAAAGGTTCCCCAGCCAGCTCCGATCGCTTGAGTAGTGGCTGCAATATGCCCGGGAAGCAAATTGAATTGGTCCAGTTTGATTTTGTCCCAAGGAATCTCCGGATAAGGCTGCAGCGATGGTTTGCGCTCTTCGCCAAAGTCGTCCACTGGCGCGTAGACATCCTTGAGCGTACCCCGCACGGCATCTTCCACAATTCTGGGCCATGTCTCATCAGCTTCGCCAAGAGCAACCGCATCGGCATGGCGCGAGCCGCCGTCACGCCCGAGAGCCTCATCGGCCATTTCCGTGACGTGAGGGCCGCCCATTACGACCTTTACTCCCACGGCGCGCACTGCGTCCGCCATGCGATAAGCCTTGGCGATCATCCTGGTCATCGCACCTATGCCGACCAGTCCCACATTTTGTTCACGCACGTATCGCGCAATACTTTCTTCATCCATGGGCTGCGCGTTGCCGTCAATCAGCACCACTTCGTGGCCAGGCGGAGTCAGTGCTTGCAGCAGGAACATCCAAAGATGCGGCATGAAATTGCGCGTCACCCCGTTATCGGGGTTGTACAGCAAGATCCGCATCAGTTGTTCTCCAATTACAGGCCGTTTCTTCGTTGCTAAACAGGACGAGCGACGATCTCAAGGTTCGTTGTCTAGGGGCCGCAAGGGGACCCACAAACTGGCTCAGAACATACCACGTTCTTGATGCTTCATGCGGTGAATCAGGCGCTCCGATACCACTCAAGTAACAGCAATCAGGATCTCGCCCTGACAAACGCTAGATCTCTATCGGAGGTGTTCCGGCAGATGAAGCTAGATCAGGACGACGGATTGATTCCGGAATACATTCGATAGAGTCGTTTGGAGGAAGCCGCTGGCGATTGCGGCGGATGCGGAACGTCAGCCGGGCGCTATGGGTTTCCTATCATGTACAAAAGGGTTAATAAAGCTAAGGGTAAGTGAATCGAGATTGTGCCGACTATCAGACGCGGTTGTCCATACCGAAGCGCGAGGAAGCGAAGCCGAAGCAGATCAAGGTGAATGTGGGAACGCATGCAATGGCTGGTGGCGGCTGGAGCTCGCTGAAGGGAGCCAAACCGAAGACGAAGTATTACGGCCGGCGGGTGGCCGGAGTTAAAGGCCACCCGCCTTTGCTTCTGAACTGCACTATGAAGTCCTGCAGTGGTATTTTCCCACCGGCAAAGACACCTACGCGCTACACGACTAGGCGGGCAGGGTCTTTGCACTGTGACGGTGGTAAGGTGATTTACCAACACCTATCAGCGGCGTGTTGGGCGGTAGCCACTTTCCGAAATGCCGCCTTCTCCATTCCCGTATCTGCAATTTCTCGCACCGAACAACGTATACTTGCTAAACACACTGACCTTGCCCGAGGAGCGTGGAACATGTCAGACGAAGAGTGGATCAAAACACTTGAGGACGGCAGGAAAGTGAAATTCATCTACCAAGAACTGCCGGAAGACGGAGCATTTATCACCGCGCAGCTTGCAGGGAATGAGGTCGTCTATTCAGTTGTATTGACCAAAGCAAGAAACCCGCTGAGTCATGAAGATGTTGAAAGTCATTTCAAGGGCGAGCTTCCGGAAGAAGTAGCGACTCAATGGGCGACACTATCGACGAACCAACCGATCCGATCTAGAGCGCTAATAATCAATCAAGAACTTCTTGACTAGAGTGCAATGGTTGTGCTATACGTTATTGGGTGGTGTGTCTATGCGAGCATCCACAATCCCCCGAAAGATCAAATCCAATAAAAAGCTCAAGCAGAACCTCGCTTTCGATGCGCAAGCTTTTCTCGATTCGGCCGGTGTGGCGAGAAAAGTTGTGGAATATCGAAGATCACAGAAGATCTACTCTCAAGGTGATCCCGCCACGAGCGTGATGTACGTTCAAAAAGGCGGCGTAAAGCTCTCCGTTGTCAGTGAGATCGGCAAAGAAGCAGTTCTGGCGATACTGGGACCAGCTGACTTTTTTGGTGAGGGGAGCATGGCAGGTCAGCCTGTTAGAATGGGGACGGCGACCGCGATTACACCCACGACTGTTCTCGTTATTGAAAAAAACGAGATGATACGCGTGCTCCACGCTGAACATGCCTTCTCCGACCGCTTCGTGTCGTATATGCTTTCACGGAACATCCGAATCGAAGAGGATTTGATCGATCAGCTTTTTAACTCCAGCGAGAAACGACTGGCCCGCACTCTTCTGCTGCTCGCTCGGTATGGCAAGGAACCCCAACCAGAAAAGATGCTTCCCAAAGTTTCCCAGGAGATGCTGGCGGAGATGATTGGCACAACGCGCTCTCGAGTCAACTTTTTCATGAACAAATTCAGGAAACTCGGCTTCATTCAATACAACAATGGCGGACTTCAGGTCCACAGTTCCCTCCTAAGTGTTGTCCTGCACGAGTAGCACTAACCTTCGCGCTTATCGGAAAGCGGCATACTTCCAGAAATCATACGTCGGGAAAGCGAAAGTGTCGTTAGCTGGCTCGGGCCACGCAGGCTGTCGGGGGATATTGCACCAAAATCGTGCAAAATAGGGCAGTTTCGCTCCCTCCTACCGCCATACCCCTAATGCTGTTGACTGGACTCGATACTTCGCCAATACTGCGACTCCAGCGGTGATCGGTGACCCCATGGAAAATTCAGCCGCTGGCCCATTGTCCATTTTCCGCTCAGGCATACGCCCATTCGTTTCGCCCACGCACATGACCGTGTCTACCGTCGATCCCAAAGTAGCCGTTCTTTCATTCCTCGCGCCCCGCGCCGCTATGCACACGAGTCTGCGCGGCAACCGCAAATGTGCCGCCTCAGCGTGAAGTGGGAAGGAGCGTTCTCCGGTAGTGTAGATTCCGTCCTTCGGGCGGTGGTTTCAAGGCATGCGGTCTACCGATCCGATGCGGGTTGGCAGGAGCGCGGGAAGGATATTCGCGCAGATGCAGTGATCGTCTCGATGAGCCCACCAAGCTATCCCTCGGTGGGTTGCTTCCCTGCAGAGCCCGCTGCTGTTTCACCTGGCAAAATCATTGTACCTCGCATCGTGGTTGGAGAAGTGATTTTGTCATGGCTTACCTCCGCATTTGTCGATGGTGTTGACATCCTTCCACACTGCTTGATGTTCACGAGCGGCCGGCCGCGACTCGCCCGCTGCACGTTGCCACGCTGGTTCAACCGAGGTCGGGATCAGGCTGATTGTGCCAATCGAGATAATGCGCATTCGTCCGAACGGCGCGATAGCTGTACTTCGTGCCTTGGTGGTAGGCGAACAGGCGTTCTGTTTCTCTGTTGACGCCGCCACATTCTAAATCGGCCAATGCGAGGGAGAGAAAGCGCGTCATTCTTCTACTCGCTCAACTTTATGCCTCACGAAAATGGAGCGGGTCTCTGAGGCTTTGCAATTCCCGGTAATAATAAAGTGAAGTAGGGCGTTTTCCGTTGAAGCTCAACTTTTTTAGAAGCTCCATTTCTTCCTTGGTGGCAGTCCCGCTGAGCGAACTATCCTTAAGGAATTCTTCGAACCCTGGCTCTACCGCCGGCTGGTCAGGTCTCGTTTCAACAAACTCAAATCTCCTAGGGTCCCCCGAGGCTACTCTCCGATTTAACACAATTTCCATACCAAAGGTCGTTAGATCAATGTCCCAGGATTCAATCAGAGGGTCCAGGAAGGAAACACAGTTTTCATACGACAAGCTGAAGACATCCGTTTCCAGGAACTCAAGCAGGGTGACCCGCATTTGTTCATAGCTTCGGCCGGCGAGTCGAGCCACCAAGTGGAGCCAGTTTTCACTGTTCAATTCTTCTTTGGCGACCTTCTTGATCACGTCCAAGAGCTTTTGTGTGACGATGCGTTCGAGTTCGCCGAAGGGTTGTTTCTCAAAAATGATCCGTATTTGTTTTTCTTTGGCGGGCACGCACTTGCGGAGAATCAACTCTCGGACTTGTTTAAACAAGGGCTTGGGTGGATCCGCCAGGTTTCTCTTTAATTCTTCCTTGCGCTGGTGCTCAGCCAGCTTCGCAAGCTTGCCGCTCGGCAGTTTCAAGAATTTCCCCATCTTGTCGTAAATGTCTGTTCGGCCAGGCGCGGGAGGCAATTTCTTCAGGGTCAGCAGCTGTGAAATGTAGGACTCCGTAACTTCGACGGCCGCGGCCAGATCCCTCTGCTCAAGCCCCAATTTGTCTAGTCGCCGTTTGATCACTAGGCAGAGATCCACCAGTACCTCCGCTGGGTTAACTACATTTGATTAATAAATAAAATGATCTCATATTCCGCTTGACACCTCAAGTTAATTAACCTATTATGGTTAACCTACAGGGGGAGTATCCATGATGACTTAATCACAACTGGTTATCTGAATCACCCTCTTGGCATCGAGCACCAAGGAGAGTGACATGTTTGCACGCAGAGTTTATATGCATCTGAAGCCCAATAGTGTTGCGGAGTTTACCCAGAGGCTGGAGAAGGACGTCCTGCCTCTGCTTCGAAAACAGAAAGGATTCCAAGACGAAATCACATTCGTTGGCCAGGGCGGCACGAACGCGTTCGCGATCAGTTTGTGGGACAAAGCTGAGAATGCCGAGGCTTACAACCGGGGAAGCTACCCAGAAGTGACGAAGATTCTTGCCAGGGTAGTAGAGGGAACTCCTCAGGTTGAAACCTATGACGTCGCTAACTCGACCTTCCACAAGGTCGCTGCTGCCGTAGCGGCCTGAAGCTAGCAGGTCCTTTCGTTTGGACGGGGCGGGCTTAGGTCCGCCCCTCAAGTTGTCCTCCAGAGGAGAAACGCAAACACAGCAGACTGCGAGTTATACGGGATGAAGCCGGTGTGAGGAAGAACCCACTCTGTTGGTTCGTAAACTTGTGAGTGCATCGGGGCAGGCTGGCTCACAAGAAGGCTTCTCCGGAAAACGGAGGTGAGGTAAACAGCCTGCCGGAAGGCAATTCGTGGATTCGTCAAGGAGAAATGTATGTACTTTTTGTCGTGGATTATCGTTGGGTTGGTTGGCGGCTGGGCAGCCGGAAAGATTCTCAATAGTGATAGATACGGTCCGTTGATGGACATCGCGATGGGCATTGGTGGAGCTGTGGCGGGCGGATACCTCATGCACTCAGCAGGCTTTTCCGGCTATCGGGGAACGATTTACACAACGCTAGCCGCAATAATTGGTGCCGTAATTCTGACGGTGCTTGCGGGTTTGGTGAACGGCAAAAGGCTTTACGCGCGGCAACTCTAACTCACATGGCTATGGAAAACTCAAACGCCAGACTCTAATAGAGCAAGAACCATTCTGATTAGGGAAGAACCGCGGCCGACGCGGCAATTGCCAAAGCAAGCCATAATACTGGAAGAGCAACAGGGCCTCCAAAAGGAAGGTGAGCGCCAGAAAAAAAAGACGACGAGCTCGCCGCGGCGCGAGTGAAGAATCGGCAAGATTTTCGACCGTAGTCATGGCTCTGAAGCCACAGAGAGTTAAGTGCCCGAGTTTCTGAAATGGATTCAACGGAGGTGAAAGAGATGACTGTGAATATTACTCCCCTGCATGACCGTGTCCTGGTACGCAGGCTGGAAGAGAAAGAAACAGCGAAGGGTGGAATCATTATCCCCGATACGGCTAAAGAAAAGCCCCACGAGGGCGAAGTAATCGCCATCGGTGCAGGCAAGATGGAAAAGGGCCATCGTGTCCCGCTCGACGTGAAGATCGGGGACCGGATCTTGTTCGGCAAATACACTGGCAACGACATCAAGATCGACGACCAGGAGTACCTGATCCTTCACGAGGAGGAAATCCTGGTGAAAGTCAGCGGAATTGCCAAAGCAGCATCCGGCAAGAAGTAGCAGCTCTAATCCGAAGGTTTTGAATTGGAGTGGGAAGTTTAATCACCCAGGAGGGTGAAGTTTCATGGCAAAACAAATAGTAACTGGTGAGAATTCACGTCAAGCGATTTTGCGTGGCGTCAACATTCTGGCTGACGCGGTAAAGATCACGCTGGGCCCGAAGGGGCGTAATGCGGTGATCGAGAAGAAGTTCGGGGCACCCATCATCACAAAAGACGGCGTGACGGTGGCAAAAGAGATCGAGCTGCAGGATCCTCTCGAGAATATGGGGGCACAGATGGTGCGCGAGGTTGCATCCAAGACTTCGGATGTAGCGGGCGACGGCACCACCACCGCGACCGTGCTAGCCCAAGCGATCTTCCGTGAGGGTGTACGAACGGTGGCCGCGGGTGCCAACCCGATGGCGCTTAAGCGCGGCATCGATAAGGCCGTTGAGGTTGCCGTCGGAGAGATTAAGAGGTTCTCGCGCGAGGTCAAGGGCGACATGATAGCGCAAGTCGGCACAATCAGTGCCAACACCGACAAGCAGGTGGGCAGCATCATCGCCGAAGCCATGAAGAAGGTCGGCAAGGATGGCGTCATTACTGTAGAGGAATCCAAGACGATGGAGACAACACTCGAAATAGTCGAGGGCATGCAGTTTGACCGCGGCTACCTTTCACCGTATTTCGTCACCGATCCGGAACGCATGGAGTGCATCCTGGAAGATGTTCGCATTTTGATCCACGAAAAGAAGATCAGCTCGATGAAAGACCTTCTGCCTTTGCTCGAGCAGACGGCCAAGCTGAGCAAACCGCTGCTGATCATTTCTGAGGACATCGAAGGCGAAGCCTTGGCCACCCTGGTGGTGAATAAACTGCGCGGTACACTGCAGTGCGCTGCCGTGAAAGCCCCCGGTTTTGGCGACCGTCGTAAGGCCATGCTCGAGGACATTGCCATTCTCACCGGTGGGAAGGCCATCACCGAGGACCTCGGCCTAAAGCTCGAGAACGTGAAAATCGAAGAACTGGGCAGCGCCAAGAAGGTGACCATAGACAAGGACAACACCACCATCATCGCGGGCGCCGGCAAATCCAGCGAGGTCCAAGGCCGAATCAAGCAACTCCGTTTGCAGATCGAAGAGACTACATCGGACTACGACAGGGAAAAGCTTCAGGAGCGTCTGGCGAAGCTCGTCGGCGGCGTGGCGATTATCAAAGTGGGCGCGGCAACCGAGACCGAATTGAAAGAGAAGAAGGCTCGCGTCGAGGACGCCATGCACGCTACGCGAGCGGCAGTTGAGGAAGGCATAGTCGTCGGTGGCGGCATCGCTCTTCTGCGTTGCCTGTCGGCTCTGGAGAAGCTCAAGCTCCACGACGATGAAGCCATCGGGGTGAACATCGTAAAGCGTGCGCTCGAAGAGCCATTGCGACAGATTGCCCAAAACGCCGGGCATGAAGGCGCGCTAATTGTAGGACGCGTGCGCGAATCGAAAGAGGAAAACTTCGGCTTCAACGCAGAGACCGGTGAGTTCGGTGATCTGGTCAAGGCCGGTGTGATTGATCCCGCAAAGGTCACGCGCTTGGCACTCCAGAATGCTGCCTCAATCGTCTCATTAATGCTAACAACGGAAGTTCTGATCGCCGACTTCAAGGGAGAAGAAAAGGCGGTCGCGGCCGGCGCAGGCGGCTATGGTGGCGGAATGGGCGGCGGCTACTAAGCTTCATTTATCTTGCATCCTTGTGGCTTGCAAACGCGCAACAGCAAACACAGTCGTGCGGCATTCCATTTATGTGGAATGCCGCATTTCGCTTCAGATTGCGCGTATTTCTTTATAGAGGAGTATTTTCATGATGATAGCTTCCGCAAATGTTTTGAGCACCCATCTGAGACCCCTTTGCTCCCGCGACAACCATGTCATGAAGTACGAATCCAGCGGCTCCCGGGCAAATTCCGGCTTCCATGACTCGTACCATTGCGCCTCCACGGGATGCAGCGTTCGCTACAATGCAACCGACGGGTATTACATGCTCATGGGAATGCCTGGTCACACGTATGCTGTCGACGAGCCTGGCGTAAACACCGTGAAGTGCCCTATACACGGTCGCTGGTTGTACCGCAACCAGAATATCGATGTCGAACCGGGTTTGCATTGGTCTTGTGGCGTCGAAGGCTGCGACTATGGTTACGATGCCAACACAAAGGGCGATTGGGTCAGGATCTAGTAAGGCATTTGTTCACAAAATGAGAGCCTAGACACGGAGGACTCTCGTTCCCACCACCCATCTATATGGGCTAGTGAAATTATTCGAGAATTGCGGAAGGCGCTGGAAAACAGGTCGGTATCCCCGCATCGAGAAATGCCATGAGCAAGGCGGCTTGAAGGACGACAGTCACAAAGACTGAGTCCAACGGAAACATCTAACCGCAGCTGCCGCCGAACAATGTGCCACGGTAAACGCAAGCGAGACGCCAAATGCCAGACACAATCAAGCCGGGCACCGTCCTTATCAAGGAGGGCACACTCTTGCCGGAAACCCTACGATTCGAGAGTGAGCCCTGTGTGTCGGGCTGGCGATCAGTTAAGGATCTCGACGGGTGCGGATTGGATCGAAAAATCCGTGAAGCGGGATGGGCCTTCTTCTGCCCGGATGGTCAGCTCGGAGCGACCGTCTTTGGTATTGACGAGCAGAAGACGCTCAGCAGGGCAGTCGAACAGATCCTGGCAAACCTGGAGTCGGCGGAATTTAACTGCCTGGAAATCATGCGAGTGACCTTGGAGGCCTCGAAACGTTTCCAGGGGGTGCACTATATGACCGTCTCCGCTCAGTCACGACATATCCAGAACACGCCTCAATCCAAGGCGAAGGACCTTCTGGTGAGGGACAGTGCACCGTTGAAGTTGAGGTCGCCGTTAGCAACTGCAGGAAAACGTCATTCACAGGGCCAGGCTTAGCTAACGCGTCAGCAATGAGAAGCGGCGCAAGCTCATCCCGATTCTCCGGATGCTGATCGAGCCATTTAACTGTCGCATCGATGATCTGTTGTGAATTCGCAAACGCGAACCCCGCCGTCGCGGATGCGGAAAAACGCCGATGTATCCCGACACCCAACTGATATTCACACGAACTTCTCCGAAGGCAGTCAGGTTGACGCGCAAACTGCCGCGAACACCCTATAGCCCACTTCGAGACAAGACTGAATATTGCTACTACTAGTCGAGCATTGGCGTCTACAAGAACCGAACTTTTTCAACTACGGTGATCGGTAAACTCACGAGTAGGGGTTCGTTCTCCCAGTATCGAGATAGGCTCCGACGCGTAATCTAAGTGAGTGCGCCACTCGGCCTTTAAGTGCGAATCATTTTCGGGCAGTACCAGTAGCCACATTGTCGAGTAGCCGGGCATCATTGCTAGCGCCCAGCAAGCAAGTTAGTCTCCTGAGCACACCTGTACCTTCGGGCTATTCAAGGTTTGCTGAAAGAACCCCAGACTTAAGAACATTGAGCCTTCGGCCTCGACGAACACTTTGTGGGGAGACAAGAATGAACAAGGTCTTTTTATTGATGTCCACAGGCATCCTGTTCACCACTTTAGGTTGCTCAGGAAATTCCCAGGACGCCTTCTCGAAGAGTGCACCGGCAGTGGTGCAGGCATCGGTTGCGCCAGCCAGCACATCTCCCGTTGTAGACCCAGCGGCTGTGCTTCCTGTACCGTCGGTCGGAAAGGCGAATCAGCAGTCCTGGCGCACTGAAAATGTCAAAGACCCTCTTGGCAAAACCGTTGCGCTGGAGGGGACTTCGTCAGACGGCAAATTTGATTTAGTCATCCTCCAGAAAGGAACGTTTTCGTTTTTGTCTTTCGTGAGGCACGCGCGCTGGGGGTCCGTCTATAACCAGCCGGCCAAAGGCAAGTTAATATATCTCCGCGTAAAATTTGAAGACGGACAGGAGAAACGCATCGAGTGGGACGAACTGGGGTCCGGCACGGAGAACCTATACAGTGTCTTATGGTCATACCCGGCCAAGACAGACGCTCCCATCGGTCCAGTGCTGGAAGGCCCCACAGGTGATTCTGTTGGGGGTGACCAACTCCTTATTCAAGACATGTTGAAGCACAAGACTATGCTTTTAGAAGTCGAACCGGGGGTCACTACCCAGTTCGACATGACTGGACTCGCGCACGAAATGGAAAAAGTTTGTACTCCCAAAACGCAGCCAGTCCTTGAATCTAGGCAAACCGCGGAGTAGGTCAACTCAATCAGTGGTAAGACGGAGTCACCCATGAAGTTCGCAAGTCGAGCCGCATATGGCGTGGTAGCAGTGGTGCTTGTGACGCTGGGCATCACGATGCTGAGCGCGGGAGCACGAGCGCAAGGCGAGGGATGGTGGATTGTCCGCGCGGAGTACGGGACACGGAGTCAGCACAACGATGTCACGGATATTCTGAAAGATCTGATCGCCCGCGGGGGCGTGAATGGCCGCGTGGCTGTCAATAATCAGATTATGGGCGGAGATCCAGCGATTGGCGCAGACAAGACGCTGTACATTTTGGCCAGAAACGCGCGGAATGATAAGCGCGAATTCGAATACCGAGAGGGTAGGTTTGTGCCGGTTGAGATGTTCAACGTGCGCCGGGACGATCGCCGCGACGATTGGAAGGACCGTGCGCCGAATTACCCAGCCTCGGAGAGGCGGGATTTCGAGGGCTTGCGCATCCTCAGCGCGTACTATGGCGTGCAGGGCAGAACGGGGGACGTGACGGAATTCGTGCGCAGACAAGTGCGCGGGGATTCGGTCAGTCTGACGGTGACGAATCGAACGTTCGGCGGGGATCCGGCGATCGGGGCGGATAAAGTGCTCATTGTGGTCTACCGCTACCAGGGAATGGACAGCGCCACAGCGGTGCGCGAAGGAAATATGCTGACGCTGCCATAGGCAAAAACGGCCGCCATCCTTGCTTGGCTCAGTAGATTCTGTCTGAGAATTAAGCCACCTTGTCCCCATTTCAAAAGTCGAACTTCGCAGGCTCGCTAGCAAGCGGCCCGAGAATTGCTTCAGGCAGACGGACGCCAAACTAAGCATCAGCGAAGAATTTCGTGGACAGATGTTGACTTCCCCAAAACAAATTCGGCCCGCAACATTCAGATTGATGCTTCCTGCTCCTCGAATCTCCATTAACCGTCCACTTCAACTCGAGCAAACTCCCCCTCGGAACTAATGCAGCTTCGCGTACTCAGCCTTGGCCGCGATCAAAACGGGAATGTCAGGGTCCGCGTCTCTCCACAACGTGAGGAAATCCTGATACGCCGACTTGGCCTTGGCAGAGTCGCCCTGCATGGCGTAGGCTCTACCGATTTGGAGCGGCTAGATAGGCTTCGCCGCGCACATAGACGGGATACGGAACGGATAAGGAAAAGCATAAGCGTCCGAAGAAATGAGGAACTATGGGTCATGATACGTCCTCATGAAAACCCAAACGCCTATAGGCGTAGGCATTGCACTTTGCGCCATTTCGCACCTTCAGTAGCGAATCGATTACGAATGAGCTGACAGCTTAGAGAAAGGTTGCTGTGCCTCATGCCCGGCGTCCGCGCTGAGGTGCGCGACGAGCGGATTTCTTGGGCTGCGCCAAGCGCGCCTGCAATTCCTCAACGCGGCGGCGGAGTTCTTCGACTTCGCCGCCCTCCCGCACCGGTGGCCACGAGTGCCCTGCCAGCAGCTTGCGCACGTAATCGAGCGGGGTTGACGCGGCATTCTTCGCCTCCGAGAGCCTAGTGTTAACGGAGTTCTGGACCTTCTGATAAAGGTCGAGCGTGCTGTTCAGATGGCGAGACAAGAAATCGTGAGTGGCCTTATCGGAGGCTCTGACAATCTGGGTCAAAAGCTGCAAGGGCAGGGCAATCTGACGCTCCTTGGCGTTCTCCGCGATGATTTGGGTGAGGACAATGTGGGTCAGGTCCTTCCCGGTGCGCCCGTCCACAACGCGGACATCGCTGCCATCACGAACCATTCGGGCGATGTCGTCCAGCTTCACATAGCGACTGGCACCCGTATCGTAGAGCCGCCGATCGCTGTATTTGCGGATGAGAACTTCAGGGTTTTTCATATCGCCCCCGGAGGATGCCAGGCGTCCGACCCGGGCCTCCAGAAAGAGCTTGACACGGGGGAAACGGGGCCGTACCGTGAAGCTGGATACTGCAATGCAGTATACCGCTGAATGAGAGGAGATTCAATCATGATCGCGAAAGAAAAAAAATCACCTCGAGCCTCCCCGCCCTCAAACCCCCTGATGGGTTGGGCGCAACAAGGCATTGAGAGTTTTGTTGCCGCGCAAAAAACCCTGCTGGATCTGGCGGCTCAAGAAAATGCCCTATTATTTGGAATGGTTCGTGAACACGTTGGCAAACCAGCCTTACAGCCGGGCGCAACACTGGCAGGAATGGCCGAGAAGGGCATGAAAAACGTCAGCACCGCAGGGAAGATCCTCTTGGACTTTGCTGCCGGAGAAACTGCGCTAGTGGTGGATGGCGTGAAGGAAGGACTGCGGCTTCCCGTGGCGGCCGGTGCTGCGGTCGAGGTGGTGCGGCACCGCATGGATACACTAATCGGCATGCAAAAGCGCTTGCTGGATGCAGCCGCGGAAGAGGCTCATGCCATGGCCGAGTCCTATCAAGAAGGCCAAAGCTTGGCGGCCGGCGCGAAGGTAGCAGAAATGGCACGGCGCGGGATCGAGGCCTTTGTGGAAAGTGAGAAGAAGTTCCTGGACTTGACCGCGCATGAGGTGAGCGCTGCTACGAATGGCAACGAGCCGACTGCAAAGCCGCGGGAAAGGATGGAAGTGTTGACCAAACTGGCTCGGAAAAGCGCCGAGAAGTACATCGATGCGCAGAAAGGGCTTTTGGAACTAGCCATCGAGGAGTTGGAGACGGTCGGGAAAGCCACGGGCGAACGCAAAGTAGCGTTTCGGAAACCGCTGCAGCAATACTGGGGAGAACTGACGGAAAAGAGCGTCAAGAACCTGGTGGCGGCGGAGAAGTCGCTGCTGGATCTGGCCATCAAACCGAAGAGGGGGATGACGCGTGAGGAGATCCGCAAGGCTGGCTCGCGGGCGCGGGGCGCGAGAGTACATGTAAGAGCGCGCAAGACAGCATAGTAGAGAACATCTGTTGCCGTTTAGGGCCGCTCCCGCTGGCGCAACGTGACGAGTCTCAACCCTACCCAGGTGGGGACTGCGTTGCCGATTCCTGCCGACCCCGGCACGCCCCCGATGGTGCAGTCCCCGAGAGTAGTCCTTGAGACGTCCCGTTCTTATCGGTTGAGC
>CAVUHY010000004.1:0-145375 GCA_963741365.1 Candidatus Acidiferrales bacterium | reverse complement strand
TAAGAAAGCCATCAGCTACTGCGGGCTGTGCGGCGATGAGCAACGTTCGGCGAACACCGCGCAACGTACGCCGTTGTCGAAACAACGCAACAAGCATCTGCAGACCGCGCTGATCGAAGCGGCCAAGATGGCCCCACGCTACAGCCCAACGCTGGCACTGCTCTATGACCGGGAAAAGCAAAAAGGCAATGCCAATCGTGCCACGCTGGCGGTGGCCAGAAAACTGGTGGCCTACCTGATGGCCGTGGATCGTGGGCAATGCCATTTCTTGGTGATCGACCAGGAGACCCGTACGGCTGCCTGAGATCGCACGGCGAAATAAAGTTTTTTCAGCGCGAGGCCTGCCAGGTCTTGCCGTTAACCCGACTGGGCGCAGGGGCGCGAGCACCTGCTGCTTCCGTTGATTAGTTTCGAGACTGGCAGGAAAACACAAACTCAATCTTCTGGGCAGCCGGACGAGCTGCACCAGCAAATGGAAGTCTGGTTCTATTCGCGAATAGAAACCACGGCCGAGAGGCCAACACGACGCGCTGACGAAGTCAAAAATCTTACACCCGCGCTCCTCCTGAGCGCGTCAGGAGGGCTTTTTGCCTCTTGACAAGGACCTATCATAGAAGTCCGGTAATCGGACATGTTCGTACTAAAACCTAGTGGCTTTTCTCTTTTTGCATAATCAAGGCGGCTCTCGCCCTCAGAAACTGGTTGCAAGCGTCAATCACGATATCTCAGATGCGGAATCCACAAATCGGACCGAGCATTAGTGGTGGAATTCTGGTAAGAGCAACGTAGGGGATCTGGCCGCGCCACACAAAATCAAAAAATAAAAAAAGTGCGCGGGCGCTTGGGGGTGTCCTCGTGATTCCCTGTGCTTCGTGCCGGACAACTCGGAGCCTTCTCGAGTGTGCCCAGTTTTGTGTCCATTCCCCTTCAAAACTGGTAGCAACTGGTAACCGTGCACCTAGCAAGGGTCGTATCAGTGATACACCTCTCTAGCGATGGCGACGGCATTCACCGCGTTCGGCCAACCAGCGTAAAAGGCCAGATGCGTGATCACCTCGACGACCTCATCCTTGGTTACGCCATTGGCGCGTGCGCGTTCAAGGTGAGCGCGCAGTTGCTCAGGGCGATTCAGAGCAATCAAAGCGGCGACGGTAATCAGACTGCGGTTGCGCTGCGATAGTCCGGGCCGTTGCCAGACATCTCCGTACAAGACCTGGTCCGTTAGTTCAGCCAGCTTCGGATCGAAGTCACCCATCAGTTTCTGCGCTGCCGAAGGCTCATTGCGATTCGCTGTCGCTCCCTCTGATGGGGACGAAGAGCCCCTGTACTGTTCGTCGGTCACCTTTTCCATCCACTCGACGGTCTTGCCGTTCAGACTTTCCTGAACGGCGATGTGCGTCATGCTCGTGGATGCAGTAGCTCCGTGCCAATGTTTTACGCCGGGCGGAATCCACACAACATCACCTAGGCGAATTTCCTGTATTTCGCCGCTCCACTGCTGTACCCAGCCTTGGCCCGCCGTAACGATTAATATTTGACCCAAGGTGTGCTTGTGCCATGCGGTGCGGGCGCCCGACTCGAACGCGATGCTTGAACCAGACATGTGCGCCGGGGGATTTTCGGTGAAGAGAGGTTCAATACGGACGGAGCCAGTAAAATGCTCGGAAGTACCCTGAGAGAAGGGCTGCGAGCCACTTCGCATAATTTTGATTGTTTGCCAGTCTTGTGGTTCTGCAATCTGCGTTGCATTCGAGGCAGGTGGACCTGCTGATTGAGCCAACGTATTCCCAGACCCGAGCAAAGAAATAACCGCAACTAGTGTGGCGAACAGCCTCATCTCCGTCCTCCAGAGTTAGTGAGACATATCCCATTTCTCCAAATCTCTTATCCAATTTTGCATTGTTTCACAGATTCAAACATCGTGCAGGCGAAGCTAAATCTCTTATTGACTCGTGATAAGTCGCGAAATCGGAAACTTGGCTACCGGAACCCACTTTGGCGGCGTTAGGACTAAGCCGCTGGCGCGGCGGACGCCCCGCTAAACTATGGGCATCATTCGGTGACCAGTTACTTCCAATTGAAGAGTTTTCGTTCAGGTGGAATTGACCGTTCTATTTCCTCGACCCACGCCGTCATAGCCGTCATTGCAAGTGGCTTACTGAATATCGTGCATCCGAGCACCGTCGCACGAGAAAGGTCAACCTCGGAGAAATTTCCTGACATCAATGCAATTTGCCGTTGCTTGCAGCCCTTTTGAATCAGTGTCTCAAGGAAGTCGATACCGTTCGTTCCATACATGTTCACATCCGAAATTATCAGGTCTGAACAGCTAGTGTCGGCGGGGCAGGGGCACTCTCGAACTACATGGAGGGGACATGCGCCGGGTTCGGGGAAAGTGAAAACTTCATATCCCCGGTCGTCGAAGAGCTTCCAGAGAGCGAAACGAATGAGAGCTTCATCCTCAAAGATGACTGCGCGACGTCTCATATAATTGGGGTCTCATCCGAACTGTCCGGCGCATGTCCGTTGGCCCCGTGTGAAGCAAACTGCGGTCGCGTCGAATAACAAAGAATGTAGAGGATATGTTCGGTTAAACATTCGGTCTGTGACGGGCATCACTCTGCAATCTGGGTCTGGGGAGACGCCCTCGTGGTTCCTCGTTCTTCGTGCCGGACAACTCGGGGCCTTCCCTCGGGCCGCGTCATCCGCCGCATCCGCGAGGAACAGAAGATCAATCAGGGCCGCCGGTGCGGATTGCACAGGATGTACTACAGCGGCGGCGAGCGCGGCGTCAGGAACGTGACACCGTCATGCCGAGTATCGCCCGCAGCTCAGTTGATCGTTCTGCTCCGCACAGAGCGTGCTTGCTTCCAAACCAGATTGGGGAGTTCTACATTTAGGACGCGACGCAAGTGTATGCGGCCGTGCAAATCTGCAAACGTGTACGAACGCCGATTACTTTCCCTTTGACTCGTTCTTGGGGGACTTCGCAGTGAGTACCGCAAGTAGTTCCTTCGCCGAAGCGGGAGGTGGTCCTGCTTGGCCGCTAATGATCTCTGTGGCAGTCACTGTCTTGCCATACAGATCTTTATTTGCGTCGTCATCAGGTCCGAGCGACGATCCCTCCAGAGAAACGCCAGCAAACACACCCTGCGCTCTGGAATAAGAGAGCATCTGTGCACTCATCGCCGCATTCGTGGAGGCTTCCGCTTCCCGCCCGACGGGACCGGCGGCGATACTGGCATCGGCACCGAGCTTAGCTTTCCCATTCATCAGCGCGCGCGCTCCCTTGTCATTCATTACTAGAATGACGAAGTCGGTAGCTTGGCCGCCAGCCTGAAGACCAACACTTCCGCCAGCCGATTGCATCATTGTTGGGGCGCTCCACCGCCCCTCAAAATTTTCTCCTCCCCGACACGTCATCACACCTTTACCATACTGGCCCGCAATAATGAATCCAGCCTTCTTTACGGACGGGAGAACGATAACGCACTCCGCCTTATTCAGCACACTGATGGGAACGCCGCTGGATGACGCAAGAAGCTCCTTCATTACATTGCCCGATTCCTTTACTCGCTCCTGCTCATTCTTGTCATCCGCCGCAATCGCAATGCTTGGAATACTTAGACACAGAACGGCAATGGTCAGCAAAACTATTCCCGTTAGCTCTCGGTGTCGATTCAACATATCCTCCTCCTTTGGTTTTGCCCGCTCAGACTTTTCAAAATGGGAACTCGCCGAATTTCAGTCGCCCAGTAACTCGTTAAGTTCCCAGCATTGTAATCTCCTCGACAGCCGTGATCTTTACTAAGATCTCATAGACTGTGCATTTCCGACGTCTGTCTATTGCTGGTCGTACACGGCCGTGCTTGTGTACTTTTTGCCATGGGCATCGATTCCGTGCGAAGTCACCGTTCGGCTCTTGCCGTCGTCGGATACGACATCCTACCGGTACTCGTTGCTTTTTAAAAAGGGGCTCCGACCTTTGCAGATAGGAGCCCCCCCTATTACGGTAGGACGCTAAACTCGCAATCCCTCCCGCCCAGAAGAGACTGCTTAACGCTACCTTCCGCAAGACCGAAAAGCTTTCTGAATAAGCAACCCTCATCTTAAGTAGGCGGACCTTTAAAGGTATATAACGAGAATTTTGTAGTTCAGTGAATAAGAGACTTGAGATGGAAGCCGCAATGTAGTTTCGCGTCCCCCCTGGGTCACAGTTCTCAGCAACGAAATTACTTCAGCTATGCTACGGAAAGATCACCGGCCAAGTTGAAAAGTGGCATGCAAGCCGAAGCGAGCTAGACGTCCAGTTGCCACCACTCCCCGAACACGTTTTCTAAAGCTGTGAATAGGTCTTTGCCAGCCTTCGCTTTTACGACGTAGCCCGACCCTCCCGAACCCATAGCTTCTTGAACCACGTCAGCGGAAGACTCCTGACTCAGGAAGATTATTTTAGACTCTGGAGCAAGTTCACGTATTTTTCGAGCGGCCTCAATTCCGTTTAAGGATGGGAGCCCGATGTCCATCAGGACCAAATCGGGTTTCAGTTGCACAGCTTTCAGAACCGCTTCTAATCCGTCAGAAGCCTCTCCAATGACCTGAAAACAGGGATTTCTTGCCAGCATCAAGGGAATTACTTTCCGATATTCTGCGAAATCGTCCACGACCAGAACACGGACTACCGGAGCGCGTCTTAGATTGATTGGCATTGGACCCCGCCGCGTCTTGAACCGTTCGTCCGTATAACACTTGTTTGTGGTGCCGTGTGCACGTTGTGGTACATAGATTTCGTCCTCCTCGTTCAACTCGTTCCATGAGAAGGCCGGTTGATGTCAAGACACACGTTCGGTTTCTTCTTTCCATGATCTGTTTCCAATTCAGCGCGTTTACTGTTTTTTGCTTTTTGGCTTGCTGACCTGGAGCGATGTCGTGGGTGCGCTCGGGGCAGCAGCCCAGCCGCAGATCAATTCGACATCCCGCTTTGAAAGCTTGGCGTTGCGATGAATCACGGTGTACTCGGGCAGCGGCATCCTACCGTCGGACACGGCGGCGCAGATCAGCATGCGTTCGTCTTCCGAATGGAGCTGATTCGTCCATTCGGAGAAGTCCAGCATTGCCCGGCCCTCACTTATGTGTTTGGATAAGATCCACGAAACGGGTGCGACGCGGCTATACCATGGCCAGTTCGTGCGGCTCGAGTGGCAGTCCTGGCATGAGCGATCCAGAATCGCGCCCACCTGCGGATTTATCACCTCCGCCATGTGGGCCCCGGTAGTTGCCGAAGTTTTGGACCTTGCGGCAGTCGGAACGAACTGCATTCCGAGGAAGAGCAAGGCAAATAAGATCGAAGTAAGTTTTGCTAGTTTACGCAAGATTTTGTTCCTTTTGCATACAGATTAAAGCGGCTACCCAATTCGCTTTTCAGAAACTCGAAGTCTCCAACCTGCAAGTGCTTCTGTTCTTTGCTGGTCGTGAAGTTAACTGAGTGTCTGCTCTGGTCGTACGAGCTGCTCTGGTCGTACGAGACTGTGCCTCGCACCGAGTGGCAAAGCTGCTTTCAACTGCTACGAAGTATTAGATTCAGTGAGTGGATAACCAGGTGGGGATCAGTTGTCATGTGCCTGTCAAACGTTTGTCGGCAAACTTGGTAAATCGCCGAGAGGCAAAAACACCGATACGCCTTCGTGTGACCAAGCCGCCCTTCGACAGCCCAGATTATATTTTCGAATTTCCGTAATCCCCCGAAACAGCCATCCGCTGGACAACTTGTCGGTAGAATTGTCTACAGAGAAATAGCCCATGCCCTTCTACACGACTCCGCTTTCAAAACTGAGTGAAGCCGATCTTCAAGAGTTGTTGGCAGACAGTTGCGGTTGAGAACCTACGGCTTGAATTCAAATCTATAATCCCAAAAGAAAAAGAAGAAGAAACCCTGAAAAAGCTGTCTTCGTTCGCGAACACCTGTGGCGGAATAATGCTCATAGGTGCCCAGGAGCAGGACGCAGGATCACGAATCTGTACTCCAACCCCTCGCGTCGCCCCTTGGCAGAAATCAAAAGCCACGAGTGGGTCTCGGATATCGCGACGGGACTAAACGGCAAGCGCATTTACCAGAGTCGAAAATAACTGCGCCTGCTAAAGGCACGATGGCTTACATAACAGGAAATCGCCGGGACAAAATGTTTGTATTTACTTTTCAGTTGCGCAGCGGTCCCACAATCTCATACGGCCCGAATTTTGCTCCCGCCAGGCTCAGTTCTTCTTCAACTCCGCCTCCCAGTTCGCAACAACAGTGACCGGCGTTCGAATGGATTCTTCCAGAAGCTGATTCACTAGGATGCGCTGACCGTCAGGCGAGAGAACGAACACAGTACGAGAGCCGGCCAAGCTCCGTATTGCCACTAGAAAGAGAGCTCGCGGGGCGCCTGCGCGGAATGTTGCGCCGGTATCCACGGACACAGCCACGATGCTATTGCTCCCTCCAAAATAGAAGAGCTCTTTCCCGTCGTTCTGCCAGGCAGGGCAATCGCCTCCATCATTCGAAATCTGGAATTTTGCTCCCGCCTCGGGAAAGCTTTGCACGAAAATCTCACGACGTCCGGTTTCATTCGATGAATAGGCTACCCAATGCCCGTCCGGTGAAACTGCGGCGTGTGTCAGGTACGATTCCGTCTGTAGGTATGGCTTGGGTGTTCGGTCTCCCACGAGAGGAAGTACCCACAGCTCAGACAACCCACTTTCAGAGTTTACGTTCTCAAAGACCAGGAAACGCCCATCGCGAGAGATATCGTCGGCGTATTTGTTCGACTGCGAACCAAACAGCAAGTCTTCCTTGCCCGTTCCATTCGATGGCTTCCAATAGAGGTCAGAGTATCCCTTTCGATCTGAGGAAAAGACGATGCGGTTCCCGTCCGGAGACCAGAGAGGCGTACCGGAATATTCCGCCGGACCAAAGGTTAGCCGGGACTGGGTTGCTCGCGTCAAGTCATGCACCCAAATACCGTTGCCGGCTCCAGGAGTTGCTTGGGAAACGGCGACATACTTCCCGTCCAGCGATATGGCTGGCTCATCGTAAACAGCCGAAGGCCCAACGGTTCCTAAAACCTTTCCCTTACGGTCATACCAGGTGAGCTGACCCCGCCTATGTTCACCTGCGAGGTACGCGAGGACACCCCCTTCGGCCACTGTGAACGAAGCCCGGCCCGTAAATCCAATGTCCCCCTCAGCTTCCACAGATTCGGCCAAGGGGAAGGGGTTGCCTTTCAACTCCATGTTCTTCAACTCGAATCTCTGCGCTACGAGGGAATGTTCGCGGATATAGATCAAGTATCCCGGTTCCGTGTATTCGACCATCGAGATCGACTCAAGGACCTTCCTTTTGTCCTTGGAATCGAGCGAGGCTAGCCAGATCTGCATGCGCGTACGGCCTGATCGATAACCCATATAGAGGAAATGACGCCCATCAGGAAGAAAATAAGGCCAGCGGTGGCTACTTACCTTCTCGGTAGCATCGAGGGTCGTCACTGGTGAAGGCGATCCACCTTCCGCAGGGACCTCATAGAGCTGCGAAGTTGGATTAGGGGAAAACAAAATCATGCCATTTTGGCTCCACGCTCCCCCTCGCGGGTCTGCCGCGTCGCACAACGTTTGCACCGCGCCGCTCGTCACTTCTATTTTCTTCAATCTCCCGTCAGCGAAGAATGCGAGGTAGCGTCCATCAGGCGACCAGAATGGCTGCCAGCCGTTTTCCGTTCCGGAGAGTAGGTGTGCCTCGATGCCGTTCAGCGGCCGCAGCCAGATCTGTGCCTTTCCTGCAGTATGCACCACGAAAGCTAGCAGGCGTCCATCAGGGGAAAGTGCCATGCCGGATTCGTATGAACTCTTCTCTGGTGCGGGCAGCGCAAAACGAATCGCGAGGCCGCGGTCCCGCGAATTTTGCGAGTGCTGCAAAGCAGAGGGCAGAGCCACAAGCAGCGCGATTCCAAATAAGAGAACGAGAATGGCCAGCACCGTTTCGCGGCGTTTGCGCCGAGTTCCTAGCGTGACGGGTGCGCCTCCTTGCGAGTCACTCTCCCCGATCCACTTTAACTCGCTTGCTAAGTCGCTAGCACTCTGCCAACGATCCTCGGCAAGCTTTGCGAGGCATTTCTTAATCGCGTGATCCAATGCAGGCGGCGCCAGTGGTTTCAGTGCGCTGATTGGCTCCGGCTCCTTCTCCAGAATCGCCGAAGCCACGCTCAACTGCGTCTTCCCTTCGAACGCCTTCTTCCCCGTCAGCATCTCGTACAGCACTGCTCCCAAACTGAAAATGTCGCTCCGCCCGCCTAACTCTTTCCCTTCCACCTGCTCCGGCGACATGTACTGAAACGTGCCCACGATTGTCCCTTCTTGCGTCACCGGTGATTTCATGGGAGTCATCGCCGTCAGCGTTGCCAGCGTCACCATTGGCGCTGTCGGCTTCGCCAATCCAAAATCCAATAGCTTCGCTCCCGTCGCCGTCAGCATCACATTCCCCGGCTTCAAATCCCGGTGCACAATTCCGCTGCGATGCGCCTTGTCCAGCGCCTCCGCAATCTGCGTCCCGTACCTCAGTGTCTGCTCCAGCGCCAGCGGCCCCTTCTCCAGACGCTTCGCCAGCGTCTCTCCCTCCACACACTCCATCACCAATAGTCCACGCCGTCCTGACTACCCACGTCATGCAGCACGCAGATGTTCGGATGATTTAATGCGGAAATGGTCTTGGCTTCTCGCTCGAACCGCTGTTTTGCAATGGGGTCCGCGGAAATATTCGCTGGCAGAATCTTGATCGCGACGGTGCGCTCCAGCCGCGTGTCGCGGGCGCGATACACCTCGCCCATCCCGCCCGTGCCGAGCGGTCCCACCACCTCATAGGGGCCCAACTTTGTACCTGGAGCCAGGGGCATAACGTGCCGGGATTATAACCTTGGACGAACCTTTTAGGTATCTTCAGTCGCTTAAGTCCGGTAAACGCCGCAAATTCGATCTCCTTTAGCCATACGGCAAAACGCCCGGGGGTCGCGCAAATCGCGATATCTCAGATGCGGAATCCACAAATCGGACCGAGCATTAGTGGTGGAATTCTGGTAAGAGCAACGTAGGGGATCTGGCCACACTGCGAAAAATCAAAAAAATAAAAAAAGTGCGCGGGCGCTTGGGGGTGTCCTCGTGGCTCCTCGTTCTTCGTGCCGGACAACTCGGAGCCTTCGCGGCTGTGCCCAATTTTGTGCCCTGTTTGGTTAAGAACTAGTCGCAATGGGTAGTAGATCAGTGAAGCGCGGATCGTCGCTACTGGTGCGGAGAATCAACGCAATAGCTGCGCATCACTCTCCATCATCATCGCCGTTTCCAGAACTCATAATCCGTTGGTCCCAGGTTCAAATCCTGGCGGGCCCACCAAATTTTTCGTGTACAGTCCGGAGAGATCCTTTACAGAACGTTCCTAAGACATAGTTTACACCCTTGGGCCAAAAGGGTTGTCTAAGGGTTGCAGAGTCTTCTCCTCAAGATCGATGTAACCGAGATCATAGTCCATAAAGCTGACCAGCCAAATACCGTCGTCGACCTCTTTGATGCCTACCGCTTGACCTGCGAGAGAAGTGCTGAGATTTATTTTCTTTTTGAAAATGCAGATCCTTCCGCAGTAGGTGACCAGAACTGTCCGATCGTGGAAAGGATAGGAGAGTTCTCCGATGCCGCGATAAGGCCGCGTGGAAGGTTTATAGATGTCGGCGGGGTACTTCATACCGAGAGCCTCATGCGGGCGCTCGTGGTTAAACTCATGAACGAAGGCATCGAACTTGGCTTGCTGCTGAAGGAAGTTGGAACCGGCCGGCCGGGTAGCTTCCATCTTTAAAGTTCGATGCATGCGTTCATGGCGACCGTTCTGTTGCGGATGGCCGGGCTGGATCCGCTCGATGGTAATGCCGAGGCGAAGCCACCAAACGGCTAGCCTACTTAGGTTGAAGAGACCATTGGGTGAAGCAAAGGGAACGCCGTTGTCGGAGCGAATGGCTTGGGGCAGACCTCGTTCCTGGAACAGGCGCTCAAAAGCGGTAAAAGCACCCTGTTCTTTGACGGACTCCATGGCTTCACAGAGCAAAAGATAACGGCTGCGTAGTCCGAGACGGTGAGGGGGTAGCAATATCTTTTGTCCCCGAGCATGAACTCGCCCTTGTAGTCGGTGCACCACAGAGCATTGGGAGCGAGTCCTTCGGATAAAGGAGTACCTTCGGTTTTTGTGCGCGAGCGCCTTTGCCGAGTAACCAGCCCATGACGGTCCATGATGGCGTGGATGGTGCTGCAGGCGGGTACACGGACATCGTTGGGCAACTTGCGTAACAGCCGATCGCGAAGCTTGCGAGCGCCCCAAGTGGGCTTTTCCCGGCGCATGGTGACAATCATTGCTTCGATCTGAGCGGGGAGCTTATTGGCGTAGCGGTAGGGGGTTCGCGCCCGGTCCGTTAATCCATTTAGCCCGCACTCTTTGTAGCGTTCATATATTTTGTATCCGGTAACCCGGGAGATGCCGAACTCGCGGCACAGCGAAGCCATGCTCTCCCCATCCTTGAGCCGCAACACAAACCGCATGCGTTCTTCCACGATAGACCGTTCCTTCCACGGCATGGACACCTCCTGGCTGGATTAATCCAGCCAGGAGGTGTAAACCATGTCTCCGGAACGTTTTGTAAATGGGAGATCCGAACGCTCACAGGTGGATTTTGGTCTGGTATGTTCTATAAAAGGAGAAGTCAAGAAAAAACACATTTCCTTCGGCTGGAATTTTTCTTGCTTCGCAGCCCACTTGATTGAGCGAGATCTGTTCTGACCTACCGCGCCATGTGCTCGGTTGCGGGGCAATGCAAACCCGTGGTTTGGGTTTTCTCTACCAGCGGTTTTCATCGCTTCTTCGCGGCGAAGCCTGTCAGTTCCGAAACCAGCAAAGCAGAACCTCGGTCAGTTGGCGACCATAGTTCTATCTGGGACTCGTGGCCCATAGCTTTTTCTGGTTATCCGAGAGGGCCTAGGGTCGGGTGTGAGACTAGGTGCCCGAGGCACACAGCGCCTAACTTACCAGCTGAGACTTTCTCTCGAACCAGAGTGTCTCGAGAACCCGACGGCCACCGCCAGATAAATCCCCAGAGATGGAGCGGACTCGTTCAGAGACACTCAAGCTGTTTGTGGTTTCAGATATTGGGCGTCGAAGCACACTCCTCTCTTCCACACGATCAGAACGATCGTGGCAATCTTCCTGGCCAGGGTCAGCCGCGCCATTTCCGGCCGCATACCCTTAGCCAGCAATTCCGCATAGAACTCCGCAAAGGGACCAGGCTTGGTCGCCGCCACGATCGCCGCTCCCTTGAAAAGATTTTTCAGATCGTGATTGTGATTTCTATTCAGCCCGCGAACCTCGACCTGTTTCTTCTTCCGTTCAAGCTGTCCTTTCACAACGTGGTGATCCGCGCTGCTGCTGGTCTCGATGCCGACACCGCCATAGGTCCATAGCTGCCGCTTCGTACGGAACCGGTGCGGAGTCTGCAGAATGCCCAGTAACACCGCGGCCCGGATCGGACCGATTGAAGGAATCCCGCCAAGTCGTTTCCAGGCCTGGTGCTTCTTGCTCTCCGCCAGCAGATCCCGCCGCACCTCCTGGCGCAGGCATCGCAGCGCATCGAGTTGCTGATAGTAAAATTCCGCTCGCCGGTGAACTCCTGGTTCGTTGATTTTCGCGAGCCACTCGGCACGATGGCGCGGTGCATAGACCTGCTTGCCGGTACAAGGAATGGCCCAACTGCGATAGATGGCTTTCACCCGGCTCATCACCCGACTGAGATCTTGCGTGATGGTCAGATAACTGCGCACTAGTTCCTTCAAGGTTCGCAGACCGTGGTCTCCGTGATAGACCGAGCGCAGTTGGTTGTTGTGCAGCAGTTCAGCCAGCTTGCGGGCGTCTACACGATCATTCTGGTTGCCTTCCTGCAACAAGGCATTCCGACGCGGATCGCAGACCACCAATTTTGTGACGTGTGGTTTCAATAGGTCGTGCAACCAGGCAGCCCAGGTTCCTTCTTCAAACGTGACGTGTACGTTTCCACGCAGTCCGTCGATAAACTGCAGAATCATGCTTGCTTTCGTCTCGATGACACATTCCATCACGAGCCTTCCTGCATCATTCCTGACCGCAATCGAAATGCTTTCCTTGTGTACATCCAAGCCGATATATTGAGTGCTAGTCATGAGGGTGTTCCTTTCTGGAGGGGTTGAGCCAATCACTCAAAACCCTACTCCAAAAGGGGCACCCTTTTATATTGCGTCCCGTACTCGGAAACTTGAAAAATCTCATGTCGACGTGCTGCGCGTTAATCGGGCACTAGGCCAGACTTGTGCCGTAGGTCAAGAGTTCGATGCTGTTCATCACGGCATTTCTCTTCTGACTGTGGTAATTGGGATCGCAGGGTAGCTACCTGGCTAGGCGCGCGGAGGTTTCCTATGATCAAAAAGATCCATCGAGTAATAATCGGACTGCTGGCACTGCTCGCCTGCGCTGCAATTGCCCGGGCCGATTCGATAACCCTGAGTACCGGCTGCGGACCGGGACGTGGCGAGCCCTGCATGGGATATGTGTACGTGACTTCCGCAGAGGCGTCGGCTTCGCTATATCCAATCTCTTTCCCGTTAATGGAAGATCAACCGGGAATCCTCGAGGAGTTTCGATGGGATGTCCCGTGGTTCCTGACCTTCGACACAGCGGCTGGCACTTTTTCCATGATGGACGCGGGCGACGGATAGTGTGCAATGGACTGACCAGGATGGCAGACTGATCTACATACCGCAAACGGGAGCAGCTGGAGGCGGCATCTTCACCATGTTAGCGGGTAATCCACAAGCAAGTTTCAGCGTGGGCTTCGACCCGCCGGCGGCTTCCATACCCGAGCCTGGGACTTTTGCTCTGCTGGGCGTCGGACTTTTCGCACTTGAGCCTTTGCTTCGCCGCCGCGCGTAATCGATCACAGCCGATAGAACTTGCAACGCTCGCCAAATTAGATCTAAGTGGAACGTCTCTTCTCCCTATTTCCGCGCACAGAATAACTCCCGATTCTGGAAATGAGGATCCGGTTCGGCCCGGTGACGAACGGTTTAAGAAACTCTTCAACGGGGTCAAAGGGCCGTTACAACGAGCTCCTTGCCACCACACTAGTGATCGCCGGTACCGGAGCCATGCTTATCGTCGGGCACGAAGCGCCATGTCGTATATCGGCTTTAGCTGCCGAATCGAATCCCGTCATTACACTGGCAAAGAGGCGAACTCTAGACAAGTTTCTGGCACTAGCGACGCGTCAAAGACGCAGTTAGGGCCTATCGGGACTTAATACACTGGACCTTCCCGCCGTGCTACTATCCTCGCTTCCCACTGGCGGTTTCCCCCCTCAATCGACGTGGGCATTCAAACGGTTCGCGACTTAAAACCACAGAGAGGAGTTCCCAAATGACTCAACCCAAACCAGCAAGAAAAGCAGATCGAACCGAAAAGCCAGGAGTTGCGAGAGTCGACACGAGGCTCGAGGTGATTGTCATCCCCGTCTCGGATGTCGACAGGGCAAAGGAGTTCTACGGGAGACTCGGGTGGCGGCTCGACGGCGACTTCACCAGCGGTCACGATTGGCGCGGGATCCAGTTTACGCCACCTGGATCCGGGTGCTCGATCATCTTCGGTAAGAACATCACCCCGGCAGTACCGGGTTCCGCCCAAGGCTTGTACTTGATCGTCTCGGACATCGAAGCTGCTCGCAAAGAGCTGCTCGATCGTGGCGTCGAGGTAAGCGAAGTATTCCACGGCGGCGACAACGTGTATGCAGGCCCGGACGAGCCCTATTTGTTTGGGCGAATCCGAGTTAGCGGCCCGGATCCCAGCCATGGCAGTTATCGCTCATTCGCCTCGTTCCATGATCCGGATGGCAATGGCTGGTTGCTCCAAGAAATCACGACGCGGCTGCCGGGTCGCATTGACGCCGCGATGACGACCTTCGCGTCGGCGAACGATCTGGCGAACGCAATGCGGCGTGCATCGAAGGCTCACGGTGAACACGAAGCTCGAAGCGGGGGACAACGCGACGAGAACTGGCCCGACTGGTACGCGGCGTACATGGTGGCGGAGCAGTCCGGCCAAGAGCTGCCGCAATGAAGCATTTCGATGCCATCGTCATAGGGACGGGCCAGGCAGGCCCATCCCTGGCGGCGCGTTTTGCGGCCGGGGGCAAGACAGTCGCCATCATCGAGCGTCACAGGTTTGGCGGGACGTGCGTGAATACGGGGTGCATCCCGACCAAGACGCTCGTCGCGTCCGCTTACAACGCACATATGGCGCGCCGTGCGGCGGAATTTGGCGTCCAAGTGGCGCGGCCTATAGGCGTTGATATGAAGCGAGTGAAGGCGCGCAAAAATGAAATCACGGGGAAATCCAGGAGTGGTTTGGAGTCGTGGCTCAGAACCACGCCGAACTGCGAGGTGTATCAGGGGCACGCACGATTCGAATCGCCAAAGGAAGTGAGAGTGGGGGATGAGTTACTGGCGGCATCACAGATCTTTATCAACGTGGGAGGGCGCGCGGCCATACCTTCCATGCCCGGAGTGGCGAACACGCCGTATCTGACCAATTCCACGCTGCTGGACCTCGACATCCTACCGCGACATCTCATCATTGTGGGCGGCGGCTACGTAGGTCTGGAATTTGGTCAGATTTTCCGCCGCTTTGGCAGCGAGGTGACCATCATTGAAAAGGCATCGCGCCTGATCGCCCACGAAGACGAGGACGTATCAACCGAAGTGCAGGCAATCCTCGAGCGCGAAGGCATTCAGGTGCTGCTCAACGCAGCGTGCCTGGAGTTGATCAGACACGGAGAAGAAGTCGGCGTCCGTGTGGATTGCTCAGAAGGTACTCCGGAGGTCGAGGGGTCGCACTTGCTGCTGGCGATGGGACGGACACCAAATACCGGGGACCTCGGGTTGGAAAAAGCTGGAGTGGCGCGCGATGCCCATGGAAATATCGTGGTGGACAATCAACTGCGCACCAGTGTACCCGACATCTGGGCGCTCGGCGATTGCAACGGACGTGGTGGATTCACACACACTTCTTACAACGATTTCGAGATTGTCGCGGCCAACCTGCTGGATCACCAGACGCGCAGCGTCACAGATCGTATCAAGGCCTATAACCTCTATATCGATCCGCCGCTCGGGCGAGCGGGCATGACAGAGCATGAAGCGCGCGCGTCCGGCCGGCGTGTGCTGATGGGGACGCGGCCCATGACACGTGTCGGGCGGGCTGTGGAGAAGGGCGAAAGTCAGGGGTTCATGAAAGTGCTGGTGGATGCGGACTCCAAAGAGATCCTGGGAGCAACCGTCCTCGGTACAGGCGGCGATGAGGTGATCCACTGCGTGCTGGACATGATGTATGCTCGTGCTCCATACACGGTAATGCAACGGGCCATGCACATTCACCCCACGGTCTCTGAACTGATTCCCACTGTGCTCGGCGAATTGCAACCCCTCTAAGACAACTTGGACCCGGGTGCGAGCTCCAGTATGCTTGGCGGACATGCCAGTTGAGGCGACGACCCCGGTCATCGAATTCCGCGATGTCTCCTATCGCGTCGAACAGACGCAAGTGCTCTCCGGCTTAAATCTGCAAGTGGCACAGGGAGAGACCTTGGTGTTACTGGGACGTAGCGGCTCGGGCAAGACCACAACCCTCAAGCTGGTCAACCGGCTGGTCACGCCCACTACCGGGGAAATTTGTGTCAACGGGATCCCTAATGCACAGACCGATGTCATCCGCCTGCGCCGCCGGATCGGCTACGTGATCCAGGACGTTGGTTTGCTTCCACACTTCACCGTGGAGCGAAATATCGGGCTGGTTCCCCGAATCGAAGGTTGGTCCGAGGTTCGGATTCGTGCACGAGTCCGAGAACTATTGGAGTTAGTCGGGCTCACGGCGGAGCTGGCGTCGCGCTATCCGCGGCAGTTATCGGGAGGGCAGCGACAGCGGGTGGGTGTGGCCCGGGCCTTGGCTGCGGACCCAGAAATCCTCCTCATGGATGAGCCCTTCGGTGCGTTGGACCCTCTGACTCGCGACGAGTTGCAGCGGGAATTTCTGTCGCTGCAGAAACGGCTCCACAAGACAGTACTTTTCGTAACGCACGACCTTCGCGAGGCCCTACGTCTCGGAGCGCGCATCGCGCTGATGGAGGCGGGAAAGCTGGTCACGGTGCTTCCCCCACGGGAATTCCTGACGTCTGCCGACCCCTGGGCGGCCGCTTACGTCAAAGCCTTTGGAGACGGGCTAGCATCCCCCGGAAATAGAGGTACATCATGAACTTTGCTCGGTTCATCCTGCAAAACCATACTCAGGTTCTCGAACTTACTCTGGAGCATCTCTGGTTGGTTGGGTTCTCCACGGTGCTGGCAGTGCTGGTCGGTGTACCGTTAGGAATTGTGATTTCCCATTGTTCGGGCCTTCGCCAGCCCGTTCTGGCGGGTGCAAACATCATTCAGACCATCCCTAGTCTTGCGCTGTTTGGATTTCTGCTACCCATACCTTGGTTGGGCGAACGTTCTGATCGTCTGGCAATCTTGGCGCTTACCCTCTATGCTCTATTGCCGATTATCCGAAATACCTATGCCGGAATTCGAAACGTTGATCCGGCGGTTGTGGAAGCAGGACGAGGTATGGGCCTGACAGAATCTCAGCTTCTTTTCCAGGTGGAGCTGCCTCTCGCAGTGAGCGTGATTCTGTCGGGCGTTCGTGTGGCCATCGTGATTTCCGTGGGCCTGGCCACCATCGCGGCCGCGATTGGCGCCGGTGGTCTGGGTGAGTTCATCTTTCGCGGCCTGGCCATGGTTGACAACCGGGTCATTCTTGCAGGCGCGATTCCGGCGGCGATCTTAGCGCTGGCGGCTGATCTCGGCGTGGGATGGCTTGAGAGGCGCCTGCGCGCTCGATGATGCGTCCACCATCGATTTTTGCTGTTTTGCTAATCGTTGCGATTGGCGCGCCGCTGCTCTCCTGTTCGCCGCCACACTCCAGCCACGTCGTGGTGGGTTCGAAAAACTTTACCGAGTCGTTCATTTTGGCCGAACTGATCGCCCAGCAGATCGAGGCGCACACCAGTCTGAAGGTTGAACGGCGCTTTTATCTTGCCGGAACATACATTTGTCATCAGGAGTTACTGGCGGGGCGAATCGATATCTATCCGGAATACACGGGAACTGCGCTTACCACCATCCTCAAGCAACCCGCCGGACGGGACAGGATGGACGTTTACCAGCGCGTGAAGCGCGAGTATGAACGCCGCTTCGGACTGGAGTTGGGGCCACCCTTCGGCTTCAACGACACCTTTGCTATGGAGATCCGTGGAGAAGATGCCCGCCGCCTGAATATCCGCACACTATCGCAAGTGGCCGCGTTTGCTCCGCATTGGCGCGCGGGATTCGGCTACGAGTTCATGGAACGTCCCGACGGTTATCGCGGTCTGGTGACGACCTACGGTCTGCATTTCGCCGAACAGCCGCGCATTATGGACTTGGGCCTTCTGACGCGTGCCTTGAAAGATCATCAAATTGACTTCGCCGGCGGCAACGCGACCGACGGCCTCATTCCTGCCCTCGACTTGTTTGCCCTGGAGGATGACCGCAATTATTTCCCTCCCTATGAGGCTGTGCCGGTCATCCGACAGCAAATCATCCAGGAGTACCCGGAGGTGTCTCGGATTCTTGCGGATCTTGACGGTAAAATCTCGAACGCTCAAATCCAGAGAATGAATTACGCTGTGGATGGCCAGCATCGCGATCCGCGGAATGTTGTGCGCGAATTCTTGCAGGAAACAAAACTTGTGCCTTGACACTCGTCTGCGAGGGCAGAGCAGTTATTCGTAAGACATTTTAAGGGCATCGTCGCGGACGCGTGCAAGCGTGACGGCATACCATCGCCGGCTGTCCGTCCAAGTCTGCTCGAGGTCAAAGCCTGCATCCTCAAGGAGGATGCGGACGGCCTCCCGCGTGAACTTGTAACTGTTCTCGGTATGAATGGTTTCGCTTCTGGCGAAATGAACATCAAGCTGTGCCCCTGCGATATGAACGCTCTGATCGCCCATACTCTCGAGGTGCATCTCGATGCGTGACTCCAGACGATTCCAGAGCGCGCGATGACAGAAACTGGCGAGGTCGAAATTTGCACCAAGCTCCCGGTTCAGGCGATGCAGGATATTTCGGTTGAATTCCGCCGTGACGCCGTCTCTGTCATCATAGGCAGCCACGAGTGTGGATTCGTCTTTCACCATATCTGTGCCTAGGAGGAGTGCATCGGCGGCTCGCAACTGAGAACGTAGGTTTCGAAGAATCGTCCCTGCCTCTTGGGGCGAGAAGTTGCCGATGTTTGAACCGATGTACATTGCGAGCGTGGTTCCGTTATGGGCTTCGAGCCTCGGCGGATGTGTGACGTAGTTCGCCAGGACGGGCTCGACACGCACCTCCGGCAATGCGCTTGCGATGCTTTGACGGGCCAGCTCGAGAGCTTCCAACGAGATATCAACCGGCAGGTAAACCACTTGACCTTGCATAGGCACGATGGCGTCGAGGAGGATACCGGTTTTCGAAGCCGTCCCCGCACCCAGTTCCACAATACGCAACGGCTCTGACTTGCCAGCACAAGTCGCAGCGACGATGGCATGGGCGAACCTCGCCAAGATGTCGCGCTCCGTACGCGTGGGATAGTACTCCGGCAGGTTTGTGATGCGCTCGAAAAGCCGCGATCCGCGCGCATCGTAGAACATCCACGGCGCAAGCGAGCGGGGCCGCTTGCGCAGTCCGCGCTGGACCTCGCGGATCAGCGCGTCTCGCGTCTCCCGTGAGGAGTCGCGCTCGATTTCGACTATTTGGGAGTACCTAGCGGAAGCCATAAGCATTAAGCCTTTACGATGCCAGGCGGATTCCAGTGAACTGCCAGCGCGTTGCCGGCTGAAAGAAGTTGCGATAGCTTGCGCGCACATGCGTTGCAGGTGTGGCGCAGGAAGCTCCACGCAGGACCATCTGGCTGGACATAAACTTGCCGCTGTATTCACCCAGCGCACCGGGGAGGGGCTTGTATCCCGGATAGCCCGTGTACGCACTGGCTGTCCACTCCCAGCAGTCTCCGAAGAGCTGTTGAATATCCGAACCGTGCGCTCTTGCAGGATGCAGTCCTCCCGTGTCGAGCAGATTCCCTTGCAGCGGCGCCTCGCTCGCCACAGATTCCCATTCCACTTCCGTTGGAAGTCGGCAGCCTCGCCAGCGCGCGAAGGCATCGGCCTCGAAGAAGCTTACGTGGCAAACCGGCGTATCCAATAAGGTGCGCAACGAATGCCAACCCCGCAAGGTGAAGACGCGCCAACCGTCCTCATCTCCGGCGTCGCGTTCCCAATAGAGTGGCGCCTGCCAGCCCTGCTGCCTGACCGTCTCCCAGCCTTCCGAAAGCCAGAATTCGGGACGCCTGTAGGCATCGGCAGACATAAACTCGAGATATTCACGACAGGTCACATGCCGGCTTGCGATCTGAAAGGGCTCCAAGTACACCTTGTGGCGAGGAGTTTCGTTGTCAAAGCAGAAATCGAAAGGGTCCGCCGTATCGAGTGAATAGCCAATCTCCGCCAGCCCCACGTCATAGCTGTGCCACCTGAGCCCAGCGGCGGCAACATCCTTCTCTACGGGAAGCGGAGTGGCACAGTATGCGGGATGCAAAGGATTTGAAAAAAAAGCATGTTTGATGTCGGTAAGCGCCAACTCCTGGTGCTGCTGCTCGTGGTTCAGGCCCAACAGGATGCGCCGGGATGCTTCCTGTTCCACCGGGCCCGCAAGCAATCTCTCCATGGCTAGGTCAACATGCTTGCGAAAGGCGAGGATCTCATCAAGTGAAGGACGCGAGAAGGAAGCACGAAGTTTTTTTTCCGGAATCTCTTCACCGAGTGAGTTGTAATAGCTGTTGAAGAGCCATCGGAATTCTTCCCGAAACGGTTTGTAGTGCATCAGAAATGGACGAAGCACGAAGGTCTCGAAGAACCAGGTTGTATGCGCCTGATGCCATTTCACCGGACTCGCCTCTGGGCAAGACTGCACCATCTGATCCTCAGCGGATAGATTCGCCGCCAGGGACCGGGTCAGCGAACGCACGGCTCTATATCTCGAGTCCAGAGAACACATGGCAGCCCTCCCAAACGCCTCGGTTTCCCGAACAAACACAAAATAGTACGATGCGCGGCAGAGACTCCTCGTCGCTTGAATTTCGCCACGCTCCACCCCGTGTGAAGTGCAGTCGCTGGACACTAAGGCAGGGTGAGCTGAGCGGGATACGCCAACTCGATTGGGAGTTCCATAAGCCTGGCCGGCAAGCAATGCGCCAATCTCATCAGCACACTCATCCAACAATGGTGGTAAAACTACCGTGAGAGGTCGCCGCCATGGCACAAATATCGGGAAAAGAATCCGGCCCCTTCCGCAAGGAACTCATCTCTCATCTTACCGAGGGCGATGCTCACGCCAACTACGACACTGCGGTAAAAGACTTCCCCACCGATCTCCGAGGGGTACGTTCCTGTGATCTCCCTCACTCCGCCTATCAACTGATCGAACATCTGCGCATCGCGCAGTGGGACATCGTCGAATACGCTCTCAACCCGAAGCACAAATCTCCCGACTTCCCGGACGGCTACTGGCCCAAATCACCCGAACCTCCGGACAGGAAAGCCTGGGACAAGTCAATCGCTTCATTCCGCAACGACCGCAAAAAACTTGTCGCGGCTCTGGCGCAAGCCGAGTTGCTCGCTCCCCTGCCGCACGCCAACAATCAATCCCTGGCTTCCAAAACCATCCTGCTCATCGACCACAACTCCTACCACCTCGGTCAACTCATTCTGCTGCGGCGCCTGCTAGGCAGGTGGCCTGAAGGATAATAGAGGCGTCATTTCGCAGCTCCGAAGAGCGAGGCGTTTGATCAGGCACCGCGACGAGAAACACTTAGATCGCTCTGGAGTATGGTTTATCGGCCAAGCCTTAAAGCCAAGGAGGAACATGTCAACCTGCAAACACCTGAATCAAATACGAAAGGTGACTCCGGGTACGCAGGGTTGCGAGGAATGCTTGAAAATGGAAGACACATGGGTGCACCTGCGTCTTTGCTTGGCGTGTGGTCACGTGGGCTGTTGCGACTCCTCAAAGAACAAACATGCCACCAAGCATTTTCACCAAACAAAACATCCCATCATGAAGTCTTTGGAACCGGGCGAAACCTGGGGCTGGTGCTATATCGACAAATCTGAGCTGGAATTTTCGTAATCCGAAGGAACTTGGAACCGGCCGGCCGGGTAGCTTCCATCTTTAAAGTTCGATGCATGCGTTCGTGGCGACCGTTCTGTTGCGGATGGCCGGGGTGGATACGTTCGATGGTAATGCCGAGGCGAAGCCACCAAACGGCTAGCCTACTTAGGTTGAACAGACCATTGGGTGAAGCAAAGGGCACGCCGTTGTCGGAGCGAATGGCTTGGGGCAGACCTCGCTCCTGGAACAGGCGCTCAAAGGCGGTAAAAGCACCCTGTTTTTTGACGGACTCCATGGCTTCACAGAGCAAAAGATAACGGCTGGCGTAGTCCGAGACGGTGAGGGGGTAGCAATATCTTTTGTCCCCGAGCATGAACTCGCCCTTGTAGTCGGTGCACCACAAAGCATTCGGAGCGAGTCCTTCGGTTTTTGTGCGCGAGCGCCTTTGCTGAGTAACCAGCCCCATGGCGGTCCATGATGGCGTGGATGGTGCAGCAGGCGGGTACACGGACATCGTTGGGCAACTTGCGTAACAGCCGTTCCCGAAGCTTGCGAGCGCCCCAAGTTGGCTTCTCTCGTCGCATGGTGACAATCATAACTTCGATCTGGGCGGGGAGCTTATTGGCGTAGCGGTAGGGGGTTCGTGCCCAGTCCGTTAATCCTTTTAGCCCGCACTCTTTGTAGCGTTCATAGATTTTGTATCCGGTAACCCGGGAGATGCCGAACTCGCGGCACAGCGAAGCCATGCTCTCCCCATCCTTGAGTCGCAACACAAACCGCATGCGTTCTTCCACGACGGACCGCTCCTTCCATGGCCGCGTAAACCATGTCTCCGGAACGTGTATAGGGAAGATCCGAACGCTCACGATGACTCTATTGCCTTTATGCGGCTGAGTCGCTGAAAATACCCCTAAAAATGGTGGGTTTTGGACGCCAGATGGACGCTGCTCCTTGGGGTGAACCCCTTGGATGGCACAAATTATTTGGATACAGTTTCCGCTTTCATAGAAGGATTCTTGCATCTCCTAGCAGGAGAAGGGGTCTGGGGAAGGGGACGGCATTTGAGTCCCTTTCCCCAGTAGTCCTTTCGAAATCTTCCCGCTGTTCTCTTTGTTCTCAAAAAACGCCATCGTTGCGCTTCGCGATTCGGCCGGACGTGACGCCTCGATCTGTTGCTCGCGAACTCTTCGGGGGGCCGATAGCCCACCGCCGAGTGCAAGCGCAGCCGATTGTAATACTGCTCGATGAACTCTTCGATATTTGCTCGCAAATGTTCCAGGTCGTTGTAGTTGTTGGCGTAGATTTCTTCCAGCTTCAGTGTCTTCATGAAACTTTCGCAGCTCGCGTTGTCGTACGGATTTGCTGGCCGGCTCATGCTCGGAATCACGCGGTTGTTCTCAAGGACTTTTGCGTATTCTTCCGAGGCGTATTGTAATCCTCGATCCGAGTGGTGCACCAGGCCAGCTTCCGGGTGTCGGCTCGCGATGGCTTGCTGCAGCGCCCCGATGGTCAGTCGAATGGCCAAAGTTCGATCCAGTGCCCAGCCCACCACTTTGCGAGAAAAGCCATCGAGGATCACCGCTAGATAGACAAACTCGGCTTTCAGCCGGATGTACGGGTGAGTAGGCCGGGGCATTGCAGCCCCAGCCCCTCGCAGAACCGGACGTGAACCTCTCGGCTCATCCGGCTCCCATCATCGAGCCGCGGGGAGAAACCCCCGCTCCCAATGCACAAATGAACTTGGTGCTGTTTCAGCAAGGCGGCCAAGTGCCCGAGCAGCACGCGTGATGCCGCGCGCCAGGGCCTTATATTTCCGCTGCATCCAGCGCACCAGATAGTCGTTCACTTGCCTCCAAAGTGGTTTCAACGCCGTCGGATAGAATCGACCATAGTAATTGGCCCAGCCCCACAGTATCGGGCCGAACATGTTCGATAGGTCATTCAGCTCTTGGTCGCACATCAGCTGAATGTGCCATCCTCGCACAGATTGTCGCCGAGATTTTTCTCGAACGCTTCGATCGACTCGTCGTCTACCCCAGCGCTTCCTCCATTTGCTTTGACTCGCTGGAATGCTTCCCAGACCAGCGCTTTGGGAATTGCAAACGGCTTCGTCATGCGATCACGCTCCTCCTGCTCGCGCAGTTGGCCTGACCGTCTGACTCGATGACGCGACCCCTTCGCTCCATCGCCATTACGGCGACTTCATCGCTACTACGAGTCGCTCCGCCCCTTGATCGCGCATCGGTACTTTCGGCCTCGCGTTTTGCGCTTGTGCCTTTCCCTTGGCATCGCGATCGAAGGTTCCCGCAGTTCAACGTAGGAGCCCGAACCAAGCTGGCGCTGCCTCTATGCCGGACGTCGCATGGCCAATAGGCAGGCTCCCGCCATGCTTGTCCCGGGTTAACATCAACGCCCGGTTTCGACGTCGTCTGAGTAGTTTCGACAATTGAACGGCAGTTCACGTGTGTTCGCCTTCGTTGGTTCTCACCTGATGCCTTCCGGCACCTTTTCCGCAACGCTCACGACCGGGGCTTTTGACCCAAGCCGCTTGCGGTGGTTTGCAACCTGCTCCTGCAAGCCGATTGCGAGAGGCCAGGTTTATTCCTCTCTCTCATCTCCTACGCCGCTTGCTGCGGCACACTGATATCGGCCACCCAGAGCTGATTGATGCCCGTCAATTTCATACGATTGGCTAAGTTGAGATCTATCTCCAGCTTGTGATTCGAATTGGTGGTGACCACGTACCGTGCCGGCTGCATCCCCAGCAGGTTGTCTTCTCGCATGATGCGCGCCACCTCTTGTGGTTCACTTGCATGCCCCGGCGGTGCAGCTCCGCCGTAATTCGTCGATAACCATAACGGCGGCGATGCTCCAAAGCAATTTGTTGGATCGCAGATCGCACTTCCATCTCTTCCTCAACGGGTTGCTGTTCCTTCAGCGACCGGTAAAAGCCCCGGCGGCTGACCGGCACCATCTGACACATACGCTCGATACTCAGGCTACCTTGCAATGACATCACTTCTCGGATCTGGTCGTAGATGCCATTTCGCCAGAGCCGCTGTTGCGCTGGCGTCGGGCCTCGATTTTTTGCAAGGCATCTTTGAAAAAATCCACCTCCAAGGTCTTCTCTGCCAAAAGCTGTTTCAAGCGATGGATTTCCTTGCGGTGAGCAGATGCGTGCGTGCTGGGCCGTGACGCTTCTTGTCCTGGTTCAACCATCTCCAGCTTCCTGCGCCACTTGTAGAGGCACCTCGGTCGCACCCCGAGCTCTCGTGCTAACTCACCGACATCCTCACAAGTCTCCATGCGTGCGACAGCCATTCGTTGAAATTTCCGGGAGTATCGCTTTCTCTTCACTGTGTTCCTTTCCCGGAAACTGTGCCCAATTTTTGTGTGTCAGTTCAAGGGTTCACTCCATCCTACGAATTGGACGCTCCCTCACAATCTGCAGGTGCGTGTTCGTTTTTCCGTCTAAACTTCGCGTATTCCGCCTTGGCTGCGACGAGGATTTGAACATCGGGGTCGGCATCTCTCCAAAGCGTCAGGAAATCCTGATACGCCGCCTTATCCGCGGGGTGTGAAGGTGGAGGTCAAATACTTATCGGACCACCCCGCCGATAGCTTTCTGGCCCAGCAATGTGGTTGGCGTTTGAAAGCATCAAAAACGTACCAGCGGCTCAAATCAGCTTGAACTCAGAAAAACGAGTCTTGAATTCGGGTTCTTATCAAGGGCCGTTTGAGGGTTGCTTTTCCTAGCTCATGCCGCTTGCGAATGCGTCATCTTGCGGTGCCCGACAGGATGATCGTTGTCATACAGCCGCGCAGCCATTTCGCCAACCGTCGTTTCGTGGGCCTCCAGTCGGCGCAAACCGTCCTTGACTAAGATCGCGCAGAGTTTTGAGACAGTGCGATCCTCGCGGTTCGCGATCTCCGCGAGTTCGTCCCAAATATCGCAAAGCGTAACCAAAACTGTGCCGTGAACTGACATGGTCATTCCTCCTCTCGGGTAGTAATCGGTACAACTGGCGCGTCGAAATCCGCCAGAACGCGGCGAATGTGGAAATTCGAGGCATCAGCACTGAGCATTGGGCTCATCTGCACCACCTCCTCCTCCGCACTTGCCGCGGAGTGGAAGAGTTTGGCGCGGGTTAGCTCCTCTTCAAGGGTTGGACAATCGAAATAGAAACGACTCAGGAAACGTCCACGAAGTTCGACGACGTAGTGTTGCTCCACTGGGACCCCCATACCACGCTCGCGGAGTATGTGTGTGGTATGCGCTAGTCTCTAGTGGGATGGACTAGGCGGGTCAAGTACGAACGTCACACGACTGTGTGACTGTGGACAACTATTTTCGGCGTTTCGCCGATGAGCGAGTCGGTGGTGGGCATCTGCAGCACATGTTAGGTTGGGGGCAGGAGGCAAGTCAGCGAAGAGAGAAGTCTGACCGCTATTCCAGTCTCGCGTACTCTGCTGAGAATAAGTTTGGAACGATCATGGCACCGAACGTCTGGAAACAGCATCTATGTGGCCCGTTTAGTCTACTTCTGGCGACCGAAGAGTTCGCGGAACGCCACATTGAGGTTATCGAGCGCACGGGCGCAGTCGCCCGTAAAGCTCGAACCGTGCATGATGGCGAGCGTTTTCGGTTTTAGGTCAGCGAACTTCTTGTCGTTAAGTTTCCGCACGCAGTACCCGATTTTTGGGACGCCGTTCCCTGTGAAGGACCCAGTCAGGGTGCGTAAATGACCTTTTTTGCGCAGCTGCCGTGACCAGCCGCCTTACGGAACCGCAAACGCTCTCGAGCGGCGTATCGATGTCAACCGTATATACAGTCAATCCTTAGGGCGTGGATCAGGCTTGTCCCCGTTGTCACCTTCGAGTTTCTTCGCTGGTGGATTCCCATTGTTGTGATGATGCTTCGGCGGAACCACGTCGATGAACTGGTTGAATTCGCCAGGTGGCCCGGGAATGTCAGCGACGATAATCTTCACGCCGAACTGTGGTGCTTCTTTCGGATCGCGCGCCGCATAGCTGCCATGGAGTTGGAAAGCCATGCCGACAGCTTTGGCCTGGATCTCAAGAGCTTCTGTCTCGCGCACGTCTGTTACTTCACCACCTTTCTGGAAGAACTGGACGCGTTGCCTGTAAGCATCAACCCGAGCGGCGTGATCACGGGGTCGAGCGGAGGTCACGGCTTCGTGCGAGCTGTCGATGGAACCATCACGACGTTCGACGCTGGACCCTGCAGCACTGGACCTACAAGCATCAGCCCAAGCGGCGTGATCACGGGGTGGTACTTCGTTGACGTGATCTCCTCGAGTCAGGGCTTCGTACGGTACCCTGATCATCACGAGGGGCCGGAAAACGAATTGGATGACAAGGGTGGTGAAGGTTCCGCGAACCCAGAGTAGGTGCAAGATCGAAGTTGCTGCGCCAGTTGTAGTACCAACTTCAGCCGCTCACGCTTGGCGTCGGATTGCGACGACGGTCAGTGAGACGGCGACGGATGTTCGCCCATGAAATCGATAACTGCTAGAAAGACCTAAATCGTGAGAGCAAACTTCTGCGAATAGTTCTTTGCCGCCGCGCTCGATGTGCTGGGCGTATAAGATGCGTTCGGACTTGCTCGACTTCAGGAGTTTTTCTAGCCGCGCCTTCCGGTCCACCAACGGCAACCCGCGATAGTCCTTGCCGTTGAGCCACAGCAGGTCGGACGCATAGAAGGCTGGATCGCATTCACGACGCAGAAGCTGAGTAAACTGGCTAACACCACGATCATCGAGGCAGACTACTTCGCCATCCGATATCGCGTTCTTCACGGGCAGGGTGGACAAAGCCTCTTGAAGCGTTTGGAATTTGAATTGGTTCAGGTTGCAGGAGACGAGATGGCATTTGCGTTTCTCGATGTACGCGATGGCGCGAAAGCCGTCGTGCTTCAACTCGAAAATATAGTTCGGGCTGTCGAAGGGCTGCTCGGTCACACGTAGGCGTATTGGGTGGATGCTGGGAAGCACGGGAACCGAAGTATACTCCAACCCCTCGCGTCGCCCCTTGACAGAAAATCAAACGCCACGAGTGGGTCTCGGATCTCGCGACGGGACTAAACGTGGTCACCGTTGAGTTGATGGAAGCCACGGTGAAGCACAAGGTCGAGATGAACGATTTAAGAAGTGGTGGCAAGAACAGGGAAGTCACCAAGCGGCAAGAATCAGAATCTCTTCCAACTGCCACAATCTTGCAGCTATGTCAATTCCGCTGGCTCTGTGTGGCGAACGCAATGGCAGGCACCTGGGCAGATGAATGGATTGCAAAAATTCAGTGAAATCCTAAGTTTCCCGCCTCCGATTCATCCTTTTGGTACTTTTGACAGTTCCCAGCGACGCTCGGCCGTCCTACACTCCGCCCAACCGTAACCGATAAGAGGATCCGGCTCGAGACCCCCTCCGACTCCGGGAAGAATGGCTTCCCAAAGCTCGATTCTTTCACCAAGTCGACCGGATCCTCTTCCCCTAGCCGCCCGGGCAGTTAGGACTCGGCTTACTTTCGCTCTGGGAGACGCACCTATGTCTGCTTCGGGGATTGCTGCTGTATCGGTGAGCCTGAGATCACATTTTCTTGACGGATTAGGTCCAGCTGATCACAAGACAATCTTGGCAGCAGCAACACAACGCCGATTCGCCGCAAGATCCGTGATCACAACCCAGGATCACCCTGCCGACCATCTTTTCCTGCTAAGGAAAGGCCTGATCCGATTTTTCTTCGTTACGGATGAGGGTAGAAAACTTCTGTTTCAGTGGATCGGACCAGGAGATCTATTTGGTGGCCGAACTGTATTGTCGAGCCATTCTTCCTATCTCTTCAGCACCGAGGCGGTAACGGACGGCTCAATGTTTGTGTGGGATCGATCCACAATCCGAGGCTTTGTCGAACGGTACCCTCAGTTGCTGGAGAACGCCTTGTTAACGGCGTCGGATTACCTGGCCTGGCACCTCGCGTCGCACATAGGTTTAGCCTGCCATACGGCGCGACAGCGGGTTGCTCAGGTACTCGTTACTCTGGCTCGGACGATCGGCGAAGAAGCTCCGGGTGGTGTGCTTCTGCAGATCACAAACGAAGAGTTGGCAGACGCGGCGAATGTCACGCCCTTCACCACAAGCCGCCTGATGAGCGGGTGGCAACGTGACCGTGCCATAGTAAAACGCCGCGGCAAGGTTCTGCTCCGATCGCCTGAACGGTTGTTTTTGCGTATGGTCTGAACAAAGATAAGTCCCCATCCTCTTTTCCTTCTACTGTGCATTCCCTAATTGCGCTTGAGCAAGTTCAGGGTTGCCTAAAGGCAACGACGGAGTCAATCGCACGTGCCATGCTTTTACTGCAGCAATTAGTTCAACACCCTCAGTCCATCAAGTTGGTTTTTGGACTCTAAGCAGGAGCAGGCTATTTGCAATCACCGCTTCGTCCGCATTCTCGTGGTAGATGATTTTGTCGATTGGCAACACTTTGTCCTTGAGAAGCTCCAGGAAAATCGTAACTTTTGCGTCATCGGCGTTGCTGCCGACGGAATTGAAGCGGTACTGAAAGCCGAGGAGCTGCAACCGGATCTGATTCTCTTGGACATCAGCCTTCCAAAGCTCACTGGTATCGAAGCTGCTAGACAAATGCGTAAGGTTGCTCCGAACTCTAAGATCCTTTTCGTGAGTACGTATGCCTCTTGGGAGATCGCAGAAGGGGCTTTGGAAAGTGGTGCGAGCGGTTATGTCATAAAGGCGGATGCTGGGAACGAATTAGTGAAGGCCGTGGAAACCGTCTTTCAGGGCAAGCGGTATATCAGTAGCAGTCTAAATGGACGCACTTCTGTTGACCCCGAGAATCCTCAAGCCCCCAACCACCTCGTCCAAAGTAAGGGTTTCGCATGGCCTTCGGCACCTGCGCTACTAAGAGCAACGGAGATCATTCACAACCACGAGGCTCAGTTCTATTCTCATGAGGCAGTTTTTCTAGAGAGTGTTACTCACTTTATCGGGGCCGCTCTGAAGAACGGGAATGCGGCTATTGTATTCGCTACGAAACAACACCGAGATAGCCTTCTTAAGGGTTTGAAGACGCAAGGCATCGATGCGGATACCGCTATTCAACAGGGAGTCTACCTTTCATTGGATGCTGCCGACGTGCTTTCCACATTCATGGTCAATGGCTGGCCTGACGCGGATCGATTTTTTGAAGGCTTCAGGAATCTCATACAGTCAGCATCGAATGCAGCGAAGGCAGAAAATCCCCGGGTTGCGATTTGCGGCGAAGGTGTTGCTCTGTTATGGGCGGAAGGTAAAACGGAGGCGGCGATTCGCCTCGAACAGCTCGGCAACATTCTTGCGGAAACCTACAAAGTGGACATCCTTTGTGCGTACCCGTTCAGTCTTCTCATCCAAGAAGATGAACATGCTTTCAGGACCATCTGTGCAGAACACTCAGCCGTTTATTCGGCGTGAGTCTGCGGTTGCCTTTCTCGCACAAAATCCTGTCCACATCGGTAGAGTAGTCGTCAGCAGAACACCTGCTTACGAGGAAGGTGTTCTCCGCTGTTACAGCGATTGTCTGATTTATTCGCCTGACCGATTTGGGGGATCCACAGTGATCCTTATTCAATAGCATCATGATGAGTCAGGATCTTGGTGTCATGATCTCGACGCCGGGATTACCAAACGGACTGAGTTCAAAACACAAAAATCCAACCGGGGTTGGGCGTGTTTGGCGGCCTGGCCACAACTCTTCCGCCCCAACGGACAGACTGATCGGCTGCTAGTGCTTCTTTGGTGAGTGCATTAATTCAGGGATTTGAATCTTGCGGGCTAAAAGATGATGGGTTCAGATAACCCTTTCACGAATTTTGGAACCGGCTGGCGACAGACGGTAGAGCGTGCCAACACCTACCCCCCGGAGCGAGTGAAATAGAGCTACGAAACCAAAAATGCTCTATGAGCCTCACCCCACTCCTTGTTGCGTCATAAACCGAACGACGTCGTTACTCCAACAAGATGAGTCTGCAGAAACGGAACAATCGCGGATCCTCATTTCAATACACTGGCTCGATGTCAGAAAGAGTTTCTTTACTCCCTCCGGTCGCGGGGAAAGCCTTTTTCCTTGACGCCCTAAGGATGCTCTGGAGCAACGACCACCTCAGCGCGTTCATGAGATTTTGGATGGAACAATTCATCTGCATGGCGGACTATGCAGCAGTGGAGTACTCAGCCGCCCGAGTATTCCCTCTATCATCTGTTCATTTTCGAGTGTGTTAGCATGTCGTGTCGGCCTTTCCCTTGAGAGTAATTCGGGTTCTTCGCGGGCCTAAGTTTAGCCTCTAATTCCGTCATCTCACTGTGCGATTCGCCTTCTTGAAGCATTTTCGGAAGCTTCTGCCCCACTATGAAAAATGCCGCACCCTCAGCTTCGGGCATTTCGATCATCAGGAGTTGACCCCGCGCAAACATTTCATCTAATGTTTGTTTCGGTCAACAGCGCGTGAAGCCGGGCATTGACGCGCGTCACTTTGGTGATAATGTTCTGAGAACGTAACTTAACGCACGAGGGGGGTCGGTATTCCCTGCAAGTCGTGCGGGTCAGTCAACCAGAAGAAATTCAGCGCGGAGATGGGCATCCATTTTCCCGAACTGAAAAATATTGATAAGCCCGTCGTGTGGGTATTTCCTGAGGTTGTTGTCTGCTTGGATTGTGGCACCGCGGAATTTGCTGTTCCTGAAGCTGAACTGCGCCAACTCGCAAAGGGAGACGCCGCCGCGGCAGGTTAACCTAGAATTGAGTCTTACTTCTCACTGAGAATAAACGGCTGAGTGTTCCGCACAGATGCTCTGGAAAACGTGCTCGTCTTCATCGCCGTGAAAGCTACTTAAGTCGTAGCCACAGAAGATATCCAGCCCAAAGGTCTTGCCTACCTCGTTCCAGAGTTGTTCAAGCCGAATCGCGGCGTCCGCTTTGCCTTCCGCCTGCAAGAGATCCACGGCTTCACCGAACACAACAACCTGAGGTTGCTCTGACTTCGCTGCTTTGGCTGCTGCTTCAATGGAGCCACCAATGCCCCCGAAAAATCGAACCGGGTCAGGCAAACCATTCACCATGATTGCTGAGAGCGTGTCGGTAACATCCAATGAAATGTAGGTACCCTGTTGAAGGGCGCCATCTGTATCCACACCCTCTGCCTTCAATCTCTGAAGAAGACTATCCCGGTGTGACTTCGTAGCGAGCACAATCGCCGCGTTACCGGCCTTTAGGGCGGCAGCAATGAAGCGAGTAACGCTATCTAGAAGAACCGTGTCATCAGAATAGAACAGAACCTCATGGCGGTGAGCGGCTTTCCGTACTGAGGTGTCGGTGAACTGGTGGTCTTTTAAGCTGCTACTGACGAATTGCTTACCCCGAAGAACCGCATCCATGGCAGGCAATAGTTCGCGTCCGGCATCTGTCTTAAGAACGTAACCCAACGCGCCCGTGCCCAAAGCTGCCCGGACGACGTCGAGATCACTGTTCTGACTTAGGAAGATAATCTTGGAGCTGGGGGAGCGTTGTCGTATCTGCCGGGCGGCTTCGATTCCATTTAATTTGGGGAGACCGATGTCCAGCAGAATTAAGTCCGGCTTCAGGTCTTCGGCCTTCTGAACGGCTTCTGATCCATCCGACGCTTCAGCGATGACCTGGCATTCTGGGCGGGATTGAAGCAGCAAACGGACTTGCCGTAGCCAATCCTTGAAATCGTCAACTACGAGAATGCGAATTAATGACAAGTCGCTACTCCATTTCTGTTCTTGTTAGGAGCGCGGCAACGCAAATTAGTTGCACGGAATCTCCGAGTCCCTGCAGCTATGAAAGAATCGTGTGACGGAGTAGTTCGGGATAGACCAACTACTATCGCATTTGCACCATTCACAGCAACCCTGTTACCGTCCCATCTGTCTTAACGGCGTAATCGTCTTTCCAGGGTCCTTGACAGTTCCAATGGGCGGAGAAGCTCCCTTAATTGCAGCAGTATAAGCATCACATGCCAGCTGGTTGCCGTCGTTGCCTGCACGCAACCTTGGGATTGCTCTAGCGCAATTTCGCATTTCGGTTCGTTAACAGGCTAGGTCCTGATAAAAAAAAACGCGCTAACCGGAGAAGTAGCCGCTAGTACCGGTAACGCGACCAGGTATATGGAACTACTTCCGCGTGGCCCTAGCACTCTTGACAGCTTGTAGCATCTTTCGCGCGGGCGTAATCACGCTAGAGACCCAGCCGCACAAATTCACCTGATGGAGAAAAACAATGCCAGCAAGAAACCCGAGAGAAGTTTTCCTGATGTTGCTCGGCAATGTGCGAAATAGGACCGAACGGGTTGCGGACATCTATCAAGAGATTGGTAAGCACGCAGAGGAATCTGGGATCAAGGAGGCGATAGATGCAAGGACATTCGCCTCTAACCAGATCCTCGCCAAACTCGACGAGTGCTTCCGCATCATCGGCGAAAAGCCGGGAAAGTCCACGGGACAGCTACAAGAGACTTTTCTGGAGGATTTCCGCAAGGAAGTAGCTGAGATCCAATCCCCGATCGCCAAACGGCTTTTCGTACTTGCGAAACTGAACCATCTCGCACACCTTCGGATGGCCGAGTATGAGGTCTTAGTTGCCGCAGCTGACTTGGCAGGCCATCACGGTGTCGGCCTACTTTTGGAAACATGCCTTGCAGATAAACTCGCGTTCGTAGAGCGCAATCGGCGTTTGATTCGGCACCTGGTCGAGGCCAAGCTCGCAGAGCGGGCTGCAGGCGCATCGGCACAGTAAGCTTCGCAGTGAATCGGAAAGGGGCGGGGCTATGGATCCGGGTTCCGCCCCATTCAAATCGACTCCGCTAAATGTCTGACGGACGCTAACGCTGAGGGGCTGAGACGGCGTTGGAGTTGGCATGTTCGGCAGAACCGCCCAAGCATAGTCTTCAGTAAAGGGGCTACCAGACAAGTCAGATTTCCGATCAGGCCAGATTCTAGTTCCCGGCGATGCCCTTGTCTTGTAGGATCCTGACCACAACGCGCCTATTTTCAGCCTGGCCTGCTGCGGTTGTATCGGGCGCGACCTGCTTGCTGGTGCCCATGGCACCCGGAACCAGGATGTTGGTTAGCGGAATGCCACACTGCTGCACAAGGAAATTGGTTACGTTGTCGGCACGTTGGGTGCTGAGTTTCTGATTCCGGGCGGCAGAGCCCACCTCGGATGCATATCCTTTTACCTGAATCATGTAGCCATTGGTAGTTTTGGCTTTCTGGGCCAGCTGCAGCAACTGCGGTTTGTACTGCGGTTCAATCGCGACTTTGCCGTTGCCGAATAGCACCGTCAGCACGTCCAGAGTGTTGTATTGTCCCATTTCGCTAAGGCGCTTATTGGTTGTGGCCATGGCCTCTTTGTTGGCCTCGATCTTGGCTTGAACCGTAGTCAGCTCCTGTTGCTGTTGCTGGATGGCCTTTTGTTGCTGCTGCAGCGCCGCCTGCTGTTCCTTTATTTGCTGCTCGCTCTGCTCGATGCGCTGTTGTTGTGCCTGGATTTGCTGCTCTTGCGGGACGATGCCAGCCTGAATGCTGTTGGCGGTCTTAAGATCGGAGCTTTTGAACCTGACGCTCTCGGCCACCAGTTGGTTTTGAGCGTTGTAAGAGCCTTTCATTTGAACGGGTAAGCCTGGCACCAAGACCTTCAGATCGAGCCGCTTCTTTCGCAGTTGGAATAGACCTTTTGTTTCCCTTGTGTCCGTGTTGTCGCTAAGGAGCACGGCGACCATCCCGGCGTCCTGGGACTTGACCGTCATGGTCGCACCGCTGCGTCCGACGATCACTCCACTAACGTTTGCTTTTTGAGCAACAGCGGTATCACATAGCGGCAGAACGGCTGCAAGCCACAGCGTTACTGTAAATGCAATTCTTGCGATTCTGGCCTCATTCATGAGCTTATTCCTCCTTAATGCTTCCCCTACGGCAGGGCATTCTGGTCTGTTGGGAACTAGCACCCTGATTACGCCTTGTCCAGCCTCGGAGGTTAGTCTCGACGACCGGCGCTCGCAACAATATGCGGGAAGGTCAGCTCGCCCTTTTGTGCGAGGCTTTTCTGCGGAGCCTCCGCGCCTCTCGGTGATGCCTTGCCGCGAGGGCTGAACAAGAATTTCACCGACGCCGCCCCACTCACGAACGCAAAAATGTATAGCGCGGCTGGAGCAAGAGGAGTGGCATCTACAGGGCCGTTATGTAGCGACGGGAAATCGACGACGCGAAGACGGAGAAATAATAAGATTATGACGGCGGCTATCGCTCCAATTGCTGCGCGAAGAAACACCTCAGCTGCCTCTTCTTGTAGGGCGGTATAGCTTAACTCAAGGTGCCGTAGCGAGACGGAGCGGCTCAATAGTTCGCCACATGTCCCAAAGCAACCGACAAGCAGTATCTGCAAAGTAGAGTTGGGCGCGATCTCCTTCATTTGGAAAACCACCAACAGGGCAATTACCAAGATAGAAAAGAAAACACTCACGAAAAGGATCACGCGCTGGAGCTTCCATTTGAGTTCCAAGTGCCGCGTGTGTTGCAGACCGCAGTCGTAGACCGCCCTGGCGAGAGTTGCAATTTCCTCACGGATTGTCCCGTTGCGGCGCGTGTCAACGAGTTTGAGACCAGTGGTCATGGAATTTAGTGAGTGATTTCATTTGAGTTGAGCGGTTTGTTGATCCAGACCTCGGTTGGAACCGCTGCTGGTTTGGGAGCCTGGTGGACGAAGCGTTCGGGATGGACGCGATAGGCGGCATCGAGAACGGTTTGGCGCCGTTCGAGGATGAGCGCGGTTTGGTTGTAGTGGACCATGGTCGGGGTGAGCAAGCCCAGCCCGGAGTGGCGGTGTTCCTCGTTGTACCAGCGGAAAAATCCCTGCGAAAAAGCGCGGCTGTCTTGAATGCAGCCGAAACGATCCGGGAACTCCGGTCGATATTTCATGGTGCGGAACTGGCTTTCCGAATACGGATTGTCGTCGGAGACGTGCGGCCGACTATGCGTCTTGGTGACGCCTAGATCGGCGAGTAAAAAAGCTACCGGCTTGGAGCTCATGGAGGTGCCGCGATCGGCATGGAGCGTGAGTTGGCCGGGCCGGATGTTTTGTTTCGCGCAACTCTCCTCGATCAACCGCTTGGCCAGCTCGGCGCTTTCGCGCATCGCCACCATCCAGCCGGTAACGTAGCGGCTGAAAACATCGAGGATCACGTAGAGGTAAAAGTAGGTCCACTTGGCCGGCCCCAGCAGCTTGGTGATGTCCCAGCTCCAGAGTTGATTGGGAGCCGTGGCCAGAAGTTCCGGTTTCTTGTAGGGCGGATGGGTCAACTGATCGCGGCGTTCGCGGGACTCGCCCCGCTGTTTGAGCAAGCGATACATGGTAGCGGATCGAGCAGAGATACTCTCCTTCATCAAGCAACGTCGCATAAACAGCGGCGGGCGAGCGATCCTGGAATCGTTCTCCGTGCAGATGTGCCAAGACTGTTTCGCGTTCCGCTGGAGCCAGAGCGCGTGGCGGTGAAGGCCGCAGCCTGAGCTCCGCAGGGCAGATCGACGCACGCCTCTGGCGATAGTGAGAAGCGCGCGGCGCAAACAACGCACGGCAAGCAGCGCGCGTGCCCACGGCGGTGGCCAGTTCGGTGACGGCGGCCATCAGGAGTTCTCCTCCGGGTCCGGTTCCGGAATCGGACGGCCCAACAGCGCCGCCACTTTTTTTTGGACGTCGATGATGATGTGGGCCTTACGTAGTTCTTCGGTCAGGCGCGCATTCTGGCGTTGCAGCTTCAGATTTTCTTCTTCCAGTGGATTGCGCTTGGACTTCGGCCCGCGTTTTCGCGGAGTCAGAGCCTCGAGGATGCCATTGGCCCGCTCGCGCCGCCAAGTTGCCAGCAGCGACGAGTACAAGTCCTTCGCGGCGCGAGCAGAGCGCCAACGCCGCCGGGTGTGGCGGCAACGGCTTCGGCTTCCTGCAGGATGCGTTGCTTGTACTCGGCAGTGAAGCTACGCCGCTTTGCTTTAGCGACCACTTCGGGATCAGGCCGCGAGGCCGACGCCGCAGCCGGCGCCCGCTTTGGCTGCCGCTCCACTGCGCTGCGGCTCGCTTCGCTCGCCTTCGCTCCGTTCCGCGCCAGCCAAACCCCCAGGGGAAAGAACAACACCAAGAGAATTCCCGGTCATCTCTTCCTTTTTCTTTCTCGCCCTGCTCATTAATTAAGAGTACTAAAACGGTCTCAGAGATGTTGGCACGGAGGGTTGAGGTCCCCGTGCCGGACTTGCTGTTCCAGTTGCTCAAGTCTTTGTGTCGACCACACGTCCTGACTCGCCACGTTGAGAACATCGAGGGAGGTTCGCAAGTCAAGGAGTATGCCTAGCAAGTCCTCTTGAGGGGCCGCCGTGATGTATTCCTCGTAAGCCAACTCATATTGACTCCATTGCTTCGTGGCATTGCTGGTGTCTTGAGAGATCGCATTCAGGTGCCCCTCGATCTGATGGATCAGCTCTTGGGGGGCCTTGGAGGACTGACGGAGTATTTTGAGTTTGTCGCGCAGCAGTTGCGTTCTGGAGGAGAGGCGGAGTTGATCGGGGTTCTGCCTAAGTATGCGGATACCTAGAGTGGGTAGTGCGTTAACGATTTCCATACTGGATCCTTTCACGGCTGATTTGCGGGAAAGCTTCTTTTTAGACCTGGCAGCATCCCCACACAACTGGGGGAATCCCTAGTGGATGGAGTAATGGGTGGAGTAATGCATGGGGACGTAATAGATGAATTGGTGGTACCGCAACCGCCACTAACTTAGGCTGATTCTAGCGCGAGGTCTCCCGATATGTCCAAACTAACTCTGTGTCAGTAGAAGTCGCTTGAACTTGACTACAAGCGTTAGTTTGGACCGCATTGGGCAGAACTAGGCTGCCGGCTGTTATTGTTTGACTGACGTACGCTCATTCGTTGCGGCCAACTTTCCTCCCCCCTCCAGCGCCGCCACCAAATCCTTCGATCCCGATCCCCAGCGCGAGATCGTTTTGAGCGCCTGCGTGAACGGCACATTTAGCGGATGCACCCGCTCCGCACTCAAGATGTACACCGCTCCCGCCAGCGGCGTCGGAATCGACGGCACGAACACCGTGAAACGCCCGTCTCCTAGTTCTTCAATAATGAACGCCGGCACCAGCGCCTCCTCCACCTCCGCAAGCGCCGGCTTCCACGCCGCTTCCCGATCCTCTCCGGCCAGCCGCTGCGTAAGGCTACGAATCAGCGCATACCCCGGCAACCGGTCAAAGAACGCTTTCTCCACCCGATTCCACAACCGGTACCCGATCCGGGTGCGCAACGCCACCCCAATTAGAAAGCAACCCACCAGCACCACCAGCAACGACAGCACCTGATCCGCCGGAAGCCACTTCGGCAGCAATTGTGCGAACGGCTTCATGATCCCCGCCAACGACTTGATGCCCTTCAGCACCAGCAACACCGCCAGATAAGTCGGCGCCACCACCAGCGCCCCCGCCACCAGCCGGCCTAATACAAATTCGCTGAGTTTTTTCATCGAGCGACCCCCTCCTTTGACAAGGCCGGTCTCCGACGGGATGCGATAGGCTCCCAGATTATCGACGTGCTCGAAACACAAGAAAAAGGAGACCGGCAATGCAGAACAGTAGCACTATGCGGGTAAGGGTAAGCAGGATTTTCAAGGGCGGTCAACTCACCATTGGTTTGGATCTGGGAGATCGTTCCAGTTACTACTGTGTTTTGGATGCTGCGGGCGACCCGAAAAGCCGAAGCCGTTGAAGGCCTGCGAGGTGGCATCGGAATGTAACTGTCCCTGCGCGCCAAAGTCGAAGATCTTGGCGAATTTCAGGTTGTACAGAATGATTTGGTCAGCGCGTCCAGTACCGGATTGACCGCCATCCGTCCCGGCCACATAGGTTGCGGTGGACTGGCCACCGAAGACATTGAGGCGATCCGTCGTGTAGTCCGTTATGTCGTAATTGGTAGAGTTTTGTTTACCGAAAGCGATGCGTCCGAAGGCTCCGAAGTCCACGCCGATGAAACCAAGGCGCCGCGTCCCACCCGCGGGTGGCTGCCAACGGTTCCGTTGAGGAAACGGCACGTTTGGCGGTTGGCTGATTTCACCAACTCTCTCGATGCTGTGAATAGGCTACCACACTTCGACCTCGGGCTGGTGGAGCAGTGAGCAGAGAATGGGTAGAACACTCACCCGTACGATCACGTGACAACCCTGTGTAATTCGGACTAGACAGATGTCATGGCAGGCACCCCGGCAGATGAATGGATGGCAAAAGTCCAGTGAAATCCTAGGTTTTCCGCGGTCGTTTCATCCCTTTTGGTACTTTTGACAGTTCCCAGCGGCGCTCGGCCGTCCTACACTCCGCCCAACCGTAACCGATAAGAGGATCCGGCTCGAGACCCCCTCCGACTCCGGGAAGAATGGCTTCCCAAAGCTCGATTCTTTCACCAAGTCGACCGGATCCTCTTCCCCTAGCCGCCCGGGCAGTTGGGACTCGGCTTAGTTTCGCTCTGGGAGACGCACCTATGCCTGCTTCGGGGATTGCTGCTGTATCGGTGAGCATGAGATCACATTTTCTTGACGGATTAGGTCCAGCTGATCGCAAGACAATCTTGGCAGCAGCAACACAACGCCGATTCGCCGCAAGATCCGTGATCACAAACCAGGGTCACCCTGCCGATCATCTTTTCCTGCTGACCAAAGGTCTTGCCAGATATTTCTTTGTAACGGAAGAAGGCAAGAAGCTTCTCTTTCAGTGGCTTGGAGCAGGAGATTTATTCGGTGGTCGAGCGATCTTGGCGACACATTCTTGTTATCTCGCCAGCACAGAGGCGGTAATTGACAGCTCAGTGCTGATATGGGATCGCCCGGCAATCCGGGGCCTCGCCGAACAATATCCCAAGTTGCTGGAGAACGCTTTGTTAATGGCTTCAGACTACGTGTCTTGGCATCTGATGTCCCACATAGGTTTAGCCTGCCATACGGCGCGACAGCGGGTTGCTCAGGTACTCGTTACTCTGGCCCGGACGATCGGCGAAGAATCTCCGGGTGGTGTGCTTCTGCAGATCACAAACGAAGAGTTGGCAAATGCGGCGAATGTAACGCCCTTCACCACAAGCCGCCTGATGAGCGGGTGGCAACGTGACCGTGCCATAGTAAAACGCCGCGGCAAGGTTCTGCTCCGATCGCCTGAACGGTTGTTTTTGCGCATGGTCTGAACAAAGATAAGCCCCCATCCTCTTTTCCTTCTACTGTGCATTTCCTAATTGCGCTTGAGCAAGTTCAAGGTTGCGTACAGGCAAACGACGCAGTCAATTTCGCATGTGATGCTTACACTGGAGCAGTTAGAGTGAGCTTCTCCGCCCAGACAGTGCAACGAGAGTAGTAGGGAATGAAAGACCGCAAGATTCGCATAAAGAACAGCGCCAAGACCAGTGTCGTGTATAAAGACATCTGTGAACGCCTGGAGTTGTTACGTCGCGGCGTGGTACGAGGCCGTTCCCCCGGCAGTTGTAATGCTAGGGATTCCCCTAGTTGCGTGGGGAGCTGGTTAAGTCCAAAAAGGTTGAGAAAGAAATTTGCGATAGCGATTCACTGGGCGGGTGAATCGCCGCAAAGAGGTGGCTCCTTCCGAAAGGGAGGAGCCATTCTTATGAGACCATGCTCGTCCGGGGCTGTGCCGGTTCTGCCGCCGGATTCCGAGGTTGTCGCCAAGGCAAAACGTCGTGTCTTCACCGCAGCATACAAACTGCGCATTGTAAAGTAAGCCGAAGATGCTGCAGCCACCCCAGGTGGCGCCGGCGCGCTGCTTCGCCGGGAGGGTTTGTATTCCTCGCATCTGGTCAGTTGGCGGCGGAAACGCCAAGCCGGGAGCCTGGAAGCCCTGACCCCACGTAAACGCGGCCGCAAAGCCCAGCATGATCCGCTGGCGGAGGAAAATGAAAAGCTGAGCCGCCAGCTAGGCCAACTGACGGAAAAACTCCGAAGAGCGGAGATCATCATTGACGTTCAAAAAAAAGTGGCGGCGCTGCTGGGCCGTCCGATCCCGGATCCGCAAGAGTTGAAGGAATGCGGCACAACTTAGGGGAAAGTCTATAGGCAGCGGGTCAAAGCGCGGCGTAAAACTGTGAAGCGTCTCTACTCCGACACAAACGGCCTCGCGAACACGCGCGCGATGAATTCCACCTATCTTTTCAGCGGAATTTTAAAGTGTGCTGAGTGTCACGCGAATTTGACGGTGTTGTGGGGCAAGGGTAGGAACAAATCGAGCCAAGTTTACGGTTGCCCTTCGAACTGGAATCGCGGAGAGACGGTTTGCAAGAATTCCGCTCGAATTCGCCGAGACGATCTTGAGGCCGCGATGCTCGCGAACCTACAAGAGAAGATTTTGTGCCCCGAAGTTGTCGATTACGTGATGGAGAAAGTCGAATCTGGGCTTCTCAAAGAACTGCAAACTATGGGGAGCGAGATGGATGGATTGCAGAGCCGGAAGCGCCAACTCGAAGCGGAACTGGAGAACCTTACACGCGCTCTGGCAAGCGGGCAACTCTCGCCAACGATCATGGCAGCAATCGCGGCGCGCGAATGCGAAATTGCGGAGATCACCGAGCGCGTTGTTTCCTCAAGCGAGGATTCGATCAAAACGCGAATCGCAACGATGACAGCGACCGCGAAAGCAAAGCTAAAGGATTTACGTGGACTCTTGAGTGGAGACGTGACAGTCGCTCGGGCCGCGCTCTTGAGGCATGTTGAAAAAATCGAAATGGAGGCGAATGGAAAAGTCTACGTAGCAAAGGGGAATTGGAATTTACTGGGTCAGGCTGGTGAGCGATCTACGGATGGTGCCGGGGGACCGGAATGCACGGTGCTGCCACAGGCTAACTTCCTCATAGATGTGGCTGCCTGAACGCTTCCGGTGAGACGACAGATGCACCGCGGGGTGCAAGCCTTTGTTGTAAGGGCATCGCTTGCCTATTTTCACTGTACGCCGAGTAACAGGGAAGGGAATCGGGAATGGCATAAGGCAGTTGGATTTGGCAGGGAAACGAGCATTTGATGCCTTGGCGGTTGGTATTTGCAGAAGACCTGAGACATGGTGCTCCGATGAAGAAGATATACCTTCCAACCCTGCGGGAATCAGGTATGGAAAATATATATCTTTAGTCGTGGCCGCTGTTGTCGCCGGGTGGCTTGTTCCCGTTGCCGAAGCTGCCGTAGTTCTTCGGGTGCTTGGGTGGCACGATGTCGATGAACTGATTGAACTCGCCAGGAGGCCCGGGAATGTCGGCAATAATAATCTTCACGCCATACTGCGCTGCTTCTTTCGGATCGCGCGGAGCGTAACTTCCTTGCAGCCGGAATCCCATGTCGACAGCTTTGGCCTGAATCTCGAGAGCTTCAGTCTCGCGCACGTCTGTTACTACGCCATCTTTCTGGGCCAGCCCAGATACCTTGTAACTTCGGGATCGCTGGCGTAACGAATGAAGATGGCCTCAGCGTCAGCCAATCTCGGCTTCCTCAAGACTAGCCGACTTGCCTCGAACCGCTCCGGCGCTTTCATCCCTCAAGCATACGGTGGGAATGGAGCCCGCTCAACGATTACCGGTGCGCCGCCGACCTCGTAGCAAACTTCACCATCTCCAGATTTCTCTTCTCTTTGGGAGCGTCTTCGCGCTACCGAGCCGGTCGTGGAGGTCTTTGATTTGCTCGATGGTAAACAATTTAGCTATTGCGGCAGGCCCATGCGTTTCAGTAGGTCCGCGTAGCGGGGATCGGAACGCAGTGAATCGAAAGCGGGAAAACTCTTGATGTTCGGCAGAACGCCGCTCTTTTCCCCGTAGGCTTTTTCCAACCAGCTAAACGCACGATCTTTTTCTCCCAAAAGGGCATAGTTCGTCGCAATAGACGCGGGGTCAATGTAGATGCGTCTCGCCTTCTCTTCCTGGAGCGAAACGAGGTGTTTCATGGCGCCACGAAACCCAGACTTGGCGTACTCCTTGCTGACTGCCTCGACAAGGGCCAGTTCCTCTGCGTCGTTCCTTAGCTTCGCCGCCTCCTCCCATTCCTTCAGCCAAAGATCATACTTGCCCGCGAAGAGGTAGGCGTTCGACAGGTTGGCGTGAGCGTTCGCATAGCTGGGATCCATTTCCAAAGTCTTTTTCTCATGTTCGATCGCCTGGTCATACTGCCGGGAGAAAATATACTCGCTGGCCAAATTGTCATTCGCGTTCAGGTTCAGGGGATCAAGCTCGACAGCGCGTCGGTAGTGCATGAGCGCCTGCTCACGATTTCCGAGATAGTCGTAGTGGAAGCCGTACAAAACATGGGTGCGGCTCAGGTTTGGATTCAGCTCCAGGGCACGCTCAAACTCACGCCCGGCGGCAGCCCAGTCCCAGTCCATGTCGTGCGTGACCGCGAGTAATGCATGTGCTTCCGCTTGTGTTCCGTCAATGGCCACCGCCCGTGCGGCGTAGGTGTTCACCTTTGGGTTGGTTTCACTGTAGGGAACGTAAGTGTAGTCTGAGATGACCGCGTAATACTCCGCCAAACCTACGTAGGCCAGCGCGTAGTTGGGATCCTTTTCAACCGCCTGCTGGAAATACTCCCGGGATTTCTGCAAAGCCTCAGGCGTGCGCTTGTCCCAGTAGAAGCGGCCCTTCAGGTATAGCTGGTAAGCCTCGGGATCGGAGGTCCCGCCATTATTCAGTTTGGCTTTCTGCTCCCCCGTGAGCCGCTCGCGGAGACGCGCGGAGATTTCTCCCGCAATCTCCCGCTGTACCGAGAGCGCGTCGGAGAGCTTCCGGTCATATTGTTCGCTCCACAGGCTACGGTTCGTGCGAATGTCGGTGAGCTCGGCGCTCACGAGCAGCGAATCGCCGCGCTGCGTGATCCGCCCGGTCACGACCGCCCCGACTTTCAGTTCGCCCGCCGCCTTCAGCGGGTCCACGTCCTTGGACTTGTAGTGGAAAACCGAACTTCGCGGGCGCACCGTCAGGTTTGGGAGCTGCGAAAGACTGCTGATGAGGCTTTCCGTTAATCCGTCGCTCAAGTACTCCGTGTTCGGATCCGCCGTGACGTTGGCAAAAGGCAGCACGGCGAGCGAGTCAATGGCGGAGCCAGAGCGAGGCGCGAGCCAGCGGTACGCGCCAAATCCCAGAGCACTAGCCACGAGGAGCGCGATAGCAATTGCCGTGAGGAAAGCTTTCTTGTGGCGAGCCAGAAGACCAACTGCGATTTCCGAATCGGAGGACGCCGCAATCCCAGATGTGGAGGTTCCGGCAACAGACGGCATCCGCGGGGAGGCGCTAGAGTCGCTCTGCGCGGTTCCCGGAGGAAAAATTGCCGAATGGCTGGTGTCTGTATCCCGCTTCAGGCGCATCAGTTCGGAACGCATTTCCGCTGCGCCCTGATAACGGAGCTCCTGATCTTTCTCCAGCGCACGATTAATGATCCGTTCCAGTTCGGGTGGCAGATCGGGATTCAGCCGCACCGCGTGGACTGGGTGTCGTTCCAGAATGGCGTTGAAAATAACTCCCGAACTTTCCCCACGAAAAGGCAACGCTCCCGTCGCCATTTCGTATAAGACCACTCCGAACGAAAACAGATCCGAGCGTGCGTCCAGTTCCTTGGCCTTCACCTGCTCCGGCGACATGTAAGCGACCGTGCCTAGCGCAGAGCCCGGGTTGGTCAGGTGCTCCGCACTCACGCCTTCGGTCATTTCACCAGTAACCGTCGCTCCAGAAAAGAGGGCTCCTGTAAACTTGACCTTCGCCAGACCGAAATCGAGAATCTTTGCGTGTCCCCGCTTGGTCGCGAAAATATTGGCAGGCTTGATGTCGCGATGAATTATGCCTTCGGCGTGCGCGGCATCCAAGGCATCGGCAATCTCAATCGCCAGAGTGAGTAGAAAATCGGTCTCGATTGGCTTTCCGTTGATGCGGTGCTTCAGCGTCATGCCGTCCAGAAACTCCATGGCAATGAATGCCTGTCCGTCCAGCTCGCCTATGTCGTAAATCGTACAAATATTTGGATGATTCAGTGCTGATGCGGCTTGTGCTTCGCGCTGAAAACGGGCGAGTGCCTGAGGGTCGCGGGCAACTTCCTGCGGCAAAAACTTGAGCGCGACGGAGCGATGCAGTCGGGTGTCCTCGGCCTTATAAACAACACCCATCCCCCCGCCGCCGAGTTTTTCTAGGATGCGGTAGTGCGAGATAGTTTGACCGATGAGCGGGTCGGTGCCTGGCATTGCACCACATCTTAGGTTGAGGACAGAAGGCAAGTCAACGAAGAGCAACGGCTTGTCAGTAAGGTCTAATTAATGCTCTTACCGGGTGCGCCGTGACAAATGCGGTGGTCCACAGCGGGAGTAACCGCGCCCCGGGACCCAAATCCCCTCATTTTTTCGAGTGAGTCAGTAACTCGTGTCGGTCTTTGCTCTGGGTGTAATTCGGGTTCTTGATTTTGAGCCAATTCCGGGCGAGCGAGTTCGGTTACCGAAGCATAGCGGCCAAATGTAGAATTAATACTAGCGAAAGTTCTCCACGAGTCTTAGCTCGGCGCCTTCTTGATCGACTTGCGTATACAGGATCCATCGGCCATCCGGAGAATAAGCTAGGCCACCTATATTGGCGAACAGGTCCAGAGCTTTTTCAAAATTAGCGATCCGCCGGATCTGTTTGGTCCTTAGGTTGAAAAACTGGATGCAATACCCCGAATCATGCTGAGGAACAAAGTAAATTCCTTCGTCAACTATCGCCAGATTCAGGTAGTTGCTCAAGCCTTCCAGAACCTTGGTAGCCTGACCACCTGCCACGGGAATTCTCCACAGGCTCGTATCCTCCAGAGCTTTGGTATGGTAAAGAAATTTAGCATCCGGCGATTCAAGGGGCGCGTAGCCACCGTCCCGCGTCACCTGGATCGCCTCGCCTCCGTCAGCCGGGATCTTCCACACCTGCTGCTCTCCTGTGCGAACAGAGTCAAAGTAGATCCACCGTCCGTCGCGCGACCAACTCGGGTCCCCATCGTTCAACGGATAGGTAGTCATGCGAACTGGCTTCCCTCCGTTCGCGCCGATCATCCAAACGTCTTCTCCCCCTCCTGCATCGGAGTCAAAGGCAATCCGTCCACCGTCGGGAGACCAGCGTGGAGTGGAGACCTGCGAACCGCGGAAAGAGGTTAATTGGACAGGACTCGAACCATCGCTATCGCATACCCAAATCTCCGTGTTTCCCGAGCGGGTCGACAGGAACGCAATTTTCTTGCCGTCGGGTGAGAACTCAGGAGAAGTGTCATATCGCGTTGAGTAGATGAAAGGGGTATTCCGATTGAGGGATCCTGCGCTCTTTTCATCACGAGCCTTTGAGCCACCGGGCGCGGCCATCCGCCAAATACTAGAATGGAAAGAAAAGCTTGAGTAAGCGAGGCGGTGCCCCCGGCGCGAAATGGCTGGCAAGGCGGCGCTTTCCCCAAGATCCGCTAGTCGCTGCGGTTCGGCGGATCGTCCTTCAGATCCGGAAACATCAATTCTCCACAGCCCCGACGCATGGAGACCGTCCCAAAAAACAATCTCGCGCCCATCCTCCGTCCAAGCTGGAGCATAGCCGCTGCGATTCCCCAACTCTATCCGCTTTGCTTCACCCACCGCCTTGAGCCCATCGGAAACGGCCAACAAGTACAGATCATCCCCGCGGCTGAACGCCAGTGTTCGCCCGTCCGGGGAGAAGGATGCGCAACAATCCCCAAATGCAGGAGATGGCGCCGACGTCAGCCTACGCCTTTCTCCAGTGTCGATCGTCAGCAGGAAAAGCCCCGAAGGCTCCTTGAGTGAGTCTTGGTCACTGATGACAAGCGAATTGCCATCGGGCGACCAGCTCAGATGGGAACCACCGATCATACTTTGAAACACTTCGCCAATTTTGCGCTCTGGACCGCCCAAGGCTGGGATCAGCAGCACCGCGTCCTTTTCCCGGGAGATATGCCGAAGAAACGCGATGTAACGGCCGTCCGGCGACCAGGCAGGACTCCAGTCGAAGGCCGAACCAGTAGTAAGCCGCAGCGGCGGCCCGCCAGTTCCGATCAGTTTGACGTATATCCGTGTGCTCTCGTTTCTTTCATGTTGGACGAAAGCCACTTCGTTGCCGTCCGGCGAAAAGCTTGCGTGACCTTCAAAGCCCGGAGAAGCAGTTAGTGGAGTAGAGGTGAGCCGCGGTTGCGTAGGTTTCGGGGCTGGATGAACAAACCATAGAACGCCGCCGCCGAGGCCCATGACTGCCACAAGGGCAGCCGCCCAGAGCCACCAACGGCGAGGAGTGACGTCGGAGGTTGGCCCTACCTCCATCCCCTCCACGGACACCATCCAGCGATAGCCTCGGCGGGCCAGAGTTTCAATGTAGTGGGGATCTTCAGCGGAGTCGCCCAGAGCCTGCCGCAATCGATTCATTGCGGCGTTGATGCTGTGCTCAAATTCCACAATGGTGTCGTCCGGCCAGAGTTCCTTGCGAATGTCCTCTCGCGTCAGCACTTCGCCGGGGCGCTCGAGCAGCATCGTAAGGATTCGGAACGGCTGCTCCGACAGCCGTAGAGTCTTGCCCGCGTCCGGGCGCAACTCAGCTGCACGTAGGTCAAGCTGGAATCCCTCGAAGCGAACCAGCCTAGGGGATCTATCGAATGCCTTCACAGTGCCCCCCTAGAATTTCTGGGATTCTACCATACGAGGAACGAACTCCTCGCTCGTATGAACATCGCACAGGAAATCTCTGTCTCCCACTCACACCGCTGCTAAGTCACTGCAAGCAAGCCAGATCGTTTCATGACCTGAAAATGATGGGATTTTGAGACGCCTTGCCGGGATTTTGAGACGCCTTGCATTGAGGCACTTGCCTACCTAGCCGAAGGTCGCCCTCACCCACGCATTGTGGAGGAGGATGACATGAGGACAGAAAACAGAAGGCAGATCGCCCAGGGAAGTTTGCTCTTAGGCTTTGCACTAACCCTTGCCACATCAGGATTCAGTCAGATTCCCGCGATGCCTAGCAGCGAACCCACGCACGAGGCGAGCCCGGGACATCATGAGGTTCCCTTCCAGACGTACCGCGACTATCTGATCGTTGTTCAAGGGTCTCTGGGCGACACCCAGCGGCTGAATTTCATCATCGACACCGGTACCGATCGAACGTAATAGATAGCAGAGTTGCCCAAAAACTTCACATGGCGGGAGTAGTTGGAAGACTTGGTGTGCACAACCAAGTCGTCGAAGTTCAACAAGCTGTGTTGCCAAGCGTGCAAATAGGTGCTCTACGAGCCAAGTCTCTCCCGGTCTTAATCCGGGACCTGGCTTTTTTGCAGAAAGGTCTTGGAATCCGCATCGACGCCGTGATTGGGTTGGACGTACTCAGTCGGAGCAACTTCAGTATCGACTACACGACAAAACGGATCGTTTTCGGGGCGGCGCCGGTCTCCGGTTCCTCAGTCCCATTTCAAAGTGCCCCGCCCTGGTTGACCGTGCGGGTGGAAGTGGATGGAGTTTCCCTTCATCTGCTGCTGGACACCGCAGCGTCTGGCATTCTTCTCTTTGAGAGTCGAATTCGCGACCGACTGCCGCAAATGATTAGCCTCGGCGAGCGTAAGTCATCAAACATGGGAGGCGACTTTCGGCTCCAACGTGTGCTATTAGCGACAACGAATTTTGGCGAAACTGATTTCGGCCAACAGAACGCCTTCGTCGTGGAGGACCAAGAAGACGAGAGCCGCGAGTTTGATGGACTGCTCGGGCCTTCCGCACTTGGCCTCAAGCAGATCGCGTTTGATTTCCAGCGCCGCACGTTTTCGTGGGCAAGATAGGAGCAGCGGCAGGACTCGCTCCCACCGTGATAGAGAGTTGCCTGACTCGCATTTACGTTCGCTGCTGGAACGGACGAGGGGGACTGGCGAAAGATTTTGGATGCAATCGAGAAAACGTAATCCCAATTTCAGCAGTCAACTCAAGCAGGTGAAGGGGGTGGGAACACAGAGCCGGGTCCACGATTATGATGAGGCGCTGATGCGCGACCAGTTCCTAATCGGGAGCAGTGCCTCAGACTGGGTATAGAACCGACGAGGGTTCAGAGTTCCTCTAAGAATTTCATTAGGGTTGCGTTATCGCGCCAACGCCGCTTCCTTCGTTGAGGACTCAACTTTATAAGTTGATCGCGAAAACGCTCCGGGGTCATCGACAGGTACCTTTCCGTTGATCCCAATCCAACCTGTCCCATATAAGCAGCCAATGCAGGAAGCAAATGGTTTAAATCAGCACCTTGTTTAAACCACGCAGTCAAGCGGTGAACAGCAAAAGTATGTCGGAGATCATTCATTCGAGGCTGGTACACAGCACCGTCATGTCGTGAAATTCCGGCAACCCGTCGAAGTCTTTGAAAACTCTTCGTCAGGGTATCGGTATTCAACTCACGGCCATCTCGTCCCACAAAGAAATTCGCGCTTTGAGTATTCTTTCTTACGGTTGATCGGAGATATTGTCGCAGGACACTGTGCAGGTCTTGGCCAATCGGGATGCGCCTCACGCGATTGAATCTACCGCCGAATATGGTGACCACATGGTCATTCGCCGAGGCTTAGAAGTAGGAAGTTTGAGGTTCGACTTCCACACGCCTCCGCCAAGCCTTTTCTCCACGCTGTTTTAGCTGGAGAACCTGACTCCAATTCAGGGTCTGACTCCAATTGAGCCCCGATGCGATGGGACAGTTTCTCGGATGCGATTCGCTCGGCGTCCGCGAGGACAGCGCGTAGTAGTTCAGCGCGACCTTTGCGTCACCGTGGCGCATCATTCGCGTAACTACATGATGACGTTGCCGCTTCCGCCGAGCCCCCCAATTGGAGCCTTTTGGAGCCGAAGGGCGTTCTTTTTTTTCTGATTGGGCAAGGGAACAAGGTGGCAGTAACATTCGCTTCATCTGACCCCCCTGGGTAGCGAGGAGCGAAATGTATGCCGCGACCAAAGCTTTGGTTTAGTACCTTATCCTTCTGCTCATTCAGCCTTGCTGCATTTGGGTGGGCGCAATCCCTAAGTAATTCCCCTACACAACAGCCGTCCCATAAAGAAGGGGCCGTTCTTCTCGAATCTCTCACGTGGGACGAAGCCGAAAGCGTCCTAACACCAGACGCTGTCGTAGTGATCCCACTAGGCGCCGAATCCAAAGAGCACGGCAGGCATTTGCAACTCAACAACGATTTCCTCATGGCCGAATATTTCGAGCGGCGGGTTCTCACAGCCGCTCCAAAGGGAGTTATCGTTGCTCCTACGATCAATTACAGCTTCTACCCGGCCTTCCTCGAATATCCCGGCTCTACGTCACTCAGCTTAGATACCGCTTGCGCCATGATTACCGACATCGTTCGCTCTCTCGCCCACTATGGGCCGCGGCGCTTCTACATCCTGAACACGGGAATCACGACGCTCAGACCGCTCGCCCGGGCCGCCGCCGAACTTGCAAAAGACAATATCGTCTTGCACTACACCGATCTGACCAAGGATGATCCCGTCGAAAAGAAGCTTCGCCAGTCTGGTGGTACGCACGCGGACGAAATCGAAACCTCGATGATGCTTTATATCGCTCCAGAATCTGTCCAAATGAAAAAAGCCACTCGCGACCTCAACCCACATCAACCCGGTGGCCTAACGCGCAATCCGAAAGGAAGCGCCACCTACTCACCGACGGGGGCATGGGGTGATCCCACTCTCGCCACCCGCGAAAAAGGTCAAGCCGTCGTTGAATCTCTTCTCATAACCGTTCTGAAAGAGATTGACGACCTCGCGCATGCGTCGTCAGTGACGAATTGATCCTCGGCTCAAGGTAGGCCGGAAGGAAGATAGTTACTGACGAGGCTCGAATTGCTGATCCAGCGCGGTAAGAGTCTTTCGTTTCTTGAGATTTGGTACGGGCGGTGAGGATCGAAATTGCATCCCTATTTTTTAAGTCCAACAAAGGCGTAGCACCGCCGCCCTATTCCAATTGAAGCCATTTGGAGCCTTGTTGCAAGAAGTAAGACAGAATTGGGAATGCGCAGATTTTAAGGAAGAAGAAAGCGGAGCGCAGCGTGTTCCGGCCGCAATTAGTCTTTCGGCCTCAGATCAACTTTCACCGGCTTGTTCCCGTTGCCATAATTGCCGTAATTCTTAGGATGCTTGGGCGGCACGATGTCAATGAACTGATTAAATTCACCTGGCGGACCTGGGATATCAGCGATGATGATCTTCACACCATATTGCGCAGCTTCCTTTGGATCTCGAGGTGCGTACGATCCGTGGAGCATAAAAGCTTCCTTGAGTGCATTCAAACGAATATTGAGGGCTTCTACTTTGCGCTTGTCTGTTACCTTGCCATTCCTCTGAAAATAGAGTGTCTCCGTAGCCTCCATCAGTGGCAATAAATATTTGTGAATGAGACTTCGCTCATCGAGTCCGCTTTCCTCCATCAGGCCTTGAACTCTGCCCCGCATGATGTTCATTGCTTGATAGCCTGATTGGTTTGCATTCTTTGGAGAGTAGCCGGCGGCGATTGCGGCTTGAGCGAGGGTCTTGCCTTTTGCTCTTTCATGGAGCAGTTTTGCCTGACGAACGTTGAGATCTTTTCTTTTCTTCATACAGTATATACCTTGCCGTTGGTTGGTTTCTTGTTTGCCATGATTCCTTCTTCTACTCTCTACCTGGCCTGATTGCTACTGCTATTCTTGGCCGCGTAGGGCGCGAAGTTCGCTGCGCACCCCTTCAGCCACCAGAGCATCCGCAGCAGCGTTTGTACAGCAGGCCAGACACGTGTGGGCGGCACGGCCTCCAACTGCATCAAGGCACGCATCAGCACGGCGATGCCGGAGGCATGGATGGCCATTGTCAGGGCCACCAAAACGCACGCGCCGAGGATGATCGGGAGCATCAGCTATCCAGGTGCTGCTTGATTCATTCATTTTTTCGGGGGCGGCGACTGTTCCGCGTTCATCTGTTTCAGCTTTTCCTCGAGCAACATTTTCTCTTCTTCCTTGGAAAGCTTGGGAAACAGCAACACAAATTGCATGCGGAAGGTCCAAGGTGAAGCGCCCGTAGGATGAACGGCATTGCCGTAGAACTCCGCGGAGAGATTCACTGGCTGGAATCCCAGCTTCATGATTCTCCCGAAGCCTCCGCCGAAGGGCACATTCCACACGTCACCGCTGGGTGCTCTCCAGTTGGCAGTGACGATTGGCGCACTTTTGAGATACCAACCCTTCTTCAGGTTGTAGTTGACGAACCACTGTAGAAGAAATTGGTTCACGGGAGGCTTATTAACCGTGCCATCCGAATTGAAATTGGCATGACCTGCTACCGACCAGTAATTGTTCGTGAGAAACCCAATCGTCCAATGTTTGGGCTGTACCAGGACGACGACCGACGGCCCTATGCTGAGTTTTCCCTGTCCGAGATAAGCCGTGTTGGTCGCTGTCGGAAACACAAACGTCGGCCCGACTCCCCAGGTCACTTTGCTCTTCTTCGGCGAGAACAAAAAGGATGGGTTAATGTCTCCCAATCCGTAGACTCCGGTCTGTTGGGTCGGGGGCCCCGGTGGCTGTGCTATGGGAAGTGGTTGGTAGATGATTGGCGTAATCCAACGGGTAATGAGGTTCCAATCTTTTCCCACACTGAACGGAATGACCGGCTGGATATTGAGAACGTTTTGAACGCGGTCGGACGGCCCGATGCCGAAGTTCCAGTTGTCTTGAAACGGAACGCTGATGAGACTGGCGATCGGATTCTGCGACTGCTTTCTCAATTCCTCGGCATTTGTAGCGGCCGATGGCGTTGCCTCTGTGGCAACCAGATTTCCCGTCGGGTTAACAGGATGCTCTTGTGCAATCAGCGGCAAAGTGAACGGGAGCAATCCCACCAGTGCCCCAAAAATTAGGCAACCTCTCATTAACAGATTCATATCTGCCACCTTTTCTTTTCTCGTCTTTGTATTTGGAAATTTGTACGGCTATTTCACTGCCTCGATGTCCGGCAGCTTCCAGCTCTTGTCGAAGACGGCCTTTTCTGGGCCGTACAAACGGAACCACGGAAACCATTTCTTATCGGGCTGGGTGTAGAGCCAGTTCGACTCCTTACCTTTGGGTGGTTTTGGCCCGATGTAACGGCCTGCTTCACCGCATCCTCGCCCACCAGTGGCAGACCCCAGATGACGGCGCCCACGGCGCGGCGCTGAATGGTCCGGCGGTTCAATTCCTCGGATGTGAAACGCGTCTTATCCTGGGCATTGGCCGACGGCGTCAACATCAAAACTCCGACAAAGAATCCCAAAACTACTTTTCGCACACTCTGTCTAAACATGACGTTCTCTCTCTCTAAATTTAGTCGTTGGTGACGGGAGGGCGGAGCGTAGGAGCGAATTTCGGAAGGCACAAGTCCGTCGGAAGCCGAGGCGGCTCCGCCGACGAAGTCGATTTCAGTCAGCTACGCCATTCCGGTTTATCCGAACCGCGGTAACGCAACACAGGGTCGGCCCAGTATCCCTTTGTTTCCGAGAACTCAACACACGGGGCAGGTCGCCTGACAAGGCCCAGCGGCGTTTCGGCTTCAAACATGTCCGGGTCAATCAGCTTATGTTGGTCCCCGTCACGCTTAGTGTCGCCCCTGTCAAGAAAGCCCAAGGTGCCGTACCACATGGAACAACGGCAAAGTGAGACGCGCACAAGGTAGCTGCCGCCTTCTTTTGCTCTGCGAATGAGCGCGGCGTAAGCGCCGAGCGTTCCAAAGATGCCGCTGATGACATCGTTCAACAAGCCGAAGGGCGGATACTTCGGAGCGTCCAGCGTCCCTTCCAAAGCGGCAATGCCAGTCATTGGGATTGAAAGGGGATCGAACGCTCCACGTCCAGCCCAGGCCCCATGATGGGAAACGCCATGCGCCGACACGTAGATGATGCCGGGACGTTTTGTAGCAACCGTTTCGGGTGAAAGACCGTGCTCGCCCATGTGGCGAAAGTTCTCCGCGAACACATCGGCATCCTTCAAGAGGTTGTACATAACCTTGAGTTCAGCGGGGTTTTTAATGTCGATATAGGTCGAGCGAAGTCCGACGCCGGCCTCGAGAAGGATGTGGTCATGGAAGAACTCGTCGGGTGAGGTCGTTTGGAGACCGTCGGCGCCCTGTTCGGCCAAGGTCCGCCCGATCGCTGTTCCCGCGTCTCATGGGTGTTGCACAACACACGGAGGCCCGACAACGGACGTTTGGCGCCCTGCGCGAACGGTTCGGGTTTGCTGTCGCCGATCTTCGTGATCTCGATCACCGGTGTTTCCGCCAGTTGCTGCCCGGATTCCGTGTTGGCCCACTCCTCGACGGTGCGCACCATCCCGCCGACCATCCCCCGTGCGTTGCATTCTGTCTCGAGGTCGAGCGCATTCCAAGTTGCTATCTTCGCCGCGACAGCCTCTTTTGTTGCGGGGCAACCGAGAAACTCGCTCCACTTCCGCTCATCGGCCGGATAAAAACCGATCGGAGAGAAGCGGCGCCCGTCTTTGGTTGGGTAACTCTCTTCCCCATATGGGCAGCCTTCGGTGAAGGGATGGGGATAGTGCCTTCCATTCAGCATCGACCAAGGCATGTCTGTAATATAGTGAATCGCCTTGCGCAGATCGATTTTCAAATTTTGGCCCCGTCCGGTACGCATTTTCCAGATCATCGCCGCCGCCGCTGCCGTTCCCATATACGGAATCGAGTAGGCAGCGCCGAGTCGGACCCGGCTCTCCATGATCGGGTCTTCGCCCACGAACGTGATCGTGCCGCCGGTATCCGACGGGTCGAGACCGACTTCATTCATAAGTTTCGTGAAATGCTCATTGATGTCGAACGGCCGTTCAGTACTTTTGGCGTTTTGGGGAGCAGCTGTTGCCATGATTTATCTCCTCTGCCTGTCCTGAAATTCTTGAACACCTCTGTATCTGGTCGCCCAGAAAGGGCGCCTCACAAACTTGCTCAAAATGGGGCGGGAGCGAACTACAGCGCGATGGTGCGCCAATTGAAAATTCATTACCATTGTCAAAAGTACTAGCTACTTCCCAAAGTCAAAACAATTTGGACTTGGTTTCCAGCAGCCCATAGTTGCCGGTAGAATGGTCTGGCGCTTCGGCTGCAAGCGAAGGCAATGCAAGCCAACCCAATGGCCCAAGCCGATAATTCACGGTGACCACGACGGCATTCGCGGTCCGTGCGAGGTAGGCGCCGTAAAAAGCGTTTCCTGGGCCGCTTATGAACCCGCCACCATGAAACCACACCATTACAGGAAGCGGGGCGCGTAGACGTTGACCAGACAATCCGTCCGGGAGCGCGGTTGTTCTTGCCGGTTTCAATTCACTCTTTCAAGGGGTAAGATGTGTCGGTCTCGAATGTTCCCACGCACCGCCTGCGAAGGAAGAGACCGTCCTTTCCACAATTTCCAATTGAGAGATAAGGGGGCTAGTCATGAAGTGGAGTGCTAAAACTTGGCTGGGCGGATCACTTCTCGCTGTATTTGCCTTAGTGGCGTCGCCTACTATTCAGGCGCAGGAAAAGAAACCTAACATCGTATTCATCATGGGAGATGACATCGGCTGGATGCAGTTGGTCAGCTACCAACAAGGTATGGGACTCGGCGAAACGCCGAACCTTGACCGCATTGCTAACGAGGGCGCCAAGTTCATGACCTACTACGCCGAGCAAAGCTGCACGGCAGGGCGAAACGCCTTCTTCACCGGGATGAATCCGCTGCGCACCGGCATGATCCCGCCGCAGCTTCCCGGCAGTCCGTCGTACCTGCGTCCCGGCACCCCTGCGCTCGCCAAGTTCCTGTACGATCTTGGCTACACGACCGGCGAGTTCGGCAAGAACCACCTGGGCGACCATACCGATGCGCTGCCGACGGCGCATGGCTTCCAGGAATTCTGGGGTTACCTCTACCATCTCGACGCAATGGAGCAGGTGAGCTTCCCTGACATCAACAAGAGCCCGACCCAACAAGGTTTCGCGCCGCCGTGCAAGAACACGCCGATCCCCGGAATCCCAGAAGTCCCCGGAGCCGTGGAGCCGAAGACCACGACTTGCCTGACTCCGCCTCGCCCCGTGCTCTGGTGCAAGTCCTCCGATGGCACATCGAAGAACCAGACCTGCAAGGATGAGGGTCCGCTGACCCTGGAGCGGTCGAAAACCGTGGATGAGGAAATCTCCGCCAAAGTAATCGACTTCCTCGACCGCAACGATCCCAAGAAGACCAACAAGCCGTTCTTCGTCTGGTACAACCCGGCGCGCATGCACGTCACGACGGTGCTGTCGCCGAAGTACCTGGCGATGCTGGGTGAAGAAGGCGGCAAGGACTGGGGCATCCAAGAAGCCGGCATGAAGCAGATGGACGACAACATCGGCTACGTGATGAAGAAGCTGGAGGATATGGGCCAGCTCGACAACACCATTCTCATCTTCACCACCGATAATGGCGCGCAGAGCCAGACTTTCCCGGACGGTGGCATGACGCCGTTCAAGGCCAACAAGCTCACCACCTGGGAAGGTGGCATGCGCGTGCCGCTGGTCATCCGCTGGCCGGGACACATTAAGCCGGGCACGCTCAAGACCGAGATATTCGCCTCACTCGACTGGTTGCCGACCCTCGTCGACATCGCCGGCGGCCCCAAGGGCGACGGACTGAAAAAACAGATCGAGGCCGGTCAATACCCTGGGATCGTCAAGACTACCCTCGACGGTGTCAACCAGCGCGACTACCTCGAAGGCAAGTCGGACAAGTCGGCGCGTGATGTCTTCTTCTATTACACTGGTGCCACACCGTCGGCCGTGCGGTACAAGAACTGGAAGATCTATTTCACGATGGAGGGCTCGGGCGGTGCCTCCGCGCTCTTGGGCCCCCAGCAGTATGGTTGGGCCCAGGTCCAGAACATCAGGCGCGATCCCTTCGAGCAGGCGGTCGGGCGAAGACCAGAAGTCCGTCTTGTCCATGGGCGGTACACTTGCGTCCCCGAGCACTGCGTACATCTATAACTGGAACATGCTGCCCGTCGGGCAGCTACTGTGGCTAAAGGAACTCGAGTCTTACGCCGCGTTCCCGCCGCTGCAGGATCCGGAGAGCTACAATCTAGTTCAGGTCTTGCAACAGGTCAAACAAATGTCCAATAAGCACCCGAGTCAATAATCGAGAAGAGAATCGCGTATTGATGACGGAGCGGGTGGCCTGAAAGGGTTGCCCGCTTTCGCCTAGTTCACAAAAAACGCGAATCCAGTAATCGTGGAAAAATTCTGCGACACTCCTGCTCAAGTCGCGTCGGCAGGTCGAACGCATACAAGGCAGGCTCGCATTGATGCTTGCAAAGGGCAAAAAAGGGTCAGATTCATGGACTTCCTCTATCAGCGGCTGGCCTATCGCGGCAGCTTTTATTTCTTGTTCGCTGGTACTGACACCTTGCTTGGACTTCCTGCCTTAGATGCCTTCTTCTCTGCATAGCTGGTCTGCACAACGTAATTGGCTCCGCCGAGAGTGAATGCCTTTAGCACGAGATTATCGCCGTACTTCTGAAAGGTCACTTCAAGCTTTTGGTTTGAAGTAGGAGTTGTGCCTGGTTCAGTAGAGACGAACGTGCCGTACCCATTGGAGTCATTGTTGATCTGAAATGCAGTCTGGCTGTCTGGGTCTTGGGTAATGGTATAAGTGCCTGCCGGAAATTTCGTCTCTCCAGCCGTAAATGGCGCGGACGCCTTAAATGTTATACCGACACCGACACCTTGCGACCAGGAGCCAACGGCTATGCTTAACATCAACGCACCCAGAAAAAATGATTTGCTTGCAAGCGTATTCATATTCTCTCCTCTCAACTAGGACGATTATTCCAGAGTCCTAACGTCCAAACTGATTTAGGTTGCTCCTGTTGATTGGCTAACGCCATCGTCAAAAGTGACAGGCTCGAACCTGCGACCTCGTCGTTGCGAACGATGATCTCCACTGTGGTTTTGGCTGGTTCGCATTTGGCACGTTAGTACGAGAAGTAACTGTGAATCGGCCCAAAATGCAACATTACACTTGGATAGCCGAACCGCTGCGTAGGGCTAAGTCCTTGCGGCAGCGTATTCAGGATCGGCAAAACGCAACAGAACCACCCTTTTGTTGCACCTTAGAAGACCCTCATCAACGCGGCCTGGGCAGCTTCCGCAGCCTGACCATCGCTCGTGCCGACGTATTGCATCGTTGAGGTGATCGACCGATGCCCGAGTGCTTGCCGGATGATTGAACTGAGAGAGGGCTGGATCTCCATCCGGCGTCTAAAGGGTTCACTCCAGACGGTCCAGCCGCTCTACCCGCATCGCGGCAGGCCGCTGCTCGACGAAACGGTCGCGCTCCGGGCGTGGCTCCGAGAACGACCCAAGGATGGCTCGGATTATCTTTTTACCTCGCAGAAGGGCGGCAGGATCGACCGTACTCAGTTTTTTCGCGTGTTCCAAGCTGTCACCACCGCGGCTGGCATCTCATCCGAGAAACGGCATCCCCATGTGCTCAAGCATTCGCTGGCGTCGCATCTGGTGGCCGGAAACGTGAATCTGGCTCTCAATCACTCAGCTTGAGGCTACAGACCTCGGAGGCTCGCAGTCCATGTCGGTAGGCGAGCAGGATCATGGTCCAATCGCGTGTAGAACGCTCCCGAGCAGCTTTCAGGACCGCCAGTGTCTCGTCTGTCGTCAGAAACGTTATCTGGCCGCTTTAATAATTTTTTTATATTATATTTCGACGGCTCGACTAGTTGTGTTACGGTTCTTTCCAGTTGCCATGGAGTTCACCCTCCTTGGTGATTAGGGGCGTGTCGGTGTTGATCGCACCGGCGCGTCCCGCTTGTTTTTTACCGCTTCGACTTTGCTTTCCGACCTCGGCCCTTTCGGTAGATTTCCTGCTTGGTCAGTTGCAGTTTCGCAATATCCGACTTTCTCCACATTCTTGCCGTGACCTTGCCAACGACGGTCACTTTGGGTGGTCGAATCTTCTTTGCCGCGATCCATGCTTGGACTGTTGCCCGGGTGATACCAACCACAGCGGCAGCTTCCTTCGTTGTGTAAAGCTTGGGACTCATTCATATATTCTGCTACGGCATTGACACCCTGTCAAGTATTTAGTAGGCTCATCGCGAAACGAAGACCCTCGGCTAGAGCCGAGGTTAGAGGCACGGTTCTTGCCAAAACGTCTCAAGCATGGGCGATACCTCACCCCCCCCACTTCGTCCGTCTTGCGGATCGACCCTATCGATCGAAAGAAATATCTCTTTGAGTGTATGCTCAGAAATCCATCTTTTCAGGAGGATCGTCGCGATTTCCTTCGTAAATACCCAGTATTTTTTCGATTCCAAAGCGACAGGCTCCGCAGCTATGGAAGAGCCGAAAAAGTGACAACAAAAGAATGGGAAAGCTTCCTGAAAGAAAACCGAGGAAGAATTGAGCAAGTAGACGAATCGGACGGAACGATTTACTACAAATTCGTGGTCCGAAATGCGCGGGACGCGGCCGAACTTGAACAATTGGAAGCGGCAGCCATCTACGAGTCGCCTGAAGGGTCGGTGTTTGCGCGAGTTTCTACCCATATCGACCGTATACCAGGTATTAGAGGTGACGAAGTAACACCAGAGTATCTTTTCTTGGCTGATTGCTCGGAAAATGCTTTTCTCCGGGCCGAAGAAGAGTTTGCGGAAAAATGGAACGTTTTTCCACATTATCTTTGTCCACAGCATGAACGAATTATTTTGATGCGTAGTGAACTAGATGGGTTCAGCGACAATGTCGAACTCTTTATTCCTATCTCTGACTTGACGACCCAGGGAGAGTTAGGAAGGCGATGGCGCGAAGTGGCGTCTATGCAGAAGGCTGTCTACGGCAAGAAGAAACGTCCTAATCGGGGGACTTTTGGGACTCTCCTAAAAGTTTACGATCTCCGACAAAAGTACACCAATGCTCAGGTTGCAAAAAGCCTCGTGATGAATCCATCGACTGTGGAAAAGGGCTACAGACGAGTTCACATTGACATCCATGGTTTCCCTCCCCCAAAGCCACTGAAGGAAAACTCTAGGCCGAGGAACAGCCGGAAAACAAAGCCGGGGTTTTCGGCAGTTGCCGGTACCCATGAAGACACAGAATCGCCAAGTGAAGTCCTCCACACAGTATTCGTAGATCTGGGCCTCCCCCTTGATAAACTCGACGCCCCTCACAAGTTAAACGCTAAGCAAAAAAAACTCCTTAAGGATGCACTTCATCTCCAAGCTCAGGAATACCATCGCAGGCATGCACGCCCCAAATCTGCAAAGCAGAATCCTTCATAACCTAAGTAGCCTTGGATTGTTGCGACACCGGAATCTAAGCACCCCCCCGTACGTTCCGCGACTGTGCACCATAAGTGAGGGAGCAGCAATTGCAGCCGTAGGGAGGACTTCACATGGAGGGATTACGTGCCAAGCGGGAACTGGTCGATTGTAGCCAAATTGCTCTTTCAAGGGACGCAAAAGTCAGTCGGACCCGGCTGCAATTGGCCGAAGCCGGACTACTAACACTGCGGCCGGAAGAGATCGATGCCGTAAGTCGAGTCTTGCGGGAGGCAATGGAGCGCAGGGTTGCGACTTTGCGGACTGCGCTTCTGAACTCCAGCGCAGAAGCCAACGGATAGAAACAGAAGTGGGGCGGAGTTAGTCGCTCCGCCCGATAACACAAAGGAGTCCGAATCGATGCAATTCCTCGCACGCAAGCCGCTTGAATCCAGTCCGGCTCGCATTGGTTCCACACGCGAAGATTCGAGCAACGCGGAACGTTTCGCCGATCAGCACTGTGAAACTGTGCGTTTCTGGCACAAAAGAGACGTTTGGCTTATGTGGAGCGGCGCGCATTGGCAAGAAGACGCGGATGCGCGAGTTGTCGAACTCGCGAAGCAAACTGGGCGTTCGATCTATCACGAGGCAGCGAGCTTGTCAGAAGAAGCTGCTGCAAAAATGGTCCGATGGTCAGAACGCACCCTGAACAGCGACAAGATTATGGGGATGCTCAGACTTGCAAGGAGCCATCCGCAAATCGCCATCACGACCGACAAACTCGACTCGAATCCTGTGGTTGCTCAATTTTGAGAATGGGACAGTTGATCTTCGCACTGGAGAATTCAGAGATCATCACCGCGAGGACTACATCACTAAGATCGTGCGGTGCAAATATACGCGAAACCTCATTGCGCCGACGATGGCTACTTTTCGTCGAGCAAATGTTTGGCGATCTGGCCGGTTGGGTGCAGAAAGCCGTAGGCTACTCGCTGACTGGCATCACTAGAGAAAAAGTTGTGTTCTTGCTGCTCGGACCTACTGACACCGGGAAAACAACGTTTCTCACAACGCTCAAGACGATCTTCGCTGATTACTCTTCGCTGATTCAGATCGACACGCTCATGTGGAGCAGGACTCAAGACAGCAATACACTTGCGGACCTGGCCGACCTACGTGGCGCGCGCTTCGTCGTTACCAGCGAAACTGAAGAAGGCCAACGGTTGCGTGAATCTAAACTCAAACGCATCACGCAAGGCATGGGTGACATCAAGGCGGTCCGCAAGTATGAAAACCCAATCACTTTTCCTGAGACTCACAAGCTCTGGATTGACGCGAATTTCGCTCCAGTGATTCGCGGCGCTGACGACGCGATCTGGAAAAGGCTTCTGCCAATACCCTGCAAAAATAAACCAGACGAGAAAGACCCTGAACTTGCAGGAAAACTGCTGCACGAATCCGAAGCAATCGTCAATTGGGTCGTCGCTGGCGCGATTCGCTATTTCAACGAAGGGTTAGGCCGCCCTGAGAGTATCGAAGCGACGCGGGACTCTTGGAAGTCTGACATGGACTATTTCGCTGACTATATCTCCGAACGTCTTGTGAAAGAGAAAGGCGCATGGATCGGCGCATCCGAGTTCTACCAAGACTTTTACGATTGGGCTAAAAAGCGACGGCCATGAACATCCGATAAGCCAAACTGCTTTCGGAACACGCTTGTTTGATCTTGGCTTCGAGAAGGGTCGGGAAGGAGGGACAGGACGAAAAACGTATTGCGGTCTTAGGCTCAAATGATGAGTGTGAACGGTTGTGAATAGTCTGTGCAGAACTTTCTCCTCGCGTGAGTATATATGCAGAATTCTGTCCAGACCGTTCACAAGTGTTCACAACCGCCCGTGAGAACACGGTCGGGGCAGAGTTAGCGAGTGCGCGGAGTAAGACAGCCTTGACGAACGCGGTTATCGAGAGACAACAAAGCTGAAGTGGACGCGGTGGTCCAGTTCGGGCCTGCAACAGGAGGCTAAACATGGTGCTTACTCCTCAACAAAGCTACGGACTGCTGGCCAAGCATGGCTGCTACGCAAAGGAATGCTGTGATCGTTGCGGCCAAATTATCGGCCCTGTGCGCTTCACGCGGCAAGCCAACTCCGGCGTTTGGTGCAGCCGTGGATGCCGGGACGGGGAAGAAGCGCACACTCCGGGAACCTGCAGGGGATGTCGCGCTAAGTTGCCGGATGGCAAGCGTCGCGGGGCATCGTACTGCGATGATGCCTGCCGGAAGGCTCACGAGCGCGCCTCAGGCACGAAATTATCGCGGACAAAACAGTCGATTCATGCGGGTTTCTGCTCAATTCCAGGTCCAGGTAGCTACCCCCATAGCAGGAACGCCCAAAGTCGCGTTATCGCGGAGGAGGGAGCGGAAGGGGTGCGCGAGTAATCGGCATGGCGGCAGTGGTCCAATTCGGCGGCAAGACGGGCTCGCGTGGCTCGCACTTGGACTCTGCGCTCAAGGAATTTCTCGATGCGGTCGTGATTCCTGCTCTCGTGAAGGAATATCTCTCGGAACACGAACGTGAAAATCGTCTTGCCCTCGCTGCCGAATGTGTGACAGAGTCCGTGTCGACGCCTTCAGCTTCAGCCGAGGGGGTTCCGTGATCCCAGTACTCCGCTGCGCTGTTTATGCCCGCTTTTCTAGCGAGAAGCAAAGCCCGCTGAGCGTTGTCCTCGTTGATGACACTTCACGCATAAGCCGCACACTCAAAGACAGCTTCACAATTCACGACGAGTTGCGCTTCGCAGACATCCGGCTCGTCTTTGTGAGTCAGGGAATCGACACCGATTCCGAACAGGCTGAAGTGTTGCTCGCAACGCATGGCATTGTCGATTCGCTGTACCTGAAGGAATTGGGAAAGAAAGTCCATCGGGGCGTTGAGGGAAAAGCTCTGAGCGGACTTCACACTGGAGGCCGGTGCTTTGGTTACCGCAACGTTCCGATTGAGGACTCCACGCGGGTTGACCAACACGGCCGGGCGCTTATCACTGGCGTCCGCCTCGAAGTGCGCGAAGATCAGGCGGCCATCGTTCGGAGAATCTTCCAGATGTACGCCGAGGGCAACAGCCTACAGCGAATCACCAAGCAATTGAACGCTGAGGGCGTAGTCTCGCCGCAGCCACAGAAGGGAAGAATCTCCCGCTCGTGGTGTCCCTCGTCCATTCGCACGATTCTCAGGAACGAACGCTTTCGGGGGCGTGTCATTTGGGGTAAAACCATCAAGGTCCGCTCGAAGTCCGGGAAACGCATCTACAAGCGAACCACAGCGGACAAGTGGGTGGTCCGCGAAATTCCCGAGCAGCGGATCGTCTCCGAAGAACTGTGGAACTCGGTGCAGGCACGCATCGAAATGGTCAAGCAAGTTTACGGTGAGATTGGAAGAAAAGGCGGGATGCAGGGACGCTCCGTTAGTTCGCCTTACGTGTTCTCTGGCTTGCTGAAGTGCAGCCAATGCGGGGCCAATATCAGTATCGTTTCGGGGCGATGGCGCGGGCGCAGTGATGTCGTGTACGGCTGCCCACAGAATGCTTTCCGAGGGGCTAGTGTTTGCACGAACAGTGTGCGCGTTTTTCGCAAGGCGCTCGAAGAGCGATTGCTCGGTGGACTACAAGCGCAAATAATGCGACCAGAGGCGGTAGAGTACGTTCTCGAAAGATTCGAGGCTGAATTGGTAAAGGCTCTGGACAATCTAGGCGGGGATTTGGAGCAAATGCGCCGGCGCAAAGAGGCGCTGGAACGCGAAGTTGCAAATCTCGCCAACGTGGTAGCCCAGGGAGATTTTTCGCCAGCACTCCGGGCGGCACTCGTTGACCGTGAACGTCAGATCGGCCAGATAACTGGGAAGCTCCTGGAATCTCGCCCGGATTCTCTTCCCACCAAACTTCGCAACATTCGTGGTTTTGTCACGGCGCGCATGCAAAATCTACGGGCCATCATGAACTCCAACACTGCCCAAGTGCGTGCAGAACTCGCAAAGCACATCGAGAAAATCACGCTAACTCCTAGTGGGCAATGCTACATAGCGTCTGGCCTGGAATTTCGTCGAGCGTGGCAGTATCGGTGGTGCCGGGGGCCAGAATCGAACTGGCTACGCCCGCCTTTTCAGGGCGGCGCTCTACCACTGAGCTACCCCGGCACTTTACTTCTTTTAGTTTAGAGGGCGCCCACGGGAGTGTCAATTCAGCGCGAAATGTTCTTCGTCGCCACATTCCGATTACTTTCCAGCAACAACCGCATCTAAAATAAATTCACCTTGCGCTCAGGATTATGTTCGACTGATCATAAATGACAACCACAAACGCTAAATGCGCCGAAGTCATTACAGCACTCGACGCTTTGGGCGCCAAGGCCGCCTCCGCCGACAGTCTCATGAAGTCCATCGTCACTCTCCTTCATGAAAAACTTACCCGCTACAACTGGGTCGGCTTTTACATGCTCGAACTCAACGGCGATCCAAACATACTCGTTCTCGGACCCTATCGCGGCACGATGACTCCCCACACCAGGATCCCTCTGAACCAGGGAATCTGCGGAGCCGCCGCTTCCAGCGGAAAGACCATTATCGTCGACGACGTCAACGCAGACTCGCGCTACCTCGCGTGCTCGCTCGAAACTAAATCCGAAATCGTCGTCCCCGTGTTCGTCAAAGGGAAAGTCGTTGGCGAACTCGACATCGACAGCCATTTTCCTGCGGCCTTCGGCCCCGAAGATCGCAAACTCTGCGAACACGCCACCGCCATCCTGAGCAAATACGTCGAATCCCATTCTTAGGCGCCGTTTTGTTTTTAGTGAAGTAAGCGTATTTGACCAGAAAACCCAAAATGAGGGTCCTCCAGAACATGTCATCCTAAGCCAAGGGGCCGGACCTTTTCTTCGCGCCGATTTTCAGGCGCACGTGCCCCGAGCTTGCCGAAGGGCTGGGGCACGCAGTCGAAGGATCTGCACCCGCCGTCGCTCTCTGCTTTTGGCTAATGGCTGGCTACTGGTCCTAATTACAAACTATCGACTGCCTCTTCACCTCTCCGCCTCATCAATCTCTTTCATCCAATTTCGCCCCTTCAACACTTCGCGCGGCCGCGTCCCGTCCGGCGGTCCCACAATCCCATCCCGCTCCATTAAATCAATCAAATGAGCCGCCCGCCCATATCCAATCCGCAATCTCCGCTGCAGCGTAGAAGTCGACGCGCGTCCTGCCTCGCATACCACCCGGACCGCGTCCTGGAACATCTCGTCGTCATCGCCTTCCGCGCTTCCAGACTCACCGCCTTCACTGCCTGAGCTCGCCTCGTTCTTTCCCTTGCCGTCATCTTCCTTCGGCGCTTCTAGCAACTGCTCGTTGTACTTCGCCGGAGCCTGCGCCCGCCAGAAGTCACACACCGCGCTGATCTCATCCTCCGATACTAGCGGCCCGTGAATTCGGTGCAGCCGCGCCGATCCCGCCGGCAAATACAGCATGTCGCCTTTGCCCAGCAACGATTCCGATCCATTCGAGTCTAGAATCGTTCGCGAATCCACTTTGCTCGCTACGCGAAACGAAATGCGGGCAGGGAAATTCGCCTTAATCAAACCTGTGATTACGTCTACCGAAGGCCGTTGCGTCGCCAGTATGAGGTGTATGCCCACCGCGCGCGCCATCTGCGCCAATCGCGTAATCGACTCTTCCACATTGTTTGTGTCCACCATCATCAAATCCGCCAACTCGTCGATGATGATGATCAAGTAGGGAAGCGGCTTGTGTTCGGTCTCTTCCGTGTTCGCAAACAACGAAAGGGATTGCTGCTTCTGGAATGTCCGGTTGTATTGATCGATATTCCGCACCCCGCGCTGCGCCAGCAATTTCAGCCGGTTCTCCATCTCGCGCGTCGCATTCCGCAAAACGTTCGAAGCCACCTTCGGGTCCGTCACCACCGGTGCAATCAAATGTGGAATCCCCTCATACAGATTCAATTCCAATCGTTTCGGATCCACCAGCACCATCTTTACGTCGTCCGGCGTAGCCTTGTACAAAATCGACATCATTAGCGAATTGATGAATACGCTCTTGCCGGTCCCGTCGAGCCCGCAATCAGCAAATGCGGCATTGACGCCAGATCCGTGATCCGAATTCGGCCGTGCAGATCGCGTCCCATTGCCAGTGTCAGCTTGCTTGGCGAGTTCGCAAACTCCGTGGCCTCGATAATCTCTCGCAGCGCAATCGTCTCTCGCTTGTCGTTTGGCACCTCAATGCCAATCGTCGATTTGCCGGGTATCCGCTCGATGAGAATCGATTCCGCCTTCAGCGCCAGGCATAAATCCTCCGTCAATCCGATAATTCGGCTGTACTTGATCCCAGCTTCCGGCTTGAACTCAAACGTCGTCACGACCGGCCCAGGATTGATCTGCGTTACACGCCCTTCCACGCCAAATTCATGACACTTTTCTTCAATCGCGCGCGCCCGAAACTTCAATTCATCTTCGTCCAGCTTGTGGCCGCCGGCGCCCTCGCGTAGCAACTGCACCCCGGGCAACTTGTAATTTGCGTTCATCTTTTCAATCTTGGGTTCGCCGGCTTTCTTCGGCTTTTCCGGCTTCTCCTGATTCGCAAACATGATCGGAGCCTTGTGCGTTGCCGTCTTTTCCCTCTCCTCTTCCGCGTCTTCTACCACGGCCTTCTTCCCGCGAAACACGTCGCTCTCATCCTTCAGATGTATCGCTTTCGCCTGTTCCTCAACCACTTCTGGCCGTCCTTGTAATTGCGTTACCGGCTTTCGCCCAGCCAAGCGCCGCTGTTCGACCGCGCGCCGGTTCCGCCGCTGCTCGCGTTCGTCCTGCCACGCATGCCAACGCGCCTGCGCCTTCCGCAGGATTCCAATTTTCTCGATCTTGCCGATAGGCCCTTTTGTTCCACTGGCCCATGCATGAGCCGCGCTGAAGGAAAAACTCGTCGTCAAAAATAGCGCGACGATGAAGAGCGCCACCGCCATCAGCAGCGCGCCCCAGAAATTGAAGCCCGTTTGCAGCCCGTGCGAAACCAGGGTGCCCAGAAGTCCGCCAGCGGGCACCGCTCCCCGCACATCCGGAAAATGAATCATCGCTAGCAGGGAAGGGAATGACAGCAATAGCAATGCATATCCTCCCAGCGTCGCCGCATGCGAATCAATCATCTGGCTGCGGGCCCAACGGTAGCCTAATATGGACAACGCCACCGGCAGCAGAAACGCTGCGAACCCGAAAACCTGGAACAGCAAGTCCGACGCGTAGGCACCGACCGGCCCCATCCAGTTCTGCGTAACGTGGTCTCCTCCGCTGGCTGCGCTCACGTTGAACGCCGGATCCCGTGGGTCATAGCTCAACAGCGATAGCGCCACCAAGACGGCCGCCGTAATACACAAAAACCCAATCAGCTCATTGAGCCGGTTATTTTCAGTAGGTGTCAGGAATCGCAAGGAATTCTCCTCAGCTTTTGGGGAAGGCTGAGTGTCACGAACAGGCGCAGCGCTGCGTTCGCTCTGTCCACGAGGAACGCCCAAATCATACCAAACCGTCCCCCATCTGCAAGCCCCTCTTTCATCCCGTGGTTTCTTCATTCACACAGGACCGTTAGGTTCGGTCGCCAACGTCTCTAGCTCACTAGCACGGCGACGCTGCGCGATCTGCCAGCGCCGCCATCCAAAGTTATGCCTACCAACAAACGAACTTAAGGGTGCACCCATCCCTTGATTTCTAATGGTCTTGTCCCTTTTTTTCTTTGTCCCCTCGGTGTCCTCTGCAGTGAAACCGGTTTATGATGTCCGAAGTAAATCCGCCAATACGAGGCCCAATGAACTCCGCCCGTCAACTAACTCGCCGTAAATGCATCCAGGCTCTGGCCACTACGGCCGCCGCAATCGCCCTCCCCAAGTCCATTCGGTCCGCCAACTCTCAAGCCGTGGCAACGATCCCCGACGCTGTCTCTCCCAAACTCCAACCATTCCCGTTAAGCGAAGTCCGTCTTTGCCCCGGCCGCTTCCTTGAAGCCCTCGAAAGCAATCAAAGCTTCGTTGAATCTCTCCCCAACGATCGCCTTCTCCACACCTTCCGTCTCAATGCAGGAATTCCCACCTCAGCCAATCCGTTAGGCGGCTGGGAACATCCCACCTGCGAACTTCGTGGCCACTTCGCGGGAGGCCACATGCTCTCCACCTGCGCGCTGCTCTACGCTGCAACCGGCAACGACGCCATCAAGCAAAAGGGCAACGCCCTCGTCGCCGAATTAGCGAAATGCCAATCCAAGCAAGGGTCCGACGGCTACCTCGGCGCCTATCCGGAAGAGTTCTACACTCGACTCAAAGAAGACAGAAAAATCTGGGCGCCTTTCTACACCTACCACAAAATTCTCGCCGGCCACCTCGACATGTACACACTGTGCGGCAATGACCAGGCCCTGGTTACCGCGGAAAAAATGGCCAATTGGGCCGAGAAGTATCTTCAGCCAATCTCCAACGATCAATGGGCCAGAATGCAACTCGTCGAACATGGCGGGATGAACGAATCCCTGTTCAACCTCTACGCCATTACTGGTAAACAAAACTATCTCGCCCTAGCCCGCCGTTTCGATCACGTCACGTTCTTCAATCCACTGGCCCAGCAACGCGACGAACTGAAAGGCCTTCACGCCAACACCCATATCCCCAAAGTCATTGGCGCCGCCCGCGGCTACGAGGTCACCGGCGACCAGCGTTACCACACCATCGCCGATTATTTTTGGAGGCAAGTTGTGACCCAGCGTACCTACTGTACTGGAGGTACGAGCGACAACGAAAGCTGGAACACCGGCCCAGGCAAACTTGCCACCCAGCTTGGACCCTCTGCCGAAGAGTGCTGCTGCAGCTACAATATGATGAAGCTCACCCGCCATATCTTTGGCTGGACCGCCGAACCCTCGGCCATGGATTACTACGAACGCACCCTCTTCAACAGCCGGCTCGGAACGCAAGATTCCGACGGCATGAAAATGTATTACCTCTCCCTGAAGCCCGGCCTCTGGAAGACCTACGGCACTCGCATCGATTCGTACTGGTGCTGCACCGGCACTGGCAGCGAAGAATTTGCCAAGCTGGCCGATACCATCTATTTCCACGATACCGAAAGCATCTACGTCAATTTATTCATTTCGTCGGAATTGCGTTGGCCGGAAAAGAAGATCACGCTTTTGCAGGAAACCAATTTTCCGGAAGAGCAGGGAACTACGCTTACCATTAAATCGTCCGCGCCGATAAGGATGCCCGTTCGCATCCGCATCCCGTACTGGGCCTCAAAGGGAGCCGCTGTTTCCGTCAATGGCACAAAACAAGACCTAACTTCTACACCGAGCTCCTATCTAACGCTCGACCGCACCTGGAACCCTAACGACAAAGTCCAGATCTCTTTAGCAATGAGCTTGCATCTCGCGCCGACTCCCGACGATTCCACATTGCAAGCCGCGATGTACGGCCCTCTAGTCCTCGCTGGCCGCCTTGGCAGTCAGGGCCTCACTCGCGATCTGGTCTACGGTCCGATGGGTCCAGACTCCTCCAGACCAATCACCGTCCCATCGATTCTCTCTTCCGGCCACGCGCCCGATTGGCTCGAACCGGTTACTGGACAGCCTCTAGCTTTCCGCACTGCCAACCAACCCGCCACCACCGATCTGATTCCCCTCTACCAAATAGAAAATGAACGCTACACCGTCTACTGGTCCGTAAGCCCGAAGTCTCCCTAGCGGACAATCGCAAGGCTAAATGAAATTAGAACTAAACTTGAGGGTGCCGCCCTTTTGTTTGTAAGGGTAGGTTCTCACGACCTAAAGCCACCACTCTTCCGCTCTTCTCATTTCTTTCTTCGACTTTCTCTTTCTTCTTTCTCAGTGTGCCTCTCCGCGTCCTCTGTCCTAAGCCCTCTTTCCTTACCCACCCAAGCGCGAAGCAAAGAACAAAACCAGTATCCCTAGCACAATCCGATAAATCGCAAACGGCCCAAATCCTCGCCGCCTCACCCACGCCATAAACCACGCCACGCTTGCGTACGCCACGATAAATGAAACTACAAATCCGATTGCCAGCACAATCCATCCATGCGAATCGATTCCCGCCACTCCAATGGGATTCGTATCCTTCCCGCGCAACGATCTCAGAAGCGTATATCCCGTCGCCACCACCATCGTCGGCATCGAAAGAAAAAACGAAAACTCCAGTGCCGACGCCCGCGACATTCCCGCCAGCTGCCCTCCCGCTATCGTCGACATCGAGCGCGACGTCCCCGGAAACACCGCCGACAATATCTGGCACCCCCCGATCCACACCGCCTGCTCCAGGCTCATATCCTCCATGTGCCAGGTGTGAATCGTTCCGCTTTTGGTCTGCTCACCGGCATGCTCGGCCTTCGCGTTCCGCGAATCGATGAACCACATCACAATCCCGCCAACCAGCAGCGCCGTACCCATGATGGTCAAGTTTTCCAAATGTTTTCCAATCAATCTCGTCATCAAGAACGAAGGGATCGCCGTCACCACAAACGCAATCATCACCAGGCTCAAAGGATGCGTAAAAATAGTTCTATCGCCCCGCTCGCCGCTGGGAAACGTTGACAAAAACTTCGCAATTCGCTCTCGAAAATAAATAGGCAGCGTCAATATTGCTCCCAATTGAATCACGATCGAATACATCTTCCAGTAGCCGCTGCCAAGATTGACATGGAGCAGGCCCTCCGCAATCCGCAGATGCGCCGTGGAACTAACCGGCAAAAACTCCGTTAACCCTTCGACAATCCCCAACACCACAGACAATAAGTAGTCGTTCACCAATCAGCTCCCATTTGTGTAGTGGCCGGTCTTTAGACCGGTTTCTGTCTTTGTGCAGCGGCCGTCTTCTCAGCCGCCTCGGTCTCGTCTTGTCGGGTATCTACAACTTCTTCCGCATTTCATACGCGTCAATTCGTCCCAGATAATAGCGTTTGATAACAGCTTCCGTACGATAACCGTGATGCTTCCAGAAGGCAATCCCGCTCTCATTGTCCATCGCCGTCTCCAGCAGGATCGAACGAACGCCGGCAAATCCGAAATGCTTCTCCATGTCGCTAAGTAGCCCCGAACCCACACCTGTGCGCCTGTGCGTTTCCGCAATGTCCAACGTAATGATATGAGCGAGCGGGGGATTCACCTCCGCCAGCACAAACCCAATAATCTTCGAATCCTCTTCCGCCACCAGGCAATCCATTCCCGGCAAGCCCAAATAATATTGCAGCATCAACTTGCTGTACGAAATCCCCGGCACAAAACAAGCCTGATCCAGTTTGTAAACTGCCTGGAAATCCCGCTTCTCATACCCTCGTATGGTCCACGCCATAACTTCCCGCCAATCCCAAATCCGATCCTTATTCTCACGATCCCTCTCACCATAAAACAAAAAGGGCACGACAAACGAAATCGCGCCCCAATAACAATCCCGCACAAACCACCGACTACAAACAAGCGGCGACAAACTCCAAACTACAACTTAACGGTCACCGTCTTCACTTCCGTATAATTCGCCAGCCCATACTCACCCAGTTCGCGCCCAATCCCCGATTGCTTGAATCCGCCAAACGGAGCCGCCGCATCGAACACGTCATAGCAGTTCACCCACACTGTGCCCGCGCGCACGCCATCCGCAATAGCATGGGCCTTGGTAATGTCCTGCGTCCAAACCGCCGCCGCCAATCCGTACAAGGACTTATTCGCTCGATCCACCACCTCGCCAATGTCCTGGAATTTCAGGATTGACATCACCGGCCCGAATATTTCTTCCTGCGCGATTTTCATATTGTCTTTCACGTCCGCAAATACCGTCGGCTCGATGAAATATCCCTTGTCGCCAACGCGATTTCCGCCCGCCAGCAGGCTCGCCTTTTCGCTTTTTCCCGACTCGATGTAGCTCATCACCTTGTTGAACTGATCCTGGTCCACCTGTGGTCCCTGCTCCGTATTCTTATCGAACGGATTGCCCACCGTTCGCTTCTTCGCCCGTGCTACGCTTTTCTCAACGAACTCGTCGTAGCACTTCTCCTCCACATACGTACGCGATCCTGCGCAGCAGCACTGCCCCTGATTGAAGAAAAGTGCGAAGTGCGCCCCTTCGATCGCCTTGTCCATATCCGCATCCGCGAACACAATATTAGGGCTCTTCCCGCCAAGCTCCAGCGTCACGCGCTTCAAATTTGTTTCAGCGGCCGCCTTCATCACCAGATGTCCAACCTCCGTTGATCCCGTGAACGCCACCTTATCTACATCCATGTGCCGCGCAATCGCCGCGCCCGGCCGTCGGTCCATACCCAGGCAAGAGATTCAGCACGCCTTCCGGAAATCCCGCTTCGAGCACCAGTTCGCCCACGCGAAGCGCGGTCAAAGGCGTCTGCTCTGCTGGCTTCATCACCACCGTGCAGCCCGCCGCCAGCGCCGGTCCCAGCTTCCACGCCTGCATCAACAACGGAAAATTCCATGGGATGATCTGCCCCACCACGCCAACCGGCTCATGCTTCGTATACGTGAAATACCGGCCCTGCACCGGAATCGTCTTCCCCTGAATCTTGTCCGCCCATCCGGCGTAATACCGGTAACAGGCAATCGTCAGGGGCAGGTCCGCGGCCAGCGCTACGTGGTACGGCTTCCCGTTATCGAGCGATTCCAGTTCGCGCCAGCTCTTGCGCGTGTTTCTCGATCAAATCCGCCAGCTTGTTCATCAACGCACCGCGGGCCGACGCGCTCATTTTCCTCCACGCGCCCTTCTCAAACGCCGCTCGCGCCGCCGCCACCGCCATGTCCACATCTGGCGCGTCCGCCTCCGCCACATGCGTAATCACTTCGCCCGTAGCCGGATTGATCGTCGGAAACGTTTTTCCCGACACCGAATCCACCCATTTGCCATTTATCAACAATTTCGTCGCACTGATTTTTACCTTGGGTTCAATTACGCTCGTCGCGGTAGCCATCGAAATTCCTCCTTAGCTGCTCTGTCCGGGTTCCAGCAAGCCTATACCCCCGCTCCACAAGAATCAACAAACTCCCTTCTTCGTATCACCTTTTTCGATTGGTGACCTAAACTTGCTATGTAGGAGCGGCTTTACACCCACTGTTGGGTTACCACGTTCATCCACCCAGTGACACTTGGCGTGGAATTGCTGACGACTTGCCGCGATCCCTCCACTTCGGCCCACAATCACCGAATCGCAAACGCCAGGCCACAACTTCCTCTCGAGCAACGCTGAGGTATCCGCTTTCTCGTTCAAATACTCATCCTAAAGTCGGATAACTGGGTACAATATCCATCCCGTTCTCGATCTCAACTCAGGGAGGGCATTTTGAAGATCTGGTATTTCTACGCCATTATGACTGTCGTCACTTGGGGCCTCTGGGGAATCTTCAGTAAACTGGCCTCAATCTACACCAAGCCCCGCCAGGCACTCCTGTTCCAGACAGTCGGCATCATTGCCTTCGCCCTCCTGGTTCTCATTCTTGAGAATTTCAAAATCGAATGGAACCTCGCCGGCTTCAGGTGGGCCGCGCTAGGCGGCTTCTTCGCGTTTGTAGGGTTCCTCACTTTCTTCGCCGCACTGGAAAAGGGAAGCGCCTCGACCGTAGTCACCCTCTCGGCCCTCTACCCGCTGGTCACCATCCTCATCAGCATCTCCTTCCTCCACGAACGCCTCACCACCCGCCAAGGCATCGGCATAGCCCTGGCCCTCATAGCCAGCGGCCTCTTGGCCACATAACTCATCAGGTGGCGCAGGCACTCCTGCGCGTGCACCTAGCTTTACCTAGTAGCGGCCGCGTTCCCAGGCGGGCTCTTTGTCCACATAGATACTCTGCCGGTTCGACAAAACTTGATACCTATTTCCACCCCGACCCGCTGATCCGAATCCCCCGTCGATCCACTTCTTCCAAAAACTCCCTCGCCGGCAACGCCGTCTCCGGCGGCTGCACGCCCTTCCCGCCCGCTCTTCCGTCCGCGATCATTTGCGCCGCAACCGAAATCGGAAATCCCGTATCCAGAGCCACGGCACTGAAATTCGGTTTGTTGTGTAACGCGCTGTCGCGTCCAGTGACAGCGTCTTCGCGCGTCCTGCCCTTCTTTCCCGCGCACCATCACGCGGATCGTCTCCACATCCTTCGGAGATTTGCCGGAAGGTGGTCGCGATTTCAGATCTGCTCCACGAATTCGCGCGGCGTAATCTCCGCACCCTCGATCCGCAGCGGCTTTCTGCTCCAGCAATCCCGATCCGCCGACAGCAACCGCACCGCTTCAATCAATTGCGGATCATAATTAATCTTGAACGACGCCTCTCGAATCCCTTTCGTCTTGAAGCTCAGTGGTAAAGTAGCCACTTCGGAATGAATCGAATGCCGCATCACCAGTTTCCCGATCGGCTTCGGGAATGTCATCGGCTTCAGCGCCGGAAAAATGCTCCTGTTGCGCAAACCGTCCGCGCATAAATGCCATCGGCGCAATCGTCAACTCGTCAAGAATCGTCGCGATCGAAAATCCGAATGTACAGCGCGTCCGGATAGGTCTGAAAATCTCGGCTGCCGTTGTAAACGCCCGCAAAGTCCACTCGGTCGAGTTGATCCGCCAGATAACGCTACCATCACATTTGCAATCCCTGGCGCGCTTCCGATTCCCGGAATCGCCAGTTTGCCCGATCCTCCGGAACGCCTTGTTCGAATTTCAATTGTTTCTCGCGTCGTGTAAAACAGCCCGCCCAGATCGAGATAATTCACCCTCGCCTGAGCGCCGCCGTCATCACCGCCAGATTCCAGTAATATTGCGTGCAATTCAACACCGCTTCGCTCCCACGAAGGTAATTCTGCAAGCGCCGTCGTCTCCCGCACGTCCACAAATACCGCCCTAGACTTTGCCGGCACCATATTTCCGTGCCACTTCCTTTCGGCGCGCGCCAAATCGAAATCGCCCGACCACCACTTCCTTCACAGCTTTTGAGCGCGCCAGATCGTACACCGTGGCGCAGCCCATCATCCCAGCTCCCAACACCACAAATGTCACAGCATTCCCCTTTTCTCATGTACGGGCGGCTAGTAACTTTCCCTGAGCTGCGACGCGCCGCCTTCCTTTTTTGACGCCTGATTCCGCCTTCCAACGCCCCATCCCGAATTTCCGTTTGTCATCCCGAGCGAAGCGAAAGACCTCGACTCACGTTCGACCACAGACTCTACCGCCATCCTCGCCGCCGGATGCCCAACCCTCGGCTTGTGAATGTAGGCGTTTTTCCTTCTTGGTCTTTTCTTTCTTTCGTCTACCTCACTGTCCCTTTTTCCTAGTCTGTCATCCTGAGCGCAGCGAAGGACCTGCAACCGAAACTCAATCGCCCTACTTCAACGGATTCACATGCAGCGCCACGGTCTTCAAATGCGTCATATCCTCAAACGTAAACCGCCCCCCGAGCCGCCCATACCCGCTCCGCGTCCCTCCGCCACCGCCAAACGGCTCATGCGCTTCCCAATAATCGGTAGTGTCGTTGATCACCACGTTCCCGCTGCGCAATCGTTCCGCAAAATAAAACGCCTTGTCAATGTCCCGCGTAAAAATCGCCATCTGCAGCCCGTATCCGGTCCCATTCGCCAGCGCAATCGCTTCGTCGTACCCCTGCACTGTCGATCACCGGCACCACCGGTCCAAACGTCTCCTCATTGTTCAGCAGCATTTCCGTGCTCACCTTGTCGATCACCGTCGGCTCGAAATACATGTCCGTCCCTTGTTTCGCCGCGCGCTTTCCCGCCGAACACCACCTTCGCGCCTTTCTTCACCGCATCGGCCAGGTGCCGTTCTGTTTTTTCCAGCACCGGCAGATTATTCATCGGGCCCATCGTCACGCCCGGCGCCAACGGATCGCCCAGGCGAATCTTCTTCGCCTCCTGAATCACCAGGCCCAGAAAATCCCCGTGTACTCTCTTGTCCACCAGCACCCGCTCCGTCGCGCAACAAACTTGCCCCGCATTAAAGTACGCACCAAACGCTGCCGCCCGTGCCGCTCGCGGCAGATCTGCATCTTCCAGCACGATCTGTGGACCGTTCCCGCCCAACTCCATCAGCAGTTTTTTCACTCCCGCGCGCCGCTGGATCGTATCGCCGGTAGTCGTCTCGCCCGTCAATCCGATCGCATCGATACCCTGATGGGACACCAGCGCATCTCCCGTCGTCGGACCATCTCCTGTAATCAGATTGAACACACCCGGCGGCAGCCCCGCTTCCGCGATGCACTGCGTCATGAAATACGCCGCCAGAGGCGTCTGCTCCGCCGGCTTGAACACAATCGTGTTGCCCGCGGCTATTCCCGGCCCACAATATTCGGACGGAATCACGGTTGGAAAGTTCCACGGCGTAACAATTCCCCACGCACCAATCGCCACCTTGAACGTGAACAATCTTTTATTCGGGTCGCGCGCCGGGATGATTGGTGTTTCCAAGCGCTTCACATCTTCCGCCGCAATCCGGAAATTCTCCGCCGTCTCCTCCACTTCCGGCAGGGCTTCCGCAAAATACGGTTTGCCCTGTTCCATTGAAATCACCGCCGCAATCTCTTCCTTTCTTGCAAGCAGGCGGTCTGCGATCCGGTGGCATGCCGCCGCTCGCGCGAAGGGAGCCGTTAGTCGCCAGGCGTCCCATGCCTCTCGCGCTGAATTCACCGCGCGATCCACATCCTTTGCGTTCGCATGGGGAATCTTCGCCAGCAATTTTCCCGTCGCAGGACTCTTGACTTCAAGCTGCTCTTTCGAGCTGCTGTCCACCCATTTCCCGCCAACGAATAATTTCAGCGGAGGAAGCGCAGCGATCACTTTTTCGGGTTTCATTGCAGAGGAACTCATGGCAGCCTCGTTTCAGATCGTTTCGGAAAGAAACGTCCATCTGATAGTTATTGTGAATCGTCAGACGAGTCCGCGGAAGCGATAGACTGCGCTCAAGCGGAGGCATTCTGTCACATTACTATAAAAAAATAAACTTAGTTACTCCAGCCAGTAGCACAGCTTCGTCGTTGACGCGGTCGAAGGGCACTTCTGTTTACTCGGACGGAGATAGGCTCGTCGTACTAAACTATCCAGCCCGTTCAAGCTGCCACTGCCTCTTTCTCTACTCGCCTGCTGGTCACCATCGCCGCCACCATCAGACTCATGCCAAGCAAGACCGCCGCCAAGTAATACGGCGCGCCCGGCAAACGAATCGTCGCCGTCGCCGAAATCGCAGCGGCAAAAACCTGTGTAAACAGCAGCGGGCCCACCATCCCTGTCAGCGCCCGCAGCGAATTGATCGCCCCTTGCAGTTTTCCCTGTGAACTCGGATCCACTCGTTGCGACATCAATGATTGCATCGCCGGTCCGGCCACTCCCCACAACGCTATACAGGGAATCGCCCCCAGAAATGTCCAGCCGCTCGGCGCCAGCGCCATTCCTAGGAATCCAATCACCCCAAAAACCAATCCTGATAACAAACTCCATCTTTCCCCGAATTTTTTCACGTACGGCCCGACCATCCCGCCCGAAACGAACGCCGCGCAAACTCCCACTACAGCCAAGGCAATTCCCACGCCACGTGCCGTCCATCCATAGCGAAATTCCGTGTACAATACAAACACACTCGGCAGCGACTGGTGCGCCAGGTAATAAAAAGTCGTCACCACCGCCAAACCGCTCAACTCTGGATGCGATCGCAGCAGGGACAACGACCCCAGCGGGTTTGCCATGTGCCACGCTGATTTTGCCCGCTTCTCTTCAGGCAGCGATTCCGGCAACACAAATACTCCATACAAGAAATTCGCAAGGCTCAATCCCGCCGCCGCCCAGAATGGCGCACGCAAACTGTAGTGCCCCAAAAGTCCACCCACCGCCGGGCCAACCACAAACCCCAGTCCGAACGCCGCGCCCAGCAATCCGTACCGCTTCGCTCTGCCCTCCGGCGGGGTCACGTCCGCAATGTAGGCAAATGCAGTCGACACGTTCGACGTCGTGATCCCAGAAATTATTCTTCCCACAAACAGCCACCGCAGCGTCGGCGCCAGCGCCATGAAAATATAATCGAGCCCCAATCCCAGGCACGACAGCAGAATCACTGGACGCCGTCCAAATCGGTCCGACCACGCCCCCAGCACCGGTGAAAACAAAAACTGCATTGTTGCCCACGCGAACCCGAAATATCCCGTGAGCACCGATGCCCGGACCATGTTTCCGCCCTCAAACTGTATAATCAGATTGGGCAGAACGGGTGCGATAATTCCAAACGCCAGAAAATCCAGCGTCACCGTAATCACAATAAAAATAAATGTAGCCTTGGAAGTAGCTACCGGAGCAAGGAACTGCTGCGCGTCAGGCTCTCGATTTTCAGCCATCGCCATGAACGTTAAAGTCTAGCCTACTTTGCCGTATGTCGGTTCTCCAATCCCCGTTTCCTTTACGCCATCCCGCGACGCGCGCAACATTTGATCTTGAGGGTGCCCCATCCTATCTGCGCCTTCCGCAGAAAGGGTGGGCTCCGACGATCTAAGATTACAACTCTTCTTCTTCTCTCCCGTTTTGCCGCTCTTTGGTTCTTCTCTTCAATGTAGGGGCGGATTTACGACGCATTTTCATTCGTTCGAGCCCACTCAACCGACCGTAACCACTCTCCACTGTCATTCCGAGAACGATCCCTACCCGAGGAATCTGCTCTCCATTCCATCCTCATAAAACAAAAAGTCCTGCACTCCATAAAGCGCAGGACGGTCTTCCTCAATGTAACGTTGGCTTTTAAAGCAGCTCATTCAAGCATCTCTAGACTTCCAAAATCACCGGCAAAATCAACGGCCTCTTCGACGTATGCTTATTGATATACCTCTTCAAATCCACACGAATCTTTTCTTTGATCACCGACCAGTCCGCGCGCTCTTCCATGTTTGACTGGTCAAACGTCTTCAATACAATGTCCCGCGCCCCGTTCATCAGTTCGCTTCCGTTCTCGCTCATCAACCCGCGCGACACAATTTCCGGTGCCGACTCCATCTTTCCGGTGTGCTTGTCGATCGCAATAATCGGAATCACTACGCCTTCTTCCGACAAATGTTTCCTGTCACGCACCACGATTTCTTCGATCTCTTCCAGCGACCCCGAATCCACCAAAATTCTTCCTGCGGGCACCGGATCGCGCCGCGCCACTCCCTCCTCCGTAAACTCAATGCACTTTCCATCTTCCAACAGCAATATCTCGTCGCTTACCGCGCCCAACTGGTGAGCCAACGCCGCATGGCGGAACAAATGTCTATATTCTCCATGCACCGGAATAAAATATTTCGGTTTTACCAGCCGCAGAATCAGCCGTTGCTCTTCCTGGCTTGCATGCCCAGAAACGTGAATCGTTCCCGCTGAATTGTCGTAATACACCAGCGCCCTCCGCCGGAACATGTGGTCCAGCATCCGGAATATCGCTTTCTCATTCCCCGGGATAATTCTCGCCGACAAAATCACCGTATCGTTCTCGTCCACGGAAACGAACCGGTGATTGTCCACCGCAATCCGAGAAAGCGAAGACATCGGCTCGGCTTGCGATCCGCTCGCCAGAATCAACAGCTTCTTCGCATCAAAACTTCGTATGTCCTGCGGCCGCACCACCATCCCGTCCGGTATCCGCAGATAGCTCAGGCTGTGCGCAATCTCTACGTTGTCGACCATGCTTCGGCCTACAAACGCCACCTTCCGCCCCACTCGCTCCGCAATATCGATCACCTGTTGAATCCGGTGGATCGACGAAGCAAAGCAAGAGAGAATCACTCGCCGCGGCGCCGATCGCGCCAGCTCTTCAATCCGCGGCACAATCGTCCGTTCCGATGGAGTAAATCCCGGCCGCTCCACGTTTGTCGAGTCACTGAACAGCGCCAGCACTCCTTCGTTCCCGTATTTCGCAAAAGTGTGCAGATCAAACGGCACATTGTCCACCGGCGTCTGATCGACCTTGAAGTCGCCTGTATGAATCACTACGCCAACCTGCGTACGTATCGCCAGCGCCACACAATCAATCGTGCTGTGCGTCACTGGAATGAACTCAATCTCAAACGGCCCGATCTCCACCAGTCGCCCCGGCGTCGCTTCCCGCAGCGTCGCCGACTGTAGCAGGCCCGCCTCTTCCAGCCTTTTTTTCACCAGCGCCAGCGTGAACCGTGTCCCATAAATCGGCACATTCAGATCCCGCAATATGTAAGGCAGCGCTCCGATGTGATCTTCATGCCCGTGCGTCAGAACAATCGCCCGCACGTGATCTCGGTTCTGCTTCAAATACGTAATGTCCGGAATCACCAGGTCGACGCCAAGCAGCTCGGACTCCGGAAACATCATTCCCGCATCAATTACGATGATGTCGTCGCCGTAGCGCAACACCAGCATGTTCATCCCAAACTCGCCCAGCCCGCCCAAAGGAATTGCTAAAAGTGACTTGTTAGTCTTGCTCAAGGAATGAGTATCCCCATACTCGAAACAGAAATCGTATCACACCCCACCGTTTCTACCCTCTTTCCCGCCCGTTTGACACGGCGTACCATACGCAGATGGAGAGGAAATCACCATGACGAAATCAAACTCCCCTATCCCCGCTGGCTATCGCAACATCACCTCCTACCTCGTCGTTCGCGGCGTTGCCACTCTTCTCGACTTTCTCCACCACGCATTCCACTCGGACGGGCTAATCCGCACCCCCGAGCCCGACGGCTCCATCACCCACGCCGCCGTGAAAATCGGCGATTCCATCCTCGAAATGGGCGAAACTGGAGGAGTCCAACACGACCCTCTCCCCGGCCAGCTTCATCACTATCTTCGAGACGTCGATTCTGCTTTCCAGCGCGCCATAGCCGCAGGCGCCAAATCCCTCTACGAACCAAGCGCCATGCCCTACGGGGATCGCGAAGCAGGCATCGAAGATCCCAGCGGCAATCAATGGTTTCTCGCTACCCACAGCGCTCACAGTTCCTATCGCCTGTCCCATCTCTACGACCTCACCGCGGGCGTTCGCGTAAAAGACGCGCGAGAATTTCTCTCCTTCGTGCAATCGGCCTTCAACGCGTCCATCGTCCTCAAGCAGCTCAATCCCGCGGGAAAGTTCTCTCACGCTGCCTTCAAAATCGGCGACTCCGTCCTCGAATGTGGTGAAGCTCACGGTGAGTGGGGCCCGCGTACCTGTGCCCTCCACTATTACACTGAAAACTGTGACGCCGTATTCAACCGCGCACTCTCTGCCGGCGCAAAACTCTTCCTCCCCATGAAAGACCAGTTTTACGGAGACCGTAGTGGAGGAGTAATCGATGCTTGGGGCAATCACTGGTATATTGCTACTCACCTGGAAGACCTCACGCTAGAGGAAATCCGGCAACGCGCCGCCCACGCGAGCTAGAAAATATCTTCTGAATGTCGGATGTTTCTCGAATTTTGTAACGGCCGCCTTCTGAGACGAGCGAAGCATCGATTCAGGATATGAAATTGCAATTTCGGAGGCAGGTAATTAACTTCAAGACATCGATTCACAAGGGGAGGGAAGTAACCAATGAAGCGATTATTCGTTCTCTGTTTTGCAGCCGCTCTCACGCTGTTTGCCGTACCGATTCGTTCTCAGGAACTCACACAAGCCGAAAAAGGCAAGGCGCTTGCCTATCTTGAATCCACCAAGCAAGCCCTCCTGGCCGCGGCAAAAGGTCTCTCTCCGGCCCAGCTTAATTTCAAGCCCGCTCCCGATCGCTGGTCCATCGCCGAATGTCTTGAACACATCGCCAGCGCCGAAGATTTTCTCCGCGGACTGGTCATTGAGAAGGTCATGACCTCTCCCGCCGTTCCCGGCCGCGATGTCAAAGCCATTGACGAAGGAGTTCTCACGGGCGTTCCCGACCGCTCCACGAAACGCCAGGCGCCCGAGCCTCTCAAGCCCGTAAACAAATACGGTTCCGCCGAGGGTTCCGAACAACATTTTATCGAAAGCCGCGCCACCACCGAAACCTATCTGAAAGATACTCCCGGCTTGCGCGACCACGCCATGGCTGGACCCGCCGGTCCTCCCATGGACGGTTACGAATGGATCCTTCTGATCGCCGCCCACAGCGAACGCCACACCAAACAGATCGATGAAGTAAAAGCCGATCCCAACTTCCCCAAATCCTAATTAGCTTCGTGTTCAATCTCGAAAAACGAGCGTTTATCGCTACACGTCTCAACGTATCGCAACAGCTCTCACGAGATAGCAATCAAGCGACTTACCTACGATTCGCGTGAACAGTCTGAGACGCGCTGCGATACGCCGCGAGCCGTAGAGTTACTACAAAATTGCTACATTTTTCGGGGCAGTTTTTCGAGCATTAAGCGCTCGACCTAAGCACAAAGCGCTATGCCTGACATCACATACGACGCGAGCGCTACGGGCGTACGATTTGTACGTACGCCGCTGAGTTGACCATGGAAAGCAAAACATACATATGCGAGGGCTGTGGTCTTGAGATTTCCTACAGACAAAAGAAAACCCATGAGAGAAGCATCTGGCACTCTCGGCAGAAGACTATCAAAGCGGCGTTGGATGCCCACATGAGCAATACGCAAATTGCCAGACTGCTTGATGTTAGTACCGCTTGGGTGAGCATCTATCTCAAGAAGATGAGAACGAACAGTTTTCAAGGAAATCTCTTCTAGCGTCTCTTGCGAAGCGTTGCTACGTCGCACGTCACATACGACGCGAGCGCTTCGGGCGTACGATCTCTGCGTACTCCGCGAAGCGTGTTTTTCCTCCCACGGGGTCAACTCAACTTCCCCTCGTGGGGTTCCTAGTCAGCGCTCCGCGGAGTTGCTTTGCGGCGAGAGGGAGGATATCACAATGACAAAGGTCACCGCAGTTCACGTATTGCGTTTAATAGATGAATTGAAGGGGAAAGAAAAAGCCCAGTTTGATCGAGCGATGAAGCACAGGGCGAAGTACGGAGTCTTGCGCGTAGCCAGTGTACCCAGTCGAAAAGGTCCTAGCTCAGCGAAGAGGGTAAAGACGACTCGCGCTGAGTTCGAAGTACTTCCCATCATACCCTAGCGCTTTTTGCGCTTGTCTCTGAAGACTTCAGCTATCGTCGCGACGATGACTACAGCAACTACGACGCTGGCGAAGCGTGCAGTAATTGAAATGTGCTAGATTTCAGCGAGGGCGCCTAGCTCAGCTGGATAGAGCAGCGGACTTCGAATCCGCAGGTCGGGAGTTCGAATCTCCCCGGGCGCGCCACTTTTCCCAGGTCCAACCCGGAGACATGGGTGACACAACGTACCTAAGACATGGGTAACACTTTTGGGCCGAACGGATTTTCAAGCGGTTCGAGCACCCGAGTCTCCAGATCGAAGTATCCCAGATCATAATCCATAAAGCTCACCAGCCAAATATCGTCGTGGACTTCTTTGATGCCCACCGCTTGGCCGGCAAAGACCTGGCTGAAATTGATTTTCTTCTTGCCCAGACAGATGCGCCCGCAACGGGTGACCACGATGGTTTTATCGTGGAGGGGATAGTCGATGTCCGGCAATCCGCTGTAGGGACGCGGAGAAGGTTGATAGATCTCCGCCGGACATTTCATGTCCAGAGCTTCGTGGGGACGTTCGTTGTTGAAGACCTCGATAAATTTGTCGAAGCGCGCCTGCTGCTGAAGAAAATTTGCGGCGGCCGGCTTGGTGGCCTCTTTCTTCAAGGTGAGATGCATGCGCTCATGACGACCGTTTTGTTGCGGGTGGCCCGGCTTGATGCGCTCAATGCCAATGCCCAGGCGCAGCCACCAGACGGCGAGCTTGCTGAGGTTGAATAAGGCGTGCGCGGAAGCAAAGGGCACGCCGTTATCGCTGCGGATGTTGGCGGGCAGGCCACGCTCCTTAAAAAGCCGCTCAAACACTGTGAAAGCGTAGTCTTCTTTGGTGGAAGAAAGGGCTTCACAGGTGAGGAGATAGCGGCTGGCATGATCGGTGACGGTTAGCGGGTAGCAGTATTGGTGATTTCCCAGCAAGAACTCGCCTTTGTAATCGGTGCACCACAGCTCATTGGGTCGCTGGCCTAAAGAGAGCGGCGTCCCTTGGGCGCGACGACGCACGCGACCGCGGCGCTCCACCAGGCCGTGGCGATCCAGCACCGCATGGATGGTGCTTTTGGCCGGGATGGGAATACCGGAGAACCGGCGCAGCAAGCGCTCACGGATTTTGCGAGCACCCCAGCTGGGGTGCTCGTGCTTTACGTTCAAGATGAAGTTTTCCACCTGGAACGGAAGTTGATTGGCGTAGCGATACGGACGTCGGCTTCTGTCCGTGAGCCCTTGCATCCCGCATTCCTGATAGCGATCGAAGATCTTGTAGCCGGTCTTGCGGGAGATGCCAAACTCCCTGCAAAGTTCCGCCATCCCCTCGCCGGCTAGCCGGCGAGCCACAAACTGCAGTCTTTCATCCATTACCGAACACTCCTTCCAAGGCATCACTCCCTCCCCTTTACGGGGAAAAGTGTCACCTATGTGTCCGGTACGATGTGTTACCTATGTCTCAGGCCGCTCACAATGGTTACGCGCCATGCTCGAGGCCAGCAATCCAACAATCCATCGAAAAAATTTGATCGCAGGGCCTGCTGGGACTCCATCAGTCTGATCTCTACGCCTCCTCAGCTCGCGCCTGTGACGCTCTCACATATGACGCGAGCGCACGTCACAGACTCGACGAGCGCTCTAGGCGTACGCTGGTCGATACTCCCGCAGAGTGTGTGCCTCCCACGCATGGTCGACTCAACCGTCCCTCGTGGGTCCTAGTCAGCGCTCCGCGGAGTCTCCTTGCGGCGAGAGGAGTACATCAATGACGAAGGTCACCGCAGTTCACGTATTACGTTTAATGGATGAATTGAAGGGCGAAGAAAAAGCGCGCTTTGATCGAGCGATGAAGTGGAGGGCGAAGAAGGAACTCTTGCGCGTCGCGGCTGTACGAAGTCAAAAAAGCCCTGGGGCAGTGAAGGGGCAAGGATGACGCACGCTGAGTTCGAAGCACTTCCCATTCCCATCATACCCTAGCTCCGCTTACGCCGGTCTCTGAAGAGTTCGCGTAGCGTCGCGACTTCCGGTACTCAAAAGTTTCTATTGACGCGCCAACGGCAGAGAGCTCGGCACTATAGCGCCCTGTTCGACTTCCTGGAGAGGACCGCCACGGTACCCGGACCGCCGTGTGCTGGCGAAAGTTCCCGTAGCGTCCGCCTCAAGGGAGTTTCTTTCGCGATATCAGCACACGACTGAGACGCGCGCCACACGCGACGGGGACCACTGGCTGCGGGCCGATATTCTTTTCAGTGGGAGAGCCGCTCAGATTGCGATTCCCGAAGTTCCAACGTCCCGCTTGTTGGACTAAAGAACAAACCACGCGCTTCAGTGATGTCGATCTCGCACCTGCGAGAACTCTGCGACGAGTACGCCGTAGCGCTTTCGGAGAATCGTTAAGTAAATCTATGCGTTTAGGCTTATGCGATAGCCTTCTTCAGCGTGAAACCCACCATAGCCAGCAGCCCAGTGCTCAGCAGTAGCAGCGTCGAAGGTTCCGGGACGGAAGGCGTACCACTAAGCGTAAAAGTTCCATTAAACGGGCCCTGATGGGTGATGTCGGTGCCCACTCGTGACCAGTCTGGATCTAAGTCGCCATTCCGCATCCAAGTCTGCAAGTCAGTGGAGCCGGGGGGGAACGGTGTGCCGGGCGGAATGATCGGCTTGGCTGCGGAAAGCCAGAAGAAGTCCCCATTTGTCAGCAATACTTGGGGAACAAAGAAGTAGTGATCGGCAGGGAGATCGAACGGCTTTGTGAAGGCCACGTTAAACGAAACCTCTTTTCCCGTGACGGCACCCTCGCCGCCGGTGAACTGGTTCGGGAACTTGTTAATACCGTTCAGCACCGAATTGTTGGCTGTGAAGCTGTTACTGAGCAGTGCCGGCGTAAAGCTCAAGCCGCCCGTGGCGGAGTCGCGCGACGCGAACGCCACGTCTGACGGTGAGTTGACTCGGGTGAGCACGTTTCCTGAGGCTGGGTTTGTGGAATCATTGGGAAAGACCCGATAAATCTCGATGTCAACCTGGCTGATGCTTGCGAGCGACGCGCCAGTAGGCAGCAGGCCGATAAATGAGCCGCCAGTAATGCTCGTTGCTCCACTCAAAATGAAGTCGTCGGCCGCCTCGATTTCGATTTGGCCGGGGCTTCCGGGACGCGAGGCCATCGCTATCAACCCGTCGGGGGTGCCTGTATTGATAACAAGGCTATCGGCAGCGGCCGGAATAGCCGCCAAGAGCCCGATAGTCAATAACATCGCCATAGAGAGATTCCGTAACATGTTTTCCTCCTTCGGCAACTAATACCTTGCGTTGCCCTAAGACACGCTCAACTAACTTTCGAATTGTTGCTCGTTCGTATGTGCCGTTCTACGGGGTCCGGCACGATTTTATAAGCCTTACCTTCTGCGGATGCTGGCTGGCGGCTGCGAGCTTATTCGCATGCGAACGGCCTTGCAACTGTAAAATCGTCCTGGAAGTACCAGCCTCGGACCTTACGACCTGTGCATCATCGGCGATAAGAACTGCGCCCCTTTGCGCGCGCTGGTCCGCAACGCATCTCTGTTCGCCGCGTACTGGAAACTTAACAGCGTGGGAGGGAGAAAGAGATGGAGGTGAAAAACTCCCTCCCGCGCGCACCCAGACGGTGGACCAACCGACTGGAAAACTTGTTAAAGCAGCTGGCACAGTTGCACGTGAAGCCGCAAGCGTTGACGTTGCGCGTCGAACGTGTCTGCCGCCGGCGCTTCGTCCACCTCGCTGAGGTCGCGGGCTTCGCCGTATTTATCTGTTGCACTGAGATGATGCGCGCCGCTGTCATCGGTCCACACTCTGATGCGCGACGCCTGCCCCGAGCGCAAAATGCGGAGAACCCTGTCCTGAAGTCCTCTAGTGTTTTCTGCTGTGTTCAGAGTTGTGTTTTCCATGATGGCCTCCTAAGAGTGGCACTTTAGCAAACGGACGGGCAGTGGCTTGTGGGTTGCTTTGGACAATTTCCCATCAACACGAAGAAATCCTTCATAGGCAATTTGGGCCGAGGTTGCGTAGAGTTCGTGGTATACCCGCACTCTTAAACTGTTCCGCACTTGCCGACCGACGAAGCGCGAAAAGTCGCCAAACGCGATTGACACATTGCTGGCTCCGAGATTTGCTAACGACGGACTTTCAAAGACAGGGAAACCGAACAACAGTTTCCGCCCCGTCGCGTCTCGGCTGGTCCACGAGTAGCCCGATGAGGCGAGGTTCGCTTTTTGAATCGCCGTCCAGGTGGTGGCATTTAACATAAAACCGCCAGTCTTTCCGTACGCCGGATCGACACTCCCGACTAGGTCGAGCAGTTCGCCTCCCGTAACCGCCAAAGCCGTGGCGGTAGTGATACTCACGTCCGCGTCGGAAATCAAGGTCGTGATAAAAGCCTCCCCAACTCCACGCGCAAAACGCCGTCCGAATTCCCGCGCCAGCAAGCCGGCAAAGTCGAACGCACAATCTTGAACTAGTTCCATCGACGCGACGATATGACCAGAACGCCACTGCGGGCAACGTCCAAACGCGACGTTGTCGAATACCATAGGGGAATTCGTAGCGGACTGTGCATTTTCAGCAACCAAAGTTGATTTTGCGGTCGAATCGTCGATAGGGAAACCGGCCGCCGTGCCCTTTTCTGTTTCGATAAGGGTGGAGATTTCGAAGAGTTCGTCGGTCTGCTGAAGTGATTCGGTGAACTGCGCAGCGAAGGACGCGGGGGTAATGAAGCCACCACTCGCATCGGTGCCGGCTGCCAACGCCCTTAATTCCGGGTCGATACCATCTTTTCCGAGCCGCAGAAATTCACGGAAGCTGGCTTCGATGGCTGGATCTTGGTTTGTGAATTTTCCACGAATGCCCAGTTCGCGGTCCATTTCGGCGATGCGGGCATCCCGCAATGCCTTAGCGGTTCCATCCAAACTATCGGCAAGCCGGATAAGGGCTTCGCACTTGGCGCCGGTCTCCTTATCGAAGCTCACGCCGGATAAGAGTCGGTGCGCTTTCGCTCTTAAGATATTCGCATCTAACGTGGGATGTACTTCCGTGGTGGACATTGTTGCCTCTTTTCTCTCTCTAGAGGTACTGCTAGATTTTTACTTCTTCAAGACGTGTAAGCCCTAAAACACCGCTGACAATACGCGCGGTCATTTCCGTATGGAATTTCAGCGCGGCGCGAATGGCAACCGCTGCAAAGTCCAGTCGAAACAACTTGCTCCTTAAAGTCGCGCAGTTCCGGCATTGGGATTTCCTTAATCTTTTCCACCTCAATCGTTCGCGTGCGAAGTCGCCGACAGGGCTGACGCACTCGCGCTGGCCAGCGAGCCATGCTTTGAACGTCAGTTTCATCGTTCAAACCCGATCGAGCAATTCAAGGGGAGACGATAAAACATGGCCGTATTCAAGCGAGGTAAATTCTACTGGTTCGCGTTCATGTTCGACGGCGAACGCGTGCAGAAGAGCACAAAGCAGACGAACAAAGACGCTGCGAAGAATATCGAGAGCGCGTACAGAACGATGCTCGCGAAAGGCGAAGTCGGTATCAGAGAGAAACGCGTCAGCAGAAGCGTGACAGTGAACGAGTTGCTTGACGCGAAGCTTGCGAGCTACGTCGAGAAGGGAACTGCGACTGCTGCGAATCGCAGTCAGATCAAGAAAGCGAAGAAGTATTTCGGCTCGAAGCTTGCAGCTCGACTAACAGAAGACGACTTGAACGCTTACGTCGAGCATCGCATCGCTGCAGGTGACGCGAACGGGACGATCAACAGACTGACTGATCTAGTGCGCAGCGCGTTTAGGGACGCGAGTCTCGAACCGCCACGAGCGAGAAAATTATCAGAGCAAGACAACGTACGGACAGGCTTTTTCTCCCCGACTGAGTTCGCTGCTGTCTGCGCGCATCTCCCTGACTGGCTGAGAGACTTCGCCGAGTTCGCGCATTCCACCGGCTGGCGTGCTGGCTCGATTCGCAAGCTAAAGTGGGAAGATATCGATCTTGCAGAGAACGAGATCGATCTGCCTGGCAGATCGACGAAGACGAAGAAGCCGCTGAAGATGCCGCTCGAAGGCGAACTTGCTGCGCTGATAGCGAAGCGCAAAGAATTGCGCGTCGTGAAACGCGAGAACGGCTCTGAGATTTCGTCGCTTGTCTTTCATCGCGACGGCGCGCCGATCGTACAGTCGATGTATCGTCACCCGTGGCGAGTTGCGTGCATGCGCGCAGGCGTAGGCGAGATTACGTGCAGTAAATGTCACGCTCGCGTAGAGACAACTTGGCACTGCGCGAAGACGACAACATACTCTGGTCGTCTGATTCACGATTTGCGCCGAACAGCGGCGCGCGATCTCATTCGCAGCGGTACTGCGCAGAGCGTCGCGATGAAGATCACAGGTCACAAAACAAACTCGATGTTCATTCGCTACAACATCACAGACACAGACGACATTCGAGAAGCGCTGCGCGCAGCATGCGCACGTATCGCAGCGCGAGAAGGAAGAAAGTCGTCGCGATCGCAAAAGCGCTCTGAAGTTACTACAAAATCTACTACATTCGCGTCTCGAAACTCTCAACTGATAGATTCAACTAGCGTTAGAGCGCTTAGCTTTCGATTCAATCTCCGAATGCAGGTGCGGCTTAACGCTTACTCTGAGCTGCGAAGGGCCGCCAACTGCACTTTCATCGGTAACGTCTCAATAAAATGAACTTGAGAGTGCCCCACCGTTGGTTTACAAGGATGGGCTCTTACGGCGTTGAGCCACAGCGGAGGCCCGCGTTTGTTGCAGGCCGCAGTCGAAGGATCCCAACCGAAACCCTTCCCACCAAACTTAGAATCCAAAACTCAAAACTTCCTCAGCGCTCTTTCCCCCCAAAAAACAAATGCGCAATCGCCACTAACACCACCGCTCCCACTGTAGCCGCCGCCAATGAAAACAAGAACGTATTCGTATGTACGATCCCCAACTTCGTAAAAATCCAGCCTCCCACCACCGACCCGATCAAGCCCAGCAAAATATCTCCAATGCACCCGAAACCCCTGCCACGCGCCAGCTTTCCCGCCAGCCACCCCGCAATCAGTCCCAGAATAATCCATCCCAGAAAACTCCGAGACGACCCTGCCTGAATCTCCACGTCAAATCCGGATTGCGACACCAGCACTAGCGCGGCACCTATCATCGATCCTCCCAAGCAAAAATATCTTGTCATTCTGAACCCGCGCCTTCTGCGGGTTAAGCACAATCACCCAATGCGTCTTGCCTCAAACGTCCACGTTCACACTGCCCTACCCACCCGCCGGCTCCTGCTGCGTCATGCAATGAATCGTCCCCAAACCGAGCACCAGGTCGCGGCAATGAATCCCCACCACTTCGCGCCCCGGAAATAGCTTTCCCAACGTATTCAACGCCACCCGGTCATTTGCGTCATTAAACGTCGGCATCAGCACCAGCTTGTTCGCCACATAAAAATTAGCATAGCTTGCAGGCAATCGCTGTCCGTTAAACTCCACCGCCTTCGGCATCGGCAAGGATTCCACCCGCAACGCCGCTCCATCCTGATCCGTCATCGACTGCAGTCTTTGGAGATTGTCGTGCAACGCCGCATAATTCGCATCCGCACGATCTTCCTCCACTATCGTCACGACAGTCTTTGCGTCTACAAATCGCGTCAAATCATCCACGTGTCCGTGTGTATCATCCCCCGCGATTCCATTGCCCAGCCAGAGCACCTTGACAATCCCCAGATATTCCCGAAACATCTCCTCGTAATCCTGCTTCGTAAATCCGGGATTTCGCTCTTGCACCTCGCTCTGCAAACACTCTTCTGTGGTTAAAAGCGTCCCCCGCCCGTTCACATCAATCGATCCGCCCTCCAGCACCACCCGCCGCCCGCCGCGAACCGGAAAAATTAGCCGCCGTTTCAGCTCCCGATTTACCTTCGCCACGACCCTAGCATCCTTTTTATGATTCGAATATTTCGCCCATCCGTTAAACACAAAATTGTTATAAGCCACTTCGCCCGCCGCACTTTTTACGCAAATCGGCCCCGAATCCCGCATCCATCCGCGATCGGTCGGCACCCGAAAAAAATTCACGGCCTCCAGATTCGCTCCCGCCTTTTGCAGGATGCCGCGCACCCGCTTTAGCGTCGTCGCCGATTCTACCAGCAGGCACACCTTCTCCACGCGCGACAAATGTCGCACAATCTCGGCAAACGCCCACGGTATCGGCGCAAATTTTCCCGGCCAATCCGACAATTCGTGCGGCCATCCCAGCCAGGTGGCCGCATGTGGCTCCCACTCCGCCGGCATCCGAAAAATTTCTCGCGCTCCCATCCCTTTCCCCATACTTCCGCGCTAGCCACACACTCTCCGCGTCCTCTGCGACTCGACCGAGGTGCCACAGGCACTCCTGCTTGTGCGGTTTTACCTGAAAGTTCACCTAATTCCGAATGTTTTCTTTTGGTCGTTTCTGTCGTCCTACTTAAAACCGATTACGGAAAACTGCCAACTATTTCTCGCCCAGCCACCGTTCCTGCAATCCAGCAAACGCATCAATCCGCCGATCCCGAAAAAACGGCCAGCCTCTCCGCGTTTCTTCGTTCACCGTCGAATCGCATTCCACCACCAATATCTCTTCGCCCCTATCGCCTGCCTCAGACAAAATCCGCCCCGATGGATCGGCAACAAACGAATTTCCCCAAAACTCAATCCCCGGGTCACCCTTTTCCGGCTTGCCCTCATACCCAACGCGGTTGACCACCGCCACATAAATCCCATTGGCAATCGCATGTGCCCGCTGTATCGTCCGCCAAGAATCCAGTTGTGCCGCTCCCACCGGCGTCTTCTCGTGTGGATGCCAACCGATACTGGTTGGATAAAAAATCACATCCGCTCCTTGCATCGCCGTCAGCCGCGATCCCTCCGGATACCACTGGTCCCAGCAGATCTGCACCCCCACTTGCGCATACTTCGTCTTGAAATTCAGAAACCCCAAATCCCCAGGCGCAAAATAAAATTTCTCGTAATACAACGGATCATCCGGAATATGCATTTTTCGGTATTTCCCCAAATAACTCCCATCGGCGTCCAAAACTGCACAGGCGTTGTGATAAACCCCGGCCGCACGCCGCTCAAACAAAGACACCACCAGCGCAACCTTGTTTTCCTTAGCCACAGCTGCCAATCGGCCGGTCGTCGGCCCCGGAATCGCCTCCGCCAAATTAAAAAGCTCGGCATCTTCCGTGCGGCAGAAATATTCCCCCGCAAACAATTCATGCAGGCAAATAATCTGCGCCCCGCGCTTTCCCGCCTCGCGAATCTTCTCCGCAGCCCGCGTAATGTTCTCTTCCTTATTCGTCGTGCACTTCATCTGCACGAGTCCCACCGTAAATTTCTTGGCCATGCCACAATCCTATCACGCAAATTTTCCCATCTTCATCGCGATTTATTTTCTCCAAGACATGTCGCCGCCTGCCAGCAATCATTCCCAGTGCTGTCATTTCGACCGAGCCAAACGCCTTCTGTTTGGCCGCAGCGGAGGGATCGTGGCGGCCACATTGTCCCAAGAAACTCACTCGTGCACGCGTGTCTGAGACGCCCATTCCTTTCCTTCTCCCCTATCGGAATCCCTGTAAAGAATCTCTTGATTATCTCCGCGCCCGCCAACGAACACCGCGGTAAATCTTTTTTCTTCCCCCTGATTCCTGCCACCCAGTGCAATTTTCGAGTACTATATTCCCAACTAATTTCCGCTCATCTGTAACGCGTCATTCATATTTCTTCTCAGGAGAGTCGATGCCAAAGCACCCCAACAAAACCGTCACTGGCCGCGTTCTTCACGATCCCGTCAAGGATAAACTCCGTCCGATCTTTCCGTTGAATCTCTCCAAAATCTCCAACATTGATGACCTTGTCCGCGCCATGGGCGACACTGCCTACACCGCTCGCCAGATTGGCGACGCCGCCGACGTCCTCGAAGCCATGGCTCGCGACAAAGAATGCTTCGTCGTGATGACACTCGCCGGTGCCCTCACCGTCGGCAAAATGGGACTGGTTTTCTGCGACCTGATCGAATCAGGCATCGTCAAAGCCATCGTCTCCACCGGAGCACTCATGGCCCACGGTCTCGTCGAAGCCACCGGCCTCTCTCATTTCCGGTACGATCCCGCGAAAATGGACGACAACGAGCTCTTCCTTGCCGGCTACAATCGGGTTTACGATTCCCTCGAACCCGAAACCAATCTCGATCACGTGGAGGAAGTCGTCGACGGCATCCTCGACAAATGGGATCCCGCAGAAGTCGTCTGCAGCTACAAACTCCACCGCCGGATCGGCGAATTTCTCGAAAGAAATACCAAGGGCCGGGGCATTCTCAAATCCGCCTACGAACACAACGTCCCTGTCTTCGTCCCTGCCTTCTCCGATTCCGAACTTGGCCTCGACTTCGCTCTCAACAAATTCGGACGCCAGCGCGATGGCAAGCCCTTGCTTCGCTTCGATCCTTTCGAGGACTTCGAGTATTTTGCCGACACGATGATGGCCACAAAAAAAATGGGCATCTTCACCGTGGGCGGTGGCGTGCCCCGCAACTGGGCGCAACAATTTGGTGTCTATGCCGAACTAATGGCCCGCCGCGGCTACAAGAAATTCCCGCTTAAACGCTATGCCTATGGGGTTCGCATATGTCCAGAACCCGTCCACTGGGGCGGACTGAGCGGTAGCACCTACACTGAAGCCGTTTCCTGGGGCAAATTCGTCCCGCCCGAAGATGGCGGCCAGCTGGCCGAAGTCTTCGAAGATGCGACGGTCGCACTCCCGCTAGTGGTAGGCGCTGTCCTCCACCGCCTCGGCCATTTCAAGAAAAAGTAGTAATACACAAGCAGCAATAAGTCTCTTCTCTTCCTCTTGCTCTGTTTATCCAGACAGCATTTTCCTACACCCTTCCGACCAATTCCTATGTGTCATGCCGACCGGAGCAACCCGGCCCTTTCTTGGCGCCATTTGTTGGCGCACTGGGTTGCGCAGCGGAAGGATCGTGGCAGTCACTAAACCATTTTTCGGTCGCTGGATTTACGCCGCCGTGGTTTACAGTCCGCGCTTTTCGTCGCTGAATATTACAGAAGGGAACTAGTCGTCGTCCCCGATCAAAAACGCCGCCGTCAATACCGTCGTCCACAATCCGCGTTTGTCTCCCACCGCCGATTGCGTCACGTTCATCGTCCGCACAATCTTATTCGAAATCCGGTAAACCTCTTTCTTCTCGTCCCACGAAAGATCCGGATCAAATTCCACATTTAGTGTAGTCGCCAGCATCTCCGCCGCCAGCTCCTCCGCGTATTCGCCCGCCACTTCTTCCGTTTCTCCGAACGAGTGATGCTCCGACAAATATCCGTACATGCTCTTGTCACCCGGCAGAGCCAGCCCGATGCTCGACGCAATCAGGCGGTGCGGTTCGCGCGTGGAATTTTCACTGATCACCGTGAATGCCACTTGCCCCGGCTTGATCTGCTTCAATCCTTCGCTTCGCGTAATCAACTTGCAATTGGGAGGGAATATCGAAGAAACGCGCACAATGTTGCATGCGGCAATGCCTGCGTTCCGCAGCGCTAACTCAAAACTTGATAGCCGCTCACGATGTTTTCCGACGCCCTTGGTTAAAAATATTCTTTTAGCTACAAACGCCATGGTGCCGGGTCGCGGCCTCCGTCAATTGGATTAACGCTGAAAAAATTGCCCTTGTGGAAAAGTAACAAGAAGGTTTCGCAGTGTCAATGCACAACAGCAGCGATCTACTAAATTTGTGAACTTCTTCATGAATATTCACACAGAAATCCGCCGCGTCTAATTTCCTTCAGTTGCACAAGCACTCTTGCTTGTGCTCTCGGTTTGCTCTGGTGCAGCGGTCGCCTTCTGAGGCGAACCTCCGAGACTTCACAATAGCTTTCAGACCATCACCCATTAAGACCAATGTCATCCTAAGAGCGTAGTCTGCGATGAATGGTCTCAACTATCCTCGCCTCCCAAACCCAATCCGTCCACTGTCGCTTTCGACGCTCAGCGACATTTGCGCCTCTTCGTATCCCCCGCCCTCCTCGCCCGCCGTTCCCTGGTTTCCCACCCCGTGCCACACCAGTTTTCTCAACGGCCGGCACAACGCCAGTACTTTCCCCAGGTCATCCGCTGTAAAATCCGGCCCCGCATCCAGCACATTCGAGCCCTTGCGGCTCACTTGGATTACCCCAACCACTTTGCCATTGTATAAAATCGGAGCGGCTCACGATTTTCTGAATCGCCTCTCCGGAACTCGTCGCCGTTCGCACTCCTTCAAAGACACTTGCGTGCCGTACGGTAGCAAGATTTCCATAACTGCCCGCAGGGGGTATGAGCGGTCCTGCGCGGGTCTGCGCTCTGCCGTCATCCTTATCTTCAGGCTTCTTGTCGCGCCGCAAGAATTGGTCAAAATGTTTGTGTCATTCGAAGTGATAGCGTGGCTTGCAACGTTTTTCTCAACTCCATATACTGATCTTGTCGCGTTCCCATCGCTATTTTGCGTTTCATGCTCCAGCCAACTGAATGGGATTTTTGCGGCGGAGAGCGCATGTTTTCTACGGCAACCCGGCCGGGCTCAACTCATCTGCTCCTTACTCGTCACTCTTTATCAGGTATTTTTTACAACAGTTGCAAGGATCGACGCATTCCATGAGTGCCACTGTGGCCAATCTTTCGGTGGGGAGCTTGCGCTTCTGGCAGACCACCATCGGCAAAAAAGCCGTAATGGCTGTCACCGGGTTCATGTTATTCGGTTTTATTATCGGCCATCTGCTGGGAAACCTGCAGATCTTTCTGGCGCCAGAAAAAATTAATAATTACGCGAAGATGCTGCGCGTCATTCCTGAACTTTTGTGGGCCGCACGTATCACTCTCCTTGTTTCCGTGATCCTGCACATTTGGGCTTCCGTTCAGCTCGCTCTTCTTCAACGCAAGGCACGGCCCATCAATTACGTCAAGAAAACTAATGTTAATTCCACTTACGCATCGCGCACCATGATGTGGAGCGGCCCCATCATCCTCGCCTTCATCATCTTCCATCTCCTCCACATGACCTTCGGCGTTGTTCATCCCGGCGGCCCGTTCAGCGAGCACAACGTTTACAACAACGTCGTCACCGGTTTCCAGGTCTGGCCCGTCTCTTTTTTCTACATCGTCGCCATGGTCATGCTCTGCTATCACCTCTATCATGGCCTCTGGAGCATGTTCCAATCGCTCGGCTTCAGTCACCCGGTTTACACGTTCTGGCTGAAACTTTTTGCGAAGGTTTTCGCTGTCTTGATCGCCATCGGCAACATTTCCATTCCGGTCGCCGTTCTGGCACATCTCATCAAGCCCGTCTTGGGAGTTCAGTAAATGGATTGGATTTTATGGAATTGAAATCCCACGCACCCACTGGCCCGATCGAGCAATCCTGGGAAAAGCACAAGTTCGATCTCAAGCTCATCAATCCCGCCAACAAGCGCAAATACAACGTCATCGTGGTTGGCTCGGGTCTAGCCGGAGGCGCCGCTGCCGCCAGCCTGGGCGAACTTGGCTACAACGTCCATTGCTTTTGTTTTCAGGATTCCCCTCGCCGCGCTCACTCCATCGCCGCGCAGGGCGGCATCAACGCCGCGAAAAATTATCACAACGATGGCGACAGCGTGTACCGTCTTTTTTACGACACCGTAAAAGGCGGCGACTTCCGCGCGCGCGAAGCCAACGTCTACCGGCTCGCCCAGGTTAGCGTCAACATCATTGACCAGTGTGTCGCTCAGGGAGTTCCTTTCGCCCGTGAATACGGCGGCCTGCTAGACAACCGCTCCTTTGGCGGCGCGCAAGTCTCTCGCACCTTTTACGCTCGTGGCCAGACGGGTCAACAACTTCTCCTGGGCGCCTATCAGGCCCTCGAACGCCAGATCGGTCTCGGCGCGGTAAAAATGTATCCGCGCACGGAAATGCTCGACCTCATCGTCGTCGACGGCCAGGCTCGTGGCATCGTCACCCGTAGCCTCCTCGACGGCAAACTCGAAGTCCACATCGCTGACGCCGTAATTCTTGCCACTGGCGGTTATGGCAATGTTTTCTATCTCTCCACCAACGCGAAGGGCTGCAACGTCACCGCCATCTGGCGCGCTTACAAACGAGGCGCCCTCTTTGCCAATCCCTGCTTCACCCAAATTCATCCGACGTGCATTCCCGTTGCGGGCGAATATCAATCTAAACTCACCTTGATGTCGGAATCCCTCCGCAACGATGGACGCATCTGGGTTCCCAAACAACCCGGAGATAAACGAGCGCCCTCCGCGATTCTCGACAGCGACCGCGACTACTATCTCGAGCGCCGCTACCCCGCCTTCGGCAATCTCGTCCCGCGCGACATCGCTTCCCGTGCTGCCAAGGCCGAATGCGATGCAGGCCGTGGTGTAGGCGATTCCGGCCTCGGTGTCTATCTCGATTTCGCCGATTGCATCAAGCGCCTCGGTCGAACCAAAATCGCAGAGCGCTACGGCAATCTCTTTGAAATGTACGAACGTATCACTGGCGAAAATCCCTACAACGTTCCCATGCGCATTTACCCCGCCACGCACTACACCATGGGCGGTCTTTGGGTGGACTACAACTTGATGTCCACCATTCCCGGTCTCTTCGTGCTCGGTGAAGCCAACTTCTCCGATCACGGTGCCAACCGCCTCGGTGCCAGCGCGCTGATGCAGGGCCTCGCCGACGGTTACTTCATCATTCCCTATACCCTCGGCAATTACCTAGCGACTGCCAAGCCGGCGAAACTACCCGCCGATAATCCTGCCGCACAGGAAGCCGTCTCTAACGCCACCGTCATAACCAAAAAACTGCTCAACGGCACCGGCACGCGCACCGTCGACTCGTTTCATCGCGAACTCGGCAAAATTGTCTGGGACTACTGCGGCATGGCACGCAACGACGCCGGCCTCAACAAAGCCCTCACTTTGATCCCGGCACTGCGCGGAGAGTTCTGGAAAAATGTTCGCGTCCTCGGCGCCAACGAAGAGTTCAACCAATCCCTCGAAAAGGCCGGCCGCGTCGCCGACTTCTTCGAATTAGCCGAACTAATGTGCATTGATGCGCTAGCCCGCAAGGAATCCTGCGGGGGCCACTTCCGCGAAGAGCACCAGACTCCTGAAGGCGAGGCCCTTCGCGACGACGACAACTATTCCTACGTCGCTGCTTGGGGCTATCAGGGCGACAATCGTGCTCCTTCCCTCACCAAAGAAGCTCTTACTTTTGATTACGTGAAGCCCTCACAACGGAGCTACAAGTGATCCGGATTGCCCAACCGGCACAGGCTTCAGCCTGTGCCGCTGCGATTTTTCCCGACCATCGTCTTTCCGAATGGAGTCGGCGAAGTGAGGAATCTCTCTTCGATTCGTGCCCGTGTCATCGGAGTCTCAACTAAATATGGAACTCAAACTTCACGTCTGGCGCCAGAAAAATCCGCAGGACAGGGGTCGCATGGTCCGCTATGACGCGCCCGACGTCAGCGAGCATATGTCCTTCCTCGAAATGCTCGACGTCGTCAACGAAGGCCTCATCGCCAAGGGCGAAGACCCCATCGCTTTCGATCACGATTGCCGCGAAGGCATTTGCGGCATGTGCGGCATGATGATCAACGGCAAAGCTCACGGCGGCTTTAAGGGCACCACCGTCTGCCAGCTTCACATGCGACACTTCAAGGATGGCGAAGAAATTTATCTCGAACCCTGGCGCGCTAAAGCCTTCCCGGTCATCAAAGATCTGGCTGTAAATCGCAGTTCCTTCGATCGCATCGTCGCCGCCGGAGGTTTCATCTCCGTTCCCACCGGCAGCGCCCCCGATGGCAACGCCATCCCCATCCGGAAACAAGATGCCGATCTCGCCATGGACGCCGCCGCCTGCATCGGATGTGGAGCCTGCGTGGCCGCATGCCCCAACGCAGCCGCCGTTCTCTTCGTCGGCGCAAAAATATCGCACCTCGGCCATTTGCCTCAAGGCCAGGTGGAACGCGACCGCCGCGCACTCGCTATGGTCCGGCAAATGAACATTGAAGGTTTCGCCAATTGCACCAACATAGGCGAATGCGAAGCCGTCTGCCCCAAGGAAATCAAACTCGAAGTCATTGCCCGCACGAACCACGACTACATTAAAGCCGCCATTACCAATCGCCCCGAATCCGCCGCCTCCTCCGCCGGGTAGTCCTTGATCATGTAGGGGCGGCGTAACGCCGCCTTCTTGCATTTCGCGCTTTTGTGGCCTCAATCTGCACCGGCAGCGCTCGTATGAAAGCCAGCTCTACATGGAACCCAACCTTTTTCCGTAAGGGTAAACAGGAGTACCTTCGACTTCACCGAGGACGAGCGTGTGCCACTTGAGGGCAAATCGGCCGACGTCCCGTCCTGTGTTAAGCGAAGCTCATTCCGGCGTCGCGGCTTTTCCAAAGACTGGTAACTCCTCCCAATCTCTTCCTCACTAACTTCTCTGAACACTCGCCAACGCGGCCCGACCTTTACAAACAACACTGTCATTTCGAGAGCGGTTTCAGCCTTAGGAATCTGCTGTTCTCCACTCCCTCCGAACTCGGCATTCTCAGCGTGCTCTGCGTCAACGCTTTCGTCGCGCGTTGTTTTGGGTGTATCGGGTCAAGGAGTAGAAGGATCTCAGCAAATATAAACCAAACCGTGTCATCGTTCTGTCCTGCTCTTTGCTCTTTCTCCCTGTTCCCCATCTGCGCTGAACTCTCATTTAACCCGCGCTAATCTTTTCCCGGTTTCTTTTGTTAAACTCATTTCTCGAATCTTCGGAGGATAAATGTTTCGCTCGCTCGTCTTGCTATCCTTGTGTCTGTTCGGTCTTTCTCTTATGGTCAAAACAACCTCGGCGCAATCCGTCTACGAAAAATCCAAACAACTTCACTTCTCCTCCATCGTTATCGACACCCACGACGACACCACGCAACGCCTGCTCGATCCCAAATTTGACATCGGCGTCCGCCACTCCGATGGCAATATCGACGTTCCTCGCATGCGCGAGGGCGGACTCAACGCCATCTTCTTCTCCATCTGGACACCGAGCACCACCACCGGTCCCACTGCTATAAAACAAGCCCTCGATCAGATCGACCGTGTCCGCGAAGCCGTGCGCACTCACCCGAGCGATCTCGCCCTGGCCGCCACCGCCGACGAAATTCGCGCTGCCCACAAACAAAAGAAAATCGCCGCACTCATCGGACTCGAAGGCGGCCACATGATCGATAACGATCTCTCAGTTCTCCGTTCCTTCGCTGCACTCGGTGTCCGCTACATGACCCTCACTCACATGGGCAATACCGAATGGGCCGACTCTTCCACTGACAAGCCTGCCCACAACGGTCTCACCGACTTCGGCAAAGACATAATCCGCGAAATGAATCGCCTCGGCGTCATGGTCGACATCTCCCACGTCGCCGATAAAACGTTCTACGACGTTCTCGCCGCCAGTAAGGCGCCGGTGCTCGCCAGCCACTCTTCTTGCCGCTCCATCTGCAACGCCGCACGCAATATGACCGACGACATGCTACGCGGCGTCGCGAAAAACGGTGGCGTAGTACAGATCAACTATCACGTTGGTTTTCTAAGTCAGGAATTTCGCGACTTCGAGAATGCCCATCCCGACACGGAAAAGGAAATCACCGTCGAAATCAAACAGCGCTGCGGAGACAGCGAAGCCTGCGCATTAGTCACCGGAGATCAGGTCGTTCGCGATTTCATGCAAGCGGGCAAACTACCCAAAGTTGATTGGACCACCATCGTCGATCATATCGATCACGCCGTTAAAATTGCCGGCATCGATCACGTCGGTCTCGGCTCCGATTTCGACGGCGCCGTCATGCCCCTCGGCATGCAGGACGTAACCCACCTCCCCCAAATCACCGAAGCCCTCCAAAAAAAGGGCTACTCCGATACCGACATCCAAAAAATACTCGGCGAAAACACCCTCCGGCTTATGTCCGAGGTAGAAAGCATCAGCCGTCAACTCAACCCCAAATAGTTTCTCGCTACCGCCATTCAAGCGGTTGGAGTGATTTTACGTTTACGCCTCGCGCCAGAAGTTAGCCCAGCGCGCAAGCGCAGGGTAATAAACCCCAATCAAACGGTAGGTGCGGCAGGTAACCCGATAGGTATTACATACGCCACCGTACCCTCTGCGTACCTTTGCGACTATCTTGGACTTCTCTTTACGAAAAACTGAAAACTTATTATTTGTCAGTCGTCCTTCTCCCCTTCGAGCGCCTGCACCCTCTTATACAATTCCGGCAATCGGTTCAGCGCCGCCATCATCTTCAACCACTGCCGGTTCTCGACCGCGGGGTATCCCGAATACAACGCTCGCGCCGGCACATCATTCGGCACGCCGCTCTGCGCCGTAATCACCGTACCATCCCCAATCGTCAAGTGTCCCGCGGTGCCCACCTGCCCCGCTAAAATGCAATTGTTTCCAATCCTGGTAGACCCCGCCAATCCCGCTTGGCCACAGATCATCGAATTCTCGCCCACCTGTGAAGCGTGCCCGATCAACGCCAGATCATCGATTTTCGTTCCGCGACCGATCCTCGTCTCTCCCACCGTGGCCCTGTCCACGCAAGCATTCGCTTGAATCTCCACGTCATCTTCCAGAACCGTCGGGCCCGACTGAACCATCTTGTACCAGCTCCCATCCGCTCGTTTTGCAAATCCCAAACCGTCGCCGCCAATCACCACGCCGTTCTGCAAAATAACCCGATCCCCAATCACGCAATGCTCGCGCACCACCACATGTGCGTGTGCAAAAAACTCCGACCCAATCTTTGCCCCACGGTAAATCGTCACGAAACTGTGTAGCACGGCGTCGTCGCCGATCGTCGCGCCTTCATCGACAAAACAGTACGGGCCGATATGCGCCGCCGCCCCGATCTTCGCGCTCGCCGCAATCACTGCGGTCGGATGAATCCCCGGTTCATACTCCGGCCCTTCGTAAAACAACTCAATCGCTTGCGCAAACGCCAGATAAGGATTCGCGGTCCGCAACGCCGCCAATGCTCCGAGCGCCGTGTCCCGTTCCAGCACCACGCCATCGTCAATCAGCACCGCCGAAGCCCGCGTTGTCTTCAGCAGCGGCGAATATCGCCGGTTCGCCAGAAATGTCACTTCGCCGCGTACAGCGCGATCAATACCTGCCACGCCCGAAATTTCTACTTCGCCGTCGCCTTCCAATCGGCACCCCAAATTATGCGCGATCTCGCTCAGTTTCATTCGCCACATCCCCGTAACTCACCCTTCAAGGGTGAGATTTTTAAAGGTCTTCACTCCCTGCAAATATCGACATCTTGGTCACGCGCTCTTGCCCTACGCCCCAACAGAACTTGAGGGTGCCCACCCTTGGTTTGAGACTGGGTTCTGGCGATCAGAATCCTCCCAACCCCGTCCTCTTTATCTTTTGATTTCTCGTGGCGTGTCGGCTTCAAGATGCCTTCCAACGTGCTTGTACTTTCCCCGTGTCATGCTGAGCGAAGCAAAGGATCTCAACCTGAACCAAACCGGAACCTCAGCTATCGTGGACGATCAGAATCGTCCCAACCTATTCCTGTTCACAGCCAAATCTCCCACGGCCGGTGCGGAGGGATCGCGGCAACTACGCAGTCCATCCACAATCACTGCCACAATCGGGTACGCTCGCTCCGCTCTGCTATCGCATCGCGCGCACACCATCACACCGCGCCGCGATTATAAGCCGAAAATCCCATGTCGGCCCCTTAGCGATTCCCACAATCCGGTTTTTCAGGGCACTACTTCAGGTGGGTTTATCCCTACTTCTTCAACATCTCCGCTTTGGCTTTCGAGAGCTTGGCTTCCAGCTCCGCCGTCTTTTCCACCGCCTCGCGCAGCGCCTTTCGCCACTCGTCGGGAGAATACGCCGGCTCGCGGTTGCTGCTTCGTCCCATTTTTACTCCAAACGCGACTCCCGCTGTAAATATCTCCACAATCTCAGGGTCTGCTACCGTCCACGCCTCACTCAGCCGCCCTTCCGCCTTCCAACTTTCGGTCAGTCGGGCCTGTTCCGCCTTCATTTCCGCAAACGTGTGCCTTTGCGTCATTCCCAAGCCCCCCTTGGCCTTATGAGCAGTGTGGAAGAATCATCCATTCTCACCAAGCTCAGAAACCCAGATTTTGCCCAATCAGTACCGCCAGCAACAATTTCGTTTTTTTCACTTACCCAAGTGCGCTAGAGCTCTCTTCAAGGGTTCAGCCGATAGCTGAATGTACCCACTGTAAGGCGAATGCAATTCCAAGATCAGGAAGATTGCTGTTGCCACCGACAGCGCGGCCACCAGCAAGGTCGTGATTACTGTCCCATTTCGCGGCGCGAACAGCCCAAAACTCACAAACAGTGCTGTCAGCCATAAAATCAAGATCACCAGCAATGGTATCGACAACGCTATGGATCTCTGTTCGTACATCAGCCACCGCATTTGGCCCGACTTACCGGAAGATTCAACGCCTGCGTCTGGATTGTTCGCTGCCGGTCGTCCTTGGGCGCCAATTCCTGAATCTTGTCGTAAATCGGACTCATTCCACCCTGAGACTGCTGATATTCCGCAGGATCCTCCACACGTTCAGTCCACATTCGAGAAAGCGTCCGCGTCACGATGTCCCGCAGCATCGATCGAGCGTCTTTCGCTTCTGGTCCATATTGCGCCAGGATTCGGTCCAACAACACAATCTTCGCCGAAGCTTCGGTCAATTCCACATTTTGCGCGTCGAACGAACTCTTCGCTGAAGAAATCACCAGGCTCAGGACGAGCGCCGCCATCGTCGCCACCAGGCCCATCCCTATCTTGATCACGTCTTTTGATTCGGGGCTAAGATGATGCTCGGGCAAAACGGCGCGCAGAAACATGCCGAACAATGCGCCTCCGAACACAAGTGCAAACACAATGGCACCGGTCGTCAGGGAACTCATAGTCATCTGGCCTTTCGCCCTTTAGAGGCAGGATAACCGGCAGATGTCCCGCAGAACGCTCTCTGCGCGAACCTTTACCTCCTCGCATACTCATCACATCTCTCGCTCGAAGTAACTGTCAAAAGTGACATGTGCCCGAATCTTCCCCCCCCCACAACTCGACTTTTGCCGTGCCCCCCGCCGGCCACAATTTACCGATACGGATTGCTGGCGCTCAACGGCCCCGTCCCTGCTGAAATTTAGAAATTTCCTTAACAAAACGATTCTTGATCCCAGCGATTTGTCTCTGATTTATACGGATGGAGTCCCGGAAGCCCGTAGCACGAATGGACAGCAGCTTGGCGAGACTCGCCTTCTCTCCGTCCTTCAGCCCGCCAACAGAATCTTCAGGGTGCCCCACCCAACGATTTTTTTGGTAAGGTTGGGCGCTCGAACTCCACGAACACTCTTCCCTTCCGGCCTCTTCAAATTCATAACTTATCAGTAGTGTCCCAACGTTATGCTAACAAAATCAATTGGTTATCGGAGATTTCGTCGCTCATCGTTTGTGCAAGTAGTTGATCTAACGGGATTTTCTCGAACATGGTCAGACTGAGGATCTGTAGGATTTCATACAGACTGGCCGAGAGACGCAATCGCTTTTTGACGATGGCGACTAGAACGTAGGCGGAGACAGCGATCCAGATTTGTGACCCGACCGCGTTCTCCGAAGTTCCGAAGAAAGCTTTGATTCGCAGATGCTGCTTGATCCATTTGAAGAAGAGCTCTACTTGCCAGCGGCAGCAGTATAGTTCGGTGATCGTAAATGCTGGCAAGACGAAGTTGTTGGTCAAAAAGATGAGGGTCTTGGCGGTTTCGGAGTCCTTGAAGCGGATGCGGCGCAGCGGTGCCTCGAAGCCTTGGTGCGAGTAGAAGCCAGTAAGGACGACGCTTTGGTCACAGATCAACCCCGTCGTGCGATCGACTGGATGCGAGTAGCGGCGTCGGACCTTGAGGTTCGACTTGCCGCGGGTCACGAAGAAGCTGCCGGCTTCGTGAAAGCGATAGAGACGCTGGAAGTCGAGGAAACCACGATCCATGATGTAGAAGGCGCCGGGCTCGGGCAGCAGTTGATCGAGGATGTTGACCTCGTGCACCTTGCCATCACTGATGTGAATGAAGGTGGGGATGTTGCCCCGCAGATCGAGCAGCGTATGCAGCTTGATGGCTGCCTTGGCCGTGCGGAACACCGCCCACGGAAACACCGACAGACACAGATCGATCGTGGTGGTGTCGAGCGCGTAGACGGTTTCTTGCAGATCGACACCGAAGGACTCTTGCGCATACAACGGTCGGGCGATGCCGATCAGGCTTTGGGCAAAATCGGCATAGATGCGCCAGTCGCGCACAGCGTTGGCATTGGCCAGCGTATTACGAGCCACCGCCGAACGAATCCCGAGATGATAGAGCTTGGAACTTTGCGCGCGCAGGCATACTTCGATGTCTCGAAGGCTCTCCCGAAAGGTCAACTGAGCGAACGCCATGCACAGGAACTGATCCAGGCACGAAAAGGACTTCACTTTGAACGCGCCTCGATAGCGGGTGACGCAACGACGGAAGGTGGTCAACGGAAGATGTTGCATCAGCTGTGCAAACACCAGCTTGCCTCGGTTCATCGATGGCCCCCACGAAGTTATGATTCGCAGGGTCGCAGAATCCGCCTTCCGAGTTCAAATCGAGACCAAGAGAATTTGCCGCTTATGCCTTTCTCATCAATAATTTATGGCAGGCAACAGGCAAAACGTTGGGACACTTCTGATAACTTATGATTATTAACTCTTCTTCCCCGGCTTCGTACCTTTGTCGCAATCCGCCAGTAGCTTCTTTACCCGTGCTTCCAGCTCTTTGTCAGGATTCGCCGCAAGCAGCTTCGTCGCGACTTCCAGGTTGCCCTTCACCACCTCGTTCACCGTCCGCAGTTTGTCCGGCTGGTTCATCCCGCGCGGTTCAAACATCGCCCCGCTCTGCAGAAAGCTGTTGCTCAGTTCGATGATGTATACACGCGGATCAATCTGCACCTTCCCGCTGCTGTACGCATCCTGCCCCTTCTGCGGATCCTGTCCTGCTCCTGCGATCGCCGACAGCACGACTGCCAAGGCATTTCGGTCTGCCTGCAGCTCCGCGCCGATCCGCTCGGAATCTCCTACCAGCCGTCCATCCTTGATTTTTGTCATGCCCGGATTCGTTCCCGTAAACCCGGGGAATGGAGTTTCCAGCGGCATCGCTGTGGCGCCCATTTTCACTCTCTGATTCATCAACGATTGCATCGCGTCCATCAGCAGAGAACTGCCGGTGCTGTAATAGTCCGAGCGCTGTTTATAAAATTCGCCCGTGTGTCCCTGAGCCTGCGGCTGTTTTGCGCCCATGTAATACGCTTCCGCCATTTGTCTGTACGCATCGGCCTCCGCCGTAACCAGTACTGTGCGCAGGATCACTGCTTGCTGCCGTTCGCTTTCGTCCGGAGCCGTCTTGATGGCCCTATCTAGATTTCTAAGCGCCGCGTCGAAATCCGAGCTTGTTAGACTCGTTCTCGCATCCATGAAGTGTTTATTGCTGTCAGAGCTGGTTGGCGCGCTTGAGCACGCCAAAAGGAAAACGCAAACTGCTACTGCCGAATACAGCCACGGGCGGTGCGGCATGATCGGTCCTCCTAATGAATCGTCAATTTCCTCAGGTGGGAGCTCACTTGCGCGCGATATTATGCCCTCCTCAGCATCTGAGTCAATGACCCGCAGCACGTGACTACGTCCCATCCAAGTGATCTTTACATTGCCACCCTGGTGGAGCGCCATTCGCGCTTTGTCATGCTGATCAGGGCGCCCAGCAGAGATAGGGCGGAGGTTGTGGGGGCATCGAGTAAACACGTTCGTAAACTTCTCGCTATCCTGCGGCGCTCGCTAACGTGGGACCGCGGACTGGAGATGGCGAAACACAAGGACTTTACGGTGGTGACGGATGTGAAGGTTTATTTCTGTGATCCGCAAAAGCCCCTGGCAGCGTGGCTCGAACGAAAACACGAATGGGCTATTGCGGCAATACTTCGCGCGAGGCACCGACCTGTCCTCCATCTCTCAAGCGCAGCTCGACCAGGTCTCGCTGCGCTTGAATCAACGTCCAAGAAAGACCCTGGGATTTCAAACTCCTGCGAGTAAACTGCAAGCAAGTGTTGCATCTGAGCCGGCACGATTTTCCTGTAGCATTTTCTTTTCTTACTGATTCTTACAATCGTTACGCCACCGCAAACAAGTACCTGAAGGTGTCCCATCCCATGCTTCGTTGGCACCGGGTGGGATTCGACGATCGAAAGATTCCCAATCTCTTCCTAACCCATCGAACTCAAATCCACATCTAAGCCACCCCATCCCGCCTTTGCCATCTCTGTCATCCCGACCGAAAACCGGCAAAGTCTGCGCGCCGTAGCGAGGGGTCGTGGCAACCTCGATCTTGCTGCAAACCAACAATGTGAAAATCTCAGCCTTCCAGTCGGTCAAATCCTTGCCGCGCTCGCCCAGCACACTGCGACCACCTCTCCGTCCGTAGAATTGGTCTATACTTTTCCGGTCTAATAAATCTTATAAATTCGTATCGAGGTAATTTACCATGTGCGCCAACCCTGCCCCTGTGACTCCCGGCATCGTCTTCGAGAATCTCCAGGCTTACCAGCGCACCGCCGCGCTCAAAGCCGCCATTGAACTCGACATCTTCCGCGCTATCGGTCAGGGCCACAACGGCATCCCCTCCCTCGCTCGCTACGCCAACGCCTCCCAGCGCGGCATTCGCATCCTCTGCGATTTCCTCGTCATCCACGGCCTCCTCCAGAAATCCGATGGCCGCTACCAGCACACTCCTTCCAGTGCTGCCTTTCTCGATCCCGCGTCACCCAGTTGCCTGGCCTCTATCGTTGGATTCCTGGCCCAGCCTGCGCTTCAGCAGCCCTTTGAGAATTTAGCCGACATTGTTCGCAAGGGCAGAACTCCGCTCCCGGGGGAGGGAACCGTCGAACCCGATAATCCCGTCTGGGTAAACTTCGCGCAGAGCATGGCGCCGATGATGGCTCCCATGGCCGCTCCGCTAGGCCGAATTGCTCTGGAAGGCCGCACGGGAAAAATGAACGTGCTTGACATCGCCGCGGGCCACGGACTGTTCGGCATCGAAATCGCTGTGCAGAATCCGCACGCGCACGTCACCGGCCTTGATTGGGCACCCGTTCTCCGCGTCGCTCTCGACAACGCAAAAAAGGCTGGCGTTCAGGATCGCTACGACATGCTTCCCGGCAGCGCCTTCGAAGTCGACTTCGCCGGTCCCTACGACATCATTCTGCTCACCAATTTCTTGCACCACTTCAACGTCGACACCTGTGTCAGCCTGCTCAAAAAGGTCCGCCGCTCTCTCAAACCTGGCGGCGCGGTCGCCACTCTCGAATTCGTTCCTAACGAAGATCGCGTCTCTCCGCCTCAAGCCGCCGCCTTCAGCATGACGATGCTCACCACCACCGTCTCCGGCGACGCTTACACTTTCCGTGAACTGGCCGACATGCACTCCAAGGCCGGCTTCGCCACTGCCACTGAGCATCCGATTCCGATGAGCCCCCACACCTTAGTGATGGCCCTCGCCTAGTAGTGAAGCCCCGCCCAAATGAACTTGTTCATGGGATAGATCTGCAGCGCCGCCGGAAGCAATTCCCGTGTCACTTTCCCGCAAATATTTTTTTCACGCTCTCCGTCAGGTTCGCCCGGCCCAGCGTGATAAAACTCCGCGTTTTCCAAAAAAAAGACGCAAACTTTTCGAGATCGCACCATTTGTAAGCATCGAACAGCGCCATATCCAGAGCGGTGCTCGCTTTTTCCAGTTCCGCCTGACCCTTGATATCCGCCACTGCAGGCACTCCTCCTGCCTCCGACTTAGCTGTTTGCGCCTCGGCCGTTCCGAAGCGAAGGGTGAGCCCCGACAATCAGACTCCTGCTAATTTGCTGATCCGCGGTTTTCATCTCTTGCTCCGTGTAGCGCTGTTTCGTGGCTAGCCATTTCTTCCGCATATTCCTTTACGCGAACTAATTCGCCGGTCCCGACAGCGTCTTCACCAAATCGTAAAGAAACGTCTGTCCCTCATAAAAAGACTCCACCGCCATGCGTTCATCCCGCCCGTGAAACCGGATGTCGTTTCTGTCGAAAAAGAATCCTTGAATACCGTACGTCGGAATTCCCACCGCGCGGAGGTACCGCCCGTCCGTTGCGCCCATCACCATGATCGGAATCGTCTCCACACCCGGCCAGATTTTCTGCGTCGTGCTGCGGACCGCCGCCAGTACATCTGGCCGCATCGGAGACGCGGGCCCTGACGCCATTTGCAGTATCGGCGTGATCGTCACCTGCTCATCCGCCACCACTTTCTTCAGCGTCGCGAGGACGTACTCGGTGGAATCTTCCGGCAGCACTCGACAGTTCACATTTGCCGCCGCAAGCTGCGGCAATGCGTTCAACGCATGCCCGCCTTCCAGTTGCGTTGCCACACACGTCGTCCGCAGCGTCGCGTTCCAGGCTGGTGCGGTAGCCGCGACTTTCTGCATCGCCCCCTGCGAACCAGACGCCGCTTTCGCCAAATCCTCTTTGATTGGGCCGGTCTCGATCTTCGACATCTGCTGGAAATAAGCTGCCGTCACTTCGTTCGTCTTCAGCGGAAAGGCAAATTTCGAAAGATGCGCCAGCGCAAAAGCCAGATGATAAATCGCATTGTTGGTCACCGGTATTGAGCTATGGCCGCCCTTGTTACGTACCTCAAATCGGAAATTCAGCACGTACTTTTCGCTCACTTGCAGATCGTTCGACAACTTTTTGTCGTCGAGCGATTCGCCCCACCCGCCCTCGTTCAGCGCAAATTCCGCATCAATCAACGCGCGGTGGTTCTTGATCAGCCAGTCCACACCGTTGTATGGTCCGCCGCCTTCTTCGTCCGCGGTCAGCGCCACGATAATGTCGCGGTCTGGCTTGAATCCTTCGTTCTTATATTGAATAAGATTGGCGATCCACACGGCCGCCTGCGCTTTATCGTCCCTGGTGCCGCGCCCGTAGAAATACCCGTCCTTCTCCGTGAACACGAATGGATCCATTGACCAGTCTTCTCGTTTCGCTTCCACCACGTCGATATGCGCCAGAAGCAGCAACGGCTTGCGAGCGCCGGTCCCATGGTACCGAACGACCAGATTGGCCTTCTTCGGAATCGCCCCGCCGACGAAAATATCGGCATCAGAAAATCCAGCCGCTTTCAACCGCGCGGCCGCGGCTTCGGCGACAGGTGTGGTCGTTCCCGTCGTATAGCCCGATTGAATCTCAACAAATTCCTTGTAGATGCCGCGCGCCAGTTCTTTTTCAGCCTCCGTCCGCATCGTCTGTGCGTTCATCGTTGTAACAAAGCAAACCAGAAACACACCCGAGCAAACCACAAACGCCAAACTTCGAATTGTTCGAGACAAAGAGCGTTCCTCCATGAGAATTAGTCCAACAAATGTCGAACGGCAATGTGCGGTACGTGCGTTCACGAGCCGTTTCGCCCCTAACTCTAGCAGAATTGCAGAGTCCCCATTTTTCTTTTGAATATTCCCGTCTCGCCGTTTGCGAGCTTGAATCTCACTTCGTTCTTTGGTTTTTAATCTTTATTCTAAACTCACGCCTCAATTTGAGGGTGCCCCATCCTTGGTTTTGAAGGGTGGGCTCGAACGCCCAAAATCCTGCCAATTTCTTACTCCTTAACGGTTTTCCCCTTTTTAGTCGCGCCTACATCGTGTCTTCCGCGGAAGGAAAGCGGAAATCTCGACGAGGTTCGACACGTCTTCCGATTTATGGAACATGTTTCAGATAAACGCGAAACTCAAAATCTCATCGTCTTGGGTGGTTTCTACGAAACGCTGCAGAACTTCGTCTCCTGGCGGCAAGGGCGCACAAAGTATAGGCGCAATTCTTAGGCGAACGATCTTGGCGAATCTGGCGCAAACTTCAAACAATATAATCTGGCCTGATGGATGTCATCCGCGTAGAACGCGAAGAAACAAGCCTCGCTAGATGCACTCTGACTGAACTTGAGGGTGCCCCACTTCTGGTTTGGAAGGGTGGGCGCTTACGATTAGCGGGCATCAGTGCTCTCCTCTCCGCGCTACTCGCTAAATAACCTTGGCTGTGCCACCGCTTCCGCTCCCGCCGCCTTCCTTCGCGCAATCCCCACCACGCCCAGCACCGTCAACTCTGCCAGCGCGCTCCTCGGCACATAAATCCGGTCCGCATTCGCATGAAAATCCGGCGGCGTAATATGCAGCCCCTGGTCCATCAAATTGAGCAAATCGTTCGGGATCACGCCCTCCAGCAGTCCATCATCCAGGAACCTGATCTTCACCCACAAACCTTCCAGCTTCGGCCGGCTCAGAAACGTCTTCCGCTCCGGCTCAAACTTCTCATTCAAGTCCCGCACAAAATACACCGCGCGAATTTTCTCCCGGGGAATCTGTTCATGCTCACCGTGGGGAGTCAACAAATCGAGCGCACTCGTATCCTGCAACCTCGCCGGATTCAGAATATCCTCGCAGACTCTTCCTGATCCATTAGCTCGACGACCACCTTTTTATGGGTCGATGCTGGGGTCCGAGTCTTCAAACCGCTTTTTAACCGTTTCTGGCCACGAAACATTTGCACTCTGCCGCTGGGTATGTTATGTTAAGTCGAATTTCCTGTCAACTCATTGTTTTTATTGGGTTTATCGCCTGTGAGCTGGTCCTTGACCGAAAAGACGCAAATCCTCAAGTCTGCCTCCATCATCTCGCTCGTCACCGTTGTCAGTCGCACTCTAGGCTATCTCAGAGACCAGCGCATCACCCTCCTTCTTGGCACCACCCTCTCCGCCGACTCCTTCGTCCTTGCCTATCGTATCCCAAATCTTTTCAGGCGGTTAGTCAGCGAAGGCACCATCGCCGCCTCCGTCATTCCGGTCTTCACCACTTTCATGCGCGACCGTTCCAAAGAGGAGCTTTGGCACTTTGCCAACCGCCTCTTCTGGACCGCCGCCTTCGTCCTCGCCGTTATCACCGTCCTGGGCATGGTCTTTTCCCCGGCCGTTATCCAACGTTCACCTTTTCCACCGAGCCGCTACACCAGTTGGGACGAAGCCATCACCCTCAACCGCATCATCTTCCCTTATCTCTTCTTCCTCGGTCTCGCCGCCCTTGGCATGGGCATCCTCAACAGTTTTCACCATTTCGCGGTTCCCGCCTCCACCACCGTCGTGCTCAACCTCTCCATCATTTTGTTTTCCACCGCCCTCGTCTGGCACTATTTCAAGTAGTCCCGCCGTTTCCCTCGCCGTGGGCGTCCTCGTCGGCGGCGCGCTTCAGTTCCTGGTCCTCGTTCCACAACTGGTTCAGCCGCGGCATGCGCTTCGACTTCGGTCTCTCCTTCGGCACTCCGGCATTCGCACCGTTGCACGGCCCATGTTTCCCCGGTTCTTTGGTCTCGGCATTTCGCAAATCAATTTCTTTCGTCGACACCTTCTTCGTCAACGCGCCCAAAATGCCCCATGGCAGCCTCACCGCTCTCTACGTCGCAGACCGCGTTATGGAATTGGTCCTTGGCGGCTACGCCATCGCCGTCGCCACCGCGATCCTACCCATGATGGCTCATCAAGCCGCCGCCAACGACTTCGAGGGCCTCAAGCGCACCTTCACCTTCGCCATTCGTATCGTCGCTTACATCACGATTCCTGCCGCGATTGGTCTCATGGTCCTCCGCGAGCCCATCATTCGCATGCTCTTTCAGCACGGCCAATTCGTCGCCGAATCTACGCGTCTCACCGCGCGGCCTTTACTCTATTATGCCGTCGGCCTTCCAGCGCTAGCGTGCGTCAAACTCATCGTCCCCGCGTTCTACTCCGCGCGCGACACCAAAACCCCCGTCATCGTCGCTGCCATCTCTTTCCTTCTCAACATCGCCCTCAATTTTCTCTTCCTGCAGCCCATTTTTTTAAACGTTTCCAGAATGGCGGCCCCGCGCTTGCCACCGTCCTGGCGACGCTTTTCGATTTCTTCACCCTCTTCTTCATTTTTCGTGTTCGCTATGGCGAACTCGGCTCCATGCAAATCCTCCGCTCGATCGGTAAAATTTTCCTCTGCTCCGCCATTATGGGCGCGGCCTGCATGGTCGCCAACCACTATGCCAACTTCACCATTCATTCAGCCTTTTTCATCCAATTGCTCGTTTTCATCGGCTTAATAGGCGGCGCTACGCTACTCTACGTCGCCCTCACCTGGATATTCCGTTGCCCCGAAATTCAGGAAGTTTATGGTATTGCGACGCGCGGCAGCGAGAGTGCCGAAGAATTGGCGGCTCCTGATGGAAATCACTCCACTCATCGCAACGTTTCTTACCCATGCGCGCGTCGAGAAGGGGCTTTCGCCGAACACCACCTCGGCCTATCGGCGCGATCTTGTCAAGTTCGACGAGTTTGCCAAGAAGCGCAAACTCTCGCTCGAAGCCGTTACAAGCGAGGTCATCGTCGACTTTCTCGCCAACCTCTATCGCCAAAAGCTCGAATCCCGCACCGTCGCCCGCCATCTCGTCACTTTGCGCAATTTCTTTCGCTATGCACAGGTTCAGGATCTCATCCCCGTTGATCCCACTCTCAATCTCGAATCTCCCAAGATTCGCCGCACCCTGCCCGGATACCTTCGCCTCGAAGAAGTCGAACGCCTGCTTAATCAGCCCGACGATCAAGACACCGCTCGGTCTTCGCGATCGCGCCATGCTCGAAGTCCTCTACTCCACCGGTCTGCGCGTCTCCGAACTTGTCAATCTTCGCGTCATGGATCTCGACACCGGCATCGGCTGCGTTCGCTGCATCGGTAAGGGAGACAAAGAGCGCATCGTTCCGATTGGCAAGAAGGCACTTTCGCTTGTCGAACGGTATCTTCGCGACGCCCGTCCCAGGCTTGTCGGAAAAGGGAAGCAGGCTCTCGCGACAACGCTTTTCATTAACCGCCGTGGTTCGCCGCTCAGCCGCGTCGGTGTTTGGAAGATTCTCTCGGCGTATGGGCGTCAGGCCGGACTGCGTGTTGGTTCGACCCCGCACATGTTGCGCCACAGTTTTGCAACGCATCTTCTGGAGCGCGGCGCAGATTTGCGCTCGGTCCAGTTGATGCTGGGCCACTCCGATATTTCCACGACGCAAATCTACACGCACGTGGTCGAAGAACGGCTGAAGCAGATTTACAAAGCACATCACCCGCGTGCCTAGCATGTGGGTGGGACTCATTGCGGGTGCGTCATCGCTCATTTTCATGACCACCCTTAAGCCAAAGGAGCGCAATGCCTGATTATATTTTCTTGCTCGAAAGCCGGCTCACACCGGAACAGCGCGCGGCCATGCTACGTGTTCAGGAACTCGCCGCGGCCATGGGCTACAACGTCTATCTCACCGGAGGCACGGTCCGCGATCTCATCACCGGCGCCACTCTTCGCGATATGGATTTCACTGTCGAAGGTAATCCTTCCAAGATGGCCCGCGAACTCGAAAAAGGCGGCGCAAAAATCCTCTCCGAAGATGAAAAGACCCGCCATATCGATATCCTTTTTGCCGGCGATGTCGAAGGCACGCTCTCCGCCGCGCGCGATGATCACTACGTTCGTCCCGGCACGCGTCCCGAAATTCGCTGGTCCACGATCATGGAGGATCTCCGCCGCCGCGACTTTCTCTCTCAACGCCATCGCCATCTCCCTCAATCCTGCCTCCCGTGGACTCCTTCTCGATCCCACCAACGGACTCTCCGACATCGAGCACGGCGAAATTCGCGCCCTCACCATTCACAGCTTTACCAACATGCCCGTCCGCCTCCTCAGCGCGCTTCGCTATGCCGCGCGCATGGGCTTCAAGCTCGAATCCCGCACTCAGGAATGGTTTAATCTGGCCATCGAACGCGAACTCCACCACACCATCACTCCCGAAGATGCCGGCGACGAACTCCGCGAAGTCTCCAAGGAAGAGCGCCCGCACCTCGTCCTGAAAGAATGGGAGTCGCAGAATCTGATCGAACGCATCCATCCCCTCATCGCCAAGAAACACCCCAGCTACGAGGCCATCAATCGCTTGATCAAAACCCGCGACGATCTCTTTATGGCCGGATACCGTCCGCGGCTCTCTCAGCCCCATGATGCTTGCCATCCTCGGCAAACTCAAAGATCGCGAACTCACCAACGTTCTATCGAAACTTGGTTTCCGCTCCGCCGAAATCGACTCGATTGAAAATTTCCCTGAGCGAGTTGCCGCCCTCGAAAAGGAACTCACCGGAAAAAAGACCAACTCTTCCATCGACGCCTACCACTTCATCGAAAAACTTCCCGTCGAAAATATCGCCTACATTCTCGCGGAATCCAATAAATCCGCAGCCGTCCGCAAAATCAAATCCTTCCTCCACAAATGGCGCCCCATCCGCGTCGCTTTGCCGGTTGTCGGCAACGAACTCGAAGCCATCGGCATGCCCCGGGGCCCCAAATTCGATCAGGTCGTCGAAGAAGTCTTTGCGATCCAACTTAACGGCCGCGGCAAAACACCCGAAGAACGGGTAAAAATCCTTCGTAAACTTTCCGGCATAAAAGAAGTTCCCAAGAAGAAAGAAAAGGAAAAGAAGCCTACCAAAGAAGAGAAACCCCAAGCTACCCACGACAAACACACCGCCGCCATCGTCGCCAAATCCAAACGCAAACCCAGCCATAAACCCAAACCACCCCCCAAGAAAAAACGCAAAAAATAATCCCGCTGAACTTGTGGGTTCCCCGCTCTTTGCGAAGTTGGCAAAGGGTGGCTCCGACGAGCCTTTCTGTTCGCCATTGTTGGTTCTGTTATCCTAGGCGGGGCGCTTCTTCTATGTAGTAGCCGATCTTTAGATCGGTTCTTTTCTCCTGCGTTCCTCTGATTGCAGCAACGCGTCAACAGTCATCACCCAAATACAGTGATGCTGTCGTCCTTATACTGCCGTCGTTTCGAATTTCCACCGCCCACAACCCAATGTTTCCTCCCCCCTGTGCAAATCCGAACTACCAATTCGCATTTCTCTTCCCCACGATTTACAATCAAATTCCATGGGCAATCCCCAATTTGTCCATCTTCACGTCCACACGGACTACAGTCTCCTCGACGGCGCCTGCGAAACCTCCGAACTCCTCGACGAGGCTTCCCGCCAGAAAATGCCCGCCGTTGCCATCACCGATCACGGCAACCTCTTTGCCGCCGCCAATTTCTTCAATGAAGCTAGCAAGCGCGACGTTAAGCCCATCATCGGCTGTGAAGTCTATCTCGCGAAAGGAAGCCGCCACGATCGTGGTGAAAAATCCACTCCGGTTCGCGCGCCAAACGCCACCGATAACGGCGAAAACGAACCCGGCGGCCGCGGCACCAATCACCTCGTTCTCCTCTGCGAGAACATGGACGGCTATCGCAATCTCATCAAGCTCGTCTCCGCCGGCTTCCTCGAAGGCTTCTATTACAAGCCGCGCATCGATTACGATCTCCTCGCCAAGCACAGCAAGGGCCTCATTGCCCTCTCTGCCTGCCTCCGCGGTCCTGTCACCGAAGCCGTCGTCGAACAACGCTTTGATGCCGCTCGCGAAAACGCCTATCGCCTCCAGGATATTTTCGGCAAAGGAAATTTCTTTCTCGAAATTCAGGATCAAGGTCTCTCCATCGAAAAGGGCGTGAATACCGATCTCATCCGCCTCTCCAAGGAATCCGGCATTCCTCTGGTCGCCACCAACGATTGCCACTATCTTCACCACGAAGACGCACACGCACAGGAAGTTCTGCTCTGCATTCAGACCGGCAAGCTGATGAGCGACGCTCATCGCATGAAGTTTGCCACCGACCAGTTCTACTTCAAGACCGCCGCCGAAATGGCCCAGGTGTTTCGCGAAGTTCCCGACGCCGTCTCTCGCACCGTCGATATCGCCGCTCGCTGCAACGTGAAAATCGAGCACTTCCCGAACGCGCTCCCCGAATTTAAAGTTCCCGACGGCCACACGCCCGGTAGCTACTTCGAAAAAGTCGCCCGCGAAGGGTTCGCGCAGAGAGTTCCGTATCTCGAACGTCTCGCCAAGCAGGGGTTCCTCCGCCACCAGCTCTCCGAATACGAAACGCGCCTGTCTTCCGAAATCGAAATGATCAAGAAGATGCGCTACGAGGGCTATTTCCTCATCGTCTGGGATTTCATCCACTACGCCCGCGCGCAGGAAGTTCCCGTAGGCCCGGGCCGCGGTTCCGCTGCAGGCAGCCTCGTCAGCTACGCGTTGCACATCACCGACGTCGATCCACTCCAGTACAACCTTCTCTTCGAGCGATTCCTGAATCCCGAGCGCGTCTCCATGCCCGATATCGACATCGACTTCTGCATGCGCCGCCGTGGTGAACTCATCGACTACGTCACGCAGAAATACGGCCGCGAAAATGTTTCGCAGATCATCACCTTCGGCACCATGGCAGCCAAAGCCGCCGTCAAAGACGTTGGCCGCGTGATGGACATTCCCTTTGGCGAAGTCGATCGCCTCGCTAAACTAATTCCCACTACGCTTGGCATCGAACTACAAACCGCGCTCGAAGAATCTCCTCAATTGAAGGCCGCTGTGGATGCCGACGAGCGCATGAAGGATCTTATGAAGGTCGCGTTGCGCCTCGAAGGCCTCGCGCGTCACGCCTCCACTCACGCCGCGGGCGTTGTCATCTCTCCCAAACCGCTCACCGAACTCGTTCCTGTTTACAAGACCAACCGCGACGAAATCACCACCCAGTACGACATGAATGCGCTCGAGCGTATCGGCCTCCTCAAAATGGACTTCCTCGGCCTTACCACGCTCACCGTCCTGCACGACACCGTGAAAATGGTCGAGAAAAATCGCGGCGTCAAACTCGATATCGACAATCTTCTTCTCGATGACGAAGCCACCTATAAACTGTTTTCGCCGCGGCGATACGACCGCCATCTTCCAGTTTGAATCGCACGGCATGCGAGATATTCTTCGCCGCTACCATCCTTCGCGCATTGAAGATCTTACCGCTCTCAACGCTCTCTATCGTCCAGGCCCCATTCAGGGCGGCATGGTTGACGATTTCATTAATCGCAAGCACGGCAAAACCAAGGTCACGTACGAACTCCCGCAACTCAAAGACATTCTCGACGAAACCTACGGCGTCATCCTCTATCAGGAACAGGTCATGCAGATCGCCAACCGCCTTGCGAGCTTCTCTCTCGGCGAAGCCGACCTCCTCCGCCGCGCCATGGGCAAAAAGAAAAAAGAGGAAATGGCCGCCCAGCGACAGAAGTTCCTTGCCGGATGCGCCAAAAACAAAATTCCCGACAAAAAGGCCGAACGCATCTTCGACCTCATGGAAGAATTCGCAGGATACGGTTTCAACAAATCCCACTCCTGCGCCTACGCCCTTCTTGCCTACCAAACGGCCTATCTCAAAACACATTTTCCAGTGGAATTCATGGCCGCGCTCCTTACCTCGGAAACCGGTAACGCCGAAAAGCAGGTCAAGTACATCAACGAAGCACGCGGCATGGCCATCTCCATTCTTCCGCCCGACGTAAACGAAAGCGATCTCTACTTCACTCCCGTTGGTGACGCCATCCGCTTCGGCATGGCCGCCATCAAAAACGTTGGCGAGAATACTGCGAAAGCCATTCGCGAATCTCGCCTCGCGCAGGGCGAATTCAAATCGCTTTACGAATTTTGTGCCCGCATCGAACCGCGTTTTCTCAATAAACGCGTCTTCGAAAGCCTCATCAAGTGCGGTGCCGTCGATTCCTTCGGGGGCAGGGAAGAGATGTTCGCCACCGTCGACGATGCCATCTCCACTGTCCAGCGCGCTGCGCGTTCTAAAGAATCAGGCCAGCACGGCCTCTTTGGTGGAGGCTCCTCCGGGCCGAAAATCCATTTCACTCTTCGCGAAGCTCCGCCGTGGTCCGAAGAAGAGCGTCTCGCCAGCGAATACGCCATGCTGGGTTTCTACGTCAGCGGTCATCCGCTCGAAAAATATTCTTCCCGCCTGCAAGAATTAAATGTTCTCTCTCTCGAACAGATCGAAGGCCAGCGCAACGGCAAGGAACTCTCCGTAGCCGGTTTCATCGTCGGCACTCGCCCCATGCGCAGCAAGAAGGGCGCCCGCTGGGCCATTTTCACTCTGCAAGATATGACCGGCGTCCAGGAATTGCTCGCATTCCCCGAAAGTTTCGCCCGCCTCGAAAATGTCTTGAAGCCTGGCGTTCCTCTTTTGCTCAAAGTAAAAGTCCAGATCGAAGAAGCCGGCACGCGTCTCTCCCTTCAGGAAGCCCGCAAACTCGAAGCCATCGCGCAACCCGCTACTCCCGCCGAATTCCGCGTGCGCCTCACCCTGCAGCAGGTCACCGAAGACCTCATGGAGCGGCTGGAAGAACTCTTCTCCAAATCTCCTGGCCCCACTCCCGTTGTTTTTGAATTACACTCCCCAGATAGCACTATGGCCACCCTGCAATCCCAGCAACGCGTCCGTGTCCACCCCGAACTCGTGAAATCAGTTCGTCAGATTTGCGGCCAGGGGCCGGATCAGATGGTGGCTTGATGACCGCAATGCGCAACAAAGACAAAAGAAACACCGCCGAGCGCCAGCAGGAAATTGATCGCCTAGAGAAAGATGTCGAAGAACTTCGCCACCTCGCCAGCACCGACGAGGGCGAAGCCGAACTCGAGCGCCTGAAGCACCAGGTCATAGAGCTTCGCCGCGAGTTTTACACGCACCTCGGGCCGTGGCAGCGCGCGCAAATCGCCCGCCACCCGCAGCGCCCTTACACTCTCGACTGGATCAATCTGCTCATTACCGATTTCATCGAACTCCACGGTGACCGCGGCTTCGGTGACGACAAAGCTCTTATCACTGGTATGGGAAAATTCAACGGCCAGCCCGTCACCGTCATCGGCCACCAAAAGGGAAGAGACACCAAGCAGCGCGTGGTCCGCAATTTTGGCCAGCCCAAACCCGAAGGCTATCGCAAAGCACTTCGCGTCATGCAGCTTGCCGCAAAATACAATCGTCCCATTCTGACTTTTATCGACACGCCGGGCGCCTATCCTGGCATCGACGCCGAAGAACGTGGCCAGGGCGAAGCCATTGCCCGCAATCTCCGTGAAATGGCGCGTCTCCCCGTTCCCGTAATCGTCACCGTCACAGGCGAAGGCGGCTCCGGCGGCGCTCTGGCCATCGGCATCGGCGATCGCGTCAACATTCTAGAAAACGGTTTTTACTCCGTAATCTCTCCCGAAGGCTGCGCCTCGATCATCTGGCGTGATCCCACCAAGGCCGAAACCGCCGCTATCGCCATGAAAATCATGGCGAACGATCTCAAGGAACTCGGCATTATCGACGAGATCATTCCTGAACCCGACGGTGGAGCCCACAGCGATCACGAAGCCGCCGCCAAACTACTAGGTGAAGTTCTCCAGCGCCAACTCCTCACTCTTTGCAATCACTCTCCGAAAGAACTAGTCCACTCCCGCTACCAAAAATTCCGCCAGATGTGCCAGTTTGTCGACATCCGCTCCTAACAATGCCCGTGCTCGTGCGGTGGACCCGGCCTACGGGGTGCCTCACTCGCCGTATTCGCGAGTGGGTTCTTCTCTCTTCTCTTCGGGTGCCCCATCCTTTGCGTTTGTGGGATGAAAGAGTGGGCTCTGACGATCTGATGCCAGAAAACTTCTTTTGCCGTTTGTTTTTCTCTTATCTTTTTTGCCTGCAGAGTGGCCCGATCTTTAGATCCGCTCCTTTCTCCTGGGCACTCTGTCATCCCGACTGAAGCGGGGCACCTTTTGCGAGCGCAGTGGAGGGATCGTGGCGACCAAGCAAGCATAACTACCGCTCACCGCCAAAATTTCCCCGCGATCGACAGCACTCTTTCTTCCTCCAAGCCCTACAACTTTCCCCCCGTACCACATACGCCACACCCTCCTACCCCGCCGTTGTTCCCATCACTTCTAAGTCCTACTCTGATCTTGTAACCACAGTGCACGATTCACGGGAGTTTTCCCCGCGCTGTATTCCGCGTCTAAAGGGCAGGGCCATCATGTCGGAACCGTTCCGTCCGTACGAAAAACTCGTTGAAATCACTGTCCTCGGCCGAAAATTCCAGGTTCCGGAACGCAACTCCTTGCTCCGTTGTTTTCAGTTCATCAGCCCTGAGACCATTCCTTACGGACGGTTCTGCTGGAATCAGGACTGCCAATACTGCCGCGTCACCTGCCAGCTTCCCGATGATGACGAGCCCCGCGAAATGATCTCCTGCAAATTCATCGTCATGCCCGGCATGGAAGTCACCGAACTCAGCCAGGAACTGAAATGGTGCCTCCGCGCCAAGCTCCCCGCCGACGCCCCCGTCAACAGCTAAGGTTCATACGTGCCATTGCCGATGTAGTGGCCGATCTTTAGTTCGGTGGGTGCTCCACTCTCGTTGTGAAGGTGGGGTTTTTCTTCTCTTTCCTCCTCTTCCTCGCTCTCTTTAGCTCCTCTGCGCCCTCCGCATCTCTGCGAATTCCGCGTAGAGTCGTTGCCGTTTCTCCCCCTGTTACCAACTCCCCAAATCTCCGTCCCGAACCGCTTTCCACCATCCTCCGCATCCTCTAGAATGGAAGAGTACGACATGAAATCCCTCTCCATCCTCGGCTCCACCGGCTCCATAGGCCGCCAAACCATTTCCGTAGTCGAATCCCTTCCCGGCCAATTCAAAATCGTAGCCCTGGCCGCCGGCGTTAACCTTGACGAGCTAATCTCCCAGATCGATCGCCATCAACCGGAACTTGTCTCCGTCTCCGATGCCGCGAAGGCCGGCGAACTAACCCGCCGCCTCGAGCAAAAAGCGCAAGCCAAGATTCCCGCTATCCACCACGGCCAGGAAGGTATGTTAGCCGTCGCCACTCACCCAAACGCCGATATCGTAGTCTCTGCCGCCGTAGGCGTCGTCGGCCTCCCCGCCACCTACGAAGCCATCAAACTCGGTCGCGTCATCGCCCTCTCCAACAAAGAAGTCCTCGTCGCCGCGGGCGAACTGGTCATGGCGGCCGCAAAAAAAACCAACGTCGCCCTCCTTCCAGTCGACAGCGAGCACAACGCCATCCACCAATGTCTCCGAGCCAGTGGCACAAGCATTACTGGCGTGAGCTTTCCGCCCAAGAGTGCCCCAGTTGTCGACGTTGCACCTGGGTTTCCTAAAACCGACGTCCGCCGCCTGATCCTAACAGCCAGCGGTGGTCCTTTCCGTAAGACTCCGCTCTCCCAAATGAAAAACGTTACCGTCGACCAGGCCCTAGCCCATCCCAACTGGCGCATGGGCAACCGCATCACCATCGACTCATCCACCATGATGAACAAGGGCTTTGAAGTCATCGAAGCCCGTTGGCTCTTCGACGTCCGCCCTGACCAGATCGACGTCATCATCCACCCCCAATCCACCATCCACTCCATGGTCGAATTCATTGATGGTTCCGTTTTGGCACAACTCGGTCCAACCGACATGCGCATGCCCATCCAGTACGCGCTAACCTATCCGCAGCGTGTTGCATCCAATCAACTTGAGCTGGATTGGAGCAAAATCCGCCGCCTCGATTTCCAAAAGGCTTCCACGCGCAGGTTCCCATGTTTACGTCTTGCGCGCGAAGCGATGAAGAAGGGCGGGGCATTACCCTGTGCCTTGAACGCTGCCGATGAAGTTGCCGTCGCCGCGTTTCTGGAACATCGGTTGCCGTTTCACGGGATTCCGGAAGTCATTGAGGATGTACTCGCCCGTACCCCTCGCGGCAAATTCAGCTGCATGGACGAGGTCCTGGCGGCGGATTCCGAAGCCCGCCTCGTGGCCGCGGAAGCCGTAGAGAAGTTTGCAGTAGCAAAAGCCGCCACGTTGTAGTAGCCGGACCTTAGATCGGTCACGTTTTCTTGGTTTTTTCTGGTTTCTGAGGGCGGCTTTACCTGAATTGTGAAGGGCCGGCTGCTCAGGTTTTCTTTTCGTCGGTTTCATAGTGCTGGGTTTTATCTCGTCGGCCGTTTTTATACTGGCACCAAACGCAGCACCAATTTATTCTGGTTGAACGGAGCAGACAGCAAGAATGAACACAATTATTGGCATGATCCTGGCCCTGGGCGTCATCATCCTTGTCCACGAATGGGGCCATTTTATCGCGGCACGATTTTTTGGTGTTCGTGTGGAGGTATTTTCCGTCGGTTTCGGTCCTCGCCTTTTCGGCATTAAACGAGGCGACACCGATTGGCGTATCAGCGCGCTTCCGTTGGGTGGCTACGTCCGCATGGCAGGACAGGATGTCACCGACATCGATTCCAGCGATCACAAACCTACAGGTGCCCCGGACGAACTCATGTCCAAGAAGCGCTGGCAGCGCGCCGTAATCTCCTTCGCTGGTCCCGCCGTGAACCTCATCTTCCCGATCGTGCTTCTCACCAGCTACTACGTAATCTCCGGTCAGCCGCACGCGGCGTACCTGGACGCGCCAGCCGTCATCACCAACATGGCCGCGAATTCTACCGCCTCCGCCGCAGGTTTTCAGCCCGGCGACAAGATCATTTCCATCAACGGCACAAAAACGGCCACGTGGGAAGAAGCGCAAAAAGTTCTCTACTCCAGTCCCACCGACAATCCCGTAAGAATTGAAGTGGAAGCCAATGGCGCCGCTCGCCAGCTTGAACTCAACTTGAAAGCCGATCCCTACGATCATCCCTTCGGCTATTTGCCTGTCGCTCCCGTTATCGGCCAGATCGTTCCCGGCAAACCGGCCAGTCATGCGGGCCTAAAGACGGGAGACATCGTCCGCTCCGTTGACTCTCAGAAAATTGAATATTGGGATCAATTCGTTGACCTCATCCGTGGTTCCGGCGGCAAACCGGTTCAACTGCTGGTCGATCGTAAAGGCGAACAGGTCAGTCTCTCCGTTACTCCCAAGCGGGGCGCCGCCGATCCCTCCGAGAAGAATTATCAAATTGGCATCGCGCCGGAAGTAAAACTCGCCTATCGCTCGATCGGTCCCGCTGAAGCCGTCAAATCCGCCACGCTGCAGACCGCCAACATCGTCGTCGAAACGTTCAGCGTACTCAGCAAGCTGTTCAGTGGCCGCGTCTCCGTCAAGGAACTTCAGAGCGTGGTCGGCATCTCTCGCGCCGCCGGTGAAGCCGTCGCCATGGGTTCTTTTGCCATCATCTCGTTCATGGCTCTCATCAGCGTCAATCTCGGCATCTTGAATCTTCTGCCGATACCCATTCTCGACGGCGGACACATTCTCTTGCTCTCTCTTGAAGGTCTTCGCCGCCGCGATTTCAGCCTGGCCTTCAAGGAGCGCTTTATCCAGGTAGGCCTGGTCTTTCTCTTAGTCCTCTTCGCCTACGTCATGTACAACGATGTTGTACGTCAACTTCCGATTCATTCTTGAGCGAAAAGCGCAGACAAAACGCACGTTGTGAGCGCTGCTGCGCTGCGGCTATGCTAGCCAGCTTAGGAGTGGCGCCTAAGTTTAACTAGACTACGCTGTGTGACGCACGCTACACGCGAAGCAAGCGCGACTGGCGTACGCTCTGCTGGTGCTCCGCAGAGCGTGTTTCTCCTCCCACAGGATCAACTCAACCTCTCCTCGTGGGTTCCTAGTCAGCGCTCTGCGGAGTTTCTTTTTGGCGAGAGAGGTATGTAATAAAGACATTAGAGAAGACGATCGTACTTAAGAAAAAACAGCTCGCCAAGCTCAACGAGAAAATTGCGAAGTACTATAAACAGCTCGACAAGCTCGGCAAGCGGCTCGACAAGGGAAATCTTGAAATTGGACATCTACAAGGTGATCGCGACGCGATAAAGCGCAAAATTGAACAACTAGAATTTAACAAGTTAAATCCTTAGCGCCGCTTGCGCCGTCGATCTCTGAAGACTTCAGCTATCGTCGCGACGATGACGAAAGCGAAAGTCAGCGCGATGACTACAGCAACTACGACGCTGGCGAAGCGTGCAGTAAGTGAAATGTGCTAGATTTCAGTGAGTGCGCCCGTAGCTCAGCTGGATAGAGCAGCGGACTTCGAATCCGCAGGTCGGGAGTTCGAATCTCCCCGGGCGCGCCACTTATTCCATGTACAGTCCGGAGAGATCCTATCGAGGCGTGGCGCATCCTGATCGATCAACTCTACATACCGCATGATCCGGTAACCGACCCAAAATTAAAATTGTGGAACGATCAGGTAACAACGCATTTAACTAATCTTCTCTATGAAATGGGCGAAACGTTGGGCTACCACTTCGATAAAGTCGCATTGAAAAGAAATGCCTATTACCCAACCGGATGGGAGCTAGCGGAAGGCGAACAGACCCGACTACGACAGGCCGCAGTGAAAGTATTCGAGGGTGAAAAACCTCTTAGTGTAGTTGTTACTCAGCCGCAGACTTCCGACGAGACAACATGAAATTCAGAACTTTTGCGTTGCTTGGCGCGGTGACCTTGTTCGCCACGCTGGCGATGACGGTTCAAACCCTTGCGCAGAAAACTGAAGGCCAATTCATCACGTTCGACGTTCCGGGCGCGGACCACCCCTTCGGGGGCACCGCTCCTAGAAGTATCAACCCGAGGGGCGAGATCACAGGGGATTACGGTGACGTCAACGGGAGTCACGCCTTCGTTCGCGCTGCCGACGGAACCATAACTACGTTCGACGCAGGCCCCCACGCCATCTACACCACTCCTATAAGCATCAACCCGGCGGGCACGATCACGGGATACGTCATTAACGCGAACGAGAGCGGGGTGCACGCCTTCGTGCGCGCGTTTTGCGCGCTTGAGCAGCGCTTGCCAGCAGCGAGTCAAGTCGACGATGTGCTTTGACTTGCCAGTAGATGAGAAAAACGAATTCGCTATCGTTCTTGCGCTTCGTCAGAATTTCGACTGCTTCGCGTGTCAATGCAATCTGATACGATTCGCCACCTTTTGGGTCAGCAACACACCAGCGATTGTCGTCGAGCTGCACGTCATGCCACCGCATGCTGAGCACGTCACTTTTCCGGGCACCTGTCCACAGGCTGAGCGTGACGAAATCGACTAAGTCTTGATTCGTTCTCTGCCGCAAGCGCAGCAAACAATCGGGGCAGTTCATCTCGCTGCAGAAAGCGTGCACGCTTCTCTTCGCGATACAGCGCAATCTGCGATGCAGGGTTAGCACCTGCGAATTGTTCTGTTCTGATTGCGAAATTGAACACGCGACGTAAGAACACGATGAGTGCGTTCGCAGCGTAATGACCTGACGACTCGCCGATCTTTTTGTGCAGCTCTTGTACGTCATGCTTCGTGATCGAACGAGAGCGGGCGTGAGCGCCATGTGTGAGATGCTTGTTCAGCTTGTAGCGTGCATCTCTCTCTGCAGCTTCAGGTGCTGCGCTCTCGGTTCGCACATGACTCGCGAAGAAGTCTTCTGCAGCTGCTGAGAGCGTCAGCTCTTCAACGCGCTCTTCGCGTGTGAACGGTGAAGGACGGGGACAACCAGCAGCACGCCAACGGGCGAGCTTCGTGCTCAGCTCAAGCGCTTGCTCGCGTGCATCTGAGATCGATAGGGCAGGGAATTCGCCGAGCCTTTTCCAGGTAGCCTTACCTGCTCGCTGTGGCTGATACTCGTCAGGAATTGTTCTGAACCAGAAGAAGACGCGCTTGCCTGTCGGGAGCAGCTTCAACCCTAAGTCCTTGACTTGTGAGTCGTAAATCTTCACAGTGTCTGCAGACGCCGTCAGCGCGTCGAGCTTCGACTCTGTGAAATTCATGCGTCGAGTCTGCTTGCGTTTCATGACTACGTCACGCTTTCTCAACTTAGCTGCGCTTAGGATAGCGTCTAAGCTGCAGCTAAGCTAAACTAGCTTTCGTGAAGCTCAGCGAAAGGTACGGTATGATAAGTCGTTTAGAATATAAAGCTTGATAAAACTAGATAAGACTAGCGAAAACGTTGTCGCGTCATGGACAATGACGTCGTTAGGCAACTGCCCATCCACTCCTAAGCAGAGTGGTGTCCATGGTAGAAACCGGGTAACACAGGCTTCGGCCGGTGCCTCCTGGCTCATGTTAGTGGCCGAACTTTAGATCGGTCTTTTTTCTTTGGTCTTATTTGTAGGACGCGGTGATTCGTGCCCGGGCGCGCAGTACCGTTCTTGCTTTTTTTTGAATTCTCTTGTAGGCTTCGCATTTCACCATGGCCGCCGCTCCGTCCCATCGAGTCTCTTCCGGCGAACGCATCAATCCCGCCGACCCCTCGGGCCATCTGCAGAACGCTCTTCGTCAACGCCGTATTCGTCTTACCCGCCAACGCCGCGTCATTCTTCAGGTCATGGACAATGCCGAAAAACATCTTGACGTCGACCAGATCCTTGAGCGCGCGCAGAAAATCAGCCACGAAGTTCATCTTGTCACCGTCTACCGCACCATCGATCTCCTTAAGAAACACGGCCTCATCGATGAACTCGACCTGCTCCATCTTCGCGGCGATCGCCACTATTACGAAACCCATGGACCGCGGGACCACATCCATGTCGCCTGCCTACGCTGCGGCAAAGTCCGCGAATTCGAAAGCCATCTCTACGAACAACTCAAAAACCAAATCTCGCGCGACTGCAACATCCACGTCACTGTCTCCCGCACCGAAGTAGGTGGCATCTGCAACGACTGCTTAGCCTCCGAAAAAAAGCCCCTCCCTCGCCAGTAGTCAGTTCTCAGTTTTTTGATTTTCTTGCAGTGTAGGGGCGGCTTCTACGCCGCCTTCTTTCTTCTCTGTGAGGCTTCCGCCTCAATCCCCAACGTTGTCATCCCCATCCCAAGCCTTTTGCGAAACAGCGATATGCCTGTCCTCCGTTAAGGTACGATCACCGAATCTTGTCGGTGTGCCCACACACGGCCGTAGCGTGTGGACCGATCCAGAAGCCACAAATCTCTTCTCTTCCGTCTTTCTCACTCTCTGTTTCTTCCCTCTGTGCTCTCCCTGTGGTAGACCTCCCCTTACTTAGAACTGAAAACTTACCCATATACCGCCGTCCGCTTACTCCTCAACCTCCGCAGGCGCGCAAAAAACTGGTTCGCTTTCCCGATGTCCTTCCCAATCTGTTCCTTTAACTCCGCAATTCCCGAAAATTTCTTCTCATCCCGCAATCGCTTCCAGAACCGTACCTCGATCCGCCCCGGTGTAAAATTTCCCGAATAATCCAGCAGATGCGTCTCCACCGTCAACCCGCTTCCATTCATCGTTGGCCGCACTCCCACATTCGTCACGCTACGGTGACTGCTCGGCTCCCCGTCCAGCACCGTTCGCGTGATATATACGCCGTGCGCCGGCAGCAATTCCTGCTCCGCCTCAAATTTAAAGTCGGGAACAAAAGCTTCCGTCCCGATCCCGTCCCTTGTACCACCTCACCCGTCAATACAAATGGCCGCCCCAGCACCCGTGCCGCACGCGTCACATCGCCTGCCCCAATAAGCTTTCTCACCAACGTGCTCGAAACAATTTCTCCACCGTACATCACTGGCTCGTGCACCACGACTTCAAATCCGCAGCGCATTCCCAGTTCTCGCAATAACTTAACGTCCCCAGCCTGCTTGTGACCGAAGCGAAAATTATCGCCCACCACAATCGCCTTCACCTCCAACTGCTCCACAAGAATTCCTTCCACGAATTCCTGCGGTGAAAGCTGTGAAAGCTCCACGGTGAAGGGCAGCACCACCGCCGCCTCCATTCCCAGAGCCCCAAACCATTCCATCCGTTGCTGGTTTGTCGATATTCGCAGCGGTGCCGATTCCGGCCGAAATATCTTCAAAGGAGGCGGCTCAAACGTCAGCGCCGTCGCCACTGCACCGCCTTCCGTCGCGCGGCTCAGCGCATATTCCAGCACCCGCTGGTGCCCCAAATGGATTCCGTCAAAATTTCCGATCGCAATCACGCTGCCGGGTTTTGACTTCCCATAGCGCGCGAGCCAGTCCGCCGGCGAATAATACGCCGTCAATTTTCCAGGAGGCACATGTACCTGCACCGCCAGCGCGCGTGCCGCTTTCTCCACCGCCGGCGAATCCGTCGCCACTTCAAACTCCAATCCGTCGTACGCCAATTGCACGTGCGGATATCCCGTTTTACGCAACCGCTCATTCGTCTCTGCGTGCGGCAGGTCGTGCGCAATGTGCGTGAACCACGCTCGCTTGGGTTTCAATCGGTCCACAAGTGCCAGTGCCTGCTCCACCGTCTGGTGCATCGGGTGCGGAATGTCCCGCAGCGCATCCAGAATCAAATCGTCCAAATCCTCCAGCAGCGGCACAGACGATTCCGGTAGCCGGCTGAAATCCGTCATGTACGCCGCGCGCCCAAACCGGTACCCGAGCACTTCCATTTCTCCATGCAATAGCGAAACGGGTATGAACGGAATCCCCAACAGTTCGAACGGGCCTTTCACTTCGTGCAACCGCACGCTGGCCCTGCTGCTCAATGTCGGCTTTTCGTCGAACACGTACGCAAACGTGCGTCGCACAATCCGAAACGTTTCCAAATTCGCGTATACCGGCATCGTCATTTTCTGCAACATGGTGTACGGGCGCAAATCGTCAAATCCCAAGATGTGATCCGCGTGCCCGTGCGTCAGCACCACCGCGTCTAGGCGGTCCACTCCCGCTCGCAAAGCTTGGGTTCTGAAATCTGGAGTTGTGTCAATTATCACTCGCTGCTCTTCGCGCGAGAGCAGCACCGAGGTCCTCAGTCTCTTATCGTGCGTATCCGTCGAATCGCATACCGCGCAATGGCACCCCAGCGTCGGCACTCCCATCGACGTTCCCGACCCCAGCACCCTCAACCGTATCGCGTTCGTCATCTCTATGTTGTTCTCGAGTTATGCCGCTGCAAAAATGAACTTGAGGGCGGTGGCCTCTGGTTTATCCAGATCCACAAAACCGCTTGTCTATCATCCCGACCGAGAGCCGTGCGGTCTGCGGACCGCAGCTGAGGGTTCGTGGCATTCCCGAATCCACTCCATCCAACGCAGATACACGCAAGCGCTCTTTTCTCGTTATCTAAAGCGAGCTACTTCTTCCCGCCCTTAGCCTGCGCCGCCACCTGCGCCATCTGTTCCGCCATCGCCTTATTAATCTCCAGATACGTCATCTTCAATTTGCCCAGCAGATCCAGCAGCATGCTGTTTTCTTCCGGCGCCAGATTGCCCTTGGTCTTCTCTTGCAATGCATCCAGCATGTCAATCAATTCCCGTGCCGCATCCGGATCCAGAACCGGTTGTCCTGTCCGAGGATCGGCATAGGCGCCCAAAACCATCGCCGCATTACTCCCAATCATCCTCACCAAATTCTCAAACGCCTCGCTTTTCTTCGGCGTAGGCGCCGCAGGTACCGCCGCGCTGCCCGACTTTTCGGTTGCGCCGGCGTTTGAGCCACCCGTCGCCGCATTATTCGCCGCCTGACGCTGTTCCTTCGCCGCCTGCACCTTGGCGTCGCGCTCGGCTTCGCGCTCCTGTTCCGCCACCACCTCCTTACGAATTTCGCCATCCGCCGTAAAAGGGCGTCGATCAATTACCTTGAATTCTGGTTCCCGGTTTTCGTCAGCCACGTTAGTCTTCCTTCTCCCGAAATCTTAATTATGCACTCCCTCAAGTTTATCACGCCCCACCAGTACCACAGGCTCGTCCTGAACGAAGTCGAACGGCACTCCTGTTTACCGCGACGCAGGTAGGCCGGTGTTCTTTCCCGTCATCCCGACCGAAGGCCCACGTCATTTGCCGGCCGCAGCGGAGGGATCGGGGCTCCCAGCCAATCGGCTTCTCACAGCATCAGAACGAGCACTCGACACGCAGCGCGATTTGTTTTCTTCTCGTAATCTTTGTCTTCTAGTGAGGTTAGTGAGTGCCCGCTCCCTTATCCGCTCCCCACCCAAATCACATCGTTCCTCTAGCTGGGCTTCTCACGTTCCACTCAACGCTTTCTCCGCGTGCCGTGCCACACTCAAAAATCCACCCTGCCGCGCTTCTCTCACCACCGCTTCCAGCCGCCGCCCCTCTCCGGCCTGCCCCCTCGTTGAAAGTGCCTGTCCGATCATGTCCGTCAGCGCCGAACCTCAACATGGCGCAACCTGTTCAATCCCACGCACCGCCCGCGCTATTTTGCTTTTCCTAACCTATCGTTCTTTTCCACCCGAGCAAGCACCTCGCTCTCTCCAAGTACGATTACCTCTCCGCTTCTGTTCCTTCCTTCCATCACAAGTGCCGGGATCAGCACGCCTCTTGCCTCCCGGCCCAGGCATCCTAATTTCCATGTCATCCGGCTCGCCCGGAGTCTCGAAGGGCAGGGATCGTGGCAACAAAACCCAGCCGCCCAAACGTATTCGGTTGTGTAATCATGGAGTGGAAGCGCCGCACGACGGCGATTCTCGTCGCCCGGTTGCTTTAGCTCGAAGTGTCGGCGGCGCGTCGCAGGTTAGCGCAGCGCGAGAGCGCTGGGTAAAAATCGCACTAGCCTGACCGCCGTAGGTGCGGCACAAATTCACTTTGCAAAGACATCACGCGATTCGACAGCAATAAAGGACGGTGCGACCTCCGTGTTCGTCATTCGTTGCTCCCGCGCTCATCATCTCCTCTTGTCAAACCACCCCGTCCCGCCGTACAGTATCACTCGTTGCCACCCCTAACGGTCTGGACATGGCGCACCGAAATGCTTTCTTTCCCGTTTCACCGACCCGCCCGCGGGAGCCTGTTCACACCAATGCGTTCGCCTCCGGGCGCACGGAAAGCATCTGAGGATGAATCATGAAGAAAACGCTTTTTGGAATTGGATTAGCTCTCGCTCTTACGTTTCCGGCATTTGCAGCTGACGATGAAAAAGAGGCGAGTCGCGTCGAAAACGCCGGGAAAGTTATGAAGGAAATTCTTGACGCTCCGGACAGCATCCCTAAGGACGTTCTCAATAAGGCAGAGTGCGTCGTTATTCTGCCTTCCGTCCTCAAGTTCGCCATCGGTTTCGGTGGCAGCTATGGTCGCGGCCTGATGACTTGCCGTGGCGGCAAGGATTTCAGGGGACCCTGGGGCGCTCCAACCATGATGGCTCTCGAAGGCGGCAGCGCCGGATTGCAACTCGGCGGCAACGCTACAGACTTCGTTCTCCTCCTCATGAGCCCGCGTTCCGCTGACAGTATTCTTGCCAGCAAGGTCAAAATCGGTGGTGACGCAACCGCTGCTGCTGGCCCAGTCGGCCGCACCGCCTCCGCCGAAACCGATGTCGCCATGCGCGCCGAGATTCTGTCCTATTCGCGCGCTCGTGGACTCTTCGCCGGTATCTCTCTCGAAGGCTCGACGCTTCGTGTAGACAACGGTGCCAACAAAAACCTCTATGGCAAGGAAGTCAGCGGTAGCGCCATCGTTTTCAAACACGCCGTGCCCGTGCCTCCCAGCGCCAAAATGCTCCTCGCTACGCTGACGAAGGCCTCACCCAAGAACCTTTCCAAGTAGGTCCTGCCTGGCTTTTCTCTACCTGCCCCCACTCTCAAAATCCGAGGATGGGGCATTTTCTTATTACGCATTCTTATTCTCGGAGGCCTCCTTCCAGAACTTGAGGGTGTCCCACCCTTGGTTTAGAACGGTGGGCTCCGACGCTCCAACTCCGCAACATTTTTCCTTTCTTTGTTTAATTGTCTCCCACGCAAGTGGAGGGCGGTTGGCTACTACTTCGCCTTCTTTATCTTCGCATTCCCGTCGTCACAAATCTCACCGCCGTTGTCATCCTAAGCGCAGCGACCCGGCTTTTTATTCACGCCGCCATTTGGCACGGCTTATCGCGTAGGCGAAGGATCGTGGCAAGATCGCTCCGCTTAGACACACAATTGAACGTTGAAAACTGAAAACTCTCCTCTCTCCTCACTCATAAAACTCCGGCATCCTTCGCAACCTTTCCCACTGCTCCCCATCATGTCCAAACACCACCAACTTCACGTTTTCCCGTTCCACCACCTCCAGCATCTTCTTCGTGCTCGCCAGCAGCATCTCTTCATTCTCATCCTTCGGACTCGCCTTTCGCTCCATCGTGAACGTCTTGGCCAAAATCGCCGCATCAAGCGCCAGCAGCACCGCTCCACTCTTCGGTAATCGCACCAGCACCGACTGATGCCCGATGCAATGCCCGCTAGTCTCGAGCAGCTTCACTCCCGGCAACAACTCCATATCGCCGTCCACTAATTTGTAACGCAACCGCAGATCGCCCCAATGATTCCGGCCCGCCGCATACCGGGGATGCCCGCCTTTAGCCAGCTCATAATGACTCCTCTGCACCACGAATTCCGCCTGCACAAAATGCTCGTGGTACCCCACATGGTCCACGTCAAATATTGGAGCCCTTGATGCGGTCTAAGACCTTCTCGGGGATGGTCTCGACCATCTCGGTCGCCACGTACCCGGGTGTGATCGCGTTGACCGTGACGCCGATACCGTCTTCCGTCAACTTGCCCGCGCGCGCCTTCTGGAAACACGCCTCGCGCGCCAGTGTCTTGGTCAGGCCGAACAGCCCGGCCTTGGACGCCGCGTAGTTCGCCTGACCGATGGCGCCCGTCTCACCAATCACCGAGGAAACCATGACGATCCGGCCGCTGCCGCGCTCGAGCATGTGCGCCAACGCGGCCTGGGCAAGAAAGAAGGCCCCGGACAGGTTGACTCCGATGACCTTGTTCCACTCGTCTTCGGTCATGTTGGCCACCGTCTTGTCGATCGTGATGCCGGCGTTGTTGACCAGGATGTCCAAGCGGCCGTGGAGGTCGATGACCTCGCGGATAGTGCGTCGACAGTCATCCGCGCTTGCGACATCGCCCTGATGGACGCTGACCTCTGCGCCGTCAGCCGCCGCGGACAACTCGGCAAGGAACTTTTGCGCCTGCTCAGTGTTCCTGCCGTACCCCGCGGCTACCGTGGCGCCCTGACTGACCAGGCTTTTACTGATCGCCGCACCGATTCCGCGGGTACCACCCGTCACGAAGGCAACCCGCCCACGGAGCTTGGCTCCCCGAACCTCCTCGGACCGGGCTTCGCCGATCTCCTCAGCCGTAGTCGTCGCCGTCATGTTGATCCCCTCGCCGTTGGTTGATCGATGAAGCCAATTCTGATCCCGGAAATCTGTGCCGACTGCCGATTGACGAAAATGTCGTGAGTGGACGCCCGGATCACCGATGCGCACCTCGAATTCAAACGCGTGTTGTCAATGTCGGAACTGTGCGCCCGGACCCTCTTGGCCTCGTACGCCTGAATGCATTGCGTGCCAACATGCCCTGAAGCCACCCATCACGATTCACGGCGGCGACGGAGCCGTCACAACAGATTTGCAGCGAAATCCTGGGCCAGATGAGGCCTCACATCGGCGGCAGCGCCATCTGCGCTGCTAGCCATCTGCGCTGCTAGCATCAGCGCCACTCCGGCAGCCTTTCCGCGCAGGGTTTTTCGCGGATTTCGAGCACCCCGGGTCCGCCATCTCATGTGAGAATCCTGCACGCAGTTTGAGCCGCGACCGCAGCAGCAGCTGCAATTGGCAAGCACCGGCCCGTCACCTTACGGTTGGCGGGCCGGTCTTGCGCCCGTGCTGCATCAGAACGGTACGTCCACTTGGCCGCTCGTGGTGTTCGCTTCGTCGTGATTCGACACGTGGTAGCCCAGCACGTACGGGCTGTGGGGATCGGTGCCGTACGGCACAAGCGGATCGGTGTCGGCGCTGGCGATGGGCGCGACAGCAATCGCTCCACCGACATCGCAGCACGGGTGGACGTCGTCACCCGTCGCATCGACATCAGATCCACGCTTCGCCGAGCCGTTTCAGTCCGACTGTAAGTGCGTGCCCGAGGCCGCCGACCGTGATGGCCGGTCGAGGCCGTGCTCACTATGGGACGAGTTGAGTTTTGACTCCCTGGCCGCCTCGGACGACCTCGAGTGCTCGCGTCACCTCGGCAAGGGGAATGCGGTCGGTGATGAACGCGTCGCCGTCCAGCAGCCCGGCCGACAGCACCCCGACAGCTCGGTGCAGGGTGTGTTGCAGTGACTGCGAGCCGCTGATGGTCAGTTCACGGGCGAAGATGTCATACGGCGACACCGCTGCCAGGGCGTCGGGTGCAGACACCCCGAACACATGGAATCGGCCGGCGCGCCGAACGGCCCGAATTCCGGCCTCGAACCCGCCGACTGAGCCGGTTGCCTCGATGACGACGTGCCAGCCCTCGGGCTGGTCCAGCTCGGCGATGTCGACGCCGACTCGGCGCGCTCCGAATCTCATCGCGCGTCGCTGTCTGTCCTCGACCCGCTCGACGACGTCGACCGACGCCCCCGCGGCGGTGAGCAGCTGGCTGATCATTAGGCCGGTCGGTCCGGCTCCGACAACAAGTACCGAATCACCGGGACGCACAGGGCCCATGCGGTCCATCGCGTGCAACACACAGGACAGGGGCTCGACCAGAGTCGCCCACCGGTGCGGTACGGACGCCGGCAGCGGCTCGGCATCGACCGCGCGGATGCGCAGGTATTGCGCGAAGCCCCCGGGCAGGGTCACACCGTAGCCCTGCCAGTTCCGACACAGATTGGGCTGCCCTGCGCGGCAATCACTGCAGTAACCGCAAGCCACTACTGGGTCGACGACGACGAAGCGACCCTGCACCGGTGCTGACACCTGGGATCCGGTCGCCACAATGGTCCCGGCGATCTCATGACCCGGAGTCAACGGAAGCGTTGCGGCCGGGTAGTCCCCGGCCACGATATGAAGATCGGTGCCGCACACTCCGCAGCTGTCGACCTCAACGATGACGTCGTGGGGACCCGGCGTGGGATCCTCGACGTTCTCCACACCGGCCTGGCCGGGGCCGGAAACAACTACTGCTCGCATGGGGGTCCGTTCTGTTGTGAGGGTGGATATCAGAGCCCGGCGTCACCAGGAGACACCCCGTTGACAATTGACCAACGAAACACAACCAATCTCCTTGCGTGGCTTGCCACGCCTGCGGCGGATGGTATCGAAGCGTCGGTCCCGATCGACTTCGGCGACCTTGTCTGCAGCTGTGGCAGACCGTGTCCGAAGGACAATTCGTGCCGGTAATCCATTGTCGATGCTGACTTCGTTCGCGGCCAAATGCATTGGTAACCGGAGCACTTGAGGGTGGACTCAGTCAGGGCCCTGGGACCGGGCGCGGCCACTTCGGTCGGGGGAGTTCGGTCCCCGGTGGAGGGCGCATCCGGTCCAGTACCGTGCGCAGCGGCGGCCACGTCGCCCGGCCTCGGCGCGTGACTGCGTATGCGGTCAGTATGGCCTTGGGTTCGGTCAGCGGAAGCACCTTGACACCGGCGGTGGTTGGGCGTCCGGTCGGCAGTAGCCCCACGCCGTAGCCGGCGATGATCAGATCCTCGACCAGTTCCAGGCTGTCGATCTCGTGGGCGATGCGCGGGACGAAACCGGCCAGCGACGCCAGTGTGCGCACCGCATCCTCGTCAGCGGTATTGCGGGAGTTGACGATCCACGTTGACTGGCGTAATCGGCGATCTCGGCGGGTCCGTCGGGAGTCTCGGCAGGCACGCCGAGTCCCCACGGAACCGACCACAATGCGACCGTTTCCAGCACCGGGCCCGGCGAGGCGGGCGCGAGGTTGTAGTCGTAGGTCAGGGCGAGGTCGAGGTCGTCGTCGGTCAACAGCGCGAAGGCCTCGATGGGCTCGTACTCGCTGATCACGAAGTGGACCATCGGGAACTCCTGTGCGAGCTCGGCAACGATCGACAGCAGCGAGAGCCGGATCCCCGTCGCGAAGCCGCCGACCCGCACCGTGCCCGCCGGCTCGGCGTCCGGGTCGAGGTCGAGGCGTGCGCTGTCGACGGCGGCCAGGATCGTGACGGCGTGCTCGGCAAGGCGTTGGCCGGCGGGGTGAGCCGCACCCGTCGCCCCTCGGGCTCGATCAGCTGTGCGCCGGTTTCCTTTGCCAGCGCGGCGATCTGCTGCGACACAGTCGACGTGGTGAGATGGTGCGTCTCGGCGACGGCCCGCATCGACCCGAGCCGGGACAGCGCGAGCAACAGCTGCAGGCGGCGGGTGTCCATCAGTTAATTGTCCTAAAAAGCTGAAGATAGCGATCTCAACTTAACGCGATTATTGAACGATTGTCTGACGCTGGGATCGCGTGCGGCGAGCGATGCCAACAGATGCCCGAATGCCTAACGGCCGATGTCGGCTTCGTTATGACGTGGCCAAAGTGGATCCGCCTTGCGGGCGGTGACGGTCAGCAGCTGTCGGGTCTCAAACTTCGTGGCGAACGGGGATCCGCTGACCAGCTGCCATGCAGTTGTCTCACCCACGTGGCGAACGGTTTTGTCTCATTCTCGTGGCGAATTCTCGTCTCATCACAATCGTGGGGTAACGACGGCCCGATCGGCCAACCACCTCGGCCATTTCGCGATGACGGGCCTGCTGCTCGACCGACTGATGCTGGTCGATGGTTCCCGGATCGTTACCATCAGCAGCTTGGGCCATCGCGTCCGGGCCGACATTGACTTCGATGACCTCCACTTCCAACGCGGCGGCTACGACCCCGGGGCGGCATACGGCCGGTCCAAAACTTGCCAACCTGTTGTTCACCTATGAGTTGCACCGGCGCCTCGACGTCGCCGGAGCATCGCCCATCGCGGTCGCCGCGCACCCGGGTGTCTCCAGAACCGAGATGCTGCGCCAGCCATGCATCGGTGCGGACCCGGCTGGGCTTGAGGGTAATTGGTCCCTGCCGGAACTTATCAACGGCGGTGACAGAGACGCTCGTTTCTGGCGAGACTCGCGCCGACTGCGATCGGGCTGCTTTGCCCGCGAGGCCGCTTACGCAGCAAGCCACGAAGGTGCGCTACATCGCGACCATGTATCCAGCCGACAGCGCGTACCGCCATCGAAACCCGCGACCAAGGAATGCGAGCCGCCTCATGTAGCGGAACTCATTGCACCCATTCTTGATTGGACCGAGAAGGATGACGAGGCATGCATCTCGTGGTCGGCCAGTCTCCGAATCAGTTGGGAGATCACGCCGCCAACATTTGAACGACTGCTCGCGCGCGGGGCTGACTGACGTTGACCGGCGCCTCGGCGCCGTGCCCTCCCGCCTCAACGGCCGCAGGTGACGTCGGCCGGGGCGGCCGCGTGCACGCCGGCGGCAAACGTCACACGCGGGCGCGCCGGCCACTGCATCACCAGCACGGCCGCAAGCACCTACGCCTCCGACCACTGCACCGCGCCGAGCGACTCGCCGAACGCCGCCGCCGCCAGCGCGACGGTGACCAGCGGCTCCAGGGTCGAAAGGATCGACGCCGCAGACGGCCCCACCCGAGCCAGGCCGCCGAAGAAGCAGAGATCGCCGCGACCGTGCTCACAAGAGCGATCGCGCAAACCCATGCCCAGCCGTCGACGCCGAATCCGAACTCCGGGCCGCCGCGCACGACGGACGCCAGCGCGAAGGTGCACGTCGCGCCCAGGCACACGAACGCCGCCAGCGCCGACCGGCGGCACCGGCGCCGACGCGGTCGCCGGTGAGGATGTACACGGTGTACGCGATCGCGGCGCCAAGCCCATCAGCGTGCCGAGCCCGTCGAGGCTGCCCGGCGCCGCCCCCGCCGAGCACCAGCCCGATCCCGGAAGCGCCAGGCCCAGCGCCGCACCCGCCGCCGCGACGCCCGCTCCCACCGCAGCGCGATCGCCCCGGTCATGACAAGCACCGGGTAGACGTACAGGATCAGCGCGACCAGCGAGGCGTCAATCCGCTCGAAAGCGCGGAGAAGTAAAGGCCGGCCTGCGCCGCGTAGCCGCACGCGCCCATAGCCAGCCCGACCAGCACGGCTCGGCGGGACAGATTACGCAGCGCCCCGCGGGCCAGTGCGAGAGCGAGCAACAGCGCCGCCGGCCAGGCCGAAGCGGACCAGCAACAGCGTCGTCCGACCGACACGCCCGCGTCGTAGGCCAACTTGCCGAACACGGCCATCGCCCCGAAACCGGCGGCGGACAGCAGGCACAGCAGCGGATCCCACGGATCGATCGTCGGCACGACAGACCGTTCACGTCCATCGCGGGTTTGTGCACAGCACTGTGTAGCTATGTTGAACAGATGCTGGATCTGCACCGGCTGCGGCTGCTGCGCGAGGTAGACGGCCGTGGCACCGTGCACGGCGCCGCCCGGGCCCTTGGGTACACGCCCAGCGCCATCTCGCAGCAACTCGCCGTGCTCGAGCGGGAGGCGGGGACGCCGCTGCTGGAACGGATCGGGCGCAATGTGCGGCTGACTGCGGCGGGAGAGGTCCTGGTGCGGCACGCCACGGCGCTGCTCGAGGGGATCGAGGCGGCCGAGGCGGAACTGGCCACGGTCGCCGCCGGCCGGGCGGCGGGCGTGGTCCGGGTCGCCGCCTTCCAATCCGCGTTCCTCCGCATCGTGGCGCCGGCGGTGCGAACGCTGGCCGCGAGCCAACCCGACGTCCGGGTCGAGGCCACCGAGCTCGAGGTCGAGCAGGCCGCGCCTGCACTGCGGCTGCACCAGCTGGACGTGGTGGTCGGCGACGAGTACGACGGCCAGCCGAGCCCCGTGCACGCCGACCTGCACCGCGAGCCGTTGCTGCGCGAACGCATCCACATCGTGCTGCCCGCCGATCATCCCGAGGCCGCGCCGCCGACCGGGTGCCCATCGCGCGGTTGGCCGCTGTCCCGTGGGCCGCCTGCCAACCCGGCACCGGCCACCGCGAGATGCACCTCCGGGTATGCCGCCGACTAGGCGGCTTCGAGCCCGACCTCCGCTACAGCTCCGACGACTTCCTGATCCTCTTGGAGCTGGTCCGCACCACCGGCGCCGGCGCGCTGCTGCCCGACCTCGTGCTCGGCTACGGCGCGCCGGGGGTCGCAGTCCGCGCCGGCCGAGGGCGCGACCGAACGAGAGGTCTTCCTGCTGACGCGGCGCAGCCGCACCCCGGCGGTGGCCGCGGTCGCGACAGCGCTCAAGGCCGCCGCGTTCTAGGACGGTCTGATCTGAGGTGGTGCAATTTCGGCCTGCCGGCCTGCCGGCGACTGACGAGACCGGCTGCCCGCCTGCGCAATTCATCGGCCTGCTCCACCAGGGCGCGGCCGTGCGGCAGGAGTGCCGCACCGCTCGGGGTGCGAGTGACCGAACGGCGATCGCGGTCGAATAAGCGGACCTTCGGGTCGCGTTTGAGCGCCTTGATCTGCCGGGAGAGCGACGGACCGGCGATGCGCAAGCGTTCGGCCGCGCGACCGAAGTTCAGCTCCTCGCCGACGGTGACGAGCGCAGCTGGCGCAGCTGCACCCGGCAAGCGCAGTGCAGTAAGAGCCGCAGCCTATCTCCAGAGAGCAACCCGGTCGTAGCGGCCGAGCATAGGACGGGCGGAGTCTGGGTTGCAGCGTGCATCAGACCGAGGAAGGGATTCGACAGTGGGCAACTCGCAACGCGCGGCCATTATCACGGGTGCCTCTCAGGGCATCGGCGAGAGGTTGGTTTCGGGATCTCGCAAACTCGGTCATGCGGTGGTCACCAACTCCCGCCCATCGCTGACAGCGACGACCCGATGGTGCTGACGGTGCCCGGAGACGTCGCGGAGCCGGGCGTGGGCCAGCGCAACGTCGACACGGCGCTGGAGCGGATCGACACCGTGAACACGCTGCCGTCTTTCAGGGCCTGCATCCGTACAGCGTTGGGCGCCAAGCCGTCGCCGCTTACTACGCCGCCCAACCACGCGGCATAGCGGTCTGGGACCTGATACTCAAAACTCGCAGTCCCAGCAATGATTTGGTACTGGGCTACGTCAGCGCGCTGTTCACATTCCCCGAACCACCTACCGCAACGGATGCGGAGATTTGTCGAAAGGGCTCATCATGATTAGCAGGCGCGAGTTCTCGAGGGTGGTAGGGGCAGCCGTGGCGGCGACGTCGCTTGCCGCCTGTTCGCCTCGGCACCGCAGGCGCCACCGCCCGCGCTACTTCCTTCGCCTCGCTCAAACAGATCGACGCCGGCGACCTGAGCGTCGGCTACGCCGACGCAGGCCCGCCCGACGGCCAACCCGTCATCCTGCTCCACGGCTGGCCCTACGACATCCACAGCTACGCCGACGTCACCGCCATCCTCGCCGCACAAGGCTTCCGGGTCATCGTGCCGCATCTCCGTGGTTTCGGAACCACCCGATTCCGCTCCGAGCAGACCGTCCGTAACGGTCAGCAAGCCGCGCTTGCGCACGACGTCGTCGCCCTGATGGATGCCCTACACATCCCGAGCGCGATCCTCGGCGGGTACGACTGGGGCGGGCGTACCGCCAATGTCGTCGCTGCGCTGTGGCCCCAGCGGTGCACCGGACTCGTCGCCGTCAGCGGCTACATCATCGTCAACCTCGAGACCAACCTCGCACCCTTGGCACCGCAGGCCGAATACGGCTGGTGGTACCAGTACTACTTCGCCACCCCACGCGGCGAGCTGGGCTACCGCCGAACACCAACGACTTCAACCGGCTCATCTGGACCAACGCCTCCCCGCTGTGGCACTTCGAGGACGCCACCTACGACTTGACCGCGGCGTCGTTCGACAACCCAGACCACGCCGACATCGTCATCCACAACTATCGGTGGCGGCTCAGCCTCGCCCCCGGCGAAACCCGTTACGACGACGACGAACAACGCCTCGCCGCCAAGCCTGCCATCACCGTTCCGGCGATCACCATCGGCAGCGACTTCGACGGTCCCGCCAAGGACGGCGCCGCCTATCGCAGGCTCTTCACCGGCCCCTACCACACACCGCGCTCGACGGCATCGGGCACAACGTGCCGCAAGAAGCCCCCCATGAATTCGCCAATGCCATCATCGAGGTCGACAGCAGCTGAATCTCACGGGTCTCGCCACAGATCCCTCAATGCGGCGGCGTTGCCGCTGGCCGAAGGGCACAACGCTACCAGTGCTCGCATCGCTCGGGCCGACCGCGAATCCTCCCCGCCCAAGGCCGATCACGATATGCCAGGGTGTCCTCGTACCTACCTACCCTGCAACGGCGCCGCACTCGGCGGACTGTACGCCGACGTCTTCGGCACGAGCCGGCGGCACGGCCCACGTGGAACTCTCGATGAGAACCTCGCACCTCGCCACCCACACCCGGCCGGGGTTGTCGTCGGACAACAAAAGCCCGACCCATCTTCATCGGTTAACGACGGTGTCGCACCCCATACCGGCTCCTAACGTTGCCACCCGTCACATGATCCGCTGCCACCGAGGAGCACACATGAACCTACTGGCATTGCCCGAGTGGCGGGCGGCGCAAAACCCCGAGGGGCCTGTCGTCGCCGACGACACCGTCAACCTGAACAACGTTGAGTTCCTGCAGGCTCACTCGCGGCGGAGGTCGTTAGCCGGAATGGGCAGGTGCACAACCAAGAGGTGCTCACGTGAGCACCGCGATGGTCGTGGGGGCCGGGCCCAATGGCCTGGCCGCCGCGGTCACCCTGGCTCGGGCGGGCGTGCAGGTCACCGTGCTCGAAGCCGACGACGAGATCGGCGGCGGCACCCGCAGCAGCGAGGTGATCATCCCCGGTCTGGTGCACGACCACTGCTCGGCGATCCACCCGATGGCCGTCGGCTCCCCGTTTCTCACCGGGCTGGGCCTGACCGTTACGGCCTCTCTGGCGGCTACCCGACGTCGACTGCGCCCACCCGCTCGACGGCGGCGACGCCGGCGTGCTGTTCGCTCGGTCGAGGCCACCGCCGACGGACTCGGCTCCGACGGCTCCCGCTGGCGGGGCTGTTCGGCCGGCCGTCGGCGGGTTCGACGCCTTGTCCGAGGACATCATGCGGCCCGCTGCTGCGGCTACCGCGCCATCCGCTGATGCTGGCCCGGTTCGGGCGCCGACCGCTGCTGCCCGCGTCAGCCCTCGCCAGGAGGTTTCGCACCGACGCAGGCGCAGGCGTTGTTCGCAGGTGTTGCGGCGCATGCCTTCCGGCCGCTGCACCACCCGATGACCTCCGCGATCGGCCTGGGCATTCTCACCGCCGGGCACCGCCACGGATGGGCGGTCGCGGCGGGCGGCTCGCACTCGATCACCGACGCGATGGCAGCGCTGCTGGCCGATCTGGGCGGCAAGATCGAGACCGGCACGCGCATCTCAGCTCGCTGTCGCAACTCCCGCCGGCCGACGTGACCATGTTCGACCTGGCACCTGAGGCGCGTCGCGGGCATCCTGGGCGATCGGCTGCCGCGCCGGGTTGCCCGCGCCTACCGGCGGTTCCGCCAGGGCCCCGGCGCATTCAAGGTCGACTTCGCGGTCGAGGACGGTGTGCCCGTGGACCAATCCGGAAGCGCCGCCGCGCCGGCACCGTCCACCTCGGCGGCACCTTCGCCGAATCGCCGCCACCGAACGCGACATCCACGCCGGACGCATGCCCGAGCGGCCCTTCGTCCTGGTCGGCCAGCAGTATCTCGCCGACCCCCAGCGGTCCGTCGGCGACGTCCACCCGGTGTGGACCTACGCGCACGTCCCCAACGGCTACACCGGCGACGCCACCGAGGCGATCATCGCCCAGATCGAGCGGTTCGCACCCGGCTTCCGCGACCGCATCATCGGGCACACCGTGCGCTCAACGACGCAGATGGCCGCCTACAACCCCAACTTCGTCGGCGGCGACATCATCACCGGCGCCAAGGACATCCGCCAGCTCATCTTCGGCCCGCGAATCACGCTGTCGCCGTATCGCGTTCGGCGTCCCCGGCATGTACATCTGCTCGGCGGCCACGCCGCCGGGCCCGGGCGCGCACGGGATGTGCGGAACCAACGCCGCCCAGACCGCACTCACCGAACCCAACCACTGATCAACCACAACCCGACAAGGAGACCCATGAACACCGCCATCGATTCGTCGTTCGACCTGTTCAGCCTGACCGACGAGCACGAGGAATTGCGGGCCGCGATCCGGGCGCTGTCCGAGAAGCGAGATCGCGCCGCACGCGGCCGATGTCGACGAGAACGGCGCGTTCCCCGAGCGAAGCGCTGGACGCGCTGGTCCAGCCGACCTCCACGCGGTGCACATCCCCGAGGCCTACGGCGGCCAGGCGCCGACGCGGTGGCCACGTGCATCGTGATCGAGGAGGTCGCCCGCGTCTGCGCCTCCTCGTCGCTGATCCCGGCGGTGAACAAGCTCGGCACGATGGCCGATCCTGCTCCGGCTCCGAGGAGCTGAAGCAGCAGGTGCTGCCCCCGATCGCCGCGGGCGAGGCGATGTTCTCCTACGCGCTGTCCGAGCGCGAGGCCGGCTCGGACGCGGCCAGCATGCGCACCCGCGCCGTCCGCGACGGCGACGACTGGGTGCTCAACGGCACGAAGTGCTGGATCACCAACGCCGGGGTGTCCGAGCTCGTACACGGTGATGGCGGTGACCGACCCGGACAAGGGCGCCAACGGCATCTCGGCGTTCGTGGTGCACAAGGACGACCCCGGCTTCGTCGTTCGGCCCGAAGGAGCGCAAGCTCGGCATCAAGGGCTCGCCGACCGCGGAGATCCTACTTCGAGAACTGCCGGATCCCCGGCGACCGGATCATCGGCGACGCCGGGCACCGGCTTCAACACCGCGCTGGCGACCCTGGACCACACCCGGCCCACGATCGGCGCCCAGGCGCGTCGGCATCGCCCAGGGCGCCCTCGACGCCGCCATCGGCTACGTCAAGGAGCGCAAGCAGTTCGGCAAGCCGATCGTCCGACTTCCAGGGCGTGCAGTTCATGCTCGCCGACATGGCCATGCAGCGTCGAAGGCGCCCGCCAGCTCTGTTCTACGCCGCGGCGGCCCGGCGGAGCGCGGCGAGAAGCCCGACCTGACCTTCATCTCCGCCGCGGCCAAGTGCCTGGCCTCCGACGTGGCCATGGAGGTCACCACCGACGCCGTGCAGCTGCTCGGCGGCGACGGCTACACCCGCGACTTCCCGGTCGAGCGGATGATGCGCGACGCCAAGATCACCCAGATCTACGAGGGCACCAACCAGATCCAGCGCGTCGTCATGGCCCGCGCCCTCCTCGCGGCCTGACCCTCAACGAGACCAGGAGGGTGCGCTATGAAGGCAGATGCTGTTGGCCGAGGCCGAAGCGTCCGAGCGGGATCTGAGCGGCTGGACGATAATCATCGGCGGCTCGGCGCAGCCGCCCGCGCTGTGCAGGGCCGCCCGCGCGAAGGGCATCGACATGTTCGCCGGCTACGGCATGTCCGAGACCGGCCCTATTGTTGCACTCTTGTATCGGCGACCCATTCGGTAAGCCCATGCTGTGCACCGAGTCACCACGGATGGCCCCGGCGGCTGGTGTCCGCGGGCGACGCTTC
>CAVUHY010000003.1:0-36744 GCA_963741365.1 Candidatus Acidiferrales bacterium | reverse complement strand
CTCTTCACATCTCTTCTCTTCACATCTCTTCTCTTCACATCTCTTCTCTTCACATCTCTTCTCTTCGTGCCTTCCCGTCCAACTCCGCAAACCGAGTTTGCTTACGGGTGCCCCACCCCTACTTCTCGAAGGGTGGGCTCCGACGATCAAGAGCCAAAAACTCTTCTTCGTACTTTGTCCTCGACTCCCCCCATCTACACCAGCCTCCAATTCGCGCATCCAATGGAAGTACCTGTATAATTCGAAAGTTTACCTATGGCCAACAGGGCATATCTTGGCGTCTGGACGCGCGACTTTTCCGAACAAACCATGATCGCGGAATTCGCGCGCTTCCTCACCACCGTTCCCCTCGCCGCAACGCGCACCGGTTTCGACCGCCTCGTCGTTCAAGCCATCGACGGCACCGAAACCCCGCTCGAAGAATGGGATCTCCGCGACCAAAAATACGGCCCCGCCGAGATCGCCGCCCTCGCCATCCAACATCTCAACGCCGACACCGCCTACTTCGTCAGCGGCCAGTGGGATTTGTGGACCTTCGATCTCGATTCCCTCAAGTGGCAACTCAGTCCGCAACCTCTAGAACTCGTCTGTCACGGAGTGATATACGACAATTCAATTTCCGCTACGAATGGCCACTTCACAGCCGACCTCAGCTTTGAACACATCTTCACCGGGCACGGCGGCCTCCTGGCCCCAGGACTCGCCACCAATCCGTTCGACACCTCCGATCATCCCTTCGAGAAAACATTTCGGAACTGGATGTCCAGCAGCGAAAATCTGAAGCTCTATCACCAGAAAACGCGCGAAAATATCCAGAAGCTGTTCGCCTGGGTCGAGTCGATTGAAGCCGCGCTTTCGGTAGGCCGCAGCGAACTCTGGAGCGAAGGTGAACAAAATTTTGAAGCCCGCCTCGATGTCATCCTCTCCCAGCGATAATTTCCCGCGCAGCCTGTGTAGCGGCCGCTTTCTGCTTGCCCTGACACACGAAGGGAAGCGGGCGCCTTTCGCTTTGTTGTTACTCGGCGCGTGCGCCATCATAGCCGCCCAAAACCCAAAGTCTTCACCCGCCAAGCCCACACCGCCGCAACGTGTAAATGAGCTGACTCTGGCGGGCCTCCGCCCGGGACGAGATACCGCTACGAGAGCTTTGGTCAGGTTTAAGAAATGGCCATTCGAAAAGAATATTCAAGACACTCAGCTATCCTGGCATTATCCCTGTATTTCCGGCGAGACCTTAACCCTGGATGTCGACGCGTTAGGAAAAGTACAGGTGATTCGGCTGACGTCTGGTGGTGAAGAAGTTGAGTGCGAGCCGGTCGGCCGCAAGACTCTATTGAGCGGCTGGCAGACTGGACACGGCCTCCACCTCAGGAGCCCAATTAGCAAAATCCTCCAACTCTACGGTCCGCCCGACTCGAAGAGTCCTAGCAGCAAGGCCGGGCAGCAGCTAGAATTATGGTATTACGCCTTTGATTGGGCCGGTGCGGACGTGCCCCAGGTGATGGAAGTTCTATGCACCAGGGAAACAATCGGCACCCCAGGCAGAGTGATCGAGATCACCCTCGCCGCCCCCAGTCTTTGAGCGCAACAGGCGCCGCTTTCCTGGTTACGACTCTCTGTTCGACGCGTCTATTTTAGAAAGGATTGGAATGATTCGCTCCCTGGGACTTTCACTGCTTCTTGCTCTAATCCAGGCTGTAACCGGATGCGACTCGCGGCCCACCGACACGGCAACTGTCGAGAAAAAGCCGGCGGAGGCCGCCGTGCCGGAAGAATTTCAAGACGCCGCGAAGGCTCTGCTCGGCAGTGAGGCTCAAGTTCTCCTCTTCGGCAATCTCGCCAAGAATGGTAAACAACAAATCTTGGTCGCCAATGTCCTGCCCAATACCCCGAAAAGCGTCATCGCCGGCACCGTCGTCACGCGCGCCGTTATCGCGGAAAATCAAGACGGCAAGTGGGTGGAGCTCGTTCGCTGCGACGAATACTTGAAGAATACCAAGGGCTATCTCGCTCTCACCCCGCTGCTTCCCGTCACCGGTTGGAAACTCCAGTACGAGAACACCCCCGAAAAAGGCCTGTCACTTTACTTCACACCCGTCAAAACCGGCTCCTCGGAACGCACGCTACCGATTGCGGTAAGATGGAATCCCGCCACCAAGCGGTACCAATCCATGGACTCCAGCTATCAAACATTCCTGGGCGAAGCTCCGACACTCGAAAGCCCGAGGTCCAGCCTGCGATGACCACGGCAGAAAAAACCACGCAATCTCCGGAAAAAAAGAAGCCAGCGCTAAAGGCTTCTACCGGGAGGAATTTGAGCGGGCTGTTGCCCTACCTCGGCCGGTACAAAGGCGCCATCGCCCTCGGTCTGTTTACCCTCGCCCTGATGGGAATTATCGGGAACGTTGTGCCGCTTGCCACGGGGATCATCACCGATACCTTAGCCGGCAGCCCACGTCCATTCTCGCATCCCGCAAACGGCGTCGCTGGAACCGTTGGAGCCAACTGGCTTGGCGATCTTGTTCCTTATTATCAACCCAACAGCCGTCAGACGCTTTTGTTTTACTGTCTGATTGTGGTCGTATGCATCGGTCTGAAAGGTTTGTTCTCCTTCGCTACTCGCTGGATTCTGATCGGCATTTCGCGCGACATCGAATTCGACATCCGCAGCGACCTATTGGACCGCTTGCTCTTGATGGAACCGGAATTCTACGTGCGCAATCGCACCGGCGAACTCATGTCGCGCGCCACCAACGATCTCAACGCAGTACGCATGGTTCTCGGCCCGGGCATCATGTACAGCGGCACCACCATCGTCACCATGGTTCTGGCCATTGCTCTGATGGTTCGACTTTCTCCCGCTTTGACGCTCTGGGTTCTTCTTCCTGTGCCCATCGTTGCCATCGTCGTTCGCCACTTTGGAAAAGTGATCCACGAGCTCTACGAAAAAATTCAAGCCGCGCTGGCCACGCTTTCCGCCAAAGTGCAGGAAAATCTTTCCGGTGTTCGGGTGATCCGAGCGTACGCCCAGGAACAAGCTGAGATTCGGGGCTTCGACGAACCCAATCGCGAATACGTCGCCAAGAACATGCAGTTGATCCGCACTTGGAGTCTGTTCATGCCTTCGCTCCAGGCTATGATTGGCACAACCTTCTTGATCGTCTTGTGGCAGGGTGGCCATCGCTACCTCCACGGACAGCTTTCTCTCGGCGCCCTCATCACGTTCAACACCTATCTCGGTTTTCTCGTCTGGCCCATGATCGCGCTTGGCTGGGTGACCAACATCTTTCAACGCGGCGCCGCTTCCATGGGCCGCTTGAATTACATCCTGACCGCGCAGCCCCAAATCGACGACCGCAACGCCCGAATCGCTCCTATAACCAAAATTACCGGCACCATTGAATTTCGGAACTTGAATTTTACCTATCCGACCACCATTGCCGGTAACGGCGCAACGATCGGCTCGGATGCCAATCACTCTGCGGAAAATCGGGCTGTCCTGAAAAATATCAATTTGGAGATCCCCGCGGGTTCAACGGTCGCGATTATTGGCCCCACGGGCAGCGGAAAAACCACCCTAGCTGCACTCGTCGCGCGTTTGTGGGAAGCTCCCGCAGGCGAAATTTTAATTGATGGGCATCCCATCAATGAGTGGCCGCTCGAAACCTTGCGCCGTTCCATCGGCTTCGTTCCCCAAGACACGTATCTTTTCACTGAGACCGTCGACGAGAACATAGCCTTTGGATTGGACAGCCACGTCCCGCAACAAGTCCGCGACGCGGCCGAAATTGCCAGCCTTGATGGTGACGTCCAGGATTTCCCCAAAAAATACGAAACCATGGTCGGAGAGCGCGGCATTACCTTGTCCGGCGGACAGAAACAGCGCTCAGCCATCGCCCGCGCCTTGATCCGCGATCCGCGCATTCTCATCCTCGACGACTCTCTTTCCGCCGTCGACACCCAGACCGAGGAAAAAATCCTCAGCCGTCTGCGTGGTGTCATGCGTGACCGCACTACAATTTTGATTGCGCATCGCACTTCCACTGTTCGCGAAGCCGACCAGATCGTTGTTCTAAAGGATGGCGGCATCCTGGAACGCGGCACGCATCAGGAATTGCTGGAACGCAACGGCTACTACGCCGATCTTTATCAGAAACAATTGTTGGAAGAAGAACTCGAGCGCGCATGAGCAATGTGCAACACGAAGAAGAGGCATTAGGCAAGGCGTACGATTCTCGTCTCATGAAGCGGCTGCTGGAGTACATGCGGCCGTATGCGTCTCGTGTGTTTCTCGCCCTTGCGCTTGTCGCCGTGGTTACGCCGCTCGAACTTGCGCCGCCCGCCCTCTTTCAGCGTGCCATCGACAATTACCTGGTTCCGGGCGTATCCGGAAAACTCACCGAAGCACTTGCCTGGCGCGGCGTCATACTGATCAGCGTGTTTTACTTTGGCGTTCTGGTCTTCGATTTCCTAGCCCAATACATCCAGATTCGCATCATGCAGCGCGTGGGCCAGCAGACCATGTACGACATGCGCAAGCAGATTTTTTTCTCATCTACAACGCCTGCCCATGACGTATTTCGACAGAAATCCCGTCGGCCGCCTCATGACCCGCGTCACCACCGACGTAGACGCCTTGAACGACCTCTTTGCCGCCGGCGTCGTCACCATGATCAACGACTTTTTCCTTCTCGTCGTCATGGCCGCATTGCTATTCAAAATTGACACCAGGCTGGCTCTCGCCGCCTTCGCGGTTCTCCCTTTCATCCTCGTCGTCACGCTGATCTTCCGCAAATTCGTTCGCGACGCCAACCGCCGCATCCGCACCGCCATTGCCCGCATCAACTCCTTCCTCCAGGAATATATTTCCGGCATGGGTGTAGTTCAGCTCTTCAACCGAGAAACCAAAGCGCGCGCTGAGTTTTCCAAACGCAACAAGGACAACATGCTCGCCTGGCGCGATGCCATTCTCGCCTACGCCCTCTTTTATCCCGCCGTCGAATTCCTCAGCTTCGCCACTATCGCCCTCATTTACTGGACCGGTGGCCTGCGCATCCTCAACAACACACTCTCTCTCGGCGTGTTGATTGCCTTCACCATGTACGCGCAGCGCTTCTTTCGCCCCATCCAGGATCTCAGCGAAAAGTTCAACATCCTGCAATCCGCCATGGCCGCTTCCGAGCGTATTTTCAAGCTGCTCGATGAACCTGTCACCATTCACACCAATGCCAACGCCACTCGGCTCGTGTCTCCTCGCGGCGCCGTCGAATTTCGCAACGTCTGGTTCTCTTATCGCAACGTCCCCAAACCAAACGACGAGGACTGGGTTCTCCGCGATGTCTCTTTCCAGATGGAGCCTGGCCAAACCTTCGCCATCGTCGGCCATACCGGCGCCGGCAAGACCACCCTCATCTCGCTCCTGCTTCGTTTCTACGACATTCACCGCGGCCAGATTCTTCTCGATGGCATCGACATCCGTCTCCTTGACTTGCAAGAACTCCGCAAGCAATTCGGCATCGTCCTCCAAGATCCCTTCCTGTTTACCGGAACCATCGAATCGAATGTCCGCTTGGGCACACCCGGAATTTCTCGGCAGGATGTGGAACGCGCCCTCCGTGAAATCGGACTCGGCGACTTCATCAGCTCCCTCGACAAGGGTGTCGGCACGGAAGTGAATGAACGCGGCTCCACGCTTTCCGTTGGGCAGCGCCAGTTAATCAGCTTCGCCCGCGCCCTCGCTCACAATCCGCGCTTCCTCATCCTTGACGAAGCAACCTCCAGCGTCGACACCAAGACTGAACTGCTCATTCGCGAAGCCTTGAATCGCCTGCTCACTGGCCGCACCTCCCTGGTCATCGCTCATCGCCTGAGCACTATCCAATATGCCGACCGCATCCTCGTCTTCCACAAAGGCCGCCTCCGCGAACAGGGCGCCCACCAGGAATTGCTCGCCGAACGCGGAATCTATTACCGTCTATATCAGCTCCAGTACAAAGAACAGGAATTGCACGATACAAACGGGACCAGACGCCTGGTGGATCCCACCGCTTTTCCCGAGCCTTCACCTGCGAGTGACTAGCCCACGACATTTTCATGGCGCCCATCCCGATACTCATCTCCGCCGGTGAAGCCTCCGGCGACATGTACGCTGCGCGTCTCGCGAAAGCGCTGCAATCCCGCATCGACGTACACCTTTTCGGCATGGGCGGCCCGCAAATGCGCGCTGCAGGCGTCGAAATCATCACCGATTATTCCGAAGTGGCCGTCGTGGGCATCTCCGAAATCGTGAAGCACATGCCTTCGCTTCTCCGCGCCATGGATCGCATCGTCATCGCGGCGGAAACTCGCAAACCCGCGCTCGCTATCCACACGGACTTCCCCGGTTTTCACTTGCGCTTGGCCCGCAAGCTCCAACCGCGCGGCATTCGCAATGTTTACTACATCTGCCCGCAATTCTGGGCTTGGCGCCCGTGGCGTGCCAACCTGATTCGCCGTCGCTTTGCAAAAGCGCTCTGCATCTTCCCATTCGAGGAGCAGTTTTTTCGCAACGCCGGCGTCTCCACCGAATTCATTGGCCATCCTCTCGTGGGTGAAGTAAGCGCGACCAAGGATCGCAAAGAATTCTGCCAGGCCCACGGACTCGATCCATCCCGCACCATCGTCACCGTTCTTCCCGGCAGCCGCGCCGGCGAACTCACCCATCACGTTCAGGTCTTACAGGAATCCGTCGCGCGCATTCATGCAAAAAAACCCGCGCAATTCGTTGTCGCTGCCGCGCATCCCAAAGATCTGGAATTCCTCAAAACCGGTTGGCCACAAGGTGTGCCCGTGAACGTCGTAGAGGGCGAAACCTACAACGCCCTGGCCGCCGCTGATGCCGCCATCGTTTCCAGCGGAACCGCCACCGTCGAAACCGCCTTGCTGGACACGCCGATGGTTGTCGTTTATCGTGTTTCGCCTCTCACCGCGACCCTTGCTAAACCGCTTGTCAGGACACCCTTTTTCGCCATGGTGAATTTGATCGCCGAACGACAAGTAGTCCCGGAACTGGTTCAGGATGATTTCACTCCCGATCGAGTTGCCTACGAAACGCTCCGAATCCTGCAAGACCCCAACATTCGTAACTCTGTGAAGACCGGCTTGGCCGAAGTTCGAAGGCGGCTGGGGCCTCCGGGAGCCGTCGACCGCGCAGTCGATCAGATCGTCCGGTTGCTCCCGTTGGGCGCTGGCAACGCTTCGTGAGCCGTTGTTATCCTATATAGGACGGTGCCCGGGCTGGTCGAGCGGCCTAGTCCTGAGGTCGAGGTCCCCGAAAGGAATGCGATGACGCGACTCGGTAAGGTTTGGGCTGGAATTCTGCCAGCGCTTTTTCTCTGCCTGGTCTTTCCTGGCGCGGCTCTGCAGGCGCAGGTACCTCGTCCTCCCAGCTTCCTCGCCGAGAAATACGAAGTCTCCGCTTATGTGGACACCATCGCTCAGGGCATCAACGCCGTCGCCAAAGTCGACTTTCGCGCTCAGGAAGTTTCCGGCACCGTTCGCGTCGAACTGCACGAGAGCCTCGACGTAAAAGAAGTGAAGGGTCCTGATGGAAAGACTGTGCCCTTTCAGCGCGAAAACGAAAATCCACTGTACGTCGATGTGAGCCTGCCCGCTCCCGTTGGAGCGGGAAAAACCACCACGCTGACCTTCAGCTACGGCGGCTACCTGGCCAACGAGGAAAACAGTCCCGTGCCCAACGTGCGCGTTGCTTCCATCAATAAAGATTGGGCCTATCTCTTGCTTCCTTCTCGATGGTTTCCACTTACAAATTTTCCGTCCAATCGTTACACCGGCACCTTCCATCTGAATGTTCCCGATACCATGGCCGTCGCCGGCACCGGGAAAAACGAATCGCCGCAACCGCTTCCCGCCCGTTCTCCCGCGGAAACTTCGCGTTTGATGTACACCTTCCATTGCGATCGCGCGGAACCGAATGGTTCCTTCGTGGCCGGGCCATTGCAGCTCAGCCCAAAACAGTCCGAAGGTATAAACGTCGCGGTGTACGCACCGCGTGTCGATTCCGTCCGCGCCCAGGAATTCGCCAATATCGTCGCGCACCAAGAGATTATTTTTTCTGACCTGTTCGGCTCGCTGCCTGACCCGGATTTGACCGTCATCCAACTGCCCGATGGAACGCTTCGCGATTTTGCCGCCCCCGGCGTAGTCATGCTTAGCCACAGAATCTGGGACGCAAAACTAAGCGACCGCACCATGAGCCGTCAGGTCGCCTCACAATGGTGGGGCATCCAGGTCCTGCCCGCTTCGACCAGCGATGTCTGGATCAGCGATGGCCTCGCACGCTATTCCGAAGAACTCTATGCCGAACAAAACTTTGGGAAAGAAGCCGGCCTGAAAGCCATTGACGAATTTGCCGTCGGCGCCCTGATGTACGACAATTCCGCGCCTGTTGCGCAGTCCGCACGCCTGGTTCCTTACTCCAGCGAATATCGCTCCGTGGTCATGAACAAGGGCGCCATGCTCTTCCACATGCTTCGCGTACAAATGAGCGACCTCAGCTTCAGGTCACTTCTGCATTCCTTCTATGCGAAGTATCAGGGAAAAACCGCCACCGTTCAGGAGTTCGAACAGATGGCCATCGAGACCGCGCAAAAGGCCGCTAAACCAAATGAAGGCGCGCCTAACCTCGCGGGATTTTTTGCGCAATGGATGAATTCCACCGGCATCCCTGAATTTACTGTCGAGTATGTCACCTATCGCACGCGCAAGGGTTTCCGCGTCGTCGGCAAAATTCATCAGCCGCTCGACACCTTCGAAATGCCCGTGCAACTGCGCATCGACACCGAGGGCAATCCCGAAATTAAGTGGATTAACGCTACCGGCCTCGATTCTGAATTCATGGTCGAAACCTTTGGTCGTCCCAAGCCGGGCGGCATCAAGATCGATCCGAACAATTACATTTTGAAGAGCACTCCAGGCTTGCGTGCCCGCGCAGCCATCGCCCGCGGCGAAGAACTCGCTGAAGTCGGAAAGTATTACGACGCCGTGCAGCAATACCAGCGTGCCCTCAGCATTCAGCCGAATCGTTCCCTGGCTAATTTCCGCATGGGCGAAGCATTCTTCTATCAGAAGAACTACCAGGCCTCAGCCAACGCGTTTCGCGAAGCGTTGCAAACAGTCCCGGAGCCTTCGGAGAAATGGACCGAAGTGTGGAGCCACATTTATCTTGGAAAAATATTCGACTTGCTCGGCCAGCGAGAGCGCGCACTCAATGAATACAACAAAGCGCGCCAGACCAACGACAATACCGGCGGCGCGCAAGAAATAGTCGAAATTCTGGTAAAGAAGCCTTACACCGAAGCGGGCATGCCCACGATAACGCCCGGAACCACCTCCGACGCCAAAGCCGCGCCCGCCAAAGGCAAAACCGCCGAGGTCGCCCCTCCCGCTGCCGGCGACAAGCCCACCTTCAAAAAGCCTTAAAGTGGCACAGGCACTCCTGCCTGTACTCTTAGGTTATCTTGATGACGGGATATTCTATCAGTTTCATCCTTTTCCAAAACGGCGACCACATCAGATCTTGAGGGCACCCAAACTTTGGTTCGCAAAGGGTGGGTTCTGACGATCAAAAGCCACAAAACTTCTTCTCCTGATCGTCGGTACAAGAGGTTCGGGCCCTCAATAACCCACGGAACTATTTCCCATGCTTTTCGTCTATACCCGCAGGCTATCGTGTGACCACAAAGCGCGCCTCAGCAGGAGGATTCTATGCAACCACTACGGACGGCACTGACCATCATCCTCCTCTTACTTTCCGCAACAGGCGCGCAAGAACCTGCCCACAAGAACGCAAAAGATAAATTGCAACAGGCTCTTCCCGACCTCATGCGCAAAGCAAATATCCCCGGCCTCCAAATCGCACTGATAGAAAATGGCAAAATCGCGTGGCTGGGTGAATTCGGTCAGAAGAATACCTCCTCCCGCCAACCGGTTACGCCGGACACTATTTTCGAGGCGGCTTCGCTTAGCAAACCTGTCTTCGCGTACGGTGTCATGAAACTTGTTGAACAGGGCAAGCTCGATCTGGATGTGCCGCTCACCACCTACTTCCCCAAACCCTACATCGAGGGCGACGATCGGATAAAACTGATCACCGCGCGCATCATTTTGAGCCATCGCACCGGCTTCCCGAACTGGCGCGGAAACGGAAACGCCCTGGCGATTCGGTTCACGCCAGGCTCGCGATTCAGCTACTCCGGCGAAGGCTTCGTGTATCTCCAAAAAGCGGTCGAACGAATCAACTGCAAACCCCTGAACGAATACATGACGGAAGCCGTTTTCCTCCCGCTGCACATGAAGTCCAGCAGCTACCTCTGGCGGCCCGACTTCGACCACCGCACTTCTTCGGGCCACGACGCCGATAAACATCCGCGCGACAAAAACAAGCCCGACCAGGCCAATGCCGCCTATAGCCTGCAAACCACCGCCGCCGACTATGCGCAATTCCTCGATGCCGTGATGAACGGCGCCGGCCTGAAGCGCCAGACCCCTGCAGCAACTGCACCGATCAGTCCGCTTCCTCGGAGTTCTCGCGTGAACTTTTCTGGGGATTGGGATGGGGCATCGCGCAGACCGGCCGCGGCCCGATGCTGTGGCACTGGGGCGACAACGGCGCCTTCAAATGTTTCGTGATCATCGACTCCAAACAAAAGAAGGGCGTCGTCTTTTTCGCCAATAGCGAAAACGGCCTGGCCATTGCCGAGGAAATCGTTCGCCTCTCTCTCGACGCCGATCCGCCTATATTTCGCTGGCTGAAATACGACAGCTACGATTCCGCGGCTATGCGATTTTCGATTGCTCTCCGCGAAAGAGGTGCAGCCGCCGCGATTTCTGAATTCGACGAAGCCTTGAAAACAGGAGCGATTTCCGAAAAATTCGCTGAACTCCGCGGGCTATCGACTTTTGCAACAGAAAAAGGCTGCCGATGCCATAACGATTTTTGCACTGAACGTCCAGATTCACCCAAATTCCGCAAACGCCTACGACAGCCTCGGCGAGGCCTGCATGGAAAACGGCGACGTTCGGCAGGCTATCCTGAACTACGAACATTCTCTCCACCTCAACCCGAAAAACGCCAACGCCACCGAAATGCTAAACAAATTACAATTCAAATGATGAGTTGCCCGCATGTGGCACAGACACTCCTGCCTGTGCTCTTGGTTAGTCAGAATGGAATGACCGGCTGCCGATTCGCGGTACGTGGATTATGCTGCGAGTCGGAAGACAAGCAGTACAGAGCCACAAGCGAAGGAGCCGGTCGATGAAAAGAATAAAATTTGTTGGTCTGGATGTCCATGCCGAGACGATTGCGGTGGCGGTAGCCGAACAAGGCGAGGAAGTGAGAACGCTCGGGGTCATTCCGAATCGGGAGGAGTCGATTCGGAAGCTGGTCAAGAAACTGGGAGCCGTGGAGCAACTGCGTTTCTGTTATGAAGCGGGCCCAACGGGGTAGGTGGTGTACTGGCAGCTGACGGCACTGGAAGCGAAGTGCGAAGTCGTGGCGCCCACGCTGGTACCGGTGAAATCGGGAGAGCGGGTAGCGAGGCGCGGGCGCGCATTCGGCGGGACATTCGGCGTTGGCAGAAGCAGTGCGATGCGGACGATCCGAACGAAGGTGCCGGCAACGAAGTAGACGGCAGTGTGATGGACCGGCTGGAGACAGCAACTGCAAGGGATTCCGGAGCGGCTCGAGCGGCTGCAGAAATCCGGGCTAAAGAAAGTTTCGCACAGCGATCCCGACAGGCGTTTTCTGCGCGAGCGAGGCGGGTTTAAGTTGGGCTACACAGCGACGCTGGCAGTCCGCGAGGATCATCTGATTGTGGCGCAGCAGATCGGTCAAGCGAGGCCCGATCACTGAAACAGTTCTGGAGTCAAGGAAAGAGGCTCTAAGTTTAGGCCCTAAATGAAGCTCCGACATTACAAGCTGGTGAAACGCGGGCTTCAGCCCCTGAGCCTAAAAGTCCTTGCAAGGTTTTCTAGATTCTAGATTCCTTCAAGCCCCATAAGTTTCGCCGCCGTTACCCCCTTTTCCTGAACCAGCACCTGAAACCGTTCTCCCATCCCCTCCGGAAAGATCAAGGTCTTGAGTTGCAGCCGCGCCCGCAACTTTTCCGTCTCGTCCATGCCATCCTCATAGAGATCCGCAAACTCGTTTCCCCTCCCAAGCGCCAGCAAAAACGCGGTTTGTGATGTGAGCCCGACCGTCTCCAGCCCGCCGCGTTCGCCCCATTTCCGCAACGCCGTGAAATTAACATGCGCGGTCAAGTCCTGCTCCCCGGGAGCCGCATAATATTCTTCATTCGCCGCGTGTCCCCAGTACGCAAGTGTCGTTCCCGCCATGTGGTGCGCGTCGAACAAATCCGCAGCCTCGTGTCCATAATCGATGGTCAGCACAAATCCCCGTTCCAGCCGCCGCGCAATCTCCGTGATCCAGTCGCAAGCCTCTAGCCCGGCTTCCGCCTGCTGTCCTTCGTGCAAAATAATCTCCTGCGCCGCGAAGTACTCGGATATCTTACAAGTGGAGGGGGCCTGGGCCGTCTCGACAAAACCTTTTCCGTCATAAGCAACAAACAATTCCAGCAGTTTTCCTTCTTTTTGCACCAGGCGATGTACTGCCAGCGCGTCCAGCAGTTCATTCGAGAAAATACAACCGTCGACGATTCGTACAGGAATTTCCATCGCGGCCTGGCATCTTCCGTCTCGGACAAAGTCTGTCAGCTGGGTCGCAAGCTGCGCGCTTCTCAGTGGTGAACGCTCCACCGCGACATACCGAATCGCCTCATAAAATGTCGGCAATTGTTTCTGCGCAAATGCCAGAATGTGCCGCGCCAGTCTTCCAACCCCGGCCCCTGCCTCAACCAGCGCAAATTTCCCGGGCCGTCCCATCTGTTCCCACATTTCCGCAAACTGCCGCGCCAGCAACCGCCCAAAGATCGGATGTACGTCTACACTGGTGTAGTAATCCGCAAATCGCGCGGCCTCGGGCTTCGAGTAATATCCATGCAGGGGATGGTACAGCGCTTCGCGCATGTATTCCGCGAAGGTAATCGGTCCAAACCGGCCTATTCGCTCCGCAAGAATCGCCGCAAGCGGAGTGGGCTCGCCGCTCACGCCGTCGCCGCTCCGGAGGGCAATGCCTTCTTCAATTGCTCCCACACTGTCTGAAACGCATCCCGCGCCACGGCATCAAACAGCACAAAGTGAACCCGTTCCAACGACGATCCATTCTGAAGGTGTTGAATCGTTTCCGCGAGCATCGCGTGTGCGCATTCCTCCATCGGAAAGCCTGACACCCCTGTTCCAATCGCCGGAAGCGCAATCGACTTCATCCTGCGCTCCGCCGCCAGCCGCAAAGAATGTGCCGTCGAAGTTCGCAACGTCTTTGCCGTCGTGGGGATCCCTCCCAGCCCCATGCTCGCCGCGTGAATCACGTATCGCGCCTTCAACTTTCCTCCGCCCGTGATCGCCGCATAGCCGACAGGAATGCTCCCGATCTCGTTGCACTCTTCCTGAATTTCGTCGCCACCCTTGCGCAATATCGCGCCCGCCACGCCCGCGCCGAGCCACAGATCGTTGTTCGCCGCGTTCACAATGGCGTCGACATCCATCTCGGTGATATCGCCCTGCTCAATCAAAATGCGTTCGGAGATTGGCTTCATCGGGAATTATTTTATTCCATTTGTACTTGCAGCCGCAAAGAGAGTTCTACGTACTCTTTTTAGGACCAGAATCGGCATCGGCAATCATATCCAACGATGAATAATCGTAGACCCCGCGCCCCATCTTGCGCCCCAGTCGGCCCTCCTGCACGAATTGCCGCAAAAGCGCATTCGGCCGGTATTTTTCACCCAACTCCCTATGCAAATACTCCAAAATCTTAAGCCGCACATCCAGTCCCACCAGGTCCACCATCTCAAATGGCCCCATCGGGTGATTCAATCCCAACTTCACCGCCTTGTCGATGTCTGCCGCGCTCGCAACTCCCGCCTCCAGCATCGCAAACGCCTCGTTTCCAATCAGTGCATTGATTCGTGATGTGATGAAACCGGCTGCCTCGTTCACGATGACCGTTTCCTTCTGCATGCGCCGAGCCACGGCAGAGCAAACGGCCACAGTCTCCTCCGACGTGTGCGTCGTTCGCACGATTTCGACCAACCGCATTTTCGGCACGGGGTTGAAAAAGTGCATTCCGATGCAGCGCTCGCGTGCACGAACAGTCTGGGATAACTCGCTGATGGACAGCGCCGAAGTATTGCTCGCGAGAATCGCGTCCGCTTTCACCGTTCTATCGAAAACGGCGAACAGCCGGATCTTCATTTCCAAAACTTCTGGGACGGCTTCGATGATCAGCTCGGCGTCGCGTATAGCCTCCTCCACAATGCTGGTACTGGACAAACGCGATAACGCAGCATCACGCGTCGCGGCTTCCACTTTCTCCCGCTTCACACCCTCCTCAAACGCTTCACGAATCCACGTCATGGCATTCGACAAAACTTGGTCTGACACGTCTTCAAGAATGGTCCGGTAGCCGCCCAGCGCTGCCGCATACGCGATTCCGCGCCCCATTGTGCCCGCGCCGATCACCGCAATCGTCTTTACGTTCATCCAATGCTCCAGGACATAATGGTGAATACCTGCGTGCGAAAACGCAGCGTTACGATCCGTCGCCTAGTTCGTCAACTTCCGGTAAGCATCTTCGTCAAAGCCGAACACAATCTGTGAACCACGAATCACCAACGGCCGTCGAATCAAATTCGGCTCCCGGGCCATCAACTTGATTGCTTCCGCGCGCGCCGGCGGGTGCTCTTTCATGTTCCGTTTGTGATACAGTGCGTTCCGCGTATTTAAAAACTCTTTGTAATCGCGCTTACCGATCAACGCGTTCAGCTCTTCCTCGCTTAACCTCTGCTTGACAAGATCGCGGGATGTAAATTCAATTTTCGCTTCGAGCAAGAGACCTCTTGCTTTCCGGCAGGTAGTTCAGGTGGGTTTCTGATAAAACAAAATTTTAGCAGCCATCGATTCCCCTCGCTTGGACTGCGGCAGTCCTGCTGGCGTTTTTGTGTTGCCAAATAACTATTGCTGACGCAATTAGTTCCTGCATGACGAGATCATCAGTACCGTGGTACCTTCGGATCAACCTCCGCGGACCATCGCTCAATTCCCCCGGCCATCGATTTCGCGGTCGCCACTCCCTGTCCCCTCAGCCAATTAGCCACGGCCAGGCTGCGGATTCCGTGGTGGCAGTAGCAAATCACATCCTCATCCGTATCCAGCCTTTGTAGATTCGCCGGGATCGATCCCATCGGAATGTGCAGTGCGTTTTCGATCCGGCAGTGCGCGTATTCCCACGGTTCGCGCACATCCACTGTCAGCAGCTTTTCTCCGCGCTCCAGCCGCTGTTTCACTTCCAGCGGGGTTATTTCCAAATCATTCATCACTGCTCCCCATTCATCAACCCGCCCAAAATCACAAACATCATGAAGATCATGACCGCCACGACCAGTCCGCCCAGAATCAGTCCCACAATTTTGCCGAAACTCACTTGTCCCAAGGCAGCTTTCCCTTGCCCACGCATTAGAATGCTTTACTCTCGCAGACAAATACAGCCGGGTGCCCCACACGCCCCTTCGCGGGCGAGCCTCGCCTCTCTACTGAATCGCGCCCTTCGGCGAGATCCACTGTTTCTCAATTGCCTGAATTTCGCCCACCAGCGACACGTCTTCCCGCTGCGGGAGCATTTCTCTCAAATATTCTTCGTAGCCTTTTTCCGGCAGCAATTCTCCCGTAACGCTGTACAGTTTCCGGGCATACTCGCCGATATAGCGATTAAACCTCACATCCGGGACGTACAGCGACTCGTGCCCCACCGGAACATTCTTGTTGATCATTTCTACCAGTTTCTTGCATTCCTGGTGGTACAGTTCCCGGCTGTGTTCGTTCATGCGTTCCAGATTCGCTTCCATCTTGGCGTTCGGTTCGTCGTAGCGCCCCTTCAATCCCCAGACATAAAACCAGTGCGCTGAGCTCGAGCGGTCCACTCCGAACAAATCCAGGCTCACGGGCACCCACTTATTGATGTATTTCTGAATGACGTTCGTGGGAATTACACCGGCCTTCACAATGCGCTTGATGCCGTCTTGTCCCGTCCCTAGATGAAACGATTCTTCCTTCAACATCGGAATCATCGACTGCGCGAGCGGCGCAAAACCCGAGTAGCTCAACATCGTGAGCTGGTATTTTCCATCGCGGTCCACAAAGTCCGTATACACGAAGAAATCCAGCCAATTGTTCACGTCCTCGTTGAACGCCCCGAGTAGCCGCTTCTGGTCGAATGCCCTCCGCTCTAGCATTTTCTGGGCTTCGACTTTTCCGCTATACCCAAAGTGATTCATCAGCAGGTAGCACATCTGCCAGCCGTGCCGCATCTCTTCCGTCACCACCCGGCAAAGCGATTGCCGGTCGTGTTCGCTCGGCGCCGTCTGGAATAATCTCCGTTGCTGTTCCACCGAAGCGAATTCCGTATCGCCCTGGTAAACGATCAGGTTCAGCAACGCATCACGCATCCGCTGATCGGGTATTTGCATCACGCGCTCCCACTTCGGTCGCCCTTTATAGGCGCCAAATTCCACTTCGTTCGAGCGCGTTGGCCCGAATTTGGCCTCAAATTGATAGTTCGTGATTTCCGGATAATCCACACCGATGTCTTTCTGCCAGACGCGGAACAGATCGACCCAGTCGTCGAATGTCGACAAACGTGTTGCAGGCATGTCTCTTTTCCTCCCCATTCAATTCGTTTGCTCGTGAACTGGGTGCGAGCACTCTTGACAACTCTTTTCGCCTCAGCGACCCGCAAATCTCGGCGGCCGCTTTTCCATAAAAGCGCGTATGCCTTCGCGGCAATCCTCGGAATGAAAGCATTTCATCTGGTACTCGACTTCACGCTCCAGGGCTTCCACCAGTGCCGCCTTATTTCGCGAAAACAGCGTGTGTTTCACTCCGCGAATTGCTACCTGCGGTCCATCCGCAATTTTCTTCGCCAGCGACTGAACCTCCGCTTCGAAACGGTCGGCGGCACAAATATGATTCACCAATCCAAGGTGCAACGCGGTTTTTGCGTCGATCATCTCGCCGGTGTAGAACATCTCCGCGGCAGTCGACGGGCCAAGTAGTTCCGGCAAAAAATATGTGCCGCCGTAATCGGGAAACAGTCCGACCTTCGCAAAGTTTTGCCCGAACACCGCGCTCTCCACCGCAATGCGAATGTCCGCCGCCAGTGCCAGATTCATCCCCGCGCCCGCTGCTGGACCGTTCACTGCCGCAATCACCGGCTGCGGCATGCCGCGCATATTCAGCACCGTCTGCATCCCCGATCGCAGGATCGGCTCGAGCTCCGTCGTATCTCCGCGCTCGCGGCCTTTCCCGATCACGCCTAGGTCCCCGCCTGCGCAGAACGCTCGACCTGCTCCGGTCAGGACCACCACATGCACCGACGAATCGTTTGCCAGCCGCTTCAACGCCTCATTCAACGCCGTTGGCAACTCACTATCGAGCGCGTTCAACCGCTCTGGCCGGTTCATCGTCAGCGTCACGATTGAGCCCTGTTTCGCTTCCAGCACGGGAGTTGCAGCCGATCGCGGTGATGAACTCATGACGAAATCCTCCCTAGCCGAGGTGGGCCTGCTGTGAGCTCGATCCCGGCAACTTCTCTGATCGCGCCACCAGTTGAGCCAGCTTTCGAAAATGTTTCAGTGTCTCGGCTTTACCGCGGGCAGTTTGCCCCACCGTCGACGGCACCACAAACACCTGCGCTCCATACAGCAGGCTTTTCTGCAATCCGTAGTCGCACTTCCGCTGTGCAAACTGCTCATAGGTGTGTTTGCCGTTGAACGCCACCACGCGCGGCGCAAACTCTTCCAATTTTTGCGAGAGCACGATGCGCCCTTCCGCAAAATCTTCACGCTTTAGCTCTTCAATAGTTTTCGTCGGCCGCTTCACCAGATCCGTCAGTCCTATCCCGAATTCGATGATCCGCCGGTCGTCCGGATAGTCGAACGGCTCAGGCACCACTCCACTTTCATAAATCGTCGGCCAAAAGGGATTTCCGCGCCCCGCGTAATAATGTCCGGCGCGCACGGAAGATTCCGTCGGGTTGCAGCCCACGATGATGAGCTTCATTCCTTTACGAAGATAATCTGGCAGAGTTTTCATGCGGTTTTGTTCAATCTCTCCGCCTCTAGTCTACTTCCCTTTGAAACTCGCGGCGCGTTTTTCCACGTATGCCGCCAGTCCCTCTTTCGCGTCTTCGCTGGTGAACAGCAGTTGCTGCAATTCCCGCTCGATGCCCAATGCCTCCAAAAAAGGAATCTCCATGCCGGTCACCACGGAACGCTTGATCCGCCCCACCGCCCGCGGCGCCTTGTTCGGCGGGCAGAACTGTTTTGCATACGCCATCGCATCTTCCCAAAAGTTTTCTTTTTCGTAGATGTACTGAATCAGGTCCATCTCCAGTGCCTCTTCGAAACTGAACGTGCGCCCGGTCACCATCAGCTCAATCGACCGCGCCCGGCCGACAGCCCGGGCAAATCGTCGGGTTCCTCCCGTTCCCGGCAGCACGCCCAGGTTCACTTCCGGCAATCCGATTTTCCCGCCTTCTTTTTTCGCGATGCGAATATCGCAGGCGAGCGCGATTTCCAATCCGCCACCGACCGTGTGGCCATTCAGCGCCGCAATCACTAGCTTCGGAGTTTGCTCCAGCCGGCTCAAGGTTTCGTTCGCGTGCAGGCAGAAATAATATTTGAATTGCGGGTCGGCCTTCGTCAGCATCGGAATGCTCGCCCCCGCTGAAAAGAATTTTTCGCCCGCACCGCGTAGCACGATCACATGCACTGATTCGTCCATGCGTGCCCTCAAAATTGCCGCGTCCAACTGCAGCATCATTTCGTAGCTGTAGGTATTCGCTGGCGGATCATCCATCTCCACGATTGCTACGCCTTCATCCACCCGATACTTGATCAGCTGCCTGACTTCCAGGCTCGTTGTCGTTGCCATTGTTTCTATCTCCTCAGTAATTCCGTTTCCCAACTAACTCTTTAACCGGAATGCACAGCCGCCGGAATCTGTTCAGCAATCCCCGTCGCCTTCGTCGGACCGCCCAACACCCCATGAAGAAAGATTCTCACGATCATGTCCGTCAATTCTTCCGCGCCCGGATCGCTCGCTGGCCGGTGCCACTGGTAAACCCAGTTCATCATCCCGAACAAACTAAGCACCGCCACGCGCGCGTTTAACACGGGGACGCAGTTTCGCCAGCAACCTCATCGAAGATCTTCCGCGCCAACGTCACATATTTCCGCTTGATCGCCGCAATCTCCTGGCGGAAGGGGGCGTCCAGCGCTGTTTCCTCGTGAGAGAGCACTTTCATCTCGTCGGGGTGCGCCAGGAAATACTCGATGTGGTTTTGTACCAGGCAACGCATCCGCGACGCTGGCGTTTCGCAACTCGCCAAACGCTCGTTCAGCCTCTTCACGATAGAGCTAAACGCATTATTTTGTATCAGATATAGCAACCTCTGCTTACTGTCGAAATAATAGTACAACCCCGAAAGCGAGATTCCCGTGGCTCGGCTGATATCCCGGATGGACGTGCCTTTAAATCCAGCCTCGGCAAAAACTCGCGCTGCGTGCAACAGAATATGCTCCAGTTTAGCTTCGGTGTCGCGAGGATTTGGTGTGGTGTGAGCCATTCGCAGAGCGCTCTCGAAAGTTCGTTCGAGATGACTGTAAAATGCCCGCCTTAAACTGTCAGGCCAGAGTGATCGTAATACAGATTCGACAATTTCTGGCTTGAGATCAAATTCTATCTTTAGCGCTAGCCCTAGTTCGGATACGGTAGGTAACCCGTTGTCAACCTAGAGGTTTGCACCGGATTGCTGGACTGTGTAGCGATTGTGATCGTAAACGCGGAGCCGATGGGGACCAGATTCCAATTTCCGCTTGGCTCTTCCGGCCATACCACTACGTCTGTCAGATCGCAAATGGGCACAGAACGAGGAAGACGCGAGGCAAAGCCATGCATCTCCCCAGAGATTTCGGACTCCTTAAATGGCGAGAGCAACTATCTCGCCAAATGGCCTGCAGAATAGAGGAAAATTTTTTTTTAATCCTAGAAATTATAATCCCTGTGCTCGCGTCACACGAAATTCTTCGCACACAACTACGCACGTACCCACGTGTCAGCTGAAGAGAGGTATTTCGCGGCCCAAATGTTGTTCCCGGGCCATCTAACACAATGATTGCCGCGGCCAAATCCCATGCCGCGATGCCATTCGATTTAAAGAGGGTTACCTGCGAATCGCTGGTTTGCCCGGCCACTTTCCCCGCCACCAATGATCGGCCAATTGGTAACCTTCTCCCAGCGTCCGGGTTGGCGTTCAAACGGCAGAATCAAGTCCCCCGCCTCCTGTTTCGACTGCTCCATCGAATCCACAAAAATAACGTCGGCTTTTTGATCGCCACGTCATCAACTCGCGTTTGTGCGCGTGGTTCGCGCCGACGGCGTTAATGTGTACGCCACCGACAAATCCGCGCCGAACAACACCGGTTTCGGCGACGTTGTCGCCGTAGTCACGATATCTGCGCTCGCACCGCATCGGAAGACGATTCCGCGGCGCGCACAGGAATGCCCAGCCGCCCAGACATCTCCTCGCGAATTTGGCTCGTCTCTCCGGATCCCGTCCGTACACTCGAGCCGATTCCAATTTGCGAACCGCGGTCACAGCCTCCAGTTGCGCTCGGCCTGCCCGCCACTACCAAGAATTGCCGCCACGTTCGCCCCCGCGCGCGCCAGGTACTTTGTCGCCACGCCGGAAGCAGCCCCGTCCGTAACTGTCCCATGTAATCCGCTTCAACCAACGCCAACAACTCTCCCGTGGCAATGTCGTACAGCGGCACCAGATAAACGCAATTTTCCTTTCACGTACGATATTGCTTCATCGCCACAAAGCCAGCGGCCGTATCCATCGCCGCCATGTAGTGAAAATAACCTCCGCCCGGCATTTCAAATCGCCGCCGTGCCTGCACCACCATGGTACCAGCGGCCTGCTTGCGAGTCGCCTCTTCGACGACTTCAATCACCATCTTCATGTTCAGCACGCGCCGAACTTCAGCCTCATTAATATGCAAAGTCATTGTGCGTGCTGTTTCTTCAGATCGTGAGCTCACAAATACTTGAGGGTGCCGACGATCCAACGCTAAATACTTTCTTCTCTTCTTCCATTCTTTTCTTCCATCTTTACTTCTTAACTTCCTTACTTTTTTGCGTCTTACTCCCCTCTTCCTAACCCTCCGCACCACCGTCGGATCAAGTGAAACACGCGCTCTTCCTTCGCTCCGCCCATCACATGAAACCGAAAGTCCGTTCTCCCTTCGCTCCCTTACCCACAACAACCGGCAGCGCCCCGCACAAATGATTCTCAATAAACGCCGTCTCATATCGCGATCTCTTAGGGTTCCACGTAAAAACACGCATCGTGGTAAAATCGCACCGCTGTCCTTCGGGACTTCGCGTTCCCACGCAGCAGATATTGCGGATGATTCCCTCCCGCGCCGCTGACATGATTCAACTCAAACCACGCGATAGGCCGGATACTCGCGGAACTGCCCATCCCGCACCGCATCCGGCAGGTCCAGCGAGATAAATCGCCCAACGACCCAACCTGCGATCGGCACCGTCTGATTCCGGGCTGCGTTGTCGTGGTAATCGCCGGATTTCGTACGCCTGCCCTCGCCGGGAGGGCGCGTGGCCGTCCCGCGCACTAGAAACCAGTTTCTTTCTTGCTACCTTCCGGAGCGCTAACAGCCTCTTTTTCGTCCGTCACCTGCACCCATCGGCCACCGCGCGGCCTACAATTTCCACCTGAACGCCGCGTGGAATTGTATGTGCGCGCCCTTGCGCCGGCTTAGCGCGCAAATTCGTCGACACCTTCGTGCGTCCTCGTGCCTGCACCGGCATGGCTTTAGCCTGCTGCAGCAGCTTTTCGCTTCGCTGCCACAGTTCCGGCTCCATCAGGTAGCGGCCCTCGACCCAGCCAACCATTCCTCCGGACGTCCGAACCTTCACATTGTCGTTGCGCCGCGCCAATACTTCCACGTGATCACCGTAAAGCAGTACACCAAGCTGTTCGCGCACCTGCGCCACGCTGCTCCACAGGTTACGCTGCGTTCTCCGACGTACGCCTCTCCCACTGTTTCGTGTTTTGGCCGCAATACCCACGCCAGCAGTGCCCACTAGGTAAAGCAGCGGCACGGCCACCAGCAGCTTCCGCTTCATGCGCCATCCCCAATGTCTTCCTGCCGCGCGCGCAGCGTGCACAATTTCATCGGCGGTTCGATGAACTTCATCTTTTGAAGTCCTCGCCGACTACTACGGATTGACTTCTCCCAGATTTCAACCATACGACGCGATCGATTTCTGCCCGGTCACAGCCCGTAACGGCGCGCATATCGGCAACGACGCAAATTCCATCCATGGCACCTGGTCAAGTCATCACCGATGTTCACTTCCCGCGACAATCTTTCTTCGTTCAGATCTTAAGTAGGTTCAACCTCCGACAGAGACTAAAAAATAGAATCTAAAGAAGATATCCTGTGAGTACTTCTGTGCAATCCAGACTATGCAGCGGTCGCCTTCTGAGGCCGGCGACTTTTCCTGCGGGTCGAGGGGACGAACAGCGCTCCAAAAATAAATCCTCAACGCGGGAGTCGCATTCTCCACCCGCTCAAAATCATCCTGAAGAGCGCCTTCCGGCACGAAGTACTCAACGACAACAACTTGGATCGGCTGGCGGTCTTTGGTCCGCGTAACTTCCTCGCTCAAACCTGTGCGACAGAACCGGAAACCGTCACCGCATCGTCGCTGGCGCTAACGGCAATACGATCGACAAAATGACATAAACAGTATCGCGGATGGTTGCAAAGGTTTCGGCACAACTGCGCGCACAGCAGTCGGTTGTGGCGGGGGCGCCCGGAGTATGCAGCGGCTCCTCCGGCGAAACGATTGATGAGGTCGAGCCGCGACAAGAAAATTGGCGGCCGTTTGCGCGGGGCTGGCGGCATTATTTTGACCCTCGATGCGACGATAGTTCGCGTGGTGTGGCTGCTGGCCATTTTCTTTGCAGGAAACCGGATTACTGGTTTACATCATTTTGTGGATCGTATTGCCGTTGGCGCCGGCGACGAATGCGGTGACGGTTTCCGGTTCTGTCGCACAGGTTTGAGCGGAGGAAGTTGCGCGGACCAAAGACCGCCAGCCGATCCAAGTTGTTGTGGTTGAGATCCTTCGTCACGGAAGGCGCTCTTCAGGATGATTTTGAGACGGGTGGAGAATTGAATTTCCGCGTTGAGGATTTGTTTTTTGGAGCGCTGTTCGTCCCCTCGACCGCAGGAAAAATCGCCGGCCTCAGAAGGCAACCGCTGCATAGTCTGGATTGCACAGAAGTACTCGCAGGATATCTTCTTTAGATTCTTCTTTTTTAGTCTCTCTCGGAGGTTGAACCTACTTAAGAATTCTGAACAAAGAAAGATTGTCGCGGGAACTGAACATCGGGTGATGACTTGACTCAGGTACCATGGATGGAATTTTTCGTGGTTGCCGATATGCGCGCCGTTACGGGCTGTGACCGGGGCAGAAATTTGATCGCGTGGTATGGTTGAAACCTGGGAAAATTGAATCCGTCATATTGGGCGAGGCACTTCAAAAGATGAAGTTCATCGAACCGCACAATGAAATTGTGCACGCTGCGCGCGCGGCGGGAGAGACATTTGGGGATGGCGCATGAAGCGAAAGCTGCTGGTGGCAGTGCCGCTGCTTTGCCTAGTGGCACTGCTGGCGTGGGTATTGCGGCCAAAACACGAAACAGTGGGAGAGGCGTACGTCGGAGAACGCAGCGTAACCCTGTGGAGCAGCGTGGCGCAGGTGCGCGAACAGCTTGGTGTACTGCTTTACGGTGATCACGTGGAAGTATTGGCGCGGCGCAACGACAATGTGAAGGTTCGGACGTCCGGAGGAATGGTTGGCTGGGTCGAGGGCCGCTACCTGATGGAGCCGGAACTGTGGCAGCGAAGCGAAAAGCTGCTGCAGCAGGCTAAAGCCATGCCGGTGCAGGCACGAGGACGCACAAGGTGTCGACGAATTTGCGCGCTAAGCCGGGACGCACAGAGGCGCGCACATACCAATTCACACGCGGCGTTCAGGTGGAAATTGTAGGCCGCGCGGTGGCCGACTGGGTGCAGGTGACGGACGAAAAAGAGGCTGTTAGCGCTCCGGAAGGTAGCAAGAAAGAAGACTGGTTTCTAGTGCGCGGGACGGCCACGCGCCCTCCCGGCGAGGGCAGCGTACGAAATCCGGCGATTACCACGACAACGCAGCCCGGAGATCAGACGGTGCCGATTGCAGGTTGGGTCGTTGGGCGATTTATCTCGCTGGACCTGCCGGATGCGGTGCGGGATGGGGCCAGTTCCGCGAGTATCCGGCCTATCGCGTGGTTTGAGTTGAATCATGTCAGCGGCGCGGGAGGGAATCATCCGCAATATCTGCTGGTGGGAACGCGAAGTCCCGAAGGACAGCGGTGCGATTTTACCACGATGCGTGTTTTTACGTGGAACCCTAAGAAATCGCGATATGAGACGGCGTTTATTGAGAATGATTTGTGCGGGGCGCTGCCGGTTGTTGTGGGTAAGGGAGCGAAGGGAGAACCGGACTTTCGGTTTCATGTGATGGGCGGAGCGAAGGAAGAGCGCGTGTTTCACTTGATCCAGACGGTGGTGCGGAGGGTTAGGGAAGAGGGGAGTAAGACGCAAAAAAGTAAGGAAGTTAAGAAGTAAAGATGGAAGAAAAGAATGGAAGAAGAGAAGAAAGTATTTAGCGTTGGATCGTCGGCACCCTCAAGTATTTGTGAGCTCACGATCTGAAGAAACAGCACGCACAATGACTTTGCATATTAATGAGGCTGAAGTTCGGCGCGTGCTGAACATGAAGATGGTGATTGAAGTCGTCGAAGAGGCGACTCGCAAGCAGGCCGCTGGTACCGTGGTGGTGCAGGCACGGCGGCGATTTGAAATGCCGGGCGGAGGTTATTTTCACTACATGGCGGCGATGGATACGGCCGCTGGCTTTGTGGCGATGAAGCAATATACGTACGTGAAAGGAAAATTGCGTTTTCTGGTGCCACTGTACGACATTGCCACGGGAGAGTTGTTGGCGTTGGTTGAAGCGGATTACATGGGACAGTTACGGACGGGGGCTGCTTCCGGCGTGGCGACAAAGTACCTGGCGCGCGCGGGGGCGAACGTGGCGGCAATTCTTGGTAGTGGCGGGCAGGCCAGACGCAACTGGAGGCTGTGACCGCGGTTCGCAAATTGGAATCGGCTCGAGTGTACGGACGGGATCCGGAGAGACGAGCCAAATTCGCGGAGGAGATGTCTGGGCGGCTGGGCATTCCTGTGCGCGCCGCGGAATCGTCTTCCGATGCGGTGCGAGGCGCAGATATCGTGACTACGGCGACAACGTCGCCGAAACCGGTGTTGTTCGGCGCGGATTTGTCGGTGGGCGTACACATTAACGCCGTCGGCGCGAACCACGCGCACAAACGCGAGTTGGATGACGTGGCGATCGAAAAAGCCGACGTTATTTTTGTGGATTCGATGGAGCAGTCGAAACAGGAGGCGGGGGACTTGATTCTGCCGTTTGAACGCCAACCCGGACGCTGGGAGAAGGTTCACCAATTGGCCGAATTGGTGGCGGGGAAAGTGGCCGGGCGAACCAGCGATTCGCAGGTAACCCTCTTTAAATCGAATGGCATCGCGGCATGGGATTTGGCCGCGCAATCATTGTGTTCAAGATGGCCCGGGAACGACATTTGGGCCGCGAAATACCTCTCTTCAGCTGACACGTGGGTACGTGCGTAGTTGTGTGCGAAGAATTTCGTGCTGACGCGAGCACAGGGATTATAATTTCTAGGATTAAAAAAAAATATTCCTCTATTCTGCAGGCCATTTGGCGAGATAGTCTGCTCTCGCCATTTAAGGAGTCCGAAATCTCTGGGGAGATGCATGGCTTTGCCTCGCGTCTTCCTCGTTCTGTGCCCATTTGCGATCTGACAGACGTAGTGGTATGGCCGGAAGAGCCAAGCGGAAATTGGAATCTGGTCCCCATCGGCTCCGCGTTTACGATCACAATCGCTACACAGTCCAGCAATCCGGTGCAAACCTCTAGGTTGACAACGGGTTACCTACCGTATCCGAACTAGGGCTAGCGCTAAAGATAGAATTTGATCTCAAGCCAGAAATTGTCGAATCTGTATTACGATCACTCTGGCCTTGACAGTTTAAGGCGGGCATTTTAGAGTCATCTCGAACGAACGTTCGAGAGCGCTCTGCGAATGGCTCACACCACACCAAATCCTCGCGACACCGAAGCTAAACTGGAGCATATTCTGTTGCACGCAGCGCGAGTTTTTGCCGAGGCTGGATTTGAAGGCACGTCCATCCGGGATATCAGCCGAGCCACGGGAATCTCGCTTTCGGGGTTGTACTATTATTTCGACAGTAAGCAGAGGTTGCTATATCTGATACAAAATAATGCGTTTAGCTCTATCGTGAAGAGGCTGAACGAGCGTTTGGCGAGTTGCGAAACGCCAGCGTCGCGGATGCGTTGCCTGGTACAAAACCACATCGAGTATTTCCTGGCGCACCCCAACGAGATGAAAGTGCTCTCTCACGAGGAAACAGCGCTGGACGCCCCCTTCCGCCAGGAGATTGCGGCGATCAAGCGGAAATATGTGACGTTGGCGCGGAAGATCTTCGATGAGGTTGCTGGCGAAACTGCGTCCCCGGTGTTAAACGCGCGCGTGGCGGTGCTTAGTTTGTTCGGGATGATGAACTGGGTTTACCAGTGGCACCAGCCAGCGAGCGATCCGGGCGCGGAAGAATTGACGGACATGATCGTGAGAATCTTTCTTCATGGGGTGTTGGGCGGTCCGACGAAGGCAACGGGGATTGCTGAACAGATTCCGGCGGCTGTGCATTCCGGTTAAAGAGTTAGTTGGGAAACGGAATTACTGAGGAGATAGAAACAATGGCAACGACAACGAGCCTGGAAGTCAGGCAGCTGATCAAGTATCGGGTGGATGAAGGCGTAGCAATCGTGGAGATGGATGATCCGCCAGCGAATACCTACAGCTACGAAATGATGCTGCAGTTGGACGCGGCAATTTTGAGGGCACGCATGGACGAATCAGTGCATGTGATCGTGCTACGCGGTGCGGGCGAAAAATTCTTTTCAGCGGGGGCCAGCATTCCGATGCTGACGAAGGCCGACCCGCAATTCAAATATTATTTCTGCCTGCACGCGAACGAAACCTTGAGCCGGCTGGAGCAAACTCCGAAGCTAGTGATTGCGGCGCTGAATGGCCACACGGTCGGTGGCGGATTGGAAATCGCGCTCGCCTGCGATATTCGCATCGCGAAAAAAGAAGGCGGGAAAATCGGATTGCCGGAAGTGAACCTGGGCGTGCTGCCGGGAACGGGAGGAACCCAACGATTTGCCCGGGCTGTCGGCCGGGCGCGGTCGATTGAGCTGATGGTGACCGGGCGCACGTTCAGTTTCGAAGAGGCACTGGAGATGGACCTGATTCAGTACATCTACGAAAAAGAAAACTTTTGGGAAGATGCGATGGCGTATGCAAAACAGTTCTGCCCGCCGAACAAGGCGCCGCGGGCGGTGGGGCGGATCAAGCGTTCCGTGGTGACCGGCATGGAGATTCCTTTTTTGGAGGCATTGGGCATCGAGCGGGAATTGCAGCAACTGCTGTTCACCAGCGAAGACGCGAAAGAGGGACTGGCGGCATACGTGGAAAAACGCGCCGCGAGTTTCAAAGGGAAGTAGACTAGAGGCGGAGAGATTGAACAAAACCGCATGAAAACTCTGCCAGATTATCTTCGTAAAGGAATGAAGCTCATCATCGTGGGCTGCAACCCGACGGAATCTTCCGTGCGCGCCGGACATTATTACGCGGGGCGCGGAAATCCCTTTTGGCCGACGATTTATGAAAGTGGAGTGGTGCCTGAGCCGTTCGACTATCCGGACGACCGGCGGATCATCGAATTCGGGATAGGACTGACGGATCTGGTGAAGCGGCCGACGAAAACTATTGAAGAGCTAAAGCGTGAAGATTTTGCGGAAGGGCGCATCGTGCTCTCGCAAAAATTGGAAGAGTTTGCGCCGCGCGTGGTGGCGTTCAACGGCAAACACACCTATGAGCAGTTTGCACAGCGGAAGTGCGACTACGGATTGCAGAAAAGCCTGCTGTATGGAGCGCAGGTGTTTGTGGTGCCGTCGACGGTGGGGCAAACTGCCCGCGGTAAAGCCGAGACACTGAAACATTTTCGAAAGCTGGCTCAACTGGTGGCGCGATCAGAGAAATTGCCGGGATCGAGCTCACAGCAGGCCCACCTCGGCTAGGGAGGATTTCGTCATGAGTTCATCACCGCGATCGGCTGCAACCCCCGTGCTGGAAGCGAAACAGGGCTCAATCGTGACGCTGACGATGAACCGGCCAGAGCGGTTGAACGCGCTCGATAGTGAGTTGCCAACGGCGTTGAATGAGGCGTTGAAGCGGCTGGCAAACGATTCGTCGGTGCATGTGGTGGTCCTGACCGGAGCAGGTCGAGCGTTCTGCGCAGGCGGGGGACCTAGGCGTGATCGGGAAAGGCCGCGAGCGCGGAGATACGACGGAGCTCGAGCCGATCCTGCGATCGGGGATGCAGACGGTGCTGAATATGCGCGGCATGCCGCAGCCGGTGATTGCGGCAGTGAACGGTCCAGCAGCGGGCGCGGGGATGAATCTGGCACTGGCGGCGGACATTCGCATTGCGGTGGAGAGCGCGGTGTTCGGGCAAAACTTTGCGAAGGTCGGACTGTTTCCCGATTACGGCGGCACATATTTTTTGCCGGAACTACTTGGCCCGTCGACTGCCGCGGAGATGTTCTACACCGGCGAGATGATCGACGCAAAAACCGCGTTGCACCTTGGATTGGTGAATCATATTTGTGCCGCCGACCGTTTCGAAGCGGAGGTTCAGTCGCTGGCGAAGAAAATTGCGGATGGACCGCAGGTAGCAATTCGCGGAGTGAAACACACGCTGTTTTCGCGAAATAAGGCGGCACTGGTGGAAGCCCTGGAGCGTGAAGTCGAGTACCAGATGAAATGCTTTCATTCCGAGGATTGCCGCGAAGGCATACGCGCTTTTATGGAAAAGCGGCCGCCGAGATTTGCGGGTCGCTGAGGCGAAAAGAGTTGTCAAGAGTGCTCGCACCCAGTTCACGAGCAAACGAATTGAATGGGGAGGAAAAGAGACATGCCTGCAACACGTTTGTCGACATTCGACGACTGGGTCGATCTGTTCCGCGTCTGGCAGAAAGACATCGGTGTGGATTATCCGGAAATCGCGAACTATCAATTTGAGGCCAAATTCGGGCCAACGCGCTCGAACGAAGTGGAATTTGGCGCCTATAAAGGGCGACCGAAGTGGGAGCGCGTGATGCAAATACCCGATCAGCGGATGCGTGATGCGTTGCTGAACCTGATCGTTTACCAGGGCGATACGGAATTCGCTTCGGTGGAACAGCAACGGAGATTATTCCAGACGGCGCCGAGCGAACACGACCGGCAATCGCTTTGCCGGGTGGTGACGGAAGAGATGCGGCACGGCTGGCAGATGTGCTACCTGCTGATGAATCACTTTGGGTATAGCGGAAAAGTCGAAGCCCAGAAAATGCTAGAGCGGAGGGCATTCGACCAGAAGCGGCTACTCGGGGCGTTCAACGAGGACGTGAACAATTGGCTGGATTTCTTCGTGTATACGGACTTTGTGGACCGCGATGGAAAATACCAGCTCACGATGTTGAGCTACTCGGGTTTTGCGCCGCTCGCGCAGTCGATGATTCCGATGTTGAAGGAAGAATCGTTTCATCTAGGGACGGGACAAGACGGCATCAAGCGCATTGTGAAGGCCGGTGTAATTCCCACGAACGTCATTCAGAAATACATCAATAAGTGGGTGCCCGTGAGCCTGGATTTGTTCGGAGTGGACCGCTCGAGCTCAGCGCACTGGTTTTATGTCTGGGGATTGAAGGGGCGCTACGACGAACCGAACGCCAAGATGGAAGCGAATCTGGAACGCATGAACGAACACAGCCGGGAACTGTACCACCAGGAATGCAAGAAACTGGTAGAAATGATCAACAAGAATGTTCCGGTGGGGCACGAGTCGCTGTACGTCCCGGATGTGAGGTTTAATCGCTATATCGGCGAGTATGCCCGGAAACTGTACAGCGTTACAGGAGAATTGCTGCCGGAAAAAGGCTACGAAGAATATTTGAGAGAAATGCTCCCGCAGCGGGAAGACGTGTCGCTGGTGGGCGAAATTCAGGCAATTGAGAAACAGTGGATCTCGCCGAAGGGCGCGATTCAGTAGAAGAGGCGAGGCTCGCCCGCGAAGGGGCGTGTGGGGCACCCGGCTGTATTTGTCTGCGAGAGTAAAGCATTCTAATGCGTGGGCAAGGGAAAGCTGCCTTGGGACAGCGAGTTTCGGCAAAATTGTGGGACTGATTCTGGGCGGACTGGTCGTGGCGGTCATGATCTTCATGATGTTTGTGATTTTGGGCGGGTTGATGAATGGGGAGCAGTGATGAATGATTTGGAAATAACCCCGCTGGAAGTGAAACAGCGGCTGGAGCGCGGAGAAAAGCTGCTGACAGTGGATGTGCGCGAACCGTGGGAATACGCGCACTGCCGGATCGAAAACGCACTGCACATTCCGATGGGATCGATCCCGGCGAATCTACAAAGGCTGGATACGGATGAGGATGTGATTTGCTACTGCCACCACGGAATCCGCAGCCTGGCCGTGGCTAATTGGCTGAGGGGACAGGGAGTGGCGACCGCGAAATCGATGGCCGGGGGAATTGAGCGATCGTCCGCGGAGGTTGTCCGAAGGTACCACGGTACTGATGATCTCGTCATGCAGGAACTAATTGCGTCAGCAATAGTTATTTGGCAACACAAAAACGCCAGCAGGACTGCCGCAGTCCAAGCGAGGGGAATCGATGGCTGCTAAAATTTTGTTTTATCAGAAACCCACCTGAACTACCTGCCGGAAAGCAAGAGGTCTCTTGCTCGAAGCGAAAATTGAATTTACATCCCGCGATCTTGTCAAGCAGAGGTTAAGCGAGGAAGGCTTCGAACGCGTTGATCGGTAAGCGCGATTACAAAGAGTTTTTAAATACGCGGAACGCAATGTATCACAAACGGAACATGAAAGAGCACCCGCCGGCGCGCGCGGAAGCAATCAAGTTGATGGCCCGGGAGCCGAATTTGATTCGACGGCCGTTGGTGAGTCACGTTTCACAGATTGTGTTCGGCTTTGACGAAGATGCTTACCGGAAGTTGACGAACTAGGCGACGGATCGTAACGCTGCGTTTTGCGCACGCAGGTATTCACCATTATGTCCTGGAGCATTGGATGAACGTAAAGACGATTGCGGTGATCGGCGCGGGCACAATGGGGCGCGGAATCGCGTATGCGGCAGCGCTGGGCGGCTACCGGACCATTCTTGAAGACGTGTCAGACCAAGTTTTGTCGAATGCCATGACGTGGATTCGTGAAGCGTTTGAGGAGGGTGTGAAGCGGGAGAAAGTGGAAGCCGCGACGCGTGATGCTGCGTTATCGCGTTTGTCCAGTACCAGCATTGTGGAGGAGGCTATACGCGACGCCGAGCTGATCATCGAAGCCGTCCCAGAAGTTTTGGAAATGAAGATCCGGCTGTTCGCCGTTTTCGATAGAACGGTGAAAGCGGACGCAATTCTCGCGAGCAATACTTCCGCACTTTCCATCAGCGATTCTCGGATATTGTTGCTGCGCGCGATCGATGTATCGGAATGCACTTTTTCAACCCCGTGCCGAAAATGCGACTGGTCGAAATCGTACGAACGACGCACACGTCGGAGGAGACTGTGGCCGTTTGTTCTGCCGTGGCTCGGCGCATGCAGAAGGAAACGGTCATCGTGAACGAGGCGCCGGTTTCATCACATCACGAATCAATGCACTGATTGGAAACGAGGCGTTTGCGATGCTGGAGGCGGGAGTTGCGAGCGCGGCAGACATCGACAAGGCGGTGAAGTTGGGATTGAATCACCCGATGGGGCCATTTGAGATGGTGGACCTGGTGGGACTGGATGTGCGGCTTAAGATTTTGGAGTATTTGCATAGGGAGTTGGGTGAAAAATACCGGCCGAATGCGCTTTTGCGGCAATTCGTGCAGGAGGGCCGACTGGGGCGCAAGATGGGGCGCGGGGTCTACGATTATTCATCGTTGGATATGATTGCCGATGCCGATTCTGGTCCTAAAAAGAGTACGTAGAACTCTCTTTGCGGCTGCAAGTACAAATGGAATAAAATAATTCCCGATGAAGCCAATCTCCGAACGCATTTTGATTGAGCAGGGCGATATCACCGAGATGGATGTCGACGCCATTGTGAACGCGGCGAACAACGATCTGTGGCTCGGCGCGGGCGTGGCGGGCGCGATATTGCGCAAGGGTGGCGACGAAATTCAGGAAGAGTGCAACGAGATCGGGAGCATTCCTGTCGGCTATGCGGCGATCACGGGCGGAGGAAAGTTGAAGGCGCGATACGTGATTCACGCGGCGAGCATGGGGCTGGGAGGGATCCCACGACGGCAAAGACGTTGCGAACTTCGACGGCACATTCTTTGCGGCTGGCGGCGGAGCGCAGGATGAAGTCGATTGCGCTTCCGGCGATTGGAACAGGGGTGTCAGGCTTTCCGATGGAGGAATGCGCACACGCGATGCTCGCGGAAACGATTCAACACCTTCAGAATGGATCGTCGTTGGAACGGGTTCACTTTGTGCTGTTTGATGCCGTGGCGCGGGATGCGTTTCAGACAGTGTGGGAGCAATTGAAGAAGGCATTGCCCTCCGGAGCGGCGACGGCGTGAGCGGCGAGCCCACTCCGCTTGCGGCGATTCTTGCGGAGCGAATAGGCCGGTTTGGACCGATTACCTTCGCGGAATACATGCGCGAAGCGCTGTACCATCCCCTGCATGGATATTACTCGAAGCCCGAGGCCGCGCGATTTGCGGATTACTACACCAGTGTAGACGTACATCCGATCTTTGGGCGGTTGCTGGCGCGGCAGTTTGCGGAAATGTGGGAACAGATGGGACGGCCCGGGAAATTTGCGCTGGTTGAGGCAGGGGCCGGGGTTGGAAGACTGGCGCGGCACATTCTGGCATTTGCGCAGAAACAATTGCCGACATTTTATGAGGCGATTCGGTATGTCGCGGTGGAGCGTTCACCACTGAGAAGCGCGCAGCTTGCGACCCAGCTGACAGACTTTGTCCGAGACGGAAGATGCCAGGCCGCGATGGAAATTCCTGTACGAATCGTCGACGGTTGTATTTTCTCGAATGAACTGCTGGACGCGCTGGCAGTACATCGCCTGGTGCAAAAAGAAGGAAAACTGCTGGAATTGTTTGTTGCTTATGACGGAAAAGGTTTTGTCGAGACGGCCCAGGCCCCCTCCACTTGTAAGATATCCGAGTACTTCGCGGCGCAGGAGATTATTTTGCACGAAGGACAGCAGGCGGAAGCCGGGCTAGAGGCTTGCGACTGGATCACGGAGATTGCGCGGCGGCTGGAACGGGGATTTGTGCTGACCATCGATTATGGACACGAGGCTGCGGATTTGTTCGACGCGCACCACATGGCGGGAACGACACTTGCGTACTGGGGACACGCGGCGAATGAAGAATATTATGCGGCTCCCGGGGAGCAGGACTTGACCGCGCATGTTAATTTCACGGCGTTGCGGAAATGGGGCGAACGCGGCGGGCTGGAGACGGTCGGGCTCACATCACAAACCGCGTTTTTGCTGGCGCTTGGGAGGGGAAACGAGTTTGCGGATCTCTATGAGGATGGCATGGACGAGACGGAAAAGTTGCGGGCGCGGCTGCAACTCAAGACCTTGATCTTTCCGGAGGGGATGGGAGAACGGTTTCAGGTGCTGGTTCAGGAAAAGGGGGTAACGGCGGCGAAACTTATGGGGCTTGAAGGAATCTAGAATCTAGAAAACCTTGCAAGGACTTTTAGGCTCAGGGGCTGAAGCCCGCGTTTCACCAGCTTGTAATGTCGGAGCTTCATTTAGGGCCTAAACTTAGAGCCTCTTTCCTTGACTCCAGAACTGTTTCAGTGATCGGGCCTCGCTTGACCGATCTGCTGCGCCACAATCAGATGATCCTCGCGGACTGCCAGCGTCGCTGTGTAGCCCAACTTAAACCCGCCTCGCTCGCGCAGAAAACGCCTGTCGGGATCGCTGTGCGAAATTTTCTTTAGCCCGGATTTCTGCAGCCGCTCGAGCCGCTCCGGAATCCCTTGCAGTTGCTGTCTCCAGCCGGTCCATCACACTGCCGTCTACTTCGTTGCCGGCACCTTCGTTCGGATCGTCCGCATCGCACTGCTTCTGCCAACGCCGAATGTCCCGCCGAATGCGCGCCCGCGCCTCGCTACCCGCTCTCCCGATTCTACCGGTACCAGCGTGGGCGCCACGACTTCGCACTTCGCTTGCAGTGCCGTCAGTCGCCAGTACACCACCTACACGGTAGGGCCCGCTTCACAACAGAACTGCAGTTGCTTTACGGCCCCCAACTTCTTAACTAGCCTCCGAATCGACTCCTCCCGATTCGGTATGACCTCGAGCGATCTCACGTCCTCGCCTTGTTCGGCTACTGCCAGTGCAATCGTCTCAGCATGACATCCAGACCAACAAATTTTATTCTTTTCATCGACCGGCTCCTTCGCTTGTGGCTCTGTACTGCTTGTCTTCCGACTCGCAGCATAATCCACGTACCGCGAATCGCAGCCGGTCATTCATTCTGACTAACCAAGAGCACAGGCAGGAGTGTCTGTGCCACATGCGGGCAACTCATCATTTGAATTGTAATTTGTTTAGCATTTCGGTGGCGTTGGCGTTTTTCGGGTTGAGGTGGAGAGAATGTTCGTAGTTCAGGATAGCCTGCCGAACGTCGCCGTTTTCCATGCAGGCCTCGCCGAGGCTGTCGTAGGCGTTTGCGGAATTTGGGTGAATCTGGACGTTCAGTGCAAAAATCGTTATGGCATCGGCAGCCTTTTTCTGTTGCAAAAGTCGATAGCCCGCGGAGTTCAGCGAATTTTTCGGAAATCGCTCCTGTTTTCAAGGCTTCGTCGAATTCAGAAATCGCGGCGGCTGCACCTCTTTCGCGGAGAGCAATCGAAAATCGCATAGCCGCGGAATCGTAGCTGTTGTATTTCAGCCAGCGAAATATAGGCGGATCGGCGTCGAGAGAGAGGCGAACGATTTCCTCGGCAATGGCCAGGCCGTTTTCGCTATTGGCGAAAAAGACGACGCCCTTCTTTTGTTTGGAGTCGATGATCACGAAACATTTGAAGGCGCCGTTGTCGCCCCAGTGCCACAGCATCGGGCCGCGGCCGGTCTGCGCGATGCCCCATCCCAATCCCCAGAAAAGTTCACGCGAGAACTCCGAGGAAGCGGACTGATCGGTGCAGTTGCTGCAGGGGTCTGGCGCTTCAGGCCGGCGCCGTTCATCACGGCATCGAGGAATTGCGCATAGTCGGCGGCGGTGGTTTGCAGGCTATAGGCGGCATTGGCCTGGTCGGGCTTGTTTTTGTCGCGCGGATGTTTATCGGCGTCGTGGCCCGAAGAAGTGCGGTGGTCGAAGTCGGGCCGCCAGAGGTAGCTGCTGGACTTCATGTGCAGCGGGAGGAAAACGGCTTCCGTCATGTATTCGTTCAGGGGTTTGCAGTTGATTCGTTCGACCGCTTTTTGGAGATACACGAAGCCTTCGCCGGAGTAGCTGAATCGCGAGCCTGGCGTGAACCGAATCGCCAGGGCGTTTCCGTTTCCGCGCCAGTTCGGGAAGCCGGTGCGATGGCTCAAAATGATGCGCGCGGTGATCAGTTTTATCCGATCGTCGCCCTCGATGTAGGGTTTGGGGAAGTAGGTGGTGAGCGGCACATCCAGATCGAGCTTGCCCTGTTCAACAAGTTTCATGACACCGTACGCGAAGACAGGTTTGCTAAGCGAAGCCGCCTCGAAAATAGTGTCCGGCGTAACCGGTTGGCGGGAGGAGGTATTCTTCTGACCGAATTCACCCAGCCACGCGATTTTGCCATTTTCTATCAGTGCGATTTGGAGGCCGGGGATATTTGCTTTGCGCATGAGGTCGGGAAGAGCCTGTTGCAATTTATCTTTTGCGTTCTTGTGGGCAGGTTCTTGCGCGCCTGTTGCGGAAAGTAAGAGGAGGATGATGGTCAGTGCCGTCCGTAGTGGTTGCATAGAATCCTCCTGCTGAGGCGCGCTTTGTGGTCACACGATAGCCTGCGGGTATAGACGAAAAGCATGGGAAATAGTTCCGTGGGTTATTGAGGGCCCGAACCTCTTGTACCGACGATCAGGAGAAGAAGTTTTGTGGCTTTTGATCGTCAGAACCCACCCTTTGCGAACCAAAGTTTGGGTGCCCTCAAGATCTGATGTGGTCGCCGTTTTGGAAAAG
>CAVUHY010000002.1:0-15695 GCA_963741365.1 Candidatus Acidiferrales bacterium | reverse complement strand
ACGGCGATGGATCACCAAATGCTTCGTTGCGGTTGTAATAGTAAACCGAGCCGTGAAACGAGTTTGTTCCCGACTTGATCGATAGGTTGACCGTGCCTCCGGCATTTCTTCCCGCTTCCGCACTGGACTGTGTCTGCGCGGTAAATTCTTCCACCGCATCGACCGGGAATACCGTTCCCGCGATGCCCGATACGCCGCCCTGATTGACCGCCGGGATGTTGTGCCAGAAGTCGTTATTGTCCACACCATCAATCTGCCAGTTGATTTGGTTTGGGCGTGTGCCATTCAACGAACCATATCCTCCGACGGAATATCCGCCATAGCCCGGCGCCACAGCCACCAACTGTGTGAAGTCGCGGCCATTCAGTGGAATGTCCTGCACGGTGTCCGAAGACATGGTGGTGCTCTGCGTGGCGGTCGTTGTATCCAACACCAGCGCGTCAGCCGCAATTTCCACCGTGGTGGCCTGGGTCTGCAGCTTTAGCTTCACCTCCAGGGTGTAAATCTTGCCAGCGGTGACGTCGACCTTGTCCACAACGTAGGGTGGGAATCCAGTCGCGGTTACGGTGACCTTGTACAGTCCCAGCGGCAGGTCTTGAAATGAAAATTGGCCATCGTGATGTTGAGACCGTGGAGTGTTCGATGCCCGTCGAAGTTTCCAGCGCTTTCACCTGCGCGCCTGCTACGGAAGCATCCGAAGGATCTGTCACCGTTCCGTTGATGGCGCCGCGAAACGTCTGCGCGTTTGTATTCAGCGCCACCAGGCCCAATAAAATTGCCGCAAAAAATATCCTATTTAGAATCAAACTGCCTACGCCTGTTGCTTGCCATCGATTAGATACACGTATGCTTGAAACTCCCATCCTCACCCCCCTAAGATAGGCTTACCAGCCAATTTGGTCCCTGTTGGTGACGTAGTAGACAACGAGGCATTCTCGCTGTCAATGCATTTCATTGAATTCACCTAAACGAAATTGTAGATGGGTCCACATTCCTTGTCAGTTAACAAAAGTTTGATTTAACTTTTCATACATCGAGAGATTTCCACTTTTCAGGCTACCGCGCGGTCCATGTGCTTGCATCTAAGCGCGCTCCCATGCCACGTTCTCACAATGGGCGGGCGCCAAAGGCTCTTCCCTTCAAGCAGGCCACCCTATCTCATTCATTTCTAATGAGTTCTTCGTGCGCATGGGCGCACTCTCCCGTGCGTCTTTTTCCATTCTCGCCCGTATACAAGGTAGTATGAGCGCACAAGCATTTACCCTGACAGCTTCGAGGTCCACGGTCTTTTTCGCCACTCTCATGACCGACGACGCCAAAACTATCTCGCAGGGCCTCTCGCGTCGCGATCCCGATCTGCTCGATCATTTGATTGAGCAGTTTCAAAACCGTCTCTATCGCTATCTGATTTTTCTGACCAGTAATCCCGTGCTCGCCGACGATCTTTTCCAGGAAACGTGGATTCGCGTTCTCGAACGCGGTCACCAGTACAACGGCAAATGCAAATTCGAGTCCTGGCTCTTCGCCATCGCCCGCAATCTGGTCATTGACGTTTCGCGCCGCAAGAAGTTGGCTAGCCTGGAAGATCTTGTGAACCCGGAAACCGAGCAAGCCTACGATCCTCCCGATGACCACGCGATCTCCGCGCTGCAACTGCTGGTGACTCGCGAAAACGAGCAGGCCGTGCAGGTCTCGTTGCAGAATATTGCGCCTTACTATCGCGAAGTTCTTTTGCTCCGCTTTCACGAAGAATTGAATCTGGAAGAGATTGCCGAGATTCTCGCTACTCCGGTTTCCACCGTGAAGTCGCGCCTCTATCGAGGCTTGTCGGCCATGAAATCGGCGCTCTCTTTAGCCGCTCAAGTTCGAGGAGGTGCGGCATGACCGGCAATCTTCAGCCAGACATCCACGGGCGCGCCCAGAACTTTTTCGCCAAATCCCTGGTCGAAGGGATTTCCGACGCTGACCGCGCCTGGCTCGATCAACATCTTCGCGATTGCCCGGAATGCGCTCGAGAAATCCTCACCACACAGAATCTCCTCGGCGCGTTACGGTCAGTTGCTGTCACTGTTCCGCGTGATCTTGCGGCCCGCACCCAGCTTCGTGTTCGGCTTCGCGCTCAGGCAGCGAGACCGGCAACACAGAGCAACGGAATTGTGCTTTGGCTGATCACCGGGATGAGTTGGCTGCTCGGAATCTTCAGCGCCCCACTCGTGTGGCACGGCTTCGCATGGGTGGGGGACCACTTCAGCATCCCCAAGCTGGCCTTGCAAATGGGTTTTGTTCTCTGGTGGGTAGTGCCCGCGCTGTTTGCTGTTGGCGCCATTCTGCACCAGAGGTCGCTGGCCAGCGAAACCTCGCGCAACCGCCCGTAGGTTTGGCGCCGCTTTTGAGTACGTGCCGGGGTTCAGCCCGGCCAGCACCAAAAGATTTTAGTAGTTGGAGAGAAAAGGAAACCATCATGTCCGACGCAATCAACGAACGACTCCGATTGATCCGCTTTCGCCGCAAGCGCGAAAGGTCCAAGTTCACTGAAGAACTGCGCATCATTCCGCGCTGGCTGATTTTCACCTGCATCGCGCTGTGGCTGCTTGCTCTCGTCATCGGCATCGGCGTCAATCTGCACAACATGAGGACGCAAGACCCCGTATTTCCCGATGATAGCTTCCGTAGCCAGCCGGAGGTTTCCTGCATTTTGCTTTTCGCCGCGATCACTGGCGGCGCAATTGTCTTTTCCTGCATGCTCTTCATCTTGGGCTACGTCTATCGCGACGCCAAGCGTCGCGGCATGCATCCCGCGCTCTGGACCATCGTCGTGCTGATTCTCTCGCCCGGCTACGGCATTCTTGGCCTGATCATTTATCTGCTGATCCGCGAGCCCCTTCCCTATGCCTGCCCGCAATGTGCCGCCAGCGTTTCTGCGCGATTCAATTTCTGCCCCAATTGCAAAACCAATCTCCATCCCACGTGCTCGCACTGCCAGCACGAAGTCTCCGACACCGACAAGTTCTGCCCCTACTGTGGCAACGACCTCGCACCGGCGCCATCAACAACATCCACTTTGGCCACATGAGCCAGTACGCGCCAGTGGCTCACAAGAATTCCGGTAATAACCCGGAGGGTTATCGCATGGTTCAGTTGGGATTGGAGATGGCTACGCTCTCTGAAACCATCAATGATGCGAGCCTGAAGGCCAACGTACAAAAGGGCGCCACAAAACTCGTCCAGGCGGGGAGAGTCTCCATCGAAAACTCCCTGAACTCCCACACGGCTTAGCCTCTGCAAGAAGTTGTCCTCCAAGTAGGTACCCCAGTCCAAGTGCAGAATCCAAAACCGCACGCAAAGGACGGCCTTCCCTCAGTGGGAAGGCCATTCCTTCCGCCTTAATGTTCAGTTTCCGATATAAGGGCTTCTCCTTTAGCCTTTGGCGGGCCAATGCGTGAAATCCACCACCCGGCGCTAAAACCACACATTCCGCCTTGGTCTTTTCGATCAACACCATTTCCTCACCCACTGTCAAATCATCTCTCCCACCTATCTATTTGCAAACACGGCGGTTCCCGGAAAACCACGCTGTGCTCTTCTTTGGATTCCTTGACGCAGGTCTGGTCCCTGCCGTGCTCCATCCGCCGTTAAGTACTCAGGGGAGCCTTGTCGGTCCCGCTCTGTCGGTACCGGTTTTTTCCCTCCCGGGGGGGGCCGCTACGTGGGCTTTTTTGTTGGCATCGACGTTGGAAGTGTTAGTGCCAAGTTGGCGGCGCTTGGGCAATCCTCGGCTAATAGTGCGTCAGCCTGTTCGCCGCAAATGCCTCACGGCTTTTTCCCCGTCAGCTCTGAAATCGAACATAGGGTTTCAGGTCCTCTCTTTCTTTCCCACTATCGCCGTACCTTCGGCAATCCGTCTCAAACGATTCGCGATCTTCTTTCTGAATTCCGCGCTGCATTTTCCGGTGAACAAATTCTCGGTATCCGCGTCACTGGATCCGGTAGCCGCCTGCTGGCTACCACGCTTGATGCGACCGCGGAAAATGAGTTCAAGGCCATCGCTTGCTCGATGGGCCAGATGCATCCGGAAGTGCGCACCATTTTTGAAATAGGTGGAGAGAGCTCAAAATATTTGCGGCTGGCCCGCGATAGCAATCACGACGCGGCTACCGGTTCCAACGCCAATACCTACGCGACTGGGATTACCGACTACTCCACCAGCGGTGAATGTGCCGCCGGCACCGGTTCTTTCCTCGATCAGCAAGCCACACGCCTGAAATATCGCGTAGAAGAAATCGGCCCTATCGTCGCCGGCGCCAAATGTGCCGCGCGCATCGCGGGGCGCTGCTCTGTGTTTGCCAAAAGCGACATGATTCACGCGCAACAGAAAGGTTATGCCACCGAAGAAGTTCTGAAAGGGCTTTGTGAAGCGGTGGCTCGTAATTTCAAAAGCAATATCGTACGCGGTAAGCCCGTGACCAGCCGCGTCGCGCTAATCGGCGCCGTCGCGCAAAACAGCGGGGTTCTCCAGGCACTTACCGAGTTGTTTCATCTCAATGAAGGCGATCTCTACGTCCCCGGGGAATATGCGTGGATCGGCGCCATCGGCTGTGCGCTCCTGGAGAGAGTTGCAGCATCACATCCCATTCTCAAAAAACTTCTCCGCCCCACGGGCCTGGGAAAAATCTTTGCACATGAACGAGCACAATAACGGCGTCGCACCACTTTCGCTTTCTAATGTGTTGCTCTTGCGCGATCACCCCGGCGCCGCGCGCACCACATCTCTGCCCCGCGATGGCGAATCGGTTTCCACCTATCTCGGCATTGATATCGGCTCCGTCAGCACCAACCTCGCTCTCCTCGATGAACACGGCAATTTGCTCCACGGAATTTATCTACGTACCTCGGGCCGCCCCATCGAAGTTGTGCAGGATGGACTGCGGGACATTTCCCGCATTTTCGGTGACCGCATTGTCGTGCGCGGCGTCGGCACCACCGGCTCTGGCCGCGAACTGATCGGCGAACTGGTTGGCGCGGACACCATCAACGATGAAATCACCGCGCACAAAACCGGCGCGATCTTCATTCACCAGAAACTCGCCCGCCATTGTGCGCCCTACCACATCCCATTGGCCCCGCCCAAGCGCAAGACATCGGCGATGTGGACACTATCTTTGAAATCGGCGGGCAAGACTCCAAATTTATCTCCATCGAGAATGGCGTAGTCGTGGACTTTGCCATGAACGAAGCCTGCGCTGCCGGCACAGGTTCTTTTCTCGAAGAGCAGGCCGAACGACTCGGAATCCAGATCAAAGACGAATTCGCCGCCAGGCTCTGGCCTCGCAAGCCCCTGCGCGGCTTGGCGAGCGCTGCACCGTTTTCATGGAGCGCGACGTAACGGCCTGGTTACAACGCGGTACCCCCGTCCGGGATCTCGCCGCAGGGCTTGCCTATTCCGTGGTCATCAACTATCTCAATCGCGTCGTGCGCGGTCGCAAAATTGGCAACGTCATTTACTTTCAGGGCGGCACAGCCTACAACGATTCCGTCGCCGCGGCCTTTTCGCAAATTCTCGGCAAACGTATCATCGTTCCTCCGCACAACGGCATCATCGGCGCTATCGGCATGGGCCTGATCGCTCAACAGGTCACTCAATCCAAAGAATCAATTGAACGCGCTCGTTCCCCGCACGCCATGGCCGCGGCTGCAGCGCTTCAACTGGTTCCGTCACAACTCTCGCTCCACCCGTCGCCAGCATATCTCGTTTCGTGGCTTCGACCTCAACCGGGCCACTTTTCAAACTCGTGAATTTGTCTGCAAGGCCTGTTCCAACTATTGCGACATGAAGGAAATTACCGTCGATGGCCGCAAAACTTATTGGGGCGACAAATGTTCCGATAAATTTCGCAAGCATGCGCGCACGGATCGCCGCCCGGTCATCGCCGATCTCCTGACTCTTGCGAAAGCCTCTTGCGTGTCGGCTATCATCCTCCGGTCAACCGCGCGAGCGTTGGAAAGCCACGCGTCGGCATTCCGCAAGCAATGTTTTTTTACGACAGCTTCCCTTTTTGGCTCGCTTATCTTGAAGCCATCGGCCTCGAAGTGGAACTCTCCAGCACGACCGATCATCGCCTCGCTACTCTCGGTGCCGAACTCAGCATCGCCGAACCCTGTTTTCCAGTCCAGACCGCGCACGGCCATGTTCATGCGCTCTTCCGCAATACCGCCGACCATTCCCCCGTGGACTTTGTCCTTCTTCCCAACGTGATGGACGTGGAAGCGCCTGAGTCTCCAACCGCTTCGCTCCTCTGCCCCTGGAATCAGACTTTGCCCTTCGTTGTGCGCAGCGCACCGCAGTTTGAACAATTCGCCGACAGGATTCTAGCTCCTACGCTTTATTTCCGCTCCGGTCACAAACACGTTAAACGCCAACTCGCGGCGTGCTTCGCGCGCTTTGGCATCTCTCGAAGCGAGAGCGACGTCGCCGCCGATACCGCCTTCGCCGCACAATCTGCCTTTACAGATCGCGTCATTGAAGAAGGTACGCAGGCCCGCGCTACTCTTCGCGCCACCGGTGCCCCCGTAGTCCTCCTCGTCGGCCGTCCTTACAACATTTATGATCGCAGTGGCAATTGCGACATTCCGCGCAAACTGCGTGATCTTTACGGCGTCAACGTCCTTCCCCTTGATTTTCTCCCGCTCGACGATCGTTCCGATCAACGATCTCCATCCCAACATGTTTTGGAATTCCGGCCGTCGCATCCTCGAAGCCGGTCGCTTCGCCCGCGAAAATGAGAACGTTCACATCATTTATCTAACCAACTTCAAGTGCGGGCCCGATTCTTTCGTCAAGCATTTTCTCCGCGAAGTTGCCGGGGCCCCCTTTCTCGTTCTCCAATTCGATGGACACGGCAACGATGCTGGCTACCTCACCCGCTGCGAAGCCTATCTCGATAGCAAGGGGTTGCTACGATGCTCCAACTGAGCGTTTCACGTGTCAGGCAGATTTCTCCGTCGCATCCGCTTTATGGCAAAAAAACGTACATCCCGCGCATGGCTGCTGGAACTTTTCGAGCTCTGGCTGCGGTTCTGCGTTCTCTCGGCGTCGATGCGGAAGTCGTTCCTCCTGCCGACGCTCGAACTCTCGAGCTCGGTGGAAAACATTCCACCGGTGATGAGTGCTATCCCCTGAAAGTGGTATTGGGCGATTTCCTGCGCATCGTGGAAGCCCCCGGCTTCGACGCTTCTCGTACCGCCTTCTTCTTCTTACCGGACAAGGTCCCTGCCGATTCGGCCAATATATTGAATACATGCGATCGGTGTTCAACAAGCTCGGCCATTCGCAGATCACTCTTTTCCATCCCTCTTGTGAACAGGGTTACAGCGACTTCGGAGAAATCTGCAACGATTTTACCCGAGGCACTTGGCGCGCCATTTTATCGGCCGACATTCTTTTCAAGGTGCTGCTTAAGACTCGCCCGCACGAAATCTCCTTTGGTTCCAGCGACGCGGTCTATGAAGAATGCGTTGCGAGTCTTTGCGATACCCTCGAAGGCCGTTCGCGCATCCCCGTGAGCAACTCGAAGCGGTCCGCGAAACACTTCTCCGTGCTCGCGAGAGCTTTCGCAAAATACCTGTTCAGTTCGACTCCAGCAAACCCTTAATTGGTGTTGTTGGCGAAATCTTTTGCCGACTGAACGCGTTCAGCAACAATGAATTGGTTCGCCGTCTCGAGGACGCAGGCGCTGAAGTGTGGATGAACGATGTGTCCGAATGGATTTGGTACGTGAACGTCGACCAGTTCCGCAAACTTCGCCTGGAACAGCGCAGCCATTCGCTGGAAGCGTTTGGCGCCCGCGTGCGCAATCATATCCAGCACAAAGACGAGCACGCGCTGCTTTCACTTTTCCGCGAAGATTTTCGCGGTTATGAAGAGCCGCACCACATCCGCGACGTTCTGGAGCTCGCGGAACCCTACCTACCCTCGTTCGGCGTAAATGGCGAAATGGTCATCAACGTCGGCAAAGCCGTCTACTTTGCTCGCAAAGGACTCGACGGCGTGATCGACATCAGCCCCTTCACCTGCATGAATGGCATCGTTGGCGAAGCCATTTATCCCCGCGTCAGCCGCGACAATGCTGGCATTCCCATCCGCAATTTCTACTTCGATGGCACGCATTCCGATCTCGATCGCGACATCGGCATCTTTCTCGAACTCGCCAAATCCTACCAGCGCACCAAACCCTGGCCACGGCAGCTTGCGAACTCAGCGGCTGGTTGAGCCACTTCTAGTGGCACGACCCGTCATCCACAAATTGCCCGCTCGTCGCCATGGCCGCCAGCGATCGCGCGCACGTAATAATCTGCTGGTCCAGCGGATCGTTTTTGATCGAATCAGGATCGATATAGCTCAACGACTGCGCCTTCGCCAGGATCTTGTCGTTCAATTTCCTCATGTTCTCAAATTCATTGCTAACCAACTGTGCCGCTCCCCGGTCCGAATCCGTTGTCGCCGCCACTCCTGCCAGTCGCACGGCTTGTTGGGGCGTCCGCGCGATAATTCGGCAGTCCTAAGCTGGCGATCGGATATCCATTCGCCACGCCGTTGCTCAACACGCTGCGCCATTCGCGGATTGCCGCCATCGCTTCGATTCCCGCGCGCATGAAATCTTTGGAGAATCCTGGATTCGCCGGAGGCGCGGAAGTGTCTGTCGTCGGCGCAGCGGCAGCGGGTGGACCCGACGTCCCATTTCCGGGCACGGTCAGAAGCATATTATTTCCCTGAAACGAGAGCGTTCCGTTCGCCGCGCGCGCCAATGCTGTCACTTCCACATACGAGTGCCCGTTCATCTGCGTGACCGCCACTTGCGATTGCTGGCCATTCAGACTTAGCGTCAGGCTCGGCTTCGTCGCCTGCGACAGCGCCAGTAACGGCAACAGAACTATCCCTAACAACAAGGCTGTGGTGACGGGTCTATTTCTCATCGGTGGACTCCTGAAACACTGCAACTTTCTGATTCAACCTGGCCATTGCAAATTGATCGGCTGGATTCTGCCTCCAGCTTACGCCATCTTCCCGGTTTCCGCTCCCTGCTATTGCCTGTCTACATCTCAAGAAGATCTGGTTCTACAGGCTTGGCTGGTAGTTTTTGGCTCTCGCTCCTCAATCGGCGGTCTTTGTCATATTCGCTAAGAAGTCCCCGCGTTTGTCGGGCAGCAATTGCGGCTGGGTTTGTTCTTCGACGCGCAATCAAATAGTCGTTGTGAAGGCCGAGCAGAATGAAGAGTCCGCAAAGGATGAAATAGTATTGGTGCCGCAATCCTGGTGCAAGGAAGGATGCTGCGGCACCCGACCAGCCGGTCACCTCGAAAGCGATCATTAGAATAGGGCCCCGCCATTCCGCGTCAGTGGGACTACCAACCGACCTGTAGAGGAATTCCCAATCTTCATGAAAGTGGTCGAGTTCTACGCCGTATCGATCGCGCAATATTTTGCGTGCGAGCCTACGCCATGCGCGGTACCCTTTGCGCGAGTCTGTTAGGGTGGGATACCCGACTGCTTACGGAGGCGCGTGTCGGATTTTTCGGTGGCGGCCTGATTCAATGCGCGGGCCAGCATTTTGTCCAGGGCTACGGCGATTTTGCGTTTCCGAGTCGCCATTAGCCGGGGGCATTCGGATCCTGCTTCAAAATATGCCGCCAAGCCGATACTTCACGAACGACCAAGATGCGCAGCCATAAACTTGCAGACACTTGCCAGTAGGCTTCTCTGCCCCGTCACCACTTTTTTCCTATTCGAATTCATATACTCATTGACAAACTATTCTATTCTTCATACACTTCGTTATATACGGTCGAAATCCACTCGAACACTCACCCTGCCTTTCTTATTCCGCACCCATTCCAGCAAATCCGCAGTTCGTATCTCCCATCGTTTCACAGACCTGCGCACTCTGCCGCCCGCAAACCCTTTCCTTTGAGATACTTCCGCAAAATACCGGGCGAGTGGGTACCCCCGTATCATTCGAGTTACTTTCTTGCCCTAAAGTCAAGTTTTTGCTGCTTCGTAAGTCCTTTGCATAGCACTCTTACGAGGAATAGGAGGGGGTGGGTAGGCCAGCCGAATTTTTGTTTTGCCTTTGTAGCGGACGCCTTCAGGCGGCCGCGGTCCATTCCTGTCCGCGAGTTGCGATCAGTTTTCGGGAGGGAGGGTGTAGTCGAATTCGTAGAAGTGCTTCTTGTCGACGATCTTGATGATGAATTTGCCGGTGAGGCCGAATGAGTTGCCCGGTACCGGAATCGGGCACCACGGTGATGAGCATTTGTTGCGAGTTGCTGGTCATGGACGCGGAGTGCTGCAAGATGAACGTGCCGGCGCGGCCGTTCAACATGCCGGTCACTTTTTCGAGGGCGACGTAGGCGGCGGAACCTTTTACTTCGGTATTGGTGGCAAGCATTTCGCCTTTGCTGGTGGCTTCGAGTTCGCCATGAATTTCCTTGTCGATGGAGTAGCGAGCCAGCCCGACGGATGTCTCGAATTCGGTAGCGGTCTGCGGCGCGACCTTTACGTCAAACGTTCCGCTTGCGTGGGTGGCCATGGAATTCTCCTTTTGTGCTGTGTTCGTGGAAGTGTTTTGAGTTTTCGCCGGGAGAGATGAGCAGCAGGCAAACAGCCGCAACTGATACCGACCCATGCAAAGATCGCTTTTGAATAGATTCTCCCGGTGGTTGTGGATTCAGCGTAGCGGTCGGGAAATGAAGTGTAGCGGACGATCTGAATCTTCCCGGCTATAAAAGTTCCACCGCCAGGGCCACTGCGTTACCTCCACCGAGGCAAAGCGCGGCGATTCCTTTCTTCAAATTGCGGCGTTGCAATTCGTATAGAAGCGTGACTAGAATGCGCGCCCCCGAGGCCCCAATGGGATGGCCTAGTGCCACCGCACCTCCATTGACATTCACTTTTTCAGGATTCAGGCGAAGTTGTCGAGTGACAGCAATCGCCGCTACCGCGAACGCTTCGTTGAGCTCAACAAGATCGACGTCCTTGTTACGGTCCCATCCGGTCTTCGCCAGCAGTTTCTCGACAGCTTCGACAGGCGCCATCATTACCCATTTCGGTTCAACGCCGCTGACGGCCTGCGCCACGATGCGCGCGATCGGCTGCTTGCCCAAGCGCTCTGCGTGCGCTGGGTGGTGACGACAACCCCAGCCGCACCATCGTTGGTACCCGGGGCATTGCCGGCGGTGACGGTGCCGTCTTTTTTGAAGGCGGGTTTGAGTTTGCCAAGGGCTTCAAGCGTGGAATCTTCGCGCGGCGACTCGTCATACATGATGATAAGAGCGTCGCCCTTCTTTTTGCGGCACCTCGATGGGCAAAATCTGCGACTCGAAGAAGCAAGATTTGCGCGCGCGAATGGCTTTCTGGTGGCTCTCGAATGCGAACTCGTCTTGCTCCTCGCGCGTGATACCGTATTTTTCGGCTACCAGCTCACCAGTGTTACCCATGTGGAAGTTTTCGTAGGCGTCCCACAGGCCGTCCCAGATCATGGAGTCTACAACCGTCTGGTCGCCGAGGCGGTAACCGGTGCGCGCATTAGGCAAAAGATATGGTGCGTTGGACATCGATTCCATTCCGCCAGCAACGACGACTTCGCTTTCGCCAAGTTGAACCGCCTGCGCCGCAAGCGCCACAGCTTTCAATGCCGAGCCGCAAACTTTGTTGATGGTCATGGCCGCGACGCGCGGATCGCATCCTGCCTTCAGTGCGGCCTGCCGTGCGGGGTTTTGTCCAATACCGCTTGGATCACGTTTCCAAGAATCACTTCGTCAACTTGCTTCGGATCCAGCCCCGCGCGCCGAGCGGCTTCAGCCACGACCTTGCCGCCGAGTTCGGGCGCAGAGAATCCAGCGAGCCCGCCTTGGAATTTACCGATCGGTGTGCGAACAGCAGACAGAATGACGGGAATTTCCATGAGCAGACCTCCAAAGATGAATCCTTACTATAGCGATTGGATATTTGGAGGGAATTCGAGGTGGGCGCAGTGGCGCACTGCTGCGCCCAGTCGAAGAATGTGCAAATGGCGGCCGCCTGAGGCGGCCGCACCACCGGCGTGATCATCCCTGTTCGTCGGCGCTGGGACCGTAGAGCGCGGGCACAGGAATATCGAGGGCGCGCAGGTACATGGTGAGTTGGGCGCGATGGTGGATGAGGTGATTGAAGCAGAAGCTGCGAAGAACGGCAGCGCGCGGCATGGTAAAGAGCACTTGGCCGCCCATGAGCAGAGTCCATGGCTTCATGAGTGCTTCGTCGCTGACGCCGGCAATCGCGGCACGTGCTTCGGCTGTGAGTTTATCGAATGCTTCGAGAAGTTCTTTGCGATTTTGTGTTTTGGGTTGCTCGTAGCGGGGCCGTTTACCGGAGCGAAATCGAGTTGGTCGGTCTTGATGGTCTGCGTAGTCCAATCGCTGAGGGTGGCGACGTGGCCGGCGAGCCAGCCGAGGGTCCCGGATTTTGTTGCGGTCTCCAATCCCACTTGTCATCGGGAACGCGCTCGAGAGTTTTGCGGGTGTTGGCCGATTCCTGATCGAATTCGGGCAATAACATCTGATTGATAGGCATTGGAGAGTCTCCAAGGTGATCTCGTAGAGGAAGGATCCGGGGAGGAAAGTCTTACTACGAAAGTGCGAATATTGTCTTAATAATGAAGGAGGCGCAAAATCGCGGAATGGCACATCAATTCAGCACCTCGTATTTGAAAGATTCGTTGGAGATTTTCACTACTACAAAAAGCTGGCCGAGCGCGCGATGGAGCAATGTCGCGGACGAGGGTTTGTTCACCAGATCCTCGATAGCGAATCGAACTCCATCGCGATCGTCGCGAAACATATGGCGGGAACGCACGGTCCCGCTGGACGGATTTCCTTGACCACGGATGGAGAAAAGCCGGACCGGAATCGGGATAGCGAATTCGAGGATGCCGCCAAAAACACGCGCGGAACTGTTGGCGATGTGGGAGCGGGTTGGAGGTGCGTGTTCGACGCGCTAGCGGGATTGAGCGACGCGGATCTGGGGCGCACCATCACGATTCGCGGAGAGCCGCATTCGGTAATGCAGGCGATTAACCGGCAAGTGGCACACTACGCCTATCACGTGGGACAGATCACGTTTGTGGCGAAGCATCTTGCGGCGGAGCAAGGCAACTGGACGGCACTGACCGTACCGCGGAAACAGTCCTCACAATTCAACGCCGATGTTGCTCGGGGAAAAAGTCGCAACGATAATTTTAATCCTCAGACGGGCGAGGCAAGAACCGGTGTTCCTGGTGGGATTCTCACACACAGGAAATGAAGGACCGGCCATGGGACGCGAGAGCAACCCCAAGACCCGCGGGCAACACCGGCGAGTGTACCCGGCCGAGTGCTTAGCCTGGAATGGCCATAACTCAGGATGAATCACTCGCCGGATTTCGGAACATCAAAGTTAGGAAGAATATACTGGCTGGTTCGAGTATGACTGGAGGACTCTGAATGTATTTACGCGGCGGGATGTGATTGGCCTGTTGCTGGTAGCGCCTGTGGGAGCCTATGCGTTCGGGGAAGGATCAGGGCGATTGGATTTCGCTTATTCGATGGGAAAACGCTGGAGGGGTGGAAAGCCGAACGAGCATGCGGAGACGTTTAAAGTGGAGGATGGACAGATTTTGGTGCATGGGGAACGGACGCATTTGTTTTATGTGGGACCTGTAAGAACGCGGATTTCAAGAACTTCGAGTTTAGCGTGGAGGCGATGACGCAGCCGGGGTCGAATTCTGGAATTTATTTCCACACTGCGTATCAGGCGTCGGGTTGGCCAGCGGCGGGATTCGAAGTGCAGGTGTGCAACACGGACCGAGGCGGGAGCGGGTACCGGGAACGGAAGAAGACAGGATCGCTATACGCGGTGCGGAATGTGTACAAGCAATTGGTGAACGACAACGAGTGGTTCCGGATGAACATTCTGGTGCGGGGGAAGGAAGTACAGATCCGTGTGAATGAAATGCTGGTGGTGGACTATGTGGAGCCCGAGCCGCCGTTTCGTGCAGACACGAATTTTCAATGGGTGATAAATCACGGCACGTTTGCGTTGCAGGGGCACGATCCGGGAAGCACTACCTATTACAAGAATATTCGGGTGCGACCGCTGGCGGATAGCGTGGCGCAATTTTCGGATGAACGGCCGGATGCCGATGAGACGTACCGCGAGATTATGAGGTTAGCGCTGAAAACTATCCGATAGTGGATTATCACGTGCATCTGAACGGAGGGCTGACGGTTGATCAGGCGCTGGCGAATTCCCGGCGCGTAGGGATCAATTATGGGATCGCAGTCAATTGCGGACTAGGATTTCCGGTACACAGCGACGAGGGCGTGAGGGAGTACCTGGAGAGGATGAAGGGGCAGCCGTGCTATGTGGCGTTGCAGGGCGAAGGGCGGGAATGGGATGACGCTTGCCTCGCCTGAGACAGTCGCGCGTTTTGACTATATTTTTACGGATGCGATGACGTTTACGGACGACACCGGCAAACGAATGCGAATCTGGATCAATGAAGAGCTTGGAGAGATCAAGGACAAACAGGCGTTTATGGAGATGTATGTGAAGCGGATCGTGGGGGTGACGCACGAGCCGATCGATATCTATGTGAACGCGACGTTCCTGCCGGAACAGATTGCGGGAGAGTACGATGCGCTGTGGACGGCGGAGCGGATGCAAAAGGTGATCGAGGCGGTAGTGAAGAACAATGTGGCGATCGAGATCAACGATCGATACAAGATTCCGAGGGCGGCGTTTATTAAGGCGGCGAAGGCGGCGGGCGCGAAGTTTTCGTTTGGAACGAACAACGAAGGCGCGAAGCTGGGGCGGCTGGAATATCCGATGGCGATGGTGAAACAATGCGGGCTGACGTGGCAGGATATCTTTGTGCCAAAGCCGAATGGAGAGAAGCCGATCCAAGTAAAGAAGTAAGGGCGCCAGAAGGCAGCGGTTCGCCCTCTGATCAAACCTGGTCGAAGATTTAACCGAACGAAAAAGCTTGCCTCGTTTCGTGTTCATGGTGAAACGCGATACCCTTTTCCAATATGGCTACATTGTTTGAGATGGATCCCCTTCCGGTTAGCGGAACTGGATTGAAGTTGAACGAGGCTTGGCCTCCTAGGACGCGGTGAATCGAGCCTACTCCGATCGGTCATTGTTTCGCCGGACTGCGGGCAGGCCGAGGATGCTCATGCGGTCGCCCCGTCGAGTTCGGCCGGAGTCCTCCGCCGCGTACGAGGCGAGCAGCCGCTCTCGTTTTCGCGCCTCGGGAACATGAAGAAGACGAGCGCTGCGCCGAGCAGGACGGCGTTTTTTTTTTTTTTTTTTTTTTTTTTTTTTTTTTTTTTTTTTAAAAAAAAAAAAAAAAAAAAAAAAAGCGCGGACGACTTCCTCTCGCGCTGGCGCGCGAGGGTTGCGGTGGAGGCTCGTCCCAGGAGCCATGGCTGGACGGCCCACCTTGCGTGATGGAGTGGTGAACACGCCGTAGCGCCGCGGCTCGTCACGCCTCCCCGCACTAGACTCACGCATGGCTCCTCGAGCAGTTAGGTTGGTGGCGAACTTCGACTATCACGGGGTCGTCATCGGCTCCGGCTTCGGCGGAAGTCTCGCGGCGTTGCGGGCTGTGGAAAAGGGCTGAGAA
>CAVUHY010000001.1:0-13878 GCA_963741365.1 Candidatus Acidiferrales bacterium | reverse complement strand
GCAGGACGGCGAAACCCGCGACCTCCACCAGGAAATGGGCGAGCTCACTCTCGACATCGTCGCCAAATCGCTTTTCGGTTCCGGAGTGGCGCACGATTCCCGCTTCATCGGCAGAGAAATCGCCACCGTCATGGAACGTTTTATGTCCCAGGCTGCACTTTCGTTTATATTGCCGGAAAATTTTCCCTTGCCAAAAGGCCCTCGCCTGATGCGTTCCCGCTATCGCCTCGGCAAAGTGATTCAAAGCATCATCAAAGATCGCCGCAAAAATCCCACCAACTCCAAAGATCTCTTGCAGACTTTACTGGCCGCGCATGACGAGCACGGCACCCGCATGACCGACTTCCAGCTCCAGGACGAGATCATGACCCTCTTCATGGCCGGCCACGAAACCACCGCCAACGCCCTCTGCTGGACCTGGTATCTCTTGGCCCAATCTCCAGAAGTCGAAGAGCAGCTCCATGCCGAACTCTCTAGTGTCCTTGCCGGCGCTCCACCAACTCTCGCCGATCTACCTCGCCTGCTCTACACCGAAATGGTCATAAAGGAATCCATGCGCCTCTTCCCACCCGCGTGGGGTATCGGCAGACTCGCCATCCACGATATTGAACTAAACGGGTATCGGATACCCGCGGGCACAAACGTATTTCTCATGCAATGGATCACCCATCGCGACGAACGATTTTTTCCGGACCCCGAGCGCTTCAATCCAGAGCGCTGGCGCGACGACCCCATCCGCCGTGGCCGCCTCCCCCGCTTCGCCTACTTCCCATTCGGCGCTGGTCCCCGCGTATGCGTTGGTGCCGGCTTCGCGATGATGGAAGCCACCCTGCTCCTCGCCACCATCGCTCAACGCTTTTCCTTTTCCCTCGCTACCAACTCTCGCGTCACGCCATTCTTCTCCATCACCCTTCGCCCCAAAGACGGCCTGACCATGCGCATTCACCGCCGGGCAAGTACCTCGTACCAGTCCTCCGCCGTAACTCAATAGACGCCAGCCTCTTGAAATTTTGTTCAGTAGCTGCACGTTGCGTAACAAGCTGTGAACGACCAGCCCAAACATCGCGTTTAGCGCCCGGGAAGCATAACGGAGGATTTTCTATGGATCCGAACCCATTGATCTCTTATGGCGTCGACTGGGCCTGGAGCCTTCCTCTCATCGTACTCACCGTGATTCTCCACGCCTTCGGTCTTGGCGTTATCGACCGCCGCGTGTCGCTGGTTTTGAACGGTAATGCGAAGCACCGTCTACCGCAGCACAAGTCGATCCTTATCATCGGTGGCACCGCTCTAGCGGCCACAGTGCTACACGCATTTGAATGTGTGCTTTGGGCCGCCATCTACAGATTACTTGGCGCGTTGCCCGATCAAAGAACTGCCATCCTTTATTCTTTAAACGCGATGACCGCTTTCGGCCATGCCAACCTCTATCTGCAAGCTCGCTGGGATCTCATGGGTTCGCTCGAGGCTCTGAATGGCTGGATCCTCTTCGGTCTTACTACCGCGTTCATGTTTACCATCATTCAAAAAGTTTGGCCTCATCTCGCACCTTCCGCCTAACTTGCCGCTCGCGTGGCTACCTCCCAACCCTGTAGAATCTTCTTCAACGAGGAGATGGAATGAAATTGGGCGTCGTCCTGTTCTGTCTGATCCTCGCCATGTTTTCTCAATCGATCGCTGCGCAGTCGCCGCCATCAGAGGAACCGGAAGCCAACCCCGGCCGGCCCACAGTCTCCACTCCCGCTACTCTCACCCCTGTCGGTTATCTCCAGTTTGAGACCGGCTTCCTCGGCGCGACTCAGTCCCCCGGGTTCTCTTCTCGATACAGTTTGAACGAAATCCTGAAACTGTCGGTCACCCCTCGCTTGGAGTTCATCGCAGGAGGAGAACCCCTGGCGCGCTTTACCTCGGCAGGAGATACGGCAACTCACGTGGGAGGCGCTGGGCTCGGTGCACAAGCCCTCCTTCTCCACGGAGAAGGTGGCCTCCCGGCACTCGCGGTTAGTTATATTCGTTCGATTTACAACGGCGATGTTGCTGACCTTGATCTCGGATCTCCCGTCAACGCGGCTCTCTTTTTAACCAGCTTTGAAGTCAAGGGATTCCACGTCGACGCGAATGCCTATTTCAACGAAGTAGTGCAGGGACCCGTCGGCCGATTTCAATTTGGGCAATCGCTCAGTGTTTCTCATCCACTCAAAAACGGTTTTTCTATCTCGGGAGAAATATGGCACTTTCCTCAACCGTTCCTTCAGAGCGAGGCGGTTGGCAATCTGTGGGCGGTCAGCTATCAGCCTCGTAAATATGTCGTTCTGGACGTCGGCTTCAACCACGGGCTAACCGGCACTTCGACGCAGTGGGAAGTGTTCTGCGGCTTCACCTACTTGCTCCCGCACCGCCTCTGGAGCGCCAGTCCAGCCCACCATCCCTGATTTCCTATCTCTTTTCCGTTCTTCGCTCGTATAAACCTAAACAAGGTCGCTATGTTCTAGGCACTTGCTGCAAGGCTGACTCTTCTCGCCTCGCTCGCACTCAGGCCTTCCTCTCCCTGTCACGCCCAAAACGCCAAAGCTAAGCCCGCCACAGACTCCGCTCAAACCAGGGTCGTCGGCACCTGGCGCTAGCCCTTCCGTTTGCCTAGTGGGTTAACCTCGTCAGGGCATGAGATGTTTCTACCGTTTCACCGAGGGCGCCCGAAAGCGCAGCGTCGTCTCGGTCAAAGGCAGCAAAATAGTCAACAGCGCGGGAATCGTTATGGGCACGAGAGAGTGGAAGTTCGAGCGGAAAAGCAAGTTTTGGAGAGCGAGAATTCCATTGCCTCTTTCCTCTTAAAACTCCGGCGACAGCATGGAAGGTACCCTCACGGACAAGATCGTCTACCACGGGATCCATCTGAAGAAAGAAAAGTGAGTTTTAGCAGCCTCCCTTAAGTTAGCCAGTACTGGTGCTCCAAAGTGAGATGGAACCCGATTTGCATCTTAGACGTACCGTACGGCAGGTCGCTCACCTCCAGTTGCTGAGGCGTTATTCGAGGTAAGCTTCTTATTTTGAATAGAATATGTCAATTGTAATGGTTTCCGAGTGATTTCTATGTTTGTTACAAAATCGCCCAGAACAGCAAATGTTTGTCTTTTTTACGCTTGAAGGGGAAGCTCATTGCCTATGGATTTTGATGTCACCATCGTCGGTGCAGGGCCATTCGGACTCTCAACCGCCGCTTTCCTGATGGACAAAGGTGTGGGTGTCGGAATCTTCGGCGACCCCATGAGCTTCTGGCAAAACCATATGCCAGCGGGAATGTATCTTCGTTCGAATTGGCCCGCGTCTTTTATCGCCGACCCGCACGGCAAGCTCACCCTCGATCACTTTAAAGCCGACGCCGGCCTGCAATTCGAGCAACCCGTTCCCCTCGAACATTTCGTTTCCTATGGCAAGTGGTACCAGCAGAAAGCTGTGCCGGACCTGAACCGCCAGCAGGTTGCCAGCATCAAGAAAAATGGCAATGGCTTCAACCTCACCTTGGGAAATGGCGATCTTGTGAAATCTCGCCGCGTGATCGTCGCTACCGGCATTGCGCCGTTTCCGTGGCGGCCCGCGGAATTCGACAACCTTCCCCAGGAACGCGTCACCCATTCCTCCGATCATAGCGATCTCAGCCAGTTTACCGGGCAACAAATTCTGGTCGTAGGCGGCGGGCAGAGCGCACTTGATGCCGCGCGCATTCTCGCTGAATACAACGCCAAAGTGGAAATTGTCGCCAAGCAGAAACAGATTCACTGGGTCGGGCTGAATCGTTGGTTACACCGGTTGGGATTTATCTCGAGTCTGCTGTATTCAAATTACGACGTGGGCCCCGCCGGCATCAGCCGTCTCGTCGGCTTTCCCAACATATTTCGCCAACTGCCGCGCAGTTTTCAAGACCGCGTCAGCGCTCGTGCGACACGTCCCGCGGGCACCGGTTGGCAGCGACCCTATTTGGCAAAAGTACCCATCACCCTCGATTCCTGTATCTCGCTGGCAGAGATGATGGGCGATCAGGTTCATCTGAAACTGACCAACGGCACCGACCGCCTCGTCGATCATGTCATTCTGGCGACGGGCTACCGTGTCGACACCGCCCGTTACCGCTTCTTCGGCGAATCGATTCAAAAAGGCCTGCAAACCATGGGCGGCTACCCCGTCCTCGGTCGCGGCCTCGAATCTTCCGTGCCCGGGCTTCATTTCGTAGGCAAACCCGCCGCCTGGAGTTTTGGTCCCCTTCTCAACTTCGTCTCCGGCTCGCACTTCGCCGGCGCCGAAATCCTCCGCGCCGTCTACTGAGTAGTTTCGTCGACCGCGCGTCGCTTTCGAACTTCGCTCGACCTCAGTTCAAAAAATGCCGCGGGCCCGTCACAACTTAGCCTATCCCGCGAGCGCCGGTTTACCTCGCACCTAATTTCTCGAGCGCCGCAGGTGCGACACAATCTGCCTAGCAGGCGGGTGCCCCAGACGCCGCGTTCGCGTGTGAGTCTTGGGATAATTTCAGGATAGATAGCACGTTCCGCACCCAATTCGAGCGCCCTTGGCGAGAAGGTAAGGGCTGGGTGCGCACCCTTGGATTTTGGTTTGTCAAGGGTGCGGGTTCTGACGTATCTTTATTAGCCGACTTCCGTTGTTCTCCACCAATGAATTGATCCGCATTTGCCCCAATCTCTCCTTTGGCATAATGCGACCAACTGCTCCAGGGCCAGTCTTTCGGATACAGCAGCAAGCGTTTCTCCACCGGGTTTGCGTGCATATATTTCAATTTCTCCGTAAACATTGCTTCACTCCACAGTGGCTCTCCTCATCGGGCCACTTGCTGCTCCTACGTGGACATGCTCCGGCATAAGCGCATAGCCGAACAGCTGAAATCCGTTTTTCCACCGGACCCGATCGAGCACTTTCAGAAAGCAATTCCAAGCCCGCGGTGTTCCGAGCAGCGGCCGGCGGCGGAAACAGCTGAATGTCAAAAATGGAGAGTACCCCGACCGTAGTGGCGCTTAAAAGGGTTGCGCATGGAAATCAAGACCCGTTTCAAGCTCGATCGAAAAGGACAGAAAATCCTCAACTTAATCCACAAAACAAGAAGAATGCCTCTGGTCCGCCGTTGGTTTTGTGAACCTGGGTCTTGGGTAATTCTTAGATTTGACTGAAAACCGTTACGCACACGATCCGCTACCAGAGATCAACCCATCCCCGATTGCTCCACGGCCAATCATCGGATGTTTCACCACGCTGCGAATAACGGGATTTGGCATGCATGTGATTCAGCCGCTCTCTCATTCCTTCAGGAAATCCTCATTTCACTTTCGTCTGCGTGGTGATCCAGTTCGGATCCCACGTTTTTCCGCCGTCGACGGAATACGCCTGCTCAAAGCGAGGAGCATCCGTCGTCACGTCGGTCCAGAGAAATCGCACGTAGATCGATCGGCCTTCGAAGACTTCTTGGTCGTAGAATTCCCCGCGTCCGTTGCTAAACTGCCCGACCATGGGAGGCAGGTCCAGCGTTCCTTTGGATCCGTCGACCGAGTAGATGCTCCACTGGCGGGACTGCGGGTTGTAAAGACGCAGCGCCATGCCCTGGATGTGTATATTCTTCTCCGGGCCGTCAACATAGAATTCTTCCACCTCTCCGCGACCACCCAAGATTTGCCGGCAGATCACGGTCCCGTCGAATTCCATCCACTCGGTCGAGCCGGCTAGCCGCCGCACGAGCCGTTTCAAGTGGATTTTCCAGGAGCCCACCAGGAAATCGAAATCGTGTTGTCCGTCTCGTTCTACACTGGTTTTTTGCGCTTCGGATTTCGCCTTATCGGAATTTGTTTGTGGCATCATGTATGCCGGGTATGAAGCTAATAGCAACGCACCCAGCAAAGCGCACGTCCGAACGCGATAACCCGATCGAATCACTAATCCTCCATTGAGTTTGCGTTTAAGCTGGAATCGCCTTCCGCACAGAGGAATAATTCGGCCGCCTCGTTTCTCTTTGCGAGCATTGCCGAACCGTTCTGGAAGCATCACGACAAGCCAACTGTCGATCCTAGCCCTCGCCGCCTTCGTCGCCCGGTTCAAGAACGCAGTGATGCCAGTCTACGTCCTCCGCGTGGTTCGCGCAGAACCATTGTCCGCAGATTTCGCAGTGGTAATTGGCCGAGGCGTCACAAGGCTCATCCATTGGAGACACTGCCTGGCAAGTCCATTGGAGGCCCTGGGATTCTGTCTGATTGCCTTGTTGCAACATGGCCCCTCCTCCTACGGGATTCTACTCGCGTTGCGGTCATGTGGGAATTCGCGACGGCCAAGTCGCGCTTCCGGCACGGCCCGGATATAACGGGTTGCCTTATGAATCTAGACCTTGTCACCACCAAAACTCTCTCGGCAAATATAAATACTATTAAAATTAACTATTGATTACGTACTCCTTTCGTACAAACAACGCCCGTGAATTGTCGGGACCACTCGGTGAAAATCTTCACCCGCACTTCCAAATCCCGGAAACTCGATTCCCCGATTTCTCCTTCTCCTCCGCTGAACATCATTTCCCTGACTCCTCTCCTTGCCACTCGTATACCAATCCCAATATTCTTCCGAAAGCCCATTTCTAGGCTTTTTTGTTTTACTCTTACAAAACTCGATTTTCCCAGGTCCTTTCCCTGCCATTCTTACGGTAAACGACGGGAGGGAGGGGGGCATTTCTATCCACACCTCGCAGCCATTTCGTCTCTCCCGACCCATGTCGTGGCCAGTCATTAGACTGCCCCCTTGCTCCGATCTCCGAAGTAGCGTCGTCGCACAGCGATTCGGCAAACTGGCATCACTCCGTACGCTCTCTAACTCCCCGGAACAACGCTTGGCAAGCGGCGCTGCTATACTGGAAAATTCAAATTGCCAAGCCTTTTGGACTGAGGACTCGTGTACCAGACTCTCTTAACTCGTTTGCGCGAAGCGCTTGCCGCTCATGTGCGCGAAAAATATTCCGTCGAGCTCACCATCGCTTTGGAATGTCCGCCGAAGCTCGAACTTGGCGAAGCCGCTTCCCCGCTATGCTTCGAGCTGGCCAAGCGCCTCAAAAAGGCGCCGCGCGTTATCGCCCAGGAAATCGCCAGTTCCCTGCCCAAAATCGAAGGCATCGCCCGCGTCGAAGTCGCCGGCGGCGGATATCTCAATGCCTTCTTCGATCGCGCCACGTTCTGGACCGGCACCTGGCAGGAAGCCACATCAAGCCAGCAATCCGCGAAGCCGGGCCGCGTCATCGTAGAACACACCAGCATCAATCCCAACAAGGCCGCGCACATCGGCCACCTGCGCAACGCCGTCCTTGGCGACACCATGGTTCGCCTGCTACGCCACAACGGGCACAATGTCGCAGTGCAAAACTATATCGACAACACCGGAGTGCAAGTCGCCGATGTAGTCATCGCCTTTGACCATATGGAGAAAAAATCGCTCGCGGAAGTGAAAGCGCTCTCCGTGCAGAAGAATTTCGATTACCAGTGCTGGGATCTCTACGCCCGGGCAACTTCATTTTTTGTTGAAGACAAAGCGCGTGCCGGCCAGCTCCGCGGAGAAACACTGCGAGCCATAGAATCGGGCCAGGGAGAGATCGCCGAAATGGCCGCGGTGATCGCCGATGCCATCGTCGGCTTCCACTTGCGCACGATGGCTCGCCTAGATATTTATTACCAATTACTTGCGCGGGAAAGCGACATTCTGCATCTCCATTTCTGGGATGCTGCGTTTGAAAAACTGAAAGCCAGCGGCGCCATTCAATTTTCCGAATCCGGCAAAACAGCGGGCTGTTGGATCATGCCGTGGAATCACGGCGGCTCGCCCGGTGGAGAAGAGACCGACGAAGACGATCAAGCTAAAATCATCGTTCGCTCCAACGGCACTGTCACGTACGTCGGAAAAGATATTGCGTACCAACTTTGGAAGTTCGGGCTGCTCGGCAAGGATTTTCACTACCGCAAGTGGCCCAACGCCCCGGGCGGCCGTGAATTGTGGACCACCACCGCGGGCCCAAACGATCTGGGCGTCTCGCACTTCGGCAACGCCACTACGGTCTATAACGTTATTGACGCGAGACAAGCATATTTGCAGGACGTAGTCGCTGAAGGAGTTCGCGCGTTAGGTCACGCCAAACAGGCGGACAATTCCATTCACTTTGCGTACGAGATCGTCGCGCTCACGCCCCGCTGTGCCGCTGAACTTGGTTACGAACTTTCCGCGGAAGACGCCAAGAAACCGTACGTGGAAGTGAGCGGCAGAAAAGGATTAGGCGTCAAAGCCGACGATCTGATTACGCGCATGCTGCAGGCCGCGAAAGCGCGCGTACTGCAAAAACAAGTGGAGATGAGCAAGGAAGAACTTGCTAGAACCGCGAATTCCCTGGCCATCGGCGCGCTGCGTTTTTTCCTGCTCAAATATACGCGCAACACCATCATCGCCTTCGATTTCGACGATGCCCTGAAGGCCGAAGGCGAAACCGGTCCCTACTGCCAGTACGTGGTCGTGCGCATTCGCGGCATTCGTCGAAAAGGGCAAGAAGCGCAGGCCACGCGGACGGACATTCAGCCGGAATCATTACACAAATTTCTGAATGAAACGGACGGCTCAGATCTGTGGGAACTGCTTTTTCAAACCGGTTCGCTCGATTATGCCGTCGACGCCGCCATCAACGCGCAGGAGCCTGCGTTCGTCACAAAATTTGCGTTTCAACTGGCGCAGGCTTTCAATAATTCCTACCACAAACATCACATTCTCTCCGAACCCGACGATCAGAAGCGTGCATTCCTTCTCGGCCTTACGGAGCTGGTCGAGAAGCAAATGACCCGCGCCCTGAACATCCTCGGCATCGAAACGCCGGAGAAAATGTAGTGTCCGTGATTTTTCCAAAGTCGTGAACTTTTTCTAAAGCGACGTCACGAGTTGTACCAGCGTGCGCAGCGCCACCCCGGTCGGACCTTTCGCCAGCCACGGTTTGGCGTCGTCATTCCATGCCGTGCCCGCTATATCGAGGTGAATCCACGGCGTGTCTCCCGCAAATTCGCGAATGAACCAAGCGCCAGTGATTGAGCCGCCGCCCTTGCCGCTGCCGATATTTTGAATGTCCGCAAAACTTCCCTTGATGAATTCGCGGTACTCGTCATCCATAGGCATCTGCCACATTTTTTCCCCGGCGGTTTTCGCGCTGACCAGCAATTTATCCGTCCACTCCTGATTCGACCCAAAAACGCCCACATTCACATTCGCTAGCGCCACCACAATTGCGCCCGTCAAAGTGGCGGCATCAACGAGATGCGTAGCTCCAAGCTGTTTCGCGTAGTGAACGCCATCCGCAAGGATCAATCGCCCTTCCGCATCGGTGTTCAACACTTCGATGGTTTTGCCGGACATCGCAGTCTGGATGTCGCCCGGTTTTTGTGCTGTTCCTCCCGGCATATTTTCCGTAGCAGGCACAACGCAGATCACTTTCACGTTGGGCTTCAATGTGGCAAGGGCGCGCATCACGCCGAGCATGGTCGCTCCACCGGCCATGTCGTACTTCATCTTCTCCATTCCTTCGGAGGGCTTGATGGAAATTCCGCCGGTGTCAAACGTAACGGCTTTGCCAACCAGGCCGATAACCGGTGAATCCGGCTTAGCGCTGGCGGGCGTGTACGTGATGACGATCATGCGCGGCGGTTCGGGACCGCCTTGCGCCACGCTGAGCAGCGCACCCATTTTCAATTCGGCAATTTTCTTTTCGTCGAGAATTTCTACTTTTAGTCCAGCTTCTTTAGCCATGGCTTCGGCTTTGCCGGCAAGAATTTGCGGCGTCAATTTATTGGAAGGTTCGTTTACGAGGTCGCGCGTAAAATTCTGCGCTTCGCCAATGGTTCGGCCCCTAGCAATTCCCTTTTCCGAGGCTGCTTTTTCCGTATCGGCGAATCCTGCTATTGTGAATGTTTCGATAAATTTATCGGCTTTTTTGTCGGTCTTGTATTTGTCAGACTCAAAATCGGCGGCAACGATTCCTTCCGTGACGGCTTGCGCCACATTTTCGTTCAAATCGTTTTCGCGCAAAAGGAAGGCAACCTTGTGCACGGAACGCGACTTCAAATAGCGGAGGGCAGCGCCCGCTACTTTCCTCAACGAGCCGGGATTAAACTGCTCTCGCTTTCCCGCGCCCACCAGCAGGAGCCGCGCGGTCTTCAATCCCGCAGGAGCGTGAACGAGAGTAAATTCCAGGTTTTTGCCGGTCAGTTCGCCGCTTTTGTGCAAACGTTCGATAAAGCCGCCGGCGAGTTTATCGATCTCAGCGACGCGGCCTTGCACAGGATCGCTTTCGTCGAAAACATAGGTGACCAATGCATCTGCTTCAAGTGTGGCAAACGGCTTGGTATCAAGAATGATTTGCATGACAGTATTATCGCCTCCGGTTGCGATACATTGCTTGTTCCGTTTCCCTGCGGGCTTCCTTGGTCTTTTCGTCCTGGCGACGGTCCCAAGTTTTCTTACCCTGAGCCAGGGCGATCTCGACCTTGGCGATGCCGTTGCGGAAGTAAATCCGCAAGGGAATAACGGTCAATCCTTTGGATTCGGTACGTCCAGAAAGTTTATCGATTTCACGCTGGTGAAGAAGCAGTTTGCGATTGCCAAGTGGTTCATGATTCCAGGGTCCGCCTGGCAAATACTGCGCGATGTGTGCGTTCACCAGAAAAGGGCCGCTGGGCTTGAAGTCCACGAAGGCATCGCGGATATTGGCTTTGCCCTCGCGAAGCGCCTTCACTTCGGTTCCGTGGAGAACCAGACCAGCTTCCATCTTTTCCAGAATATGATAGTTGTACGAAGCGGCGCGATTCTGCGCGACGATTTTCTCCGCGGAGTCCTTGGCGGTCGCGGGCTTGCTCTTTACGGTTTTGGTCGTCGGCTTGGCCACACTCTTTCATTTTACCCGATGAGGCGTGTAATAGAGACATCGGAACCCAGAAAGCAGCCAAAAACGGCGGTCGTCCCGCCTGCCGCACAACGATGGGTTTTGGAGAGGCAGGAACTGGCACATGGAACAGTTGGTAGCTGGTGACATCGCCACCGTAGCCGCTTGCCGCACCAGCAAATCGAATGCTAGACTCCAAAAGCAAGTAAAGAAGCGGGTTGCGCCCAGTCGAGATTCCGGAGAACTCATGCGCCGCTGCAGTCAGTTGGTGATCATCCTTGTTATTGCAATATTTGCGGCGGGCTGCCCGAAAGGCAAGGAAGACTATTCTGCCGCGAAGAAGGCCCTGGACGTCCAGAATTATGATGAAGCCGTCGATTATTACCTGAAAGCTAATAAGGCCGACCCGCACAATGCGAATTATAAGATCGGTTTGAACCAAGCGCGGTTCATGGCCGGGCAACAGCACATCCATCAAGGCTACAAGTTACGTGAAAAAGGCGATTTACAGGGAGCGGTTTCAGAATTTCAGCGAGCCATTGTCTATGATCCTTCGAGTATCGTCGCCGATCAGGAACTGAAGCGCACCATCGACATGCTGACGGAAAAAAGCCGAGCAGCGGCGACGGAAGAAACTGACACCGAAGCCGCTTCGACTGGGCAACCGATGATGGCTTCACAGCCGCCCGAATTGAAGCCGCTGTCGCGCGCCCCCATCAACTTGAAGATGTCCAATGACGCTAAAATTGTTTACGAGACGATCGGTAAATTGGCTGGCTTGACGGTGATTTACGACCCGGATTTGCAGGCGAAGCGAATCAGCACGGAACTCACTAATGTCACTTTGGAGCAGGCGCTCGATATCGTTTCGCTGGAGAGCAAGTCTTTCTGGAAGCCGGTAACCGAAAACATCATTATGATCATTCCGGATACGACCCAGAAGCGGCGCGATTACGAAGAGCAGGTCGTGCGGACGTTTTACCTGAGCAACGTAGCCATCGCGCAGGACTTGACGGAAATCACCACCGGGCTACGGCAATTGCTGGATCTGAAGCGCATCCAGCAGGTCAACGCGCAGAGCGCCATCATCATTCGAGATACACCGGACAAGATTGCACTCGCGGATAAAATCATTCGCGATATCGACAAGGCCAAGCCCGAAGTGATTGTGCAGGTCCAGGTGCTGGAAGCGCGGACAGACCGTCTTCGCGACCTGGGAATCCTGCCGGGCCAGACTGCTTCGGTGCAGATCAATCCGAACAACAACACCAGCACATCGTCCACGACGACAACGCCGACCAACAATGGAGTGACGCTTAATCAGTTGACTCACTTGAATCAGAATGACGTGGTTTTCACACTTCCAGGTGCCACGGCAAACTTTGTGTTGACGGACACGACCACAAAAATTATTCAAGATCCCGAAATTCGTGCGATCGACGGACAGTCGGCGAAACTGAAGATTGGAGATCGGATACCGGTGGCAACGGGCAGCTTCCAGGCGGGCGTTGGAGTGGGTTCGACCGGTGGCGCGGGCTTTGTAAATCCGCTCGTCAATACGCAATTCCAATATATAGACGTTGGCGTGAATCTCGACATTACGCCCCACATCCACCCGAATCACGACGTGAGTATGAAAGTGTCTGTCGAGGTGTCTGCGCAGACGGGCAGCGCCAACATCGGTGGAATCACGCAACCCATTATCAGCCAGCGCAAAGTGGAGCACGAGATTCGCTTGAAGGAAGGCGAAGTCAGCATACTAGGCGGGTTGATTTCGCAGGTTGACCAAAAGACTCTGAATGGCTGGCCGGGACTGGCGAAGATACCGATCTTCCGGTATCTCTTTTCCGAGGACAGGAACCAAAAGCAGGAAGACGAGGTGTTGATCGTCCTGACACCGCGAGTGGTGCGTCTGCCCGATTGGACGAAAGCGAACTTGCGGCCGATCTTCTCGGGGACAGAAACATACCCAGGCGCGAAACGCGAAATGGAAGTGAAGGCGCCATCGGCAAATCCGAATCCGCAACCCATACAACCAACCGCGCCACCCCCAACGGGAGTAGTGCCCGCACAGTCGAATCCACCGATGGTAAATCCGGCGCCTGTTAATCCCGGTGGAGTTCCACAGACTCAGATTACGGGACCAAGAATCCGGTTTGAGCCCGCTAGCCTGAATCTGGCACCAGGGCAAACGGCAACGGTGGGTGTGGTGGTGGAGAACGTCACTGATCTTTATTCGGTGCCGATGCTGTTGCAATACAACCCAGCCATCATCAGCGTAGAAGAAGTGCGGCATGGCGGGTTTCTTTCTGGCGGAACGCAAGAGATTGCCATCGTGCAACGCGTTGACAAAGAACATGGACAGGCGATTATTTCCGCCACGCGGCAACCCAACACCCCCGGCGTAAATGGCACAGGCACGCTTCTCGGTGTAGTGGTTAAGGCACTGGCGCCGGGTGTAACAAATCTGTCGATCGTCCAGGTAAACGCCAAGGATTCCCAGCAGAAAGCGATACCGCTTGTCACCAGCGAAGCCACCTTGCGTGTACAGTGAGAGCGGGTGCAATGAGCGCTTCCCGCGGCAGAATACAATGAACGTTCGCGCCCGGAAACGAATTCCGTCGCCCGAATTCGGGATGACGCTGATTGAGCTGATTATCGCGTGTGCGATTTTGATGATTCTCTCCTCGGCCGCACTTCCGATTGCGCGCTACACAATCGTGCGGCAACGCGAGTCGGAACTTCGCTATGATTTGCGCGACATGCGTAGAGCCATCGATCGTTACAAGGACTTGGCCGACCGGAATTTGATTCGAGTGGAAGTGGGCAGCGAAGGCTATCCTCCGGATTTAGAGACTCTGGTCAAGGGAGTGGCGCTCGGTGGAACCGGGGCCACCGGCAAAAACATTCGGTTTCTGCGGCGAATTCCCGTCGATCCC